>NZ_MXQF01000001.1 GCF_002165575.1 Pseudoalteromonas sp. A601
AACTGGTCTCCGATGAACTCGGGGCGATTCATTTGTATACATTCGACAGCGTGCCTATTATCTCATTTTGTCATACACAGTTTTCATCTAAAATAACCTGTTGCGCCTTTAAAAATAGGCGTATACGCTTTGTTTACACCCGTATACATCAGAGGTATTTTAGAATGGCTATTCTAAGCATCCGAATTGACGATAAATTAAAAGAGTCTTTAAGTAGTGAGGCGCAAAAGGAAGGTATTTCTTTATCTGAATATGTGAAGAAATCACTGGAAATTAAGAGCGTTGATACTCATATACTAGCAACAGAGAAAAACTTAAAAAGCTCTGTTGATAGTATTAAAGATTTAGCGCTCGTCTCTCAGGAGACTGTACACGAAGTTGAACTAAATATTCAGCGGCTAAATGAATCGCTTAAAAATGCAAATCACTTAAAAGAAATCAAAAAATTGAAATGGATATTGATTTCTATATCCCTCATCTTTGTATCAATCTCGATCCCAATATTTCACTTTAATATTGCTTATTTCAAAACCTTCTTTTATTAGGCTTTATCCTGAATAATTTAAGGCCTATGAGCCAAGCCTATTAGTAAATATTCCAGTTACCGGAAAGCCTTTGCCGTCCAACACCTCTGTATTAAGCTTTTCACTTTACGATGAATTACCTTCAACAACTTAATTTAAATAAACTTTTTAAAGGCGTTTTCAAAAGACTATAAGTGTATAATTATGGCGCAGGTTTTGCAGTTAATATCACTCATACGATCATACTAAGGAAAAGAACCTATGCGAGTTGATGCAAACGTACATTATTTTAATGGGAACCAGCGTACCAAGCCTTCAACAGAGGCCTCAACGTCATTTTCGGCTGCATTAACAGCAGCACAAACAGACAATGATAAGACTGACAGCAGCACAAAACAGGCGGATTTCACTAGTATGACCCGGCAAGAAATGCGGGACTGGGCCAACACTCAAATCCGCAATGGAGAAATGTCTCTCGATGACGGCAGGCCTTTCATGGCTATGACTATGAAAATACCCGTAAATGGAGGCGAACTGGCAGGTGCACACAGTGATGAAACACGATATAACTTCATTCAAAAAACGCGTGATGGCATCCAAGGCGCACTGTCACGCAATGACGAGACTACTTTGAAGATGTTAGAATCAGCTATGTCTATCATGCAAGACAAAAGTACTGGTGTTAACATTCGTATTTAGAAATATAAAAAGGCCAGAATGTCTGGCCTACATCATTAATAAATCAAAGAATACTGATCTGGACTGACATAGTATTCCATGGCGAATTAGTCGAAGTATTTTGGTATTTGAATAATCCGTTTTGATGACCATCGACATTGTATTCATTGAGGAAACCCACGACAGTTTGCCCAGCGGTACAAGGCCATGTGTAATTACTACCAGTCACACAAACAGGCGTACTTGAGTACATTGTGGAACTCGGAAGTAACCCACCGTTCATCCAAGCAATATGATTATAACCATAACCAATTTCTAAAACAGCAGTACGCAGCTGCTCTCCCCCATGATCACATGCAGTTGTTGTCATACCAACAGTGGACTCCCACCCACAATCAGTTGAACCAACAGCATATACCCACATTGAAGATAGCGGCGGAGCTGATGCTCGAGCCATTAATTCAGACTCCATGCGGATGTTTTTGATTTCGGCAGGAGCTGGAGCATTCTGACTAGTGAGTACAGGAAGGGAGGTAATTACTTGTTGACTGCGCGGAACTTCCTCAGCATAACTCATATTACTTACACCAGTTGCTATGACTACAGATAGCAGGCAATTAATTAAATTTATTTTCATAGTCCTTGAATTTCCCTTTTAATATCAATTGAAAGGTATTCATAGTTCACGCCTTTAGCATTGTCAAAAAATGAAAACATAATGATAAATAATTAATTTTTATATTTGTTAACTGATAGCAGAAAATCAAACACAAGACCTTCATCCAACAACTGAGTTTCACCGGTGAAACTTTAATTTTAGCGGCTAAAATAATGGGGTATCACACTTTGACCTGCAATACCCCCTACCTAACAATTAACCTATTAAACTTATAACCAATTGGGCTACAGAAATTAGGGAAATTAAATTAATAGAAAACCTTCCTTCTACTTTCACTTTATAATGAATATCTATTTTCATTCGCGTGCTCATTAATATTGATAGTGCCCCAACCGCAGTGTAATCTTAAATTGCCGTAAAAGATTGGCGGTTAGAACGTGGCATCCATGCCATTTTACTATCGTTGATTTTCAACCAGGCCTCGTGCCTGGTTACCTTCATTTTTTATGTTTCTTTGATACTAACAAAATTTTTTAACTATCTGCGGCGCTGAAAAAATTAACCTGTCGCCTTAGTTCCGCTTAATCATAATTTAACGCATAGCACTTTTACGAATAAGCAAAAGGTGAGTATTTATTAAAATAATTGCCGGTGTATCTACCATTTCACATTAAAAACAGGTGCGGCGGCACTCTAGGTTACACTGTCGTATTAACCTAGAGGCCTTGCCATGTAAGCGCTAATAACGAATTGCACACGGGAAAGTTACACGCGTGATGTGAACGGTACTTTTGAACGGACTCGATAAAGTTATTGAATAAACAGGTCTGATAAACACAGCCGTACGTATTGCTATCTGTGCGTTGCTAATTTAGAAAAGTCCCTGACACGTTTCTGTCCAAAAACGAGCTTAACCGACCGTCTGCTTCTCGCTCTAACCCGACTATCAGCTGGATAGTAGAGGTGCTATTATTAAATATAACCTTTTCTGGCTTTGAGGTATCTATGCCTAGTGATATTCAACTTAGTGCTAATCATAAATTTGTAGATATACTTAGCAATGGAAAAGTTAATTTAAGCTCAAACCCTTTAGATGAAATTGAATTAATTCAGCGTGGTTTAGATATAAAAAGTGTTGAGAAATTTAGGCTTGAGTTACGTTGGGATATTCAATCCTTTGCTAAAGCAATTGGTACAAATACTAGAATTTTCGAACGTCATAAAAAAGAGCATAAACGTTTAAATGCAACTTTGAGCGAAAATACCTTTGAGTTGGCTCATTTAGCATCAACTTGTATTGATTACTTTGAAAATATTGAACGATGGAATAAATGGCTAAATACATGCTCCTTACAATTTAGCTCTAAAACACCTTTAACATTTGTAAATACAATTGCGGGTAGAAGGTTAATTAGGAACGTTGTTAATAGCCTTAAACACGGTTATAACGCTTAAAAAGACCCCAGCGTTTGCTGAGGTCTTTTTATTTACCCTCTGCCTTTTCGGCAGTTAAAAGTTACAATTTGTGGTTGTTTACTTCCCGGCCTAACTTCAGCTGCCTACTCGGCAGTTCACGATTTGCGTAAAGAAGCATTAGTTAACTTAGAATTTCCAGCTGCCTACTCGGCAGTTCACCATCGTAATGAACGACCAGACCACATTCAAAAATTTCCAGCTGCCTACTCGGCAGTTCACTATAAATAATAGTACGTATTACCTTAAATACCAAACTGTTAAGTGATTTTTATATGATCTACACTTACTTTTACCTATAAGTTTAAGCTATTGAAAAAACTATGAATATTTTATAACTACTTTTAAAGGGCCTTTAAAGAAGCAACCGTGCCTTGAAATGTTTGATTTGTAGCAAAGCCATAATTGTTAAAATGATTATTTATGGGTTCAGCTTTTTCAATTTTTTGTATATGCAGAACATAACTTTGGCCACTGCCTTTGCTTGATACGGGTATTGAATGAAAGTGGCCTATGTCCTTTGCCTCAAATTTATATTCAGGATTGTAAACCTCGCCTCTGGCTTCAGCTCGTTTTTTAGCGCGCTTTAACCGTCTTTGCTTTTCGCCAACAAATGCTTTGGCTACTGATTGGTTGCGAACAAACATGACTTCGCTTTGGTTTACTGGTACTTCGAGTATTTTTGATAAGCCAAATAACTTATCATGAGCCATCATCTCAAAATAGCTTTGCTGAGATAGATTGATTAATTGCTTCTTATCTGTCGATACAAACGCTACTTCATTACCTATTGTTTGCTCATTCCATTTAGGAAAGCACACACCAATATTACTTATTTCGCGTGAACTCATAAACCCATGCAAAATACCAATACAACGCCCAGCAAGAAGGCTTACATCACAATTTTTAGGTAAATAAGTAATAGTAAAATAATAGCGCTTCAACCTTTACTCCTTTGAAACAAGCCACCTTTGATCAGCACTGCCGCAATAAAGTGAACTGCGTCTGATTCTTCACCTTGCTCTAAACCATGCTTTTCCATGTGTTTAATATGCAAAGCAATGCGCGGGAGTAATGAATAAAAGTCTGAATGGCTCTTAGGTGTTCTGTGTGCAACTAATATTTGCTTATCTGCGCCATACTCGTGAGTGCGTAAAGGTTTGTAGCCTCCCTCGTACCAATCATCGATAGTTTGGATAGCCGCCCCTACTTTTTGTGAGTTTAAACTTGCTGCTTTTTTATCGCCCACTTGGGTGTACGCAAGTTGTTTAGATGACATGCCCTGTTCAACAGCATCTACAAACTTTTGACTTGGGTGAACCTCCTGGCTAAATGCATTTTTAATCTTTGCGGTTATATCTAAATAACAATAATTTTGAGGGCTGCTAAGCCCTTCTTGAATAGCTTCTGATAGTGTTATTAGTGCTGTTTGATTATTTTTCCAATTGCCCTGCCACTTTAGCTTTTGTGCACCCTCAACGATTATTGGGTCTAAATGTTCTGTGAGGATTTCAATATCAACATTTGGTGATTGGCGGTTGCGCCAAAGCCAGTTGCCCATCAGTATATTTTTAGCATAGCGAGTCGCAACTTCATTAAGGCCATTGTGCTTTTTATAGGTTTCAAAAAAACGTTTTAACCAATAAATAACTTTAGGGTCATCACAAACATGAGGCTCAATACTATTGGCCTCAACCCTGAGTGAAAAACGACAAAACAGCTCATTTACTGTTGGGGGCACGTAACACACATCAATTGTTTGTGGGTTACCAAAAGCGAAATCTTGTGGCGCTAAATTTTTAGCCACATTTTGCTTTTGATACGCATCGCCAAACCCTGACTTTTGCCCAACTAATTTATTTTGCTCTATTTGTAGCGGTTCAAAGTCAGACTCTGGTGTTTTATAAAAAAACACCGCTTTACTGGGTGAGAGCGAACGCGTGTAACTTAAGTGCCGAGGTAATTGCATTATTCATACTCAAACTTAGACTTTTTCATAAGCATAGACTCTTTTTGAACATCCATAACCCAAAATGCGTCATGAAAGAACTGCTTAGCCCCTGCGTACTTTACTGATGTATTGCTAACACACTCTAAAAGCCCAATTACGGGCTCAGCATAACAATGGTATTCATGTAATGCTGCATCTCGCTTTACGGGTTCTTCAAGCGCAGCAAAGCCAATTGCAGCAGGTCTTAAATTAAAGTTACCGTTAAGGGCATCAATCAATTGTTCAAAACTTTTAACTACTTTTTTCGAAGGGTATAACCAACTGCCATTTAACGATTTTGCCTTTATATTTTTAAACAGCTCACTTGGTTTAGTATGTAAATGGCACCAGTCTATATTTTGATATAACGAAGGTGGATGCATAGTCCCGCCCGCAAACATAGATGGTAGTGCGGGCTTTATAAGCTGACTATTCAACTTATCTAAAAGCTCAATATTTGGTACAAAAAGCCTAAATACTAAATCGAGTGTTATATCGCATTTAGGCTTATCGATAATACCGGAACTTATCACATGAGTATGGCCAGCAACTTGTTTTAACTTACTTGGCTCGGGTAATGGTTTACCTGTATGTAGTTGATAGTTTTCAATGTGAATAGCACTGCCAATACACTTAATTGAAGGGTCTATAAAGTTTTTTAGCTTACGCTCAAAGTTATGAGCAAGCCCATTTAAAGCTGTAAGTGACGGCATACCTTGAATATACGGGTTAGCCATTGCCTCGGCATCAAACACTCGCATATCTTGGCAATGTACATACACTATTTGCTCATCATTTAATGTTTCTTGTTCAGTTGTACAATGAGTAAACACATAGTTTAACTGCGTTTTAAACAACCCCATTAAATTAGGGTGATATGCAAAGCGTTTGAGCTTACTTAAAGTACCTAGGCTCTCATTTAGTATGTTACTAAATTGGCTAATACAGTTAGTAATATTCTGATCTAAGTAATGCTTAGCCCACTCAGGATAAGCTTGCTCTTGCGCGTTATTTTTAGCTTCAAGAATGTTATCAAGCCATAACTGCAAACTAACACGTACCTGCCTAATAGCTGCTACTCGCGCTAATCGCTTTTGCCTTAACGTATTAAACTGCTTAATACCCACTAACACCAAAAGCGCCTGTTGAAATTGACTGCTTAATAGCGCACGAATTTTAAATGCTTTTTCAATATCATCATTGGCTACTTTAGAGCGGTTAATAACCTTTGAATTTGTTTTAGGAAAGTAACGCAAGGCTCTTATATTGCCACCTACTGAGCTTGCTAAATCGCCTACATTGGCTGGCCTTGAGTGCTCAACTAAACCAAAGTTTAACTTACGATCTGTTGTTAATTGCTGAATTTTAGCTAGCATTACGTGGCTTACTACAGGCGTAACCGCAAGGTAACTTTGCTGAAATGGCATTTGTAATTGTGGTGAAAAAGAGCTTACTTCTAATGGGAGTTCTGCTACTGGCAACTGTTGTTTTATTTTAACCGCGATGTCAAAAACCGCCTTTTTAGTAAACCCGTATGCTTTTATTAAATTAATCCAAACAGGCTCTTCAGTTATTAATAACTTTGCTAAACAAGTCACTTCGCCCTGCCAAATAAATGAGGTTAAAAATAACTTTGCATGATTAATTTCAGCACTGTTGTGCGACC
Source organism: Pseudoalteromonas sp. A601 (assembly GCF_002165575.1). Taxonomy (GTDB): domain Bacteria; phylum Pseudomonadota; class Gammaproteobacteria; order Enterobacterales; family Alteromonadaceae; genus Pseudoalteromonas. The sequence continues at coordinate 6,951 of NZ_MXQF01000001.1, forward strand.
AGCCAAAACTTAAAGGTAATGACCGGCTACAAATACCCGCAATATCTTCACTTACAACTTCACTAATTAAACGTTGATTGCTTACTCGTATATCAGGGTATTTTAAATTATGAGTATGAAACCATTTCACTTCGTTAATGCACTTACTCAATAACACTTCATCGCGTAATACACTTTTAGCGGTTCTTGTGCTTGTTAAAGCATCAATTTCACTTCGCTTATAAACTAGGTTAATGAGCACAGTCAGCGCTTGTACTTCAAGGCCATCTACCGCAACATGAGGCGTGTATGGAGCAAACAACTTTCTAAGTGCTGTGGTTTTTTCTTTTAGTGATTCAATTGCAAATGCATCTTGTAAGTTCATAAGTTACCACGGCGCTATAAATTGTTTTTTTATTTGAGGCTTTTCAGCTGCAAATGCTTGCTGTAGTTCAATTACTTGGCGTAAATAAAAAACATGGCTATCAGCTCTGAGCTGTTCGTGCTTTTTTTGTGGATAAGCACAGTTTAAAAAGCCTTCTTGATGAAGCCTGTAAACTTGCTCTGTAGTGGTGTTTAATAATACTGCGGCATCAAAAGTACAAAGCAGTACATCTGCAATATTTGGATGTTTAGCTTTAGGGTTACTATCAACTAATTCGACAAAGTAATTAATAATCTCATCAAGAACTTTGTTTTTACGGTTACTTGTTGCAGCTATTTGACCATCACGGATTAAATCGCCATAAACAGAGTTGAACTTAGTTTTATTAAAAGGATTGAGTTGCTTGAGACGCGCATTATTTGTGAGTAAGTTTAATTCAACGGTAAGGCTTTCAGGCCAAGTACTAAAGTAATTAACAAAAGCACGGTTAAAATCAACATCACTTACATCAAGTTGCTTAACCTTCGCAAACCAAGATATTAACCCAACTATTTTTTGGCTGTTATTACCTGCAAGAGCAATTGCAATTTTAAAGTCTGCATCATTTAATTTTTCACTATTGGTTAGTTTATAACCACAACCACACTCTAAAAACGCCTCAGAAGCTCTGTAATCAATTAAGTTATGGCACTCTTTACAACGTGTAGTTAATTGTGCTTTATGCTTATGGCACGCTTTATAGGGCTTTAAATGCCAATAAAAAGGAATACATGAAGATTCAGACAAGCATTTAATGCAAACAGGTATACTATCAGTGCGAAGTAGCTCAAGGGGAATAGTCAGTTCATTTCGACTTACTGCTGCTAAGTTGCCAAATTTAAAGTTACTGCGCCGCCATGCAAGCGCAAGAATGTCACCAGCGTTTACATCAGCTAACTTACCAACCAACTTTAGCGCTCTTATTCTAAAGCTGCTCGCTTGCCTAGCATGATAAACATCAACCTTACTAAGCTCCAACGGCAACGCACCTTCAAGCTCATGATCTTGCTCTGCAAGCCATTGCCACAAAATATCAGCAAGCTCACTATAACCATCGTATGAGTTATCTCTTGCAAGCCTTAGTAAATAGCTTTCAAGCGCCTCATCTGGGTAAGGTTTTGTTTGAACTAAAAAGTGCATCGCCAGCCTAAACTAAGAAAATCTTAGTTTAGGTTTAGGCTAAATAAATTAGATAGTCAAAATTAAGTACCTAATTAATTTCTAAAAGAGGATCTCCAATAAAAACCCCAAAAGACTCCTCTTGCAATAAAGTCCTTCTATTTTCATCTAAAACTGATACATGCATAAAATGAAGTCCTAGATAACCAGTATCTGCCCACTGGCTCGCTCTATAATAACCATCATCGGAAATATGTGCTTCAACAACATTCTCATGGTTATCCGAGTTCTCTGCAGCTTCTCTGGCTTCAGCACCTGTATTTTCAACTCTAAATCTTACACGGACATCTTTATTCAGATCTTGCTTGGGTAATTCAAATTTAACTTTAAAATCAATACCTAAGCGTTTTTTAACCACTTGTGAACACGGAAAATAAATCATCTTTGATGGAGAGTTTTTATCATCTTTTAAATGCGCTGTGATTTCTATATTCCCTGAAGAATTGCTAATAGATGGGCTTGGTAGTAAGGCTATATATTTTTCATGATTAAGCAAATATTGCTTATAATTAATTGGCTTGCCGGAAGCGTCTAAGTAGTTTGGTTCGACAAACTCTTTTTTCACTTTCTCGCCATTAGATTGGACGTATCTAGTTTCCAATATTTTATCAGGTAAATCTAATAGCTCTTTAATTGACTGCCCTAATAAAACTCTATTTTTAGGAGCTTTTTGCTGTAACTTTGCAGCAATATCAACATAATAAGATGTTGCTGTAACTTCAGAAGCACCGGAGTAACCATACATACCCCAAATAACAGCTTCTTTCTTACCATAGTCAATACCAATTCGAATACCAACATCATCTTCAATACCTTGCTCTGTAAAGTAAGGCTTTACAACTTCATTCATCACTTGAACTATATAAGTACCGCAATTAATGGCATCAATAGCTGCATTTCTTGCCTTTTTATCACTTCTAAAAAAAGCAAGTACTGCATCCCCCATAATTCGATGTACATGCCCATCAAATGCCTGTATTGTCTCAATAGCAGCCCTGATAATTGCATTTTTGATTAAAAAAACTGTTTCCGCAGAGTAAGTAACACCTAATTTAGTAGAACCTTTAATATCTATAAATAAAGACACATTAAAACCATTTTTCAATGTTTTAGTATCAGCTAAATAATCAAAATCAGGGTGTCCCCCAATCTTAGGCTCATTAATTCCCGGTTTACCAAAAGCTTTACGAATACTTTTTTGTATCCCAAAGTTTTGTTCTTGAGGCAAGCCCGAGTTAACATTTAAAATTGAAGAAGCTGATTCTAGACCAACTTGATAGCTTTCAGCACTCAACGAGTCTAATGAAAAGCTCTTTGCTTTTTGAACACTTTCAAAAAACTCAGATGAACGCCTCTCTCGATCAAAACCTTGTTTTAAAATTTCATCTATTGACCCATAAGCTCCTTTTAGCTTTGACATAATGTAACCCCTAATGTATCGAAAACAATTAATATGAAAAGGATTAATAAAAGAAAGAGGTTTACCTTTGTGCTTGTAGTGGCTTTATCTAAGCTATTAAATTTACTCTTTGTTATTCTTGCTACCTCATGAACTTGCCCTGAAATATCTTCTAAAAAGGAATTCGCATCCATGCTTTCAAATTTTTTGAGGTAGTCTTCTCTTTCATATTCAGCTACTGAGCCAAAGAAAATAACAGAAGTAGGCTTCAGTTTTTCTGAGCTTTTTAGCTTAGGTTTAATGCTATTCATTACAAAAATAACACTAAGTAAACTAAACAATGCTATTAAAACTAAATTAATAGCAATCGCCCACATATAAAAACCTGAATCAGGTAGCAAGTCGGATGCTTTGAGCAGTAAGCCTGCAAAAATACCGAAGTTAAACGTTGTAATTAGGCCACTTTTAAAATTAATTGTAGCGATATAAGAATCATAGCGTTTAATAATATCCCATAAATCTGATTTACTCGGTTTTTCGTCACTAAGCTCTTTAGTATTAGACATACAATCTTTTGACATTTACTTTTCCTTAAGCTTCATTAACAATTCTTTTTGATCAGTGCTACTCAATTTTCCAAGCGCGCAAATTAGTTCAGATAAAACATCTTCTTCACAATAAAAGTAAGCTACTGGTACATCTAGCTCTTTAGCGATGCGTTTCATCGTTAAGAAATCAGGGGCATGTTTGCCTTTTTCGTATTGGTTCATGCGAGCGCTAGCCGTGTTTGGCTCCATTCCTAATGCCATACCTAGCTGTTGCTGAGTAAGGCCAGCTGCTTTTCTTGCAGACTTTAGGCGTGAAGGTGTTGGAGTTTCCATGTGAACCTTAGCTATAAAACATATCTTGCTAAGATTCTCTTAGTATCCAACCCATAAGTGTACTAAGGATATTTTAGTTTTTAGAAAAGTTAAAGATAATCTTTTTTCAGGCCGGCCAATCGAATTTTACTAGTTGTAAATTGTTTTGTAACTGAGTCAATATATTGATAAAGGCTGAGCTCAATTTCATCAAAGCTCGTTCGGTGTCTGTGCTCAATTGTTATACCAAATTCTTTCAAAACTTCTATTAGCTTTGTTTGATGGTTTGTATATTTATATCTTAAGTTAGTATCTTTAGCATCATTGTATCTTTGGTTTGAGTCCTCAATTACAGCTATTACGTCATTTAATTTTCGATCGTACAGTCTAAAAAAGTTAAATTTACCACTTCTAGAGTCTGGGAACACTAAAGCATAATATGTATACAAATCAATACGTTCTGGACTTAACAAGTGATCCCGTTCAATTTGAGCTGAACAGAATTCTGCAAAGTTACTTAAGTTGTTGTTATGGTTTGACATTATGCTATTTTCTAATGATAAAGCATACGTTTTCCACCCAATATACACACCCAATCCAGCTAGTATAGTTCCAAATATAACAGTCAATTCTTTACTGAAAGATAGGGAATAGATGAACCGTTCATTAACAAGTTTTAAACAAGAATTGGTTAAACATAATCCCCAAGTTAAGTTCTCATCATTGATAAATTCAATTGCAACGCCTATAACTAGCAACAACTGTAGGGAAATATAAAGTAAAAAAAGGAATACAAACCAGCTTTTAGTTCTAACGCTTAAAAGGTAATTCACCGAAATATGTTTTTTCAAATTGATAAATATGCTCTTAAATTTATCCAATGTCATATTTTCGATCCTTTGGCTCAATTTCTTTAAGTCGCTCACTTATTTCGGTGTATTTATCTTTATATAATCTTTTTATAATTCCATTCATATAAACAACTAGGTTAAATCTTTTTTTGTACCAGTATTTCTCCCTATAACTATCAGGGTAGGTTTCGAGCTTTTTAATTATAAAAAAACAATGTTTTATATCAACTGCCGATGGCAATGGCTGAATATCACTTAAAGCGTTTTTAAAGTAGCCGTGTTTTGGATGCTTGACCCTTGCTAGCTTGTGAATGCGACCTAAACATCTATCAAAAGATCTGCGATAACTTCTGCTTTTCCTAAAGTTATTTTCTTGAGCTTTCTTTGTTAATGCATGTACTTCTGCTCTGATTTTTGCAATCTCTTTAGCAGGTAAACGTGGCTGGTCAAACTCAACTCTAAGTCCGTGTACCATCAAGGGCTTTATCGAGCTATAAGACACCTCTTCTTTTTGCTCATTTATTGGCAAATCTTTTTGCAGAAGCATGTCTTCAATTAATTTTTTTGCAGTGTTGAAATTAAAATTAGAAGCTTTACTAGAAACGGAGATATCATCAATGAACCTAGTATAGGTAAGTCCCTTACGTTCTAATCGTTTAACCAGTAAGTGTTCTAAGTCAAAAAATATTAAGTTAGCTACATAGCTTGAGGTCAATGCGCCTTGAACCAATGTATTTTCAAAGCAACAAACATCACATATGAAATCGGCTACTTCATTTGAAAGATCTAAAGTATTAACCAAAATATCTTTTATATGCTCTTTATGAATATTATCGAAGAAATCTGATATATCCATTTTTAAAAGGCTTTTTGCTCCACAATGCTTTTCAGCACATTTGATGTGGTCTCTGCTATCCTCAATTCCATTAATTAACTTTGGTATAGAACCGTATACAAACTCAGGCCAAATTATTTTAGGCTTGAAAAAGCGGTTATTGATTCTTCTCTGAAATTTTCTGGTCAATTTATTAGGACATAAAACTCTTCTCTTAGAACCATCACTTTTATATGCAGATTTAACAGGTTCACGATATCTAGAAGAGCTATTTGAGGATATAAAAGCTTCATAATCATCTTCTAAATCTAGAAAAGATATAAAGTTTTCAAGCTTTTTAATTGGGTCGCCTCGGTAATACTTAATTTCCATATAATACCATTTTGGTTGGATGCCGTACCAAGCATGCGCTTTTATACCGTTTCTCTAGGCTAAAGGTTAACCATCACATTCTTTAAGTCAAATCTCAGCAACCACTGGTTAAACTTCGGTACGGCTGATCCATAGCTTGCTATTGCCTCCGCCAGCCGGAGGCGTGGTGGGGCCCTGAGCGTAGATGACATAGTCACCGTTATGTATGTAGCATACATAACACAGCTGAGAATTTTTAATAACCTTAAATGCAGTGAATAAGTGAATCACTTACGCAGATTACAATCTAATTGATAATCGACCATAATTCAACAAATTAAGACAGCTTATTTATCTAAGCTGAATAAGTAAGGTTATTTCCTTAACAACTGACTAATCGGCATTCGGTCAGTAAACTTGGTCGCTATAAACGGGTCTTCGTCTTGGGCGCTTTCAGGTTTATATAGTGAATAGCGCTCGACTTCACTTGCTGTAATTTTTGCAACTGGCAAAGTAAATAGGTTTGGTATATCAGGGAAGAGCACATCAAATGCTTTGACCAAGTGTTTAGTCGTGAGGGTTTTTGTGTTGTCTATTAATGCGTAAAGTACGGCATCATCTAAAAAGTATTTTAATGTTCTAAAACAACCTTTTGATAAGGAGAACAAAGCAAACACTGTTGCTTGCTCACTTAAATTTGGCTTTTCGGTGAATGGCATACGGTTGGCTAGGCCAATTATTAACTGCACAAAATGCTTTGGGTTTTCTGATAATTTAAAATATGGCAGCTGCCGCCTTACTAATAAACGCGATGACCATTGAGGTTCGTCTGCTATTTTTTCTGCCCACGGCATACCTACCAATACAATTGATACACCCGCTTCGTCGTTAATATACTTTAATCGGTTAGCAATCTCGCGGCGCTTTTTACCTTGGTTGTGCTCAATTAGCTCTTGGAACTCATCAATAATTATAAGCTCAGTACCACACGTTTTTAAATTTTCAATTAATGATGTCGTTAACCGAGTACCGTTTATTCGTAGCTTACGCTCTGTGCTGCCTACTTGCCCTAAGTCTTTAAGAAGCTCGGCTAAAGTAGATTCTAATGTCGGATTGCTCGGTATGCGGCTGACTAATACAGGGTGATTCATCACTCCATTAATAAATTGCGGTAAGTGACGTTCTTTATACTGTTTTATTAGTGCTGTTTTACCTGTGCCTGTATCGCCATTTAACAGCATGCAAGGCTTTTCACCTGTTAGCCCTTTACCAAGTCTTAATCTGTCAAAGTCGTTAAATACCGTGCTTATTATTGGGTATTCAATAAATACATCGCGAAATTCATTAAGCTTTTCTTTTTGTTTGTCGGTCAGCATAATTAAAATCCATCTAGGTCTGAGATAAAGTCATCCCAGCTATCAGCTGGTTGCTCTTTAGGTGTAACCTTTTTAACCTCTACGTGTTTGCTCTGCGTGATTGATTTTTGTGAGTCACTATTTACATTTTGATGCTTAGCTAATGCTTTACCCCCTTTTACTTTTGAGTGTTTTGGCGCATTTTTTAAACCTTCAAACTCGCTTTGAATTTTGTTATGAATAAACATACGCGCTTTTGCTAAGCCTACATTATCGATAGAGCCCGAAATAAAATCGCGATGAATGCGTATATTTATTTTATGCTGATTCAAACTTAAATTTTGGGTATAACCGTTTGGATCTATGCATGGCACTTTTATGTAATGCTCTAGCTTATCGAGGTAAACGTATATATAAGAAATATCATCGGGGTTTAATTTAATTAAAACTTCTTGAGATACCTTGTGGCTAAATTGCTTTCTATAATTGGCCAGTTCAGTACTGTCGTAGCTTAAGTTTTCTAGCCGTATCCCACCTTTACGAAGCACCCTATGATTTGAAATACTGAGCACAACATCCAGTTGTTGAAGATCATCATTACTCAGCACTGTTGGTGGTAACGTATTAAAGCCTTGATCCCATTGTTGGCTTGGTATGTACTTAAATCGGCTGTCGGCATCTTGATGGTAAACGTCTACTACCCATTTATGAAATAACTGCATAAAGGTCGTAAAGCGCATGATTGCATCTTTTTTGGGATTGTATTCATGCTTTTGTAAAATGTTAGAAAAGGTTTTACCGGGAACAGGGTCTAATAATTCAGTGTTAATTGTGCCGAACATGCGTTCTACAAATGGTTTTAACCAAGGCTTTGCGACAGGGTTATATTGAGTATTAATGCCTATCTCTTCACAAGCAAGTTCAAGGCTGTTACTCCAAAATTCAGCGCCATTATCAACAACGAGAGTTTCAATTTTGCCAGCACACTTCCACTCATTTAGCGTATCTGGGTATAGTTTTGCCACTTCACTTTTAGGTTTCATCGCATTTAGCATTGCTCGCCTTACTGCATCATAGCTGGGTTCGCTGAAACTAAAGTAATAGCCAACAATACAATGGCTATACACATCTACTAACATAGTGAGTGTTGGCCGACCAAGTGGGATATGCAGCTCATCATCTAATAGAATAAGATCAAGCGGTGTATGGTCAATTTCAACTTTTTCGAGTACTCGGGTAGGCCGTGTATGCCCTTCTACTTTATTAAAAGCAATATCAGCAAGGCGCTTACCATAACGAGCAATCATTACTTCGTATTGTGGTAAGTTATCTATTCTGTTTTTAAACGCTTTGTATGTTAAAGGCTTTAAAACACTGCCCACAACACTGTCGTTTTCAATAATAACTAAATCTGCATAATACTTATAAGCAGAAGCCACTGATGGTTTTTCTTTTACTAAGTAACGCTCAAGCGCTTTTTCAAAAAACTTATCGGTGGCTGTATCGCGCTCCCTGTTACCCTTTTTTTGATGGCTTGGAATTAGCGCCATGATATTTTTATCTGCATTGGTATAAGCGCTATACCATCGTGCAGCGGTTCTCCAGCTAGGCTTCTTTTCTCCCTCAACTTCGGGCATTACTTTTAATAAAGGCTCAAGGTTTTTTTGTGTCCAACCGCCTTGAATATTAGCCTCAAGCCATTGAATATATTTAAGCTTAGCAAATGTTGTAGTTTTAATTTTTTCAGGAAGGGCTTGTAAATCTTTGGCGTAATTTTGAGGTAGTTTGGTTTCTGCTTTTGGTAATGGCTGGTTAAATTCATCATCAAACAAACCGTCATTAAACATTGTTAGACCAAATTGCTGTTTCTATTGATATTTCATTTGTAGTTAAGTCGGCAAATAACTGCCCTAGTGATAATAAGCGTAGCACCGTAGCAAGTAGCTCACCGGCAGTTACTTTTAAAAAGTTAACTAACTGGCCCACTTTAATAGAGCCGTATTGCTTAACAAGTTCTAGCACCGATGCTTGCAGCTCTGTTAAAGACTGAAAACCAGAGTAGCGATGCAAAAGCTTTAAGTTATTGAGTGTTGGGTATACACGGATTTGCTTATCAGTAACCAGTATTAAATCGCGTCCATCTTGCTTAGCGATGGCTTGCTTTTCAATAAAACGTGCACGAAAGTCTTCATCGGCAATTTTGCTTTGTGGTTTTACTTCGATAAATTTTTGCGTGCCGTCTGTGTGGATAAGTAAAAAGTCAGGCGTGTAACGACAAATACGGTTATCAAACTGATATTCGTAACCGAGTGGTTGTGCTTCAAATGCGGCTATTGATGGTGAAAATTCAAAATGGAAACAAGCATCAAACTCTAAAGAGGATTCAACTAAACAGGTAGATTTATTTTTTTGACTAGCAAATTTATGGAGGTTTTTAACACGGGAGTGTTTGAGTTTTCTTCTGTACATGTGAGTCAACCATCTAACCATTTGGTTAAATACTAGACTATGCCACCTTATACTTCCAATTTATGCCATCTTTTAGTACAAATATGTCAACTTATACTTCAAACAACACCAAATGAGGAATTTGGGTGGCAGTCTTACCAGCCACATCTCGGCACACACGTCACAAACTGTGGCTGCTCCCTTCCGGGCCTGACCAGGTTCGCCTGCTAGTGTTGCGAGAGGACCAATAAGACTACCATTGAGGGCCTTGTTTGGCGCGGGAGGGATTATCTCTACTTTTTCACTCTTATTCAAGGGGAAATCAAAAAAGAAAGTGCGATTGCATGTTAAACACACAATCGCACTATTTTTTATACGATTTTAATTATTACTTACTGTTGCTTATCGAGTTCTGCTTGTACGTTACGCAGCACGGCTTTTACTTTTTTCATGTTCTCTAGACCCATGCGTAATAGCTGTTTTTGTGCTGCGGGTAAACGTTCCCACTCTGAGTAAGCATATTGATACGTTACTGAGTCGCGTAATAATGGCATATCACCTTTTGGCTCAGGTGTATCAAGTAGTAACTCAATAGCCTCTTCAAGGGTTTGATTAAACGCATCACCTTGGTAGCCAATCTCGGTATAAGCATCGTTAATAAGCGGCTTATACTCTTCGTATAAACGCACTATTTGCGCTGCGCTCATGCTAGTAAATATTTTAACGTACGGGGTATAACGTTCGTAGCTATTAGGGTCAATCGTGAGTATTTCACCTTCAATAACGCTAAAACTTTCTTCAGGGCGTTCAACTGGGGCATGCTTAGCAGCTACTTTACCTTTTGCTAGGTTGTCAATAAATACAACACCGCGGCGAATAACATCATCTGTCACCAATAATCCCATAACTTGGTCACTTAGGTATTCGTCAATATTAGCAACAACCACCTCATCACTTTCATTTAAGTTAGGTAGCGATTTAACTTCCAGAGCAGGCTCTGCATCTCTACTTGGTGGACGCTCTACAACCTCAGGCTCTGGTAATACTTCTGGTTCAGGCTCAGTTTCCTTTGGCTCTGGTGCTTTATACTCTTGAATTGGTTGCTCTACAGGGGCTTGCTCAACAACGGGCTGTGGCTCTTCACCCGAGCTTAATAAAACAAATGCGGCAGCACATGCAATAACAATCAGTATAACAAGTGCAAATAACAAATTGTTGTTTGGTGGACGTTTTTCGACATCTGGCTGTGGTGATTGATCTGACATACGAACTCCATAAAAATTAAAATGCATTATTCAAACACTTAGAGTCGACTAAGTGAGTAAAATTCCCAATCAAGCGATAAAAAAGTGTTCTCGCTCAGGTATCCTTTGATTCTTCTAGCTTAAAGACTTACAGTCAATAAATAAAGTAAAGACGGTCAACAGTTTAATCGCAACCATGAAAATAAAACAAGTCGATAAAAATAAGCCTAAAGTAGCTCTACTCTTAACTGGAGGTGGCGCGCGGGCTGCTTATCAAGTAGGGGTATTAAAAGCACTTGCGCAAAGTATGCCTCGCACAGCACCGCTTCCTTTTACCATTATTAATGGCACGTCAGCGGGTGCAATTAACTCAGCTGCTTTAGCGTGTTATGCATCTTGCGCCCATTTAGCCACTCGAAAGCTCGAACATGTTTGGAAAAACTTTTCTACTTCAATGGTTTATAAAAGTGACTTTATTAGTGTATTTGGCCATATAGCGCGAAATATGCTAACCAGTTTTCAGTCTGAGCATATTAACCATCCACCAGCTAGTTTGCTTAATAATCAGCCGCTTCGCAAGTTACTTAGCGAGATATTAGATTTAACCAGCATTGAGCGTAACCTTCACCGTAATTATTTAGATGCATTGTCAATTACGGCGTCTAGTTATACCACGGGTGACTCTGTGGCGTTTTTCCAGTCGAACACTCAATCACCTTGGCAACGAGCCAAGCGTGAAGGGCAAGCGACACGAATAAATGTTGAGCATTTAATGGCATCCAGTGCAATTCCGATGGTGTTCCCAAGTGTTAATGTACACAATCACTATTTTGGTGATGGTTCAATTCATCAGCTGTCACCACTTAGCCCGAGTGTGCATTTAGGCGCTGAAAAAATATTTATTATCGGGGTTGATCAACCAAAAGAGCTACATCCACCGGGCTACTTGCCGCATTTCCCGGGGTTGTCTTCTATTGCGGGTCATTTACTTGATAGTGTTTTTAGCGATACCTTGCAATCAGACTTAGAGCGCTTACAACGAATAAACCGTACATTGGGACTCATGCCAGGACGTGATAAACACCAAGAGCTAAAACAAATAGATACCTGTGTGATAAACCCATCAGAGAACTTTAATGCCATTGCTGCTCAGTATTATGATGATATGCCGCTGCCCATCAAAATGCTCTTGCGTATGATTGGTGTAAAAAAACGCTCTCAGTCGAGTTTAACCAGTTACTTATTATTCGAAAAACGCTATACCCAACATTTAATTGAAATAGGCTATAAAGATGGTATAGAAAAACTTCCACAGATCAGGGCATTTTTAGAGCTAGATTAAATTATTCGCTGCCATCAATAAGGTAACGCTCTACTCGCCTAGGCTTGCCTTGAAGTACTAAGATGTCGCCGGTGAGTAAAATAGTATGTTGTGAGGGCGAGTCTATTTCACGGCCTTGGCGGCGCAAAGCCCTTACCGTTACTCTGCGCTTTTCTAAATTAAGCTCACTAATACTTTTATCAACCGAAAACGCCCCCTCAGGTAATGCTATGGCATGTAAGTACTCTAGTCGCTCTGCATTATTATCCTCTTTGCTAAATTCTTCGCCAGCAAAAAAGCCATGTAAATACTTATAGCGATGTCTACGTTCTTTACTCTCTCTTCTAACGATACGGGTCATTGGCACACCTGACATATACAACACATGTGATACCAATATTAAACTGGCTTCAAGAGTCTCTGGCACTACTTCTGGTACACCCAGCACTTGTTGTAATTCGAGCTCACTGTCGTCTCTCGTACGCAAAAGGATTTTAACTTCTGGGGCAATTTGTTTTTCAGCCAGTTTGAAATAGTGGCACAAAAATCGCTTTATTTAAGTTATAACCACTCCTGGGGGGAGATTTCAGTGGAAAACGTCCATATTTTGACGCAACGCATTTCGGCACGTGGCGAGTTCCTGCCGTTTTCGGCAGAGCATTACCGAAATAATGAGCCTGCGGCTATTCATAGTTTAGTTGCAAAGCTACAAACTACGTTAAATATTGAGGAAATACTCAGCATTTACGCAGAAAATGCCAAGCAAGTTATTAATTTTTCAGGTATGCAGTTTCAATCGTCGCAAGGTGTGACCCAAGTTAATAACAGTGATAATACCAATTCACCCTACTCGTTTGATTTAGATATAAACAATGAGCATTTAGGGCAATTGATTTACTTTAGTCAGTATCCACTAACAGGGAGTATTGAAGCTAAGCTAGTGGGATTACATAATGCCTTAGTGTACCCCTTGAGAAATGCGTTAATGTATAACCGCGTGTTACGTTTAGCCACTAAAGACACGCTAACGGGGTTAAATAACCGCAGCCAATTTAATGACATTTTATTAGAAAAGCTGGAACGCTGTCGACGTCAGCATCGTCCATTTAGTTTGATGTTGCTTGATTTAGATAACTTTAAGCAAGTTAATGACAGCTTTGGTCATAAAATTGGCGATGACGTATTAAAAGAGTTTGCAACAGTATTACAAACCAGTATTCGCGGCACCGACTCAGTATTTCGCTTTGGTGGCGACGAGTTTGCTATTTTAATCGACGATCCTGAATTTATTACTAATAAAGTCATTGCGCAGCGCATAATGCGTTTAGTCGGTGACTCAAGTGTTATGGCACAATACCAAGTCACCACGAGTATTGGCTATACTTTGGTAAATAGCCATGATTGTGAAGATGAGATATTTTCGCGCGCTGATAAAGGCTTATACAAAGCTAAAGCCGCGGGTAGAAACTGCGCCAGAGCGTATTAACAAAATAGATAGCGCCTAGCCCCCAAGGCGCTTAACCTTTACTTATTAGCTTATAACCTAGTAACGCTAAGCAAAAACCAAAAAAGAACCCACTCACTAAATAAAGTAACGCTGCCATAGTGGCAAGTGGCATCATGACCACCAATAATAACGGCACGCTCACCCCAGCAATAAAATAAACTCCCCCTTTACCCAGCCAATAAGCGATTAAAATAATTCCACAGGCTAGACCACCTATAAACGCATAGAGTAAAGTTAGTAAGTCGATTTCAAATAAAAAACCTGCTGCTATTGCAATCAATGTTGTTACTAACAAGCCAAGCGGTGCTTTATTAACAAGTGATAAGCCGACATGAGGCTGCTGGTTCATGTATGGTACTCCCAAAAAATTCCTTCATCGCTAACATGATTTGCACTGATGAAGTAACCGACGACTTGAACTAATTCGTCGTTATAAAAAATAAGTGGCACACTGGCTCGTAACCAAGGGGCTACTTTTGCATCTTTAAACCAGTGCTTTAAGGTATTACGGCCGGGTTTATTCAAAGGTTTTATTTTTTCCTGAGGGTAATCAAATCTCACTGTTACATGCTCATCGGCTTGAGGAAGCCTAACCCCCTTCCCTTGCACTACGCTAATATGAGCGCCGTTATTTAGAATAAAAGTATTATCAGAGCGCTCAGTTACAACCAGAGGCTCTTGCGTTTGGTGTTTTACAAAATACAAAAAACTTTGATGACGACAGATGTCTCCGTCTTTTAATTGTATTTTTAATTGTGCGTCAACCTGTGCATTAATCCCTTGCTCTAAGATTTGCTCAGTTTGCTTTTGCGATGGCATTAAGGCAGTAAACTGCTCAAGCCAACAACGTAATACATTTGCTTGGCGTGCAGCACTGTACATTGCAAGCTCGCCGCAGCTTAAGCCTTGAGTTTCATTTTGGCATTTAGCTAAATCTTGCAAGCTATATTCATGCAGTAAATCTTGCTGTTGCTGCAGTAAACTAATGCTACGTGAGGCGCTTTTTTCAAAACCGGTAAATTTATCCGATAAAACTGGCACCACTTTTTGCCGGATAAAATTACGATCAAAGCGTTCATCTGTGTTGGAATCATCGGTAATATGCGCAAGCGAAAACACTTTCGCGAATGACTCTATTGCGCAGCGTGTAACATTTAATAGCGGTCTAAAGCAAACACGGCCACTGCTAAGTCTGCGGGTTTGCCGCATAGATGCTAAGCCTTTCAAACCTGAGCCGCGTTTAAGGCGTAGTAAAAAAGTCTCAAGCTGATCATTCAAATGCTGGCCCAATAAAATAACACTGCCATTAGCGCTATACTCATCTAATGCTAAATAGCGTGCATCACGGGCTTGCTCTTCTAAACTCGTGCGTGAACGTTGCTCGATGGATACTGGCGCAGCCGTAAATGCGACATTTAATTGTCGGCATAAATCAGCACAAAACCTTTGCCAGTCATCAGCATAGTTACTCAAGCCATGATTAACGTAAACCGCACTCAGTTGTAGCGCTGGTATTTCACGTTTCATTTCATTCATCACATGCAATAACACCACAGAATCCACCCCACCTGAGAGCGCGATTGTAAATGACGTTTGATTATCATCGACAAACGGGACAATGGTGCTTTTTACTTGTTGGTACAAGGGTGTTGAGTGCATGAATTAAACCGCAAAATAATTAATGAATAGCTCCTAGCTTACAAACATTTTAAAACAAAAAAGCCGCTAAAGCGGCTTTTTTCTGCATTCGAGCTATTTTTTAGCAATAACCGAATGACATTAATCGTTTGTAACGTTGATCAAGCATTTCATCAAGCGACAGCGCTTGTAAGTCTGCAAGGTCACGTTTAAGCTGATTTTTAAGGTTACGTGCCATTGCATCGTAGTTACGATGTGCACCACCTAAAGGCTCTTCGACTAGGTTGTTGATCAAATCAAGCTCTTTAACGCGGGCAGCGGTAACACCCATAGCTTCTGCAGCAAGCG
This sequence comes from Pseudoalteromonas sp. A601, assembly GCF_002165575.1. GTDB lineage: Bacteria > Pseudomonadota > Gammaproteobacteria > Enterobacterales > Alteromonadaceae > Pseudoalteromonas. Next base: position 22,690 of record NZ_MXQF01000001.1, read on the forward strand.
GTGCTTTATCAGCGCTTTTCCAAAGGATCGATGCGCACCCTTCTGGCGAAATTACTGAGTAAGTGCTGTATTGCAACATGTTAACGCGATCGCCAACACCAATTGCCAGTGCACCACCTGAACCACCTTCACCAATAACTGTACAAATAGTTGGCACTTTGAGTGCTGCCATTACTTTTAAGTTACGTGCGATAGCTTCAGATTGACCACGCTCTTCTGCACCAACACCTGGGTATGCACCTGGTGTATCGATGAAAGTCATAATTGGCATTTTAAAACGTTCAGCCATTTCCATTAAGCGTAATGCTTTACGGTAACCTTCTGGCTTTGGCATACCAAAGTTGCGTTTAATTTTTTCAGCTGTATCACGTCCTTTTTGTTGACCGATCACCATTACTGGTTGACCTTCAAAACGTGCTACACCACCTAAAATAGCCGGATCATTTGCAAAAGTACGATCACCCGCTAACTCGTCAAACTCCGTAAAAATGCGCTCGATATAATCTCGAGTATAAGGACGCAACGGATGACGGGCTAACTGAGAAACCTGCCAAGCACCTAATTTAGAGAATATTTCCTCTTTTTGTTGGGCGCTTTTTTCTTTTAATCGGCTGACTTCCTCTTCTAACTCAAGGTCTAATTCGCCAGCGCGGCTTATATTTTGTAACTCTTCAATTTTTGCTTCTAATTCTGCGATTGGAAGCTCAAAATCAAGATAATTGAGGCTCATGCTCTAAACTACCTAATTAGTTAAATTCTAGTTCTACATCTTGTGCAGCCATTAGTGAAAGCTTATGAATTAAGTCATCACTAGGCGTAACACACCATTCTGTACCTAAGGTTAACTCAGCCAACGCATCTGGACGTTGATAGAAAACCCTAATCGGACATGTACCAAACTTATAAGGTTCGAGTACTTTTTGTAAATTATCGAAGAAGTTAGCCTCGATTTGCACCATATTTAGCGTCATTTTGATCGCTTTTATGCGTTTTTCTCGCGCTTGCGCTATGGTGCATATGTCTCTGGCGGTCATTGTAATGCCACCAGAGAAGTTATCAAAGCTGACCTGTCCAGATATTACCAAGATATTGTTGATTTGCAGCATATCTTGGTACATTTCAAACTGTTCTGGGAATAAGCGTACATCAATACGGGCACTCTTGTCATCTAAAGTTATAAGCCCCCATCGATTTCCCTTCTTATTTATTAGTGTGCGTGCTGCAATAACAAGGCCTGCAGCGGTTGATTGCACATCACGATTAGTTGGCTGTAAATCGACTAAACGGCCTGTGGTGTAATGTTTAAGCTCTCTACGGTATTGATTTATCGGGTGACCGGTTAAATAAAGACCTAGAGTTTCTTTTTCACCGTCTAACCACTGGTTATCTGTTAATGGTGTAGCTTTTATAAAGGCTTGTTCAACTTCATCAGGCTCTGTGGCAAGTAAACCAAACAAATCAGTTTGACCAAGAGATTCTGCTTTATTGTGTTGATCAGCAGCGCGCATCGCATCTTTAAGGCTCGCTAGCAGCGTGGCACGTCCTGGTTGGGTTTTATCTGGGCCAAGTTGATCAAGTGCACCGGCGTAAATAAGTTTCTCCGTGACACGTTTATTTAAACGCTTTAAGTCCACTCGGGCGCAAAAATCGAATAAATCTTTAAACGGGCCGCCTTCACTGCGCGCTTCTAAAATTGCTTCAACAGGCGCTTCACCAACCCCTTTAATAGCGCCGATACCGTAAACAATTTCGCCTTGCTGATTTACAGCAAATTTAAACTCACCCGCGTTTACATCCGGCGGTAATAAGGTGAGTTTCATGTTTTCACATTCATCCACCAAAATTACGATTTTATCGGTGTTATCCATATCTGCCGACATTACCGCAGCCATAAACTCAGCCGGATAGTGCGTTTTCATCCACAAGGTTTGGTATGATACTAGCGCATAGGCTGCTGAGTGAGATTTATTAAAACCATAACCCGCAAACTTCTCTACCAAGTCGAAGATTTTAATTGCAAGTTCGCCGTCAATGCCGTTATTTCTTGCCCCATCTTCAAAGGTTGAACGTTGTTTTGCCATTTCTTCTGGCTTTTTCTTACCCATTGCACGACGCAGCATATCCGCGCCACCTAGCGTGTAACCCGCTAAGACCTGTGCAATTTGCATTACCTGTTCTTGATACAAGATAATGCCGTAAGTAGGCTCAAGAATAGGCTGTAAGCTTTCGTGCTGATATTGTGCATCTGGGTAAGAGATGTCTTCTCGGCCCAATTTACGGTCGATAAAGTTATCTACCATGCCCGATTGCAGTGGGCCTGGTCTAAACAAGGCCACCAAGGCTATCATATCTTCAAAGCAGTCAGGTTTAAGACGCCTGATCAGATCTTTCATACCCCGCGATTCGAGCTGGAATACCGCGGTTGTTTCGGCGCGTAATAATAGCTCTATACTCTTTTTATCATCCAGTGGAATTGCGTTGATATCAACCGGCTTTTTGCCTTCACGCTCAAGGCGCTCGTTGGTCATATCAATTGCCCACTGCAAGATTGTCAGCGTGCGAAGACCCAAGAAGTCAAATTTAACCAAGCCCGCGGTTTCAACGTCATTTTTGTCAAACTGAGTAACGGGGAATTTACCTTCATCATCACAATAAAGGGCTGCAAAGTCAGTGATGGTGGTGGGTGATATAACAACACCACCCGCATGCTTACCGGCATTACGTGTACACCCCTCAAGGATGCGGCACATATCAATTAAGTCTTTAACCTCTGAGTCGCCATCGTAAGCCTCTTGCAAGCGCGGCTCAACGTCAAAAGCTTTTGCTAAGGTCATCCCCGGATCGCCAGGTATCAATTTTGAAATACGGTCAACAAAACCATAAGGGTGGCCAAGCACACGACCAACATCACGAATAACCGCTTTTGCTGCCATGGTACCAAAGGTGATGATTTGCGATACCGCGTCCCGCCCATACAGCGCTGATACGTGGTCGATTACTTCATCACGCCTATCCATACAGAAATCGACGTCGAAATCCGGCATTGAGATACGTTCAGGGTTCAAGAAACGTTCGAAAAGTAAGTCAAACTCAAGCGGATCAAGATCGGTGATCTTAAGTGCATAAGCCACCAAGGAACCCGCACCAGAACCACGCCCTGGCCCTACTGGAATATTGTTATCTTTACTCCATTGGATGAACTCCATTACGATCAAGAAGTAACCAGGGAAACCCATTTGGTTAATTACGTCGAGCTCTATTTTTAGTCGCTCATCATATTCTACGCGTTTTTCTTTTCGCTCATTTTCATCAGGGAATAAAAACTGCAACCGCTCTTCAAGGCCATCTTCTGAGACTTTAACTAAGAAGTCTTCAATTTTTAACGAGCCTGTGGGGTAATCTGGCAAAAAGTAAGTACCAAGCTGTACCGTTACATTACAGCGCTTGGCTATTTCGACGCTGTTTTGTAGTGCTTCAGGGATATCGCTAAACAACTCAGCCATTTGCTCTGGCGTTTTTAAGTACTGCTCTTGTGAAAAGCGTTTAGGCCGACGTTTGTCATCAAGCGTATAGCCGTCAAAAATGGCAACGCGAATTTCATGCGCTTCAAAGTTTTCTGGTTTTAAAAACACCACTTCGTTGGTGGCAACCACGGGCAACTGCTCCACGCTTGCCAATTCAACCGCTAAATGTAAATACTCTTCTTCTTGGGCACGTGAACTGCGAATAAGCTCAATATAGTAATGGTCGCTAAAATGCTGTTTATAAAAGCTGACCACTGATTCAATAATACCCGCGTTGCCTTTTAAGAGTGCCTTACCTAAATCACCATCTTTTGCACCAGAGAGCAAAATAAGGCCCTCTTTATGCTCCACCAGCCAGTCTCGGTCTATTACAGGGCGGTGAAATAGATGCCCACGCTGGTATGCTTTTGAAATAAGCAGTGTTAGGTTTTTATAGCCGGTATTATCTTTGGCTAAAATAACAAGTCGACACGGCCCTTCGGGAAACTCTGGACTGTGTAACCAAAAGTCAGCCCCAACGATTGGTTTTATTCCGGCGTTGTGGGCTGTATCGTAAAAACGCACTAAACCACACAAGTTCATTTGATCGGTAATTGCTAACGCAGGTAATTGTAGCTCTTGTGCTTTGGCAACAATCGGCTTGGTTTTAGCCAAACCATCGACCATCGAAAAATCAGAGTGAACTCGTAAATGTACAAAATCAGGAGCTGCCATTACTGCTCCTGCATAGCCAGTACACGTTGCACTGGTTTAAAGCTTTTGCGGTGTTCATCAATTGCGCCGTATTGCTCAAGTGCAGCAAAATGCGCTTTTGTCGGGTAACCTTTATGCCCTGCAAAACCATATTGCGGATAACGTTTATCTAATTCAATCATTTCATCGTCACGAGCAACTTTCGCTAAAATAGAGGCTGCTGAAATTTCAGCTACTAAGCTATCACCTTTTACGACTGCTTGTGCTGGCATTGTTAAAGCAGGCAGTCGATTTCCGTCAACAAAAACAAATTCTGGTGTAGTCGTTAATCCCTCTACCGCTCGAGTCATGGCTAGCATAGTAGCGTGTAGAATATTTAGCTCATCAATTTCTGTTGGACTACATCGGCCAATTGACCAACAAAGTGCTTTTTCTTTGATTTCGATAGCCAGTGCTTGACGTTTTTTATCTGTTAATTTTTTTGAATCTGCAAGACCTGCAATCGGGTTTGCTGAATCAAGTATGACCGCAGCAGTAACCACGTCACCAACAAGCGGCCCACGGCCGACTTCATCAACACCGGCAATAAAAGTTAGGTTTGGTCGTTCAATTTGCATTTAATAACTCCGCTACTGCTGCCGCTGCTTGCTCACTGGCATTTAAACGTATTTGCTGATGAATTGCTAAAAATCGGGCCTTTAACTCGCTGTTATCGCTATTGAGCATGGGTTCAAGTGCATTTGTTAGATTATCAACGTTACAATCTTTTTGCATAAACTCTGGGACTAACTCTTCATCGGCTAATAAATTAGGTAATGAAAAATATTTAATATTAAAGGTAAATAGACTTTTGAAAATCCAGTAGCTCATTGCTTTTATCTTGTAGCCTACAACCATCGGCTTTTTGTACAGCATACCTTCTAAGGTGGCAGTACCTGATGCTATTAAAATAGCATCGGCCGCTTGCATGGCAATGTCAGATTGGCCATCCAACAGTTGTATTTTTAAATTGGGTGCTGTGGCTGCTAAAATTTCACTAAATTGTGCTTTACGCTTGTCATTAACAAGGGGCACAACAATTTTTAAATCTGGGTTTTTCGCTTGTAAGCCAGCGGCTGTTTTTATGTAAGTCTCACTTAATAGCCCAACCTCCGAGCCACGACTTCCCGGTAACAGCGCTAATACTTTATCATCGTGGTTTAAGCCAAGCTGTGAACGTGCCGCACTGTCGTCATGTTCAAGAGCAATGTCATCAGCAAGTGTATGGCCAACAAATGTGCAAGGTACATTATGTTTATCGTAAAAGGCTTTTTCAAACGGTAACAAGGCCAATACTAAGTTCGTCGCGGCACTGATTTTATGAATACGTTTTTCACGCCACGCCCAAACGGAGGGGCTTACATATTGAATTGTTTTGATACCCGCATCTTTTAAGGGCTTTTCGATACGTAAGTTAAAGTCAGGCGCATCTATGCCAATGTAAACATCGGGCGGGTTATCAATTAAATGTTGCACCAACTGTTTGCGGATTTTTAATAATCGAGGTAAACGACCTAACACTTCAACCAGCCCCATTACAGCCAGCTCTTCCATATCAAAAAGGCTACTACAGCCCTGAGCTTGCATTTTAGGCCCTGCGATGCCTTCGAATATGGCATCAGGATAACGTTTTTTCAGCGCTTTAATTAAGCCTTCACCTAATATATCACCTGATAACTCACCTACCACAATGGCGATACGTAACGGTTTAGTTTGATTATTCATTGATTATTTTGTTCGCAATTAGCGTTGCATTTATTTCTGTCAGTTTAACGTGTTTTGCCAATAGGATAAATGTCATCGAGTTAATAAATAATTTAATTATAAAAATACCATCCACGTCGGTTCTGCTCAGCCTTCGATAAATATTAGGTACAAAAGTGGAGAAAACTATAAAAAAAAATAAACGATTGAATACTTTTGCTTTTATTACTAGTATTACATTAGGATTATCTAATATAAATAAAAAGGCACGAACCTTAGTGTTATTTATACTATTTTTTAGTTGACTAAACTTAATATAAGATTAACATTAACGAACTTTCAGTAATTTCTGAAACATGCTGTAGCTAACCGTCAAATTTAAGGAGCTTAATAATGATAGATGAAGCCTTTGTGGATCTATCGCGATTGCAATTTGCAATCACCGCCCTGTTTCACTTTCTTTTCGTACCGTTAACCCTCGGCATGACTTGGATTTTGGTGATCATGGAATCTGTCTATGTAATGACAGGCCGCGAGATATACCGCGATATGACTAAGTTCTGGGGTAAGCTTTTCGGCATTAATTTTGCCGTAGGTGTTGCCACAGGTTTAACGATGGAATTTGAATTTGGTACCAACTGGTCTTATTACTCTCACTATGTCGGTGATGTGTTTGGTGCTCCTTTGGCGATTGAAGGCTTAATGGCTTTCTTTTTAGAATCAACCTTTGTTGGTATGTTCTTTTTAGGTTGGCAGCGCTTAAGCAAACGCCAGCATTTAGGTGCAACATTCCTGATGGCCATTGGTACTAACTTATCTGCACTGTGGATACTGATAGCAAATGGGTGGATGCAAAACCCTGTGGGCGCTGAATTTAACTATCAAACTATGCGAATGGAAATGACTAGTTTTGCTGAACTCGTTTTCAACCCTGTGGCACAAGTTAAGTTTATTCATACCGTTTCTGCAGGTTATGTAGCTGCATCCATGTTTGTGTTGGGTATTAGTAGCTGGTACATCTTAAAAGGTCGTGATTTAGCCTTTGCAAAACGCTCATTTTCTGTTGCATCAGGCTTTGGCTTAGCCTCCATATTATGTGTTATTTTACTCGGCGATGAATCAGGCTACGAAGTAGGCGAAGTACAAAAAGTTAAACTCGCTACCATTGAAGCAGAGTGGCACACCGAAGAAGCTCCGGCTGCATTTACCGCTATCGGTATTCCTGACTCAGATGAGCAAGTTACTCATGCTGCGGTTAAAATTCCTTACGCATTAGGCTTAATAGCAACACGCTCGCTTGATGAGCAAGTAACTGGTATTAGTGATCTGGAGAAAAAACACGAAGTACGTATTCGAAATGGCATGATTGCGTATAAGTACCTTGAGAAGCTTAGAAACGGCGAGGATACTCCCGCCAATATTGCAAAGTTTGATACTCTAAAAGATGACCTTGGTTATGGCTTATTATTAAAGCGTTATACCCCTAATGTGGTTGATGCAACCGAAGAGCAAATTCAACAAGCGGTTAAAGATTCTTTCCCACGGGTTGGGCCTATGTTTTGGTCGTTCAGGATCATGGTTGGTTGCGGCGTGATAATGCTAGTTGTATTCGCCCTGTCATTTTACTACAACGCTCATCGCGTTATTGAACAAAAACGTTGGCTACTCAAAGCAGCATTATGGAGTATTCCACTGCCATGGGTAGCCATTGAGTTCGGTTGGATTGTTGCCGAATATGGCCGTCAGCCTTGGGCAATCTCAGAGGTACTGCCTACATTCTTAGCGACCTCGTCACTGACCGTCAATGACTTATTATTAAGCATTACTGGCTTTGTTATTTTCTACATTATTCTAGCCGTTATAGAGGGCTGGTTGATGCTAAAATTTGTTAAGCAAGGTCCCAGTTCTCTGCATACAGGTAAATACTACTTTGAACTTGAGAAAACCGATAAACAATTAAATCAAGGAGCACAATCATGATTTTTGATTACGAAACCTTAAAGTTCATTTGGTGGCTGTTAATTGGTGTGTTGCTCATTGGCTTTGCTATCACAGATGGTATGGACATGGGGGTAGCAATTTTATTACGCCTAGTTGGTAAAACAGATATAGAACGCCGTACTGTGATCAATACCATTGGTGCACACTGGGATGGTAATCAGGTATGGTTTATCACCGCAGGGGGGGCTTTGTTTGCTGCTTGGCCGATGGTATACGCTGCGGCATTCTCTGGCTTTTACTTTGCGATGATGCTGGTATTGTTTGCACTGTTCTTACGTCCACTCGCATTTGATTATCGCTCTAAACTTGAGTCTGCAAAGTGGCGTAATAATTGGGATTGGGCACTCTTAGTAGGTAGCATAGTTCCGGCATTAATATTTGGTGTTGCCTTTGGTAATGTACTACAAGGTGTACCTTTTAATATTGATAACTTTATGCGTATAACATACCAAGGCTCGTTCTTTGGCTTACTCAATCCGTTTGCTCTTGTAGCAGGTGTAATAAGTGTCGCCATGCTTGTGGGACATGCTGGTATGTGGCTACAACTTAGAACAGATGCTGAAGTTGCACAGCGCTCTGCCCAATTTGGCCGTTACGCACTAATATTATTTATTGTGTTATTTGCCGCTGCTGGCTTCTGGGTTGCAAATATGGATGGTTATCAAGTTGTATCAATGAGTGATACCCAAAGTTATGCCAACCCATTAGCTAAAGTAGTCACGACAAGTTCAGGTGCATGGCTTGATAATTACACGAAAATGCCTTTAACAATGGCATTCCCAGCACTGGCACTTGTTATGGCAACTATGGCTATTATTTTCTCAGTAATAAATAAGCCCGCTTTAGGTTTGGCTTCTACTAGCTTGATGTTAGTTGGCGTTATTATGACTGCGGGGACTGCTATGTTCCCATTTGTTATGCCATCAAGTAATAACCCCAATATTAGTTTGACTATGTGGGATGCGGTATCAAGTCATCTGACGCTTAATGTCATGTTCATTGTGGCAATAATTCTTGTGCCAATTATATTAATTTACACAACTTGGTGTTATGTGAAAATGTGGCGTAAAGTCACTAAAGATGAAATTGAAAATAACACTCATGGTAGCTACTAAGGAGATAAATTATGTGGTATTTCGCATGGATACTAGGCGTTCTACTAGCTTGCACTTTAGGCGTTATTAATGTTATGTGGTATGAGTTTCAGCAACACAAAGATAGCATTGCAGAGGATGAGCTTGAGTTGCATGAAAGACTAAAACGCCAAAATGACAACTAAACCCCGTCCTGATCGCGCGCAGCAAATTAAGCTGCGCGCTTTTTTAAAGCAATATAGTCACAGCGGTTCTCGCCTGTTAAAAGTAAGCATATTACTTGGTACATTAAACGCGCTGCTAATGATAGCCTCGTGCTACTTAATCGCCAATGCAGTCCATTTAGTCATGTTTGCCGATAAACAACTAGATGATATTACGTACCTACTATGGCCTTTGGCCGGATTAATTTTACTACGTGCTGTGTTTTTAGCGCTCAGCGAGCGTATTAGCCATTTTGCCGCACAGAAAATAAAAAATACGATGCGAAAAACCTTGCTTGCTAAACTCAATCGGCTTGGGCCGATTTATAGCGAGCAGAAAGGGCACGGTGCTACGTTAAATACCTTACACAATGGTGTTGAGGCTCTACATCAATATTATGCTAATTACTTACCCAGCGTCGCTTACAGTGCATTAATACCCTTAGCTATTTTAGTTATTATATTTCCTACTGATTACAAAGCCGGGCTTATCTTTTTATTTACTGCCCCACTGATCCCTTTTTTCATGATTTTAGTTGGCCATAAGGCTGAAGAGATCAATCAACAACGTTGGCAACAGCTATCTGTATTAGGTAATTACTTTTTTGATAGATTAAACGGCTTAACCCAATTAAAGCTCTTTAATGCTACGCGTCGTGAGCTTGCCAATATAGCTAAAATTTCTGATGATTTTCGTACTTCGACCATGAGTGTGTTAAAAATCGCGTTTTTATCCGCATTCGCCTTAGAGTTTTTTGCCACCATAAGTGTCGCATTAGTCGCGGTGATCATCGGCTTTCGATTGTTTTTTGGCACCCTAGACTTTGCGACAGGCTTTGTTGTGTTACTACTGGCCCCTGAATTTTACTTACCTCTTCGCCAAATGGGCACTCATTATCATGCTCGCTTAGAGGGCATTAGCGCTGCCGCTGATATGATTGATATTATTAATGCCGATGAAGAATTACCGCCAGCGCAACAAACAAAGCTATCATTACCTATACAAAGTATAAGTACAAAACAACTCAGCTTTTATTACCCGCAAAGCAAAGAAGGCTTAAGTAATATAAACCTAGCTTTCCCTGTCAAAGGGTTAGTGGCTTTTATAGGCGACAGCGGCGCGGGTAAAAGTACATTATTTGACTGTCTATTGGGTTTTCATCAGCAAGCTAATAGCCAAATAATCATTAATGATACTCCCCTATGTAAATTGGACAGCCAGAGCTGGCAACAACATATAGCTTGGATCCCCCAACAGCCTACACTGTTTTACATGAGTGTTGCAGAAAACTTACGCCTTGGTAAAGCCGATGCTACCCAAGCACAATTAGAACAAGCCGCCATCAAAGCCGGTGCGCTTGAATTTATACAAACGCTACCTCAAGGGTTTGATACACTTTTGGGTGAACACGGTGAAGGACTATCTGGTGGGCAAAAGCAACGCATCGCGCTAGCACGCGCCTTTTTAAAAAACGCGCCTATCCTCATGCTAGACGAACCCAGTGCGCATCTTGACAGCCAAACTGAAAAACTGATCAACTCGGCAATTGTTGACTACGCTAAAGATCATTTGGTGTTGGTTATTGCGCACCGCTTAAACACTATAACAAATGCAGATAACATTTATGTTTTAGAACAAGGAAAAATAATTGAACAAGGTAATTACCAGCAACTTTATCAGCAACATGGAAAGCTGTGGCAATTAGCCCATGCAGGTGCGCAACATGACTAATTTTATTCGCTTACTAAAGTTATGTAAGCCTCACGCTGGAATGCTTCTACTCGGCGCGTTTTTATCAACCCTAACGGTACTTGCAAATGTGGGCTTACTGGCAATATCTGGCTGGTTTTTAGCCGCTATGGCCGCAGCAGGCATTGCATCTGTGCATATGAATTACTTTACTCCAGCAGGCGTAATTCGGTTTTTAGCTATTGTTAGAACCGCATCGCGTTATGGCGAGCGATTAATTACTCATAATGCGACATTTTTGTTATTGAGTGAAATACGCGTGAGTGTATTTGCAACGTTAAGTAAGCTCAATAATGTAGACTTAGCCATGAGCCGCAGTGCTGATTTAGTAAGTCGAATGCAAGATGATGTAGATGCGTTGGATACATTTTACTTAAATGTGTTATTGCCAATTATCGTTGCATTAATCAGTATTCCGGTTGTCATGTTGTTTATGAGTGCCTATAACCCTAATGTGGCACTCTTATGCTTTAGCTCTTTAATGATTGTCGGCGTTGTTGTTCCTGCATTTTTAGGGCATAAGTTTAATAAAACAGCAGCACAAGAACGCGTGCAATCAGCGTTATTGCGAGCACAATTATCTGACTCTTTAAAAGGTGCACGTGAACTTGCACTATATCAAGCATCAGCTCAACAACGTAATCAATGTAATAAAGCCAGTGAGCTCTATAATCAACATATTCAAAAGCGCCACGGGGCACTGGCCAATAGCGATGGTTTTACATTATTAATCACCCAACTGACTATGCTGGGCAGTATTATTATATTAGTGCCGCTAGTAAGCAGTGCTGAGATAGCAAACGTAGAGCTGGCAATGATGAGTCTATTTGTATTAGCTAGCTTTGAAACCGTATTAAACTTACCTAATGCGTTTATCCAATTACCTAGCGCCCTCAGTGCTGCCGCACGTATTTTTGAACTTGAAGATAAACTGAGTGATGACGTTGATAAACCGACAGTAGATGTAAAAAACCTACCTCTCGGTATTAATTTTACCGATATTGATTACTGCTATAACACCCAAAATTCAGCGTTAAGTAAAGTAAATATAACCATTAAAGCAAAACAAAAGATTGCCTTAGTTGGCCCAAGTGGCAGCGGTAAAAGTACGTTAATAAACCTACTAAGTGGTTTGTGGCCGGTACAACATGGTCAAATAGAGCTACTTAGTGAGCAAGGCTCAATCAATATTAACCAGCTATCAACTGATAATCGGTATGAACTACTTACTATCGTTGCACAGCAGCACCATATATTTGATGGAACATTAGCACAGAATTTAAGGTATGCAATGCCAACAGCGAGCGATGAAGCACTAATACGAGCCTGTGAACAAGCTCAATTGGGGTCATGGCTAGCACAATTACCTGATGGTTTAAAAACACGTTTAGGCACAGCTGGACGTACAGTTTCGCAAGGCCAAGCACGACGAATAGCCATTGCACAAGCATTACTTCGAAACAGCGCAATTGTTGTTCTTGATGAACCAACCGAAAGCTTAGATAACCAAACTAAACATGCCGTAATAGATACTGTTATGAATGTCATGGCGGACAAAACTATTATTACCATTACCCATGATCCGCAACTTTTGAGCACCATGGACCAAGTAATATGGCTTGAAAATGGTGAGGTCAGAGCCGTGAATTCTCACCAGTCATTACTAAAAACTGAACCAGATTATATATCGTTAGTAACCCGTTTTTAGTTTACTGTGCTTGCTATTTCAATACTTCTATACGGACATCAATCAGTCCATCGTTTAGGGTTGCTATTTGGCTAAACGCGCGTTTTGATAAATCAATCACTCGCCCACGTACGAAAGGGCCGCGGTCGTTAATTTTAACAATAACCGTTTTATTATTGGCTAAGTTTGTTACTTTCACCGCAGTACCAAAAGGCCAGTTTTTATGAGCGGCACTGATTACATGTTGATTGAATAACTCACCACTCGCTGTAGGGCGACCTTGGTATATATCAGCATAAAAGCTTGCCTTACCCTGCTCACTTAACCCCGATGATGGTACGTTACTGCAACCAAGCAATACACTGATGAAAATACTAGCTGTGATCACTCTGAACAAAATAAGCTATCCCTCAACGATAAGTTGTTCCTAGTATACTTACACTAAATGATCTAAGGCTGAATTATCGCTAAAAAACAAATACAAAAAAGCCACCGATTATTGCTAAGCGGTGGCTTTTAAAAAACAGTAAGATTATCGAATAATCCCGCGCTCTGAACTCTTTACAAAATCAACCATAAGCTGTACTGCAGGATATTTAGCAGCATCTTCACTCAGTGCTGCAATTGCTTCATCAACACCTAAACTCTTACGGTAAAGTGTTTTATAAGCTCGGCGTGTCGCCATGACTTCATCACTTTCAAAACCACGGCGCTTCATGCCTTCGGTATTAATCGCAACAGGGCCCGCCGGCGTGCCTATCGTTGTTACAAACGGTGGCACATCTTTGTTTACGCCTGAGTACATACCAACAAATGCATGCGCCCCTACTTTGCAAAACTGATGGATGCCTGAGTTACCTGCAAGGATAACCCAGTCACCAATATGTACATGGCCAGCAACAGAGGCATTATTAGCAAAAATAACGTTGTCACCAATCACCGCATCATGGGCAACATGAGTGTACGCCATAAACAAGTTGTTGCTACCAATCTTAGTAACACCTTGATCTTGAATAGTACCGCGATGAATGGTCGCGCACTCACGGATGACATTATTATCGCCAATAATCAGTGTGGTAGGTTCATTGTTGTATTTTTTGTCTTGGCAGGCTTCGCCAACTGACGCAAATTGAAAAATATGATTGCCAGAGCCAATAGTAGAAGGCCCCTTCACAACAACATGAGATTCAATAATACAGTTATCACCAATAACTACATCGTTACCAATATAGCTGTAAGGACCAACGGAGACGTTATCGCCTAGTTTTGCACCTGATTCGATTATCGCTGTAGGATGGATCACAATTAAAGCTCTCTTCTCGCACACATGATTTCAGCAGTACACACTACCTTACCATCAACTTTCGCTTCTGCTGCAAATTTCCATATATTGCGGCGCTCTTTTAAAAACTCTACATGTAAATGCATAGTATCACCAGGGACAACAGGATGCTTAAAGCGAGCGTTATCTATGGCTGCAAATAAGTATAGTTCATTCTCGCTGCGGTTTTCGACTGTTTTGAAACCAAGTAAGCCTGTCGCTTGTGCCATCGCTTCTAAAATAAGTACGCCCGGAAAAATAGGCTGATCAGGGAAATGACCGGTAAAAATCGGTTCATTAAAAGTCACATTTTTAATTGCATGAAGTGACTCGCCCGGCGTGTAATCTAATACACGATCAACCAACAACATTGGGTAACGATGCGGAAGTAAGCTTAAAATTTCTTGTATGTCTAGGCTATTTAATTCGTTTGCCAAAATAGCATCCTTATAAATTATCAACGTTTAATGACTTAGTCAGAGTCTCTAGCGCTTTAAGGCGGCCTTTCATCTCTGGCAAATTACGTAAATGAGCAATATTACGACGCCACTCTTTATTGGTAGAGTGCGGCATACCTGATGAGTAAATACCAGGTTGTGTTATTGCTTTGGTGATCATGCTCATACCTGTAAGTATAACACCATCACATATATCAATGTGACCATTTATGCCAACAAGTCCCGCAATCTGACAATTTTTACCGATTGTAGTACTACCTGCGATCACTGTACACCCAGCAATGGCTGTACCTGAACCAATTTCTACGTTATGAGCAATGTGGACTTGATCATCGATAATAACGTTACTGTTAATAATTGTATCGTCTATTGCACCTCGGTCGATTGTAACACCCGCACCAATTTCTACTTTATCACCGATGATTACAGCGCCTAATTGCGGTATTTTAATCCATTGACCTTTATCATTTGCGTAACCAAAACCGTCACTACCAATGATTGCACTTGATTGAAATAAACAATTTTCACCTATTTCAACATTATGATACACAGATACGTTTGACCACAACTTCGTATTGCGCCCTACTTTCGCATTTTGGCCAATAAAACAATTGGCACCCACTTGCACTTTATCTGCAATGACCGCGCCCGCTTCAATCACAGCATTAGCCCCAATAGAGGCTGTTTTAGCGATATCCGCATCTGGGTGAACAACTGCACTGGGGTGGACCCCTGGTGCTGCAGAGGCTGGGGTAGTATCCATTATTTGCGCAAGTTGTGCATAGCTATTGTAAGGATTCGCTGCAATGAGCTTATTACCTTGATAATACTTAGCATCGGCGGCAGATAAAATAACAGCACTGGCGTTTGTTTCATCTAGTTGCGAGCGATATTTCTTATTCGCTAAAAATGCAATATGCCCTGAGCGGGCATTTGCGAGAGTAGCAATTTTTGATATTTCTAAAGCGCCGTCACCATCAAGCTCGGCGCCTAAAAGTTCCGCAATCTGCGAAAGCGTATAATTTTGCATCTTTGTATTCTATTGCTTACTTACTTTTTCAACAACTTTCTCTGATAAGTCAGAAACAGTTTTCGGGTTAAAGTAAACTGTTGTGTCTTTCACTTTAACTTCGTCAAATTTACCGTCTTTAGCAACATCTTGAATTGCATCAATAATTAGCTTTTGTACTTTTGCTAGCTCTTGGTTTTGACGTGCTTTTATTTCTTGCTCTAAAGGACGGCCTTTCTCTGCAAGACTTTTTTGCATGCCTTCAACTTTTTCACGTAGCGCATCTTTTTGTGCTTGGCTCATCGTGGTAGCTTCACGCTTGAACTTCTCAGCTTCAAAACGGATGTCACCTTGTAGCTTTTCTAACTCTTGACGACGTTCAGCGAATTCAGATTGCAAAGTTTGTTCTACTTTAGCCATTTGAGGAATTTGCTTGTAGATTTCTTGCATATCTACAATACCTACTTTGTGAGCAAATGCACTCACTGATGTACCCATCATAAGTGTCGCTGAAATGGCAATTGCTGATAATTTAAATGATTTTTTCACAAAAAACTCCTTTAGAAAGTGTTACTAATATTAAAACTGATGGTCTTCGTATCGTCATCTTCTTCTTGTTGCAATGGATACGCAAAACTAATCAGCATTGGACCCATCGGAGAGATCCACTGTAATGATAAACCAGTCGAAACCCTAAAGCGTAGCGGATCTGAATAATCCTCTAGTTTTGCGCGTTCATCCGGTCCTAAACTTTGATAACGGTCAACGTTAAATTCTGTATCCCATACGTTAGCAGCATCAACAAAGAAGCTGGTACGCACAGAGCTTGTATTCTCTTCATCTAAGAATGGAGTTGGAACAATAAGTTCCATACCCGCAACGGCTTTGGCATTACCACCAATACGCCCTTGTGGTGTAAGTACATCAAACTCTGATGCGCCGCCTATATTACCTGTTGGCGTACCATCTTTGGACGGTGTACCAGGAATTAATTGCGGTGTACGTGAAATAGCACGTGGTAGTATGGTATTTCTATCAAAACCACGTAGTTCCATTTCAGTGATACGGAAATACTCTTGGAACGGCAATGTTTGGTCGTAGCCGTTAGTAGTACCATAACCGTTACCGTAACCTAATGCGGCACGGGTTGAGAATACCCAACGATGATTGTCACTGATTGGCCAGTAAAAACGTGAGTCATAATTTAGCTTAAAGTACGTTAAATCCGAGTTTGGCGTTGTACCTGTTAAATTAAGTGTTTGACGTGAACCCGCAGTTGGGAATAAACCTCGGTTTACCGTTACACGTGACCAACCCACACTGAGCTCGTACTTAGTAAAGTCAAAACCGGCATCTGGGTTTTCAGGGTCTAAGAATGTTTCACGCAATACGCGGGTTTGTTCGTATTCAGCAATCTCTGACAATTCTTCTTGAATCCAACGAACACCAAAGTTAACTCGGTTTACAGCATCAATAGGGAAACCAATGTTCGTCCCGATACCATAACTTTTTGATTTATAGTCAATCAAGCTAAATTTACTGGCGTCATAGTTGCTATAAAATATGCTACTACCTTGCGATACACCATCTGGCGTAAAGTACGGGTCAGTATATGATAGACTTACACGCTCTGAACCACGTGAAGTATTGATATTAAAACCAATTTGATTACCCGTGCCTAAGAAGTTCGACTCAGTAACTCCAATATTAAATTGCAGACCCAGATAAGAACCATACGCAAGACCTGCATTGAAGCTACCCGCTGATTGCTCTTTTACCGTAAAATCAACATCAACCTGATCATCAACTCCTGGTACAGGCACAACATTAAAATCAACACTTTCCATGTAAGGCAAACGCTGAATTTGTAGCTTTGAACGCTCTAAGTTCTGATTAGAAAGCCAAGCACCTTCTAGCTGTGTCATTTCACGGCGCAGTACTTCATCAGCCGTATTTTGGTTACCACCAACAATGATGCGACGAACGTAAACTCGCTTGCCTGGATTAACTGATAAGGTTAATTGTACTTCTTTATTTTCATCATCAATTTCAGGGATAGTGCGTACTTCAGCATTTGCATAGCCAAAGCGAGCTAAATAACTTTTAATAAACTCTTCTGAGGATGTAACCACTGAGCCATTATAAAGCTCACCGGCTCGAAGTGGGATAACACTTTTTATAAGTTCTTCACGGCCAAGTAAGTCCCCTATAAAGTCAAAGCCTTTAACTTTATATTTGACACCTTCACTGATATTAGCCGTTACGTACACTGATTCACGCTCAGGGCTAACTGAAACCTGAGTTGAGTCAATATTAAAGCGTAAGTAACCACGGTCGAGGTAATAGCTACGAATGTTTTCGAGATCGCCTTCGATGGTTTGCTTTTGGTAACGATCGCTCCCCATAAACTGCCACCAAGGTAAATCTTGTTGTGATTCGGCCAGTGCTAATAACTCTTCATCCGAGAACAACTCATTACCGACTAGATTAATTTGACGAATTGAAGCTGCGTCGCCCTCGTCAAATTCAAGTTTAAGTTTTACTCGGTTACGCGGTAATTTAATAATACTGATATCTATTTTAGCGTTGTACTTACCAATACTATGAAAGAACTCAATTAAGCCTTTTTCAATATTATCAACCACGGTTTTATCAAGTGGCTCACCTTGGCGAATATCTTGTTGCTCTAAAGACTGATTTAATTGCTCGTCTTTAATATCTTTATTGCCATCAAACTCTATTGCGCTGATAGTCGGGCGTTCAGTTACTCTAAAAATAACATTATTGCCATCACGCAAGGCTTTTATATTGTCGAAGTGACCTGAGCCATACAATGACTTAATTGTTTTTGAAATTGTATAGTCATCTACACTGTCACCGACATTGATAGGGATATGCGTTAACGCAGCACCGAGTGCCACACGCTGTAAACCTTCAACTTTTAAATCGTCAACAATAAAGGAGTCTTGGCCAAGGGCTGCAAAACTTGCCCCTAATAAACTTGTTACTGCCAAATGTTTTTTTATAGCCATTTTATTATCTTTATCCTTTACAACTGTATTACCGCTCAACACCAACATACGGTGTTTTACAATCGTGTTCTAATTCGAGACCGTCGCTATTTTCTATAAACGGGATACATCATTGAACAAAGCGAAACATGTTAGAAAAATGAGTAGCAAGGCTCCCACTTTAAAACCAAATTCTTGTGTCTTTTCAGAGACCGGCTTTTTACGGAAAAGTTCAACTATGTAATACATTAAGTGACCACCATCAAGCACTGGTAAGGGTAATAAGTTAAATACACCCAAGTTAACACTAATTAATGCTAAAAAGCTTAAAAAGGCAACAAAACCATAGCTTACGCTAGTTCCAGCCCCAACGGCAATACCAACTGGACCACTTAAATTTTTCACTGACACTTGACCTGTAATTAAGTTACCGATCATGTCAAAACTTAAACTAATTAAACGCCATGTTTCTGTTATGCCCAGCACAATACTATCGAGTGGACCATAATGTCTAGTCTCTATATACCCCGCTGGCCACTGCTCAACAACAGGTGCGACACCTAAAAAGCCTTGTTGCTGTCCGTCTGCGCCATTACGCGCTTTAGGCGTAACGACCAACTGCTTTATACTATCTTGTCTTTTTACACTAAATTGTAATGATTTGTTAGCTGATTGCTGAATAAGATTAACTAATTGCTGCCAACTGCTTATTGTTTCATCACCTACCATAATAATTGTATCGCCAACTCTTAAATCTGCTTCAGCAGCTGCCGAGTTTGCAGTAATTGCTGCTACCTCTAAAGTTGCATTAGGTCTAAACGGCACAATACCCAATGACGCTAGAGGTGGCACGTCTTGTTGGTCTAACTTCCAGCCATCAATATTTATGGTTTTTACTTGTTCTTGATATTGTTCATCGCGCACTGTTACAGCAACATTACTATCCCCTAAGCTTGCCATAAATGAAAATGTCGCATCTTGCCAGGTTGCTATTTCGTCATCACCAATTTTGATAATTTGCTGCTTTGCAGTAATACCCGCCAGTTCTGCTCGGCTGCCTTCATTAACGCTACCAACTACCGGCTTGATTGACTGCACGCCGACCATGTACATAACGGCTAAAGCAAAAATAGCAAAAGTAAAATTTGCCATAGGCCCGGCAGCAACGATAGCAATACGCGCCTGAACTGACTTGGCATTAAATGAAAGGTGACGCTCAGATTCAGGTACTTCATCAACTCGCTCGTCAAGCATTTTAACATAGCCGCCAAGTGGGATTGCTGCGATTACATACTCAGTGCCTTGTTTGTCGTGCCACTTTAACAATGGTTTACCAAAGCCAATAGAAAAACGCAGTACTTTTACGCCCGCTTTTCTCGCCACCCAAAAGTGACCATATTCATGCACGGTAACTAAAATACCTAATGCCAGAATGAACGAACCTAGATTCCAGAAAAAATCGAACATATTAGCGTTGTACCTTGCGTATTTGTTGTGTAGCTTGTTCGCGTGCTAATTGATCACACGCTAAGATTTCATCGAGCGTATGCACATTTACATCGGTTGTTGCCTCAAGTGTTTGTGCATTAACGCGGTATATATCTGTAAAAGCGATATCACCATTTAGAAAAGCAGCAACTGCAATTTCGTTAGCCGCATTAACAGTGGTTGTTGCGCCTTGCCCGGCTTCGCACGCTGCTATTGCCAAGGCTAAATTAGGGTATCGAGTAAAATCAGGTTTGGTAAACGTAAAGTCGGCAATTTGTGAGAAGTCTAATGGTTTAACTCCTGCGTCAATACGCTGCGGATATGCAAGTGCGTGTGCAATTGGGGTGCGCATATCAGGATTACCCATTTGCGCCAGTACAGAGCCATCTTGGTACTGTACCATTGAATGTATAATACTTTGTGGGTGAATCACCACGTCAATATCTTGTGCTGAACAATTAAATAACCATTTGGCCTCAATAAACTCTAAACCTTTGTTCATCATGGTGGCTGAATCAACAGAAATCTTTTGTCCCATAGACCAATTTGGGTGGGCAACCGCTTCAGCGACCGTCACAGCAGCCAAGGTGTCTATATCACGAGTAAGAAATGGGCCACCAGAACCTGTAAGTAAAATTTTACTCACGCCATGCTGCGCTATTTTAGCATTACCTTGCGAGCCCTGTAATGCACTAGGTAGGCATTGAAAAATTGCGTTATGCTCACTGTCTATTGGCAGTAACGTAGCCTTATGCTGTTGTACTTGATCAATAAATAACTGCCCTGACATCACTAAAGATTCTTTGTTTGCAAGGAGTACTTTTTTACCTGCAGTCACCGCACTTAAAGTGGGTATTAAACCCGCGGCGCCGACAATGGCAGACATCACGGCATCAACATCTGGGTGAGCACTCATCTCACTCATTGCATCAGAGCCACTGCGGACAATCGTTTTACAATCTGTACCGGCTAAGTGCTGAATTAATTGCTCTGCTGCTTCAGTTGTTGCCATAACAGCAAATTTAGGCTGATGCGTAACGCATAGCTGAGCCATTAATTTAGCATTAGCACCTGCTGTAAGGGCAAATACTTCGAACTGACTTTGATTACGGGCAATGACATCTAATGTACTAATGCCAATCGAGCCTGTTGCACCCAGTATAACTAGTTGCTGTCTACAACTCATAAACTAAGTGTCCACGCATAACATAAAACAAAAATAGGTGCGGCGGCGGTTAAACTATCAAGTCTGTCTAAAATACCACCGTGACCTGGCAAGCATGAACCACTGTCTTTTAAGCCAGCTTCGCGTTTAAACATGCTTTCTAATAAGTCACCAATCGCTGAAAACAAAGCGATAAAAATAGTCATCACAGCGTAAATTGGCCATACGGCCATATCTACGTCAGTAAAATGGCAAAACGCCAAAACAAAGATGACCGCTGCAACAACACCACCTGCGAGCCCTTCAATTGTTTTATTGGGGCTGACCTTAGGCATTAATTTATGTTTACCAAAATTCTTTCCGGTAAAGTAAGCGCCAATATCAGCACTCCACACAATTCCCAATACGACAAGGATTAACATTGAGCCAAAGTGCGTGGACTCTAAGTAGTTAGCGCTTCGTAGTGTATTCAATGCAAGCCACAATGGTACTAAAGTTAATATACCGGCAATTGCACGCATCACTAAACCATCATTCCATGCTTTAGCCATAGCGGGATAACGCCATACTAGGTAAGTTGCGACAATCCACCATGAGAATGACAAAGTAAATATATAGTTTGCATCTCCCACTAACTGACCATCAACCCAGAGTGATTCTATTGGCCAATGCCAATTCAGCAAGGCTAAAAATATACCTATAAAAACGACAAATGCCACTCGTTTGACTTTATTACAAAGCCCCATAAATGCAGACCATTCCCACGCGCCTAATAAAACAATGGCACCAGCGATGTAACTAAATAAAGTCAGTGGTGTATAAAAAACTAATAACAGCGCCAAAGGCGCTAGCACTAAAGAAGTTAAAATTCGTTGTTTTAGCAAAGTGTTACCCTTTTAATTAGGTTTCGGCGAGTAATTGTTTTATTTGTTCGCCGGTACAACCGAATCGTCGCTCTCTGGCAACGTAGCAGGCGATAGCGTCAGCAAAAGCAGCTTCATTGAAGTCTGGCCAAAGCGTATCTGTAAAATAAAGCTCAGCATAAGCTGCTTGCCATAATAAAAAGTTACTTATGCGCAAATCACCACCAGTGCGGATCAGCAAATCAGGTTCAGCCTGATCGTGCATGCTCATTTGCGAAGCCATAAGTTGCTCAGTAATATCGTTAGGATCTAATTGTCCAGCAGCAACCTGTTTCCCTAACTGTTTAGCTGCATTAGCAACATCCCAACGGCCGCCATAATTTGCAGCCACGTTTAATTTAAGCCCTGTGTTATCTGCAGTCAGTGCATGCGCTGCATCCACTTTGCTGCGAAGAGTGTCAGAGAAACGAGATAAGTCGCCAATAATCGTTAACTTTACATTATTTTTATGAAGCTTTTTCACTTCCTTGCTTAGGACAAATAAAAATAATTCCATTAACGTACTAACTTCATCTTCTGGGCGTTGCCAATTTTCACTACTGAAAGCGAATAACGTCAGCGACTCTACACCCAATTTAGTACAAAATTGGACAGACTGACGCACGGCATCCACACCTTTTTTGTGTCCATAAACACGCGGTCTGTTTTTAGCCTGCGCCCAGCGCCCATTGCCGTCCATGATTATAGCGACATGCTTGGGTAAACATTGCTGTGAAATTTTGTCAGCGTTAAGAACCATAAATATCGAGTATTCCATAAAAAAACGCCGCCTAGTATACCCTAGACGGCGTTTCAAAACTAATAAATTTAGTTGCCTAGATTTCCATCAACTCAGCTTCTTTCGCTGTTAATTGAGTATCCATCTCTTTGATGAACTTATCTGTTAGCTTTTGGATAGCATCTTCAGCTTGGTGCGCTTCATCTTCTGAAATATCTTTATCTTTCAATAAGCTTTTTACATCACCATTAGCATCACGACGAATATTACGTACTGCAACACGGCCACTTTCTACTTCACCACGTACGATTTTAATTAAATCTTTACGACGTTCTTCAGTTAGTGGAGGTAGTGGTACACGAATAACTGCACCCGCTGACATAGGATTCAAGCCCAGATCAGATGCCATAATTGCTTTTTCTACCGCTTGTGCAAGAGACTTATCAAATACACTTAGTGCAAGTGTACGTGAGTCTTCAATTGTAACGTTGGCTACTTGGTTTAACGGCGTTGGTGCACCGTAATAAGACACCATAATACCATCTAAAAGTGCCGGATGAGCACGACCTGTACGAATTTTAGATAATTGACTGCCAAGTGCCGTTACACTTTTCTGCATACGTTCTGCAGCATCTTTTTGAATATCGTTAATCACGGTTCAATCCTAATCTAGTTAGTTACTTCATCTGAGGCTTGTGAAGAGATAAGAGTACCTTCTTCTTCGCCCATAATAACACGCTTCAACGCGCCTGATTTATTCATATTAAATACGCTCAGTGGCATATTATGATCACGTGCTAGTGTAAATGCAGCGAGATCCATTACTTTTAATTCTTTATCAATGATTTCATTGTAGCTTAAGTGACGGTAAAGTGTTGCATCTGGATTTTTTACCGGATCATCACTAAATACACCATCTACTTTAGTTGCTTTTATCACTGTGTCTGCTTCGATTTCAATACCACGTAAACACGCTGCTGAATCAGTAGTAAAAAATGGGTTACCTGTACCCGCGGCAAAAATAACAACACGGCCAGTTTTTAATAAACTAATTGCTTCAGCCCAATTGTATGCATCACACACACCATTTAATGGGATTGCTGACATCAAACGACAATTAACAAATGCACGATGAAGCGCATCACGCATTGCAAGACCATTCATCACTGTTGCAAGCATGCCCATGTGATCGCCTACTACGCGATTCATTCCAGCTTCGGCAAGTGAACCACCACGTAAGAAGTTACCACCACCGATAACTAAACCCACTTCTACGTCGAGTTCTACTAGCTCTTTGATTTCTTGCGCCATGCGATCAAGTACTTTTGGATCGATGCCAAAGCCTTCGTCTCCCATTAAGGCTTCACCACTTAATTTGAGAAGAACACGTCTAAAAATAGGTTTACGATTGATAGTCATAGTATTGGGGCCAACTTTTATTAAATTATGGATAAAAAATAACCGCGCTTATGATAAACATAAAAGCGCGGTTATTTTAAAGAATTTCTATGCGTGACGCAAAAGCAAATAGTACTTTAATTTCATGTATTTTCCTTTTGCATCACAAATAGTTAATCTTACTCACCTTTTGCAGCAGCAATTTGCGCAGCTACTTCAGCAGCAAAATCTTCTTCTTTCTTCTCGATACCTGCACCAACTTCCATACGTACGAAGCTAGTAACTGTCGCGTTTTTCTCTTTAAGAATTTCGCCAACAGATTTTTTCGGTTCCATGATGAACGCTTGACCAGTAAGAGAAACCTCACCAGTGAACTTCTTCATACGACCAACAACCATTTTCTCAGCGATTTCAGCAGGCTTGCCTTCGTTCATCGCGATATCGATTTGTACTTGCTTTTCTTTTTCTACAACATCAGCAGGTACATCATCAGGCGTTAGGTAATCTGGGTTTGAAGCAGCAACGTGCATAGCAACGTGCTTAAGTGTTTCTTCATCAGCAACACCCGCAACAACAACACCAATACGCTCACCGTGACGGTACTCAACTAGTTGCTCACCAGTGATGTACTGAAGACGACGTACATTGATGTTTTCACCAATCTTAGTCACAAGCTCAACACGATCTTCTTCGAACTTAGCTTGTAAGTCTTCGATAGTTGTCGTGTCAGCGATAGCAGCGTCAGCAACTTTGTTAGCAAATGCTAGGAAGCTTTCGTCTTTAGCTACGAAGTCAGTTTGACAGTTAACTTCTACAAGTACTGCAACACCCGCGTTTTGCTTGATGATGATAGTACCTTCAGCAGCGATGTTACCTGCTTTTTTAGCAGCCTTTGCAGCACCGCTCTTACGCATGTTTTCAATCGCTAACTCGATGTCGCCATCAGTTTCAGTTAACGCTTTTTTACAATCCATCATGCCAGCGCCAGTACGCTCGCGTAATTCTTTAACTAGGGCAGTAGTTACAGCCATTAGTAAATCCTCAAATCTGAATTCAGGTTAGATAAGCGGGTTACCCGCTCTACAAGAATAGCAAGTCTTCATCTAAATTTAGATGAAGACTTGATGACAGCTAATTACTCAGCTTCAACGAAATCGTCTTTCTCAGCTTGAGCAACGATGTTGTTTTCACGACCTTCAGTGATTGCAGCAGCAACAGAGGTAGTGTAAAGGTTGATTGCACGGATAGCATCATCGTTACCAGGTACGATGTAATCAACACCGTCTGGGTTAGAGTTAGTATCAACGATTGCAACAACTGGAATACCTAGATTGTTAGCTTCACGGATTGCAATGTGCTCGTGGTCAGCATCGATAACGAAAAGCGCGTCTGGAAGACCGCCCATGTTTTTGATACCACCAAGGCTCTTTTCAAGCTTTTCCATTTCACGGTTAAGCATTAACGTTTCTTTCTTAGTTAACTTCTCGAAAGTACCGTCTTGGCTTTGGATTTCAAGGTCTTTAAGACGCTTGATTGATTGACGAACTGTTTTCCAGTTAGTCAACATACCACCTAACCAACGGTGGTTAACGTAAAACTGATCGCTTGCGATAGCTGCGTCTTTAACTGCTTCGCTTGCTGCGCGTTTTGTACCAACGAAAAGTACTTTACCTTTGTTTGCTGCAGCACCAGATAAAAATTTAAGTGCGTCGTTAAACATTGGTACAGTTTGCTCAAGGTTGATGATATGAACACGGTTACGAGCGCCGAAGATGAAAGGCTTCATCTTAGGGTTCCAGTAACGTGCTTGGTGACCAAAGTGAACACCAGCTTGAAGCATATCGCGCATTGAAACGTTTGCCATTTTGTAAATCCTCTATGTAGTTTAGGGTTAGGCCTCCACATATCCCATAGCACCAACACCGAAGTTTTATTAACTTCAAATGCACCCAAGTGTATGTGACGATACGTGTGTGTGTTAAAATAAAATTGTGTTTGCCTTAAATACAAAAAATCATTTAAGAATTTATTTGTAAAAAGACGGCGCGCTTTATACCATATAAAAAACAAATATTCAACGTCGCGTGCAAAATTTGTGCGACGATAAATGTGTTAAAACTCGACTATGGAGCCTCTATGAGTGCTGTGATCAAGACCCCTGAAGAAATAGAGAAAATGCGTGTAGCTGGGCGCTTAGCGGCAGAAGTGCTAGAAATGATTGAGCCACATGTAGTGCCAGGTGTGACCACTGATGAACTAAATACAATTTGTCATAATTATATTGTCGATGTACAAAAAGCGATCCCTGCTCCACTTAATTACCATGGCTTTCCAAAATCGATATGTACGTCTGTAAACCATGTTATTTGTCATGGTATTCCAAATGATAAGCCATTAAAAGACGGCGACAGTGTCAATATCGATATCACTGTTATTAAAGATGGCTACCATGGCGACACCTCAAAAATGTTCCATGTTGGTACACCTAACATTCAAGGTAAACGTCTTGCACAAATTACCCAAGAAAGTCTGTACTTGGCGATAAAAATGGTAAAACCAGGCGTTCGCCTAGGTGATATCGGTGAAGCAATTCAAAAATATGCCGAAGGATTTAATTATTCTATCGTTCGTGAATATTGTGGCCACGGTATTGGCGCTGAGTTTCACGAAGAACCTCAAATCATGCACTATGGCCGTGCAGGCACTGGAGAAGCTTTAAAAGCGGGCATGTGCCTAACAATTGAACCTATGGTCAATGCCGGTAAACGCCAATGTAAATTACTAAAAGATGACTGGACCGTGGTCACAAAAGACCGTTCTTTGTCAGCGCAGTGGGAACACACGCTACTAGTAACTGAAAATGGTGTTGAAATTTTAACGCTCCGATCAGATGATACGATAGACAGGATCATCGAACATTAGGAGCCAGCCCACGTGGCATTACCCAATAAAGTAAAAAAGTTGCTTAGCGATGCTGAGCAACTAACCGATTACCGCGACTGTTCTGCTTACTTTTATAAATGGTTGCAAAACGAGTTTTCAAAACAACCCGTTGGTAATTTGATTAATGCCCGCGCTGAATTTATAGACCGCTTACTGATCAAACTTTTTCATGTTTATGACTTAGCTCATGAGCCTGATTTAGCACTTATTGCAGTAGGCGGCTATGGCCGTGGTGAATTACACCCTTACTCAGACATCGACTTTTTGTTACTGGTTACAGAGCAACCTAGTGACGCTATTTGTGAAAAAATAGGCCAGTTTGTCACTATGCTATGGGACCTGAGTTTAGAAATAGGTCACAGTGTTCGTACCATAGATCAAGCGATTGAGCAAAAACGTGAAGACGTTACGTTTGCCACCAGCTTACTCGAAAGCCGTTTATTATTTGGCAATCACATCGAATATGAAAAACTGAAAAATCATATTCTCGACACCCCTATTTGGCGCTCAGATGACTTCTTTTTGGCAAAAGTACAAGAACAAAATTTACGTCATAAGAAATGTCATGGTACTGCCTACAACTTAGAACCAAACATTAAAGAAAACCCTGGTGGACTGCGAGACTTACAAACCATTATATGGGTTGCTAAAAAGCACTTTAGAGCAGAAACCCTACAAGAACTAATTAGTCATGGCTATTTAACCCATGAAGAATACCAAGAGCTTTCTGAGTGTTTAGAGAACTTATGGAATATTCGCTTCGCCTTGCACCTAGCTGCAGGACGCTCAGAAAACCGCTTACTGTTTGATCATCAACCTCTGGCGGCAGAAATTCTCGGTTTTGGTAGTGATGGTAAGGCCTCTGTTGAGCGAATGATGAAACGCTTGTTCAGAATAATGAGCCGAGTTCGTGAACTTAACCAAATGTTGTTATCTTATTTCGAGCAAAGTATTTTGCCTGAAACGAGTGAGCAACCCGTTATTGAGTTAGACCGCAGTTTTGAACGCGTTGGCCATCAAATTAGGGTTAAGAATCCTTCGGTATTTTTCCGTCGTGACCAACTCTTTGTGCTGTTTGAGCATATTGCTGATAACCCTGCGATAACACATATTTACCCAAGTACGATTCGTACCATTCGCCAAGTTCGTAGACGCTTGTTAGGTGACTTACAAGATTACGCAGCGTGTCGCGAAGCGTTTTTACGAATAATAAAGCATCCCAACGGCATGGGGCGCGCATTTACTCTAATGCACAAACACGGCATGCTCGCAGCTTATTTGCCACAGTGGCGTAATATTTTCGGTCAAATGCAATTTGACTTGTTTCATGCGTATACGGTTGATGAACATACCCATAAACTAATTAATAATATTTATCAGTACTTTGATAAATCTAACGCTTCTGAGTTTCGATTATGCTGTGAAATAGTCACTCGCATGGACAAGCCTGAGTTACTCTACTTAGCGGGTATATTTCATGATATTGCCAAAGGCCGTGGAGGCGATCACTCTGAACTTGGCTCTGTGGATGCTATCGCTTTTGCTAAACTACATCGATTCACAAATTCTGATGGCAAGCTTATCTCATGGTTAGTGGCTAATCACCTACTTATGTCGGTAACGGCACAACGTAAAGATATTAATGACCCTGATGTGATCAAAGAGTTTGCTTCAAAGGTCAAAACTGAGCGCCAACTTGATTACTTATACTGTTTAACCGTTGCCGATATACGCGCCACCAATGATAACTTATGGAATGACTGGAAAAACACTTTACTGCGTGAGCTGTATTTACATACTCAACGAGCGCTGCGCTTAGGGCTTGAAAACCCAATGGATCAACGCGATCAAATTCGTGATAAGAAGCGCCAAGCAAAACAGCGATTACTAAATCACGGGTTCACTGAAGATAAAATCGATTTAATATGGAGCCGTTTTAAAGCCAATTATTTCACTGCCTTTAGTGAGCAACAAATCTCATGGCACAGCGAACATTTAATTAAGTCAGATCTCACTCAACCTAGCGTTATTGTGTCTAATAAAGCCATGCATGGTGGCACACAAGTGTTTGTTTATAGCCCCTATTCAGGTGCTATTTTTGCGCGTTTAGTGAATGTAATTGGCTCGAAAAAAGCACAAGTACAACATGCTCAAGTACTCACAACCCGTGACGGTTATGTGCTGTTCAGCTTTGTTGTGTTAGAAGTTAATGGCGATCCAATTGCGAGTGGTCGCGCACAATCGATAAAACGCGGACTTGATCAAGCATTAGCAGATCCACGTAAAAAAATACGCTTTAAAAAGAATCGCTCGCAGCGCTTTAAAGACTTTAATATTAAACCTAAAATCATTTTACGTCCTCACCCACGTAAAGACCGCAGTTTAATAGAAATTCAAGCAGTAGATATTCCTGGTTTATTGACCAAAATAGCTGAAGTTTTTCAAGCTCATTTATTACATATACATGCTGCACGTATCACTACCGTAGGTGAACGTGCAGAAGATTTCTTCGTGGTATCGAATAACGAGTACCAAGCACTTACTGACGAAGAGCAAGCAAAAATTCATCAAGCATTGCGTAAAAAACTCAACGCAGAAACCGAATAAGAGGACCTTATGTCAGATTTAAAAACCATGATTGAAAACGCCTGGGATAACCGCGATAGTATTAGCCCAAGCACAGTATCAAGCGACGTAAAGCAAGCTATTATTGACGCGCTCGAATTACTAGATAGCGGTGCTGCACGAGTTGCTGAGAAAATCAGTGGTGAGTGGGTCGTTCATCAATGGTTGAAAAAAGCGGTATTACTGTCATTTCGGATCCGTGATAACGAACCGATGAACGATGGTGTGAACCAGTTCTACGATAAAGTACCGCTTAAATTCAGTGATTACACGGCCGATCAATTTCAGCAAGGTGGTATGCGCGTAGTACCAAACGCTGTCGCTCGTAAAGGCAGCTTTGTCGGTAAAAACGTGGTACTAATGCCATCATACGTAAACATTGGTGCTTATGTTGATGACGGTACCATGGTTGATACATGGGCCACTGTAGGCTCATGCGCACAAATAGGTAAGAACGTTCACCTATCGGGTGGCGTGGGCATAGGTGGAGTTTTAGAGCCATTACAAGCTAATCCAACTATTATCGAAGATAACTGTTTTATTGGCGCTCGTTCTGAAATTGTAGAAGGTGTGGTTGTTGAAGAAGGTGCAGTGATCTCAATGGGCGTTTACATCAGCCAAAGCACGCGTATCTACGACCGTGAAACCGGCGAAATTCACTATGGCCGTGTTCCAGCAGGTGCTGTTGTTGTACCTGGTGCATTACCATCAAAAGATGGCACTCACAGCTTATACGCTGCAATCATCGTGAAAAAAGTAGACCAACAAACCCGCAAAAAAGTGGGTATTAACGCATTATTGAGATCGATAGACGATTAAGAGCTGTAAGCTTTCAGTCGTCAGCGATCAGCTGATTTGAGTTAATAGCTGGGTTTGAGGATATCACTCCCAGCTATTTTATTTTCACTCAATACTAATTAATAACTTAAAACCAAATGTTTACTTTTCTCAGTCAGATCACTTAACTGACGGCTGACGGCTAAAAATACTCACTTTACCATTTAGCATAATGATCTTCGGTAAAGCCCCACTCTCCGTTGAGTGTAATAACTTCATTTTCGAGCGTGATTTGTCCATAAAAACGGCCAAAGTGTTGAGTGAAGTTGCTGGCGATGATAAGTAAATTAGTTTTATCTTGGCGTTTACCTACCGGCTCAAAGGTGAGGTTTATAATGCCGTCATTTGAGCGCAACTGCCATTGTCTGTAATCACTTTTATCGCTATAACGTTTAAATTTAAAATCGACCATATCGATTTTTATTAAAGTGCCATCAAGCCACAGCGCGTTTTCAGTAAAACCTGTTTCCACCACTCCAGCAGCAAGGTTTAAACCTAAACGTCTGCCATCGGCTAAGGTGCAAGCTAAGCTCCCCCAGTTCCAAAATGTTTCTCGGCGCATAAAGCCTGCGCTCCAATCAACACTTGCTAGCGCTTTTACTTGCTCAAGGTTGATATGCTTGCCTCGCCATTCGATAGAGCCTGAGCAAGGAAGTGCTGCAATTTTCTGGGTAAAGTGAAAGCCTGTAAAGCCAGCCCTTACACAAACTGCAAGCGGATTGTATTGTACTGACTCATCAATAACAGCTTCAATTTTTAGACCCGCTTTTAAATAGACTGTGACTTTTCGTAAACCTGATTCATTAATGATCGTGACACTATTCGCGCCTTTATGAAAATGCGCCTTGCCTGAGTTTGGCTTAGTATCAATGTAAGTACCTATAGCAAATAAATTGGTAAAGCTAAACTCCTCAAATTCACCAGTGTTTGGATGATATAGATAGATAAAGCAGTTACTGGCAATTTTTAAATCAACAATCGCCAAACCAACAATAAGTGTTTCACAAGTAAAACTTATAAATTGAAACTGGTTAAACTTTAGTTTTTTCGCAAGCAGGCTTTTTCGCTTGCCCATGCTACTGCGCAAATCAAAATTCAGATAATTAATTTGCTCAATCCCTTGTTCAAACATCCCAAATTTGGCTTCACCATATTGATTAATTAATTTTTTCATAGCTATTAAATCCAGTTAATGTTGAGCATTTAGGCATCAATATTTATATAGAGTACTGTTATTTATGGATTGTTAAAAGGCTAAGCCTTATCGTTTTATCTATTTTGGGTAAAGATAACAAGCTATAAAATTAGCCAGTACTTAGCAGATGTAATAAGGTAAATAGGCATGCTTTAAAGTTAGCTCTCAATATTAAGGATTAATATATGACGAAAAAAACCTTACGCTCAACTATTTTGCTGCCTGTATTTTTACCTGCAGTGTTAATCATTTTGTGCTTAGTACTCGGTACTATTAGTAACCCTGAACTGGCTGGAGAAGCATTCAGCGTTACTTTATCTTGGATAACTGAAACCTTTGGTTGGTTTTATATGTTATCTGTCGCTATATTTTTAGTGTTTATTGTCTCTGTTGCCGCATCAAGTTGGGGCAACATAAAACTAGGCCCTGATCATGCACAACCCCAGTACAGTTTTGCCGAGTGGTTTGCGATGCTGTTCTCTGCGGGCTATGGTGTTGCATTACTTTATTTTGGTGTTGCTGAACCTGTTTTACACTATGCATCCCCGCCAAGTGGCGCAGCAGAGACTGTGGATGCAGCTAAACAAGCAATGCAAATTGCCTTTTTTCATTGGGGTTTTCATATCTGGGCTATATATGGCATTGTCGGTTTAGTGCTTGCTTACTTTGCTTTTCGCCATGGCCTACCACTATCTATTCGTTCCGCTTTATACCCACTTATTGGTGACAAAATTCACGGCCCTATTGGCCATACGGTGGATGTGTTTGCAATTTTAGGCACTCTATTTGGCATAGCAACCACATTAGGTTTGTCGGTCACTCAAATTAATGCAGGGTTACATTATTTATGGCCCACTATTCCTGTTAATACTACGGTCCAAATTATTGCTATCGCGTTGATAACTACAGCTGCAACAGTTTCAGTTGTCGCAGGTATGGATAAAGGCGTAAAGCGCCTCTCGATTTTAAACATGGTGTTAGCAATCACGTTAATGACTTTTGTCTTTTTTGTCGGTTCAAGTATCCATATTTTAGAATCATTTTTGCAAAATACCGGCAGTTACTTAAGCGGTATTGTTGAACGTACATTTAACTTACAAGCCTATAGCCGCAGCGACTGGATAGGCAATTGGACATTATTTATATTTGGCTGGACGATTGCCTGGGCACCTTTTGTAGGCATGTTCATTGCTAAAATTAGCCGTGGCCGCACCATTAGACAGTTTGTCGTTGGTGTTATGTTAGTACCAACTATTTTTACCTTTTTATGGTTCTCTGTGTTTGGCGATACAGCATTGAATCTTATTATGAATGAAGGATTTGACACCTTAATTGCTGATGTACAAGCGAATCACGCTGTCGCGCTATTTCAACTATTTGAAGCCCTACCTTGGTCATTCTTTATCTCGTTGCTGACTGTTATTTTGATTATTACATTTTTTGTTACTTCATCCGATTCAGGATCATTGGTGATTGATTCACTTGCATCAGGTGGGAGCCTCGACACGCCAGCTTGGCAACGCGTTTTTTGGGCAGTATTAGAGGGCACCGTTGCATCCGTGCTATTGCTTGCAGGTGGTTTAAGTGCGCTACAAACAATGACAATAGCCAGTGCATTACCCTTTGCTGTGATCATGTTACTTGCAACTGTTGGTCTTTGGCGCGCCCTACGCATTGAAGGACATAGAGATTCCAGCTTACAAGTACATACATTGACCAACAAAAACCCAAACCTTTCACATTGGAAGCGACGATTAGCTGCGATGGTAAGTTATCCTAACAAGAACGACGTGCATACTTTTATCAGCCAAGTCGTTATAAACGCGATGGAATCTGTACAAGCCGAGTTAAAAACGCGTCAATGGCAAGCCGTTGTAGAATTCGACGATGTCATGGGCCGTGCTTTTCTAACCGTGTTAAGGCATGAGCATGTAGACTTTGTGTATGATATTAGGCTGACAGAGCACGCAACACCAAGCTTCGCTTACGCTGAGTTAAAAAACACTGAGAATGACCCTGAGCTTTATTATCGTGCCGAGGTATTTTTACGCCGTGGAGGTTTATCTTATGATATTTATGGCTTTAATGAAGATGATATTGTTAAGGATATACTCGATCAGTTTGAAAACTACTTACACTTTTTAGATAACAGCCCCGGAGAACTTCCATGGGACATGGCAAAACACGATGACATGCTAGATACCGATAAAAGCTAAACCGTAAATCAGAAAGTACTCACAAGGATGTTGGTACTTTGTCTATTTACAACTATATTCTGTTAAGTCCAGCTGCTTTATTTGCTCACCTTTACCTGCATAATCATTATGCTTAATCACTAGCGTGTTTTCTTTAACCTTAAAGCTAAAATGCCCCAGCCAATCTAATGTCACAATAGGCGTTAAAGTATAGAAACCATTTTGATCTGTACATTGGTATGAAAAGTAATGTGTAGCCTCACCAAGAGTGCCTACATCTGATGTGTATACACTAATATGACCTTGTTGTAGATAATCACCCGCCTGCGTGCCTACAACTACATACCAAGTGCAAATAATTAAAAATAGTGCAAACTGAATTAAAGCTAACCCAAATAGAATCAATGAATACAATTTGTCATACCATTTGACTGGCTCAGAAAACTCTATTTGTGACTTAGCAAAGCTTGCCAGTATTAAGCCCCCAGCTATCACTAGAATTAACTTTACCGGTATAAAATAGGCGCTTAATAAGTACATCGCCTTTTCACTATGGTATTGCAAGCCAAAGGCAGTTGGTACAAATAGGCTGTCAATTAGCGGCAACAAAATAAGTAAGCTAGCGAGCATCAGTTTTTTATTATTTATCATAGTTAATAGCGTTGTATTATTCAGTACGGGTATTAAACAATAGTGAGCAAAAAACCCACTCAGATAAACTCAGCGGGTTTCGTAAAAAAAATGAACACAATCACTTAATCATCTTCAACGTTATCAAGTCCTTTAGTGCCGTCTTTGGCTTTTAACTTATGGTGTATTGCTGATTTTATTAGCATATAACCGCTGATAGGTGCCGTTATTAATAAAAAGATGGTGATCAATAACTCTTTAACACTCACCCCATCCTGTGTGCTGCTAAAAAAAACCATAGCCGCAATCAATACCCCTGCCATGCCAAGGGTCGTTGCTTTAGTAGGGCCGTGCAAGCGCATAAAAAAATCAGGCATTTTTATCAAGCCAATAGAGCCAATTAAGATAAATGCGCCACCGATCAGCAATAAAATAGACACTATCCATTCACTGTACATACAATTACCTTATTCAATGATATCGCCACGTAGCAAGTATTTACATACTGCGACTGTACTTACAAAACCGAGCATAGCAATGAGTAGTGCTGCTTCAAAATACAGCCCAGTTCCCATATTCATACCATACAGTATGATCAAAGCAATAGTATTTATATACATGGTGTCAAGCGCCAAAATTCTATCAGGCACTGAAGGACCAACAACAAGCCGCCATAAATTAAGTAATAGCGATAAACCAATCATTGCAAAGACGATTAAAAATACCGTTTCTAACATTGAAAAATCTCCTTAAGCGGTGCTTCATAACGCATTTTGATTGTGTTAATCAACTCTTGCTCATCGGCTAAATCTAAAACATGGATCAATAAATAACGTTGTGTAGGCTCTTCCCCCTCAGGAAGTGACTCAGGGATAGGGTAAACCTCTGCACTTACAGTACCTGGGGTGAGCGAAACCGTACTTGCCAGTATAGTAATTGGCATTTCATGACTTAAGTCCAGTGGCACTTTGACAAAGGCTGGACGTAGGTTTTTAACAGGTCCGAGAATCAACAGTGCCACTTGCATGTTAGCAGTCACAATATCGTAAAGCACGAGTAATAACTGTTTAATCGCAAGTCCTGGCTTAATGATAAGCGGTTGCGGCTCGCGAAACGGAAACGTAATAATAGGAATAAAAAAAGCAAATAATGTTGCCAGCACTAAGTGTCCGGGCGATACACTGTTGTTAAGCAACAACCAAACAACAAACAACAAGAGGCTTCGAAATGGTGTTGGCAACCAGCGAAAACGGGATTCTAAGCGCATTATAAACCTCCCTTAAGCACTGTATTTATACTTGTACTAATATCATGTAATTGAGTGGCAGCAGCAATCATATATTCGCTGATTGGACCGCCAAATATTACCATTAATGGCGATCCTGCTAATAAGCCTACTATCGCAATTACTTGCACAGGTTTAGCGTTGTCTTCATCTGGGTGCTCACGATCTTGATGTTTTCGCTCCCAAAATAAACTGGTCCCTGCTCGTGTTAATGCAACAAGCAAAGCAAAACTAGCAATCAAATATACCGGCCAAAACACTAAAGCTCGTTCACTGTCTAAGGTTGTTTTCAAAATCCAAATTTTACCGACAAAACCAGATAAAGGCGGCATGCCCACTACAGCAAGAGCAGCAATAATAAAGCATATTCCTAATAATACTGGTTGTGCTACACCTCGCCCTGGAGCCAATCTGTCAGCCACTTTTCCACGCTGATGTGATATTAAGTCAGCTAATAAAAACAGTGCCGCACACACTAATGTTGAATGAACTAGATAATAAAGGAGTGCCGCTGTTGCGCTTACATGCTGTATGGCCACTAAAGCAACCAAGGTGCCTACAGATACAATGACAAGGTTGGCCGTGAGCTTACGTAAGTCTTGTGCAGCAAGCACACCAATAGCACCAATAACAATGGTTGCTATTGCTAACCCCCAAAGCCAAGGCTGCGCCATATGATTTAAGAGTCCAGCATTTTCACCAAATATAACTGTGTAAACACGTAACATAGCGTACACGCCTACCTTAGTCATAATCGCAAATAAAGCAGCAACTACCGGCATTGCGCTAGCATAGGTGTTAGGTAACCACAAATGAAGAGGTAATAACGCCCCTTTTAAGGCAAACACAACCAGTAATAACAAACCACCAATCTTAGCAAGATATACGTCATCCCCTTGTAGTTGCGCAACTTTAAGTGACATATCGGCAATATTTAACGTACCCAATACACCATATAAAATCCCCAAAGCGATTAAAAAGACACTTGAACCGATTAAATTTAAAATAACGTATTGCAAAGCAGCACGGGTTTTATGTTTATCGCCCGCATGCATCAGTAAGGCATATGATGCAATTAGCAAGACTTCAAAGAAAACAAATAGGTTAAATAGATCGCCTGTTAAGAACGCGCCATTTACACCTAACACAAGAAAGTGCACTAGTGGATGAAAAAAGCTGCCTTTTTCATCATCACCTACACTGCTGTATAGGGCCACTGCTAAAGCTAAAAATGAGGTTAAAGCTACCATTAACACTGATAATAAATCGGCTACCAACACAATACCAAATGGGGCTTGCCAATCACCAATGGCATATACTATTGGGCCATTTTTATAAACACTAATTAGTAGCGCGACACTTACACAGGCAGTGATGATTGACATGACAATCGATACCACCCGACGAATTGGAATACTTTTACCACACGGAGGCATTAACAAAAGTATTGCTGCCAGCATAGGGAGCAATACAGGCCATGAAGCTATATGCTGAATCATCTGTGCTCCTTGTTATTACTCTTAACAAGGTGGCCATCGACATGGTCGTTACCTAAATCAGCACGGCCACGTATAGCTAAAATAACCACGAATGCGGTCATAGCAAACCCGATAACTATGGCGGTCAAAACCAAAGCTTGCGGTAAAGGATCTGCATAATCAGCACCAGTACCCAATACCACTGCTTTATTAATTGTTAAGCGTCCAGCTGAAAATAAAAACAAGTTTACAGCATAGGAAATCATGGTCAGCCCCAGTACAACAGGAAAAGTACGAGCTCGTAGGAGCAAGTAAATACCACAAGTCACTAATACACCTACACACGATGCGTATAACAGTTCCATTAAATATTAACCTCTTCTTTTGGTGCATCTGCTGTCAGCTTACCAAGGCTCGCTAAAATCATCAGCGTAGCGCCAACAACCGTTAAATACACACCTAAATCAAATATAATGGCACTTGCCAGCTCAGTTTCACCAACAAATGGGATATCAAAGTAGTCGAACCATGTGGTTAAAAACGGTCGACCAAACGCCCAACTACCTAGCCCTGTAAACATAGCGATAGCAATACCTGATGCAATAATTTTGCGGTAATTTACATCAAAGCGCGAGGTGATCCACACCGAGCCGCGAGCCATATACTGCAAAATAAATGCAATAGACGTCACTAGCCCTGCAATAAAGCCTCCACCTGGTAAATTGTGACCTCGTAAAAAGATATAGGCCGATACTAATAAAGCCAAAGGTAATAAACTCTGTGAAATGCTCGATAGTAGTATCGGGTAGCGCTCGCGAGCCCACGGACGTCCTTCACTATCACTGGCAGGCATAAACAGCGGTAAATTAGCAAGTAACTTATAAATACCCAGAGCAGCAATACCCAATACCGTGATTTCACCTAGCGTATCAAAGCCCCTAAAATCGACTAAAATAACGTTTACAACGTTAGTACCCCCACCGCCTGTTTTAGCATTGGCAACAAAGAAATCCGAAATTGATTCAAGCGGACGAGTAAGCAGTGCATAACAAATACTCGCGACCACGACCCCCACAGCAGAGGCAATACCTAAGTCACGTAAAATACGTAAAGAGCTTGACTCTTTTGGCGTACGTTGAGGTAAGAAAAACAATGCCAACATAAGCAGTATGACCGTCACTACTTCTACCGTTAATTGCGTTAATGCTAAGTCAGGCGCAGAGAAACGAGTGAAGGCAACAGATACCATTAAGCCCACTATTGATATCATTAATAATGATACCATGCGTGAGCGATGCCAAAGTACAGTGCTGATGGCACCTATAATTAATAAACCAGCACCTATTGCATTATGAAAATCTATTGGCGTGCTTGGTGCTGTGCCTGCTAACGCGCCCATTTCAAATAACGGCCAACCTGCACACAGCAATACAACTCCCAGCATTATTACTATATAGCGCTGTAATGAGCCATTTTCTGTGCTTTGGATTTTATCTTGGCTCCACTTAATAACACTATAAAGAACTCTTTCAAATGTCTTTTTAGCATTAAATGCCGGTAGAGATGCCTGAAATTGAAATAAATGTTTGCGTTGAATATAAATAAACACACCACATGCAGAAGCAATAAAACTCATTAATAAAGGCAAGTTAAAACCATGCCAAATAGACAGTTTAAACTCAGGGGTTGCATCACCGAGCACAGCAAGTGACGCTGCTGATAAAATACCATCCACTACAAAGTTCGGAAACATACCCACTAATAAGCACAGCACCACTAATATTTCGATAGGTACTCGCATATAGCGTGGCGGCTCATGAGGTATTTTTGGTAAATCAATTGGGTCGCCGTTAAAGAAAACGTCATGAATGAAACGAGCTGAATAGGCAACAGAAAACGCAGCGGCTAGAGTTGCCAGCACTGGAATTAACCAAGACATAGAACCCAGCACCTGCTGATGTAAGGTTTCAGCAAAAAACATTTCTTTTGATAAGAAACCGTTTAACAGTGGCACACCCGCCATCGCTGCAGCAGCAACCATCGCCAAAGTCGCAGTATATGGCATAAACCGCCACATACCATTGAGTTTACGCATATCACGAGTCCCTGTTTCATGATCGATAATACCCGTTGCCATAAACAGTGATGCTTTAAACGTGGCGTGATTGATTATATGGAAGATAGCTGCAACTGTAGCAAGCTCTGTATCTAGGCCTAATAATAAAGTGATTAAGCCAAGGTGGCTAATTGTAGAGTACGCTAAGAGGCCCTTTAGATCATGTTTAAATAAAGCAATGTAAGCACCCACTAACAATGTTGCCAAACCGCTCATCGCTACTAAAATAAACCAGGTGTCGTTCCCCGCAAGCGCTGGATGAAAACGCGCCATTAAGAAAATACCCGCTTTAACCATAGTTGCCGAGTGCAAATAAGCACTTACCGGTGTTGGTGCAGCCATGGCATGAGGTAACCAAAAATGGAATGGGAATTGAGCGGATTTAGTAAACGCACCCAATAATACTAATACTAAAGCAAGTTCATACAAATCATGTGATTGAATTAATACACGACTGGCTAAAATGGTATCAAGGTTATAACTACCAACAATATCACCCAGTAACAATAAACCACCCAGTAGCGCCAAGCCGCCAGCACCGGTAACCGCGAGCGCCATGCGCGCGCCTTTACGCGCTTCTGATTTATGCCACCAATAGCTGATCAATAAGAAAGAGCTTATACTGGTTAGCTCCCAAAACAGCCATAATTGAATAACATTATTAGACATAACAATACCGAGCATTGCAGTCATAAACAGCATTAAATAACTATACAGTTTTGGCATAGAGTCGTTACTACTTAAATAATAACGCGTATAGAAAATAACGAGTGAGCCTATGCCTAAAATCATAAAAATGAATAGCAAGCTTAAACCATCTAAACGAAATGCGATCTCCATCCCCAATGCCGGGATCCAATTAAGGGTATAACGGATTGTTTCTCCACTTAATACGGCTGGGGTATGGTAAATTGCAATCGCTAACGCACACAAAGGTGCTATTAAGGTCAGGCTCGTGGTTTGATTACGAGATAATTTGCCGGTGCATGAAGAAATAACACTGCCAATTAAGGATAACAAGGGTATCCAGAGCAAAGTCATAATGAGGAACCTTTTAAAGTCATAAGAATATCAATACGCTAATAATTAATTTTAGTTGTGTACTGGTCATTGAAATGGTATTTAATTCAGCTTAAATGAATATTATATATAGGTATAGTTATACTGACTGAGGGACATTTTGTCTATAGCAAGCCTCCCTACCTGCTCAAATTTTAAACTAATTTAACGTCAATTTAATAATATAAACAACTTTACTCACTGATATGATTATTCGTCATTTTGTCAATAATATTTACCGTTTCCGACAGTTTGCTAAAATAATCGACAAAACGTAATGGTTGATTGTCTTTACTCTTTATTTGCTTCGACCAGAGTACTTTGTACTGCGTTGATAAAGCAACCTGCTGATATTGCATAATTGACCAATTTTTACTGGGTTTATACGCTTTTATTTTACCTTGGCAACTTTGGCTTAAATGCCAACCTTGCGGAGGTGATATGCCATTAGCTATAAACAGGTTTGGCGCCACATAGCCTGTTTGCTTGCATAACCATGCTTGTTTCGCTGTTGGCAGAGCATATTCATCTTCAAAACCATCAAAGTGCATTAATTCATGCAAAAAAAGCCCATAGTGACTTTGCGAACCCAATTGCATAATGCCAGAGCGAACATTGCCTTTACCATTTCGCGGCATCATTACAATGAAATCAAAATCACGGGGCCACTGCACTTTATTGATAAGCGGTTGCCAATGACAATTAGCCGCCTTAAGAGGGTTAGACTGGCACTCTATTGAATCACCTAAGTACACAGGCGTAGAAAAACAAAAACTATTGCTAGCTGGTTGTGGTGAAAGCAGATGTTTTTGTTTAAAAGCGTTTAACTTAGTTAACCCTTCAAGATGATTGCTCAACATAAGTACATTGTAGCTACACCGCTGTTCTGCAACTTGGCTGTGCGTAAATAAAGCAATCCCCGTGCGTTTAGCAAACTCACTAGAAATAGATTCCTTGGGGTAGCTTAGGTGTAACTTTAAAGTTTCAAGCGCATCAGAGATAGGTATTAAACCTTGCTTTGCAAGCAGTTCTAGCTCTGCCCAGCGCTTTTGCTTTACAAGTAATTGAGCTAATTGTTCACGTTTATTAGCTGGTTGCTGAGTAACACTTAACTGCCAAAATAACTTAGCTTTATCCGCGTGCGATTGCCTTAATAATACAAGCGCCCAGTTAAATTGCGCATTAGCAAAACCATTCAGTGCAAGCGCTTTGACAATTGGCTGCGGAAAACTTGAAAGGGAGTTATTAAAAGCACGAGGGAATTGATAAAAGCCCGCAATAGCAGATTTGGCATCCGAGAAGCCTAGCCACAGAGCTAACTTAGAGCTGTGGTTCACTGAGCCTGTTAGTACGTAAAGGCTCAGTAATAAACCACAAAGAAGCCGAGTGTTAACTCTGGTTATCACCAGCCATTAACTCAAGCTCAAGGCGAGCATATTTATACTCTACAAATTCATGCACATTAGTCGCTAAAGCGAGGCGAAAAAAATCTGCGGCTTCATAATCCAAGCCTCGCGCTTGATACATCTTCGCCAAATAAAAATAGGCTTCACAGAGTCGTTGAGCATACTCTTCGTTTGAGCTAACTCCCTCACCGATACTCGCCAAGAAGCTTTGTTCGCTCATATCACCTAAATATAAAGATATAAGGCCGTACGCCCATTGTGTTTCATCAAGCCCTTGGGCTTTAGCTTTTAAATCAATTAATGCCTGCTCTGAATTATCGTGAGATTGCGCTAAATAAAGCCATAATACGCGATATGGATCGCTTGGAGCGCGCTGTAAAAACTCAGCTAAATCAGCAGTAGCTAAAGTAGGTCTATCGCCGTAGTACAAAGCAATGCCACGGTTTAAATACGCATATTCATGCTGTTCATTAAGTTCAAGCGCTGAGTCAAAAAATTCATACGCTTTTTCATACTGCTGCATCAAGGTGTGGTGAATACCTAAAAAGTTATATACTTCAGCTAAATCAGGTTTCATTTGCACGGCGCGGTTAAAATCAATACGCGCTAAGGTAGCCATACCGAGGCTGTCAAATAACACGCCGCGGTCATAATAAAGCTTCGCTTGTTGCTCTGTAGATAAATCTGTGCGGTTTAATAATTCAGAATAACGCGCAATGGCAATTTCACTTCTAAAATCAGAAGCTAAAGGCGCAGTGAAAGGCACATTGATAATAGGAGTCGGCTCCGCTTGCGTGGTAGATTGGCACGCACTTAAAGACAATAAAGCCACTGTT
The DNA here is from genome assembly GCF_002165575.1 of Pseudoalteromonas sp. A601. Lineage (GTDB taxonomy): Bacteria > Pseudomonadota > Gammaproteobacteria > Enterobacterales > Alteromonadaceae > Pseudoalteromonas. The sequence continues at coordinate 65,481 of NZ_MXQF01000001.1, forward strand.
GCAAACGCTACATGTTTAAAAATCATTAAAATCCTTAATACCTCAAAAGTAAGCAATATAGACAAGTTGTATATAAAGAGGTTTCATTAAAGCATAAAAAAAGGGGCTAAACAGCCCCTTTTTATGCAATCCAGTAATTAACTGGACTAAATATCAACAATTAAGCGTCAGCTGATGTATCAGCTGCAGGTGCTGCTGATTCCATTGCTTCTTTAATGCTTAAACGTACGCGACCTTGACGGTCTACTTCTAGTACTTTGACTTTCACTTCTTGGCCTTCGCTAAGGTGATCTGCAACGTTATTTACGCGCTCAGTGCTGATTTGAGAAATATGCACTAGACCATCTTTACCAGGTAAAATGTTCACGAACGCACCAAAATCTACGATACGTACAACTTTACCTTGGTAGATAGTACCCACTTCTAGTTCAGCTGTTAATTGCTCAATACGCGTGATTGCATCTTGTGCGCTCATGCCGTCTGTTGCAGCAATTTTAATTGTACCGTCATCTTCGATTTCAATCGTTGTACCCGTCTCTTCAGTAAGTTGACGAATTGTAGCGCCACCTTTACCGATAACTTCAGCAATTTTCTTCGCAGGGATCTTCATCGTGTAGATACGCGGAGCAAATTGAGAAAGCTCTTCAGACGGTGCTGCAATTGCCTCGTCCATCACACCTAGGATGTGTAAACGTGCCGCTTTTGCTTGCTTAAGCGCAATTTGCATGATTTCTTGCGTGATACCTTCGATCTTGATATCCATTTGCAATGCAGTGATACCGTTTGATGTACCCGCAACTTTAAAGTCCATGTCACCTAAGTGATCTTCATCACCTAAGATGTCAGAAAGAACAACGAATTTCTCGTCTTCTTTAACTAGGCCCATTGCGATACCTGCAACAGATGCTTTAATTGGTACACCTGCATTCATAAGAGCAAGTGATGTACCACATACAGATGCCATTGAAGATGAACCATTTGATTCAGTGATTTCTGATACAACACGGATTGAGTATGGGAACTCAGTCAGTGTTGGCATTACAGCTGAAATACCACGCTTAGCTAGGTTACCATGGCCGATTTCACGACGCTTAGGAGAACCTACAAAACCAGTTTCACCTACGCAGAACGGAGGGAAGTTGTAGTTAAGCATAAAGTGGTTTTTATGTGTGCCAGTTAAATCGTCGATTAACTGTGAATCACGTTCTGTACCAAGTGTAGCAGTAACAAGTGCTTGAGTTTCACCACGAGTAAAGATTGCAGAACCGTGAGTACGCGGTAATACGCCAGTCATTACGTCAAGAGCACGGATCATATCTGGTTCACGACCATCGATACGTTTTTCGCCAGCAGTGATGCGGCCACGTACGATTTTCTTCTCTAGTGAACCGAATACTTTACCCACTTCTTGCTTATCCAGTGTTTCGTCTTCAGCAAGCTCGCTCGTAAGTGCTTCAACAACAGCGTCTTTTGCTGCAGTTAATGCTTCTTTACGCGCTACTTTATCAGTGATGCGGTAAGCTTCGCCTACTTTATCAGCCGCTAAAGATGCTACTTTCTCTTCAAGAGATACGTTTTTCTCAGGTGCAGACCAATCCCATGTAGGCTTGCCCGCTTCTGCTTTGAATTCGTTGATAGCGTTGATGATAGCTTGAGATTGCTCATGACCATACACAACCGCACCCAGCATTACGTCTTCAGCAAGAACGTCTGCTTCTGATTCAACCATAAGTACCGCGTTATCAGTACCTGCAACAACTAAATCAAGTTGGCTTTCTTCAAGTTCTTTTAGTGTTGGGTTAAGTACGTATTCGTTATTGATATAACCAACACGCGCTGCACCAATTGGGCCACTAAATGGAATACCAGAGATAGCAAGTGCTGCTGAAGTACCAATCATCGCAACCATGTCTGGTTGGATTTCAGGGTTAACAGAAACAACCGTTGCAATAACTTGTACTTCGTTTACGAAACCATTTGGGAAAAGTGGACGAATTGGACGGTCAATTAGACGTGCAATAAGTGTTTCGCCATCGTTAGGACGACCTTCACGCTTTAAGAAACCACCTGGGATACGACCCGCAGCGTACATACGCTCTTGGTAGTTAACTGTTAGTGGGAAGAAATCTTGACCTGGTTGTGCTTCACGCTTACCAACAACAGTCACTAATACTGACGTGTCGCCGATGCTTGCTAATACTGCGCCGTCTGCTTGACGTGCGATTGCACCTGTTTCTAGGGTAACGGTGTGTTGACCTAGTTGAAATTCTTTAATAATTGCTTGCACTTAAAATATCCTTCAAATCTAAATAAGTGTTCCATCAAAGTACCAATTACAGTACATAATTGTATTCAGTTGGAAATCAATTAAGTACTACAATTGGCAATGATGTTTTGTAAGACATTAAACCTTTTTAATGTCGGGCATAGTATATACCAAAGCCACATAAAAATGCGAGTCTAGCGACTAGATAATACAGACTCTTGATGTCACTTTGCTTACACGCATAGTCTATAAGTAATGATGGGGATTTAAGCTTGTTTTTCAAGCATTTTAGAATGAAAGCAGCAAATTCTTTGACAAATTTCAGGCACAAAAAAAGGAGCTAATAAGCTCCTTTTTATGAAATCTAGTTCTTAGCGACGTAGGCCAAGCTCTTGGATTAACGCAGTATAACGTGCAATGTCTTTACCTTTAAGGTAATCAAGCAGTTTACGGCGAGTGCTTACTTTACGAAGCAGACCACGACGTGAGTGGAAGTCATGCTTGTGATCAGCGAAGTGACCTTGAAGCTTGTTGATATCAAAAGTTAAAAGTGCAACTTGTACTTCAGGTGAACCAGTGTCGCCTTCTGCACGTGCGAATTTTGCGATGATATCGATTTTTTCTTGATTGCTTAGTGACATAGTAACTCCAAAAATAAATGTAAAAGGTGTCTTAGCCGATCACTAATTCAGCCAAAACGATTAAGCGGGCGTATTCTACCAGTTTTAGTAATAACTACAAGATAAAGTTAGTCTGTGTTCTGTTGCTGATTCGATAAACCGCGTTTAGACTTTAAATGACCATCAGGGTTACGTTCACCCGTGCCGATAAACACGCCATCAGCTAGTACTTTAATAGGCCCTTCAGGCAAGACTTTGCCCAGTACAACAGCTTGACCATGACTAAACGACATGCCCTGCTCTTTAGTTATCTCAACAACCGGTAAATCAACCAGTGCTGTATCCATAGGCAATAGCAGCTCGTCAAGGTAATTCGAAGGCGCAAGATCTTCAGCCTTAGCTTTTGCTAACAATGCTTCAAGCTGCTCAAGCGAAACCATTTTATCTGCAGGGTAATGACCAACAGCAGAGCGATGCAACATAATGACATGCGCACCGCAGCCTAGGTTTTCACCTAAATCATCCACAATAGTGCGGATGTAGGTGCCCTTAGATACATGAGCGGTCATTTGTACTTCGTTGTTCGCTTCATCAAACTCATCAAGCGTTAAACTGAATACATTGATTTTTCGACATTTGCGTGGGACTTCAATACCTTCACGCGCATATTTATACAAAGGTTTACCTTCATATTTAAGCGCTGAATACATTGACGGGTATTGATCAGACTCACCTAAGAATTTGGCAATTTCTTGCTCTAGCAATTCTTTTGTCACGTTTACATCACGTGTTTCAACCACTTCACCATCAGAATCTGACGTAGTAGTGCGCTCACCTAGTTTTGCTCGTACCACATAGGTTTTATCTGTATCGAGTAAAAACTGGGTAAACTTGGTCGCTTCACCAAAGCAAATCGGCAACATACCTGTGGCTAAAGGGTCAAGTGCCCCGGTATGCCCAGCTTTTTGTGCAAAATAAATACCTTTTGCCTGCTGTAAGGCTCTGTTCGATGAAATACCTTGTGGTTTGTTTAACAACAAAATGCCATCAATCGGACGGCCCTTACTGCGTCTTGCCATTAGTCTTTAGTGCCTTCTTCGCTGTCGTTTTCGTCATCTACGTGTTTAGCGTTATCTTCACGGATAACTGAGTCAACTAAGTTAGAGATACGCATCCCTTCCATTAGTGAGTTATCAACCACGAATTTAAGCTCAGGCATAATACGAGCACGAATACGCTTGCCCAATAACGAGCGAATATACCCTGTTGCTTCGTTTAGTACTTTTGCACTTTGCTTAGCGGCGTTTTCATCTTCAGTATTAAATACCGTAATAAACACTTTGGCGTAAGACAAGTCACGTGATACTTCAACGGCTGATACAGTCACCATGCCTAAACGTGGATCTTTAATTTCGCGTTGCAATATAACAGCAATTTCTTTTTGAATTTGCTGAGCAACACGATCAGTGCGAGAAAATTCTCTCATTGCTTTTTACTCTAATTTTATAACTTATTGAGAAATATAAATAAGTTAATTTAATAATGGATACACAAATGGGGGCTGAGCCCCCATTTATCATCTTAATATGCTAACAATTAAAGTGAACGTTGTACTTCAACTGTTTCGAATACTTCGATTTGGTCACCAACGCGAACGTCATTGTAGTTCTTAACGCCGATACCACATTCCATGCCATTACGAACATCTTGAACGTCGTCTTTAAAGCGACGAAGTGACTCAAGTTCACCTTCGTAAATAACCACGTTTTCACGTAATACACGAATTGGTGCGCTACGCTTAATAGTACCTTCAGTAACCATACAACCAGCAATTGCGCCAATTTTTGGAGACTTAAATACGTCACGTACTTCAGCAAGACCAATGATCTCTTGCTTAAACTCAGGAGCAAGCATACCAGACATGGCTTGCTTAACTTCTTCGATTAAGGCATAGATTACGCTGTAATAACGAAGGTCTAGGTTTTCAGTATCAATTACTTTACGCGCTGATGCATCAGCACGAACGTTGAAACCAACTACGATTGCGTTTGAAGCCGCAGCAAGTGTCGCATCAGTTTCTGTGATACCACCTACGCCAGAGCCAACAATCTTCACTTTTACTTCATCAGTAGAAAGCTTAGTTAGTGAATCTGAAATTGCTTCAATTGAACCTTGAACGTCAGCTTTAAGTACCACGTTAACTTCTGATACATCGCCTTCAGCCATGTTAGTAAACATGTTTTCAAGCTTCGCTTTTTGCTGACGAGCCAATTTAACATCACGGAATTTACCTTGACGATAAAGAGCAACTTCACGCGCTTTACGCTCATCTTTAACAACAGTCGCTTCATCACCTGCAGCTGGGATACCAGAAAGACCTAAAATCTCTACTGGGATAGATGGGCCAGCAGACTTAATGTCTTTACCGTTTTCATCTTTCATTGCACGTACACGGCCGTATTCTAAACCACATAGTACGATATCACCTTGGTTAAGCGTACCTGACTGAACAAGAATAGATGCAACCGGACCACGGCCTTTATCAAGACGTGATTCGATTACAACACCTGCTGCCATACCTTCACTTGGTGCAGATAGCTCAAGAAGCTCTGATTGCATAAGAACAGCTTCTAACAGCTCATCAATACCTAAGCCTGTTTTAGCTGAGATATGAACGTACTGCGTATCACCGCCCCAATCTTCAGGGATAACGTCTAGCTGTGCTAATTCGTTCTTAACGCGATCTGGATCTGCGCCTTCTTTATCCATTTTGTTTACAGCGATAATTAAAGGAACGCCAGCTGCACGAGCATGCTGTACTGCTTCTTTAGTTTGTGGCATTACACCATCATCTGCTGCAACCACTAGGATTACGATATCAGTCGCTTTTGCACCACGTGCACGCATTGATGTAAACGCGGCGTGTCCTGGTGTATCTAAGAACGTGATCATGTTGCCGTTAGTTTCAACGTGGTAAGCACCAATGTGCTGCGTGATACCACCGGCTTCGCCTGATGCAACTTTCGCTGAACGAATGTAATCAAGTGTTGATGTTTTACCATGGTCAACGTGACCCATTACAGTAACAACTGGTGCACGTGGCTCTGACTTACCATCTTCATGGCGGTCATTTAGCACTGTTTGCTCTAATTCGTTCTCTTTAACGATGATAACTTTGTGACCCATTTCTTCAGCAACAAGCTGTGCTGTTTCTTGGTCAATCACTTGGTTAATGGTAACCATGTCACCCATTTTCATCATTGTTTTAACAACTTCAGCGCCTTTAACTGCCATGCGTGATGCAAGCTCAGCAACTGTGATTGTTTCGCTAATACGCACTTCATTTTTAACGTCAGCAGTAGGTTTTTGGAAACCATGCTGTAACGACGTTGGTGCTTTTAGCTTGCCTTTACGGCCTTTAGCTGCAGCAAACTTATCTTTTGCTGGCGCCTTTTTCTTTTTCTTCGCACGGCGTGACCCCTGCTCATCACGCGCATCAGCAACATCTTCTGCTTCACGTGCGTAGGTAGAAGTCGTAAGATGGTGATCCGCGGTTTCTTCGCGTTTCTTACGTTCTTCTTCTTCTTTCTTCCAGCGCGCTGAATTCTCTTCAGCTAGCTTTCTTGCCTCTTCTGCTTGACGTTTCGCTTCTTCTTCAGCTTTCTTCAATGCGGCCTCTTCTGCTTCTTTTTGCAGACGCTCAGCTTCGATGCGATCTTTCTCAGACTTAGCACTTTGCTCAGGGGTCATCTGCTTCTGTTTTGCTACACGTTCAGCATCTGCTTTACGTTTAGCTTCCTCTTTTGCTTTACGATCAGCTTCTTCTTTAGCTTTACGTTCTGCATCTTGTTTCGCTTTAAGTTCAGCGGCTGCTTGAGCAGCTTTTTGCTCAGCTTCACGACGTGCTGCTTCTTCAGCGGCGATACGTGCTTGCTCTTGCTCCTGCTCAATTGCACTCTTCTTAACATAAGTACGTGTTTTACGTACTTCTACTTGCACTGACTTTGCTTGACCTGTAGAGCCGGTCACACTTAATGTGCTTTTGCTCTTACGTTGCAACGTCATGCGAGCTGGGCCTTCAGAGCCCGTGCCACCATGTGACTTGCTTAAATGATCGAGTAACGTTGCTTTTTCTGCTTCAGTTACATTATCACCTGCTTTTTTGGTAATACCGGCTTGCGATAATTGTTGAAGTAATTTATCAACAGTTGTACCAATATCCCCGGCTAGTTTTTCAACATTTACTTCTGCCATAGTTTCTAATACCTCCGTTAATAAATTACTCGTCTGCGAACCAACAAATGTTACGCGCAGCCATAATCAGTTCACCTGCTTGTTCAGGTGACAGCTCAGTGATATCAACTAATTCGTCAATTCCCTGCTCTGCTAAATCTTCAAGCGTTACTACACCTTTACTTGCCATTACAAATGCAAGGTGACGCTCTAATCCTTCAAGTGCTAATAAGTCTTCAGCAGGCTCAGCACCTTCTAGGCTTTCTTCAGTTTTCAATGCTTTAGTTGTTAACGCATCTTTTGCACGAGAGCGTAACACATCAACTGTTTCTTCATCTAGGCCGTCTATTTCTAAAAACTCTGACGCTGGTACGTAGGCTACTTCTTCAAGCGTTGAGAAACCTTCGTTAATAAGCAATGTTGCAAAGTCGTCATCGATATCTAAGTTTTCAGTGAATAAGTTAATTAACTTATCAGATTCAGCTTCATTCTTCTGACGCATGTCTTCAACAGTCATAACGTTTAGTTCCCAACCAGTTAACTGGCTAGCAAGACGTACGTTTTGACCATTACGACCAATTGCTTGCGCTAGGTTATCTGCTTCAACAGCGATATCCATTGAATGCGTGTCTTCGTCCATTACGATAGACGCCACTTCTGCAGGTGACATTGCATTAATAACAAACTGTGCTGGGTTGTCATCGTAAAGTACGATATCAACACGCTCACCGCCCAACTCTGTTGAAACAGCTTGCACACGTGCGCCACGCATACCAACACACGCACCAACTGGGTCAATACGTTTGTCGTTAGATTTAACAGCGATTTTAGCACGAGAACCTGGATCACGCGCCGCTGCACGTAATTCAATCATCTCTTCGCCAATCTCTGGCACCTCAATGCGGAACAGTTCCATTAGCATTTCTGGCTTCGAACGCGTTACAAATAACTGCGCGCCACGTGCTTCTGGTTTTACTTCGTAAAGTAGACCACGGATACGGTCGCCTGGGCGGAAGTTTTCGCGTGGTAACATGTCGTCACGGTAAATAACCGCTTCTGCGTTGTTACCTAAGTCAAGCACGATTGCATCACGTGTTGCTTTTTTAACAACACCCGTTACAAGCTCGCCTTGCTGATCTTTGTATGCATCTACAACTAAAGCACGCTCAGCTTCACGTACTTTTTGTACGATTACTTGCTTAGCCATTTGTGTTGTAATACGGTCAAATTTGATTGACTCGATTTGCTCTTCAACAAAATCACCAAGCTGCAAGCTTTCATCTTCAACTTGCGCAGCTTCTAATGTAATTTCACTGTATGGGTTTTCTAGTGAACCATCTTCAAGTACTTCTGCAATTTGCCAGCGACGGAATGTGTCGTAGTCACCGGTTTTACGGTCAATTGCTACACGTACTTCGATTTCACCTGTGTGTTTTTTCTTGGTCGCAGTCGCTAATGCGAACTCTAACGCTTCGAAAATCTTTTCTTTTGGAACCGCTTTCTCATTGGAAACGGCTTCAGCAACCAATAATATCTCTTTTGCCATGGGTAATGCCTCGCTTGCCCTATTCCTTCGCACTCGAACTAAAACTTTGCGATGATGTTCGCACGTTCGATGTTACTAAGCATGATCATATGCTCAGCACCATCACTTGATAGTGTGATCATATCACTGCTAACTGATACTAAGTCGCCTTTAAAGTTACGACGACCATCTTGTGGAAGCTTAGTACGTACACGTACTTCCTCTCCTTGCGCCTTCTCGTAGTGATCTTGTTTGAATAATGGACGATCAACACCAGGAGACGATACTTCCAAATCATATTCATTTGTAATCGGGTCTTCGACATCTAAGATTGCGCTTATTTGACGACTTGCGTCAGCACAGTTATCAACCGAAATCCCCGCTTCATGGTCAATATAAACCCTAAGCGTAGAATGGCGACCAGCTTGTACAAACTCAAGACCATGTAGTTCAAAGCCTAACATTTCAACAGACGGTGAAAGCATGGTTAGTAAATCTTGCTCAAGTTTTGTCACGAAAATCCTCCATACAAACAAAAAAAGGGCTTATAGCCCTAAAATACTTAGCTTATTTCTTGGTAAAAAACCAAGTGGTGCAGATACAACAACGCCCCGAACCAAGCGGGGCGTCACACCTAAAGCATAAAACTGTGTGGCCATGGGCCAAGCTTGGCTGCGGGTAGCTAACGCCACCTAAATAAACCTAATAGCTTAAACGCAAAACGCGCATTACTTAGAATGCGCGACTTCAATTTGGTAACAATAAAATCGCTACTCAAAAGTTTGGTTTTAAAATATGACCTTATGTAGTAAAACAACATAACAATCTTAAAACATTCTAATGCTAACCAAATAAAAAATTGGTTGCGGGAGCCGGATTTGAACCGACGACCTTCGGGTTATGAGCCCGACGAGCTACCAGACTGCTCCATCCCGCGCCAACTGATATCAATATCGCTTTAAAAAGCTGTTTGATATCTATTTAGCAATTACAAAGTAAGCTAAACAATGGCGGCTATTATAAAGACTATTGACATAATTAGCAACCAAAAACCTGTAAAGAATTAGCCTCTTTTAAGGCCCTCTTAATAGTACAAAATAACGCCAACCTAGTTCCTACTCACCCTATTTAGCCCCCCAACAGATAAAGAAATTGAAAGACGAAACGAATGAGGTATTACCTAAAATGTAAAGATTTGTGAATATAAAATTAGTTTTTAAACAAGACGATATTTCCCAATACCAGCTCTAAGATGCGCTATTACTGAAAAAACCTCAGCACTTTAAGAGTTACAAGCTATAATTAGCGAGGTTGAAACAGCCTAACTAGCGGGGGGATTATGAAATTTAATACAGAAATTAAAAAACAGTTACTGAGAAGTATTAATATAATCAAACCAAACTTTCATTGTTTTACATTTACTTTTCAGATGCAGCTAAAACGACAGCCACTGTTAATGCAATGTCCATCTAGTGAGGCATTGAATGAAAATAGTTATTTACTGTACTGTGCATTAGAGCGAACAATTATGCATATAGATAATTTGCACTCAGTGACACCGTTTATTCATCATCATGCAAATAATTTAAGTAAATTGGGAATAAGCCACCAAGACGTTACTTTATTGTGTAATGCATTTTTAGCAAGTTTGAAAATTCACTTAAAAGATTATATGACGCCAACACTTGAACAAAATTGGCGCCGAGCAATACGTATTTTTACTAATATAATAACAAGCTATTTGTTTAAAACCAGTAACGTGGTGTCACTAACTGACTACTCGCAAAAACAACTTAGCTCCTAATTGCTATTGTAGCTGCGCCATTTCATCATGAAGCCTGTCGATTTGGCGCTGCTCAATTTCAATTAAAGTATTATATTTTGAGGTCAAGGCCGTCATTTTCCTGGATAATGAATTATCATAAGTAGCATCAGCTAAATTACTCGGTTGATTTTTAGCCTCTGAATCTAGAGTATTTATTTGCTGATTCATTTGAGCTTGATAGGTATCAATTTTAGACTCTCTTTCTTCAATTTCACGCTTGATAGCTTGTCTACGAATGAATGAATCTATTTCTTTACTCTCTTCGCTTTGTTCAATAGTTGTATCAACCTGAGCTTGGCCTTGCTGTAATCGTAACTTTTCTTTTTGCAGCCTATCAATATCGCGTTGCTCCCGCTCAATCTGTAAATCGTACCTTTGTGTCACATTCACCATCTGGTTGGCAATAGCCGTTTCTTTTTGTGCGCCTGTTAGATTATGCAACTGAGCATCTGATTGATTTTTTAACCCACCGATCTCTTTATTCATTTTAGCCGTTAAAGTATCTATCTTGTCTTGATGTTGGTTAATATCTACATCAATCTGCTTAATACGAATATAACTATCAATCTGCGTGGTATCCATTTTTCCATTAGTCACAATTTCACTTGGCACGCCTGGATTTTGTTCTTCCACAGTAATTTTTTTAGCGTCTTTACCGCACGGAAACTGACTGAACTCAACTACCCCTTCTTTCTCGCATTTGTACACATTGGCATTGGTATTAGTAGCGCCAAAAAGTGTAAAAGCAATGAGTGAGTAAATAGTTAAATGGTGGTTAAAACGTAATATATTTTTCACTGAAACACAGTCCTTTGTTTGAAACTGATCTAGATATAGCACGGTTAAAAATAATAATAAATCAGATCTAATCAACTAAGTATGGCGTATAATTTAAATTTGGTCAGATTTTATGGCATACAAAACCTTACGATTTATTTTTGGTGATCAACTAAACCCCAGCCATAGTTGGTACAAAGAGCCGAATCAAGAACACGTTTTATACGTCATTGCTGAGCTAAAACAAGAAACAGACTATGTAAAACATCATATCCAAAAAATTACAGCGTTTTTTTGCGCCATGAAAAACTTTGCCTCGGCGTTACAGCAAGCTAATTTGAATGTTCTGCATTTGACCTTAGATGACACCCACAAATATACATCTTTAAGTGATTTACTTAAACACCTAGCAGATCAATATCAATGCACACAAATTCACTACCAATATCCTGACGAATACCGCTTAAAACAGCAAATGAATCAACTTCACTCTACCAGCAACATAAAAATCATAGGGTTCGACAGTGAACATTTTTTACTGCCCTTTAATGAAATTAAAACGCACTTTAAAAAAGATAAACATGTAAAAATGGAGTTTTTTTACCGCATGATGCGCAAGCGCTTTGATATATTAATGAACGGCGACTCCCCTCTCGGTGAACAGTGGAACTTTGATCAAGCTAACCGTAACAAACTCAAAAAAGCTGATTTAGCTCAAATACCAAAAGCAAAAACGTTCCGCAATCCAGTTGGTACAACTATCAAACGAATTGAAGCCCATAATATTAATACCTTCGGCCACTGCCCTGAAAACCTGCTTTGGCCGACAAGCCGTAGTCAGGCCAAGCAATTATTGGCATATTTTTGCGAACATTTATTGCCATCTTTTGGTCAATTCCAAGACTCAATGACTTGTCACAGTACAGAACAATGGAGCTTGTATCATAGCCGAATATCATTTGCGCTTAACACAAAAATGCTCCACCCGATGCAAGTCATAGACCTAGTTCTTAAAGAATTTGAATCGCGTCCCGATGATATCAACCTTGCACAAGTTGAAGGATTCATTCGGCAAATCCTAGGGTGGCGTGAGTATGTACGTGGTATTTACTGGCAAAACATGCCCGACTACGCATCTAAAAACGAATTAAACGCTAGCCGCTCTTTGCCTGATTATTTCTGGCATGGGAAAACCAATATGAATTGTATGAAACATGCAATTAACCAAAGTTTAGATACCGCATACGCCCATCATATTCAGCGTTTGATGATAACCGGTAATTTTTGTTTATTAACTGAGATGGACCCAGCCCAAGTAGATAGTTGGTATTTGGGCATTTATATAGATGCTATTGAATGGGTAGAAATGCCTAATACCCGAGGTATGAGTCAGTTTGCCGATGGAGGCCTTATTGCAACTAAACCGTATGCGGCCAGTGGTAATTACATAAATAAAATGAGCGATTACTGCAAGGGCTGTCATTATAACGTAAAAGAAAAAACTGAAGATTCTGCATGTCCATTCAACAGCTTGTATTGGCACTTTATGAATAAGCATGAAGAACGATTATCTCGAAACCCGCGTATCGGTATGGTGTATAAAAATTGGCAGAAGCAAGCTCCAGAACAACGCCAAGCCACCTTAGACAGAGCTAAATGGTGTTTAGATAATATTGAAAGCTTATAGCCAATATCTATTACTGAACCAGTAACAAAAAAACCGCCTCAAATGAGGCGGCTACTAAAAATAACAAGTCAATTAGGGGAAATAATGTTTAAGGGTTGGTTATTTCCCTTCTAGCAAGTTACCACTGCCAATTTCAATTTTGCGTGGCTTTAATGCTTCTGGTATTTCGCGTTCAAGGTCGATACTCAGTAAGCCGTTAGCTAAATCTGCGCCAAGTACTTTAACATGGTCGCCTAACTGAAATTTCCGCTCAAAGTTACGTTCGGCAATACCTTGATGAATAAATTTACGCTCATCAGATTCACCTTTATCGGCTTTTATACCAGCAACTTTTAAGGTGTTATTTTCTGACTCGATGGTCAGCTCATTGTCACTAAAACCGGCTACAGCCATAGTGATACGGTATTTGTCTTTATCAAGCGCTTCGATATTGTATGGAGGAAAACTCGGCTGCTTGTCTGTGCGAGCCGCGGCATCCATTAAAGATGCTAAATGATCGAAACCAATGAATGAACGATAAAGTGGTGATAAGTCTACTGTACGCATAATAATATCCTCATATTTAAGCGATATATTGCATGTGCTTTTCTGTCGAACAAGCGCAGGCAAAGTTAAATTAATAATATAAATTTCAATTACTTCTGTTTAATTTGGGACCCATCAGGCGTCCTCACTAAACTATATATGGACGGTAAAAATGTTTTCAAGTAAATAAATAAAAAAAGTTTAAAAATAATCATGAGGCATGCTTAAACATGCCTCATGCGCTAGTTATGACGCAAATGTGCCACGAATTGGATAGTCGTTTTCGCGGATGAATTTAATACCAGAAAGCAGCGCACTCAAATCAGGACGTGAGAATGGTGCATTCGACTTATCTAAAATCTGAATTTGATTTTTTTCATTAAGTACAAATATTGCGGGCTCTGAAAATGGGTGATCGGTCTCATTTTCATTACGCGGCTCACTAATATAAACGCCTAAATCTGTCATTTGCTCAAGTGTTAAGCCAGAATAAAGCGGGAAATTAACCTCTAAGTCCTGCAAATGTCCGCTCAGCTGCTCTTGGCTATCAGCACTGACGGCGGCAATCTCGATACCAGCCTGAGTGTAGTCATCTTTTATAGATGCCAAAGCGTTTAATTGCTTAGTACATAACGGGCAATGCTTACCACGATAAATAACTATCATCTTCCAAGGAAGCTCAGTTTGTCGCTCGGTTAAATCAACAGATTTGCCATCAATATCATTTGCCGTCAATGTAGGCATTATGTTTGCTGGTGCTGTAGAGTTGTTCATAATCATGATCTCCTTTGTAAAGTATAAATCTAAACATCTTCATGGTTTCCATTAATAGAGCTTAGGGTTAAACTTCATAATTCAACCACGAAAATGTAACTCAGTTTGGAGATATGCTTGAAGCTCATTCGCAGTACACTGATAAACATAGTTTTAGCAGCAATAATCTTTTTTCTGGTTAGCGCATTCCAAGAGCGTAATTTACTAAAAGCAGATAATAGCCCCGCGCCCTACTTTAGTTTGGCATTGCTCAATAACATCGATAACCGTGTGAGTATCGCTGAACTTAAAGGCAAAACAACTGTTATTTACTTTTTCGCGCCCTGGTGCACGGTTTGTAAATACAGCATGCCAAATTTAGAAGCTGCAATTAAAGGCCGTGACATTAATGCAATTGGTATTGCACTTGATTATAAAAGTACAACGCAAGTAGAAGAGTTTGTCAGTGATTTAGCGCTGACAATGCCAATATTGCTTGGCAATGATCAGACTCAAGCTAACTATAAAGTATCCGCTTTTCCTACCTATTATATTATCAATGAACAACTGCAGATTAGTGCCAGCTCTATGGGTTACTCCAGCCAATTAGGGATTAGATTAAGAACGTTGTAGTGTAATCATTTAAATAGAATCAACTAATCGTTTTTTTACACTGTTTATTTTGCTCTAGTTAGATAAGATAGACAAAACCAAATCGAGGAGAGCGATATGTTAACTGTAATTTTTGGCCGTGAAGGCTGCCCATTTTGTGTTCGTGCAAAAGACGTTGCACAAAAACTAGCTGATGAACGTGATGACTTTAAATTCCGTTATATTGATATTATCAAAGAAGGCATTAGCAAAGCGGATCTAGAGCAGTCAGCTGGTAAGCCGTGCCCGACAGTTCCACAAATATTTGTTGATCAAGAACACATCGGCGGATTCACTGAATTTGAAGCTTACGCAAAAGAAAATCTTGGCTTATACAAATAAGTATTGCGCTATCATTATTAACCAGCTTAATTTGAGCGAATATTGAGCTGGTTAAATTTCAATCAACATCAAGCACATACAAATTAGTTGTAATTTATACAAGCAATTGCCTCGTATTTCCTATACAATGCGCGCCTCTTTAAATTCGTTGAGGCGTATTAATGTCAGAACCAGTCACGTTTGAATCTCTAAATCTTTCTCCTGCAATTTTAAAAGCAGTTGAAGAGTTGGGTTACAAGACACCATCTGAAATCCAAGCTCAATGTATACCGTTATTGCTAGAAAGAAAGGACGTACTGGGACTAGCACAAACGGGTACAGGTAAAACAGCAGCATTTGCACTGCCATTACTAAACAATATTGACCCGTCTGTGAAACAGCCACAGATCCTTGTACTCACACCAACACGTGAGCTTGCGATCCAAGTTGCTGAGGCATTTGAACAATATGCAAAACACACTCGTGGTGTAGAAGTATTGGCACTTTATGGTGGCCAGAGCTACAGCATCCAATTAAGTGCACTTCGTCGTGGCGCGCAAATCATTGTCGCTACACCGGGTCGCTTAATCGATCACATTAACCGCGGTACAATCAAGTTTGATGCTTTACAAGCACTTGTACTTGATGAAGCCGATGAAATGTTACGTATGGGCTTTATCGATGATGTTGAAAACATCATGGAAAAAACGCCGCGTGAAAAGCAAACATGTCTTTTCTCTGCGACTATGCCTAAGCAAATTCAAAACATCAGTAGCAAATATATGAATAACCCTGAACAGGTTCATATTTCTGCACGTAACTCGACTGTATCTTCAGTTGAGCAAGTATTTTGGAATGCTCACGTACATAAGAACAAAGCTATCGTTCGCTTCTTAGAAGCTGAACAATACGAAGGTGCGATTGTTTTCGTACGTACACGTAACGACACAGTTCAACTTGCTGAATTATTAGAGCGCGAAGGTTTCTCTGCAGCTCCTCTTAATGGTGATATGAACCAGCAAGCGCGTGAACGTACTGTTGATCGCTTAAAAAGCGGCATGCTAAACGTTGTTATTGCAACAGACGTAGCAGCCCGTGGTCTAGATGTTGACCGCTTAAGCTTAGTTATCAACTACGATATTCCACAAGACTCAGAAGCCTACGTTCACCGTATCGGCCGTACAGGTCGTGCTGGTCGTACTGGTAAAGCAATTTTATTCGTTAAGCATAACGAGCGTTATTTACTTAAAAATATCATTCGTCATACTAAATCTGAAATTGCCCAAGTTGAACTACCAACAGCTAAAGTTGTTGAAGAAAAACGTATCAATGCATTACAAGAAAAGCTTACCCTTGCTCTTGAAAATAAAGATATCACTTTCTTCAATGAAGTTGCTGCTAACATGGCACAAAAACTTGACCTTGCTCCTGAAGACTTAGCGGGTGCATTACTGTGTTTAGCACAGCAACAATCGCCAATCAAAGTTGAAGAAGTTAAGATTCAACCACGTGAGCGCAATGAGCGTAACCCACGCAATGAACGTGGTGACCGTGGTCGTCGTAACGAACGTGGTGGTGAGCGCGCTGAGCGTAAACCTCGCGAGCGAAATAGCCGTGATGCAGGCCCTATGGATACTTACCGTATCGAAGTAGGTCGTGAGCATGGTGTTCAAGTTAAGAACATTGTGGGTGCAATCGCTAACGAAGCTGATATCTCAAGCAAGTTTATTGGTGACATTCGTCTTCACGACAGTCACAGTACGGTACAATTACCGCAAAACATGCCTAAAGATGTACTTGATCACTTCCAAAAGGTGTTTATTTGTAAACGCCCAATGGGTATGACATTGACTCAAGATCAAGGCCCATCTGAACCACGTGGCGAACGCTCTGAACGCCCTAGCGGTGACAGAAAACGTAACTTTAACAAAGACAACCAACGCGGTGATAAGCGTGGCGGTCCTCGTAAAGAACGTCGTCCAGTGAGCTTTACTTCTAACTAAACCCACCGTTTAGATAGAAAGTTAAAAACCTCGTCATGTAAATGCCGAGGTTTTTTTGTGTTTGGAGTAAAGAGCGAGTTGGCGAGAGTAAAGCCACTAGAGATCAAGTTTGCAAGCATTACTGCGAATCTAAGGGTTATAAATATAAAAAAGCCCGCAATTGCGGGCTCAGTTGTAACAACTTACGATTATAACTATTTACCAAACTCAGAAGGTGCAGCAGGCACTGTTAGCGGCTTTTTCGGGTTCGCTTTAAGCTCTTTTAGCAGCTCTTTCACAGCACGCTCTATCGATGGGTCCTGCCCTGCTTGAATAAGCTCAGGGCGGTCAATCACTTCGATATCAGGGCTTACGCCTTCATCTTCAATTATCCAATTACCATCGTTATCAAGTATTCTGAAGGTCGCTGCAATCACAGAGCCACCATCAACAAGACCTGGGTTACCTGAAATACCGATTAACCCACCCCATGTGCGAGTGCCAATTAACTTACCTAAACCCGCTTGACGAAAGTAATACGGTAGCGCATCGCCACCAGAACTTGAGTAGCCATTAATTAACATGGCTTTAGGTCCATCATGGGCAAACTGGGGGGTTTTGGTAGGTTCAACACCACGACGTTTCCAATAATTAAGTGGCTTACGCGCAAGCCAAGTGATCATATGCTCAGGAATAAAGCCACCGCCGTTATAACGGTCGTCGATTATCATCGCTTCTTTAGTGGTTTGCGGTAAGAAGTTTTTGAATAACGAACGATTTCCCTCGTAATGAGTATTTGGTAAGTGTACGTAACCAATACGACCATTTGACAGTTTATCTACGTAATCAGCACGCGATTGCGCCCATTGTAAGTAACGCAAACCGGTTTCACTAGCGGTTGGTTTAACGGTTACTTTCCAGCTTTTTTTCAAACTAGGTGATTTACTCAGTAATAGTTCTACAGGCTTTCCTTGGGTGTTCTCAAGTAGCTCATAAAAGTTAACCACGTCTTTTACCGAGCGGCCATTCACTGCAATAATATAATCACCCACACTTGCATTAATACCGGTTTCGTTAAGTGGAGAGCGGAAGTTCTCATGCCAGTTCTCACCTTTAAAGATGTTCTCAATTTTCACGAAACCTGATTTATGAGCGCTAATTTCTGCACCAAGTAAGCCATGCTGTAAGCGTTCAGAGCGGGGCATATCACCTGAATTTACATAAATGTGGCCGGAGTTTATCTCCCCTGCTATTTCACTTAGTACATAATCAAGATCTGCTCGGTGTGCGACTGCATCAGCCATAGGTTGATAGCGTTTTAAAATAGCGTCCCAATCTTGTCCATGGTGGTTTTCATCATAAAACCAATCACGCAAAGTACGCCAGCCTTCGCGGTACATTTGTGCCCACTCAGTTTGTGGATCTATTTTTAATACCATGTCTTCGAGGTTTAGCTCTGAAGCTTTTAAATCTTGTTTAGCTGCGGGCTTAATAACACTAAACTTATTCCCTGCACGGGCAATAATATGCTCACCATTTGCTGACACTTTATAACTATTAACGCCAGCGGCCACCGTTGTAATCTCGCCATCAACTGCCTGCGGGATTAATTTAAGCTCCCCCCCAGAGAGTGTTAATACGCCGTCTTTTACGCCTACTAAAGCGTTATAGTTTCCAGCTGGTGCATTAAGTGCTACAACGCGCTCCATAAAGCCTTTACTTTCAAACTGTGTATTGGCTTTTTTTGCTGACTCTTTGTCGTCTTTTTTCGCTTTAGCGTCAACAATACTGGTTTCATCTGTCAGTGGCGTATTTAGTGGTTTAATTTTATTATTTACTGCAACCGAATATAAACGGGTTGCATTATTAAACATATAATCAAACTCATAGCTGCTAAAGGTTAAATTAAAATCACGCTCTGAGGTAAAATACAGGTGCTGACCATCCGGCGAAAACGCTGGATTTCTTTCGCTGCTCATATCATCGGTTAAACGTGTCACGTCTTTGTCGTTAATATTGTAATGCCACAATGATGCATAACGGTTTTCGTTATTTTTAACAAATACGATATCTTCACTATTTGGTGACCAGATATACGAAGTTAAACTGTCTTCATTAAATTTTGCAGTATCAATTTTACGCTGCTTGCCAGTTTTTATATCAAGCCACCAAAGCGTGTGATTTTGATCAGCAAACAATAGCTTCTTACTGTCTGGCGACCAGAGAGGATCAAAGCGCCAGATACTGCCATTACTGGTCAACTGTTTTACTTTATTATTGTTTGCTCTATCTTGCAGATAAATCTCATATTCGCCGCTCTTATCACTCATATAAGCAATATAACGGCCATTAGGCGACCACGACGCAGCAATTTCTCGTCCTTTTGGTGTATGCGTTAAGTTACGAGTTGGTCCATGTTTAACGGGCACTGAAAAAACGTCACCTCGGGCACTAAATACCACGCGTTTACCGTCGTGTGATACGTCCATCGAATCAATAAAGTTACTCACGTTTTTAGTATAAGGCATGGTGTATTCTCGGTTGCCTTGCACATTGATTGTCAGCTTTTCATTGCGCCCTGTTGCATCATCAAAGCGATACAAATAGCCGCCATTTTCATACACGATAGCTTGTGGCCCTGCTGATGGCCAAAGTACGTCAAAGTCTTTATGGTTGGTGACTTTTTGTGGCGCTTTGCCTTCTTGATGCTTATAGAGGTTTAAGGTGTAATCCCTATCGGAGACATAATAAATATTATTATTCACCCAGGTTGGTTGCTGATCAGTCGCTCTATTGGTGGTTAGCCGCTGAGATTTATTGTTCTCTAAATCATACACCCAAACATCTTGAGCACGGCCACCACGGGTGCGCTTCCATGTACGAAACTCACGGTCTATTGGTGTATAAACGTATTTTTTACCATCTGGCGATAACATACCGCCGCCCGTTTCTGGAATTGCTAACGGTTGTTCTAGCCCACCATCAGCAGGCACCATATAAGGCCTACCAACACGCTTACCAAACGGTGTGCGGTTAGCTCTGAACACGATATGCTTACCGTCTGGCGTCCAATCAAGCACTCTGTAGTCAAACCCACCACGCGGTGGCATAACGCCTACATCATTATAATAAGTTAATTGTTTTAGCTGTGAACCGTCACGGTTCATCACATACACTTGGCGACTGCCGTTGTATTGCGCTGAAAACGCGATACGCTTACCGTCAGGCGAAAACTTCGGAAACGTTTCAAAGCCAACATGATCAGTTAAGCGTGTGCTTTTGCCCGTTTTTGTATTAGCGATGTAGATATCGCCCGCATAGACAAAAGTGACCGATTCTTTATGAATGTCGGGAAAGCGTAATAAACGCGTATCTTGCGTTTCATAGGCGAGCGCGACAGATGAGATTGCAGGCGTAACTGCAACAGCGATTGCCGTTAATAAAGTACGTAGTTTCAACGTGACCATCCTTCTATGCTCAACTAATGAGCTGTTGTTATTTTATATCATAATAACAACTTAAAGATGGATTGCAGCTTTGTTCGACGAAATACTGTAACAGAGTGTAAATGTCGTTACGCTCGCTTTAAAAATTATACTCTTCGTTATCTCGCTGCTTCAGCTCAGTGATTACCATATCGATCATCTGTTGCTTAACTTGTGCTTGTTTAGATTGCAGTTCATTGAGCTGCTTGAGCAAAATATCAACTTGCTCTTGTTGTTGAGAATCACGATATCGTTTAACGCCGGCGTGCTCAGACTGCATTGTTAGGCTTTGGCTTTTATTACTGCTTTGCGAGACTTGGTTGTGACTTTTAAGCTGTAACTGGCGCTGGATAGGGTCTTGATTGAGTTTACTAATTTGCTCTTGCAGCACATTAATCTTGCGCTCTAAATCATCGTAAACTTTTTCTAAGTTCTCATAATGACCTGCAAAGCTGGCATCTTCGTCACTGAATTGTTGCGCTTTGGCATCTAAAAACTCAGATAAAACATACTCAGGCTGATCATCCTTGGATTGCTTTTGCTCCAACCGCTTGTCGCTATTAGTTTGAAAGCCCTCAGTTTTAGGTAAGTTTATTACGGGTGATATCTTCATTATTTCATCCTGAAATGGTCCTAATAAAGGTATCGGCATTAAATAACAAAACTTTAAGATAACTACTTTGCCACTAAGCAATAAAATTAAAGGCAATGATTTAAATCGCCGCCTTTAAAAACCCGTTAAGATTCTATTTTCAGCAACTCTACTTCAAATATAAGCAATGACGCGGGTGGAATGCTCCCTACTCGCTTTTCGCCATACGCAAGCTGATGCGGAATATAAAAAGTGTATTTATCGCCTTCGCTCATCAATTGTAAGCCTTCGGTCCAGCCTTTAATTACTTGATGCAGACCAAAACTAATGGGGGTTTTTCGCTCAACAGAGCTGTCAAAAACACTGCCATCAAGCAAAGTACCGTGATAGTGAACGTTCACCATGCTTGTAGGACTTGGTTTTACATCAGAGCCACTGCTGTGCTCAATTCTATATTGTAGCCCTGAAGCGGTCTCTGTTATACCTTCAACTTTACTGTTGGTGGCTAAAAAATCACTACTAAGCTGCGCATTGGCTAGGGCTTGCTGCTTAGCTTTTTTACTATTTTGAAAGATTAAATAGCAAAATATAGCGATAATTATCACTAAAATAATATTAATCATGACTCTTCACCCTGTTGTTCTTTTTCATCTTCATCACTATCACCATTTACGATACCGGCGATATTATTTAATCGTGCTAAGGCAATGCCATTTACTGAATCTTCAGGGTAATGACCATCAACCAGCTCACCGGCGTCTATATCCATTAACGCGTTAAGAGCTTGATCTACCGTTTCAACGGCATAAATGTGGAACTTACCTAGCTCGACCGCTGCAAGTATTTCGTCATCGAGTACTAAATTAACTTGGTTAGATTTGGGCACAATTACGCCTTGCTGACCGGTTAAACCGCGCATTTTACACAGTTTGAAAAAGCCTTCTATTTTCTCATTTACGCCACCAATGGCTTGTACATCACCATGTTGGTTTATTGAGCCTGTCAGCGCAATTGACTGGCTAATTGGTAAATTAGTAATAGCCGAAATCAGTGCACATAATTCAGCTAGTGACGCGCTATCTCCATCTATGTAGCCATAGCTTTGCTCGATAGCAATATTCGCACTGAGCGTTAAACTAAATTGCTGAGCGTATTTATTACCCAAGTAACCCGTAAGTAACATCACACCTTTAGAGTGAATTGCTTTACCGAGCTCGGCTTCACGCTCTACGTCAATCACGCCATCAGCACCTGCGTACACTGTGGCAGTAATACGTGCAGGCGTACCAAACGATGTATCGCCAATGTGCAACACGGTTAAGCCATTCACTTTACCAACGGCTTGGCCGTCAGTGGCGATTAAGGTGTGCCCTTCTTTAATATCGCTGAGCATGTTTTCGCTAATTTGCCCTGTGCGGTACTGTTTCCCCTCAATCGCTTCATCAATATGGTGAGCGTCAATTAAGCTTAAATTATCTTGTTTGGTGTAAAAACTTGCCTCTGCTACCAGCTCTAGTACATCAGCAAAACGCGCTGATAGTTTATTGTGGTGCTCAGCTTGGCGATAACTAAATTTAAGTAGCCGTGCCATAGCAGATTCAGTCAAGCTGCATTTAAGCGTATTTTGGCAGTACTCAGTTACTTTAGTAATAAACTGATATTGCAGTTTATCGCTACTAGGTAAGTAGTAATCAAAATCTGCCAGTACTCTAAATAGTTCAGCAAACTCTTCATCATACTCACCAATGGTGTAGTACAAATCACGCGAACCTAACAAAATAATTTTCACGTCAAGGGGTATCAACTGCGGACGAAGTGTAAAGCTGCTGCCTACTGCACTGTCTTGATACGGTAAATCATTTTTGATTTGATGAGTCTTTAGTGACAGCTTTAGTCCATCCCACACTTGTGGGTTTGCCATCACTTTTTCGGCGTCCATAATCAAGTAACCGCCATTAGCACGGTGAAGTGCCCCGGGCTGGATTGACCGATAGCTAGTGATCAATGAGCCTTGCGACGCGGCATACTCTATTTTGCCAAAAATATTGCCAAACGTTGGGTTGGGCTCATAGACGACCGGTGCGGCATCACCTTCTTTAAATTCTACTAAGATATTGGGCGCAAAAAAGTCGGTCAACATACCTTTGCTATCAAAATCTTCTTTGTTTTCGTCGCTTACATCTTCGTCATCTAGCCACTCAAGAACTGCATCAATAATTTCAACTCGAATATCTTTTAAATAACGTAGTACACCAATATGGGCGGCATACTTATGTTCTAGATCTTTTAACAGCGGTTTAGTCGCAAGCTCTGCGGTGGATTTTTTTAAATTACGTAGTTTTTCTGAGGACTCACGCTTCCAACGTGGTAATTCAATTAACGCTTCAATCAAAGCATCTTCGAGTTTTTCGATAACCTCATAAAATTGCTCGCGTAAGTCATCATCAAGAGCTGCAAATTCAGCATCACTTAATTGTTTACCATCAATTAATGGCGCAAAGCCAACAACGCTTTTTTCTTCAATCAGAGCAACGCTCTGTTCAAGTGCAGCAATTTCAACTTCGGTGATTGCAGCGTCATAGGCGTCATTAAATTCACGGTCTATTTTTTTCTTTTTGCGCTGATAAGCAGGGTTATCAAATGCTGCTGGAAAGGTGTCGAGTACCTCGTCGATAAACGAGTCGATATCATCGGCCAATTGCTTGCTTTGCCCTGCTTGTAAAAACATCGCGATTGGCTCTCGGTGATCGTCGTAATTATTAACGTACAACCACTCGTTTGGCGTCGGCCGACCTTTACTGTGTGCCTCTAATTTGTCTTTTACTAAAGTAAAACGACCATGCGCAGCTTCACCCATAACATAAACATTATAACCAGGGAGTTCCATGCCTAAAGAAAAGTCCAGCGCGCTTTGTGCGCGCTGTTGACCAATAAAAGTCAGAGTTTCAGGGTAAGGGTTACTCATGCAAGTTTGCACGTGATTGAGTGAGATCGTCGGCGCAAGGGCAGACACAGGTAATGGCAGCAATTTTTTCGTCATTCTAACTTCTTTTTGTATCAGCTAATTAGCTGATTTATTTAAATGTGCTCAACATATCTGTTGCGCACTATTTTACGGTTGTAATGCCCTGCGAGTAAAATAGATGCCGTTACATTCTGAACAAGCTCTAATTTGCGCGGCATGATAAATATCATAACTATGGCTGCAATTCTTACACACTAATGTGCCCATGGCTATCCATTCACCTTGGTGATAAACACCATTGTGTTTAAAATCTTGATTTAATGCGTGCCATTCTAACTGGGTTTTATCTTCTATATGTGACAATTCAAACCACAAAGACTCTTTAAGCTCTTGCCATGCAAGAGAATCGTAATGTTTATCGTGCTCTTGAATATGCTCAATATCACGCTTTAAATAGTTGCGATATAATTCCAGTTTTTCTTGGCCAAGGCTTTTTAGCGCTTGCTCAGATTCCACAAATTTGTCCATTGCATCTTTAAGCTCGTGATCTTTTACATCTTTAAGCCAGTCAGTTAAATCGGTTAACCAAGTTTTATAATCAGCCATTTTATACTCCTTCAAAACTGCGTTAAATCAAGTAATCAACATACTTGAGTATAGGTTAACCTGCCCTGAAAACTAATTTAGTAGTGAAATTATAAAATCCGTTTATTTGCTGCTGTGATTAGCGTTTATTTTGGGTTATCCTATTCAACAATTTTTTATTAGTTTGCAAGAAGTCTGGAATCGTTGATGCAAGAGCAATATAACCCGCAAGACATAGAGTCAAAAGTCCAAGCCTACTGGGAAGAAAACCAAGTATTTAAAGCCACCGAAGACGAGAGCAAAGAAAAGTATTATTGCCTTTCTATGTTCCCATACCCAAGCGGCCGACTGCATATGGGTCATGTGCGTAACTACACCATTGGTGATGTTGTTTCTCGCTTCCAACGCTTGCAAGGTAAAAATGTAATGCAACCTATGGGTTGGGATGCGTTTGGTCTACCAGCAGAAAATGCGGCTATTAAAAACAAAACAGCCCCTGCAAAATGGACCTACGAAAA
The DNA here is from genome assembly GCF_002165575.1 of Pseudoalteromonas sp. A601. GTDB lineage: Bacteria > Pseudomonadota > Gammaproteobacteria > Enterobacterales > Alteromonadaceae > Pseudoalteromonas. The sequence continues at coordinate 90,791 of NZ_MXQF01000001.1, forward strand.
CATTGATTACATGCGTACCCAGCTTAAGCAATTAGGTTTTGGTTATGATTGGGATCGTGAAATCGCAACGTGCCACCCTGACTACTACAAGTGGGAACAATGGTTTTTCACCAAGCTTTACGAAAAAGGCTTAGTGTATAAAAAAATGTCAACGGTAAACTGGGATCCAGTTGACCAAACAGTACTTGCTAACGAGCAAGTAATTGATGGTCGTGGTTGGCGTTCTGGTGCAGTGGTTGAACAAAAAGAAATCCCACAGTGGTTTATTAAAATTACCGACTACGCACAAGAGCTACTTGACGACTTAGACAAACTCGAAGATTGGCCTGAGCAAGTAAAAACCATGCAGCGCAATTGGATTGGCCGCTCTGAAGGTTTAGATATCGAGTTCACGCGCACTGATAACAACGAAAAATTCAGCGTATATACGACTCGCCCTGATACTTTCATGGGTGTCACTTATCTTGCGGTTGCAGGTGCGCACCCTATTGCTCAAGAAGCGGCTAAAAATAGCGACGCTGTGGCAATGTTTGTTGAAGAATGTAAAAACACCAAAGTTGCTGAAGCAGACATGGCAACCATGGAAAAGAAAGGCATCGCTACAGGCTTTTATGCAGCCCACCCACTAACGGGTGAGCAAGTACCAATTTGGGTTGCCAACTTTGTATTAATGCATTACGGCTCTGGCGCTGTAATGGCAGTACCTGCACACGATCAACGTGATTATGAATTCGCGACAGCGTACGGCCTAGATATAAAACAAGTTATCGCGCCTGTTGCGGGTTCTGAACTTGAAGTAAACCTTGATCAAGAAGCGTACACTGAAAAAGGCATATTAGTGAACTCAGGTGAGTTTGATGGCCTTGACTTTGACGGTGCATTTAACGCGGTTGCAGATAAGCTTGAAGCACTGGGTGTAGGCGAGCGTAAAGTCAACTTCCGCTTACGTGACTGGGGTGTAAGCCGCCAGCGTTACTGGGGTTCGCCAATCCCAATGCTTAGCGATGAAGATGGTAAAGAACTTGCTGCTACTGAAGATATGCTACCAGTGCGTTTACCAGAAGACGTGGTAATGAACGGTGTAACATCGCCAATCAAAGCTGATCCACAGTGGGCTAAAACCACGGTTAACGGACAACCTGCGTTTCATGAAACAGATACCTTTGACACCTTTATGGAGTCGTCTTGGTATTACGCACGCTACTGTAGTCCTCGTCATGATGAAGGCATGTTAGACCCAGCAGCTGCTAATTACTGGCTACCAGTTAACCAATACATTGGTGGTATTGAACACGCAATTTTACATTTATTGTACTCGCGCTTTTTCCATAAATTATTACGTGACTTTGGGTTAGTAAACTCAGATGAACCGTTTGACCGCCTACTTTGCCAAGGCATGGTACTGGCTGAAACTTTCTATCGTAAAGATGAGAAAGGCGGCGATGTGTGGATTTCGCCAAGCGATGTTGAAACCGAAACAGACGACAAAGGCCGTGTAACAAAAGCATGGCACAAAGACGATGGCGAACCGGTGTTTTCATCAGGCATGAGCAAAATGTCAAAGTCGAAAAACAACGGTATCGACCCACAACAAGTTATCGCTCAATATGGCGCTGATACTGTTCGTTTGTTTATGATGTTTACCGCACCACCGGAGCAAACACTTGAATGGTCTGACTCGGGTGTTGAAGGCGCGCATCGTTTCATTAAACGTGTGTGGAAATACGCGGTAGATGTAAACACAGTCGGTTACCAAGCACTTGATAAATCAGCGCTAACAAACCCACAAAAAGTACTTCGTCGTGAGCTGCACAAAGCAATCGCAAAAGTGACTGATGATGTTGAGCGTCGTCAAACATTTAATACCGCGATTGCCGCTATCATGGAAATCTCAAACAAATTGTTAAAAGCCCCACTGGCTGATAAACAAGATGTTGCGATTGCTAACGAAGCACTTGAAGCACTATTAATAATGCTTGCACCAATTACACCGCATTTGTCACATCAATTATGGCAAGAGCTTGGTAAAGAAGGCGACATTCTTGATGCCGCTTGGCCAACAGTTGACGAGTCTGCTTTGGTTGAAGATGAGAAGCTTATCATCGTGCAAGTAAACGGTAAGTTACGTGCAAAATTAACCGTGCCGGCTGATGCAACTAAAGAGCAAGTTGAAGCACTTGCTTTTGAAGAGCCTAACGTGACTAAATTTACTGACGGTGTAACAATCCGTAAAGTTATTTACGTACCGGGTAAACTACTTAACGTGGTTGCTAACTAATATGGCATCATTCAATGCCTTTAAAAACGGACTAGCCTTAGTGCTAGTCTGTTTTTTACTTACCAGCTGTGGCTTTCACTTAAAAAAAGCATCGAGCTTGCCGGATGATCTAAAAATTATTACCCTCAGCGGTGATGATGAAAAATCAGCACTATTCGCCATGCTTGAAAAAGAACTTACCCTCAGTAAAGTGGAGTTACTTTCAGCGCCGGAAAACAATGTCGCACAACTGTATTTATCAAAAGACCGTTTAGAGCGCCAAATTTTATCGCTATTTAAAAACGGACAAGTGGCTGAATACGAACTTGCATACAGTGTTGCTTACACATTAAAACGCCCAGGCCTTGATCCTATCAATCAAAGCTTTGAGCTGTATCGTAATTATCAAGACGATCCTGATAACGCTTTGGCAAAAGCAAAAGAGCTTGATTTGCTGCTAAATGAAATTCGTATGCAGGCAAGTCGTCGTATAGTACGAGAGCTTTCGCAACTATAATGCGCTGTTACGCTAATCAACTACCTAATGAGTTAAAAAAAGCGCTACAGCCTTTTTATCTAGTGTTTGGTGAAGAACCTTTTCAAATAGCACAATGTGCCCAGCAAATTCGTACATGTGCAAAACAGCACGGTTTTGACGAAGTAATAAAGTTTACATTAATGCCCGGCTTTGATTGGCAAGAGCTGATCGCGCAATATCAAAGCATGTCACTATTTAGTGCCCGTACTTTAATTGAGCTTGATCTCAATGGTCAAAAGCCAGGCACTGTTGGCAGCCAAACATTTAAAAAGCTCGTTGAACTAACAAATCCAGATACCCTACTAATTGTCACAGGCGCTAAAGCAAGCCAAGATATTCAACGCAGTGCATGGTTTAAAGCGCTAGATAAACACGGTGTATTTGTACCTTGCTACCCGCTTAGCGGTAATCATTTGCAGCGTTGGTTAGATGAACAATGTGCGCGACTCGCTATTAATATGCAACCTGATGCAAAGCGAACCTTAATTGACGCCACTGAAGGTAACTTACTGGCCTGTTTTCAAGAGCTCGAAAAACTGTCTTTACTGCATGGGAATGCTTTAATTGACCAACAACGAGTACTGCAAGGCTTACTTAATCAAGCTAAGTTCGATATTTTTGATTTAAGCGATGCTCTGCTTCAGGGAAATAGCCGCCAAGCAATTAAAGTTTTGACTAAACTCTCTGGTGATAACACCGAGGCAGTCAGCATTTTATGGACTATTAATAAAGAAGCTAACACCCTATTGAGTCTTCAATTAGGGTTGCAACAAGGCGAGAACCTAACGGCCTTGTTTAAACAAAAAGCAATTTGGAAAAACCAACAAGGGCCAATTAGCCAAGCGCTTAATCGTTTAACAGTACACACCCTTGAACATATTATTAGTTTATTAGCACAATTTGATGCCAGCTATAAGCAAGGTAATTTAATTAAACCCTATCAAGCCTTGGCTCATATATGTTTGGTTTTTTGCCAACCCGTTGCTGTTGCACTTCCTGCTCACCCGTTAGATCCATAACCAGGAGCTGAAGATGATTGCACTATTTGGTGGCACTTTTGATCCAGTTCATTTAGGCCACCTTAACATGGCGCAGCAATGTGTTGAGCATCTAAAGCTTTCACAATTGCGCTTTATGCCCTGCGCTATTCCCGCTCATAAAGCCCAACCGGGCATTAGCAACTCACATCGTATTGCCATGTTAGAAGCCGCTATAGCTCCTTTTCCCAGCTTCTCATTGGATTTACGCGAACTAAAGCGCAAAGGGCCTTCTTATTCATTGCTTAGTTTACAAGAGCTGCGCGATGAATATCCCAACGAGCCTATTCTATTTTTAATTGGCCTTGATTCATTTAACACCCTAGATAAGTGGTTTGAATGGCAAGCAATTACACAACTATGCCACATTGTGGTGTATCAACGGCCAAATCAAACAACCAATTTAAGTGCACAACTGCAACAATACCAAACTAACGCACAAACCACCTCGTTAGATACCTTGCACAGTGAGCTTGCTGGCAGACTGTATTTTTTACCTGGTCAAGTTATGGATGTGGCATCGAGTGATATTCGCCAGAAAATAAAAAAAGGCCAACTTTGCCGGGAACTTCTGCCAAGTACTGTGAGTCACTATATACATAGCCATGAACTTTATCTAAGTGATGAATAAAACTCATCAGCGTGATAAAATAGTAACTATTCCCTTTTTTAATGAGATAACACTTTGGATTCGAAACAACTACTCGCCTTTGCCTTAGACAAAATTGACGATATGAAAGCCCGTGATGTGGTTCAGCTTGATGTAAGAGGCAATTCTGACATTACTGACTACATGCTTGTGTGCTCTGGTAACTCTAAACGCCATGTACAATCGATTGCTGATCATGTTGCCAAAGAAGCCCGCCACTCAGGTGAAGAGCCGCTGGGATATGAAGGTCAAAACGAAGGCGAATGGGTACTGGTTGATTTAGGTGATGTAGTTGTGCATGTTATGCAAGATCAAGCACGTAGCTACTACGATCTAGAAAAGCTTTGGAGCTAACGGCAGCTATTTTAATCTGAGTTTGGAAGTACACGCGTGAAAATACAAATGATTGCCGTTGGTACCAAAATGCCAGCATGGGTTGAAACGGGTTTTGCTGAATATCAGCGCCGTTTTCCAAAAGATATGGCATTGGAGTTAATTGAGATCCCAGCAGGTAAGCGCGGCAAAAATGCCGACATAAAAAGGATTCTACATATCGAAGGTGAAAAAACTCTTGCTGCGATACCGAAAGGCAATCGGATTGTTACTTTAGAGGTAACAGGTAAAGCTCTTGATACCCACCAACTAGCAAAAAACATGGAAAAGTGGCAATTAGATGGCCGCGATGTCAGCTTGCTTATTGGAGGCCCAGAAGGGCTGGCACCTGAATGTATTGCTGCTTCTGAGCAAAAGTGGTCGTTATCGAACTTGACCCTACCACACCCTTTAGTACGCATTATAGTGGCTGAAAGCTTGTATAGAGGATGGAGTGTAAACAACAACCATCCTTATCATCGCGAGTAGCCGTCTATGCTCAAAAGAAGACCCACAATTCGAGACCACTCAGCAGAAGCTAATCTTTTTGCTCGTCGCGCCTTTGTGGGTTTTGTTTTTGTTACTATTTTAGTCGCTGTATTGTTGTCTAATTTATACACTATACAGGTTGACGATCATCAAGATTACCAAACTCGTTCCAACGACAACCGCATAAAAGTCATTCCTATCGCGCCAAACCGTGGGCTTATTTATGACCGTAATGGTGTATTACTGGCAGAGAACAAACCGGTTTATAACCTTGAAGTAATACCCGAAGACGTTGATGATCTTGACACTTCTCTTAGCGAAATGAGTAAGCTAATTGATATTTCAGAGCAACAACGTAATGACTTTATAAAGGATATAAAGCACAACCGCCGTTTTAAAAGCCAAGTATTAAAAGCTCGCTTAAACGAGCAAGAAGTCGCAAAGTTTTCGGTTAATCAACATAAGTTTCCTGGTTTTAGTATCGAAGCACGGTTAGCTCGTTATTACCCTTATGCCGATACCCTCACCCATGCTTTAGGCTATGTGGCTAAACTAAACCGTAAAGAGCTCACTAAACTTGAATCACAAGACCAAGCAACTAATTACCGTGCTACCCACGATATTGGGAAACTAGGTATCGAAAAATACTACGAGCAATTGCTGCATGGTCAAGTGGGCTCCCAACGTGTTGAAGTAAATAACCGTGGGCGCGTAATTCGCACTTTAAGTATGACCCCGCCAGAGCCTGGTCACGACCTCGTGCTCACTCTAGATATTGGCTTACAGCAAATAGCCCAGCACGCGCTAAAAGATATGCGCGGTGCAATTGTGGTTATGGATGCAAAAGATGGCGGAGTACTCGCCTTGTATTCAAACCCAAGCTATGACCCAAATTTATTTGTGCACGGTATTAGTAGTAAAAATTATAAAGCCTTACTCAATCCAGATCGCCCATTAATAAATCGAACTACGCAGGGTCGATATGCCCCTGCATCAACAGTTAAGCCTCATATGGCCATTCTTGCTTTAGAAGAGGGCTTAGTCACTGAGCATACAAAAATGTGGGATCCGGGCTTTTTTCAAATCCCGAATGTAGAACACAAATGGCGTGACTGGAAGCGTTGGGGACATGGCCATGTGGATGTTTATAAAGCAATTGAAGAATCCTGCGATACTTACTTTTACGATGTCTCTTATCGATTGGGGATTACTAAAATCAGTGACTTTATGGCGCAATTTGGTTTTGGTGATTTAACGGGCATTGACATACACGAAGAAACAACAGCAATCTTACCCTCTAAAGAGTGGAAAGAAGGCCGTTTTCGTGAGTCTTGGTGGCGTGGCGATACGATATCTGTGGGCATCGGCCAAGGTTATTGGACAGCCACACCAATGCAAATAGCCAATGCAACCAACATTTTAGTTAATAAAGGGCTTAATCATCCCCCTCATTTAGTCCAGGTTGCGAAAAAAGAAAACGAAGTAACGCAAATTAACAATGACGAAAAGCCCCCTGTTGTTTTAAAGAACCCAGATCACTGGCGTATTTCGCTAGACGCTATGCATAACACGGTAAAAAAAGTAACCGGTACTGCCCATAGAGCTTTTAAGGGCGCAAACTACGACCCTGCAGGAAAAACCGGCACAGCTCAAGTGGTGAGTATTGCCCAAGGTGAACGCTATGATGCTAAATCTCTCAAGGAACGCCAACGCGACAACGCCATTTATATTGGTTTTGCGCCATTTGACGACCCACAAATTGTGGTATCTGTGGTGGTAGAAAATACCGGTGGCGGTAGTTCTGTCGGTGCACCAATTGCACGCCAATTAATGGATTACTATTTTTCAGCGAACCCTGTAACCCTTGCTGGGAGTGCAAAACAATAATGCAATTAAACGATAAGCGCTCAATTTGGGACAAACTGCATTTAGATTTGCCATTGCTCATCGCCCTGCTGGCCATGATGGGGGCAAGCCTTGCCATTGTTTATAGCGCTAGTGGGCAAAACTCCGCGATGATGGTACGTCACGCAACACGAATGGCCGGCGCAATTATTGGCATGTTTATTTTAGCTCAATTTAGCCCCGCAACTCTTAAACGACTCGTCATTCCAATGTACTGTGCAGGCTTATTGATGCTCGTTGGCGTATTGTTATTTGGTGTTAGCTCGAAAGGAGCACAGCGTTGGTTAGATTTGGGGGTGACGCGTTTTCAGCCGTCTGAACTGATGAAAATCGCCGTACCAATGATGGTAGCTTGGTACATAGGACGTAACCACTTACCCCCAAGAGCGTTACATTTGGTGGTTGGTTTTACCATTGTAATGTTACCAACCCTACTCATTAAAGAACAACCTGACTTGGGCACATCGATATTAATTGCCAGCTCTGGCGTATTTGTCCTGTTTTTATCTGGCTTGAGTTGGCGGCTAATCGGCTTTTTAACTGGCTTAGTTGCCCTTGCAGCATGGCCATTTTGGCACTACGGCATGCATGCCTATCAAAAACAACGTGTACTCACTTTGTTCAATCCTGAAAGCGATCCACTTGGTTCTGGTTATCATATTATTCAATCTAAAATAGCGATAGGCTCTGGTGGCATTGAAGGTAAGGGTTGGCTACAAGGTACCCAATCACAATTAGAATTTTTACCTGAGCGCCACACTGATTTCATTTTCTCCGTACTCAGCGAAGAGTTTGGTTTATTTGGCGTATGCCTATTGCTGTGTATGTATTTATTTATCATTGGTCGCGGCTTATACATTGCTGTGAATGCCCAAGACGCCTTTGGCAAATTACTGGCAGGTGCACTTACGCTAACATTTTTCGTTTACGTATTCGTCAACATTGGCATGGTATCAGGGCTCTTACCGGTTGTCGGTGTTCCTTTACCACTCATTAGTTATGGTGGTACGTCAATGGTTACACTCATGGCTGGCTTTGGCATAATCATGTCAATTGCAACCGATAAAAGGATGCTTTTAAAATAATGAAGTGGATGTTGAAGTATATTAGTTTAGTGCTCTTTAGCATTGTTTTAAGTGGCTGTAGTAGTTCAGGCCGTAAAACGGATCACAGCAGCCGTTACAGCATGAAACATGACGCTGCACCTTTACGTGCGCCAACCGTGTTAGAGATGCAAGATGCTGTTGTAACTGAAGTAATAAAAAGTGCCAGCGCAGGCCGCCCTTATACTGTACTTGGTAAAAATTATACCCCCATGCTGGATGAAACTGGTTACAAAGAAGAAGGTATAGCCTCTTGGTATGGGCGCAAATTTCATGGCTACCACACATCAAATGGTGAAACCTATGATATGTTTGCCATGACTGCCGCACATAAGACACTGCCCCTACCGAGTTTTGTTCGGGTAACCAATACGGCTAACGGTAAATCAGCCATTGTACGAGTGAATGATCGTGGTCCATTTCATGATGATAGAATCATAGATTTATCATACGCTGCAGCTTATAAGCTTGGTTATTACAACCATGGTACAGCCAAGGTTAAGCTTGAGGCTATTACACTATCGGATTCGCCCACACGTCCAAGTTATATCCAAGTTGCAGCGGGCAGTACATTAGCAAATATTGAAGCCCTCGCCTCAACCTTGCGTCAGCAGTACCATTTACCTACAAGTATTGTAGAAAAAGATGCCATTTATAGGTTGCGACTAGGACCAATTAAAGACGCTGAACAAGCTCAGCTAGTGCTCGAAAAATTAAAACAAAACCAATTTCAAAACGCGTTCTTGCTTTACGGTCAATAACACCTTTAGAATAGCTCTACGCGAATCTTTAACTTTAACCATTAATGAGTATGATGAAATCATTTAAATACAAAATTCTCAACGGTGTGTGCGGCTTAGTCTGTTCTGCTGCCATTTTCTCCGCAACTGCACAAATCATCCCTGCGCCTCCACAAGTTAATGCAAAAGGTTATTTCCTTGTTGATTTTACCACTGGTAAAGTCATTGCTGAAGGTGAGCCAGATACTCGTCTAGCACCAGCTAGCTTAACAAAAATGATGACCAGCTACGTAATCGGTACCGAAATTGAAGCCGGCAACATTACCCCTACTGACATGGTCACCGTGAGTGAAAAAGCATGGGCTAAAAACTTCCCTGATTCTTCTAAAATGTTTATCGAAGTAGGTAAACAAATTAGTGTTGAAGATTTAAACCGTGGCATTATCATTCAATCAGGTAATGATGCCTGTGTTGCTATGGCCGAGCACATTGCTGGTAGCGAAAGTGCTTTTTCTGATTTAATGAATGCCCACGCTGAAAAGTTAGGCATGAGTAACTCTCATTTTATTAATAGCCACGGCCTAGATACTAACGAGCACTTTACTACACCACGTGATATGGCGACCTTAGGTGCTGCACTAATTCGTGATGTGCCTGAAGAGTATGCACTTTACGCTGAAAAATCATTTACTTTCAATGGCATTAAGCAGTATAACCGTAACTCACTGTTATGGGATGAAAGCTTAAATGTTGATGGTATTAAAACGGGTCACACATCAGAAGCAGGCTACAGCTTAGTTACCTCAGCAACCAAAGACGACATGCGTTTAATCGCCGTTGTTATGGGCACTTCGAGTGAGCGAGCGCGTAAAGTTGAAAGTAAAAAATTACTAAATTATGGCTTCCGCTTTTTTGAGACAACCACTCCTTATAAAGCGGGTGATAGTTTTGCCGAGCAACGTATTTGGATGGGTAACAAAGAAAATGTGTCGCTGGGTATTTTAGAAGATACACCTATTACGATACCACGCGGTCAACGTAAAAACTTAAAGGCTAACTTCGAATTAGACAAAACGCTAGAGGCACCTCTAGCTAAAGGCACGAAGGTAGGTACTTTGTTCTTACAGCTAGAAGGCGAAGAAATAGCTCAGTATCCGCTTGTAACGCTTGAAGAAGTTGAAGAAGGTAGTTTCTTTAGCAAAATTTATGATTACTTACGTTTACAAATAATGTAATACCCAAACAACCTCAAGATGCGAGTTTCAGTTGGAATTAAAAGCGATTTAGGCAAGGCATTGATTGCAAGTAATAGTGGTTCTATTATTAAAATCAATAACGCAGTATAAATCGCTTTTAAACCAACCCGTTGGGCGTTTCACAGGCACTTACTCTCATCGTTATTACTTCTTAAAAGGGATGGCCATTCTTGCAAAGTAACGCCTTGATATTAAGCACCTGTGAAACGCTGAATTCTGTATCTTTAGGTGGCTTGGGTATTCATATCTAAACAATCTAAGCGCCTTGCACTGCAAGGCGTTTTTTTTTGCCTGAAAAATGCTAGAATGCGCACCATATCTAACCTACAAGGTCGAGTGTAGGTTTATTAGTCAGTTATTAGAGCATTAAGTGAGGAGTCATCGTCGTGGCTACACCTGTAGAAAATACTAAATTTGATGAGTACTTAGAGTACCCTTGCCCATTTACATTTAAAATCATGGGCTTAGCAAATGTTAATTTAACTGACCAAATTCTTGAAAAATTACAGCCGCTTGCGCCAGGTGATTATGCACCTAAAGTAAAACCAAGTAGCAAAGGTAATTATGAATCAGTGACCCTCGTTGCAACGGTAACAAGTGGCAAGCACATCGAAGAAATCTACAACGTGATCAGCAATATCGATGACGTCCGTCACATGCTTTAAGCCATAATTGGAGTTTGCAGTGAGCGAAAATACGCTAATCGTACGCCAACTAGGCCGCCAGCGTTACATGCCGATATGGCAAAAAATGCAAGAGTTTACCGACACTCGCGATGACGCAATTGCCGATGAAATTTGGCTAGTTGAACACGAGCCTGTATTTACCCAAGGCCAAGCAGGTAAAGAAGAACACTTACTTGCCCCGGGCGATATTGAAGTGATCAAAGTTGATCGTGGTGGTCAAGTAACCTATCACGGTCCAGGTCAGCAAATGATGTACGTATTATTTAATTTACGCCGCTTAAAAATTGGTGTGCGTGAATTAGTAACTTGGCTTGAAGAATGTATCATTGATACATTAAAAGAATATGACATCGATGCATACGCAAAAGCCGATGCGCCTGGCGTGTACGTAAACGATAGTAAAATAGCATCGCTGGGTCTTCGCGTTCGTCGCGGCTGCTCATTTCATGGCCTCGCCTTAAATGTAAGTATGGATTTAAGCCCATTCTTACGTATTAACCCATGCGGTTATGCAGGTATGAACATGGTGCAAACAACTGATTTAAACGGTCCACAAAGCCTAGAACAAGCGGGCAATGGATTAGTTAAACATATGATCAAAAAGCTTAACGCAACACAGGTTAAGCATACTGAAGGGTTTGAAAACGAATGAATAAACCAGTCAAGATGGAACCAGGGGTAAAACTACGCGACGCAGAAAAAATGGCGTTGATCCCAGTAAAAGTATTACCGACTGAAAAAACTGAAATGTTGCGCAAGCCAGAGTGGCTAAAAATACGTTTACCAAAATCAACTGAACGTATCGACGGCATTAAGCAAGCAATGCGTAAGCACGGCTTACACTCAGTGTGTGAAGAGGCGTCATGCCCTAACCTGTCTGAGTGTTTTAACCACGGTACCGCAACATTTATGATCTTAGGGGCAATATGTACTCGTCGTTGTCCGTTTTGTGATGTAGCACACGGTCGCCCTTTGAAACCTGATGCAGCTGAACCTGAAAAGCTTGCCCTGACTATCAAAGATATGAAGCTAAGCTATGTCGTTATCACATCCGTTGACCGCGATGATTTACGTGATGGTGGTGCACAACATTTTGCTGATTGTATCCGTGAAATTCGTAAGCATAATCCAACTATTACCATCGAAATCTTAGTGCCTGATTTTCGTGGTCGTATGGAACGTGCACTAGAGATCTTGATTGAAACGCCACCTGATGTATTTAATCACAACCTTGAAACTGCGCCGCGTTTATACAAACTTGCGCGACCAGGTGCGGATTATAAATGGTCATTAGAGTTACTTCGTCGCTTTAAAGAAGCGCACCCAGAAGTGAAAACTAAATCGGGTCTAATGGTAGGCCTAGGTGAAGAGATTAGCGAAATCGAAGAAGTATTACGTGATTTACGTGAACACAACGTCGACATGCTAACTGTAGGTCAATATCTACAACCTTCTAAACATCACTTGCCAGTAAAGCGTTACGTGCCACCTGCAGAGTTTGACGCGCTTAAAGAATACGCTGATGAAATTGGCTTTACCCATGCAGCCTCTGGCCCGTTTGTTCGTTCAAGCTATCATGCGGATCAACAAGCCGCTGGTAAAGAAGTAAAATAATTACTTTTTAATAAGCATTAAAAAAGCCGTTAGTTATTAATTTATAGCTAACGGCTTTTTTATGTACTAACCATTCTAACTGCTTCCCTATTAATCCAACGCAACTAACTTATACTCACTTATCGTAATTTGACTTGGGCCGCAACAAGCTTCTACTTATTGTGCATCATTTTAAAAACCAAACTAACATTAGCAAATTAGAATTAGTTATTTGAGGAGATAGTGTTGAATACGTTGTGCTCGGGCACTTGTGTGATCAAAAGTCAGTCAGCAGTAACTCTTCATAACTTTTACTTTTAAAGCTAATGATGGTGACATTATTAGCTTTTTATTTTATGAGTAAAAATCACTCAAGTTATTAAGTTATGTGCCGATACAGGTACTAGTTATAAATTGTTTCTTCATGATAGATGGAATTAGGTATGAAAATAACTCACGATATCTTAACCAACACTGCATCAGCACAATTAAAAAATAGAACTATTGCTATTAATGAGGGAAAATTGTCTGATAACACCTTAAATGAAAAAATTAATAAACAGCAAAAAAAATTTGCTAATGATATTTATCACAAAGATGAACATATCCCAAAAAATCAGAGCACTTATGAGAGGCCCCTTGGTATAACTGCCCATAAATCTGAATCTGAACTTTTAGATAAAATGACTAATACAATAAGTTTTGGTGAACTACCCAAAAAGTTAAGTCAACTTAGACCTAAATATGAAAGTTTCCTGAAAGAACTAGAAATATTATCTCCATCATTAGCTCAAAAAGATTGGGGGTTCTCTATTAATAGTGATGATAAATTAGTTGTTTCAGGTGATATTACTGATGAGGAAAAATCCTATCTTGAGGACAAGCTCAATGCAGATAAAGATGTAGTAAGTTTAGTTAAAGAATTACCTGACATTTTAATAAAAGGCCAAGAGTATGACCGTGGGTATGATGGGAAAGGGAAATATTGGGGAAAATATGATGTTACCCAAGAAAATTTTAAAGACAATATTGATATAAAGGCACTTTTAGATAGTTCATACGGACCCAATGCAAAAGCATTTGATAATGGTTTTGATATATTTTCATACCAAGAAAATTTGCGCAGCCAATTAGCAAGTAAAGCAGAAGTTAAATATGCTTATTGATAAATTACTTTCGCTCTGCATTTCTTCTAAGTTGAGATGAGATATTATCGTTTAACTCAAGCCAGCTAAAGTCCTTATTCCAAGCCTGTTTAAAGCTTTCAGTGCCTTGTGAATTATCCAGAATTTCTTTTAAATCAAATGTTTTTGAGAAATTATCTTCGTTTACGTCGTAACTTGACCACCCCCGAACGCCCATGTCAATGTGCTCTAGCATGCTCGATTTAAATTTCTTAGCTGCGGCCACAAAATCCCCGTTGTCATTTAATATTTCAGATATAAGACTTTTTTCTTTATCACTAATGGAACCTGTAACTTCTAGCTCGCCCGATTGACTGATTGATAACCCCCAATCTTTACTCGCTACTGATGGGTGTTCGGCTGCTATTTCAGCCATAATATTGCCATACTGGGTAAACATCTTTTCCACAGACTGAGATACTTCACCACCAGGCATATAAAGATTGACAGTAGCGAATCGAATATCAGTTAATGCTTTTTCTTCTGCAGCTCTAGATGTTAGAACGTGATTTGTTGCAATAGTCATTGGCTTATCATAGGTCGCTTCAGGCTCTTTAGGCTGATCTTTATGATATGTATCCTTCGCTAGGCGCTCCATTTCACTATTTAACTGCTCTTTACTATTGACAGATTTATTGACTTTCACTTCTGAATTAGTCGATATAAACTGCGATGCTAAATTGGTATTATTTGAATTAACTTCCATATTATTTTCCTTGTTAATATCGCTATTAGTTTATATCGGCTGACAGCGCATTTTATTTAGCAAGCTATCACTATTGTGCCAAGGTACCTTTTTTAATCGAAAAGTCGGCGAACCTTACTTGCTCTTCTTCTGCTCTGAGGCTATCTGTTTCAACAATAGAGCGATAGATACCCCACTTAGGGCGAGCAAAGTCTTGCGCTAAAACACCACGCCACATATCAATATGCTGCTCACTGATATTAAATATTTCTTCATTATCACTTAGCCGGGTTAATGTCATATCAAACTTACCATCTTCACTGAAAGTCGCTTGTACGAAAACGTGCACCCACTCGTCTGTAATAAGTGACCAGTCAGTTTCAATAAGGTTTTTATCAAGCCCAGTACTGTTACCGTTTTCATCAAAGCCAGCACTATAACGGACCTGCAGTTGATTACCTGTACTGTTTTTTTGTGCACCAGAGAGTGTGATGATTGGCTGGTCGTCATTTCCGTTGCTGTTGTCATTATTGTCATTACGGGCTTTTAGTTGAAAAAAATGACTAAATTTACTCGTCAGTTCAAGCTCACTACTTACTTTAAACTTCCAACTATACTGAAAAGTATCTCCTTTATAAGCCAAGGTCTCTTGGGGGGATTTATCGTACGCTTTTATTTCATTACGTTGTCTGTCACTTAGCCCTTTATCTTTGTCTTGATCTGTATCTCTGTGAGCTAAAAATACAAAGTGATTGCCAATTACATCATCTGTATCTTCAATAATGTGCAGCACACCTTGATGATTGCCTTCATACATATCAGGGGCTTCTATCGCGCCTTGTGAAAATACATTCTCGATAAGCGTGTATGCATCAAGCCCAGTATTAGCCCCATCGGAATTAAGCGTCACTTCTGATGACATTACAAACCCCGTTGCTGATAGTTGTTTACTACCATTAATAGTAATTAACACTGTTGCCGTTGTGCCATCAAGCGAGCTAACGAGTATAGTATCTTGTAATGTATCCCCCTCGAGTAACTGTACAATACGGCTATCATTAACATTTAAGTTGTATGACCAATTACCTGAGCTATCAAGACTAAATAGCCCATACTCAGTAATTGAATTAGATTGCTCTATAAAAAGTGCTTCATCGTTTTGCTCATCGCTCACCTGTAATGTACCGTTAGTAGTGTGCTCAGCCTGTGTGGTAATACTTGAGCTCAAATCACCCGTAATGATCGCAGGTGTTTGCTCCGAGTCTTCAACTTTAGCTGATGTTGAGGAGCCAGAGCTGCCACAACCAAGTAAAACGCTCGCTATAAACAATGCGCTGATAGCGGTTTGTAATTTAGATTTATAGTTAGTCATAAGCAACCTTAACGTGATATTGGTAAACACAAAACCGAAAACACAAGTTACCAATCCGTGATTCAAATAACCACAAATAATTAACCAATTTATCGTATTTTTTACAACATTGAGTTTTCAGTAAAGTATTTAGTTGGTTTTTAATTAATCACTAGGTCAATTACGTTTTCCTTGAGATAATTAGGGCAATTATTTTAAAACATGGTTTATTATGAAACTATTAGTTAGAAACCTTGCCCGCACAACAACTGAACAAGATATTCGTACTTTATTCACCGCTTATGGAAAAGTAGCGGAGTGCACACTGGTACTTGATAAAGAAACGGGTAAATCAAAAGGCTTTGCGTTCGTTGAAATGCCAAATGAAGCCGAGGCTTCAGGTGCTATAAAAGCACTAAATCAGAGTAATGTTGATAAAAACAAAATCCGCGTAAAGTTAGCCGACTCTTAATAGATTAGAAACGATAAAAACCAGCACTAAGCTGGTTTTTTTTATCTCTTCGATTTGATAGCGCACTGAAAACATGAGAGCAGTTTGTTGAACTCTTTTATCCCCATCGACTATATTTGGCTCATCCAGCTTTGACCCCACTTTGAACGTCAACAACGTTTGCTGGAAAAGTTAATTTATTTAATTAGCTTTACTTTGGCGCTGAGAGTTAAGCAGTAATGTCTCAGCCTTAGCGCCAAGGTAAACGTAAACGGCTAGAGCAACGAGTAAACCGACCACTGCAAGCATCATATAAATAGCAGGCAGCAAATACTGAGATTGACCCAACGCTGCTTTAAACATCGTCAGTAATGCCTCTATGGAGACGGCGATTAAAATAGTCGAAATAAATCGTGTGATAGTTCGCCGTGTTGAGCTATGCCTAAAGATATCTTTATGCATCAAAATTTCTTCTTCAAGTATGGTTTTACCTAAATCAAAAATAGCCAAAGCCAGTGTTATAAAAATTATTATACTAAACGCCTCTAGTGGGTCATCCTCCATAGAGCTATTGAATAAGAGGGTATATATATCACCAAATACTTTATAAAGTAAAAACAGCACTAAGCAAAACAAACAACTAACGATAATACCGTAACCAGCCTTAAAAAATGGAGTCATATTGGCACGCGTACGATCCCCCATTATAAATTCAATTAATTGCGTTAAGCACACATCCACCACCAAATAACCTTGCTCGCTCTGAGGTGCACGCAGTGGCTTTATTGCAGAAATACATAAATGTTGTGTGGCAATGGAAATATAAGGCGCAGTAAAGCAGGTTTGCTGATGTGCGAGAATTTCTTGAAAGTATGGGCGATCACTTAAATCTTGCGCATTACCCTTGTTATTAAGCACTTTCATATATTCACGTTTAAAACAAACATTATCGCCTTGTTGTAACCCCTTCTTATCTAAACAGTATTGTAATTCTAAAAACGGGTATTGGGCTACCAACAAACGGTTATCTTGCTGCTTTTTAATGCCATCTTCTAAGGTGGCGAGAATCGAGTTCAGTAAATCATGGATCACCGTTTGATATTCTTGGTAACGCTCAACACTCGTTATGTAACTCATTCTTGCCATAGTTGCTTCTCCAAACCGCTGTATATAGGACCCAGCAATAACAGAACCAACTTTATTAAACACAAACAAATCATATGGTTAAGTTTATAAAAGTGAAAGTATAGAGCCATTTTGCACCGTATTTGTGCGGCTATGACTCATTATCGCAGATAGACTAAGGCCCAATACTGATATTTTTAACTGCAACTACCGCTTTGCCACCCAGCGCATCCTTTAAATCTGGCACTAAATAAACGGCGCTAACATGCTCTTTTATTATACCTTTATCTACTGAGCTGGAAGGCGTCCAGCTCGGACGAGAAAAGTCGCTCAGATTAATACATTTAGTTTGCCAATGAGTTTGTGCCGGCAATGTATATTGATAATGAGCATAGCTTTTATCACCCTCACTCCCATAGTCTTGTTGTGATAGTTTAACGACGAGATCGGTACTACTTTTATATTCAAGCATAATGCTTGATTGGTCTGCGAGCGTTTTATTCACCAAGTCATAAATCAATTCAACCCAGGAGTTATTTTTAGCGTCGACTCGCGGCACCCGATTAAAAGCTATCCATACTTGTTCTTCGTGTAGTAATGCTTTTTTAATGGATGCTGTACTACCATGAGGGTCTGTCGCATAGCGCCAGTCACTGTCATTGAGGGGTTGGTTATTGTTTTTAGTAAAGCCACAGCTTTGTTTGGCAATTACTGAGAATGGAAGCAGCGAGCTCAAAACTAACACAGGTAAAATTCTAATGAGCATATCAATTCCTTTTCAATTTTTCACAAGCTTACCCTAAACTCGGTTTTATTTCAGACACAAAAAATGGGCACTCAAGCCCATTCCTTTAGCAATGAAAGCAGTTATTGCTTAATCATCTGCTTCGTCATCAAAATCATGTGACTGGCGCTGTGCTGGCCTTGCAATGATTTCGACATAAAAAGACGATAAACCCTGCTTTTCAATTTCGCTGATAAAATTATTAATTTCGGCAACATGCACAATTTGCGCTTCTTCTGCTGTGTTACCAAACTTACAATCAAATGCCCAATAATCAGCATCGAACGGCAACGTTTTGTTACGCTCTCTTTTCAAATATTTTTTCACTTCATGCTTTGCAGCGTCGACCATGCGAGGGTATTTGATTTTCTCGTGATTCAGCGTGAATGTTTTCTTCATTACTTTCCTAAATTACCTTGGTTTAATGATAATGGCATTTTTGAATCCCATTTAAGGGCATTATAGCAACTGCATATAAATTTGGGTGCTTTTTTTACACTTAACGAAATAAATTACTTTAACGACTAATTATTACAATACAGTGTCATGCTTGCGCTAAGTGAAGGGGCTGATGTAGGGCATCATTATTGAGGCTATCATAAAAGGCTGCTGCGTCCATCTGGGGGTTATCTAGTTGGGTTTCTTTATCAAGGTGGCGCTTACGAACCACGGGTTCACAGTTATCAATGATATGAAGTGGGATGTGATTTTTATCGTCTCGAACAGCAAGTGGTTCTGGTGATAAACAACTACGTAAGCGTATGTCACTCATGCCTGCTTGTTGCAAACGTTGCGCGTTATGCTCACCAATGAGCATATCAAACTCATCTGGGGCAAGTGGTTGTTTAGGTCCGGCCCCTAATTCTGCGCGCAGTTGTGATTCATCATATTCTTTTACATCAGCGCCAAATGGGGTTTTAGGTAAATGAAACTGACAAAAATCCAGAGCATCATGAGATAACATTGCTAAAAGTAACGCAAACTCGCCACGACGTGATTCACTCACGCTTTTCGCGAGGCGATTGTCGAGTTGACTCTCTGTGATTAACAATCCATCGATTTGCATAGACTTTAGCCGATTATGTTCATGAATAGATATTTATCGGCATTATTTGATATTTCTTTAGCTTTTTTCTTTACTTAAATAATAAGTTTGCTATTATCGGCGCCGTTGCATTGGAGGGGTTCCCGAGCGGCCAAAGGGATCAGACTGTAAATCTGACGGCTCAGCCTTCGCTGGTTCGAATCCAGCTCCCTCCACCACTTTTCTTACCGCTAAGTTAAGTGGGGCCAAATGTAACAAAAATAGTGTGGAGGGGTTCCCGAGCGGCCAAAGGGATCAGACTGTAAATCTGACGGCTCAGCCTTCGCTGGTTCGAATCCAGCTCCCTCCACCACTTTCCTACTAAGTATTATTTATTATCATTCACTTCTTCTATTTTATATCTCAAAAAAATTAATTAATTAACTATTTAGTACATCCCTCAATCAGTTCTCTAAGCCAGCCTATTGCAACTAAACAATTGAAACACTTTCTTAAGCGCATATGTTTTAACTCACTCAAATGGCGCCACCAAAACCACCCTAAGCCTTTCTATGCCTAGTTTGCTATATTCTATTTTACGATTACTTTAATCTGTCTCACACGGCCTCTGAGGCTGAGTTTACATTTGAGACACTGGTTGGTTCTAATTTAAAAAAACGGACGGGGATAAAATACAGCTTAAAAGCGTATTACGTATTTAGTGGATATTAATTGATGGAATAGATGTGGTTTACTCGACTAGCTTTACTTTTGCTAACTGCTTTAAACAATCACAGCTAAAGCTTGTTCCTACAGAGGGGCTATTTCAACTCGCTAGCTTTACTCTCGCTAACTTTACTCTCGCTAACTGCTTTAACAATCACAGCTAAAGCTTGTTCCTACGGGGCTATTTCAACTCGCTAACTTTACTCTCGCACCCAAAAACCAAAACAGGTTGTAACCCGAAGGCTACAACCTGTTTTATCTGCGTTGATAAACAGCGCGTATTAGTTAAGTTTTTCTCTAATACGTGCAGATTTACCAGAACGCTCACGTAGATAGTAAAGCTTAGCACGGCGAACTGCACCGCGACGCTTAACTGCTACGCTATCGATAAGAGGGCTGTGCGTTTGGAATACACGTTCAACACCTTCACCGCTCGAGATTTTACGAACTGTGAATGCTGAGTGAAGACCACGATTACGCTTAGCGATTACAACACCTTCAAAGGCCTGTAGACGCTCTTTAGCACCTTCTTTTACACGCACCTGTACAACTACTGTATCACCAGGGCCGAATGCTGGTACGTCTGTTTTTAGCTGCTCATTTTCAAGCGCTTTAATAATATTTTGGTTTACTTTTGCCATTATGTTTCTCACTTTCCTAGGTGTAACTGTCTTCTAGCCACAAGCTTTTTGGTACTCTTGCTGAAATTTTGCGAGTAATACCGCTTGCTCCTCAGTCAGAGCTAGGTTATGCAACAAGTCAGGACGTCGTAACCAAGTTCTGCCTAGTGACTGCATTTGCCGCCATTTAGCTATCTCTTGGTGGTTTCCACTGAGTAATACAGCAGGAACCTGTTTGTCGTCCAATGTTTCTGGCCGTGTATAGTGAGGACAATCTAGCAAGCCATCCGAAAATGAATCTTGCTCTGCTGATTGGTTATGCCCTAACACACCTGGCACTAATCGCGCTACTGCATCAATTAATGTCATGGCTGGTAGTTCACCACCACTCAAAATAAAATCACCAATTGACCATTCTTCGTCAACGTATGACTCTATTATTCTCTCGTCTATACCTTCATAGCGACCGGCAATCAAAATCAGCTTTTCAGAGTTTGCGAGTTCGCTCGCTCCTTGCTGATCTAATTTGCGCCCTTGCGGGGACATATAAATTACTTTTGCACCATCACCTGCCGCTTTTTTTGCGTCAAGAATGGCTTGTTTCAATGGTTCAACCATCATTAACATACCCGGCCCGCCCCCGTAAGGACGGTCATCAACGGTTCTATGCTTATCAGTTGCATAGTCTCGCGGATTCCAGCAGTTAAAGTCGATTAAACCACTTTTTACTGCACGACCTGTTACACCTTGCTGTGTAATGGCATCAAACATGTCCGGGAAAAGGCTGATAACCCCTACCCACAACGAACTCGTTTGACTCATTAAAAGCCAGGATCCCAGTCTACGGTAATTTTTCTCGCTTCGTGTTTAACTTCTTTAATAACTGAATCAGTTAAAAATGGAATTAAACGCTCAGCTTGGCCAAATGCATCTTTATTATTTGCTTTCACAACTAATACGTCATTTGAGCCTGTCTCCATCAGGTCATCAACAGTGCCTAAGTTATAACCTTTATCAGTTACAACCGACATGCCAATGAGATCTCGCCAATAGAATTCACCTTGCGGTAATTCTGGTAGCTGCGCTGAATCCACAGAGATTTCAACATTGGTATACGCCATTGCTTGGTCTCTGTCGTTTACTTGCGCAAACTTAGCGATAAAGCCTTTGTTGTGGCGACGCCAGTCGACCACTTCTAAGGTCTGCCATTTACCTTGCTGCCCTATCAACCACGGGCTGAAATCGAAGATCCCTTGGGGATCATCAGTAAATGAATGTACCTTAAGCCAGCCCTTTATACCATACGGGGCACCGAGCTTTCCTACGACAATTATTGATGAGGTGTTCTCTTGACTCATGGTTACACTTACGCCTATTAAGCCGCTTTACGAGCGTCTTTAACTAACTTAGCTACACGATCTGAAAGACCTGCGCCTTGACCTACCCAGTGATCAACACGAGATAAATCTAAACGAACTTTTTCTTCCTGACCTGAAGCAATTGGGTTAAAGAAACCTACTTTCTCGATGAAGCGACCGTCACGCGAGAAACGGCTATCCGCAACCACAATTTGATAGAAAGGGCGTTTTTTAGCGCCACCACGTTGCAAACGAATAGTTACCATACCGTCCTCTAAATAGATTGACTGTTTTCATTAATAAGATTTACTCCCCAGTATGGGGAGCTGGGGAATTGTACGAGTTTTTAGCAACAATGCAAGTAAGAAGTGATCTAAAATTCCAGTTTAGTAGATTAAACACTGATCTGTGCGTCAAATAAGGAGTTGTAAGCAATTGAATGCATAAATTATCCACAAAAAAAGAGGCGTTTCGCCTCTTTTTAAAATTAATTTGCCTGTTTATTATGCAAAATTAACTACTGTATTAAAATTTAGGTCCGCCGCCGCCCATCATACCCGGTGGCATCATGCCTTTCATACCGCGCATCATTTTTTGCATACCGCCCTTACCTTTCATCTTTTTCATCATTTTTTGCATTTGGGTAAACTGTTTGAGCAATTTATTGATTTCTTGTACTTGCGTACCTGAACCTGCTGCGATACGCTTTTTACGCGACCCTTTGATGATTTCTGGACGCGCACGCTCTTGTTTTGTCATTGAGCTGATGATTGCTTCCATTTGAATTAAGGTTTTATCACCCATTTGGCCTTTGACTGCATCAGGTAAATTAGCCATTCCTGGTAATTTATCAAGCATTGACATCATGCCACCCATATTTTTCATCTGCTTTAATTGCTCTGCAAAATCATCCAGGGTAAAGCCGTTTCCTTTAAATACTTTTTCAGCAACCTTGGCTGCTTTTTCCTTATCGACTTTCATTTCGACTTCTTCGATTAATGAAAGTACGTCACCCATACCTAATATACGTGACGCGATACGGTCAGGGTGAAAAGGCTCAAGTGCATCAGTGCGCTCGCCCACACCCATAAACTTAATTGGCTTACCGGTAATGTGGCGAATAGATAAAGCAGCACCACCACGTGCATCACCGTCGGTTTTGGTTAAAATCACACCAGTCAGCGGCAATGCTTCATCAAATGCTTTAGCTGTATTTGCCGCATCTTGACCTGTCATTGCATCGACAACGAATAAGGTCTCGATAGGATTAATCGCACTGTGCAGCGCTTTAATTTCATCCATCATGTCGCTATCAACATGTAAGCGACCCGCGGTATCGACTAATACAACATCAATGAATTTCTTTTTCGCATGAGAAATTGCCGCATTGGCAATATCGACCGGTTTTTGTGAAATATCACTGGGGAAGAAATCGACATCAACTTCAGTAGCTAATGTTTCTAGCTGTTTAATCGCCGCAGGACGATACACATCGGCACTCACTACCAGAACAGACTTCTTCTTGCGCTCTTTTAAAAACTTCGCCAGTTTACCCACACTGGTGGTTTTACCCGCACCTTGAAGGCCTGCCATCATTACGACTGCTGGAGGTTGGGCATTTAAGCTTAATTCTTCGTTTGCCTCACCCATGGCTTTTTCAAGTTCTTCTCGTACTATTTTTACAAAAACTTGGCCTGGGCTTAAGCTTTTAGTGACTTCAACACCAACAGCACGTTCTTTTACTTGTTTTACAAACTCACGAACAACAGGTAACGCAACGTCAGCTTCTAAAAAAGCCATGCGCACTTCACGCAGCGTGTCTTTGATATTATCTTCTGTTAGGCGTCCGCGGCCGCTAATATTTTTTAAGGTTTTACCTAGTCGTTCTTGGAGATTCTCAAACATATAAAGGGTCCGATAAAACGTGATACCGATAGCATGTGAATCATGTAGCTCAAATTGTGAGCCAAAATTTATGCTTATCAGTATTAATTTAAATTTTAATTAAAAACAGTATACCGTAAATCTAGGCGCACAATACAGTATTCAAGTACTCTGTTTGAGTTTCTTTTTACAAAGTCTAGGCTTTTGCCTTGCTATAAAATACAATGGGCTAACTTTAACAAGGATTATTTGACTCAAATTGAGTGGCCAAAGCACTATGCTGATTATTAGTTTAACTATTATTGCCAGTTTATTTTACGTATTAGCGACATCTCATGTGTTGTCTCGGCTGTTTCATCAACAAGGACCGAGCCAAAAGCTCACTGTCATACTCAGTACAGTGGCAATCTTAGCGCATATGCTGTTGTTAGTTAATTCTGTGTTTCGTGCTGATGGGCAAGATTTAAGTATTGTTAATGTTGCTCTGCTTACATGTTGGGTCATTGTGGTTTCGGTCACAACTGTATCACTTAAATTTCCTGCAACACTTTTACTCCCCGTTGTTTATGGCTTTGCGGCAATTCTGACCTTTGCTAGTTTGTTTATTCCTCACCACATTTTACTGCAAAGCATTGAAGTAGAAATCGCTCTAGTCACCCATATATCACTGTCCTTATTAGCCTATTGCGTCCTGATCATTGCGACTTTATACGGTGTGCAATTTTACTTTATTGATAAGCGCTTAAAACGCAAAGACCTAGCGATTGTTCACAGCCACTTGCCGCCTTTAATGGTGGTTGAACGCCAGCTCTATCATTTGCTAACATTGGGCACTGTTTTATTAAGCGCAGCACTGCTTTCAGGCTTTTTATTTTTAGATGGCATGTTCGCTAGTGAGTTTATCCATAAGACTATTTTGTCATTAATTGCATGGGCAATATTTGCTATTGTAACGCTAGGGCATATAGTTAAAGGCTGGCGTGGAAAACCAGTTGTACTGGCTATTATGGTCGCGGCATTTGTCCTGACCCTCGCTTATTTTGGCAGCCGTTTTATACAAGAAGTTATTCTGAATAAGTTTTAACTTGACTCAGGCTGCTCACTACCGCTTAATACGCATTGATTTATAATAAAAGGATCCTTCTTTGGACAGCATATCGACGAGTGTTTTATTTATAATACTCGGTATTCTAATTTTATGTTCTGCATACTTTTCTGGCTCTGAAACGGGCATCATGTCAATAAACAGAATTCGTCTGCGCCACCTCGCTAAAGAAAATCATCGTGCTGCCAAACGCGTTAATAAGCTGCTGAGCCGTCCTGACAGACTCATCGGCTTGATCCTAATTGGTAATAACCTCGTTAATATCGCTGCTGCTCAGGTTGCCACTATCATTGGTATTCGTTTGTACGGTGATTTAGGTATCGCTATTGCAACTGGTGTACTTACACTTGTTGTACTTATCTTTGCTGAAGTTACGCCAAAAACCCTTGCTGCTCTCTACCCAGAAAAAGTCGCTTTCCCAAGCTCGGTAGTACTAAAAGGGTTACTTAAAATTTTGTTCCCGTTTGTTGTCGTAGTCAATTGGATGACCAACGGAATGTTACGCTTATTTGGTATTAGCGCTGAACAAATAGACGAACACAGCATGAGTAAAGAAGAGTTAAAGTCTGTATTAAATGAGTCCGGTGCACTAATCCCCGCTCGCCACCAGAGCATGTTGACCTCTATTTTAGATTTAGAGCAAGTCACCGTTGAAGATATTATGATCCCGCGTAATGAAATTATTGCTATCGATATCAATGACGACTGGAAACTAATTAGTAAACAGTTAACACACGCCCAGCATACCCGCGTGCTGTTATACCGCGATCAAATTGATGACGCTGTTGGCTTTATTCATTCACGTGATGCGCTACGCCTACTAACTAAAGAACAATTTGATAAACCCTCTTTACTACGGGCTGTTCGTGAAATTTACTTTATTCCTGAAGGTACATCTCTCAATACACAGCTGTTTAAGTTCCAACAATCAAAAGAACGCATTGGCTTAGTGGTTGATGAATATGGTGATATTCAAGGCCTCGTTACGCTTGAGGACATATTAGAAGAAGTGGTTGGTGATTTTACTACAACACAAACGCGAACCCCTAGCGAAGAAATTGTGCCGCAAGAAGACGGCTCATTCTTAGTGGATGGCAGTGCCAATGTACGTGATCTGAATAAAGAAATGGATTGGGAATTCCCGCTTGATGGGCCTAAAACTCTCAGTGGTTTAATTATTGAATACTTAGAAGACATTCCAGATACTAACTTAAGTTTACGTATTTCAGGCTACCCTATTGAAGTCGTTGAAGTTAAAGAAAACATGATCAAGTTAGTACGCATTCAAGCCAATAAACGTAACGTATAAGTCTCTAAAGTAGAGTAGTGAAATACTACTCTACTCCTCTTCACTTTAAAATTTCTGAATTTTCCGATCCAATTACTCATTTAAGTCATAAATATTAGACTATTATAGACTCTGCTAATTTTATGCTTAACGGAGAATCCTTAATGGACGAAATTTCTATCGAAGTCATTTACACCCAAGCTATCGAAATGCTGATGTTGTATGGCCCTAAATTTTTACTCGCAATATTTGTTTTAATTATTGGTTGGTGGTTTATTGGTCGCATTTCAAATATGGCTGAAAAATCAATGGCGCGAGTTAAATTTGAAGCAGGACTGACACACTTTTTAGTGTCGTTTATCTCTGTTATCTTAAAAGTATTATTGCTGATCTCAGTTGCCTCTATGATTGGCATAGAAACTACCTCATTTATAGCGATGCTCGGTGCTGCTGGGCTTGCAGTCGGTATGGCGCTACAAGGTAGCTTGGCTAACTTTGCCGGTGGTGTTCTTATATTGTTCTTTAAACCATTTAAAGTCGGCGACGTTATTGAAGCGCAGGGTCATATGGGTAAAGTGGTTGAAATACAAATATTTGTTACTGTGTTACTAACTTATGATAACGAAAAAATCATCATTCCAAATGGAGCACTATCAAATGGCTGCGTTAAAAACAAGTTTGCAGAGCCTACCCGCCGCATTGATATTGAGTTTGGTATCAGTTATGGCGACGATATTATAAGAGCTCGTGAAGTACTTATGAGCGTATTAAATGACTATGATTTAGTACTAAAGGAAGAGAATAAACAACCTGTGGTACACGTTAGCCAACATGGCGACAGTCATATAGGTATGTTGGTATGGGCTTGGGTTGATTCTGATAACTTTTGGCCAGTCTATTTTGGTTTATACGAACGCGTTAAAATTGCCTTCGATAAAGAAAATATCACCATCCCATTCCCACAACGAGATGTGCATATCCACCAGTTCCCTGGTAAGTAATTTTACTAGGATAATAATAAAGCCCGCAACTGCGGGCTTTTCGTTAACTTAAACTTGATAAATCAGCTAAATAAACGCTCTAACCAGCTTTTATCTAAATCATCTTCACATTTTTGTAGTTGCGCACCGTAGCGGCTGGCACGATTTTTAACTTTGTTAGCCACACTCATCAGCCACTTTTTCTTTTTATAAGTGCCACGCTTATAACCACCCCAGCCTTCGTGGTAGTTAAGGTATTGAGCGTAGGCGTCCCATTTTGATACCCCATTTACCTTATTGGTTTTATAAACAAACCATGCCATAAAATCGATAGCGTCATCAAAGTCATCACGATCAGCCCCACTATTCCCCGTCTCGCGAATATAATCAGACCACGTCGGTGTTTTTGCTTGTGAATAACCATAGGCAGAACTTGCACGACCGGTTGGAATTATCCACAAAAAGTATTCCATTGGTGGCGCTGCATCATGACGAAACGAGCTTTCTTGGTACATCATGCTCATAAGTACATGTTTTGGCGATCCCCATTTATCTTGAGCATCGCGTGCATCATAATACCAATCGTTTTTTTCTTCAAAAATTTTACAGATATCATTAGGTTGCTTGGGGGGAGCTGTGGCGCAACCAGTTAAAATAGCTCCCAGCGATAAAATAATTAATTTTTTTTTCATTTTTTTGAGTACTCGCTGAACTTTTTGTAAAAGTATGAGTCTTATTTTTTGAATGCGCAGTTTAGCATTGTTTCATCCCTGAAGAATTTTTACGCAGCCACCTTAGGCTGCGTTTTTTTGTCTGTTAATTAGCTTTAAAATAATCCGCTAAAAATGACTTAAACGACACACTATCAGCCGCGCTAATCGCTTTCTCATCGGCCATTGATTGTATAGCTTGTTGCTGTAAATAAGCATCGGAATAAACATGATAAGGCGTTACTTGATGGCTTTGTTTATACTTTTGGGCAAGCGCTAAAGCAAAGTGTCCATTATCAATGTTTGCGTCTTTTAGCTGATCAACGTATTGGCCTGAATAAGTTAAAGATGAATCATGTAACCATGTTTTTAAACGGTTCACGGTTGTTACATAATGCTCGGTACCATATGCATTATCCATATATGCAGCAACATCAGCTAACTGGCTAAATATTTCTTCACCCCAGTGTACTAAACTCGTTGCAACACCTGATTTATTTAACTCTAATGAGCTATCGCGCCCATTGTTCACAACGGAGTCAAGGTTTTCAGTGCTTCGAGTTTGCGAATCCCAATCCATATCTGGAGAGTCTTTTAACAAGCAATAGGTTAAAAACACATCTAAAAAGTGAATCTGCTCTAATGAAATACCCGTTTCACTAAATGGGTTAACATCCAGTGCTCGGATTTCAATATACTCGATACCACCGCGTAGTAATGCATCTGTTGGTGTTTCACCACTTTTTGCATTGCGCTTAGGACGAATTGGCGAGTAAAATTCGTTTTCTATTTGCAAAATATTTTTATTTAATTGCTTGGGTTGCTCGCTTTTATAGTCATCAATACTTTCGTAGATATCAGACGGTGTATTGATTGCACGTTTAAGCCCTGCGACATACTCTTCTAAAGAGTTATACATAACCTTTAACGACGATTGTGCGCTATTGGTATAACCTAAGTCTCCCAAACGCAAAGCAGTGCCTGTTTCTAAGTATAAAGTACCTTTACCTAATTTCTTAAATGGCAAATTGGTTTTACGCCCTTGTAAAAAGGAATTACATAGCGCAGGAGATGCGCCAAATAAATAACTTATAAGCCAAAGCTCTCGTTTGAAATTACGAATAAGGCCTAAGTAACCCGCTGATATAAAATCATCTAAAGAGCCTGAATCAGCTTTAATTGTTTGTAAACTTTGCCAGAAACTAGTCGGAAATGAGATATTAAAATGCACTCCAGCAATAGCTTGCATCATACTGCCATAACGATTTTTTAAACCTTCACGATACAAGGTTTTCATTCGACCAATATTTGATTCACCAAATTGCGCCAGAACTATATCATCTTGATGTTCAATAAAGCATGGCATGCTAATCGGCCAAAGTAATTCGTCACCCATTTGCGATAAGGTGAATTTTTGTAAGTCTTGCAACTGCGCTAATGTTTCTTGGGCAGACTCACTAACAGGGGTAATAAACTCTAATAACGCTTCTGAAAAATCTGTGGTTATATGGCCATTTGTTAATGCACACCCTACGCCTTTGGGATGACCTTGCTGCGAAATAACTCCATTAGGCTTAATCCTTAGAGCTTCTCTTTCAATGCCACGTTGAATACCTTTAATTGCGTATTTATGTTGTTCTGGAGATAACGCTGTTAACGTTGAAGTTAGATCATGTGTTGTCAAAAAATGTTTCCTCGAGCCACGTGGCTTAATCCTAAGTCTATGGGGGCAAAATGATAATACTCAAGGCTTAATAGTTAAGAACACTCTCATTCCCACTATTTAGCATAATAACTATTATGCGTATTACAGCAAAATACTGACATTGCCAACACAATACCCAAAACCATTCAGAGCAGTTTGCTTCATTGTAGTAATCTTGCCATTGAAAAGGTGATTATACAATTGCTTTAATTGCACCACTGCTATGCGTTAAAATTATCTAGATAAGACAGACCGGGTAATAACCTATAACTGTTCAAAGTATTACTACGAGAGCTAAATAAATTTACTCCTTTATTGTTTCAGATCAGTAAAACTACAATTAGTTACTTGAAAGCATTATATTTAGGTATTTTTACTTTATAAACTAAGTATTAACTTTATAATTGGCGTTAATAAAAAAGTATGTTTAAGGAAAGCCCATGCGTCGGGGTCACGAATTAATAAATGAAGAAGTTTCTTTTTCACAACAGCAAGAGCTCGTTTCTACAACGGATTTGCGTGGGGTAATCACCTACGCTAATGAGGCTTTTTGTGACATTGCAGGTTACAAATTAGAAGAGTTAGTAGGTAAAAACCATAACATTGTCCGTCACCCTGATATGCCCAAAGATGCATTTAAAGAAATGTGGGAAAAACTAAAAGCAGGTCATTCATGGCGTGGCATGGTGAAAAACCGCTGCAAAGATGGCCGTTATTATTGGGTTGATGCTTTTGTAACGCCTATTTTCGAAAACGGCCAACTTGTTGGCTACCAATCAGTACGAACGAAACCTTCAGAACAACTAAAACAACGAGCCATTGCGCTATACAAAAAAATAAATGAAGGTAAATCCGTCACCTCATTCAGAGAGCAAGTTGGAATCAGACAGCTACTTTGCGTTATTTTAGCCATCGTAAGTTTGCTAGCACTCGCTGTTTACACATCTATAGCAGTAGCACTTTTTGCGACGTTTTTTTTAGGTTTAATTATTTTACTCAATTACGACGAGCTAATTGTGACGCCACAGGCTTTAAAGCAACAAAAAGCAGAGTTTGACTCAGTCTCTCGCTATATTTACGTTGGTGTTCACCCTTTTAGCATTAGTGAGTATAACCGTGAAATGCTAAACGCCAAGTTACGAACCGTACTTGGTCGTGTAAAAGATGCCACGGTAACCTTTAATGCGATAGCCCAAAACTTAGATAATCAATCATCGCTTACAGAGCAAGGTATCTCAGCACAAGGTCAGCGTTTAAGCCAAATTGCTACCGCGATGTCGCAAATGAGTGCCACCATTGGTGAAATATCTAATAGTACTCAAGACACCGCCGAGAAAGTAAATGTAACTTATCAAAGTTGCTCTGATATAAAAGCCCACATAGCTGATAATAGTTCCATGGTCTCAGATCTGGCTTCTCAAGTGGAGCAAGCTGCGAGTACTGCAAATGCGCTGGCCACGGAAGCGGATAAAATTGGTCAAGTAATGACTGAAATTGAAGGTATCGCTGAACAAACGAATTTATTAGCTCTCAATGCAGCCATTGAAGCCGCAAGAGCGGGTGAACATGGCCGAGGTTTTGCTGTTGTTGCTGATGAAGTTCGTGCATTATCGTCTCGTACCCAACGCGCTACTTCACAAATCCACAGTTCAATTAAAGAAATTCAAGATACCTTATTTAATTGGTCTACAGTGATGAAAAACACCAAGGCACAAGCTGATGAATGTGTTAATACCACTGGACACACTCAAGTTGAGTTAGATAGCATTTTTGCGCAAATCAGTGAAATATCACAACTAGCAACACAAATATCCACTGCCGCAGAGCAACAACAAACAGTGAGTAGTGATATTGGTATTAATGTAGAGCAAATTAAAGGCTTTAGTGATGAAAACTTAAATTTGAGTTTTAATGTCGCTAAAGATGCAGCTCATTTGGTAGAAGGTTCACGTAAGGTGAAAGACATTTTACTTACTTTTAAAGTATAAAGTGTGTTACTAATCAATTAGCTCAATTGTAGTAGGCTAATAAAAAATCAGCCTACTGCTCCTTTATATTAATCGAGTACTTTTGCGTCATTTGCTTTATTAAGTAAGCTGCGGCTTTGAGTTAAAAAGTGCGCCGTTGAATCTGAGAAATACGCTTTTGCTTGTGCAAATGCATTCATCAATGCTTCTTTATCTCCTGCTTTTAACTTCTCTAAAGTTTGTGCGAAGGTATCTTGGTATTGAGCTAATAACTCCTCCACATTATCAAACTGCGCCAGCATAATATCTGAATACAACTCTGGTGATTGAGCAAATAAACGCCCGACCATCATTAATTCCAATTGGTAAATAGGCGACGAACAACTGCGAAGCTCCTCAAGTGTATGACCTTGTTTTGCTAAAAACTGTCCATAAACAAATGTAGTTAAGTGACGCATAACCTGAATTATCTGCATCGCTTCATCATGTTTCTTTGCGTTAAGCTCTACTAATTGACAGCCCCAAACTTGTAACTGCTCAAGTAAGCCTTTCGCTATGTGATGCCCTCGCCCTTCACACACCACGACTGTTTGCTTCACCCAATGTGATATATCAGGACCAAACATTGGGTGTAATCCAACAACGGGACCATTATGGGCGGCTTTTAAAACGGCTAGCGGTGCCTGTTTCACTGACGTGATATCAACTAACAGACAATCTTCATCAAGCTTAGGTAGTGCCTTTACTACGGTCTCTAATGCATTGATTGGCACACTGACCATAACCAATTTAGCACCACGCAAGATCTCAGTAGCATTATGTTGCTGTGATTTATCGAGTATTTTTACTTCATAGCCAGAGCGCTGAAATTGCTTTGCAAATAATTGCCCCATAGCGCCTTCGCCACCCACAATTACGATCGGTGATAAGTTAGGTGCAGCGCAAGCAAGTTTAGCCTGTTGATTTTGATAAGCTTCGCGCATCATGCGCCTTAATATATCTTCGACTAATTCAGGGTTCACACCTTGATTTATTGCTTCTTCGCGGCGTGCAGCAAGGAGTGCAGCTTCACGATCAGGCGCGTGTAAAGGCGCACCAGTTTGTTGCTTAATCGCGCCGATTTGCCCAGTTATACTGTTACGTTTCGCCAGTAATGCCACTAACTGCGCATCACATTCATCAATCCCTGCTCTTAATTGATCTAAATCTCTTATATCTGCCACGAACTCTACCACCTATAAAACACCCAAACGCAAACTTAAGTTTACATAAAAGTAAACTAATCAATACGATGAATACTAACAGGATCGCTTACTTGATAAAAGTGAAAGAAGTAAAAATAACAACGGGTATGAAGAAGAGATTTATAACTGCAAGGTGAACCAAATAAAGAGGAAGAAGTTAACCTCGGGCATGCTTACTCACGCAACAAGTGTCTGGGCTCAGTAAATGCCTAGATAAATCAATCTTGCAGTGCAATTGATGCCATAACCATAACACTGGAAAACGACTCTGCACCCGCAATAAATAAACCATTGTGACAAAAAGTTGCATCATCTAAGCCCGTCACAGCTTGCAATTCATCACCAGATAAACCAGCCCACTGCTGTGGTAACGGTTTTCTATCTTCGAAAGAACCAGGCTCTACAGGAACGGTTTGAATAATCCACTTACCCGAATGAGATGGATAAACCATATACAGGGCTTCATTTGATAAACTGTGAACTGTTTTTTTCCAAGGTGTATATTGTTCAAGCACAATGACACGAGGATCATCCGCATCAGCAATAGCCTTAGCAACTATTTTTTTAGCGTCCGCACTACCATTTGCTGAAGCGATAAACCGTTTAAGTAAACGCACTGCAAATTCTACAGCTTCATTAAAGCAACTATCAAAATCGCTACTTTCTTGCCAAGTAGGATTAAACATTGAAATAGTTTGGCTTAAGCTGATCCCTTGCTCTACACCTTGAACATACCCACAATCGATAGCATCAATTGTAGACACCAACCCAGCATTAACTGAATCGGCGACTGCTTGATTTCCTTGGCATAGCTCTAAACCATACTTTTGCCAAATTAAGCCAAACGATGAAAAAGGAATACCGTTTTCGCGCGCCCCAGCTCCGCCACGTTGATGATGATCAAAACGCCCTTTGTCTGGGTCATACTCATTACCTACATCAATGACAATATCAGCTTGGCTAATTACTTTGGCATCCCGGGTACGAATTAAGTTAAAAGAAGGGAAAATAATTTTAAGTGCAGCGATGCTAAATACGTCATCAGCATGAAAATTACCATCGTGCGTAACTATTGTAATATCAGTCATTAATTCATCATTATAGAAGAGAAAAGAATTTTACTTATTTAAGTAAACGGACGCAGACAGTATACCCAAGCTAAAAGATAAAAACAGCTTTGTGTATACCCAAACCACCTTAAGATACGTGTTTCAGTTGGAATTAAAAGCGATTTAGGCAAGGCATTGATTGCAAGTAATAGTGGTTCTATTGTTAAAATCAATAACGCAGTATAAATCGCTTTTAAACCAACCCTTTGGGCGTTTCACAGAGACTTACTCTCATCGTTGTTACTTCTTAAAAGGGAGTGCCATTGTTGCAAAGTAACGCCTTGATATTAAGCCCCTGTTGAAACGCTGGATTCCGCATCTTGAGGTGGTTTGGGTATAATTATTCAAACACCCACTGCAAACTAGCACCAT
The DNA here is from genome assembly GCF_002165575.1 of Pseudoalteromonas sp. A601. Taxonomy (GTDB): domain Bacteria; phylum Pseudomonadota; class Gammaproteobacteria; order Enterobacterales; family Alteromonadaceae; genus Pseudoalteromonas. Next base: position 125,088 of record NZ_MXQF01000001.1, read on the forward strand.
GTTGCTTTAACCATTGCGTTGCATATTTATAATCAGGATAAAACTCACTAACACGATGCCAAAACCGGTGACTGTGATTCAAATATTTTAAGTGAGCGAGCTCATGCACAATAACGTAATCAATAACCCAATGTGGCGCACCGACCAATAGTAAATTAAAGGTCAATGCACGACGTTGGTTACAACTGCCCCATCGACGCTTGTAAGTTGTTATTTTTAAATTGCTCGGTAGCTCTTCGCCCATCCTCGAACAGTAATGCCGTATTCGCATTTCAATATAGCTTTCTAACTGCTCACGCATAAAGTCTTCAAACTGTGTTTGATACATAGCAGTATGTTTTTTAACGCGGCCGGAACAACTAACCTGTAACTGCGGTGGATTCATATTAGCAAAAAACTGCCAGCAGCTTGTTTTGTTTATTTCAAAGTGCAGTGTCAATAGCTCATCAAACAAACGAATTTGTAAACTATCCAGTGGAAACTGACGGAGATCCTGGTGCTGACTTTGCTTATATACTTGCTGATTAATCCACGCTTGTTTAGTCGCCAACCATTGCTCAATATATGCTATAGCAACGCCGTATGGCGCATAAACGGTTAATGATTGTTGGTGAACCTTGATAGCCACGGTTTTACGACGGCGACTGCGCTTTAATGTGTATTCGATCAATGCCAACTCTTAAACTGATTAATATAAGAAATTTACTACTTGTTATAATACCTTGCTCAATAACTGCTAATCTATAAATTTGTGGTTGTTTTTGTTAAGCAGATGACACGATAATTATTAAAAAAATAAAACAATTATTAAAAAACAAACTGTAATTTTAGTTATTAATAGTGCTACAATTATAACCAATAACACTTAGTAACTTGATTCCATTGATATTTTACTTCTGTTAACCTATGGTTATCTTAAAGGTAACAAAAGCCTACATAAATATGTAATTAATTATTCCTATGAATATACTTCACAGTCATTACTTTCACTGATTGTAAAGTTTTGAGATTGAGCCACTATGCTGTCAGCTTTTTTTATCACCGATCAAGATCCAAGCCTCATAATCAATGGGGTTTATAACCCATATCTTGTTACTTTATCTGTCATGACAGCTATCTTTGCGGCTTATTTCGCAGCGTTATTAATCGATCTTGCGAAAGCAACTCGATTTCAAAGCTACCAAAAACTAGCAAACTCAACAGCAGCATTAGTTCTTTCTGGCGGCATTTGGAGTATGCACTTTATTGGTATGCTAGCGTTCTCATTATGCACAAATATTAGCTATGATCCGACACTGACCTTTTTATCTTTTATTCCTGCATTTTTAGCTTGTTGGACTGCAATATCGATGTTGGTCAGGAGTGACAAAACGATGTTGCAACTCATTGTTCCATCCATTTTACTTGGCGCTGGAATTGGAACGATGCACTACAGTGGCATGGCTGCCATGGAATTAAGCCCATTACTACGTTATGACCCTTTAACTTTTGCTCTATCAATCCTTGTAGCAGTCGCGTTGGCTTATATATCATTGTATATGCGCTTTAATGTTAATAAATTTTTCTCAAAGCTAAGTGAAGTACAAACTCGGTTTATTAGCGCAATAGTACTAGGGTTTGCAGTTGCAGGCATGCATTACATGGGCATGCTAGCGACGCGTTTTGTTGCCGTATCGCCGATTCTCAATGACAGTCAAGACTCTGAACTAACCTTGATCGCTATTAGCGTTGTATTTTCTACAATCATTCTTACCGCAATTGTGGCGATTATAAATGGCATCGTTCGTTACCGTATGTTGCTTGAGGATAAGACAAGTAACGAATCTCGCTTGCAGGCAATTCTTTCAACAGCCATCGACGGTATTATCACTATTGATCACAAAGGTCATATTTTAAGCTTTAACAACGCTGCTGAACTCATTTTTGGCTGGAATAAGCAAGATGTTAAAGGTAACAATGTCAAAATGCTAATGGCCGATGATATTGCTGCACAGCATGATGGTTATCTATCAAAAGCAGGACATATTGATTTTGGTACTGTCATTGGTGTTAACCGTGATGTATTGGCAAAACACAAAGATGGCCACTTATTCCCTATTCGCCTTGGCGTTGGTGAAGTAGATCAACCGGGCCAAGAACCACTCTATGTTGGGTTCATCACAGACTTAACTGAACAGCGAAAACTACAACAAAACTTGATAACTAAAGAGCAACAGTATCGCTCACTCATGGATAATATGCCTGGTGTTGTATTTCGTTGTGAGATTAATGAAAAGTGGAGCATGATGTTTATCAGCCCTAACATCTTTGAAATGACCGGTTATATCCCTAATGAGTTTATAAATAAGAATATCGAATACGGCGATTTACTATTCAAAGACGATATACCGCATATAAACAAAGCTGTTGAGCAAGCTATTACTAAAAAAGAGCACTACTCTATTGAATACAGAGTGCGCCACCGTAACGGCAAACTTGTGTGGATACTTGAAAAGGGCAGCTTTGAATTTAATAAACAAGGCGAAGCAATTTGGATTGATGGCGTTTTAGTTGATATAAGTGAACGACGCGAGTACGAAGACAAGCTAAAACAGGCCAAAGTTGCAGCAGAGGAAGCAGCTCAAGCTAAACAATCATTTATGGCCAACATGAGTCATGAGATCCGCACTCCTATGAACTCGATCATTGGTTTTAGTGACTTGCTGATGGATACGCCTCTCGATCAAGAGCAACAAAAGCACTTAGTAACGGTTAATAATGCCGCGCGGTCACTGCTGAGGTTATTAAACGAGATACTTGACTCTGCCAAACTTGAAAAAGGAAAGTTAACCATAGAACCTGTGCATTTTAATTTGCAACCTGTGCTCGACAGTATCATTTCAACTTTTTGGTTAGAGGCTAAGAAAAAGGACCTTGAAGTAACGTTAACAATTAAAGAGTCTGTCCATAAAGCTTATTATGGCGACCCCGATAGAATTCGCCAAGTACTAACAAACTTAATTGGCAATGCGATTAAATTTACTGAGCAAGGTTCAATCCAGGTCACAGTGAGTACAACACAAAATAATCATCTGTTTTTTGAAGTGCAAGATTCAGGTATTGGTATTGCACCAGAGCGAATCAAGGCTATCTTCCAGCCCTTTGAGCAAGCTGATGGCACGACGACTCGCCGTTTTGGTGGTACAGGCCTTGGTACAACAATCAGTAAACAATTAGTTGAGCTAATGGGCGGTACTATCAGCTTAGTAAGTGAAGAAAATAAAGGTAGCTGTTTCTTTTTCGCGCTTCCGTTAGAGCCTGGCGATGAAAACCTAATTAACTACTTTGACGGTTTACATACGCAATTACCAGCTCTGCGTATATTAGTTGTTGATGATATTGAACAAAATGTAGAGCTGCTGCGTTTATTGCTTTCTCGTGATGAGCATAAAGTCAGCACGGCGAGTAATGGCTTTGAAGCTTTAGAAATTTTTGAGCAGCAAGACTTTGATGTCATTTTGATGGACATTCATATGCCACAGTGCGATGGCATAACTGCAACCCAAAAAATACGTGAAATTGAACAACATAGACAGCTAAAAAACACCCCTATCATCGCACTCACCGCAAGTGTACTACAGCAAGATAAGTTGACAGCTAAGAAAGCTGGAATGAATGGTTTTGCTAATAAGCCTGTAGATATCAATCAATTAAATCAAGAAATATCTCAAGTTCTCGGCTATGGCCTGAAAAAAGAAGTGCTTATTGAACAAAGTGATCCTCAAGCGAAACATATCGACTTTAAAAAAGGTAAGCAGCTTTGGGGTAGTAAGTGTAAGCAAATAAACGAGATACAGCGCTTTATTGATGAGCAGCACACCTTATGTACGGTACTATTTGCTCATGGTCTTAGCGCATTAAATGACGTGCAAGGCAAGCTACACACACTTAAAGGGCTTGCTGGGAATTTAGGCTTGCCAACTATGATGTCTTTATTTTCAGAGCTTGAAAAATCAAGCTCTCAAGAACACCAAGAAAAAGTTATTGCACAATTAGAAGTAGAGTTAACCGCTGTATCTTTATTGTTAGCTGAAAAAACTTTAACGTGTGTGCCAAGTGTTAATAAGCACGAATCTCAAGATGCACCGGCATTGTCGGCAACTGAATTTAAAGCGCTTTGTGAACAGTTATATATAGACGCTGAAAACGCTGAACTTAATGATGAACTGCTTGCAACAATTGTAACTAATGCGCCTACAAATTATAAAAATGATATCGATAATATTGTTGAATGTTTCGAACAATTTGATTTTGATACCGCCCAATCAAACCTAGAGTCGTTAATATCTTTACTCAAACAAGCACAAACAATGGAGGCAAATTAATGGATTTAAATATCGAACGCCCACGAATTTTAATCGTTGATGATGAGCCTGCTAATCTTAAGGTTATGCGTGAAGTATTGAGTAACCAATACCGATTATCGTTTGCAAAATCAGGCGAAGCTGCCCTTGCCTTAATTGAAAAAGAGCCACCTAAACTCATTTTGCTCGACATTATGATGCCAGATATGAACGGCTTTGAAGTTTGCCAACGATTAAAAGAAAACCCGCAAACCCAGCATATACCTATAATTTTTGTTACAGCCCTTGCTGACGAAAGCGATGAATTTAAAGGGTTTGAGATAGGTGCTGTTGACTATATAACCAAACCTATCAGTCCTGCAATTGTGCGCTCTAGGGTTAAAACACACCTATCACTGGTGCAAGCTGAGCAACTCAAGCTCGCTCATGTTGATTTGGTTCATCGCCTTGGCCGAGCGGCTGAATATAAAGACACGGATACTGGCGAACATATAATCCGAATGAGCAAGTACAGTAAAATTTTAGCTCTCGCTTATGGTATGGGTGAGCAACATGCTGAACTGCTCAAACAAGCAGCCCCGATGCATGACATTGGTAAAATTGGTATTCCTGATGCGATTTTATTAAAGCCAGGCAAGCTCACCTCTGATGAGTTTGACTACATGAAACAGCATGCTGAAATAGGTGCTAAAATCTTAGCAAACTCTTCGTCACCGTTATTGCAACTCGCTTATATTCTAGCCATGGAACATCATGAGAAATGGGACGGCACGGGTTACCCGAAAGGCTTACAAGAAGAAGAAATATCAATAGAAGGCCGGATTGTTGCTATCGCAGATGTATTTGATGCACTTACCTCTAAACGCCCTTACAAAAAAGCATGGAGTGTTGATGAAGCACTCTCGCACATGCGTGAACAAGCTGGTAAACACTTTGATCCACAGCTTATCGCTCTTTTTGAAGGCCAGTTTGATGCCATTATGAAAGTCTACTCAGCCTATCAAGATTGATTTATCGATAGATTGGCTAATATAGCTGTAATCATGAGAGGTTATCTCATGATTATTGCCGCTGTTATCTTTAAAATACATAGAAAACGTCACTCCGTGATCAGCAACAATCGTTTTGATTTTATGTGATTCAAAATGACTCAGCCAAGTAATAAATTGCTCACCTGTTGCACCAAACGCAACCCCTTTACTAACACCCGCGCGTTCAAACAATGCTAACCGTGTTGTTGCAGCGTCGTCTTCGAGCGTGAGCGGGCCTTTGCCCTCATCCCAAAAGGCAAGCTCAGGCACAATATTAAAACCGAGCACCTCTTTATACCACACAACAGCTTCGACCAAGTTTTCTACATTAAGATGGCAATGATCTATACCTGATAATAATGGTGTGGCCATATTACTCACCTATTTCTGACTTTAACTGTTCGATAAATGCCAACATATAATCAGTGCGGCGCTGCGCTTCAGCTTTAGCTGATGGTGTATTCATGCTGTTGGCGACATGGAGTAGCTTGATAAAAAAATGATCAAGCGTATAGAGTTTGTCGTCCGCTTCGCGGTTTTGGCAAAAAGGGTCTTGTGGGTGATATAAATGGCGGCTTATTGAGCCCCCAACTTTCATACAGCGACTCACACCGATTGCGCCTAATGCATCCATTCTGTCTGCATCTTGAACAATTTGTGCTTCAACTGATTGTACTTTTATATTGGCACTAAAGCTATGAGCTGCAATTGCATGATGAATTGCATCGAAGTAACTCTCGTCATAGCCGATAGAAGTTAAAAAGGTAATTGCTTTATCTGCGGCCATGGTTGAAGCTTTTGCACGATCAGGGTGATTTTTTGCCACTGCAACACAATCGTGTAACCATGCAGCAGGGAGTACCACGGCCATCTCGGCCTGCTCTGCAATACATAATTGTTTGGCTACTCTCACAACTCGCTCAATATGCGTTATATCATGCGCTACATCGGCGCAAATAAGTGACGAAATAAAACCCCGACATTCATTTTCAAGTTCTTGTAGTGACGCTGATAACGCTATTTGCTGTTCCATAAATTTCGCTGTTTCAATGTAAAACAATATATTACGGCTACTTTACCGCGGTTATAGGTCGTTGTGCAAAACATTCATTGTATGTTCGACCTTGCTTTACTAAAATAGCCGCTAATTAATCTGTCATGAGTATGCCAATGTCATCTGCTATTTACCTGCAAGCTGGTCGCGAAAAGTCGTTAAAAAGAAAACATCCATGGTTATTTTCTAAAGCCATAAAAAAAATGAAGGGCAAACCGGGTCTAGGTGACACTGTTACTATTCACGATAGCGAAGGTAAGTTTTTAGCAACTGCGGCATATAGTCCACATTCACAAATTCGTGCACGTGTATGGAGTTTTGACGAAAAAGAGGTTATTGACCAAAACTTTTTTGAACGCCGTTTACGTCGTGCGCTTTTAGCCCGTGCACAAGTCATTGAAGAAGGTGGTTTAACAGGGTTTCGTTTATGTGCCGCTGAGTCTGACTTTTTACCGGGCGTAACCATTGATAAGTTTGACAACGTACTAGTCTGTCAGCTACTAAGTGCCGGTGCCGAGCGCCACAAGGGCGAAATTGTAGCTGCTCTTATTAGTATTTTTCCAGGTTGTGATGTGTATGAACGCTCTGATGTTGACGTACGAAACAAAGAAGGGCTAGAGCCAACAACCGGTGTACTTTGGGGCAATAAACCCGCGCAACCAGTATTAATAGAAGAGAATGGCTTAAAGCTCGAGGTCGATATTATCGAAGGCCATAAAACTGGCTTTTACCTTGATCAACGTGATAGTCGTGCTGCGCTAGAGCGCTTCTCTAAAGATAAAAAAGTACTTAACTGCTTTAGTTATACTGGTACTTTTTCACTTTACGCATTACGTGGAGGCTGTGAGCATGTTACTAACGTAGATGTATCACAACCTGCGCTTGATACAGCGAAACGCAACGTTGAACATAACAACCTTGATTTAAATAAAGTCGACTTTGTAAAACAAGATGTGTTTAAGCTATTGCGCCAATACCGTGAAGAAGGTGTTTTATTCGACACCATCGTTATGGACCCGCCAAAGTTTGCAGATAACAAAGCACAACTGACTGGCGCGTGCCGTGGTTACAAAGATATCAACATGATTGCCATGCAAATACTTAAACCCGGTGGCACATTACTTACATTCTCGTGCTCAGGCTTAATGGAACAAAACCTATTTCAAAAAGTGGTTGCCGATGCGGCCCTTGATGCGGGTAAAGATTTATTGATTATGGAACGTTTAAATCAAGCAGCAGATCACCCTATTGCAGGTAGTTATCCTGAAGGGTTTTACTTGAAAGGTCTTATCTGCAAGGTATTCTAGCTAGTTAAACTGCATAATCTCAAGTCCTGCGGTGATCGTGCCATCATCTTCTTTAGAAGCACGTATCACCTTCGCTGTTGCATCTAACGGTGCAATCGCAGGGCTTGTTGAATCAATATTTACTTTTACTATCGTACCAACTTCTAATAAATCATCTAAATGCAAGGATAGGCCTGTAGCACTTAAATCAACACACAATGCTTCATATTGCTGGTCTGGTATCGGCTCGAGCGTAATGAGCGTCGCCTTAGCATTAACTTGCATGCGTCTGAAATTGCGTTGGTCTTCATTAAACATATAAGCTCCTAGACAACTGTATTTATTTTATCAAGTAACCCAACCACTGAAAACGGCTTGATAACATAGGCATCGCACCCAGCTTCAAATCCAGCTTGTTGTTCTTGTTCTGATTCTAACCCTGACACCATAACAACAGGAATGTTATTCGTCTCTGGGGTGTTTTTTAGCATTCTACATGTATCGTAACCATCTAGCCCAGGCATACACACATCCAACAAAATAACATCCGGCGGGTTAGCAATGGCTGATGCTAAACAACTCTGCCCTGAATCGGCATAGCTTAACTCAAAGCTACTCGTTAGAGCTGCTTTGAGCATTTCAAAGTTAAAGTACTCATCATCAACAACGAGTAGACTTAACTGCTTATTTGCGGTTGTACGCATAGTAAGTGTCAGTTCCTTCTTTATTATTCCAATTTAGTCACATTCTTTTAATGCATTTAAAACCCGTTTAGCTGAAATAGGATAAGGCGTGCCTAGGGTTTGCGCAAAAAGCGATACGCGAAGCTCCTGTTGCATCCAAAAAATATCAATCAACGCCTGCGGTACTGGTAATCCCGGCGCTACTTTTTTAAGCTGTTTTTGATATTCTTGTGCGACCTTGTCTAATTCTAGTACACATAATCTGTCACGATTTGGGTCTACTGGCAACTTTTCTAAGCGTTTTTCTATGGCTTTTAGATAACGAATTAAGTCTCCTAGTTTTTCTGCGCCATGAGAAGAGACAAAACCTTTAAACACCAGCGACTCTAATTGGCTTTTTATATCGCCATGTGCGGTGATCATGGTTAAGTCCACTCGCCCTTTCATTTTTTTATGTAAAGCGTGCGCAATACTTAGCACTTGCTCAACTTGCGTTGCTATCGCAACAACGGTATCACCTAGTTCACCACGTACTTGCTCTTTTACTTGCTCAAATGCTTGCTCGGTTCTCACATCACCTAATTTTTTCAGTAAGCTGTCTACGCCTGCGGCAATACAATCATCGATTAAATCAGCCACTTTACCAAATGGGTTAAAGTAAAGGCCGAGCTTGGCTTTATTAGGCAAATTTTGTTGTAAATATTTTATTGGCGAAGGTACATTTAATAACACCAAACGGCGTAGCCCTTGCTGGTGTGCTGCGTGTGCTTTGATTTCATTGTCAAATAACTCAACTGCGGTAGATGATTTTTTATCCACCAGCGCGGGATACGCTTTAATTTCGTACTGGCCTTGTTTTTTCACATATGAAGCGGGTAACTTACCAAAATCCCACTGCGTTAAATCTGCTTTTTCAATTCCTTTATCAGCTACTTTAGACAGTGTTTGCGTTACTTTACCTTGTAGCTGCGCTTTTAGCTTAGCTAAGTCCATACCACGCGCAAGCAGAGTATTTTTATCATCACGCACTTCAAACTGAAAGCGTAAATGAGTCGCGAGGGTTGATAAATCCCATGCATCAGGCTCAACGCGCACCCCGGTCATACGTAACAACTGATGACTGAGTGCCTCAATAAAGTTACCTTGCATTGGCGTAATGGCTGCAAGCACAGCGTCGGCGTAATTTGGAGCTGGAACAAAGTTACGACGTAACGACTTAGGCAATGACTTAATTAAACCCGTAATGAGTTCATGACGAAATGCCGGAATGTGCCAATCAAAACCTGTTTCTTCAACCTGATTTAGTAAAGCGACGGGTATTTGCACCGCAACACCATCGACGGCTTGGCCTGGATCAAAATGATAACTCAGCGGCAGCATTAAATTGTTTTGCTGCCAAACATCTGGATAATCAAACTCGGTGACACTGTCAGCACCGTGTTGCATTAAATCATCACGGGTCATATGCAAAAAGCGCTTATCTTGCTGCTTTTTGGTTTTGTACCACTTAGTGAATGCCGCACGGTTATTTATATCTTGCGGGATTTTTTTATCGTAAAATTCATAAAGCGTTTGCTCATCAACGAGTATGTCGCGGCGGCGGCTTTTGTTCTCAAGCGTTTGAATATCTTCTATCAGCTCACGGTTAAACTGTAAAAACCCTTCATTTTGACCCAACTCTTGTTCGACCAGGGCACTGCGAATAAATAGCTCACGGCTCACTTTTGGGTCAATATTGCTATACACACAACGGCGTTTAGAGACAATAATCAGTCCATAAAGCACTTGTTGCTCAAACGCGATAACAGCGCCCGGCTTTTTCTCCCAATGGGGTTCACTGTAGCTACGTTTAACTAAATGTTGCGCAAACGGTTCAACCCAATCAAGGTTAATTTTAGCGTTGATGCGCGCATAAAGCTTACTGGTTTCAACCAGCTCCGCCGACATAATCCATTTAGGGCTCTTTTTAAATAACCCTGAACCTGGAAAAATATGAAACTGACTATTGCGTGCACCTTTATACAACTGCTTTTCGTCTTTAAAACCAATATGGCTTAGCATACCGCTCAATAACGCTTGGTGAATTTTATCGCCGTCAGCTACATTTGTAGTAGCTTTCATTCCCATTTCGTTACAAACCGTGCTTAATTGATAAACAATGTCTTGCCACTCACGGATGCGCATATACGCCAGCATGTCTTTTTGGCAAAGCTTTCTAAACTGACTGTTACTGAGCTCACTTTGCTGCTCTTCTAAATAATTCCACAAGTTTAAAAACGCAATAAAATCGGAATCTGGGTCGTCAAAACGCCCATGCTTTTCATTCGCTGCAGCGCGTTTTTCTTGCGGGCGCTCACGAGGGTCTTGAATCGACAGTGCTGCAACAATGATAATCACTTCTCGCAGTGCCCCAAGTTTTTGTGCAGTTAATACCATTTTAGCTAAACGCGGGTCTACCGGGAGTCTACTTAAATCCATACCCGATTTTGTTAAGCGAGTTTCTTGATGGCGTTTGCTTGGTTTAACCGCTTCAAGTTCTTCCAGCAAAGTTAAACCATCGTTAATGTTACGACTATCAGGCGCTTGTACAAATGGGAAGTTAGCCATGTCGCCTAGGCCTAAACCAAGCATTTTTAAAATAACCGAGGCTAAGTTGGTACGCAGTATTTCAGGGTCAGTGAACTCAGGGCGCGAATTAAAATCGTCTTCGCTATATAAACGGATACAAATACCGGCTTCAACACGGCCACAACGCCCTTTACGCTGGTTCGCGCTGGCCTGTGAAATCGGTTCAATAGGCAAGCGCTGTACTTTGGTGCGGTAACTGTAGCGACTGATGCGCGCAGTACCCGGGTCAATAACATAGCGAATGCCTGGTACCGTTAAAGAGGTTTCAGCTACGTTGGTCGATAAAATAATATGGCGACGGCTGTGCGGGGCAAAAATACGGTTTTGCTCAGCATTTGATAGTCGTGAATACAGCGGCAGTACATCGGCTCCCTTAAGGTTACGTTTACTAAGTGCGTCGGCGGTATCACGAATTTCCCGTTCGCCATTTAAAAAGATCAAAATATCGCCTGGGCCCTCTTGGCATAACTCATCAACTGCATCAAAAATGCCTTGTAGTTGATCGCCCTCTGCTTCCATATCGTCTTTATCAATTTCAACTAACGGTCTGTAACGGACATCAACGGGGAAAGTGCGCCCTGATACTTCAATAATGGGTGCATCATTAAAATGTTTTGAAAAACGCTCAGGATCAATCGTCGCAGAGGTAATAATAACTTTTAAATCGGGTCGTTTTGGTAATAGGTTTTTTAAATAACCTAAAATAAAATCGATATTAAGGCTACGCTCGTGAGCTTCATCAATAATGATAGTGTCGTATTGATTTAAGAAACGGTCTTGTTGAATTTCGGCCAATAAAATACCGTCAGTCATCAGCTTGATATAACTGTTATTTGATACTTGGTCGCTAAAGCGAATTTTAAAACCCACATGTTGACCAAGTTCGCATTGCATTTCACTGGCAATACGATCAGCAACGCTGCGCGCTGCTAAACGCCTAGGTTGGGTGTGACCAATATAGCCATCAACGCCACGACCAAGCTCTAAACACATTTTAGGGATTTGCGTTGTTTTACCTGAACCGGTTTCGCCAGCGATGATAACCACTTGGTTATTGGCAATCGCTTCTTTAATGTCGTCTTTTTTCTGACTAACCGGAAGTTGCTCTGGGTAGGTCACTTTTGGTAGTTGAGCTAAGCGAACCTCACGCAACTGTTGGCTACGTGTTATATCTGCGGTTATTTTTTCTATAACAGCCGCTTGCTTTGCTTCATCGGATATTTTTTTTATGCCATGAAGGCGCTTTTTAAAGATGAATTGATCTTTTCTTAAACACGTTTTGAGTTCACCAAACAATTGACCTAGGTTTACCACCCGCGACTTCCTTAATAATTTTGAATAAAGACACCCAATTGTATCAAACTTTGCAGCAATATAAATTTTATCTATGAGTGCCGATTTTGGCTGAGCCTCTAATCAGACAATGCTATGCTTGGCGCTTACTTATCCAAGGTGTTTACTATGAGCTTAAAAAGTTTGATCCAACTATTTGCGCTTGCGGCTATTTGGGGCGCATCATTTTTATTTATGCGAATGGCAGCAACCAGTTTAGGCCCCGCTGTACTGATTGAATTTAGAGTCGGCTTTGCAGCCCTTACATTGTTTTTAGTAGCACTGTACATTAAACGCCAATCTGTTTTTAAGAGCTTAGCGTTTAAAGCCCATCGTAAACATTTTTTTATTATTGGCGCACTTAATTCCGCACTGCCCTTTTTACTCTTTGCGTATGCAGCCCAAACAATCAGCGCATCAACGTTATCTATATTAAATTCAACAACCCCTATTTGGGCAGCATTAGTAGGCGTAATATGGGCTAAAACAAAACCAACAAAGAGTATGATTTGTGGTTTAGTGCTTGGCTTAATTGGCGTTGTACTGCTTGTAGGGCAAGATAACTTTAGCCCAAGCTCAAACTCACTGATAGCTATTATTGCGGCACTTTGCGCATCATTAAGCTATGCCATTGCATCTCATTACACTAAACATGCACCTAAGTTAACACCTTTTAATAATGCACATGGCTCGATGTGGGCAGCAAGCATATTGGTATTGCCGCTCGTTTTTTTCATGCCGATTCGAGAAGTCCCATCCTCAGACATCATGTTAGGGGTTGTTGCTTTAGGCGTGATTTGCACTGGCGTTGCCTATATTTTGTTTTTTAATTTAATTGAAGAAATAGGCCCAACGTCGGCACTGACCGTGACGTTTTTAATTCCACTTTTTGGTATTTTTTGGGGTCATATAGTGCTTGATGAACAGATTGGTTCAAACACCTTGCTTGGTGCATTGTGTGTAATAAGTGGCACTATGTTAGTCACTGGCTTTTTACCTAAAAAACTGCCACTAGGCTCACCAAAAAACACGTAAAAAAAGGTGCATTTATAATGCACCTTTTGTCCTATGGGTAAAACAGGATTAGTTATAGCGCAGCAAAAACTTCGTCAGTTTTAGCTGCACAAATAAAATCATTTTTATGCAGACCTTTAATTGAATGGCTCCACCACGTTACCGTCACTTTTCCCCATTCAGTTAATAAACCTGGGTGATGGCCTTCGTCTTCAGCCATATCACCCACTTTGTTAGTAAAGGCAATAGCTTGTTTAAAGTTTTTAAATTTATAAACACGCTCTAACTGCATAATGCCATCGCGTACTTCTGGCACCCAGTCTGGGATCATTTTAATTAGTTCTGCTAGCTCTTCGTCTGACACTTTTGGAGCATCAACATGACAGGCTTCACACTTTTGTGCGCTTAATGATGACATTTTAAATCCTTAACTTGCTAATTTTTCTTTAGGAGGAAATTTTGGGTCGTGTAACCCTAACTCTTTTGCTTGCTCAACTATCGCCATAATATCCAACTGTGAAATATCAAATAAATCATGGATAGAGTTTATGGTGTAGTACAAAGGCTGCATTATATCAATACGATACGGGGTGCGTAATACATCAAGTACATTCATTGGGTTAATTTCTGGCGTGTCAGAGTACACGTATTGTGTCTCGCCAGGGCTTGATAAAATCCCACCGCCGTAAATACGTAAGCCGTCTTCGGTTTGCATTAACCCAAACTCAACAGTAAACCAATACATACGCGCCAAATAAACTCTGTCTTTCTTTTGCGCCGCATAACCTAACTGACCATATTTATGAGTGAACTCAGCAAAATCAGGGTTAGTGAGCATCGCGCAATGGCCAAATATTTCATGGAAAATATCTGGTTCTTGTAAATAATCAAACTCTTCACGTGTTCTTATAAAAGTCGCTACAGGAAACTGCTTGTTCGCCAATAAACGAAAGAACTCATCAAAGTCAATCAATGCAGGCACCGGGGCGACTTGCCAACCTGTGGTTGCTAGCAACACTTCGTTTAACTCGCTTAGTTGCGGGATGCGATCATGAGGAAGGTTTATTTTTTTTAGCCCTTCCATGTATTCATTACACGCTTTGCCTTCGATGCATTTTAATTGACGGGCAACGAGTTCTGACCATATTTTATTTTCTTCATCGCTCCAATGAATCACCCCATTTTCATCGGGTGTTCTAGAGGTGTACTTGCTTGCTTTAGCCATAATTACCTTCTTGCTGTTAAACCGAATATCGGTATCAACGTGTTACCCAGATACTAAGCAAATGTAAGGCAAAGTTTAATAGCTGGGTTCACATCAGCCAATGGCCACAACGCCTATATCGTAAAGTTAAAATTACGATTTTAAAGCAAAATATTTACACCCCTAATTATAAAGACCCTAAGACCAACCTAAGCGTACACTTAAAGTTACACTCTACATAATCTGAGTAAATGCATGGTTGAGATCGTTAATTATGTCGTTAACATCTTCAAGCCCAACAGATAGTCGAATTAAGCCATCGCTTATACCCGCAGCCGCTCTTTCCTCTGGTGTATAGGGCGAGTGAGTCATAGAAGCAGGGTGTTGTATCAAGGTTTCAGCATCACCTAAGCTCACCGCTAATGTGCAAAGCTTGGTGCTATTAATAAACTGCTCGCCATCTTTTAAGCTGCCTTTTAACTCAAATGCGATAACCCCACCAGCCGCTTTCATTTGCGTGCCTATAAACTTATTACCCGGGTGTGACTTCAAACCTGGGTAATAAACGGTGTTGACATGTGGGTGTTGCTCTAAAAATTCAGCAACAGTTTGCGCGCTTTCACAATGGCGTTGCATTCGTATTGCTAATGTTTTTAAACCACGGTTTATTAGCCAAGCATCATGGGGACTAATGGTTGCCCCAATGTCTTTAAGTACCGTCATTTTGATTAAGTTGATATGCTCATCGGAGCCACACACTAAACCCGCCACTACATCGCCATGGCCGTTTAAGTATTTTGTTGCGCTGTGTACGATTAAATCAATGCCATAGTCAGTTGGTTTTTGCAGCAGCGGGGTTAAAAAGGTATTGTCGATAACACTAATAAGCTGATGCTGTTTGGCAACGTCGCTGATCAAATTTAAATCCATCACCGCCATTGTTGGGTTAATGGGGGTTTCAGCAAAAATCATTTTTGAGTTTGGTTTTATCGCCTCACGTAATGCTTGCTCATTGGTCATATCAACAAAGCTTACCTCAATTCCCCAGCGCGGTAGCATATGAGCAAAAAAAGCAAATGTGCAGCCATACAAAGCACTTGATGCAACAAGGTGATCCCCCTGTGAAAGAAAGCTTAACACCGATGCTGACACAGCCCCCATTCCGGTAGCTGTGGCCGCAGCGGCTTCGCAGTTTTCTAGTTGAGCAACCTTTTGCTCAAGCTCAGTGGTTGTTGGGTTACCTAAACGGGTATAAATATAACCGGGCTCTTCTCCTGCAAATCGAGCTGCACCTTGTGCTGCATCAGTAAAATGAAAAGTAGAGGTTTGGTATAGAGGGGATGTTAACGCACCATGCGGGTCGTTCGCTTTTTTTGGCCCATGAATACATTGACTGTCGATGTGGAGTTTGTTCATTGTTTGATCTTTTTTGATTATTATTAATATAATAATCAAAGCGCATCAGCTGGTAGATAACAAGCATGCCGGATGCACAGATGGCTATTTAGTGTTAAGCACCTAATAGCCACTGTACAGATATGTTGTCAGTTTTATTAGTCACCTTGCTCTTGGCTTGTCTTTTTACGAGACACAATTTTACTGGCAATAAGCTGGGCGGTGCCTTTGAGCAAGCTGCGTTTATGCTCTAAACGCGGTAACGGACGGCTCAACTCCATTGCTTTATAACCAATACGCGCGGTAAATATGCCAGCACTTAAACCTTGCGCCGCGCGACCAGATAACTTACCTAGTAACTCAGCGCTAAGTGCGGTTGCCGCTAAATCAGAGACCAGCTCTGCACTACCGACAAACATCACCTGCTTTATCAACATTCTATAAAGCTTAATACGGCTTGCGTAACCAAAGCCAATGCCATAAATGCGCCCTATTTGATCTATTAATTTAGTGCCGCGCCAAAGCACGGCCATCATATCAACTAATGCAAGCGGGCTAAGTGCCACCAGCAAGCCTGACTCTGTCGCAAAACGGTTAATTAATTTTTTTGCTTGAGCATCTTGTGCGACTAATAAGTTATCAGCGTACAAGGTCATGATTTCTTTATCGGTATGGTGCGTTGCAACACTTGCTTTAAATTCAGCAAAGCCTGTTAATTGCTGATGCTTATTAAGCTTTTCAAGCCAAGGTAATGCACCACCCACTTGTTCTGAGTTAAGTAACCTAGCGGCTTCGTGACGGTGTAATTGATTGCGCTTTAAACTGCGTAACATGCGGTATTCACGCCATAACAAGCGGCCAATTAGCAAAAAGCCAGTAACAACGGCAATCGAATAAACAGTGCCTAAAATAATGGATTGTTGAAATGCAACCACTAATGAAAATGCAAATTCCATCAGCACTAACGTTAAAAAGCTGACAACGAATAAGCCCTTTAGGGTTTGCCATTTAGATTTTTTATAAACCGGTGCTAAGTCAATACCCTCTTCTAACTCAGGCTCTTGCTCTTCTTGGTGCTCAAATTCACCGTGTTCAACGATTTTTGCAGTAACTAAATTTAATTCAGGATCGGCAACCGGCTGCTCTGACTCAATACGCCTTCCCGCTTGAAATGAAGTTGATTCACTCATGTAAGTTTATCTCCTAATAGGTACTGCATAACATGATCTAACCGAATATGCTTTAATTGTTTACCTGGGCAAGGCATAGGTGAGAATGACAAAAACTCAAACCCATTTGCAGGCCACTCTGCTTTAGTCAACATACGTGATGGTGGCTGTGGCGGTAAGTAAGTTAGCCATTGCTGCTCATTTAATGGTTTGCCATAAATACAATTTAGGGGGTTGCCTTGCTCAGTAATTTTTCGAGGTTGCGTCGCCGCGATAGAAGACATCGCGATGGTCTCTATTTTCACCCCGTCAAACTTTAGATGATTTGCTTGCTCATGCACCAATGAATCCAGTAATAAGGCTAAATCTTTATGGTGTTCACCACTGATATGATCTGATTTATTAGCCGCAAACAATAATTTATCTATATTGGGTTTGAACAAACGCTTTATAAAGCTATTTTCACCATAGTTAAAATGCGCCATTAATTGCCCAATAACAGCGCTTTGCTCATGCAGCGTTTCAGGCCCTTCATTTAATGCACTCAGTACATCCACCAGCACTATCTGACGGTCAAAATGACGAAAGTGCTGGGTATAAAATGGTTTCACCACTTCTTTTACATAGGCGGTAAAACGCTTATTTAAATGTGCCAAATTTGAGCCGGGTATTACTTCAGAGTCATATTCAGCCACAGGGAAAAACAACAAAAGTGGTGCCCCTTGCAGTTCACCAGGCATCAACATGCGCCCCGGTTGGAGCATGGCAAGTTTAGTGTCTTTTTTTAATCCAACTAACAAGCTTTGGTAGAGCTTGGCAAGTTCACTCAATGCATGCTCATCGACAGGTGCATTCAAATCAAGATTATTGAGTGCGGATAAAAAATCTTGCGCTTTATCAACACGAGGCTGCTGCACTAGTAACGTGTATTGTTGCTCACACCACTGCTGATAGCTTTGCTCAAGCATAGGTAAATCGAGCAACCATTCACCAGGGTAGTCAATAATATCAAGGTATAATGTTGATTGTGGTGCAATGTGCGAGCGTAAACCCGAGCCACTTTGGTATTTAATAGCCAAGCGTAAGGTATTTATGCGTTCAGTTGAGGCAGGCCACATAGGTTCGCCATCATGAGGCAGTAATGCCCCTAACGCATTTTGATAAGCAAACGTTGGGATAGTTAGCGCTTGCTGCGGCACTACCTTAGTCGCGATATGACGTTTTTGCTGCATAACATCAAAAAAAGGTAAGTTTTTATCGTCAGCTTGGCTGGTCAAATGTTTTACAAGTGCAGTTATAAATGCTGTTTTACCGCTACCACTTAAGCCTGTTACGGCAAGCTTTACATGTTGGTCTAAACTTCGGTGGACCGCTTTTTCAGCTTTCCCTTTGAGTTTATTGAAGGCTTTTTTAGCAGATGAAGTGTTTATCATAATGAGTGAGCACTTTATCTACTTACTTTACGAGTCTGATAAAGTGCTATTAAATCCTTTAAAGCTTATTGATTTCACGGCTAACCGTAAACTCTGTTGAAGTAACGTAACGTTCCATCTCTTGTAAGCGAGAATCTACACGGCCTAAACGATCTTTGAGATCTTGTAATGCGCGACGTGGTGGCTCACCTTTTTGCCATACTTTAAATTTGACTTCAAGTGGATCTTCATGCTGTGTTGCATAAGAGCTTGCCGGTGAATTTGCAGGTTTTTTATCTAAAATAAACCATGCTGCAATATACGCGACCACAAATAAGGGACCGCCGGCTAATAAAACTGCGGTGACAAAAATGATTCTGACTAACCACAATTCCATATTAAAATAATCACTGAGTCCTGCACATACACCGGCAATTTTGCCGCGTACTGGGTCTCTTAACAGTTCGCGTTTAGTATTCATACTTTACGTCTCCACTGTGGTGCCTCTTGATCAAGTAGTGCTTCTAGTGTTTCTACTCGGTCTGCCATTTTATCGGCTTTTTGCGCAAGCTCTAATAACTGGTGGTGTTCATGTTCACTCAAGCCTTGGCTTACCTGCTTTTTGCTACGATAATGTAAAATTAACCAAAGTGGCGCCACCACAATCATAAAAATGATAATTGGGGCAACCAGCACATCTGCGTCAATCATAACCTTCTCCTGCACAATCCGTTTATTTGTTTAAGCATAGGGGGAATGCTCCCCCTTAATTATTATATTTTATTTGTCTGCAAGCTTCTTTTTAAGCGCTGCTAATTCATCATCAATCTTCTCATTTTGCTGTAAATCAGCAATTTCATCAGACAATGATTTTTTGCCTAAGTCGTACGATTCTACTTGAGATTCTAGACCATCAATTTTAGTTTCGTAACGTTCAAAGCGATTTAATGCATCTTCAACTTTTGAGCTATCTAATGCTTTTTTCACTTCTAGGCGCGACTCAGCCGAGCGTTGACGTAAGATAATTGCTTTTTGACGTGCTTTAGCGTCAGCTAGTTTATCTTGTAATGTGCTCACTTCTTGTTGCAGTTTCTCGATGTGAGACTCAACATGAGTCAGTTCATCTTCAACAGCGGCTACAGCGTCTGCTGATTTTTGCTTTTCAAGCAATGCTGCACGCGCTAGGTCGTCACGATCTTTACTCAGTGCCAGCTCTGCTTTTTCTTGCCACTGCGATACTTGTGCTTTTAATGTATCAACGCGACGTACTAACTCTTTTTTCTCAGCGAGTGTTTTAGCTGATGTTGAACGAACTTCAACTAACGTGTCTTCCATTTCTTGAATGATAAGACGAACCATTTTTTCAGGATCTTCTGCTTTATCCAAAATGGCATTGATATTAGAATTAACAATGTCTGCAAAACGTGAAAAAATTCCCATAACATTTACCTCTGTGATGTTTAACTTAATTGGTCTGCACTCACTGTTACAATATGCTTGCCAACTTTATAAAACATAAAATACAGTAATATTTTCATAAAGTTAAACTAAAAATACAAATTCCTTTAGTTCTCCCGAATTATGAAATACACTAACTGTTAGTAAAAATGACTAAGAGTTAGGGAATATGAGCCAATTTCGTCAACAGGATAACTTACTCGGCCAATCAGACAGCTTTTTAGCTGTACTGGATCAAGTATCGCAGCTGGCAAGTTTAGATAAACCAGTGCTAATTATTGGTGAGCGCGGTACAGGTAAAGAGTTAATTGCTGCTCGTTTACATTTTTTGTCAAAACGCTGGGAGCAAAACTATATAAAGCTCAATTGCGCAGCATTAAACGAGAACTTACTTGAAAGCGAATTATTTGGTCATGAAAGTGGCGCATTTACCGGTGCCAGTAAACGCCATGAAGGTCGTTTTGAGCGTGCCAACTCCGGTACTCTGTTTTTAGATGAATTAGCAAACACCTCTGCCATGGTGCAAGAAAAGCTGTTACGAGTCATTGAATACGGCGAGTTTGAACGAGTTGGGGGCAAACAAACGGTTAAAGTGGATACCCGTTTAGTCTGTGCTACCAATGAAGACCTGCCCTATTTGGCCGAACAAGGCGAATTTAGAAGTGATTTACTCGACCGACTCGCCTTTGATGTAATTACTCTGCCGCCGCTACGTGAACGTCAAGACGACATAATGCTACTGGCTGAACAGTTTGCCATTAATATGGCTCGCGATTTGGAGTGGGAGTTATTTAGTGGCTTTACCCGAAGCGCCGTTGAAATACTGCAAACCTATGACTGGCCAGGTAACATCCGTGAGCTGAAAAATGTCGTGGAGCGTAGTTTATATCGTCATGGCAATGAACATATTCCCGTTCACCAGATTATTTTAGACCCATTCGAAAGCAAGTTTAGACCCAAGCAGCGAATTAAAGCACCACTAAAATCAGAGCAAACAGAGATAGTGGCCCCAAGCACAGTCGAAGTTGCCCCTGTGAATAAACCTGCGCAACACACCTTTCCATGCAGTTTAAAAGATCTCTCTAACGAGTTTGAAATTGATTTAATAAAAAAAGCACTCGAATTCAGCCAATTTAATCAAAAGAAGACTGCAGAAGTACTTGGTTTGACGTATCATCAACTTAGAGGCTATTTGAAAAAATATAATTTACTAGATCAACAACAATAGTCAGAGGTTGAACCGGTGTATAAATTATTACTTGGGCTATTTTCGCTGAGCTTAACAGGCTGCTTAGATACGAAAGAACCAACCCTAGAAGAAAAAAACCAAGGCTTAGTTTATTGTGCTGAGGCGAACCCTGTGTCGTTTAATCCACAAGTAACGACCACAGGTTCAACAATCGATATCATTGCTAATCAGCTTTATGACCGTTTGATCAGTATTGACCCTATAACGGCAGAGTTTCAAAGCGAGCTGGCAACCGATTGGAAAATCAGCCCTGACGGAAAAGCCGTCACCTTTACCCTGCGTAAAGGGGTTAAATTTCATAGCACCAACTATTTTACACCTACTCGTGATTTTAATGCCGACGACGTTATTTTTACCTTCAGTCGTTTATTTGATGTATACAACCCTTATCATTTTGTTGGTGATGCAAATTATCCTTATTTTCAAAGTGTGGGGATTGATCAACTTATTCGCCGTATAATACGTGTATCGGACTACCAAGTTCGATTTGAGTTATTTAATGCTGAGAGCAGTTTTTTAGCCAATATGGCAACAGATTTTGCAGTAGTATTATCCCGCGAATACGCAATGCAATTAAAAGCCCAAGAACAACTCGATTTATTTGATCAATACCCAATTGGCACTGGCCCGTATGTTTATAAAGAATACCGTCGTGATCATTTAGTTCGTTATTATCGCAATAACGCCTACTGGAAACACAAAGTCGACCTTGAACAATTGGTTTACGATATCACTCCTAATGGCACCACACGTATAGCCAAAATGCTCACCAAAGAATGTGATGTTACTGCACACCCAAGCAGTGCACAGTTAAGTATTTTAGCGAACCGCGCCGATATAAACGTGCAAAAAGAGACTAATCTTAATGTAGGTTATTGGGCGTTTAATACTGAACGCCCCCCATTTAACGACATCAAAGTCCGCCAAGCACTCGCTCACGCCATCGATATTGAAAAAATAATGCAAGCGGTGTTTTACGGTAATGGTATCCGTGCACAATCAATTTTGCCGCCTACCTCTTGGGCTTATCAATCTCAAGGTAACATGCCTGCGTTTGACCCCGAACTTGCCAAAAAATTGCTTAACGAAGCTGGTTTAGAAAATGGCTTTGATATGACAATTTGGGCTATGCCTGTCAGTCGTATCTATAACCCCAACGCCCGAAAAATGGCTGAGTTGATGCAAAGTGACTTACGTAAAATCGGAGTCAATGTCAGTATTGTTGAATATGAGTGGAATACCTTTATCCAACGTATTGGGGAGCACCGCCACGATAGCGTACTACTAGGCTGGGCGGCCGATACACCTGATCCTGATAACTTTTTTAGCCCATTATTAAGTTGTTCAGCCACATTTAGCGGTAAAAACCCAGCTAACTGGTGCAACCCAGCATTTGACTTATTACTCACTCAAGCACTTGATAGCACAGATTTAGAAATGAGGAAACGCTATTATCAACAAGCACAAGCTATGTTGATAAAAGAGCTGCCCTTATTACCATTGGCACATGGCATGCGCTTTCAAGCCAGTAGCAGTGATGTAGAAGGTATCCCGCTTGGCCCATTTGGCGCAATATCACTGGCTAATGCGAGGAAAAAATAATGGTGTTAGATTATTTTTTACGCCGCCTAGGCTTGTTACTATTTATGATGCTCACCTTGAGTATTTTTACGTTTTCATTAAGTTATTTGTTTCCCGGTGATGCGCTCAGTAATTTAAGCGGCATTACCAATACCAGCTTTTCGCAAACTAGCGAACTACAAGAAAAATATCACTTTAATGATAATTACATTACTCAATATTTTGCATTTTTAGAACGCATTTTTTTGGGTGATTGGGGCCTATCTTTTGCCTCAGGTGATAACGTATTTAACCATATTATTGATTTATTCCCTGCAACACTCGAATTAAGCTTATACGCGCTCATTATTTCAGTAGTCATTGGTGTGCCTGCGGGTATTTTAGCCGCGGCTTATCATAAAAAACTGCCTGATAAACTCATCAACTCAGTCACATTAGCAGGCTACTCAATACCTGTTTTTTGGCTTGCGTTATTATTAATCATGGTGTTCTCACTGCAATTAGGTTGGTTTCCTATGTCGGGCCGTATGGGGTTACTTTATGAAATCCCCCCGCAAACGGGATTTATTTTAATTGATATTGCACTCGCTGAGTTTCCTTATTCGGGTATGGCGATGTTCGATGCCCTGCATCATCTGACTCTGCCAACCATCGTACTGGCAATGTATCCTACCACGGTATTAATTCGCTTTACCCGTGAATCCATGCTCCATGTGCTTGATCAAAACTTTATTAAAACGGCGCGAGCCAAAGGCCTTAACCGCGCACAATTAATTGTGCACCATGCACTGCGCAATGCTTTATTACCCGTGATCAAACAAATCGGCTTACAGTTTAGTACTTTGATCACTCTTGCTATGATCACCGAAGTTATTTTTTCATGGCCGGGCATAGGTCGCTGGCTCATTGATAGTATTTATCAACGTGATTATCCTGCTATACAAGGTGGTTTATTAGCGGTCTCTATGTTTGTTATTTTAGCCACTATTATTGCTGAACTGACCTACACCCTGTTCGATCCGCTTTCTCGGAACCAAGCACATGGCAAAGTTTAATTTATTTTCTGAAGAATCAAACAAAGCGCCTCTGGCGCGGTTTTGGCGCAAGTTTAAATCAAATCACCCAGCTTTAGTCGGGCTGTGGGTGTTTATTGCATTTGCGATATTAGCTGCAGCTGCGCCTTTTATTGCCCCCTATGGTGTGAATCAGCAGCATAGCGATGCTCTTCTTATTCCTCCCTCATGGCATGAAATGGGCGATGTGCGATTTTTACTCGGAACAGATGATCTTGGACGTGATGTGTTATCACGGTTAATGAATGGTGCAACCTACACATTTGGTTTGTCTGTTATTGCTGCACTTATTACCACTGTGATTGGCGTGTTAGTCGGTACTTTTGCCGGTATTAGTCGCGGCTTACGTTCAAGCTTTTTGAATCACTTACTCGATATCACTTTATCAATTCCTTCATTGCTGCTAGCAATTATAATAATCGCAATTTTAGGCCCCGGCCTAATGAATACAGTGTGGGCGATTATTTTAGCGCTACTGCCGCAATTTATTCACTCGGTGCGCAATTTAATTGTGACCGAGCTGGGTAAAGATTACATTACCGCTTTTAAGCTTGATGGTGCCTCTAATTGGCATATCCTCTCTCGTGGAATTTTTCCTAATATTTATGAACATATTGTGGTTATTTTTACCATGGCGCTTTCAACCGCTATATTAGATATATCAGCCCTTGGCTTTTTAAAACTCGGTGCGCAGCCTCCAACCACAGAATGGGGCGCTATTTTGGCAGAGAACTTAGGCTTGATATACTTAGCACCGTGGACAGTAGGATTACCTGGGGTGTTACTCTTTTTAGCCGTGTTATCAACTAATTTAGTTGGCGATGGTCTTCGCCAAGTGTTAAAAGCACGTAAGGCAGATTAAATGCAATTACTCGACATACGAAATTTAACTATAGAGCTGCAAACACCCGATACAGTGATACGTGCAGTAGATAGAGTAAGCTTGAGTTTAAAAGAAGGTGAAGTGCATGCGCTGGTGGGTGAATCAGGCTCAGGCAAAAGTCTCATCGCTAAAGCCATTGTTGGGGTATTAAATAAACGCTGGCATATCACAGCCGACCGCATGCACTGGCGCGGTGTTGACCTTATGCGTTTATCAAACGAGCAACGCCGTAAAATTGTAGGCCAAGATATCGCCATGATTTACCAAGATCCTAGCCGCTGCCTAGACCCAACAGCAAAAATTTTTGATCAAATAGCCGAGACACTTCCCGAAATTCAAGAAAAAGGTTTTTTCTTAAAACGTAACCGCCAACGCAAAGATCGGGTAAAAGCACTGATCCATAAGGTGGGAATTAAAGATCATGAAAAGGTCTTAACCAGCTACCCTCATGAACTCTCAGAAGGCGTGTGCCAAAAAGTAATGATTGCCATGGCCATTGCCCGTACACCAAAGCTATTAATTGCCGATGAGCCCACCACAGCTCTAGAAAGCACCACCCGCGCCCAGGTATTCAGATTACTTAAAAGCTTAAACCAGCTAAAAAACATGTCGATATTAATGATCTCTCACGAACTAGAAGAAATTATTAATTGGTCCCATGGCATGCACGTATTATATTGCGGGCAAATGGTAGAAGCTGGCCCTACAGCTAAAATATTTAGCCAGCCACGTCACCCGTACACTCAAGCACTATTAAAAAGCTTACCCGATTATGAGCAAGGGCTTGCTCATAAAGAACCTTTTTACGCTCTCAAAGGGACGATCCCAACGTTGCAGCATTTACCAATAGGGTGTCGTCTTGGCCCTCGCTGCCCACAAGCACAAAGAGCTTGCGTGGTCACCCCAAAGTTAACTAAACAGCATGGTCACAGTTATGCGTGTCATTTCCCTTTAATTAAGGCAATGAAATAATGCAACCTCTATTGAAAGTACAAGCCTTATCAAAAAGCTTTAACCTTCGTGCTGGGATCTTTTCACGTAAACGCTTTGCAGTATTAAAAAACATTTCGTTTTGCTTAGAACAAGGAGAAACTCTGGCTATTATCGGCGAAACGGGCTCTGGAAAAAGTACCCTAGCAAAACTGCTTGCCGGTGCCGATCATGCAGATAGCGGGCAAATTCTACTCGATGGCAACATTATCGAAAACAATGGCATTCGCAATCAGCAATGCCGTCATATTCGAATGATTTTTCAAGACTCAGAAGCCTCGCTAAACCCAGGACTGACTATTGGCGACATGCTCGACGACTGCCTGCAATATAATACCTCATTAGATAAACAAACCCGCGGCGAAAAAATAACCACAACCTTATCTAAAGTTGGTTTGCTTAACGACCATCAACATTATTACCCACACATGTTCAGCGGCGGTCAATTACAACGTATTGCCCTCGCCCGTGCATTAATTCTTGATCCAAAAGTAGTGGTACTCGACGAAGCGCTATCATCACTAGACCCATCAGTACGGGCGCAAACAGTCAACTTATTACTAAAGCTACAACAAGACACCGGCTTAAGTTATATCTTGATCACCCATCACCTAAGCCTAGTACGCCACATCAGCGACCAGCTAGTGGTACTCGATCACGGTGAAATAGTCGAATACGGCAAAACCGAGGATATTTTCCAAGATCCACAATCTAACGTAACCCAGAAATTGTTGAGTTGTTAAAGATAAAGGTTCTAGGTGCTAGGTGAAAGGTTCTAGGAAAAGCCAGAGCAGCTCGGCGTTAAACTTATCACCGTAGGTTGTGGTTGAGAGCAACGAAACTCAACATTTAGTGTGAGATCTGAGCGATGCTCTAGAGCGAAAAACTGGCGGTCGGGTAAACTCGTTTTTGGACAAAACGTTTTAGGTCGTCGGCTATATTAGGTGAATTTCGTATAAAAATTTTATGGGCTAACTCCTGATTAATCGGTAAAACAGCTTGGCTGTTTTATTGCGCCGTTTGCAATTAAAAATGACAAGCTAGTTTGAATAAGTCCTAACTTGAACTGCCAGATTTGATTTCTAGAGTTGAATCAAATCAGGCAATGAATAGCCGATTTAAAACATATTTATCTGTTTCGTCCTAAAAGCTTTTCTAACTTTTGCTCCGCTACTTTATCATCTAATGATAGAGCCTTATATTCATCAATAAGCTTTGTTAAACCTGAATTTTTTTCACCACGAAAATATTCAATATTACGTTCGATTTTCTTCAAGATCTTAATTAGGCTAACATCATTAACTAGAGAAACCTCTTCTTTGTCAGCAAATAGGTTTTTCTCTTGCGGGAAGTTCACAAAGTAACGTAAACCACGTTTACCTTCACCTGACGGGTAAAGTAAGCCATTATCAACTAATGACTTTAAATCCCTCGTTGCGGTTGCTGGTGGCGCCCCGGTAATAGCTCGATATTTTTCATTAGTTAAACCATCACGCACAAAGCCGTCAGAGCCTACGGTGAAGATTTTTTTCATCACCTTCTCTTGGCGTTGGTTGAGTTTGACCTCTTCATATTCTGCCCAAAATTTTGATTTTTGCAAAACAAATTCAACAGACTCAAGCGACTTGTCTTGAGAAGTTCTAACTAGCTCAACAAACCACGCTATCCACTCATTAATTTGTAAACCATAATTAGTATCTCTAAGCTTTTGATAATAATCCATTCGATTAGTATTAATCATGCTCGACATACTAAAAAGCGGAGGTCTCGAAAAGTCTTGAAATAACGCATGCTCGGCTATGGCTCTACCAACACGGCCATTACCATCTTGAAACGGATGAATAGCGACAAACCATAAATGAGCAACTGCTGCTTTTATAGGACTTGAACAATTGGCGCTGTTATACCACTGTATGAAAGCATCCATTTCATGTTCAACCTCAATGCGGTTATTACCTGGTGCTTTGTAGATGATTTCACTGTCGCCGTATAAGTCTTCTCTTATTATATCAATGGGCGAGTCTCGATAATCGCCTTTAGTAATAGGCTTTACATAATAATCTTCACTACCGTGTAATAGCAGTGTGTGCCAATGACAAAGTAAGGTTTTAGACATAGCGCTTTTAATGCTTTTACGCACATCAACAAGCATCGCCGCAATGCCTTTTTCTTTAGGGAAGTAACCACCACGCTCTGGCTCTTTTAACCCTAGGAAACGAGCAACCGATGAGCGCACCTCTTCACGGTTAAGTTTTTCACCTTCAATGGCACTGGTGCTTAATGCTTCTTCCACCAGTAAGTGGACAAATGCATCGTTATGGTCATTCGACGGTATTTGCGATAATGCCCCTTCAATGCTGTAGGCTTTATTTGAATACTCGCTGACACTTGCCTCAAAGCGTGTCACATCATATTCAAATTTAGGCCAATTTTTTTGTTGCCAATGATACATGTGATTTAAACCTTTGATAATTATAAATCAGTATATATCAAATTTTGATTTAAAAATCCATATTTTATGAATCACATGGAGAGCAGTTTTAATTTATAAAGTGAAGATACGTCAGGGATGTGGGATCACGTCTTGCTTTTGCCACCTCCTTTTCGAATGACCGCATCACGCTAACTTTACGGTTTAATTTCCACCTCTAATATTGATATTTTTTCTGTTTTCTAATAAACGCAGCGCCTCTTAATCTCTTTGTGAATAAATCACTAAAAGGGCTTTGCCAAAATTCAGAATACACCTAAGAAATAAAACACTCGATAATGCAGTGCATTAGTGCAGACTGACAGGATATTTTTTCGTTGGGTTTCGTTTCACTCTACCCAACCTACGCGTGTGACATAAAAGCAGCGCGAGGTAAACTCGAGCCTCCAAACCAACTCCCCTAGATACCTAGCACCATTAACCTTGAAGAGAACGTGGGGCCACCCATTAGAAGGCTCCAGTCAATCAGGCTGCTGTGTTTACAATTTAAAGTGAGTGACTTCTTTTTTTAGCGCTTACTTGGATGTAACAGTGCGACTAAAGCAAATAACCACTGAGCATTGAAAAGCGACCATTCAGCAATATTCAGGGTGCTTTTCGATGCTAAATGCGTACCATGAACATATTCATTAACTACTTGTACTGATCATGGCCAATCTCACATTGCAGCGAAATGAACAATTCGCAATTTTAGCTATCGTTGCCGCCATAAGCTTTGCTATCAGCCTTACTGACTGGGTGCAGCGGGGCATGCTGTTGTCGGCGAATATCGCGCTCTCTTCCATTTTGGCTGTTGTGCTGCTCTACTGGCTACCTATGATGATAAGTTACCTACTTATCATCCGTTTCAAAATAGGCAATTGGCCGCTGCAATATATTGGTTTTTACGGGTTGATGGTAATGGGCTGCTTATGTTGGGGTGCACTTAGAAGTGAAATGTTAAATACCCATGCATTTTCACTGTTTGAGGCGCTAACCATCGCACTGCCTTGGTCTAGCGGTATTTTTGTGGTGATTAAGTTCTACCTTTCCCAAAAGTTACTAAAACAAGAAAAACAGCTTCGCCAGCTTGCTGAAATTAAGTTATTACACAGTCAGTTAAACCCGCACTTTATGTTCAATAGCCTCAACACAATCGCAGCCTTTGTACCAAAACACTCAGAAGCAGCACAGTCTTTGGTTCATAATCTCGCTGCGGTATTAAGGTATTCATTAACGCATTCAGTGACAAGCGGAAAAATACCGAGCAAAGTATCCGTTGCTGATGAGCTTATCGCACTAAATCAATGGTGTGAGATAGAGCAAAGCCGATTTTGGAAAATGCAGTAAAACATGGCAACAGCAGGCCACTTCACATTGATGTATTAATCAAAAAGTTAGCGAACCAGTTAGAGTTTAAAATTAGTGACAACGGGATGGGCTTTAAGGAGCTGGACATAGTGGGTTCGTCAAACGTGGGACTCGGTCTTTCGATCACGCGCTCACGGTTAAAGTTGGAAGAAAATGCCGAGTTTAGGCTTTGTAACGACATGCACACTGGCGGTGCAGTTGTCAGCTTTTCACTGACACGAGGAACAAAGGAATGTTGAACATTGCGATTGTGGAAGATGAGCAACCTGCCATTGATAAGTTAACTGAACAACTTGGCCAGATCACCAAACACAATCTAATACTAACTTGTAATACGGCATTAGCATTTCTTGATTCACATAAAGAACTTGCGATAGATATTGTGTTTGTCGATATTAACTTGCCCGAATGCAGTGGTGTCACTTTGGTCGAAGAACTACAAGGGGTGGGCTTTTCAGGTGAGGTAATTTTTACCACGGCTTACAGTGAGTTTGCGGTTGAGGCCTTTACGCTCGGCGCGGTTGATTATCTGCTCAAACCCTATAGTACTGAACGCCTAGCGTTAGCTCTATCGAGAATCAATCGTGCTATAACGACAGGGTCGGTCGCTACTTTAACGAGTAAGGTGGCGGGGAAAACATCACTCGTTGATGTCAGTAGTATCGAACTTATAAAGTTGGAATACGGTCAAGCCATCGCGTTTAGCAATGGGCAGCAGTATCCCATTAATGGCTCTCTTGAGGAGATCCAGCTCCAATTGCCAACACATTTCTTAAGAGTTCACCGTAATGCCATTGTAAACCAAAGTGCGATAACTGCGTTTGAACGTTGGGTTACTGGGGGATACCTTGTCAAATTGCGTGATAGCAATTTGCAAGTTGTGACCAGCCGGGGCGGTGCAAAACTACTCAAACAACAACTGAGCAATACAGGGCTCAGCTAACTCAAAAAAGGTAAGAAAATGATGAAAACTATGATGCCACTTTCTTTGGTAGGGCTTCTTGCGGCCTGTTCAAACGCGACTATTCCTGATGTTAAGCGCCAGTTTATCGACGACGGTCAGACTCACCCACTGGTTGTGGTGTTAGGTGGCAGCGAAGGGGGCAATACACTCGCTAATCCTCAGTGGCAACCATTTTTAGATGGCTTTAATGATATTGGTGTCTCAATCGCGGCACTTGGTTATTATGGTACTAATAATACACCGAACAGTGCAGCTGAACTATCTTTGGATGACATAGCCAAACGGATAAAAACATTGAGTGAAGACCCAAAGATAAACCAAAACTGCGTGGCGGTATATGGCTTTTCTAAAGGAGCGGAGCTTGCATCGTTACTCGGTGCGCACTTTGATGAGATAAACCATGTTGTGTCTATCATGCCTAGTCACGTAAGCTGGAATGCTGTTAAGACCTTGTCTTCTCGCTCGAGTTGGACGCTCAGTGGCAATGCCCTGGACTACATTGATGCACCACTATTGTCATGGAAAATGCAAAAAGGGAATGTAACGGGTGAGTTTACACCTGCCTTTGAGTCTGCATTGGCTGAGGCAACTCCTGAAGCAATTGCAGCCGCCCGTATCCCGGTTGAAAAAACCAATGGGCCAGTGCTACTGGTCTCTGCCAAACACGATGAAATTTGGCCATCGTACAGAATGGCCGGATATATAGAAGCTGGTTTACACGAAGCTCGTTTCTCTCATCCATTTAAACATATCGCACTTAATTCGGGTCACTACAGTTTTAACAAAAAAGTGAAAACTGAGGTAAATCAATTTTTAAGCGAAACCTTGGTAGCACGATGCGCGAATAAGCAGTAATGAGTTAACCCAGTTTTATTTTTTTTGTCGTTGCAAAGTTTATTGAACTGCAGGTAGCCTTGTGCCTGCAGCTTTTTGTATTTTACCGGTGTGACCTGAAAGGTAGTATTAAACTCTCTAATATGATGGGATTGATCAGCGTAGCCACAATCTAGTAATAATGACGGAGGTTAGGTCGTTCTTTTTTCTCTTTTTGTGCTTATTAACTTGTGTTCCGTCGAGTGGTTAGAAACTGGACTGCTCCCGACAAATTAGACATTGAGTGGCTAGTTGATTTAACTCGCACTACCTAAGTTCATGATAAATAGTACTTTATAGTTTTGTATAAAAACACCCTCCCCTTTTAATAATACTTATAATTAGCAAGAACTTTCCCTTCTACTATTAATAGAAAATGTTCTCTAATAAAGCTGTTACGCTCACTTAGCAATTGTGAGCAAATATGCCTTCATTAAAACATAAAATAAACCATTGAATAATATTGATTTTCTTTATTAAATTGCAAACACCAGTGATATATGCAATATTACTGACTACAAACGTAATCGATGCGTATTTTTTATTTACAGCTTTGCTGGATGATTAAGGGAACATAGTTTATGGGAAAAAATATATTTTTTTGTCTTTGTATAGGATTGTATGGAATAAAAGCTATTGCACAACAACACAACTTTACTGAATTAATGCAATGCCATAACTCTTCAGAAGATCCTGGCATGGTTGTTAGGTTAGAACAATCAGGTAAGCATGTTTATAGTGGTGCGGTTGGTTTGGCAAATATTAATACACAGAGGCCTCTCAATGTAGATGATATATTTCAAATAGGTTCTGTCACGAAAACATTTACTGCTGCAGCAATCTTGAAACTATCGGAAGAAAAAAAACTATCGTTACAAGATACATTAGCGAAATTTATTCCTGATATTAACCCTGAATTTAAGTATTTAACGATTGATAGAATTTTAAGCCATACTTCTGGTCTACCAGATTACTTAGGGGACCCTTCAGTAAGTAAAATTTATGATAAATATGCTTCTATCGATCAAGTTATACAAAGTATAAGTAAACAACCTCTTAACTCAGAACCCGGTAAAAAATATAGTTATTCAAATTTGGGTTATGTCTTTCTGGGAAAAGTCATTGAAGTTTCTTCGGGTACTCCGTATGACCAGTTCATGTTAAACACATTTTTTAAACCTCTGAAAATGGATAATACTTTTGTTATTACTAAAGGAACATCTGCTGGGAAAGTAAACGGCTACACTACTAGTCGTAAAGAGCCTAAAAAATATATTAACCCGGAAGATTCAACTGAAAGACGATGGAATGTTGATCGTAGTTGGATCTATTCTGCGGGCGCTATTGCTTCTACGCTTGCTGATATGCACCTTTGGCAAAATGCATTAAAGTCAGGGAATGTAATTTCAAAAGAAAACTATAAACTAATGACTTCCAAGGCATTATTAAATAATAATGCGCATGTGGATTATGGATATGGCTTAGATATATACAAAATAAGTGGATTAGATAGCTTTAGCCACCAAGGTCAGGTTCCCGGATTTTTTGCTTGGCATGTCTATTTTCCAAATGAAGATTTAACCGCTACAGCGTTAACCAACATAGACACAAAACACCCAGGCCCCGCTTTATTAGACATGATAGCACTACAACTAAATATATCCCCTAAGCCAGTAAATAGTCAAAAAGCAAAGGTTATAGCAGCATCTTTAGTTGGCAGTTATCGTTCTTCTGATTCGAAAATTTTAACCATTTCGTTCAAAGAAGGTACTCTTTACTCTCAATATGAAGGTGAGAATAAACTAAAAATCATACCCCGGGAAAACAACTCGTATTCTTATGAATGTACTGAAAATTACTTTCAGCTTAGAGAAAACAATGGGAAGCATGAAATCGTCCCAGTGTATTTATATCAAGGTGAGCAAGATGCACTTGTTAAATTAGAGTTATGAAAATTGACTAAGGTTCTCAACGGCACCTCACAACACTATGGGCTCTATTTTGCATCTCTATATTGATGTTTTTAATATTTTCTCATAAGCGCAGCGCCTCTTAATCTCTTTGTGAATAAATCACTTAATGGGCTTTGCCAACATTCAGAATACACCTAAGAAATAAAACACTCGATAATGCAGTGCATTGGTGCAGACTGACAGGGTGTTTTTTCGTTGGGTTGGGTTTCGTTTCACTCTACCCAACCTACGCGTGTTACATAAAAGCAGCGCGAGATAAACTCAAGCCTACAAGCTACACTCCCCTAGAACCTAGTTACCTAGCACCTTTACCCTTTATCTCCCGCTCACAAAAAAAGCGCCATTAGGCGCTTTTTAGTTTGCTTAATTAAGCTTACTCAGCAGGTGTTGCTTGTGCTGGTAAGTTTAACTCTGCTTTGGCTTTTAATGCATCGATGAACACCATGTAGTTTTTATTTACTTGGGCCATTGTGATGTTTTGCTTTTGCTGTGCTTCAAGCTCGCCTTCAACTGATGCGTTAGTAACAGACTTAAGTGCGACGATTGCTGCGTCACCATTGCTCAGCTCTACTTTATCAACCACTGGCGTGTCAGTAGGGTGAGCCATTTTAAACACTTGCTGTACGATTGCAGGAGACACCGCATACGCTTGGCGCGTTAATGATGCTTCTTGACGTAGCTCTAAGCCTTGCTCAGTTGCAAGTTCAGTTAAGCTTTTACCTGCTGAGATTTCAGCAAATAATGTTGTTGCTTTTTCTTTTGCCAGCTCAGAAGCTTTTTGACTTACTAGGCGTGTTTTAATTTGCTCAGATACGTCCGCAAGTGGTTTCGTGCTCGCAGGCTTATGCTCGCTTACACGTACAATTACAACGTGCTCGTCACCTACTTCAACAACTTCTGAGTTCATGCCATCTTCAAGTACATCTGGTGAGAAGATTGCGCTGACAACAGCTGGCGTATTAAGCGGTGCTGGTAATTCATTGCGAGCAACAAGTGGCGTGGTCGTTACTTCAACGCCTACAGTCTCTGCTGCATCAACTAAGTTGTCAGACATTTCAAATGCAACTTCGCTCATTTGTGTTTGCTTTTCATAAAAAGCATTCACTTTTTCAGTACGTTCTAGTTCAGCACGTAAGTCAGCTTTAACATCATCGTATGGTTTTGTTTGCTGGCTTTGAACATCAGTTAGTTGAATGATGTGATAACCAAACTCAGATTCAACAACGTCAGAAAAGTCACCTTTTTCATTAAGTGCAAATGCAGCTTCTTCAAAAGCTGGATCCATCATGTCGCGTTCAATCCAATCTAGATCACCGCCCATTTCAGCACTGACGATATCATCTGATGATGATTCAGCTAATGCTGCAAAGTCACTACCTTGTTGCAATTGCGCTAACAAGTCTTCAGCTTTGCTTTTCGCAGCATCGTCGTCTTCGCTATTATCTATTAAGATATGTGATACACGGCGTTTCTCAGGCTCTACGTATTGTGCACTGTTTTGCTCGTAGTAAGCTTTTACTTCTTCTTCGCTTACATTGCTCTGTAAGTCTAGGTCAACTGCATTTAAATCAATGTAGCTTACCGATACTTGTTCAGGCGCTAAAAACTGTGACGTGTTTAGGTCGTAATAATCAGCAATTTCTTGCTCAGTTACTTCAACCCCTTCTTGTAACGACTCTTTATTTACTACCACGTAATCAATGCTACGCGTTTGTTGCTGTAAAGCCACTGCGCTTGTTAATTCGTTATCAAGGGCAAAGTCAGTGCCTGCAACTGCTGAAATTAGCTGGCTACGAGTCATTTCTTCACGTAAGTATTCACGAAATGCATCCGGTTGGAAGTTCATTTGACGAATAACTTGTAAGTAGCGGTCGTTATTAAATTGCCCACCGATTTGGAAGTATGGCAATTCTAAAATTGCTTTTTTAACACTTTCATCGCTTACGCGTAAACCAAGTTCGTGTGCTAGTTGAGTTTGCAGTTCTTGTTGTACTAGACGGTCAACGACACCTTGGCGAATTTGTGCCATGTAATTTGGATCTGCAGTAATTTGTGCAAAGTATTCACCAAATTGTTGTTCTAAGCGGTTACGCTCATTTTGGTATGCGCGGTTAAATTCGGTTTGGCTAATTTTAACTCCATTTACTTCAGCAACAGGCTGCTCTGTGGTTTGACCTAAGTAACCACCGATCCCTGCTAAAGCAAAAGATAAAATCACCGCGCCTAAAATAACTTTGGCTACCGGCCCTTGCGAACCTTCTCTGATTTTCTCAAGCATTTATTTATCTCTATTCTATTCGGAGGCAGAAATCGCCTTGCTAATGTAAAAAAAGCGTATCTTACCAGATACGCTTTTTTTGTTGAAGCAATTGGCGATAAAGATAGCTATTTGTGCTAAAAAGCAACGAGCTTCTTACACTGCCAAAACTAATTCACATAAAACAGTGATTAGCTATTACATGCATCTTTAAGCGCTTTACCAGCTTTGAAAGCAGGGATGGTCGCAGCAGCGATTTGAATTGTTTCGCCAGTTTGTGGGTTACGGCCTGAACGTGCTGCACGCTCGCGTACTGAGAAAGTACCGAAACCTACTAGTGCAACTGAATCGCCGTCTTTAAGAGCGCCCGATACAGACTCGATGAATGAATCTAGTGCACGACCTGCAGCCGCTTTAGAAATGTCAGCGTCAGCTGCGATTTGATCGATTAATTGAGATTTATTCACAATATCATCCTCTTTCATTGTTATTATCAAGAGCGATTGTTTTTTAAACTAACATCACTATTTTGAAAATTTTAGAGCAAACTATTTCATGCTCGTACGATTGTAATTTTTCTTCAGCCTAGGCCACATAAGGCCTAGGCTTGAAAACCAGTGCTTAACTTATCATACCATCTAGATTTGAAAAGCCCTTTAAAGCACTTTTTTTCGGTTTTTTAGTGCTTTTTCGCCGTTTCGACTGAAAAACTCTCAACTGGGTGTACTAACGCCAGTTCTAAAACCTCATCAATCCAAGTAACTGGGTGAATATCAAGGCCTGCTAATACATTGTCAGGGATCTCTTTTAAGTCACGCTCGTTAATTTTTGGAATAATAACGGTTTTAATGCCACCACGATGCGCAGCTAATAGCTTTTCTTTTAAACCACCAATTGGCAGTACTTCTCCACGTAGCGTAATTTCACCTGTCATGGCAACATCTGCGCGTACAGGATTACCTGTTAAACTAGACACTAAGCCCGTTACCATCGCCGCACCTGCACTTGGGCCATCTTTTGGCGTAGCACCTTCTGGCACGTGCACGTGAATATCACGTTTTTCGTAAAAATCGTTATTAATACGGAACGTGTCCGCACGGTTACGTACTACCGTCATCGCTGCTTGAATCGACTCTTGCATTACATCGCCCAATGAGCCGGTGTAGCTTAACTTGCCTTTACCTGGTACAGCTGCGCACTCGATTGTTAATAAATCGCCGCCCACCTCTGTCCATGCTAGACCGGTCACTTGACCAATGCGATCACCATCCTCAGCTTTGCCGTAATCAAAACGCTGCACACCTAAGAACTCTTCTAGGTTTTGCTCATTAATAGTGACTACTTTTGTTTCTTTCTCAAGCAAGATGTTTTTCACCGCTTTACGGCATAACTTAGACACTTCACGCTCTAAGTTACGTACTCCGGCTTCGCGGGTGTAATAACGAATAATACCGACAATTGCGCTGTCTTCGATAACCACTTCGCCATCTTTTAAGCCATTACGCTTAACTTGCTTAGGAATTAAATGCTGTTTAGCAATATTGAGTTTTTCATCTTCGGTGTAACCCGATAAACGAATCACTTCCATCCGGTCTAATAACGGACCTGGAATATTAAAGCTGTTCGATGTTGCAACAAACATAACATCAGATAAGTCATAATCAACTTCTAAGTAATGATCCGCAAAGTGACTGTTTTGCTCAGGATCAAGTACTTCAAGTAATGCTGATGCAGGATCGCCACGCATATCTGATGACATTTTATCGATTTCATCTAATAAGAATAATGGGTTTTTAACGCCCACTTTACTCATGTTTTGAATCAGTTTACCTGGCATAGAGCCAATGTAAGTACGACGATGACCACGGATTTCAGCTTCATCACGTACGCCACCTAGTGCCATACGAATATACTTACGACCCGTTGAGCGAGCAATCGATTGCCCTAGTGAGGTTTTACCAACACCAGGAGGACCGACTAAACATAAGATTGGGCCTTTAAGCTTATTAGTACGTTGTTGAACCGCGAGATATTCAATAATGCGCTCTTTCACTTTATCTAAGCCGTGGTGATCGCTATCTAAAATCTTTTGCGCACCGGCTAAGTCTTTCTTCACTTTTGAGCGCTTTTTCCACGGTACATTGATCAGCGTATCTATGTATGAGCGTACAACGGTGGCTTCAGCCGACATGGGCGACATCATTTTTAATTTAGCTAATTCTGAATTGGCTTTTTCTTGTGCATCGTTGCTCATGCCTGATTCTTCAATACGCTTTTTCAGCGCTTCGAATTCGTCAGGTACGTCGTCAAGCTCGCCTAATTCTTTTTGAATGGCTTTCATTTGCTCGTTGAGGTAATACTCACGCTGCGATTTTTCCATCTGCTTTTTAACGCGGGTACGAATCTTTTTCTCAACTTGCAGTAAATCGATTTCGCCTTCCATTAACGCCATTAAGTATTCAAGACGTTCGGTTACGTTTGCGATCTCAAGTACTTTTTGTTTCTCAGGTACTTTTAATGGCATGTGAGCTGCCATTGTATCTGCTAAACGCGGTGCTTCATCAATACCACTGACCGAGGTGAGTACCTCAGGTGGAATTTTTTTATTAAGCTTTACATATCCTTCAAACTGGCTAACTGCGCTACGGATAAAGATATCTTGCTCTTGCTCATCAATTTCTTCAGAACTAATAAACTCGGCATTTGCGACAAAAAAATCATCGTTATCAACAAAGCTTTCAAGTTTTGCGCGTTGAATACCTTCGACTAACACTTTTACAGTGCCATCAGGAAGTTTTAATAGTTGCAGCACAGTTGCAATAGTACCTACGCGGTAAATATCGTCTTGCTCTGGCTCATCGACTGTCGCGTCTTTTTGCGCAACAAGAAAAATTTGTTTGTCTTTATCCATTGCCGCTTCGAGGCATTTAATAGATTTTTCGCGGCCTACAAAAAGCGGGATCACCATGTGCGGGTACACCACCACATCGCGCAATGCCAGCACGGGGATTTCGACTCGATCTGTTCTCTCAAGCGTCATTATATTTCTCTTCGCTCTTCATTTATTTTAAAGATTACTCAAGTATATGGGGATAACCTGAGTAAAGTTCAACAATTTATGTCATTTGTAAGAAATAAATTATAAAAAAAGGAGCCATTGGCTCCTCTTTGTAATATCAGTGATTAAAATTTATTCTGATGCCGCTTTATCTTGGCTGGCACTTTGATAAATCAAAATTGGGTCTGATTCACCTTTGATCACTGTTTCATCGATAACCACTTTGCTGACTTCTTCCATCGATGGAAGTTCATACATGGTATCAAGTAATACAGCTTCAACAATTGAACGTAAGCCACGTGCACCTGTTTTACGCTCCATTGCTTTGTGGGCAATTGCACGTAATGCATCTTCACGGAACTCAAGCTCAACGTCTTCCATACCAAATAGTGCGCTGTACTGCTTAGTCAGTGCGTTTTTAGGCTCATCTAAGATTTGCACTAACGCAGCTTCGTCTAGCTCAGTTAACGTAGCAACAACAGGTAAACGACCAATAAACTCAGGGATGAGGCCGTATTTTACTAAATCTTCTGGCTCTACATCTTTAAATGTTTCACTTAAAGAGCGACTTGATGCAGATTCTTTAACGCTAACACCAAAACCAATACCGGTGTTTTTATGGCTGCGTTGCTCAATCACTTTATCAAGCCCTGCGAATGCACCACCACAGATAAATAAGATTTTAGAGGTATCAACCTGCAAAAACTCTTGTTGTGGGTGTTTACGACCACCTTGTGGTGGTACTGATGCAACGGTGCCTTCGATCAGTTTTAATAAGGCTTGCTGTACGCCTTCGCCTGATACGTCTCGGGTGATTGATGGATTGTCTGATTTACGTGAAATTTTGTCAATTTCATCAATATAAACAATACCACGTTGTGCTTTTTCTACGTCGTAGTCACACTTTTGCAGCAGCTTTTGAATGATGTTTTCAACATCTTCACCTACATAACCGGCTTCGGTCAGTGTGGTTGCATCAGCCATTGTAAATGGTACATCAAGTAAACGTGCAAGCGTCTCTGCAAGTAATGTTTTACCACTACCCGTTGGACCAATTAACAAGATATTACTTTTACCAAGTTCAATATCAACTTTAGTGCTTTGATTACGTAGGCGCTTATAGTGGTTATAAACCGCTACC
Organism: Pseudoalteromonas sp. A601; assembly: GCF_002165575.1. Lineage (GTDB taxonomy): Bacteria > Pseudomonadota > Gammaproteobacteria > Enterobacterales > Alteromonadaceae > Pseudoalteromonas. The sequence goes on from NZ_MXQF01000001.1 coordinate 164,980, forward strand.
GACAATACTTTTTTGGCGTGATCTTGGCCAATTACATAATCATCTAAATGGTTACGAATTTCTTTAGGTGCAGGCAGTTTATCAGACGTATTGTGCTTTGGCGCAATGTCTTTGATCTCTTCCCTGATAATGTCGTTACACAGCTCAACACATTCATCACAAATGTATACTGAAGGCCCTGCAATGAGTTTACGAACTTCATGCTGGCTTTTGCCACAAAAAGAGCAGTATAACAATTTATTACTTTTGTCGCCGTCTGTAGGAGTGTCAGACATTCAGCTACCTCATCTTATACGTTGGCTGCTAAACTTCTTAGCAGCTATTTCAATACGCTTAACTATACCAAAAATTATTGGCTTTCACAGTGTAAACAATTCAAGTGAGTACCGTTAGCACTCACTTAGTCTTTTTACTTACTGTCGCGATTAGTAAATACCGAGTCAACTAGGCCGTAGTCAACGGCTTGGCTTGCGCTCATAAAGTTGTCGCGGTCTGTATCGCGTGAAATCACATCTAATGGTTGGCCAGTATGCTCTGCCATTAAACGATTAAGCTTGTCTTTAATAGACAGGATTTCTTTAGCATGAATTTCAAAATCAGATGCTTGACCTTGGAAACCACCTAAAGGTTGGTGAATCATCACGCGTGAATTAGGCAAACAGTAACGCTTGCCTTTTGCACCAGCTGTTAGTAAGAATGCACCCATGCTCGCCGCTTGGCCAACACAAATAGTACTTACATCTGGTTTAATAAAGTTCATGGTATCGTAAATTGCCATACCCGCTGTTACAGAACCACCTGGTGAATTGATATATAAAAAGATATCTTTTTCTGGGTTTTCTGATTCTAAAAATAGCATTTGCGCTAAAATTAAGTTCGCCATGTTGTCTTCAACTTGACCAGTTAAAAAAATGATTCTCTCTTTTAATAGTCTCGAATATATATCATACGAGCGCTCGCCTTTCGCTGTTTGTTCAACAACCATTGGGACTAATGCATTTAGAGGATCTGTCATACCAGTGTTGTTCATACTTATTTTATTCCTTATGCGCTTATACTTATCCTGAATATAAGAAAAGCATAGTTATCTTTTTGGCAAAATTGAAGGCCACAAACTAAAATGGCTCGGGCACACTGCAAAATACAGAGTAACACGAGCCATTTAATCGTTAGCGAGGGCTTAAGTCAATGACTTATTAAGCACCTTGCTGTGGATTCATGATGTCATCAAATGCTTTTTCAACATCAGAAACGTCTGCTTTAGCTAAAATAGCTTCTACAGCTTGCTCTTCCATTGCAACATTACGCATTTGCTGCATAAGTTGATCATTTGCTTTGTAGTATTCTACTACTTCAGTTGGATCTTCGTATGCAGAAGCAACTGTAGCAATTAATGCTTCAACTTTAGCGTCATCAACTTTGATCTCGTTCGCTTTAATTACTTCACCTAGTAATAGGCCAGTTTTAACGCGAGTTACTGCTTGCTCGTGGAACAACTCAGCTGGAAGCTCAGGCATGTTTTTAGCGTCACCACCAAAACGTTGTGCAGCTTGCTGACGTAGTGCATCAATTTCTTGATCTACTAGCGCTTTAGGCACCTCGATTTCGTTGTTAGCTAAAAGACCTTTGATTGCTTGGTCTTTCACGTTAGCTTTAACCGCTTGGTCAAGCTCACGTGTCATGTTCTTTTTCACTTCTTCTTTAAGTGCGTCAACGCCACCTTCAGTTACACCGAACTTAGTTGCGAATTCTTCGCTTAGTTCAGGTAGCTCTTGTGCTTCAACTTTCTTCACAGAGATAGTGAATTGAGCAGCTTTACCTTTAAGGTTTTCAGCGTGGTAATCGTCAGGGAACGTTACATCAGCAACTACTTCTTCGCCTGCTTTTTTACCTACGATGTTATCTTCAAAACCTGGGATCATACGACCTTGGCCAAGTTCTAATGGGAAGTCTTCAGCTTTACCGCCTTCAAATACTTCACCGTCGATAGTGCCTTCGAAGTCAACTGTTACGCGATCGTTCTCGCCAGCAGCAGTGTCTACTTCAGCCCATGATGCATGTTGCTTGCGTAGCGTTTCTAGCATGTTAGCTAAATCTTCGTCAGTAACTGTTACAGCAGGCTTTTCTACAGTGATTTTGTCTAAACCTTGAACTTCAACTTCAGGGTAAACTTCAAACGTTGCAGAGAATTCTAAATCTTTACCAGCTTCAAGCGCTTTAGGAGCGAAAGTAGGTGTACCCGCTGGGTTGATTTTTTCAGCTACGATTGCTTCGTAGAAGTTACGTTGCATTAATTCGCCAGCAACTTCTTGACGAACTGCGCCACCGTAACGTTTGTTGATTACAGACGTTGGTACTTTACCAGGACGGAAACCATCAATACGCTGGGTTTTAGACAGTTGTTGTAAGCGTTTTTTTACTTCGGTCTCAACGTTCTCTGCAGGAACGGTGATAGTCAGACGGCGCTCAAGGCCTTGAGTCGTCTCAACAGAAACTTGCATGATATACCTCAATCTTCAATTTTGGCGACTGTTCGCCTTCCTTACAAACACGGTGATCACTATACGCTTGATACGTTAAAAGCCACTTAGGGGCGTTTAAACTCCATCTTCACTATACGATACCAATGCTGCTCTGCCCTTCGGGCACTATGTTAAACAATAGACGCGGCATTATAACCTAATATTTATGATAGTCGAGTCTAGGGGGAAATTATTTGGTTAGATCACGGATTATAGCGGGTAAATGAGTGAAAAGTAGGCGGTTCAACTGCAAGTTAGCAAGTTAGCAAGTTAGCAAGTTAGCAAGTTAGCAAGTTAGCAAGTTAGCAAGTTAGCAAGTTAGCAAGTTAGCAAGTTAGCAAAATTTTAGCTTTAGAATTAAGTTTTGCAATATTAGTTTTGAATTTTTTTAGAAGTGGTCGGCGATGCAGGATTTGAACCTGCGACCCCTTGGACCCAAACCAAGTGCGCTACCAAACTGCGCTAATCGCCGATATTGAAGTATGAAACTTCGTTTTCTATTTTGAACACTTAAACGGTGAGTTTAAGACCACTTTAAAGAAAGTGGTCGGCGATGCAGGATTTGAACCTGCGACCCCTTGGACCCAAACCAAGTGCGCTACCAAACTGCGCTAATCGCCGATATTCTTTTTGTAAATTGGGGTGACTGATGGGGCTCGAACCCACGACAACCGGAATCACAATCCGGGGCTCTACCAACTGAGCTACAATCACCACGGCATTTACATGTTTTCGAAATGGCGCACCCAGAAGGATTCGAACCTTCGACCGACGCCTTAGAAGGGCGTTGCTCTATCCAGCTGAGCTATGGGCGCATCGAAAACTTCATAGTTTACCAATAAGCCACTCTATTATAAAAAATTATAAAAGAAAGTGGTCGGCGATGCAGGATTTGAACCTGCGACCCCTTGGACCCAAACCAAGTGCGCTACCAAACTGCGCTAATCGCCGATGCTTACTATTGTCTGCGAGTGACCTCGTTGACAACGGGGTGCATAATAGTGATTTGACTGGGTTAGGTCAAACCTTTTTTTAAGAAAATAAATCAATCGGTCATTTTTAGTTCACAATGTCTAAATATTGTAAATATAAGCTGAAATTCGACCGTTTTTTATAATAGTGTGGTTTATATAAAAAAAGCAACTTGGCGCTTTGGCGCTTTTCTGCGAAAATAGCACAACTATATAGCAAGGCAAAATTAGGCTGAGTAAAATCAGTCACGTTTACCCCTTTTAAAACGATAATCTCTTGCTAAGTATCAGTTTCAAGTTAACTAACCCCAATTAAAGGTCACCCATGACGGCAAACATCATCGATGGTAAGGCAATAGCTAAACAAGTACGAAGTGCTGTAGCAGAAAAAGTAAGTGAACGCGTAGCCAAGGGCTTACGTGCACCAGGACTTGCAGTTGTGCTTGTAGGACAAGACCCTGCAAGCCAAGTTTATGTTGGTTCAAAGCGTAAAGCCTGCGAGGAAGTTGGTTTTGTATCAAAATCATTTGATTTACCTGCAGATACCTCAGAGCAAGCACTACTCGACCTAGTAGATGAACTGAATAACGACCAAACAGTCGATGGTATTTTAGTTCAGTTACCATTACCTGAGGGGCTTGACGCAGAAAAAATTCTTGAGCGTATTACACCATTAAAAGATGTCGATGGTTTCCACCCTTATAATATCGGCCGTTTGGCACAACGCATGCCAGCTCTTCGCCCTTGCACACCAAAAGGTATTATCACACTACTGAACTCAACCGGCGTTAAATATAAAGGCATGCACGCGGTTGTGGTCGGTGCATCTAATATCGTTGGTCGCCCAATGGCACTCGAGTTACTCCTTGCTGGCTGTACAACAACAGTGTGCCACAAGTTTACCCAAGATTTAGAAACTCATGTACGTCGAGCTGACTTACTAGTTGTTGCAGTGGGTAAACCTGAATTTATTCCGGGTGACTGGGTAAAAGAAGGCGCGATGGTTATCGATGTGGGCATTAACCGTTTAGATACGGGTAAATTAGTGGGCGATGTACAGTATGACATTGCTGAGCAAAAAGCACATTTCATTACACCAGTACCGGGCGGTGTTGGCCCAATGACGGTAGCAAGCTTAATTGAAAACACCCTAGAAGCCTGTGAGAAATACCACAGTTAATCACTGTATTCTCAAAAAGTATTTAAGTTACAAAAAAACCGCACAACTGATGTTAGTGCGGTTTTTTATTGTTTGCTTTTAACTGCCTAATTACTTACAAACGTCTGCAACAGCGTTTGAGAAGTATTCGATATTTGCTTGACTAATACCCGCTACGTTCACACGGCTAGAACCAACAATATAAATACCATACTCTTTTTGTAAGCGCGCTATTTGCTCTTTATTAATGCCAAGGAATGAGAACATGCCATTTTGACGGTCAATAAATGAGAAGTCTTGTGCAATGTCTTTCGCTGCTAAGCTGTCTTTGATTAACGTACGAAGACCATTAATACGATTACGCATTTCATCAAGCTCACTGTGCCACTCTTGCGTAAGCTCTGCGCTGCCTAAAATAGTGTTTACAATATCGGCACCATGTGCTGGCGGCATAGAGTAAATACTACGTACTACACTTAACATTACTGAGTTAGAGATATCAGCAGTCGCGCTATCTTTGGCAATAATTGAACATGCACCAATACGCTCACGGTATAAACCAAAGTTTTTAGAACAAGAAGAACAGATGATTAGCTCTTCAACTGCGTTAGCTAAAATACGCAAGCCGTTAGCATCTTGCTCAAGGCTTGAACCAAAACCTTGGTAAGCAATATCAACAAGTGGTGTAAAACCAACTTCTTTTGCAAGCTCTGCTACTGTATTCCACTGTGTTTCGTTTAAGTCCATACCACTTGGGTTATGGCAACACGCATGAACAAGAACAACGTCACCTTTTGGTACTTGCTTAAGTGTATTGATCATGTCATCAAATAGCAGATCTTTGTTTTCATAATCGTAATACGGGTATTCTTTAACGGTAAGGCCTGCCGCCTCAAATAAGCTAATGTGATTTGCCCATGTTGGGTTTGTTACCCAAATAGTGGCGCTTGGGTTACAACGAGCAATAAACTCAGCCGCAACACGAAGTGCGCCTGTACCACCAGGTGCTTGCGCAGTACGAACACGGTTTGCAAGAAGTGCTTGGTGCTCACCTAATAACAGGTTTTCCATTTTTTGACAAAAATCTAAGTTACCTGCCAAACCAATGTATGATTTGCTGGTTTCATTTTCTAGGCGGAATGCTTCTGCCTTTTTAACGGCGCTTAATACCGGTGTATTACCTTGTTCGTCTTTATAAACACCAACCCCTAAGTCAATCTTATTTGGGTTGGTGTCTTGCTTATAGGCCGCCATAAGGCCAAGAATAGGATCTGTTGGTAATGGTTTTAATACTGAGAACATTGACTATCTCTTATCATTATTTAGGGGTTAGCTGTTACACTTAGCTTAACATAAAAGGTGACTAGCATGGCTAGTGTTATTTACACTAAAAAGTGAGGAATTTTAATACAGCATGCAATTAAGAGTGCTAATGTGTGTTGATCAAAAAAGTCGTTGTTAAACGCCTCTCCATCAACAATACCAATGCAATTATTTTGCTGATCGAACAACGGTAAACATGCCTCAGATTTTACTTTTGGATCGCAAGTGTAATATTCTCCACCAGCAGCAAGATACTGCTCAACATTATTAATCACTCGACCTTTAGCACTCAGTGCCACTTGTACATTATTACTGCCTGCGGCAAACTCTTGAGTTAATGGAAATAATGGTCTGCTAGGTGCGCCAAAATAAACCAATTTTAGTAGCTGCTCACCTTCATTGGTTGCCGTATTTTGATAGATGCCGTACCAATCCACTTCCGTCTTCTCAACCACATAGTCAACAATGCGCTGTAACTGTGTCAGTTTTTCAGTGGTATGTGAGTCTTGCTTTAAATAATCAGTTAACTTAAATGGTGTTTCTTGAAGATAACCAAATAAACTGCAGGCGCCGCCTTCACCTAACTCAGGTATTTGATATTCCCAGTTTATTGCTGGGCGATCATTGTTTGATAAATAACTCTCAAGCTTGGTAAGCTCTGAAGACACTAATTGCTGCGGCACATCAAGTTGTGCAAGTAATAAATAAGAAAAAACCATCTAGCCGTCCAAACATCTAAATAAAGCGAAATAATAGCATGTCATTAATCACTCTACTAGTGTTGAATCTAAGTTAGCTTATAACGCATTTCAATTTGGTTACCAGAAGCGTTATAGCTTACATAATCGGCTATTTCCTCCAGTAACGAAAGCCCTCTTCCATGTTCACGCGCTAAACTGTGGCCGCGATTATTTGATGTAAAGCCATTGCCTGAATCGCAAATAGTAAAATATAAGCATAATGTTTCTGGGCAATAGCGAATCTCAATAATGATCATTGCTCCTTGTAAGCTCGCCAGGGCCGCTTCTCTTTGCTGGTAAAACTCAAAAAAGCCATCGTCATGATTTTTTATATCAGAATCAAGCCCAAGTAAGCCATGATCAACAGCATTATTATACGCTTCTGATAAAAGTAAAAAAATATCCGAGCGATGTGCTTTTAAACCACTGACCCGGGTAATAACATCAACAACTTCAAGTACAGGGTCTGTTTGTTTGATTTGCGCAGAGTTTAAGCTCAGTGAGAAATTAAAAGGGAGCGGCGAGTAAGTTTCAGCTTCGGCTTTGCTTGATGGAACGGGTAAACAATTAAAAAGCACCAAACTTAAGTCATCTTGTTGTTTCGAGCCTTTAGCAAACTTAGTAACTTGTTCAATTATATCATGACAGCTTACTTGCGTTTTGCTGCCTAGCACTTGAATAAATCGTTGCTCACCAAAGTATTCATCTTCGTCATTAGCGGTTTCAATTATGCCGTCTGTCGCTAAAACAATTCGCGTTGTATTATCCACTTCAAAATGAATTAACTCTCGCTCGAATTCATCAGCATCCAAAATCCCGAGCGCCATATGCTGTGATTCTAATGTTTTTAGCACCTTACCTTGCTGATCAATCACATACGCATCGGGTAAACCGCCAAGCCAAGCTGAGATGCTTTTTCCTGAGCTACTTAATTCAATGATGGTCGCCGCGCAAAACATATGACCAGGCAGTAACTTGGCTAATACCGTGTTGACTTCATGAGCGATATCGTTAACCGCCATGCCTTTATTGACCATGGTGTAGAACACTTTAGATGCAGGCAGCGCGCCAACAGCAGCAGCAAGCCCATGGCCGGTAAAATCACCAAGCATACAATACAAACTACCAATTGGGCTTTGCGCAACTAATAACATATCACCATTAAACATAGAGGCAGGAGAGAGATGAAAGTCGATGTTGTTACTAAATTCATTTTGGTTTTCTAACGCATTATTAAAAATATGTTCAACAATTTCGTGTTCACGCTCAGTTTGATTGTAATGGTATTCTAGCTGTGCATTTTGTTCGTGAGCTTTTAGACTAAGTTGGCGAGTACGACTGTGGGCTTTTATTTTAGCGGTTAAGATAACTTTATCAAACGGCTTATGAATAAAATCATCGCCCCCAACGGCTAAGCAATGCTCTAAACTATCTTTGTCTTCTAACGAGGTGATAAAAATAATCGGTAAGTAAACATCTTCACTACGCTGTTTTATTTTTGGGGCAGTTTCATAGCCATCCATTTCTGGCATTAATACATCAAGTAGCACGATATCAATCGACTGGCTATCTATTACGGCTAATGCCTCAATACCATTGTTTGCTGTCGTTACTTGATATCCTTGTTGCTTTAGCATTACGCTAAGCAATGAGCGGTTTAGAGCCTGATCATCAACAACGAGTACATGCATCAGTCGATATCAAACTTTTTATCAAACCGTGAGATTTGTAATATCTTTTTTAATTGCGGCTGACAATTACTAATATGAATGGCATCAACGGAAGTACCTAATGTTTTTTTCATATTTAGTAACATGCCCAAAGCAGAGCTATCCATGTAATCTGTTTCGCGAAGGTCGATAACAACTTTTGCAGTTTTATCGCCGATTTCAGCATAAGCTTGTCGAAATGACTGCACCAAATTAAAATCAAACTTACCTTTAATTTGGATAGTTAATGTTGTGCCATCTGCTGAGGCTGTCTTACTTAAACTCATACTTAATTCCTGATTAGATTATCCATTCTATAGAGTTAATATAACCTTTTAAGACTAAATTCGCCAAAAATAAAAGCGTCTTGTTGTAAATTTGTTATTATAGAAGTCATTGTTTATATAACTTTTTCATTGCAGGTTTAGTATGAGTGACAATAATCTCGTTTATTCAACAGAAACTGGTCGTATTAGCCAACCAAAAGCAACAAAGGAAGTTGCTGGCAAAGTATTTAAAGATGGCGCTCTGCGAATTGAACGCCAAACTAAAGGCCGTAAAGGCAAAGGCGTAATGCTAGTAACCGGTATTGATAGCGAACAACATGACCTAAAAAAACTGGCCAAAACAATCAAAAGTAAAATGGGCCAAGGCGGCGCAGTAAAAGACGGTATCATCGAAGTACAAGGCGATGACCGCGATAAACTCAAAGCCATACTTGAAGCACTTAAATTTAAAGTGAAAATTGCCGGGGGCTAAGCCCCTACTTTGATGGCGTTTAGTAGTATTTAATGAGTGATTCATAACAGTCTGAGCGTAGGGTTTGAGCGAGAACCGGTCATTGAGATTGGCTAAATATCGTCGTTAATTGATTCGTTAAACTGCTCTTTGTGCATATATTCATGAAAATGAGCGCTGCGCGCATATTGATTCGCTTAACTTTACCTAAAAAATTTAGAATACTTAGTGATAGTGATACCTTAGGTTATTTGTTAAAAGTAGATAAGTGAGCGTGGCGTCAGCAGAAATATGCGCGATGAGCGCACTATTAAATTATTATATTCCTAGTGTTTCATCAACATGGAGAGTTATAAATGAGAGTATCGTTTTTTAGTTTTGTTTTACTTTGTTCACAGTTTTCATATGCATCAGATTTGATGTTAGCTGAAGAAATTAAGTTGCAGTCCAATTCACTTGGTGAAAAAAGAAACTTATTAATAAAGCTGCCAAAGAAATATCATGATGAAGATAATTCATATCCAGTACTATACGTACTGCACGGTCAATGGGATATGCTTTCAACTTTATCGACTATTGATTTATTAGAAGATCAAATTCCAAACTTTATTGTTGTCGGTATCGAAAGTAGAGGAAAAGAACTTAGCCCTGAAAACGGAAAAACAACGCCCTTTGCTAACTTCCTTGCGAAAGAAGTCGTTTCCTTTGTTAATGATAAATACCGAGTTGCACCTTATACAATTTTATCTGGGCACTCTAATTCAGGCCGTTTCGTCTTAGATTATTGGTTAAGTAATAATCCTGCTTTTTCAAAATACTTCGCTTTCAGTCCTTCTCTTGATGATAATTACATCTTAGATATGGTATCCAAATCAAAAATTAAGGCTTTAAAAAAGAAAGCTCCTCTTACGATCACCATCGCAAATGAAGGTGAACATATGCAAGAGCCTTTTACTAAATTAACTCAGAAGTTAAGTAGCTTATCTAAAGGTTCTTTTGAATTCCAAAAATTCCCAGAGCAATCTCACAGAACCACTAAACACTCTTCTATGCAATATGCTTTACAATCAACATTTACGGGCTGGGAACCAACCTACGAAGTAAAAACTTCAGGATTAGATGGTTTAAAAAAACACTATACAGATTTATCTGAAAAATTTGGGTTTAAGGTTTCTGTTCCTAACGAAACCTTGCAAAGGCTAACAGCTCATTATGCAATTTCTGAAAATGCTACAGAAGAACTTCACAAGCACATAGCTTTCACAATTAATCAATCTTCAGATGGCATAGACTCATTGTTTGAAATATCTGACTATTTGTCTAGCAATGGATATAAAGATGCTGGTGAGAGTATTTTTAGTGAAATATGCAATCAGGTTAAAGGTGACCAAAGGTGTAATGGCTAGAGCGTGTTATAACAAGTGACTAAAGTTATGAGTGTCCGTAAATGGCACAGTGAAGACAATCGATAATTCTAATTCCTAGTTTACGCCAAGCATTGTTATTAGCTGTCAGCAATTAACGTATATTTTTACAAAATGCCCAAAGCGCAAGATAAACTCGCGCTTACAACACACTCCCCTAGCTCCTAGTTACCTAGCCCCTAAAACCTTTTGTAACTGCGCTCAAAACACCATTGCTTTGCCGCGGCCCGACGCTTCTGAGCCTGCATCAAGTTTGCCATCACGCTCAATGATCACATGCATATCACCAAAGCGGCGTTCATCTAATGTGTAACCCATTTTTTCAAGTGCACTGATAACATCAGCATCTAAACCACTGTGATGGCGAATCACATTTTTAGGCCATAGCTGGTGGTGAAAACGTGGGCTATTCACCACTTCTTCTGCGCTCATATTAAATTCAACCGCGTTTAAAATCGATTCATACACTGAGCTGATAATCGTCGTGCCGCCAGGTGAGCCGGTGACCATTTTTACTTTATTGTTTTTAAGTAAGATAGTTGGCGTCATTGAGCTGAGCATACGTTTATGTGGCTGTATTTCGTTGGCCTTGCCACCAAGCGCGCCAAAAACGTTCATCACGCCTGGTTTTGCACTAAAGTCATCCATCTCATCATTAAGTAAAAAGCCAGCACCTGCAACAACGACGCCACTGCCGTACCCTAAGTTAATCGTTGTGGTGTTTGACACTGCATTCCCCCACTTATCTACAATTGAAAAGTGAGTGGTTTGTTCGCTTTCATACAAACCTGGTTTAATGCTTTCGGTGGTTGATATTTTATCAAGGATAATCGTGCTACTGCGCTTTTTAAGGTATTCACTGCCAATCAGCTCTGTTTGTGGTACGTCAAAAAAGTCTGGGTCACCTAAGTACTCTGCCCTATCTGCAAAAACGCGTTTACCTATTTCAGATAGTAAATGGATATAGCCAGTAGAATTATGCTCAAAACCTGCGCTTGGCTTAGTTAACTCATACATTCTTAGCCATTGTAAAATAGCAATGCCGCCTGAGCTTGGTGGAGGTGATGTTAAGATTTCATAACCATTCCAGCTGGCTTTAATAGGAGCGCGAGATTTTGCTTGATAACCTTTTAAATCGGCTTGAGTGATTATGCCACCATGTTGCGCCATAAAATCGGCGATAATTTTAGCTGTTTCGCCTTCATAGAACCCTGCTTTACCATTATCACGAATGCGCTTAAGTGTCGCGGCAAGCTCTGGCTGCTTAAAGTTTTGCTTTGCTTTAGCGCTGGCAAAATAATCAGCAAAATTAATCGAAACGTCTTTTTTAGCCATACGAGCTATATAACGCTCAATGCTGCTGGCAAGCTTTGGGTGTACAATAAAGCCATGTTCAGCTAATTTAACAGCGGGTTCAACTAAGGTTTTCCAAGCAAGAGTCCCGTGTTTTTTATAAGCAAGCCACATACCTGCAACACTTCCAGGCACACCACTGGCATGAATACCATACACAGAGCGATTCTTAATAACATTACCCTGCTTATCTAAATACATATCGCGATGTGCCGCACTCGGTGCTGTTTCACGATAATCAATAAAGTCACTTGCGCCGTCTTTTTGGATCAGCATAAAACCACCGCCACCAATATTCCCAGCCTCAGGTAGGGTTACAGCCAATACAAATTGTGCCGCGATAGCCGCATCAACGGCATTACCGCCTTGCTCTAGAATAGCCCTTGCGGTATCACTACTATAACTGTCAGGCATGGCAACCGCAGCTTGGCTCGTTTTTTCTGCAGCACTCAGCATTAGATTTAGCTGAATTACCATGAAGCACAATAAAAGCAAAATTTTACCACGAGAAAACATAGTTCATTCCTTTTTAATTTTATTTTTTAACTAAATTATTTCACCATTAATGCATACTGTACCGCACTAGGTCAAACGGCAATTAAACTAACTTTCGATATAGCACAGCAGGTAGCTCACCTTCCTCATCTATATGAGTGTAATTTTTAATAAATTTCATGGCTAACTTTTCCATAACTTTAATTGAAGCTAGATTGTCTTGTAATGCTGTCGCACTAATAGCATGCACTTGAGGCTGCTGGGCAATACAATCAGCTATTGCTATAGCCGCTTCACTAGCAAACCCTTTGCCCCAGCTCGAGCGTTTAAAACGCCAACCAATCTCAATGTCATTATAGTTAGGTGATTTAGTAAAAAAATCCATCGGCCTGCTCAGTACCCAGCCTATAAACTCACCTGTTTGCGTAATATTCACCTGCCATAATCCCCAGCCCTTCTCAGCATTGCGATACGCTTGCATACGTGGGACAAATACCTCTTGAATTGTCTGCATGCTACTCACTTTCCCTCGTGTTAGGTACTGCATAACTTGCGGATCATTATCTAATTCATACAATAGCGGTGCATCGTGCTCATCCATTAACCGAAAACTAAGTCGAGCTGTTCTAGGTACGTTCATATTTTTACCTGTATATTGCATGTTTTTAAATTATTACTAAAATTACTTTACCTAAGAATGACGGTCTTAGGAACACTCCCCCTTTTAACAGAGAACAAATATGAAAAAAATCGCGAGTTTAGTTTTGTTAGGTTGCGTTATTCTCAGCGGATGTGAAGACGCTAATGAAGTAAAAGAAGATGCAGCAGAAGCCAAAGCCGAAATGAAAAAAGCATTAGGTGATGCGTGGGATGAGGTAAAAGATACCACTAATGAATTCAAGGATGAATCACTTGACGAGCTATTAGCTGAAAGTAAAAAGCTTGGCTTAGACATGTACGATGATGGTAAAGAAGTTGCCCTTGACGCATGGCTCGAAAGTAAAGAAGCTGCAGGTGAGTTAACTGAAAAAACCAAGCAAAAAGCACAAGAACTCGCCCAAGAATTACGTGAAGCCCGCGAACAGCGCGAGCAAGATAACGATAATTAAAACTCAAGCTTGGTAACCTGCCTGCTTTACAACCGTGCCTGTAAAGCTTTCAAATAAGCTTTGCGGGCGATCAACTCTTCCAATTTACCTTGGTATGAATACACTTTACTAATATCAGCAAATGATAGGCGCCCTTTTATTATAGACATTGAACAGCTTATGTTTACCCAGTTAAAATATAAAAGTAACGTCTGTAAGCCATCGGTTTGTACCTGGTTAAAGCCCACTTTTTGTGCTGTTTTAGGATTAATAATATAACTGGTCGCCTTAATGGTTATATTTTTATGTTGTTGCTGCTCATAATGTTCAATTAGTTTAATTAACCCCGCAACATAGCCGCTTAAGACCTGTTTTTTTCGTTGCTGGGCGGTTTGGCTTGAATCTAGAACAAAGTAGTAATCGAATAAACTCCCACCATGTAAAGCCAAACTGTTATTTTTTACTTTTTCCGCAATGAGTAACGGTGAGTAATAAATTAAGTTCCCTGCTTTTATGCCACTTGGTACATCAATAAAAGGGGCTAATACAGACAAGCTTACTGACAGTACAAATAAAGTAACAAAAGGGACTCCAAGAAAAGTAAACACACTTCCTAGCAGAATATTTAAAAGAACATACAAGCCTATTAGCTTTAGTTGAAAGCGCCGTTGCTGCTTATCACTAAGCACATAAAACCTATGTTCCACTGTGGCTACCCTCAATTGTTATTTTTATACGGTATGGTGCTGTTAAAACACCAATAAATAACAACAATATAACTGGCACTAGAACTGCGCAAGTTCTTATCTTTAAATACCACACCTTTAAAGAGTTTTTTACGATGCCACATAACCTAAAAAGAACGTTAAGTCCGATGAGCAGCCACCTCAGGAAGAAGGTTATAGTTATTTGGTTGAATTAGGTATGATTTAGCTGGATAAAATTAAAAATCTAATAAAATTATTATAAATTAGTCTAACATATGAAATAATCCACCTTATCTATTCTGAATTTTCACTTCTTAAAATTGGCCTTAACTACTTTATTTACCGATAGCGTCGCTAAGTCGCTCTTTTACTACTAGAATATCTTTGAAATCAACATTTCTTTAAATATTAGGATACACAATGAAAAAACTTCCTATCGCAATTGCTCTTTGCGCTGTATGTGCGTCTGCAAGCTCATATGCAGAAGTGCGTATCAATGGTTTTGCCTCTATTGTTGGCGGTAAAACATTAGACGATGATACAACTTTATATGGGTATGATAACGATATATCTTTTAAAAATGAAAGCGTGTTTGCGCTGCAATTATCTGCTGATCTGCAAGATAAATTAAGCGCAACAGCACAAATAGTAGCCCGTGGCGAAAATGACTTTGACGCTGAGTTTGAATGGGCGTACTTAACATACGAGTTTACCGATGAGCTGCAACTCAGTGCAGGTAAAATGCGCGTACCTTTTTATCGTTATTCAGACTTTTTAGATGTTGGCTATGCATACCGCTGGGTAAGGCCACCTCAATCAGTTTATAACCTTCCTTTTTCAACCTATGAAGGTTTAAGTTTATTATATTCATCACAAATTGGTGATTGGGACTCGACACTTCAAGGTATTTATGGAAGCTACGACGGTACAATTGCCGTTGTATCAGTTAATGGTGACACTGAGCTTAATGATATAGCAGGCGTTAACTGGACACTAAGCTACGACTGGTTTAGTGCTCGCGCAGCCTACTTTATAGCTGATACATCTATAGCAATTGAAAATGATAACGCAACAGCTGTCGCACTCAATGAGTTAGAAACAACATTACGAAACGCAGGGTTTGTTGATCAGGCTGATAACATCGCTGTCGATGAAGATGACGGATCATTCTTAGCACTTGGTTTCTCTATTGATTATAACAACGTGTTATTCGATGCTGAATATACGGAGTTTGAAGTAGATAACAGTGCATTAGCTAAGCAAACTCAATACTATACATCTGTAGGCTATCGTATAGATGAGTGGACTGTTCATTTGACTTATGAGAATAACGACGATAAGCATGAAAAAAGCCGTTATAATGCGCTACCAGCCGTTCCTGATTTAAATCAAGGTATCAACTTGGTATTAGAGGGATCAAAAGCGAAAAGTAATGTATACACTATTGGCACTCGTTATGACTTCCACCCTTCTGCAGCTTTAAAGGTAGACTTTAGCCGCTTTAAAAACGATATCACAGATACTGAGACTGATGTTGTTGCTGTCGCTGTAGATTTAGTATTTTAATTGGAGTTTGTGATGAAAAAATTATTTTTAGCCGCTGCACTGACTGTTTGCTCATTGAACACATTTGCAGAAGTTGCTGTAATCGTAAACCCTGCAAATGCGAATCAAATTGACGCTAATACCATTAAAAAAATCTACTTAGGAAAAAGTAAATCTTTTGCTGATGGTATGAAAGTGAACCCAGTTAACCAAGATAGTAATAGTGTAGCAGATGAGTTCAACGACAAAGTGGTTGGTAAGTCTGGCAGTCAACTCAATGCTTATTGGTCAAAATTGATATTTACCGGTAAAGGAACTCCACCTGAAAAACTTAGTAATGATCAAGCTGTGATTGATTTCGTTAGTAACAACAAGGATGGAATTGGCTACATTGATAGCGCAAAGGTGACTGATAGCGTAAAAGTTATTGGCAAATTTTAAAAATTATTTATTTTTCAATTGAATAACCACCTCAAACGAGGTGGTTTTTTATTATCTACTTAAATATTTTAAAGTTTAGATTCGCCTTTATTCAACTTTAAACTTCGCAGTCGCATCTAATAAGTTATCTGATAAATAATGTAGATTTTTAGCAACATCCCTTACAGCGGCAAGTGATTGCATTGTATCTTCGAATGACGTATGCATGTTAGAGACATTCTCGACAACCATCGCAGCAACGGAAGTTTGCTCTTCAGTGGCCGCTGCTATTTGCGAGTTCATTCCATTAATCTCAAGCATTTGTTCGGCAATTTTTTCAATTGAAACACCGGTATTTTCTGCTGCAATGGCATTATTAGTCGCCATATCCCGTGCCGAAGTCATTGCATTTACCGACTCATTTGCAGCTGTTGTCAGTATATTTAATAGTTCTCGGATTTCATTTGTTGATTTAGCTGTACGTGATGCAAGCTCTCTAACTTCATCGGCTACTACCGCAAAGCCTCGGCCCTGCTCACCAGCTCGAGCTGCTTCAATAGCGGCATTGAGTGCTAACAAATTTGTTTGTTCAGCAATCGACGTTATAACATTTAAAATCTGTGTTACATTTTTAGTGTCATCAGCTAACTTATTGATTGTAGTTGCCGCATGATTTATTTCATTGCTCAGCGTTTTAGATTCTGAAACCGATGTTTGAATCTGGCTACGACTTTGTTCTACTTCTTGCTCCGCTGTTTGTGCAGCACGAGATGCGTTAGCAGCCGATTGAGAGATATCACCCACACTCTGCTTCATCTCTTCCATCGACTGTTTAACAATCTCTGCATCTGAAGTTTGTTTACTGGTTGCCCGCTCAGCTTGCTCCATACCTTGAACTAAGCGTGTTGAATTTTCCATTAATGGCTCACATACAGCCATTACATCTAAAACTGAACCTCGTAATAAAGCTATAAACGTATTGAAATTGATTGCTACTTGACCAATTTCATCTTCAGATCGTACTGTTAGCTGCGTACTTAGTGAGCCTTTACCTTCGCCTAGTAAACGTAAATTTCCTGCCGCCTCACTCGCTGCAGACCCAATACCTCTTGCAATCCAGACAGCCATAAATAAAAGTAAAACCAAAGACACTAAAGACACGACGAACATCAAAGTTAAAGCATTATCAGAACGAGACTTAGTATCTTTAACTAATTCAAAAAAACGGTCATCAGCACGTTGCTGCGCATTTTTAAAACTCTCTAAAACAGAGTTATACATCTGTGTTTTAGACTGAGCTTGCTGTTGGATCTTACTAAAATCAGCAGTACCTTTTATCATTCCAACCGCTATTTCAGAAGAAACCTTAGAATAACTATTAAGTTGGATGCGTGTTTGAGAGTCGATGTAACTACTGTTAATAGCTGTGATTTTTTCAAGGTTAACGGTTAATTTTGCATATGTGTCACCGGCTTTGTCTACCAGTTCTTGTTCGCCAAACGTTACAGCTTGCGTATAGAGTTCGTCTAGTTTTTCTAATAGAACAACATTTGAAGATGTTAACTTAACCACCTGGTAAGAGGTTTTCTCTAGCTCATCCAATGAACCTCGGTTGTCATCCATAGCAATATAATTTATCAGCACTATCACTATAAAAGCGACCACTGCAATACTAGTAATGGCATGGATTTTTTTGGTGATACTGATATTTTGAAAAGACATACTTGACGCCATTCGATGTACCTTAATTTTTATAACTATGTGTGTTATCGGCTAGATGGCCTAATATTTAACTATATTTATAATTTATATAGCTTTTTCTATATATAATCATCTCATCAATACGTAATCAATCAGAGTTTTAACACTATTTGTTAGATTTTACTTACATCCTCTATTTATAGGCTATTATTAGTTAATTGCAATTCTCTTTTGTTGTAATTAATTGTTTTAGCATTAAATATAAAGAAAATTTTATTAAACTCACCAATTTAACTCAAACCTCACCTAAGTTTTTAAAAAAAGTGACACCTTTACTATAAGATAACCTATTTGATACTAAATATTGTTTAATACAATGATGGTAAGTTTAGCAGCTTGCATCTGATTCAAACTGACTTACCCAAGAGCAGTTGCACAAAAGAATAGGCCGCATTGGTCGACACGGTCAAAAAACACCAGTTCTAGCTAAATATCAAGCCTTTAAAGTGCGGTATTTGTTCTGAAATTTCAATTAATCAACGAAGATCATACATTTGCAACTAATAAAGAGTAAACAATCGAATACTTTACTCAGCAGATAACAACAAAAACAACAGCCAGGGGCTAGCTTTAGCCTCTATTAATAACGGAGAAAGTTTGATTGAGCAAGCACGACAACCTGGTAGTGATGTGTTAGCTAATAAACAGTGAGACAAAACTTAGAAACAACTTTTCATTTAGCTAGACTGATAACCAATCAGCTGTAAAGGGCTAAAACCCGGTACTGACATTGATAATATCTATAAATTACACCTAACTAACTGAATGTATAAGTATAAAAAAACCGGTAACATCGCTGTTACCGGTTTCTTTGATATGGTGCGGTTGGGGGGACTTGAACCCCCACGCCCGAAAGCACTACCCCCTCAAGGTAGCGTGTCTACCAATTCCACCACAACCGCATTTTTAAAGCTTTCACTTTTACCTGTTAAGCTTGTTAGTTTACTTGAGGAATGTAAACCGCTTAACAATATTCTATAAATTAATTTGGTACGTCAGATTTTTCTTTCGTAGATGTTACTGGAACATCGCTATCAGCCGGTGTTACAGTTTCAACTGCAGGAGCTGCTTCTAAGTTTTCCCACTCATCACTTTGCTTAATTTGATTCGCGGTTAAATTACCTAGCACAATACTTAGCACAAAAAAGATTGTCGCTAAAATTGTGGTTGTTTTTGTCATGAAGTTACCCGCACCTGATGAACCGAACACAGTTCCTGATGCGCCAGCGCCAAATGACGAGCCCATATCTGCGCCTTTACCTTGTTGGATTAAAACCATACCAACAAGTGCAAGCGCAACAACTAAATAAACTACTAATAAAATTTCGTACATCTTATACGGTCCTTTTTGCACTATTACAGATTGCAGTAAAGGAATCTGCTTTTAGACTAGCGCCACCAATCAGGCCACCATCTATATCTGGCTGTGCAAATAATAATTCGCTATTTTTTTCATTAACGCTGCCACCATAAAGAATGGTCAGCCCTTGTGCTAAATCGCTGCTTAAAGTAGCAATTTTATCACGGATAAATTTGTGCACGCTTTGTGCTTGTTCAGGCGATGCAGTCTTACCTGTGCCAATGGCCCAAACGGGCTCGTATGCTATCACAGAATCTTTCAGTGCTGCTAGACCTAATTTATCAATTACTGCATCAATTTGTGCAGCAACCACTAATTCAGTTTGTTCTTGTTCACGTTGTTGCTCACTTTCACCTACACATAATATAGGGGTTAAGCCTACTTGCTGTGCACGCGCAAATTTATTAGCAACTGTGTCATTACTTTCACCATAAATACTACGGCGTTCTGAGTGACCAACCAATGTATACTTAGCACCTAAGTCTTTAATTAGTTGTGCGTCTACTTCACCGGTGAAAGCGCCTGGCTCATTTTCCGATACAGTTTGCGCACCTGTTGTTACACCTTGTTTAATTAACGAAGATAACAACGGGTAAGGAGGAAATACTACAACATCTAAATCAGCTGATTTGACGTCATTTACTGCAACAGATAACTGATTAACAAGCTCTAAAGAGCCATTCATTTTCCAGTTCCCAGCTACCATTGGCTTGCGTGTTGCCATTTTTCCACTCCAGATTAGAAAGCGGGCGAGATAGTAACTCGACTCGCCCAAAGTTACAAGAGGTTATTGTTATCAATCAGTTTGTTTGCTCATAGATTCGACAACTGCAGCAATTTTGCTTGCGCTATCAAGTACTACTTTTTCTTCTTCAGCTTCAACCATTACTCGCACTACCGGCTCAGTGCCAGATTTACGTAGTAAAACTCGACCTTTGTCGGCCAGTTTAGTTTCAACTTCCGCAACTGCAGCAAGTACTTCTGGTGCTTGGGTTGGATCAGTACCCGCTTTGTAGCGCACGTTAATCATTTTCATTGGGTATTTAGTAAAACCAGCACCTAAATCTTTCAATGTGCGGTTTTGTGCAACCATTGCGGCTAATACTTGTAAGCTTGAGATGATTCCATCGCCCGTGCTAATAAGGTCTAAATTCAATACATGCCCAGAGCTTTCGCCACCGATTTTCCAGCCTTTTTCTTGCAATAGTTCCATTACATAACGGTCGCCAACTTTACTACGTTCAAATGCGATACCTTTGGCTTTTAATGCGTTTTCAAGACCCATATTAGACATAACCGTACCAACAACACCACCACCTAAAATATCATCTTGGGCAGCCTGACAAGCTATAATGTAAACAATATCATCGCCATCAAATACACGGCCATTATGATCAACCATCATGACACGGTCACCGTCACCGTCATAGGCAATACCCACATCAGCGTTATGCTCAAGCACTTTACGCTTAAGTGCATCTACATGAGTTGCACCACACTCTAAATTGATATTTACACCATTTGGTTCACATGCATGACAAATAATCTCAGCACCTAGCTCACGCATGACTGATGGTGCTATATGGTAAGTGGCTCCATTAGCACAATCTAATACAATTTTTAGTCCTTCAAGTGATAAACCTTGCGGGAATTGGCTCTTACAAAACTCAATATAACGCCCATCAGCACTTTCTAGACGGCGTGCTTTACCTAACTTATCAGAGGCTACACACGTCATAGGCTCATCAAGCATGGCTTCGATTTGCAACTCTACGTCATCACCGAGTTTTAACCCTCGACCACAGAAGAACTTAATGCCATTATCATGATAAGGATTATGTGAGGCGCTGATCACAATACCCGCTTCAGCACGAAATGTTTGCGCAAGATAAGCAACAGCCGGTGTTGGCATTGGCCCTAGTAAAACCACATCGATACCTGCGGCAATTAAGCCAGCTTCGAGTGATGTTTCAAGCATATAGCCAGAAATCCGCGTATCTTTACCAATAATAACTTTTTTAGTGCCATTTTGTGACAGTACACGACCAGCTGCCCAGCCAAGTTTAAGTGCAAATTCAGGGGTGATTGGAAACTCCCCAACCATGCCACGTACACCATCGGTGCCAAAATATTTTCTATTGCTCATTTGATATTCCTTGTTCGCAAGCTTGCCAAACAGCAAGCACATCTGCGGTTTCTTTTACATCATGTACTCGAATAATTTTTGCGCCACGTTGCGCTGCTATAAGTGCCCCAGCTAAACTGCCGGCAAGGCGCTCATCCGTTGTTCTATTTAGTAAATTACCAATCATTGATTTACGTGAAAGCCCTGCCAACACTGGTAAATTAAATCGATTAAATTCATCAAATCGTGCTAACAATTGATAATTGTGAGTCAAGCTTTTTCCAAAGCCAAAGCCTGGATCTAGAATAAGTTGCTCTGGCTTAATGCCCGCTGCTTTACAAGCATCAATACGTTGCTGAAAAAAATGATTGATATCTGCAAATAAATTATCGTACTGCGGATTGCTTTGCATGGTGCGAGGCTGCCCCTGCATATGCATCAAGCAAATAGCGACATCTTTAAACTGGGCTGCTGCGCTAAGCGCACCAGGCTCTTGTAGAGCACGCACATCATTTATTATATCAGCCCCAGCGCGTATTGCTTGGTGCATTACTTCGCTTTTGCTGGTATCAATTGAAATGATACATTCACTTACAGCTAAATCTGAATGAGCCCTTATTGCTTTTATTGTGGGTATTACACGACTTAACTCTTCTTCAAGCGTGACATCAGGCGCACCTGGGCGCGTCGACTCACCACCAATATCTATTATGGTCGCACCATCGTTAAGAAGGGCTTGAGCTTGAATGACAGCGCTGTCCGTTTGATAGTATGAACCACCATCTGAAAAGGAATCAGGAGTAACATTTAAGATCCCCATAATGATTGGGGTGTTGAGGTGCAACTTACGACCTCGAGGTAAATTAACTGTGGTCATTTTTCACCTTCAATACATCCATCGTATTGATTATTCTTTTTAATACAAAAAACCCCGGTGGCCCGGGGTTTTTAGATAAGCTATTTTAACTATTATTCAGCTTTGTCATCAAGGTTTGTTTCATCTTTTTGCGATGATTCTTGATCTTTATTCTCAGGTTCAGCTTTTACTTGGGCTGGTGCTGGCTTTTTATCGTCTGTGTCACGTCTGTCATGCGCATCGCGAGGCTCGCGCACTGGTTGACGTGCCATTAAGTCATCAATTTGTTTTGCATCAATTGTTTCATACTTCATTAATGCATCTTTCATCGAATGTAAGATATCGATATTCTCTTTAAGAATATCCTCAGCACGTTGGTAGTTTCTATCAGAAAACAAACGTACTTCAGTATCAATTACTTTTGCAGTTTCATCCGACATGCTCATAGCACGGCCTCCGCCGCCACCCATGTACATTTCATTCTGATCTTCTGCATAAAGTAATGGCCCAAGCTTTTCACTCAAACCCCACTGAGTAACCATTTTACGCGCAATATCAGTTGCCCTTTCAATATCGTTACTCGCACCTGTGGTTACTTTATCTTCACCGTAGATAAGTGCTTCTGCAATACGTCCACCATAAAGGCTTGAAATCATTGACTCAAGCAACTCTTTTGAATGACTAACACGGTCTTGCTCTGGTAAGTACATAGTTACACCAAGGGCGCGGCCACGAGGAATAATAGACACTTTATACACAGGGTCATGCTCTGGCACTAACCGACCAACAATTGCGTGGCCCGCTTCATGGTAGGCTGTCATTTCTTTTTCTTGCTCACTCATCACCATGGTCTTGCGCTCAGCACCCATCATGATTTTATCTTTAGCAGCATCAAACTCAGCCATGCTAACTACACGCTTATTACCACGAGCAGCGTATAAAGCAGCTTCGTTGACAAGGTTTGCTAAGTCGGCACCTGAGAAACCTGGCGTGCCGCGGGCAATAACAGCCGCTTCTACGTTGTCGCCTAAAGGCACTTTACGCATATGAACTTTTAATATTTGCTCACGACCACGAATATCAGGTAAACCAACCACAACTTGACGGTCAAAACGACCAGGACGAAGTAATGCTGGATCAAGTACATCAGGGCGGTTCGTTGCGGCGATAACGATAATACCTTCGTTGCCTTCAAAACCATCCATTTCTACTAACATTTGGTTTAGAGTTTGTTCACGCTCATCGTGACCGCCGCCCATACCTGCACCACGCTTACGACCAACTGCATCAATCTCATCGATGAAAATGATACATGGCGCTGCTTTTTTAGCTTGTTCAAACATGTCACGAACACGTGACGCACCAACACCAACAAACATTTCTACAAAGTCAGAACCTGAAATAGTAAAAAACGGTACTTTTGCTTCACCGGCAACAGCTTTGGCAAGCAATGTTTTACCCGTTCCAGGAGGACCGACCATCAGTACACCTTTAGGAATACTACCGCCTAACTTTTGGAACTTAGACGGATCCCGTAAGAAATCCACTAATTCGGTCACATCATCTTTCGCTTCGTCACACCCAGCAACATCCGCGAAGGTTGTTTTAACTTGGTCTTCGCTCATCAAGCGTGCTTTGCTCTTACCGAACGACATAGCACCTTTACCGCCACCGCCTTGCATTTGACGCATGAAGAAAATCCACACACCAATGAGGAGCAGCATCGGGAACCATGAAATAAGTATGCTTGCTAAGAACGACTGTTCTTCAGGTTTAACACCTTTAACATTCACATCACTTTTTAATAAGTCATTTAAAATGTCTTTGTCATAAATAGGCATAATGGTTTGAAAGCGCTCACCATTACTTTTAGTCCCAGTGATTGTGCCACTGGTACTCTCAATTGCCACTTCTTGTATAGCGCCATTTCGGGCGTCTTTAACAAATTGACTGTAACTAGTTTGACGATCGATTTGATCGCCACCATTAAAGCTCTGAAAGACTGACATTAGCACAACTGCAATTACCAGCCAGAGTATTAGATTTTTCGCCATATCGCTCAAGGGGTTAACCTCTTGTATCCAATTAATTTAAATTCAACTACACGCCTGACAACTGTACTACAGTTTGTAGCCTGTCGCTACTATATATACTTCACGAGAACGAGCACGCGAGGCGTCGGGTTTGCGTATCTTCACTGTTTTAAAGCTATTACGTACATCTTGTAAATATTGATCAAAACCTTCACCTTGGAAAACTTTAACAATAAATGCACCATTTTTCTTCAACACTTGGTGACACATGTCCAGCGCTAGTTCCACCAGATACATACTGCCTGCTTGGTCAACAGAGCTATTGCCACTCATATTCGGTGCCATGTCGGAAAGCACCACATCTACGTTTTTACCCCCAATACGATTTAATAGCGCATCGAGTACAGCCTCTTCTCGAAAATCTCCTTGTAAAAAATCAACACCTGCCAGTGAATCCATAGGTAATATATCACATGCAACAACTTGGCCTTTAGCGCCAACTTTTTCTGCTAAATACTGGGACCAACTACCGGG
This sequence comes from Pseudoalteromonas sp. A601, assembly GCF_002165575.1. GTDB lineage: Bacteria > Pseudomonadota > Gammaproteobacteria > Enterobacterales > Alteromonadaceae > Pseudoalteromonas. The sequence goes on from NZ_MXQF01000001.1 coordinate 189,843, forward strand.
TGCCGCACCTAAATCTACCACGGTCATTGCTGGGCGTAGTAATTTATCTTTATTTTGAATTTCATCAAGTTTAAAAATCGCACGAGAGCGCCAACCTTTCTTTTGGGCTTCGTGAACGTAAGGATCATCAAAATGTTCCTTCAACCAACGCTGTGAACTGGCTGAATGTTTTTTATTTGTCATAAATTAACACGCAACTAATTAGTAATATTCTTTAGATGGCGTTAGAATACCCTTAATTCAAGCCATATTCAGCAAAATTTGTAACAACATGAAATTATCGAACAAACAAAAGCAGTTTTTAAAAGGTCAAGCACACTCCCTAAAACCAGTTGTATTACTTGGTTCAAACGGTTTAACCGAAGGTGTTGTGGTTGAAATACAAAGTGCATTAGAGATTCACGAACTTATTAAAGTTAAAGTACCAACTGACGATCGTGAAACTAAAGCCTTGATATTTGAGGCAATTGTACGTGAAACTGGCGCAGAAAAACTGCAAACAATCGGTCACACGATTGTGCTTTATCGCCAAAGTGAAGAGAAAAAAATTCAGTTGCCGCGCAATTAATTTTTTTAGCTTCCTAAAAAAACCAGCGGAAGCTGGTTTTTTTATAATTAAATTTTACGGCGAAGAAAAATGTAAAAGAATGTGCAATCGACTAAAAATTCATTCGTAAATCACTTAGATGATAATTTTTCCCTCTGCGCTGTAGTAAGAAATAACGTGAAAATTCTGATTCAAGCATTTTACTTACCGTTAATTCAGAAATTAAAGCCGCTAGTTCAACACTCGTATTGCTATGACCAATGACTATCACTGTGCCCTGTTGTTGCAAAATATGCTCTTTAAACGCCACTAAATCTCGCGGATCATAAATATTAATCTCAACAGCAAAGTGCTTAGCTAATTCACTTGCACTCTCAACGGTACGATTATAATTAGTGCTGTATAACGTAACCGTTTCAGTTTGGTGAATTAAAGTAGGTAATTGCAGCGCCCTTTGCTTTCCAGCGGTTGTTAAATGCGGGTTCTTGCCTTCGCTTTTTTCACTATGACGAAATAAGAAAATATTTTCAGGTGTCGCATAAACCGCGCCAGTATAAAAAATAATTAAAAAACTCAGTAAGTACTTCATTAATGATCCTAGCGTTATTTCTGCTGACGTTTATAAGCAAGGACTTGGTCAATAAACTCTGTGGTAAGCTCATTGATCAAACCTGTTTCCGCATTTAAAATCAAACTAAAACCAATGTTTAAATGCGGCATAATAACGATATCACTACGATAGCCTTGCACCCAGCCACTGTGGTAATAAAGGGTTTCATTATCATAATTATAAACCCGCCAACCTAAACCATAATAAGCCTCTTTGAGGTGTTTTTTCCACACCCTACGACGTAACTCTTTTTTAGTATGCGTATAAGGACGAGTTTGATCTGCAAGTACTTCAGGCGACAACACACTTGGGTAGTAACCCAATTGTGCTTTAAGCCATATAGCCATATCACTGGCACTGGCGTTAACACCCGCAGCGGGCAGCACTTTATAGTAGTTTTGTTTTAATCTTGCCGTATGCCAACGCTTACGCCCCCTAACATGTGGGTGGGCGTAGTTGTTATCAATTATCATTTGCTCATACCCTAAACTAGCATCGTTCATTTGCAAAGGTGCAAAAACGAATTCATTTAACCAGCGAGCATAGCCCATTTTAGTGCTTGCTTTAATTACTTCATCAACCAAACTAAACATCACGTTTTGATAGCCATAACACTGTCCGGGCTTACAAATGGGCTCTACACTTAAAAGCTTAGATACAATATCAGGGTAACTCATTCTCGACTCAATCAAGTTATCATATGCATTGGGCACTAAACCTCCTGAATGGCTCAATAAGTGATAAACCTTCAAGTTGTTTTTATAACTCGTATTACTGAATTCAGGAATAAATTTGCTAACAGGATCTTCGAGAGAAAAGCGCCCTTCATTGGCGAGTTTTGCCGTCAGGGAGCCTGCAAATGTTTTCGATACTGAGGCTAAGCGAAAGCGAGTATGGGCATCGACCTTGCGCCCCTTAGAAAGCTTTGTAACACCAATCCCTTTTACAAAAAGATTATCCGGGCCGTTTACTATAGACAGCGCACCACCAGGGATCCCTTTACTTTTTAATTTTGCAGCTAGATGCTTTTCATAATCACTGACAAGTGATTGCCACTGTTTATCAGTTGCATGACTAAGCCCAGAAAAAAACAACAGAGTAAGGAGAAAAACGGTATAAACCCAGGGCAAAAAATACTTCATTTTTTATTATTTTTATCTACATTGAGAATATTCTGAGTCCATAATACCATGAACTTTTATTAAGACTAACGTACAATGTCTAGATTCATGAATTTTTAAAGGGTTTATTGTGATTATTCGTATTCTTATTATTGCTGTTTTTATCTTAACAACCACAGCGTGTGTTACCGCCCCACCGCCAATAGCAGCACCATTAGCAATGCCAGCAAAGCCATCTTTGAAAAGCCAAAGCTACCAAGTTGAATACGCAACTAAACATGCTTCCCCTAAAGTGAAGTCGGTGCAGCTACCAGCCCATAAAGTAAGCCGTAATCAAACTGTTAGAATCGTCGCAGATAAAGCCAGTGTCACAGACACATTATTCAAGCAAATAAGTGATGCAATAACTGCAATTAATTTGCGTGTTGTTGAACAAGGTGTTACTGATTACACTCTATCAATTCATCAACTGGAACTTAACTTTATTGACGACACCAAATATCAAATACAAGTTCCTAGCGAAACAACAACTACATTTGAAAAAGTCGCTATGCTTTACCCGACACAACAATGTGCGACCATCAACGCACAAGTAAGCATGCGCTTAACCCACAGAGCCTCAGGTGATGTTGTGTGGTTTGGAAAATCATCTATTGATAGTGCCAGTTTTCACAGAGAGCCGTTGGTATATAGCTTTGTACAAGAACAATTAATCAGTAATGAATTAGAAATTGCATCTTTTATTCACGAACAAAATACAGAGCAAGCGCGTATGGCACGTGCAAATCAGGACGTGAGTATTCCAGAGTATAAAACCATCAGCAAAATGAGTAACTTAACTAAGTTACAAGGGCCATGTAATCGCACTGAAATAAGCGCTTTGACTCCAATGATGCAGTATTATTTAACCAGTATTTTGATTGATAAAATTAAAGTGTTATAAAATTAAACACCATTTCGTACATTTTTTTACAGATAAAAGGTACTCTTTAACAATATAATACACATACTTACTCTATTTACGCTGCCGGAAAACAGATGCTGCACAATCAATTAGCACCATATTTGAAACTTACCCTTCTCAGTATGTGTTTGTGGATCAACACCAGTGCAGCAAGCAATCGCTACTATGCAGATAACACTCTTGAGCCCACTAGCGGGTTTGCGTGGGATTGGAGTGCGGGAGCGGGTTATTATATTGAAGACTCCTTTTTGGTTGGAATGGACTCATACAATGATGGCTTAGAGCTTGACCTAAATCTCGCGCTATCTTACGACCGTTTTTACCTCGATATAGATCACAGTCAGCTCAGTGGTGGCGTCATCGTTGGCTATAGTATAATTGAACAGTTTAATTGGGAACTGGATATAATTGGTGCTAATGTTCAAGCAGGCTTTGATGATACTGGCCTCGACTTTTATAACACCGGTACCATAGAAGAACTTGCCGGTATTAATACTCGAAAATATGACTTTAATACTGGTTTACGCTTAGCCCGTCGTTTTGAAAACTCACAAATATCATTTGAATACCTCCACGATATATCAAACGCCCATAATGGCTGGGTGATGAATTCGTTTTTTAGTCATATTCTACCTTGGCGGAATTGGGAATTTCGCACCGGCGTAGGGATCAGTGCATATTCAGCTGATTTTACTAATTACTACTTTGGTATCGCAGCAGATGAAGCCACGCCAACTAGACCCATATACAGCACAGGCACATCAGGTAGCTTAATCTTTGAATTTCATGCCGAGTATCCACTTAATCAACATTGGGTATTTTTAAGCGGCTGGCTATCAACGTGGTTTTCCGACGAAATAGCTGATAGCCCCATTGTCTCACAAAGCTATCAACATAAAGCCATGGTAGGCGTGCGATATGTATTCTAAAACTCTTACTATAATTTTTTGTTTACTGGGGTCTAAATCGCTTTTAGTCCACGGCGAGCAAGCACAAGAGAATAACCTTCTCGCTGTACCAGATACCTGTGTTGCGCTTCGCGAAGGACGTAACTGCTATGCTGATATTGCACTGAATTGGCAACAGCCTGAGGTTGGCAATTACTGCCTACGCGATGCGACTTCAAAACATATAATGCAATGCTGGTTAAGGCAGCAGTCTGGCCAATTCAATTACGCTTTTGATTCTGTTGAAACAATTGCTTTTGAGCTAATCAATAGTGATAACGGTAAAATAATCGCAACGACTCAAGTACAACTACAATGGGTTTATCAAAACCGCCAAAAGAAACGTCGCTGGCGACTTTTTTAAAGAGAATTCTATGGATAATTACGGCACCATTTTACTAGTAGAAGATGACAGCTCCCTTGCACAATGGGTAGCTGAGTATTTAACTGAGCAAGGTTATACCGCACAAATATGCGCTCGTGGCGATCAAGTTGTTACGCAAGTAAAACAATTAAACCCAGATTTAATTTTACTTGATGTCATGTTGCCTGGCCAAGATGGTATTAGTGTATGCAGAGAACTTCGCCAATTCTATCAACGCCCTATAATTATGCTGACCGCACGCGATGATGAAATGGATGAAGTGATCGGCTTAGAAGTAGGCGCAAGTGACTACATAATGAAACCAGTCAGACCCAGAGCATTACTTGCACGTATAAAAGCTGCGCTGCGTTTAAATAATGATACTTCAGATAACAGGCAAGACGACACTATTATCGAAGTTGGCTCATTAAAAATTGATACTCAAGCTCGAAATGTGTTTATTAATAATGTAGAGCAACCCATTTCGAGTGCGGAATACTTGTTGCTACAATATTTGGCAGCTAATGCAGGGCAAGTTGTTTCGCGCGATGCGGTATTTAAAGCAACCAAAGGACGCGAATATGATGGCCTAGACCGTAGCGTAGATGTGCTTATTTCTGCACTGCGTAAAAAGTTTAATGATGACTCACAACACCCAGAAAAAATAAAAACGATTTGGGGCCGAGGCTACCTACTTGTTGCCAGTGCATGGTAAATGTAAAAACGAGCCGAGGTTATAGCAAGCAATGAAAAAGTTTTATATTTCATTACTAGCCAGTGCCCTACTTTCAATCGTGGTACTGGGTTGGCTTATCGATGCATTTAGCCAGCAAACTTACAGTAGTAAAGATGAGTTTGAATTACAAAGTAAGTTACTTATGGGGTTTAGCCAACAAGTAAGTGCAGTTGCGATGGAGCAAAGAGCCTCTTTTACCCAACAACTGGCAACCCAGTTTTCTTTACCTTTAACATACAGAGCTACTCAAGCACTCGCTTTACCGACTTCATTAGTCAATGAAATGAATAAACAAGGTGGCCTTATCCTCGAAGATCAACTGGGGTTTTACTTGCTCTACAGTAACAGTCAGCTTGCACCTTTTCATTTAAAGCTACGATTAGAAAAGCGCCAAGAACTTACCCAGCAAAATGATATGTTGCTCACTTTGCTCTTTTATGCGGGTTTATGTGTCTTTATGGGCTTTATTATTGCGCCGCTTGCTAAACGCTTGAGTGTAGTGAATGAAGCTGCTAAACAGTTCGCCAGTGGTAATTTACAAGCACGGATCGGGGTCTCCCATTTTACTTATATTAAAGACGTCGAGATGACATTTAATCGCATGGCTAGCCAGATTGAAAAGCTGCTTGATGAAAACAAACTCATGGCGTCTAGTTTATCACATGATATTCGCACACCAATCGCATGCTTACGCTTTGGTTTAGACGCAGCACTCGATTGTACAGACGAACAAAAAAGAAAAAATTACTTATCAAGAATGGAGTCAGATTTAGATCAAATGGAGTCAATGCTTAAAAGCTACTTAGCATTTGCCACTTTAGAGCAAAAAGCGACACAACTGACTTATACACGAACCCAGTTAAATGCATATTTAACCACTGTAGTACAACAGCTTGAGCCTAAGATTATTAAGCAGCAGCTCGACTTGGAACTAAATTGTAGCGATATTAGTATTTGTGCCGACTTACATTGGCTTGCGAGGGCAATCAGTAACTTACTCAGTAATGCATGTGATTTTGCTAACGAAAAAATTATTCTATCTGCTTACAAGCAAAGCCAAATGGTTGTTTTCACCGTCGAGGATGATGGCCCGGGTATTGATGAAACTAATTGGCGTAAGGTATTTAGCCCCTTTTTCCAAGAACAGAGTCACCGTAACCGTGGTGATCAGAGCTATGGTTTAGGTTTAGCAATTGTTGCCAAAGTTGCTGATTGGCATCATGGTTCAGTTATTGTAGGGCGAAGTAAACGACTACCTGGCGCCTGTTTTACTCTAAAAATACACGACACCACTTAAATGTAACCATTATGTTACAGTTTACATCAAGTGTTTCATTGAAATGTTAAACTATACAATCACTTAGCAACCACCGAAATGTAAACGTACGCTAGCAATGATTCAAAATCAAGCAAACACGCTTATATGAAAAAATAAGTGCTTTTTATTTTTTAGCATTTACAGTAGATTGTCACCGCCGTCACACAATAGAGAAGTAATAATAATGAGCGCAATTAGAGGGGAGTTCAGCTCCCGATTTGGATTCATCATGGCCGCAGCTGGCTCAGCGGTGGGTCTGGGAAATATTTGGGGATTCCCCACCCAAACAGCTAGTAATGGCGGTGCAGCATTTTTGGTTGCCTATCTTATCCTCGCTTTTTGTTTAGCTTATCCTGCATTAATGGCTGAGCTGACAATTGGCCGTCATGGGCAAGCAAATGCAGTTTCCTCTTTACGTAAAATCTCGAATTCTGACGCACAGAAGCGTTTTGCCTTTGTTGTTGGCTTTGGTGGGATAATTTGTGCAGGACTGATTTTAAGTTTTTATGCCATAGTGGCTGGTTGGATGATAAGTGCAACTTTTGCTCCAATAGCAACACTTAGTGGTAGCGACAGTACCGCCAGTTGGTTAAGTGAACAATCACTATCAAGAAACCTACTATTTACTGCAGGCTTCATAGTTTTAACCGTTGCAATCATTAGTCGTGGCGTTGAGAATGGCATTGAAAAATGGTCAAAACGCTTAATGCCTGCACTACTATCTATTTTATTTGCGCTGATTATTTATGTAATGATGCAAGAAGGTGCAATGACAGGGCTTAAAGCATACTTAGTGCCTGATTTTAGCTCAATTCTAAACCCAGAATTATTAGTTAATGCTTTGGGCCAAGCATTCTTTTCATTGTCACTTGGCACCAGTGTGATGATCATTTATGGCTCTTATATCAGTAAAAAAGAAAATCTTGTGTCACTGGGTGCTTATGTAACCCTTATTGATGTATTCATCGCCTTTGTTGCGGGATTACTGATTATCCCGGCCATGTATGTAGCGCAAGCACAAGGCGTTGAGATTTTCAGTGACACTGGTAAATTGCTATCAGAGGACACGCTAGTGTTTCAGGTATTACCGGCGCTATTTGATGGTATGGGTACAATAGGTCTATTTGTAGGTTTTGCTTTTTTTGCTTTAATGAGTATAGCTGCACTCACCTCTTCAATTTCTATGCTTGAAGCTCCTGTATCATATGCTGTTGAGCGCTTTTCACTAGAAAGGGTAAAAGCAACCTGGCTAATCGGTGCAATAATTACCTTGGTAAGTTCAATCATTGTAATTAACTTTGGCGCTTTATTTGGTTTAGTAATCACCATAACCACCAAATTTGGCCAGCCGCTACTGGGCTTGATGTGTTGCCTGTTTGTTGGTTGGATTTGGTATAGAAACTCACTACTGAACGAAATAAAACAAGGCTGCCCAGATGTAGCTCACAGTTTATTTTGGAAAGTATGGCCTTGGTACATAAAGTTTATTTGCCCAATTGCAATCGGACTTGTATTCATTAACTCTATATTTGGTTAATAATTAAATCCATCAGCTAAGCTGATGGATTTTTTAAAATCATATCTTGATGTTCAATACCGTCTTCTAAATAGGGTTGTGCAATGGCTGTAAATCCAAAACCCCGGTAAAAATCGAGTAAGTAGGTTTGCGCACCTATATATACATCTTTGCTAGGCCATTGCTCAACACATACAGCGATAGCCTGCTTCACTAGCTTTTTTGCAAACCCACTACCACGCTGTGATTCATTGATAAGTACACGTCCAATAGCACTGTACTGTTCATTCTTAACATAGCAACGGGCATATGCGCCAAGCTGCTCTTGTTGTGTCAACCAATACACGTGCCGTGTTGCACTGTGACAATCTACTTCATCTAACTCTGGGTATGCACATGCTTGTTCAACTACGAATACATCAACTCGACCTTTTGCAATAATAAATAACTCATTGGTTGTAAGAGCTGAAAATGGCTTCACCGTTAAATTCATAAAAAACCCTGATAAAAAAGCCCAGACGATACTGGGCTGTAATTAATGTGTTCATTTTAACGTTAAGCAAATAAGCGCTCAAGTTGGTCGCACAATTGCGAAAGGTTGACATGATCATGCTCTATAGTAAGGTCAACATAACCGTCACCACGAAATGCCCTGTCTAACTCAATTAAAACATGAGTTTTATGCGCTTCAGGCACAAAAGATAGCTCTACTTCTTGCAGACCAAACAAGCTACGACTGTTAGGCTTATATTCTAGCTCTTGATAACAACCTGACACTGAGCTAAATGTTGAAGCACGTAAGAAACCTTTTTCAACATCCGCTTTAACCAAACTAAAACCCAGTTTATCCATTGCTTGCATAAATGTATTAACAGCGTCGTTTGGATAAATATGTAGGTGATCTTTATCACTTGGGTCAAGCGCTAAATCAATATCTAACCCCGTTTCAAGCCAAACATGGGATTGATTATAGCCAGCGTTAATTTCTGTAATAGGTGTTTCTGAATGCAAGCGTGCTTCAAATGGAATATGCTTTTCTTGGCCTGGCTCTATTGTACCAATGTCTGTAATACGCCATTTGTCGATAACGTGATTAGTAAAATAGCTGCCATCCTCACCCTCTACTTTGACACGAGTCATAAGAGCAAGATCAAGGCCTGAAATTTCTTGGCTAACATCGCCTGCGGTTATGACGATTTGAGCATTAAACTTTTGTCCTGGTTGCAGGTGTTCAGTTTCTAAAATGGTATCAACTTTTGCTGCACCAATACCGACTGATGCAAGAATCTTTTTAAACATCTATTTCTCCTTAAGTACAACTTATCCACGACTAAAATTGCACTTAAAATCCTTTGTTAATGCATCTTAACCACATTTAAAAGCTGATGTCAGTGAAAAAATAGTGATTTCTTTAGATTTTCAGCTAAAAAATGTGAAAGAGAGTATTTTTCATACAAAGCGAACCTGATTTATGTTGTTTTCATCATCTCTTTACATACTATTTAATTTCAAAAATGTGGATCTTTCGATACACTGTAATAACAAATGAAGTCACGTTAAGTATTATGGAACTATTATATTTTGCAGCAGCTTTTGTCTGCGGTTTTGTCGTTTATCAACTTAAGCTCCCGCCATTAGTTGGCTTTTTAGTTGCAGGTTTTGCGTTAAATTTAGCAGGATTTAAAACCACTGAGTTGCTCAATACTATTGCTGATCTCGGTGTAACCTTATTGCTATTTAGCATTGGCTTAAAACTGAGAGTTGCAAACTTAATTAAGCCGCAAGTGTGGGCTCCAGCTTCATTACACATTATTATTAGTAGCTTGCTTTTTTGTGGCTTGATGCTTGTACTTGGATCACTTGCTCTGCCCTTATTTAAAGAACTGAGCTGGCAAAGCGCCTTACTAGTAGGATTTGCCTTTAGCTTTTCTAGTACCGTATTTGCTGTAAAAGTGCTTGAAGAGCGCGGTGAAATGGCCAGTCTACATGGTAAAATTGCTATTGGTATTTTAGTTATGCAAGATATCTTTGCTGTGATTTTTTTAGCCATTAGTACTGGGAAAATACCTAACGGTTGGGCAATTGCATTGTTTGTATTATTGCCTTTGCTACGCCCTGTGATGTTTTGGATATTGAATCGCTCTAAACATGGTGAGCTCTTACCCTTGTTTGGCTTCTTTTTTGCTCTAGTAATTGGCTATCATGCTTTTGAGTTTGCAGGCCTAAAAGGTGACTTAGGAGCGCTCATTATCGGCATGATTTTCGCACCGCACAGAAAAGCCAGTGAGCTTGCTAAATCACTCCTCAACTTAAAAGAAATTCTCTTAGTTGGATTTTTCTTAACCATTGGCTTAGGCGCTGAGCTGACAATTAACTCACTATTTATCGCTTTAGTTATCGTATGTGTATTGCCATTAAAAGTGGTAGTTTATTACATGCTAACCAATGTATTTAAATTACGTGCCCGCACATCTTTATTAAGTGCGTTTACGTTAACAAATTACAGTGAATTTGGTTTAATTGTATGTATGGTTGCAACAACGAGTGGTATGATCACACCAGAGTGGTTGGCGGTTATGGCTATTGCAGTGTCGCTTACATTTGTTATTGCCTCACCACTTAATAAACGATCCAATGAAATTTACGTTAAAATTGAAAAATGGCTACTACGATTTGAAAGCCCAACCCGTTTAGCAGAAGAGTTACCTGTAAATCTAAACAACACTAGAATAGTTATTTTTGGTATGGGCCGTATTGGCACCGGTGCATATGAAACAATCAATGTAACTCACCCTGGTGTTGTTGCTGGTGTAGACATTAAACCTGAAGTTGTTGACAAACATATCAGCCGAGGACGTAAAGCCCTACTCGCGGATGCGACCGATCCTGATTTTTGGCAACGAGTCAATCACTCCCATGTCGAAATGATCATGTTGGCTATGCCAAAGCATATGCAAAATATTTTTGCCCTTGAACAACTCAAAGCTTCTGGTTATCAAGGACAGGTGACTGCTATTGCAAACTACCCCGATCAGCAAAAAGAACTAGAAGAAATGGGTGTTGATTCGACCTACAACTTCTACCTAGAAGCAGGTAGTGGCTTTGCTGAACACGTTAAACAAAAATTATTTTCTTAATGGAAAACACTAAGGAAAAATAGTTATTAGCACCAAACAGGGAACTGATAACTATTTTTATTTAATATTCATTGAGTTATATCTAGTCAGCTAAAACTGCTTATTTTAAGTACCCATTATAAAGTCAAGTGCATTTACAAAGCTTTACATCCAAATTGGCTTTCCCCCCGTAAAACAGAGTAAACTGCGGTCATTGATAATTCGTAAGTATCTATTTTTAACACAGAAATTAATTTTTTATGTGCACATAAACATAGTCAATTATTTTTTAATTTTTGCAATGTTAAAGGTTTTTCTATGAAATATAAGTTGAGTTTACAGTTTTCAGCAGTGGCTGATGATTCCAAAACCTCTAAACTAGTCGAGCTGCAAAATCGCCTAGACGAAATGCAAAATAATGGAATGACAGCGATGACTATGCGTGATGTGCTTTTCCATAAAATGCTTGATGTGTATCAAGTACCAAGTGATCACTTTTTACGGAAAAGTGAAACACCGCAGCGTATTGACGACCCATCAATCATTAATCGCTTAAAGCAATTAGGCTTTGTAAAAAAACCAAGTTATCAAATTCATTAAGTAAACAGCGAGGCCTACTCTCTCGCTTTAAATAGGCTGTTTCTTGCCCGTCACAGCCTATTTTCTTATAATAAGCTAACCGACTAATTATACTTGTCTAAGTTGAAAATGGATCCCGATCTACTTAAAAGTGCCATCAATACAAAAATGCCATTTGGTAAATACGCTGGCCGCCCTTTACTATTACTACCCGAACCCTATTTAGTATGGTTTAAACAACAAGGCTTTCCAGCAGGACAACTTGGTAGCCAATTAGCCATGATGTATGAAGTCAAACTTAATGGCTTGGAAGAAATGTTAATGCCACTTTTAAAAAATAAAAAATATTAATTTTAAAATGAACTTATCAATAAGGTCTTAGTCTATTACTTTGCTACTTGTTGATTTTGGTTTAAACCATGAAAAAGCGCCTAATTGGCGCTTTTTTTATTGCTGCTTATTCAATCGAACTGTTAGTTTCGCGCCACCAAAAGAAGAGTTGCTAACCTCACAGTTCCCTTGGTGCCAAGAAACAATTTTAGCCACAATTGCTAGACCTAAACCAAAGCCACCGGTTTTTTTATCTCGACTTTTATCTAACCGTGCAAAGGGTTTAAATACTTCCTCCCATTGCGATTTTTCTATACCTTGGCCATCATCTTCTACAATAAGTAAAATACTTTGAGGCTCTTCTACAAGACTAATTTTAACTTGGTGCTGTGCATACTTAAGCGCATTGCCTATCAAATTTTGAATGCAACGCGCGATAAAGTGACTATCACACAAATAAACATAATGTTGCGGTAAGTTTGTCACTAATTGTACCTCGGTAGCAAAATCAAGTTTAGTGATCACGCTATGCACTAATTGCACTAAGTCACATTGCTGCATTGTCATATTTGGCTGTTGACTATCAAGGCGAGCATAATCTAACATCTCTTTTACTAAAGACTCCAACTCAATAATGTCTAACTGCATAGTATCAATATAATCGAACGATTTTTCATCGGTTATGCGTTCTTCTAGCATGGCCAGTGCAAACTTTAATCGAGCTAAAGGCGTCCTAAATTCGTGTGAAACTGATGAAGTAAGTTCTTGATGAGCGTTCAATAAGTGCTGAATACGAAGCTGCATCGCGCTTAACGTGTCTGTAATAGGCAAAAAGAACGACTTTGATGATTCACTTAACTCAAAATCTTGTGAGCCATCAACCGCTTCACAAGCTTGTCGCAATTTGGAAAAGTCACGCCACAGTAGGAAGCTCCACAAACCAACTGGGATACCTACTACACACAGTAGTAATAAATAAGGCCATACGGAAGAAAACGCAGGTGCTGAGACGTCTATAGGACCAATTTGCAATAACCGCTCACTATCGAGTGCGACATACCAAATAGCGCGCTGTTGCTGATCAAATAGATAGATATACTGCTTATTTTGTAATGTCTGTTGTTGAACTTCTGGCAGGACTAAATCTTGCTTTGGTACTATATTGCTGCCGAAGTTTGCCGATATATGGGCAACACCTTGTTCTGTTTGAGCTAGTAGCCAAAGGGATTGACCAAACTCATCATCGAGAGATAATTGTTGTTGCGAGTCTTCATAGGGCCAAAGCTGTTCAATAACCCCACTAACTAGAAACAGGGAAACTATAATATACAAATATAAACTTGCGAACAGTTTCCCCATTAACGATTATAAGCCCCACGCATCTGAGACAAATAAGTAACCCTGTCCCCAGACAGTTTTGATACGATAAGGCTTATCGCTATTATCACCTAGCTTTTTGCGAATACGAGATACTCGTACGTCTACGGTGCGGTCTAAACCATCATACTGGCGCCCTATCATGTGCTGATGTACATGCTCACGACTTAACACTTCACCTGCATTTGATGCTAATAACCAAAGTAACTCAAATTCATGAGAAGTCAGTGTAATTTCATTGTTTTTTAAGCGTACAATTCGGCTGGTTTTATCAATATTCAAATCACCAAATTGAAGCTCTTCAGGCACTTTAATTGTTGCTTGACCACGTCTAAGTAAAGCACTAATACGGGCTAACAAAACACGAGGCTCAACAGGCTTAATTACGTAATCATCCGCGCCTAACTCTAACCCTATTACTTGGTCAAAATCCTCACCTTTTGCTGTAAGCATCAAAATAGGCAAACTAAATTTATCTCGCACTTGGCGACACACGCTAAAGCCGTCTTTGCCTGGCAACATAACATCTAGAATCATTAAATCTATTTGGTTGTTTTCAAGGTAGTCAAATACCTCATCACCACGGTCAAGTACCGCAACTTCAAGGCCATTACTTTCTAAGTAATCTCGCGTTAATTGCTGTAATCCTAAATCATCTTCAACGAGTAAAATTTTTGCCATTTGCAGCTCCAGAATTAAAAAAAGCTCCACGGAGAACGTAACCTGCGCCGAGTAGTTTTAGCATGAGTGCTTTGTACTTCAATGCTTGCGGCCGCTATAGGTTTTTCCGTGTGAGAATTGATCAAGGAGTATATGGTTTCAACCTGAACATGCGCTTTATATTCAAAGTGAGTAAATTGCATTTTTTGCCAGCATTTTAACTGTTGCTTTTGCTGATACAAACACACGTCCATTGCCTGCGGCAATGTGATTGTAAACTTTAAATCAAGATCACAAAAATCTTGTTGTTCTGAAACCACACAGACTTTGGGTGATACGCTAAGCTTACCTTTTTTTGCAACTGCATTACTTGGCCAAAAAACCAAAAATACAGTGTACACAGCACAATGTAGATACTTCATATTAAAAAATATGATCAATTCCTATAAAAGCAGTCATTGAATACGTTTGCTCGAACAGCGGACTGTCATCTAAAGCAGAATAATCATAATATGCCAAATGAAAACGCACTGAATTGGCCTCACTTAATGGCCAGCGGGCGTCTATTTTAGCATAAGGCTGCCAGCTACTACCAACAGCAATTGCACCATATGGGCTTTCTTTTTCTGCTAAACCATAAAAATAGTCATTCAGTTTGGCTGATTTATACCAAATACCTAGACTTGGCTTTATTTGTAGTTCACCTAGTTTACGGTGCATCTGCCATTGTAAGGCTGTGCGCCAACCTTCATATACACCAGATACATCAGCTAAAGCCTGCATAGAAAACACATGTTGATGGTGAATATAATGGTAGCTTAACCCCGCATCCAATGCCCACTTTCGTTTATCTAATTCATTTATGGCTATTTTAGGCTGTTGTTCTGATTGCTCATTTTGCGCAAAACTTAATGAGTTCGATGTCGATAAAGCGAATATGTTGCTTGGGTGCCAATCAACAAAAAAGCGCGTTTCGGGATTTAATTCAGCAACGAGGTTAAATACATGGGGTGAGTCAGGTTTTAAACTGTAACCAATACGGCCGTTATCAAAAAAGAATTGTTCGGCGTAATAAGCAACTTCAGGGAGCAATACTAAAGGTAAATCATCACCACCTTGCAATGGGTTAGTCATAACACCTAGCCCAGTATTTAAACTGAGGTGCCACTGCCCTGTGGTAATATTCTGGCTAGGATCAACTTCGGATTGTTGTGCAAAAGATGCAGTCACAAGGCCAAAAGAGATACTAACTATCCCCAAAATATAAGTTATCAACTTCATTGTTTTTCTTATATAGATTAGAACTACTGATAACGCCATAATAGCAAGGTATTAATCACTTATCCCTAACTGATTACAATCATTCACACTTTTGATACATATGTACTTAAATCATATTTAGCGAAGTACTATTTATTTCCTTCAACTCTTGCGCAATATCCCACAATGCTGTTAAGGCTGGATCACTGAGCTCTTTTTTTAGTACAGCAAGTCCTACCTCAAAGCCTGCTGGTGCTTCACATTGATCGTTAATTATTTGAACTTTATCTTTTAGTGGGGAGTTGTCTAATACGATCTTTGGCACCATGGCAATGCCCAAGCCCAAGCTCACCATGGAGACCATGGCTTCATGACCAGCCACCTGAGCATAAATTTTTGCGTTAATATTATTTTTACTCCACCAATGTTCTAATCGCTGTCGAGTAAAGCCTTGCTCAGGAACAATAAACTCTAACTGTGACCAGTTGATAGTATTGCTAAAATTGGCCAGTTTTTCAGTAATGCTACATGGGCTTCTAGGCGCTATAAAAACCAATGAAGAATAACCAATACTGGCAAAAGCGATTTGTGCGGGTAGCCTATCTGGTTTGGCAGCAATGGCCATCTCTTCGTGAGAATCTAATACGCGATTAATAGCTAAAGCAGGATCACCTGTGTTGAGCTTTATTTCAATATGTTGATGCTTCAGCCGCAGCTGCTCTAATATTTGATATAGAAAGCTATAAGAAGCCGTTACAGAGCAATAGATACTCACTTTACCATAAATTAATTGTTCAGGATCTTGCATATTGGTACGAAAACGTTGCCAATTAGCCAGTGTCGCATTGGCATAATCAATAAATGACTCCCCTTCTCGTGTTAATTTAACACTACGGTTATCTCGACTAAATAAGGCAACACCTACTTCCTCTTCAAGCTGTTTAATATTGCGACTTAATGTCGGCGCACTAATATGGCAAAGCTCACTAGCACGAGCAAAATGTAGCGTTTTAGCTAACACCAAAAAATAATCTAAACGTTTATGATCCATTTTATAAAGCTCTACAACAGCATTTCATTTTATGAAACACTTTAATGCAAATATATCATTTTACGCAAGGATGAATTTTACTTATGGTAACTACAAGCAAGACCAAATGAGCTTGCATCTAACAAATATGAATATATAGGATACTAACAATGGCGAATTATTTTAATACTCTACCTTTACGCGAGCAATTAGCTCAATTAGCACAGTGTGAATTTATGGACCCTGCTGAGTTTGCTGATGGTGTACAAGCACTAAAAGGTAAGAAGCTGGTTATTGTTGGCTGTGGTGCACAAGGTTTAAATCAAGGCCTTAACTTACGTGACTCAGGCCTTGATGTTTCTTATACATTACGTGATTCAGCAATCAGTGAGCGCCGCCAATCATTTCTAAACGCCTCTGAAAATGGCTTTACAGTAGGAACTTATGAGGAATTAATTCCTACTGCTGATGTAGTACTTAATTTAACACCAGATAAGCAGCACACAGCAGTTGTCAGTGCAATTATGCCAATGATGAAACAAGGCTCTACGCTTGCTTATTCACATGGTTTCAACATTGTTGAAGAAGGCATGCAAGTCCGTGACGATATTACCGTTATTATGGTTGCCCCGAAATGCCCAGGCTCTGAAGTACGTGAAGAATATAAACGTGGTTTTGGTGTTCCAACACTTATTGCCGTACACCCTGAAAACGACCCTCAAGGCCATGGCTTAGCACAAGCAAAAGCCTATGCGGCAGGCACTGGTGGCCATAGAGCCGGTGTACTGAAATCATCATTCATTGCTGAAGTAAAATCTGACTTAATGGGCGAGCAAACTATCCTATGCGGTATGTTACAAACCGGTTCAATTTTATGTTTCGATAAAATGATCGAAAACGATATTGAGCCAGGCTATGCATCTAAGTTAATTCAATATGGTTGGGAAGTGATCACTGAAGCACTTAAGTATGGTGGCGTAACAAATATGCTTGACCGTCTATCAAACCCAGCAAAAGTAAAAGCGTTTGAATTAAGTGAACAGCTAAAAGAGATCATGCGTCCGCTTTACAATAAACATCAAGACGACATCATCGACGGAACTTTCTCTCGCGTTATGATGGAAGATTGGGCAAATGATGATGCAAACCTATTAAAATGGCGCGCAGAAACAGCTGAAACTAACTTTGAAAAAACCCCAGCTGGTGATGTTGAAATTACAGAGCAAGAATTTTTTGATAACGGTATCTTAATGGTTGCTATGGTTAAAGCAGGCGTTGAGCTTGCCTTTGAAACCATGACTGCTGCGGGCATTATTGAAGAGTCAGCGTATTATGAGTCTCTTCATGAAACGCCATTGATTGCAAATACCATTGCGCGTAAAAAACTATTTGAAATGAACCGTACTATTTCTGATACAGCAGAATACGGTTGTTACTTATATAACCATGCGTGTTTACCATTATTAGCTGATTTTATGAAAGGAATCTCTACAGATGTAATCGGTAAAGGCCTTGGTGAGCAAAGCAACCACGTGGATAACCAAACATTAATCGAGATAAACAAAGTATTACGTGAGCATCCGGTAGAAATCGTAGGTGCAAAACTACGCGGCTATATGTCTGCGATGAAAAAGATTGTTTAATTAACCCTGGACAATAAAAGTTTCGCTTGTTAGAAACCAAGCCCACACGCTTATGCTGTGGGCTTTTTCGTTATCTTTCATACTTTTTACATTTAGCTTTAACTAATTAACCTAATATAAGTTAAAATCATCATTTTCCTCTTTCAAAAACTATCAACATCGTGCTGTTATAATAGTGTGCTAAAATAACTATCCAAAGTAGTAAATAAACACAAAATTATGTTCTTACAACGCACCCCTATTCCGCAAAAGATTACACTTTTAGGTATCTGCATCGCCCTGCTCGTCGCAGCTTTAATTGGACTTACATCCATTTATAGTGCAAAAAAAATCATTGAACAACGTATGATTGGCTCAGAGCTGCCCAGTAAAGTACAGGCTATCAACAACTATATCAGCATAGAAATAAATCAATTAAAAAATGCTGCTCAGCAAATTTCTAGCAATCGATTCATTCTCAATTGGGCCGCTAGCAATGACACTAATGATGAAGTTTTAATCGAAGAATTAAAACGCGTCCAACGTCAATACAACTTAGCCACAGCATCTTGGGCAAACCGTGAAAGTGCACAATATTGGAATCAAGATGGCTTTTTACGAATACTAAATAATCAACAAGATGCATGGTTTTATAACTTTAAGCAGAGTAAACAAGCATTTTCTATCAGCATTTTTCAAGAAAGCGAAAATGACGTAAAAATGTTTATTAACCACCAGCAGCCTAACGGGGTTGGCTTAGCAGGACTTGCAAAAAGTATTTCAGCCATGCAGGCACTACTCAACCAGTTTAAGATAGAACAAACTGGGTTTGTATTTATCACCGATAATGAAGGGTTAGTAAAACTTCATGCCGATGCCGATAAGGTAGCTAAAGCCCGTTTAGATAAACTATACGGCGAAGGTGTTTCAAGAAAATTATTACAAAGCGCTGATTTTAATTTATTAGAAGTTACTCTAAACGATGAAGCTTATTTTCTTGCAGCTAGCCCAATCAAAGGAACCCAATTATTTGTAGTTGCACAAGTTGCTAAAGATGAGGTGTTTGCAGGGATCAGTGAGTTGCAATGGCAAATTATCAGCTTCGCTATTTTAATTGCATTTATCGCCTCGGTAGTTAGCTTCTTACTTGCACGTTCACTGTCGTCCCCTCTTTCAAACATGGCTGAACTATTTACTCGCTTAGGCTCAGGCGATGCTAACTTAGGCTACCGCTTGCCAGAATCAACACAGCCTGAATTAGCAAAGCTAAGTGATGGTTTTAATTTATTTATTGCTAAGATTGAAACAGCTATAGCAAAAGTTGCCAGTGAAAGTCATGAAATACGCCAAAGTTCACAACATGTGTTTGATCAAACACAGCGTAATTCACAAGCGATGGATACGCAAAAAGCTCAAACGATATCAGTAGCCGCTGCGATAAATGAAATGGGTGCAACAGTACAAGAAATAGCAAGCAGTGCAGCAACAGCTGCAAAGTTAACCGAAGATAGCAAAGCGAACACAGAGCAAAGTCATCATCAAGTTACCCAAAGCCAAATAACCATTTCTGCGTTAGCTGATGATATTGATGTGATCACGCAGCAGGTTGAGCAACTGGCACAAAAAACCATAGCGATTGCTACCATAGTCGATTCTATACGTGGGATTTCAGAGCAAACAAATTTATTGGCCTTGAATGCGGCTATTGAATCAGCTCGCGCGGGTGAACACGGTAGAGGTTTTGCAGTGGTCGCTGACGAAGTGCGTGCGCTTGCGAGTCGAACATCACAATCAACCACCGAAATACAAACGATGATAGAGGAGTTAACAACAACCTCAAGCCACGTTGTTAGTAACATTAGTCTATCGAAAAACAAAGCACAAGATAGTGTATCTGCGATGCAAAATTCAGTGCAATTACTAACAACAATCACCAATACCGCTAATGAAATTAACGATATGGCGACTTTAATTGCTACCGCAACTGAAGAGCAAAGCACTGTGGTCGCTGATGTAGGGCGAACTATAGAACAAATAAGTGAAATCAGCGATAAAGCAATGCAAGAACAAATCAGTACAGAGCAAGCTATTAGTGATTTAGCTAACAGCGCTCAAACACTTGATAAACTGGTCGCAACCTTTGACAAGCGCTGAGTAAACACGCTTTGTAACAATTGAATTCTGCTCCGAGCAAAAAACAAACTATACTTGTAAAGTGTAAGATTGATTGGGGCAGAATTATGACAACATCAAACAGATTTACATACCTAGTAATAACGCTATTTATGAGCTTTATTACGGCTTGCCAAAGTACACCGAATCAAGTGTTGGGCGCCCCACCAAACATTAGCCAAAATCAACCATTTACTTTATTGCCTGTCGAAACTGAAGCTGAGATTTTTGAACTCAATGACGACATAAAACAGCAATTAACTACCACATTTCCAGCTAAGAAACGAAACTTGCGTTCAACTCGCAAGCTACTACAATTTTTACTCGATAATGGTGACGCGTCACTGTCATATCAATCAGGTGCAACGCTTATTGCTAATCAGGCTTACAATGATTTAAATGCTAATTGTCTATCTCTGTCTATTTTAGCTTACAGTATGGCCGACTTTTTAGGTATGCACAGTCAGTTTCAGCAAGTACATATCCCTGAATATTGGGCACTTAATAAAGGGTATAATTTACTCACAGGACATATCAATCTGCGCGTGTCACCACCTCGAAATAGTGGTTCAAATATTAGTTACGTTTATACCACTGAAAGTTCACTAATCATCGACTTCGACCCTAACTCTCACTCTGAAAAGTTTAAAACGAGTGCTATCTCAAAAGCGCGAATTACGGCTATGTTTTATAACAATAAAGGGGTAACCGCTATGCTAAAGAAACAGCATAATACCGCGTACAGTTACTTTTTAGCAGCGACTAAAGCCGACCCTTTATATTCGGGTGCATGGGGAAACTTGGCTGTTTTTTTAAGAATTCACAACCAATTGAATAATGCAGAGCTTGCTTATAATCACGCGTTGGCAATTGATGAAAATAACAATACTGCGCTGGGGAATTTAGCATTGCTTTACCGAATTACCGAACGGCACGATCAGGCCGATAAAATTTTGACTATGCTTGATAAAAAACGTCAAGCAAACCCTTATTATCATATATCTCTAGGGCATACTGCCTATCAGAATAAAGCTTATCAAGACGCAATTAAGCATTACAGCAAAGCTAAGCGTCTTGATAATCTAATTCATGATAGCTACTTTGGCTTGGCCAGAACATATTTTAAGTTAGGCGACCTTAAACATGCCAATAAGCAACTACGTTTAGCTAATAAGCATGCTGACTTTGCACATGATAAAAAGCGTTACCAGTTGAAATTAACAGCATTAAGCAATATGACGGCAAAAGTGGATGGTTATTAGAGTAATAATTAAAGCAAAGATACCATTTATATATTTTGGTATGGGGAATGATGAGCACCATCACAAAGCGACTGAGACCATAGAAAATATCGATCAAGCACGCTACATTGATACTGTGCTTTATATAGAAAGCTTTATTCGTCAGCTTGATTTAGTTGCGTTTTGATTGCATGCTGGGCACTGTTTACATACTCTCGCTTTTGCGCTTTGGTGAGTCGCTTTACTTTAATTTCTAACTTTGTTGCAGCGCTACGACTACCAATTTGTTGTTGAAAAATTAATGTTAGCGGCCCCTTACCGCGTAAATTTTTTGCCCCTGTACCAGCTTGATGTTCAGAAAACCGCCTAGTTACATCAGTTGAAATACCAGTATACCAATGCCCAAACCGAGTTTGCACTACATACAAAGACCACATTCTTTCGTCGTCTGTTTGAGTATTTTCTAAAGCGGTTAAACTTTTAGCGGCCTTTATGGTCAAACTATCACTCCAAACATAGATAGTAAAAATTAACTGCCAAACAATTGTGCAAAAAGGTTTTACCTTAGCTGACTAATCGGTATCATGCAGTTTATAAAAAATAAGGATCCAAACTAACAATGCAGTCGTTAAAATCTCTTTCTCTTTGGTTTATTGTCGCACTTACTTTAAGCGCAACCGCAGGTTGTTCTAGTTGGGTTTACCGTATCAACATTCCTCAAGGTAACTTTTTAGAGCAAACCGATGTTGATAAACTTCGTATAAATATGACACGAGAGCAAGTAGTCTATGTATTAGGTAAACCTGTCGCTGAAGACGCTTTTGATAAAAATACATGGCACTATTTGTATTCATTCAATCTAGGCCGTGAGAATGAACAGCGTAAATCACTCACACTTAATTTTGAAAATGAAAAGCTAGTATCTTTATCTGGCGATTACAAACAACCTGAAGAGTTTAATACACCTTTAGAACAATAAACTAACTTTTATTTATTATAGTAAAAGGTTAGCAGCTGCTAACCTTTTTTGTCTAAAGCTATTTTGCTTTATCAATTGGGCGCCCACCCGTTATTTTATTAGCTCGACCTTCATCTTTGGCTTTTTCTGCACGTTTACGTCTTGCGTCTTTTGGGTCAGCAATTAAAGGTCGGTATATTTCAACTCTATCGCCCTGCTCTAGCACTTGAGTTAATTTGCACGTTCGATTCCAGATACCAAGGGTTAATTTTGATGCATCAATTTCAGGGCACTTTTCTAGTATACCTGACTTAATAACAGCTTCTTCTGCGGTACTGCCAACTGGCACCGATACCTGCAAACTCGTTGCTGTAGTTGGTAGTGCAAAAACGACTTCTACATTAATCATATTCTTGGCCCATAAACATCTTTTGCTCTTTGCGTAAACGCATTGACCATATTTTTGGCAACATCATTAAAAATTTTGCCAAACGCTAACTCGATTAGTTTACTTGAAAATTCAAACTCTAAGCGTAACTCTACTTTGCACGCACTTTCATCTAACGTGCGAAAGTGCCACTGCCCTTGAAGAGATTTAAATGGGCCATCGACTAAACGAAGAGTTACGGTATTCTCGTCAGCAAATGTGTTTTGTGTAGTGAACCACTTTTTTATTCCTGCTTTTGAAATTTCTAAGCTAGCGGTCATGGTGTTAGCTTGCTGGGTAACTATTTTTGCATCAGAACAATGTGGTAAAAATTCAGGATAAGCATCCACATCATTTACTAAGTTAAACATCTCTTTGCTGCTATACATTACTAGCGCACTTTTTTCTATTTGTGGCATACTGGCTCCCAACTGTGTGGGCGAATTTTAGCAAGCTTTGCGTTTTTCCCCAAACTTTCTAGACGCTTTATTTACATCAAATTTTATCTGCAAAATTAAAAAATCGATGTAAAAAGCAGAGCTTTACGTATAATATGGGCACTATGGCTAAGAAAAAATCATCTAAATCGACAACGAATACCATCGCGTTGAATAAAAAAGCGCGTCATGAGTATTTTTTACACGACAAGTTTGAAGCAGGTGTCGAACTGCAGGGCTGGGAAGTAAAAAGCATCCGAGCTGGCAAAGTAAATATCTCTGAAACTTATATTCACCTTAAAAATGGCGAAGCATTTTTACTTGGCAGTCAAATACAGCCTCTTAACAGTGCCTCTACCCATGTTATTTGTGACCCTATGCGTTATCGTAAGCTACTTCTAAGTAGACGAGAGCTAGATCGATTGGTAGGTGCTACCGAGCGAGACGGGTATTCATTAATTGCCACTGCCATGTATTGGAAGAAATGCTGGGTTAAACTTGAGTTTCACCTAGGTAAAGGTAAAAAAATGCATGACAAACGCGAAGACGGTAAAAATAAAGACTGGTCTCGTGAAAAAGAACGATTAATGAAACACAAAGTTTAATTCCAAAAACGCCTAACTCAGTTAGGCGTTTTTGTTTGCCTATTCAAATTCCACTCTGTTGTGATTCAATGCTTCAAAAACCGCCCAGCCAAAACAAACAATTTGATAACAACAAATTTACATGATACTAATATTACCGGTTATAGAACCAAATATAATTATCATGACAACAAGGACTTAAAGGATGAAGCAATTACTACCATTTACACCTACCCTACTAGCAAGCATAACACTTGCTCTCTCAACTGGTTATTCTGCACATGCAAACGCAGCAGACGAAGCAAAGAAAGTCGAACGCATTGAAGTTACTGGCTCTAGAATTAAACGCACTGATATAGAAGGCCCTTCGCCTGTCCAATCAATTAGCCGCGCAGATATCGATAACATGGGTTATGACAATCTTCAGCAGCTATTAGAGCGAATGCCCGTTGCTGGTAATGGCACTTTTTCTACCCGAGGTAATAATCAAGACTCAACCGCTAATGGCTCCGCCGCAGTGTCATTACGCGGGCTTGGTGCAGATGCAACACTTGTATTAATTAATGGTCGTCGAGTGGCTATCAGTGCATTTGCCGAGAGCATCACCAACTCATTTGTAGATATCAATAGTATCCCGGTTTCTGCTATTGAACGCATTGATATTTTAAAAGACGGTGCCTCTGCGATTTATGGTTCAGACGCTGTGGCTGGTGTAGTTAATATTATTTTGAAAAAAGATATTAATGGTATTGAAGTTAATTTAGGCTACGGTGGCACTGATGGCCCTAATTATGAAGAAACCTCAGCGAGTATTGTTTGGGGTACTTCAAATGAGAAAAGCAGTGCTTCAGTGATCGTTGATTACTTTAAAAATACCTCTTTATCGTCAAGTGAAATGGGCCGATTAGGTACCGCAAATCAAGCCCCATATGGTGGCATGGATTTTCGCTCATCTCGAGGTTTCCCTGGAACATTTGATGTAAATGGCACCCAAACCCCCGACCCGAGTTGCCCTACAGATCAATTAAGTAGCAGCAATAGCTGTGTATTTGATTATGGTCCTTTTGGGTATATTTCTCCAGCTTCAGAGCGTGTTGGTGCTATCTCGCAGTTTGAATATAACTTTGATAATGGCATAACAGCTTTTATGGAACTGGCACTACAACACAACAGCTCTATCGCAATGGGTGCACCAACGCCACTGGATAAGGATGCAGGCTTAACTGTGCCAGCTAATCACCCTAATAACCCATTTGGTCAACAAGTGGGTATCAACTTCTTTAGAACTGTAGATGCTGGTGCACGCCAATGGGATATTGAGTCTGATACCTTACGCTTTGTGGCTGGTTTAAAAGGCGAAATAAATGACTGGGGTTGGGAAGCCGCTGTACAAAAAGGCCGCAGTAAATCATTGCAAACAGGTGACCGTACTCAAGGCTGGGTAAGAACAGATTTTTTACAACAAGAAATTGACGCAGGAACTTATAACCCTTTTGGTGGCACTTATAACAACCCGGCTGTAATCGATCGTATTACAACCAGCTTAGTTCGTCGTGGCGAATCACATATGACGTCATTTGATGCCAATATAACAGGTGAAGCGTTTAGCTTTGGTGATAGCGCCGTAATGATGGCCGCGGGGATTGAGTATCGTGAAGAAGATGTCAGTGATATCCCCGATGACCAATTTCAACGTGGCTTGATTTTTGGCACCGAATCCGTTTCTGCAGCGGCTGAGCGTGACCAGTACGCAGCTTATGTTGAGTTCTCAATTCCTTTAGCTGATAGCTTAGAATTACAACTAGCTGGGCGTTATGATGATTACAGCGATTTTGGCACCACAACAAACCCTAAAGTAGCATTGCGCTGGGCACCTACGGACGAAATAACGGTTCGAGGCTCTTGGGCGCAAGGATTTAGAGCTCCTTCTTTAGCACAAGTTGGTCTGGGTCCATCAGAAAAAAGTCAATTCTTTGTTGATACCTATCGCTGTCAGGCTACTGGTCTTGACTGTGATGCCCTTGATTACAATATTCAATTTGCAGGTAATCCTGATTTACAAGCCGAAGAGTCTGAGTCATGGAACGTTGGCTTTATTTGGGCTCCTACAGCAGAGCTTGGTTTAAGTATCGATGTCTGGAGTATAACTCAAGACAATAAAATTGATGAGCAAGGATTTGGCCCTATCTATGATGCAGAATGTGATAATCAAAACAGTACTATCTGTGTTCGTTTGGCCCCATCTGGAAACGAAACCCTTGGAGTGATACAAAAAATTCACAGTACTTTTGAGAATGTCTCTTCACAAGAAGTATCTGGTATCGACTTCTCGGCAAACTATAATCATTCATTGGATGAGTTAGGTTTACTTAAATTCAATTTAGAATGGGCGTACCAAAATAAATTTGAAAAAGATGGCCGTGATTATACTGGTGAATATGGCTATCCAGAGCACCGTGGGATCTTTTCAACTAATTGGGAATTAGGTGAATTTAACACCAATGTAAATATCAGTTATGTCGGGGAGTTTGAAGATACCCCTGATATTGATTTTGATGGCACGCTCGATTTCGATAGCAACACATCGAGAATGGTTGACTCACAAGTGCTGGTTGATTTACAAACTGCTTATCGCATTACTGAATCAACCAAAGTATCAATTGGGGTTAACAACTTATTTGACGAAGAACCACCGTTTGCTATTGGCGATGGTGATAGCGACTTGTATGGCTACGCATCAGCAGTGCACAATCCTAGAGGACGTTACATTTACACAAAAGTGTCGTTCTCATTCTAGAAGTAAAGATAACAAAAAACCCGCCATTTGGCGGGTTTTTTTATAGTCTAAAACAAAAGCAAACCTATATTATAGGTCGCCTTCGTTTTCAGATAGGAATTTTGCAACGCCTGCAGGGCTTGCGTCCATACCTTTTTTACCTTCAGTCCAACCAGCAGGACATACTTCGCCGTGCTCGCTGTGGAACGCTAGTGCATCAACCATACGTAACATTTCATCGATATTACGGCCAAGCGGTAAATCGTTAACTACTTGGTGACGTACGTTAGCTTCTTCGTCGATTAGGAATGAACCACGAAATGCAACGCCAGCTTCTGGGTGCTCAACGTCATATGCTTTACAGATTTCGTGCTTAACGTCTGCAACTAGTGCATATTTAACTTCACCGATACCGCCGTCTGCAACAGCAGTTTTACGCCATGCGTTGTGCGAGAATTGTGAATCGATAGAAACACCAATTACTTCAACGCCACGCTTTTGAAATTCTTCATAACGCTTGTCAAAAGCAATTAGTTCAGAAGGACATACGAAAGTGAAATCGAGTGGGTAAAAGAAGATAACTGCTTTTTTACCTTTGATTGTTTCGTGAAGATTGTAGCTATCTACGATCTCGCCGTTACCTAGTACTGCTGCAGCGGTAAAGTCTGGTGCCTGGCGGCCTACTAATACACCCATTTTATTCTCCAAATATTTAGGTTTATTTCTAATTGCTTACGCAATGCTTGCTTTATTATGGGATCTAAAAATTAAATACCAAGGGCTAGCACGCATAATTGTGGAAATATTTTAGGGGTAATCAGAACAAATAGACAATCAGATTTTCAAATCACAGCAATCGAAAATATAGAATACTTAAATACGCAGCAATCACGCAGTAAACACGCACAAAAAAACCTGTAAAAACAGGCTTTTTATTTTAATGCTTTGATAGTTAATCCATAATATCTTCTGGCATATCACCGCGAATTTCTTGCCAAATTTCACCTGTCTGGTGACCATATTTACGCATCATAGAAATAGCGCCATCATGCTCTCGGTTTTCAGCTAAAGTCGTCAAGTCTTTGTAAAATTGACGTGCTAGCTGGCGAGTACCGGGATCTGAAAAATAATGGCAACCAATTTTGGAGTAAAAGCCTTTAAAGCCATTTAAAATTAGTACGTATATACGGTTGTTACCTGCAACCGCTAATTCGTGATGAACTTTATAATCATAATCGGCAAATGCTTGCGCGCTGTCTTCTAACTCATCACTTTGTGAAAGAATTTCAATGACACGCTCTGGCGCTAACTTGATTGCAGCACGTGTATAGATTGCACTGATATTAGTACGTGCAGAAAGTAACTGGTCGGTAAGTTCTGGCATTTTGTCTTCATCAAGACGAGCGAGTGTTTCAAGAATATTTAAGCCAGATGTTTCCCAAAAATTATTTACTCGTGTGGGTTTACCATGTTGAATTGTTAACCAACCATCACGTGCTAAACGCTGCAGCACTTCACGTAATGTAGTACGCGTAACACCGATTAGCTCTGATAACTCGCGTTCAGCAGGAAGTATAGAGCCTGGAGGGAAATCACCATTCCAGATTGATTCAACAATATACTCTTCTGCAAATCCAGCTGGACTTTTCGCTTTAAAAATTCTCATTCAATTCCCACTCGAGTTATCAATATTACTTCACTTAAACACTATTAACTGACTGATTGTACCAGACGAAGCAAAACTAACAAGTAAAGTAACTCAGAACTGGGCTATTTTTCAGGTTTGTGCAATGCAGATAATAAATAGCCAATGAATTAGAACATAACAAAACCTAGACAAACGCATACACCCACATTTAATAAAGCAAATTTAGTAAACTTTACATGATTTTAAGTACTCCAGTAAGGTTTATCCTTGCACCTTGATTAATGACTAAGCCATAATCTCACTATAAAATAGTTAAACGGAACTCTTATGAATTGGTTAGCAAATTTAGCACACAAACGTACGCCTTGGGTTTTATTAGCATTGACTGCTTTTACATTTGAAGTTATTGCTTTATTTTTCCAATATCAAATGGGCTTAGAGCCTTGTATCATGTGTATATATCAACGCACAGCGATGCTCGGGCTATTAATCGCGGGGATTATTGGAGCGATTAATCCTAGTAACATACTAATACGTATTACTGCATTCACTAGCTGGGCTGGTGCGAGTATTTGGGGATTTTTATTAGCCCGTGAACATATTGATATGCAAACAACAACCGACCCATTCGCATTTAGCTGTGAATTTGAGCCTAACTTTCCCGTGCCATTACATGAATGGGTCCCACAATTTTTCGCTGCAACAGGTGATTGCGGTAATATTGATTGGCAATTTTTAAGTTTAAGTATGCCCGCGTGGATGGAAATTATCTTTGGCTTGATCAGCTTAGTTTTAATCGTGGTTGTTTTTTCACGCCTAATGATTAAGAAGAGCGTCTAATGTTTGCGTTTTTTTCAAGCCAAGTTAAGCAATTGCAGCACCTTAAAGTACGTCAACGACAACACATAATTGCAGTTGCATTATCAATGCTTTCACCACTGCAAAAAATCAGCTTACGTATTGTCAAGTTGCTGTTACTCACACCTGTATTCGCCTCGCTTATTTATATTGAAGGTTGGTTAATGTTAGCTGCTTTATTAGTAGCAGGTTTAAGCTATCCATTATTAACCACGCCCGTTGAAATTGCATTTGCCAAGCCTTTTATAGCCGATGCATTAAAGCAACAAGAAGGGAAACAAGGCGAATATTAATTCGCCTTATATTCTAAAGTAATTAACCTGTAACTTAGCTATAAGCTTAGATTTTAATTTTGCCGTCTAACTTTGCCAGCAATTTATCACCAATGCCCTTCACGTTCGTTAAATCAGCAACTGATTTAAATTCTCCTTGTTTTGTACGATAGTCAATAATAGCGCGCGCCTTTGACTTACCAATACCAGGCAACTGCATCAGTTGCTCTACACTGGCTTTATTTACATTGATACTCTCAAGCTTTTTTACCGCCTGACTAGCTGGTGCAGACTTAGTATCACTCGCATAACTTGGGCTTATAAAACCTAAACAGACTAGTACAACTACTAAACTTAGTAACTTCATGTTTTCCTCCGTGATATCCATACATGGACTCAATTAATAGTAAATGTTTACGACACCCTTTTAAGCAATATAAAAACCATTAGGTACTAAAAAAGTGTGACTCTATAAATAAAGTAAAGAGCAATTACTTTGTCAACTGTACCTATAATAAAAAATAAAAAAGTTAACTTGCAAATACGCCCGCAAACAATTACTGTATATAAAAACAGTAATCAATATCAGTGCGTTAATTCACACTAAGCAAATTGGCAGGAGAGATCATGGCTGTTGTTGTTAAATATGTTGTAGAAAGAAACGGAGTCGAGCGAATGACGTTTACTACTAAAAAAGAAGCTGATGCGTATGACAAAATGCTCGATATTGCAGAATCACTTGAGGTAATGCTTGAAAAAGTAGATGTACCATTAAGCGAGCAACAAATTGAATCTTTAGCGCTTGAAATCGCAAAAAGCAAAGATGATTTCATCAATGTATTAAAAGGCGCAAAAGAACCTGTAAGCAAACCTGCTGCAAAAACCAAGAAAGACACAGCTAATGTGGCCGATTTAAAAAACGCAGAAGATAAAGCGTAATAGAACTTAATTCAGGTAATAAAAAAGGAGTTATTAAGCTCCTTTTTTTATTACCCCAAACTACCTTGGAATGATTTGGGAATAAATCTTACTTTTACAGTGACTTTTCTACATCATCAAATAAAGTAGTAATTTCATTACTTGGAGCAGGTGTCGCTAAGCTTACGACTAAAATGGCAATACTTGAAAGAATAAAGCCAGGTACAATTTCATAAATAAGGCTACTGAGTTTTTCACCATCAATTGTTATAGGCGCATAAATCCAGACCAATACGGTTATAGCACCCACTAGCATACCGGCAAGTGCACCAGCAAAGTTCATTCGTTTCCAGTACAGGCTAAATAATACAAGTGGACCAAATGCGGCACCAAAACCAGCCCATGCATTACTGACTAAGTCTAATATTGAACTATCGCGATCATACGCTAAGTAGATTGCACATAGCGCGACAATGGCAACGCTAATACGCCCTACTGTTACCAGCTCGGTGTCACTTGCCTCTTTACGTAAGAAGGTTTTATAAAAATCTTCAGTCAATGAACTTGAACTAACCAATAACTGAGACGAAATCGTACTCATGATAGCAGCCAAAATTGCTGCTAATAAAAAGCCTGCAATTAATGGATGGAATAGCAGCTCTGACAAAATCAAGAAAATAGTTTCAGGATCGTCAACAACAATATTATTTTCGTAGGTATAAGCTGCACCAAATAAACCAGTGCCTACAGCACCAATGGCGGCGATTATCATCCAGCTCATACCAATGCGACGAGCAGTCGGCATATCTTTTACACTACGTACAGACATAAAACGGACAATAATATGTGGTTGACCAAAATAACCTAAGCCCCACGCCATCGCCGAAATAATTCCCAGAGCTGAGCCTGCACCAATCCAGTTAAGCATATCTGGATTAACACTGTGCAATGTAGACTCTAATGGTTGCTCCAATAATGAATACGCGACTGTCGGTACCAATATTAATGCAACAAACATAATACAGCCTTGTACAAAGTCGGTTAAGCTTACTGCTAAGAAACCACCAAACAAGGTGTATAAAACAACCACGCCTGTTGTTATGTAAAGACCCATTTCATAGCTCAAGCCAAACGAGCTTTCGAATAACTTACCGCCAGCAACCACGCCCGAAGAAGTATAGAGTGTAAAGAACACAATGATCACTACCGCTGATACCACACGGAGTAAGTTTGATTTATCGGTGAAACGATTTGAGAAATAGTCTGGAATGGTGATTGAGTCATTTGCTTTCTCAGTGTAAACCCTAAGCCGTGGTGCAACTAAGAAGTAGTTTGCCCAAGCCCCGAGTACTAACCCAATTGCAATCCAAGTGCTACTAAAGCCGGTTACAAACATAGCGCCAGGTAAACCCATTAATATCCAGCCGCTCATATCTGACGCGCCTGCTGAAAGTGCAGCTACTGAAGGTGACAAACTACGCCCACCAAGCATATAACCAGATACATCACTGGTTGACTGTTTATACGCATATAGGCCAATCCCTAACATAACGATAAAATACGCAGCTAAAGAAATAATCATTCCTGTTTCCAAATTTGCCTCCGCTTAAGAAGTTTAAATCTGGCTTTTAATCCTAATAATGACTCATTAATCAATGTAATACAAAAGACATTATTGGTGTAAAAACCAACTTAGAACCTGACTATATCATGGCTGGGGCAAATAACTCCACTCTCTGCGTTAATCAAATAAGTAACTGAGGTTAATAGGTTTTTAACTATTTTTTTTATTTAAGAGGATATAAATGGAAATTTAATATTAATTGCCTTACGATTAAAACAATATATTTATAAAAAATCAGTACTTTAGCAGTAGGTCTGTAAAATATAATTAATGCTATTTTCTATGTTTTGTCTTATATTGCCTTTGTTAATGTTTAAATCAATCGGATCTGTTGTTTATGTATTTTTACGCTGCGCGTCAACCCATTTTAGATCGTGAAAAAAAACTCGTCGGCTATGAGTTACTTTTTAGAGATGGCGTTGATAATGTTTTTCCTGATATTGATGGTGATGAAGCAACTTCTCGTTTAATTGAAGGCAGTCAGTTTAATTTCGGTTTAGAAGATTTAACGGACAATAAACCCGCCTATATTAATTTTACTTTAAAAACATTACAAAAAGGCTACCCAACTTTACTTGGTAAAGAGCAAATAGTTGTTGAAATTTTAGAGACTATACAACCTGGTAAGCGCTTACTCGCGCTGGTTAAAGATCTTAAAGAAAAAGGTTATACCCTAGCGCTAGATGATTACATACACCAACCTGTATGGCGTCACTTTTACCCATATATTGATATTATAAAAATCGACTTTTTAAGCTGTGACACTCAAACCATCAAGCAGATCATCGAAGAAATAAAGCCCCACAAGCACATAAAATTACTGGCAGAAAAAGTAGAAACCTACGAGAAATATCAACTTGCATTAGATTTGGGGTTTAGTTATTTTCAAGGTTTCTTTTTCTCAAAGCCTGAAATGGTACAAAGCAAATCGCTACCTCCTTCACAAATAGCGCTCGCTGAGTTACTTTATGAAACCTCATCAGTTGAGCTTAATTTAAAAAAAATCACAAGCGTATTCGAACGAGATGTCACACTTTCCTATAAATTACTTCGCTATAGTAATTCAGCTGCGTTCAAACGCCGAGCTGAAATCAGTACTATAAAACAGGCGCTGATAGTACTTGGTGCAGAAGAAATTAAAAAATTATTATCCTTGTTATTTGCCTCCCAAGTTGCCGCAAATAAACCCGCAGAGTTGATCCGTTTATCGTTAACCCGTGCTCGTTTTACTGAGCTTTTAGCCATCAATCACAATCAACTTAAAGATACTGGCATGGCTTTTTTAACCGGTATGATGTCATTAATGGATGCAATTTTAGATGAGACGATGGAAGGTGTGATGAATAAATTACCACTTTCTAATGATATCAAGGTAGCCCTTGTTGATGACCAAGGCATACTCGCGCAGTATTTGCGTTTAGTTAAGTTATACGAGCAAGCGAATTGGGAAGGGGCAAACGCCATAAAAAATGAATTAGGTTTAGCAGCAGATAAAGTGCCTGACTCCTATCATGAAGCGCTTAGCTGGGCTAATGAACAAATGATAATATTAGGCGAATAGTCCTGTTATCTTCAATTATATAAAAGTAAAAAGCCAGCAGTTTTGCTGGCTTTTTTCTAACTTCGCGTCAGATAAATTATAGGCTTTCTAAAAAGTCTTCATCAAAGTCATCAGGCTCTTCTTCGATTGGTGGGTTGCCATCGTGCAATTCATAGAGCTGACGTTGGAAGTAAATATCTTTCATAAAGATATAAGGATCCAACGACTCATTAAGTAGGCTCTCTTGCGGAATTAACGACGCTCTTGCCTCTACTGCTTTCAGTGCGAATACAAGTACCGTTTGCGGCGTTGTTAAAGCAATTTCCGGTAATACAAAGCTATCAACAACATCACCAGTCAGGTTACGTGCAGTAGAAGGTCCCATGCCTGGTAGCATTAAGTAAGCGCCATCGCCAATGCCCCATACACCCAGCGTTTGCCCAAAGTCCTCATCTATGATTTCAAGGCCTAATGAACTTGCAACATCAAATAGCCCTAACAAACCTACCGTTGAGTTAACTAAAAATCGGGCAACACTAACGCCTGCATTACCTGCTTTACCTTGTAAAGTTGCATTAATAACATCCGTTGGCGCACTAATATTATCGGTGAAATTCACTAAGCTTCGACGCACTGGAGTTGGGGTAATAGCAACATAGCCGACAGCTGCTGGGCGCAAAATATAAGCGTCCAACACATCCATATTAAAATCATACATGGGCCGATTAAATGACTGTAGCGGATCTCGCTCATCCGCTTTTTCTTCAGGAACTTGTGCACAACCGGCACTGATCAATAACCCTAGAATTATTAAACTTTGTTTGAACATTTTTTATCCTTAAGGCAGAATCTCATCAATGAGTAATGTATGTTGCGTGATATTTTCACGCTCTAATATTGGCGAACGACCTTCTAACTCACCTGTTGAAGGCATCACAGAGGCATCTTTCGAAATTCGTGCCGTGATCACAACTTCTTTAGATGATGATAGCGTGAGCCCATCTACCATTGAGTTACTATCACTTAACTGCACTTTAAGAGGAAAACTAAACTGGGTCAACTTTACTACTGCAAGCGGCATCGGTGGGCCATTCGCAGCTTTTGCAAAAACAAATAAAGTGCCATTGTCTGGCAAGTTATCGACTAATGTTGGTGCTAACTCCACAGTGACCATAATAGCACTTGAATCTGTAGCTACATCTGAATTTGATTGAGTTGCAGCATTCGCCACAGGGGTTAGACTGTTTTGTTGCTCAGCAATTTTTTGTTCAATGTCAACTATTCGCTGCTCAACCATTGCGTAGCGGCTATCGTTTGGCTCCATTGAACTGAGTAATACTTCAAATGCTGATTTTGCTTGCGCCCAGTCATGGCGCTCATAAGCAATCAATGCAAGCAAGGAAATGGCATCAATGTTAGTTGGTTCATCTTTTAATACGCGCGATAACATACCTGCTGCACGCGTCATATTTGCTTCACTGCCCTCAAGTAACAACACTTGGCTGTAACTCACTAACACGCCTAGATGATCCGGGTTAATTTGCAATACCTTATCAAACGACTGCTGCGCCATATCAAATTCATTCAGTGACATAGCGACGCGACCGAGTAGCATCCAAGCAACTTGGTCATCGCCATTTTTTGCCAACTTTGTACGTAAACCTAAAGCAAAAGCTTGCAGCTCATTCTGACTAAGAGGCTCACCCGTTTGCATCACAGCACGTTCACCATACTCAGGTAAATTTTCCATCGCTGTATACCAGCTTTCAAGTTGCTGTTGAGACCCCGTTGCAGAATAAAAAACCAAGCTAAGCACAACTAAAAAAGCACTTCCCGTCAAAGCAAAAATCACATTGTTGCCACGGCTATAAAGCGATTTTTCTGGCGAAAGCTCGTTTAATAAGCGACGCTTTAATTCAATAACAGATTCATTATAACTTTGCTGCTCAATACGTTGTTCTTGTAAATCGTTTGCAAGTTCTTCCGAGCGCTGCTGATAAATTGCGATCAGATCTGAATTAGCATTATGCGTCACACTTTGCACACGCTCTTTTTTTAAAAAAGGTAAAGCCACAAACCCCACTGCTACTAAAGTTAGTAGCGCAAAAGAAGCCCACATTAAAATCATTTAGCTTTGCTCCTGACGTTGATTCTGAGCAATTAATTTTGCTAATAACGCTTCGTCTTGTTCGTCCCAAGTTTGCTTAACAGCAGCTTTGCGTTGACGAATAACTATAAAACCCAAGCCAAAAATAACAATCAGCACAGGAAATACCCACAACACTAAAGTAGCGGGTGTAACAGGTGGGTCGTAATGTACAAAGTAGCCATATCGGTCAATCATGTAGTCAATGACTTCATCTTTTGATTTACCCTCTTGTACTAAGGTAAGTACCTTATCTCGTAAATCTTTTGCAACTACTGCATCCGAATCAGCAATATTTTGATTCTGACATTTAGGACAACGTAGCTCTTTTGTTAACTCACCAAAACGCTGTGCCTGTTCATCATTAGCAAATTCGTACCTGTCTTGCTCAGCTGATACAGCAAAACTGATAAGTAAAACCAAGCTGATTAAAAAATACTTCATGGCTGTAACTCCTGCATGATTGGTGCAAATTTCGCACGCCAAACTCGTGGGTTAATATCGCCGGTATGATGCAACAAAATAGTACCTTTACGATCGACCAAAAATGTCTCCGGTGCACCTGAGACGCCTAAATCAAGCGCTAATGTTCGCTCTAAGTCAAGAATATTAAATTGATACGGGTCGCCTGCTCGGCTTAACATACTACTTACTTCTTCTCGCAGTGCTGCCATATCAAACGCACCATCAAAATCAGCATCGTAGCTTTGCACATAATAAAGGCCGACAATTTTTACGCCTTGCTCGCGCAGCTTAGTTAAGTAACCAAGCTCGGCTAAACACGTTGGGCACCACGTGCCCCACACATTGAGTATATACACTTCGCCTTCGAGATCCGCTTGCTGCCAGCGTTTATTATCTTGCATAAGATCTGGCAAGTTAAAAGCCGGCATTGTATGGCCAATCCTTCCTGTTTGTAATTCACGAGGATTGGCAAATAACCCTTGATATAAAAACACACAGACCAAAATGAATGCCAAAAGTGGCAATAACGCTAAAAATTTACGATTCATGCTACCTCCTGCTCACGTTTTTTATTATTACGATAGCGTTTATCGCCTAAAATCATAAACCCGGCTAAAGAAATAAGTAAGCCGCCTAGCCACATCCAACGCACAAATGGTTTATGATAAATCCGCAATGACCAGCCACCATTACTAAGCTGCTCGCCTAGGGCAAGGTATAAATCACGAGAAAAACCAGCATCAATGGCCGCTTCAGTCATAAACTGCATGCCGATATCATACTGGCGTTTCTCAGCATGCAATTTGGTAACTACATTGTTATTTTTAAGCACAGTTACTACCCCTGCATGGCCACTGTAATTAGGCCCTCGGATGCTTTTAACTCCCTCAAAACGGTAGTCATATTGATTCAGCGAAACTACATCTAATGGCTTCATTGAAACATCGCGCTCAACCGAATAGGCTGATGTCAAAGTAACCCCAGCAATTACAAATGCAATTCCAACGTGACCAAGTACCATAGCCCAGTAACTTAAGCTTAAACGCTTCAAGCCGTTTGTTAAACTGCCATGTACACGGGTTTTATCAAAGACATCAAGGCCTGTTGTAAATACAATCCAAATTGCTAATGTTGTTGCTAACAGCGTTAGAGGAGCGACAACATCGTAGCTTAAAAACAACCAAACTGACGTAACAACAATACTCGCGATAGCACTAAGCAGCATTTTATTTTGTAAAAATGTCCACTTATTTTGTTTCCAACGCAATAAGGGCCCAATCCCCATTAAGATTGCAAATGGCACTAATAAAATTGCAAACATTTTATTAAAAAACGGTTCGCCTATTGAAATACTGCCTAAGCCCATCTCCTTATGAACCATTGGAAGTAAAGTGCCCAGTAATACAATAAACGTCGCAACAACTAAAAATATATTATTAAGCCAAAGTGCCACTTCACGGGAAATCAGTTTATAACGCCCTTCACTTTTCACTTGTGATACGCGAAGTGCATAAAGTGTAAGACCGCCACCCACAACAATAGCTAAAAAGGCAAGAATAAATAAGCCACGATCAGGGTCTGTAGCAAACGCATGAACAGAAACAATAATCCCTGAACGAACAATAAAAGTACCTAGAAGACTCAACGAAAAAGCAGCGATGGCCAGCAATACAGTCCAGGATTTAAATACGCCACGCTTTTCTGTCACTGACAATGAGTGTAATAACGCAGTCGCAACCAGCCAAGGCATTAAGGAGGCATTTTCTACCGGATCCCAAAACCACCAACCGCCCCAGCCAAGCTCGGAATAAGCCCACCAGCTACCAATAGTGATACCGAGTGTTAAAAAGCCCCATGCAGTCATTGTCCACGGGCGTGACCATTTCGCCCATGAGTTATCAAGCTTACCTGTCAATAAAGCTGCAATCGCAAATGAAAACGACACAGATAACCCAACATAGCCCATATACAATAATGGCGGGTGAATAATCATGCCTGGGTCTTGTAATAGTGGGTTTAAATCTCGCCCCTCTACAGGGTAGTAAGGTAATAACAGCTCAAATGGGCTCGACATTAACAAGGTATAAAGCATAAAGCCGACACCTAAGAAGCCAAGTACACCCAGAACTCGCGCTCGTAATATCCAAGGCAGTGAACGTGAACGCACCGCAACAACAGCAGTCCAGCCAGCTTGCATAACTAACCACAGTAAGATGGCCCCTTCATGGCCTCCCCATGTCGAGGTTATTTTGTAATACCATGGCAAGGTACTACTTGAATGATAGGCTACATAAGCGACAGTAAAATCATCCGTCAAACTTGCATAAATAAGTGCTGCAAACGAAATTAGAACAAAAGCAAACTGGCCGACAGCTAACGAGGGGGCTGCACGCATTAAACGCAAATTACCAGTATGCGCGCCCCACAAAGGAAAAATACATAATAAAACACTTAGCACCATGGCCAGTGTTAAAGAAAAATAACCAATTTCAGGGATCATATTAATTGCCACTATCTAAGTTATATTTAGGTTTTTCGTGTTTAATCCCTTTAACCGCTTCGGCAACTTCTGCTGGCATGTATTCTTCATCATGCTTTGCTAATACCTCAAATGCCTCAATAACATCAGGTTCAACTAACACACCTTGCGCAACGATGCCTTGCCCTTCACGAAATAAATCAGGCAAAATACCCTGATAACGAATTGTCACTAGCGGGCCAGTGTCTATTAATTTAAAGCTCACTTGTAAACTGCTTTCATCACGTACCACTGAGCCTGGGACAACCATGCCGCCAATACGTAACTTTTGACCTATATGAGGCTTCTCGAGATTTGGCCCCTTGCCGTCAATTAACTCACTTGGGGTATAAAAAAGATTTATATTCTCTTGTAAGGCATATAAAACCAAACCTATCACTGCACCAATACCAAACACGATCGCAGTCACTGCTAATAGCCGTTTTTTACGTCTTGGATTCATATTTGCTGCTCCTGTTTAGCTTGCTTAATACGCTGTTCGCGAGCTGCTTGCTCCTGAACAGAAGTTAAAATACGCTTGGTATCGTTCAAAGAACTAAATAAGATACCTAATAAAATCAGCGCGCACGTGCCAAAAGACAACCATACATAAAAGCCATATCCACCCATGGCTATAAAATCAGAAAAAGAATCAAACTGCATAACTAGCCCCTATTTAACAACTGACGAACCCAAGGACGGTGTTTTTCGCGTTGTAAAATTTCATTTTTAAGACGTATCAATGTCACTGTGCCAACAAATGCAGCAAACGCCACAATGTTAACCATCAGCGGCCAAAACATACTTGGATCAATCGCCTTAGTATCGAACTTAGTAATGGTCGCCCCTTGGTGAAGGGTGTTCCACCACTCAACAGAGAAGTGAATAATTGGTAAGTTAATCACCCCTACAATAGCAAGGATAGAAGCAGCTCGACCCGCTGCTTTTTTATCCTCAAAGGCGTGATACAAAGACAGCACCCCTAAATATAAAAATAATAAAATAAGCTCAGAAGTAAGACGTGCATCCCACACCCACCAAGCGCCCCACATAGGCTTACCCCATGCAGCACCGGTGATAAGCGCAATTGCAGTAACACAGGCGCCCACGGGGGCAATAGCGATAACAGCAAGTTCTGCATTTCGCAGCTGCCAAACCAAGGCGACCACCGCCGCGATAGCCATTGATGAATAAGCGCCCATTGATAAAATAGCTGAAGGAACATGAATAAAAATAATGCGATAGCTGTCTTTTTGTTGGTAGTCTGCAGGCGCATAAG
This sequence comes from Pseudoalteromonas sp. A601, assembly GCF_002165575.1. Lineage (GTDB taxonomy): Bacteria > Pseudomonadota > Gammaproteobacteria > Enterobacterales > Alteromonadaceae > Pseudoalteromonas. Next base: position 229,803 of record NZ_MXQF01000001.1, read on the forward strand.
CCAGCCCCCAAACCCAACCAACAACCATGCATACAACCGTTATTACGGCAAAATATGGCAGTAACGTATTACATAATTGATATGCACGATCTGCTTTAGCGTAGGGATGTAACCACTTCCACATATTAACTTACACTCACTTTTAATGCTGACGATATGGCAATTGGTGCGCTTAAAATAGCAACGACAAGCATTGCACCAAGGATGGCAAGCTGTCCACTATAATCCAGTGACATAGTACTGGTATCAATAGCAGACGTTGCAAAAATTAACACAGGGATATACAAAGGCAGAACTAGCAGACTCATCAATATTCCGCCTTTTTGTAACCCCACAGTGAGACCCGCACCAATCGCGCCGATAAAACTCAATAATGGAGTCCCTAATAATAAAGTAATAACTGTCGCAACAAGCGCTTGGCTATCTAAGTTAAGCAGTAGCGCAAAAACCGGTGTCATTAACACCAAAGGCAACCCAGTAATAACCCAATGAGCAAGCACTTTCGCCAGTACAGTTAACGGCAATGGATACGATGATGCAATTAATTGCTCTAGGCTGCCGTCATGAAAATCATCACGAAAAATTTTATCAAGACCAAGCATGGTCGATAAAAGCGCCGCAACCCAAATAATACCTGGAGCCATACGAGCAAGTAGACCGGGCTCTGGACCAATAGCTAACGGAAATAAGGTAATAACAATTAAGAAAAATAATAATGGATTAACAATTTCTGCTCGCTGGCGAAACGCTAACTGTAAATCTTTTTTACATACGGCACTAAATAGCTGTAAATAAGAGTGTTGTCGTTGCATCAGTGACGGTACTCCAAGGTAACTGTTTGCAAATCATTAAAGTGCGTTGTTAAATCTTGGTGAGTCGTTAATAAAATAGCACCACCGGTTTCTAAATGGCTAACAAAGCGCGCCTGTAAGAATGCCACTCCCGCTTTATCCAAAGCAGTAAATGGCTCATCGAGGATCCAAAGCTTGGCATCATTAAGCCATAATCGAAGTAATGCAACACGGCGTTGTTGTCCTGCGGATAAAGTGCGTACTGGCACATCTTCAAGACCCACCAAGCCTATTTTAGCCAATAAAGCATACAAGTCTTGATTATCATCATACCCTTGGATCTGTAACCAAAAGCGTACATTTTCCAGCGCAGTAAGCTGAGCATTTACACCGGTTTTATGGCCAATGAATAATAGCTCACGGGCAAACTCGTCATAGTTTTTGGCTATTGATGTATCGTGCCAAAAGATATCGCCTTCATCAGGAGCAGCAAAACCTGCAATAATGCGCAATAATGATGTCTTACCAGCCCCATTAGGGCCTGCTAATTGCATAATTTGTCCCGATTTCAAACTGAAATTAAGATCCTCAAACAAACAGCGCTCTTGTTTGATGCAAGTGACGGACTTAATGTGTAGCAAGATGACGATTCTCTATACCCAAAATTAGGCGTTAGTCTACCATAATGATAGGGTAATACGAATAACGCAATGAAACCGATTAGTGAAAACTTGATTTAAAATAATGAATGAACCTACGCAGATTTCTTTAGCTAACTCATTGACGGTTAAACAGTCAACGAGTAATGCTTGGCAACAAAGTGTGAACCTAAATGGGGAAACACTTAACGCTAAAAACATCACATTTGCCAAAGGCTCTGTGCAAATGGATATATTAGTTAATGATCATTGGCAAACATTGCGTTTAGCGACCAGCCAATCACCAAGCAACATGCAAAAAATTCCTGCCGCTGAAATACAGTTAAGCACTGATGGCAAACAACTGACTATTTTGCCAACACAAACATCATTAGCGCTTAATCAAGCAAAGCAATTACAGAGTTTACTTAATTTCATTCATTCCGGCAGCCAACTGAGCAATCAACCTTTCGCTGTTACTGTAGCCACTAAACCGACACCTAAAATACAAATAGCGCAGTTGAATGCCAGCTTACCGATAAATACAGAAGTGGCACAACTTCTACAGAGTGAGCAACCTTTAAAAGCAATCATCAATATGGAGCAAAAGGGGCTATTAAAGCTTGTGGTTATTAACCGTTTTGCTGATAACCTGCACCAACAGCCCATCACAAAAGCTAAATTGGCGACATGGCTAGCAAAGCTCGCCCCGCAAGGTCAACTACAAAGGACGAATAACGCAGCGCAATTAACAATCCCGCAGCAAAAAAGCGCTTTTAATATTCCTATTAAACATACACAGGCGCAACAGCTAAGTGCAGAGCCTCAAGCAGTCAAAATAATAGCAACGAAAGACCAACTTACATTGAAATCCCTCACCAATGAGGTTGCTGTTGTGCTTAAAAATTCGTTGACTCAAACCTTTCATAGTTTAGTGAAAGCGCAACAAAGTGCTGCAATAACAAAAATAACAACCGACGCCCCCCCTGTTCAAAGCCCTTTAATAAATGCCAGCAGCCCAATAAAGTCATGGTTAAAAGCCAGTTTTGCCGATTTAAAAACTCGGGTAAACGATGCTGTTCGTTACTTTGAAAATAAACCATTTAATCAATTAGCTGATAAAAATGATAATCCACTTAAAGCAGCTATTTCCTCAACGAGTAACGAAAAAGCGCCGAAACAATTAAGTTTGATCCCAAAATCAGTGTCGCAAATAAACTTAGCAGCTTTAGCTCGTGAGAATGTACCCCCACTTTTAACTGATATAAGTAAAGGCACCGCGTTACCTAAGCACTTCCATAGCGCTCCACCGCTGATACAACTATTTCAACAAGTTAAAGCGACATTGGCTAGTATCACTACACCAACAGCCAACCCTGTTGTAAGTAATAACAACCTATCAATCAGTAGCGGCAAAGCATCAATACCTCAGGCTGAAATAGCGGCTAAAGCTGATACAGCTAAAACGCCCGCTGTCGACAAAAAAATATCTTTTTCAACCACAGAGAAAGAGACTGCAAAAACACACAGTACAATAAACAAAGACATAACAAACACAAATACAGCAAAAGTGGATAGCCAATTCACCAACCAAAAAAACAGCTCAACGATTAACTCCCCTCTAATTGCTAAAAATAGCAATGCGCCATTAATTGAAGTTAAAAATCCTAATACGGTGAGTCAATCAGTTAGTGAAACAGCAAACAAGTTAAAACAAGCATCGACAGTTAATAAAAAGCTAGCAAGCAACCCTAACTTTACAAAGACCACAGACAAAGTAAACATTCACTCTAGCAGCGTAAATGAAACGAGCAAAACCCAAAAACTTGCTTCAGTGTCGCCTACACTTATGGTGCAAACTCAAAAGGAAAACATCAAAGCACCTTTAACTGCCACACCAGTGCGCAGCCAAGTTACCCTCCCGATAGAAGCAAAGCTGACGGCTCCATTACTAAACATAGCAAAACCACAATTGCAGTCCTCATCAAATGCAGCTACTGGCAGTGAAAATAATTCAACAAAAATAGATTTAAGCCAAAAAATAGAACAACTAGCGCAGGGGAAAATAAGCGATAATGTGGATCTAAATCGACTTGTTAACCAGGCATTTAATCGAATGATAAACAGCCAATCCGCTCACCCTTCAATTGTACAACGAGAAATATTGAGCCTTATTTCACCGAATAGTCTCTCAACAAGCGCGATGCAACAAAGCTTTAGCCAAGCAATCGAAAATTTGAGTGTCGCAATTTTGGCAGCCCCGGCACTGAATAATATTAGTGCCTTGAATTTTACTGGCCAAAGCTCAGTTGATGCTTTACTACAAGTGTTAGTGCCGAATTTTAAAGCTGTGAACAGCGAAAAACTTCAAGAGCAATTACAACAAGCCAGCAGCCAAACTCTGGCAGCAGAGCTTGGGCAAATTAAAAGTAATATTAGCCAAGTTGCCACCACAGCTGTTAATCAACAAACGGATAGTAATGCGCTTGTGCAGTTTTTTTTACCTATGCGACTTCCGCCGGACGCTGCGCAAACTGAAATATCACTTGGCCAATATAAAAAACCAAGTAAAGATGAACCCGAAGGAAAAGACGTTTGGTTTGTGCGTTTAAATTTTGATTATGCAACTCTTGGCCAGCTACAAATCACCGCCGAGCTGATGGATAAAGCTTTAGATTGTAAGCTACTCGCTTCAAGCCAAGAGGTAACAGCAATAGCCCACCCACACTTAGAGAGCCTACGTCATAAATTATCAGCACACGGTTTGCAAGTGGGCGAATTAAATTTAAGCCAAGGTGCACCACAACACCAAGCTTTTTATCAGTCCCATGCAATTATCAATATTAAGGTTTGATCATGAGTGATTCACAACATAAATCAGCCATTGGTTTATTATATGAAGCAGGTAGAGCGCCTACCGTCTCCAGTAAAGGGTTTGGTGAGTTAGCACAACAGATAATCAAAACAGCGAAAGAAAAAGGCATATTAATTCATCAGGATGAAGCACTTGCTAAAACGCTTTCGCATTTAGAACTTGGCGAAGAGATACCTAAAGAACTCTACTACGTAATTGCTGAGCTTATTGCATTTTCATATGTACTTCGAGGTAAGTTTCCACCTGGCTGGGAAGATTTTCAGGGTAAGTTAAATATTAAGGCTTAAACGCAGTAAGTAAAAATTGAATTAGCAAAAAGGCGCTATTTAGCGCCCTTTTTGATTATGTAACGACATAAGTAATTCAGCTTCTGCACGAGGTAATTCGCATTCACGAATTATCTCTTCGATATCAGCGCCTAATTCCACCATTTTCACTGCACGTGAATAAATTTTAGCATCAGGATCATCGTATTTTTGTGCATCTTGCTGTTGCGCTAGCTCTTGATTGCGCTGCTCAACAGCAACTAACCTTTTACCAATACTCAGCATGCCCGCACGCATTTCAGCAACTTCGCTGCGTAAAATGCTGTTTTGTTGTAGCGTATCTGTAAGCTGTTTTTGGATTTTAGCCTCACCATGCGATATTTTTTTATTCAAGCTATATAAAATAACAAAGCACACAAGGATTAAACCCAGTGCGCTTATAACTAAAGAGAGTAGTAACATAGTTTATCCGTCAGCATTAAATATTGCTTAACTCATCCCACTCTTCATCGTTTAATAGCTTATTTAAATCAACCAAAATCAAAAGTTCCCCATCACGGTTACTCACACCCTGAATAAACTTAGCACTTTCTTCAGTGCCAATATTCGGTGCGCTATCAATTTCTGAGCTACGTAAATAAACAACTTCAGCCACACTATCAGCCAAAATACCAATTACCTGCTCTTCCGCTTCGATAATTAATACCCGTGAGTTATCTGTTGTTTCAGCAGAAATTAAACCAAAACGAGCACGAGTATCTATCACGGTAACCACATTACCACGTAAGTTGATAATACCAAGTACATAGCTTGGCGCACCTGGTACAGGGGCTATTTCGGTATAACGCAAAATCTCTTGAACTTGCATCACGTTAACGCCGTATGTTTCTGATTCCAGTTTAAATGTTACCCATTGCAATACTTCATCATTACTATCGGCATTTTTACTGTTTGATACTAGTCTTTCTTCACTCATGCTATTACTCCGAATATCGTTACTGCTCACGGCTATCTAAGCCCTGCTCCAGTAATTGATTTAAATTTTCTACATCAATTAAGGCACACATTTTTTCTTTAATGACGCCAGCCAACCATGGTCGTTTACCGGTTTTAGCTCGCCATTTAACATCTTCTGTACGCAGGGTTATATTATTAACAAGCTTCTCAGCTAATAATCCCCACTGACTATCACCAAGCGTTATTAAATATTGATAGTTTAGTTTCTCTTCTAATTCTTGAGTGTATTTCTCTGGCATTACCCACCGAGCGGTATCAACCACATTGAGGTTCTCATCACGGTTAAGCATAACCCCTTTGAACCACTTGGGCTTACCAAACAATTGATTCACATCGCCCAATTGATGAATGCCACCCAATGCCTTAAGGGGCACAGCTAATGTAAGCCCTGCCACTTCGAAAAATAATGCCTGGAATTCACCGTCAAAATAATCCTGCTGTCGCTCAGTCGGGGTTTTAGCATGTGTAGCTAGAGCATCACTGGCAATATTATCTATATCTTTGATTTTAGCTTGAATTTGCGGTTTCTCAAGCGCTGTTTTGGTATCTTGTGGTATTTCTTGGGGTTCTTCAAGGGCGTGCTCTTGAACAATTACCTGCTTAGCAGCTTTTGCTGGCATCTGAGTCTGCTTTTGAACTGGCCCTACTTGTTCAAGTAATTTTGCGACAGGTTCTAAGTCTGTATTCTCATCTTCTTCGCACAGCAAAGCACCCAAGTACTGGGTCATCACTTTTTCATTAGCAAACAATTGTTTACTCATTAATTAACCTTGCTCAATCAAATAATCTAATAACGCACGATAGGCAAATACACCACGTGAACGAGGGCAAAATTGAATTGGCACTTGTTGTGCTAAGCTTGCATCTCGAAATTTGGTATCGACAGGTATAACACCTGGCCAAACTTTATCATTATACGTTTTTTGCAACGTTTTATATGCTTCTAACGACGCATTTGTGCGCTTATCGTACATTGTTGGGATGATGGTATATTGATACTGCTTTGATTGCGAGCTTTGCATCAATTCCATTGTACGCATCATACGATCTAAGCCCTTTAAGGCTAAAAACTCAGTTTGTACTGGCACTAAAATGCGTTCACTCGCCGCAAGTGCATTGACCATTAAGACCCCTAAAACGGGTGGGCAATCCAAGATTGCATAGTCATAATGCTCACTGATTTTGGCTAACGCTTTTTTTAAAATAAGCCCCATACCAGTTTTATTGCCCATACTGCGATCAAGGGTAGCAATGGCCATTGTCGCAGGCATTATATCTAAATTAGCAATATTTGACGGACACAGTGATTGCAGTATTTCTTCACTTTGCATGGTATTGCCGCGAGCGAATATATCATAAACACTGACTTCTAAATCTTCAGAATCGATACCAAAATAGTAAGTCAAAGAGGCATGCGGATCAGTGTCTATCAATAACACACGCTTTCCCTGCAATGCTAATGTACCAGCAAGGCTTACCGCAGTTGTTGTTTTACCTACGCCACCTTTTTGATTCGCCACCGTCCAAATTTTCACATCACACCTTATTATTGTTCATTGCGCGTTGTAATTCGTATACCGCCATGTGGTAATTGAATTACTTTAATCGTGTTATCGTCCGAAGGCAATTCAATTACTTCAGGTTCAGCTTTTTCTTCTTCAAGATCTCCTTCTCGGGGCGTTTCTTGCTCTGGTAAGCCATACTTAGATAATGCAACCACTACTTTTCTATTCTCAGCGCGGCCTTGCTCTGTACTATTATCTGCAAATGGCGAATATTGCCCGTAGCCTTCAATAGCCATTCTAGCTGGGTTAATTCCCAGAGATTCAAGTTCAACTAAAATTGAGGTTGCCCGCGCAACAGAAAGCTCCCAGTTAGAGCGAAATATTTCGTTTCGAATTGTTTCGTTATCTGTGTACCCACGCACTCTGACATAATTATCAACCGGTGCGATAATATCGTTAACCATACCAATCACGGTTTTAGCGCGACTATGTGCAACCGCACTGCCGCTTGAAAATAACATGCCTGAGCTCAGCTCTATGATCAGCCAGTCTTGGTGCAGCTCTAGGCTCGCCTCACCATCGCGAATTTCGTCAATCAGCGCTGATTGTAATTTGGTTAATAAGCTATCTAAAGGCTTGCCTAAATGCTTTTGTTTGATATTACTGGTATCGCTTTGCCCATCAAGTAGCTCTGGACCTGCTTCTTGCTTTTGGATACTTTCACCATATAGCAACTCTTTTTCTGGGCTAACTCTATCAGTTAATAAACCTGTCCCCGTCACTCCGGTGCCCTCTTGACTATGCTGACGCGCAGATTGATCGAATACTTGCTCTAATGAGTCTGATAAAATTTGAAAGCTTTCTTCTTTATTAATAGCAATTGCATACATCACCACAAAAAACGCAAACATAATAGTCATGTAATCTGCATAGGAGACTAACCAACGCTCTGTGTGCTGATTGTTGCTAGGTTGATGACGAAGTCGGCGACGGATCATAAATTAATTGGCTAATAGATTAGGTCGTTCAACTCGGTAAGCTTCTAGTTTTAGCTCAATATTAGCAGGGCTATCGCCTTGGCTGATGGCTATAATTCCTTCCGCGAGTAGCTCATGAAACAACATTTTTTGCTCAACTTGTTGCTTTAATTTATTTGCCATAGGTAAAAACAATAAGTTTGCTAAACCAACACCATAAATTGTCGCTATAAACGCAGTAGCCACCCCGGCACCTAGCTTTTGCGGCTCGGTAATAAATGACATAGCCTGAATAAGTCCAAGTACTGCACCTAAAATACCAATTGTTGGGCTATAACCGCCTAAAGCTTCATAAACACGGCTTGCTTCAAGTAGTCGCTCGCGCTCTAGCAACAAATCAATTTCAAGCGTATCACGCAGCTTTTTCTCACTCACACCATCGATAAGTAAGCTGAGGCCTTTTGCTGCATAACTATCAGGGTGAGTCAGCGCCGTATCTTCAAGTGATAAATACCCTTCTTGGCGCGCTTTGTGGGACCAGCTTTTAACCTCTTCAATGGCTGCGTCAATATCATGACGAGGGGGGAAGAAAACCCAGTAACTAATTTTTAGGGCTTTTAAAAAAGTGCTTAAGGGCGATTGTAGCATGACTGCCCCCAAGGTTCCGCCTAGTACAATGATCAGTGCAGGGCCGTTAAATAAAGCAGCAACAGCACCGCCTTCTAATGTATAGCCAAGAGCTATTGCACCTAACGCAATTACTAGCCCTAAGATTGATAGCTTATCCACAACCAATCTCACGTACTAATCGAGTTGCCACATCATTTAATGCAATACTAGCACTAGCAAGCCCTGCAGCAGCAACAGCTTGTGGCATACCATAAACCACACTGGTGCTCTCATCTTGGGCCCAAATCGTTGCACCTACTTGTTTGAGCATCCGCGCACCATCGCGGCCATCAGCCCCCATTCCTGTGAGTACCACCGCCAAAACATCTCCTTGAAAAGCTTTTGCAGTACTAGCAAATGTCACATCAACACTGGGTTTATATGTGATACGCGCACTGTCGTCTTCAAATACTCTTAACGTTCGATTACCACCACGCCCTTCAATCAACATTTGTTGGCCACCTGGAGCTAAGTAAGCCGTACCGGGCATTAACTTATCACCCTGTTGCGCTTCTTTCACTTGAATTTTACACAAACCATTTAAGCGGGCTGCAAATGCTGGGGTAAACGCAGCAGGCATATGTTGAATAAGCAAAATGGGATGCGGAAAATTCGCTGGTAATCGAGTCAAAATAGTTTGTAATGCGACAGGCCCACCGGTTGACGTACCTATCGCTACAATTTGATATTTTTTACCTGAGGCACGCACTGACGCAGCGCTTGTATCAGCGGGGGGCGCTGAGCGACTAAAACTGCGATCTGGCTGCGTAATACTCGCCCTTGGAGCTGTTTCTTTATTAACTGATGGCTTATTTATACTCGTAGTTGGGCGGCTAAATCTTGATAAACGTCTACGCCCGATTTCTTTTACTTTGTTTTGTAAAAGTTTAATCGCATCTTCGTTATTACGCGCAATGTCTTCAAACTTCTTCGGTAAGAAATCTAAGGCGCCAGCATCAAGCGCATCCAACGTCGCGGTTGCTCCATCACGAGTCAGCGACGAAAACATCAAAATAGGAGTCGGGTTTGCAGCCATGATTTCTTTCACGGCACTAATTCCATCAAGCACCGGCATCTCGACATCCATCGTGATGACATCAGGGCGAAGTTGGCGCGCTTTATCGACTGCTTCACGGCCATTAACCGCAAAACCAATTACATCAATGTCCTTATCTTGTTCTAGAATTTCGCTCACCCTGCGGCGAAAAAAACTCGAATCATCAACAACTAATACTTTAACTGCCATTGGCGTACTCTTGTTAAATTTTATCTACAGGAGCCAGTGGCTCCCATAAAAAGATAAAGATTACTCTAACCTGCGTAGTATTTTAGCAAGCTTGGGACATCCAAAATCAAGGCGATACCGCCATCTGAAGTAATTGTCGCACCTGCCATACCAGGCGTCCCTTGTAAAAGAGCATCCAGTGGTTTTATAACAACTTCTTCTTGGCCGATTAATGAATCCACAACAAAGCCAACCTGCTGAGTACCGATTTGTACGATAACAACATGCCCTTGAGCTTTCCGCTGCGAGGTATCGGCGCCTTTTACAAGCCAATGTTCTAAATAGAATAATGGTATTGCTTTTTTACGCACTATGATAGTTAGTTGCCCATCAACTACATTTGTACGAGTCAGATCTAGATGGAAAATCTCATTTACCCCGGCTAACGGTAACGCAAACGTTTGCTGACCAACGACAACCATCAAGGTTGGTAGTATAGCTAATGTCAGTGGTACTTTGATTTCTAATATAGTGCCAACACCTAACTCAGATTGAATACTTACTGAGCCATTCAATTGGGTTATTTTAGTTTTTACTACATCCATGCCAACGCCACGGCCGGAAATATCTGAAATCTGTTCTTTGGTTGAAAAGCCTGGCGCAAAAATTAGATTATATGCTTCAGTATCTGACAAACGACTCGCTTGGTCATGATCAAGCACACCTTTGCTAATGGCTATTTTTTTCAGCTTCTCAGCATCCATACCTGCACCATCATCTCGAATAGTCAACAAAATATGGTCGCCTTCTTGCGAAGCCGATAAAGTAACCGTACCTGTTCTTGGTTTACCCGCGGCCTCACGTACGTCAGGCATTTCAATTCCGTGGTCGACCGAGTTTCGCACTAAGTGAACCAGAGGATCTGCAAGCGCTTCAACTAAGTTTTTATCTAAATCTGTTTCTTCACCCACTAACAATAAGTTAATATCTTTTTTTAAGCTACGCGCTAAATCACGGACTACGCGTGGAAAACGACCAAACACTTTTTTGATTGGTTGCATGCGGGTTTTCATTACCGCACCTTGTAAATCGGCAGTCACAACATCTAAATTAGAGATTGCTTTGCCCATCACTTCATTATTTGTGTTAGTCGCTAAACTTACTAAGCGATTACGCACTAATACAAGCTCACCAACCATATTCATGATTTGATCTAAGCGCTTCGTATCAACCCTCACGGTTGTTTCAGCTTGAGGTGGAGCATGTTTTTTAGCTGTACCTGCTGCTGGCGCAGGTGCCTTATTTTCAACGGGCTTTGATGCTGCCGGTTGTGGCTTGCTTACTTGTGCAGGTTTTTCAACCTTTGCTTCAGGTTTTTTCGCTTCTGTAGCAGGCTTCGGTGCATCATCTTCTACACTACTCGCAGTAAGCGCTTTAGGAGCAGTACCTTTGCCATGTAATTCATCTAGTAGTGCTTCAAATTCGTCATCGCTGATTTCATCGTCTGATGCTGAGCTTGCCGCTACACTTTTCACTTCAGCTGTTGTAGCTGCTTCAATAGGTTCTTCTTGCGCTGGAGCAGGATTTACCGCACCAAAGTTACCTACCCCATGTAGTTCATCGAGTAAACTGTCAAATTCATCATCGGTAATATCGCTGCTACTGGCATTATCTTGAGGCGCAGCGCTTGTATTCGCTATCGGACTCTGACCTTTACCGTGGAGTTCATCTAATAAGCTTTCAAACTCATCTTCGGTGATCTCATCAATTTGTGCTTCTTCTGGCTTGTCGTCAACTTGGCCATTGAACAACATATCAAAAGCAAAAGGGTCATCTTCATCGATTGCTGAATCAGCATCTTCGACGAGCGCTTCAGACTCTTGCGCTGGCGCGCTTGACGCTTGCTCTTCATCGGCACTAGGCGGTTGACTTAACTTATGTAATATAGCGAGTAATTCAGGATCGGCGGGTTCTGGTTGTTCGCGATTTTGTATTGTCGCAAACATTTCATTAATTGTATCGAGCGCTTGTAATATTACATCCATGAGCTCTGAGTTAACTTTTCGAACGCCCTGACGCAGTAAATCAAATACGTTCTCTGCACCATGACAGGCATCTACCAGCTCTGTCATACTTAAGAAACCCGCACCACCTTTTACGGTATGAAAACCACGGAAAATAGCATTTAGTAACTCGGTATCATCTGGATTATTTTCAAGTTCTACTAGCTGTTCTGATAAAAGCTCAAGAATTTCTCCAGCTTCAACTAGGAAATCTTGTAAAATATCTTCATCGACTTCAAAGCTCATGCAGTGCTCTCCTCTTAGAAGCCCAAACTTGACAGTAAATCGTCAACATCATCTTGCCCATTGACAACATCATCTCGCGACTCTTTATCAATAATTGGCCCTTCTGGACCTGCTAATGTCGTTTTTGCAGGCGGTATTTCTTCTATAGCTGCTATTCTAGTTTTAGCTTCGCCAATTTCATGACTACCAAATGCAGTCAATAAATGTATTAAACTATCTTCAACTTCTCTAACTAAATCAATTACGCGGCGGATAACTTGCCCTGTTAAGTCTTGATAATCTTGCGCCATTAACACATTAGTCATTAGACCTTGCAGTTCGTCGGTCTTAGTGTGGGAGTGGTTCATGAATTTATCTAAACTATGACACAGTGACTTAAATTCACCGAGCTCAATTTCACGACTCATTAAACGGTCCCAAGTCGGCTTTATCTGGGCGATTTCATCAGCCAACTCTTGTGCTATTGGCAAGCTAGCTTCAACTGCATCCATGGTTTTATTAGCAGCATTTTCTGTCATTTCCATAACATAATTTAAACGCTGCTTTGCGTCAGGAATTGCATCAGTTGTTAAGTCTGAGAGCCGCGTATCGAGTTCAAAATTCTTTAGCGCGTCATGAAGTTGGCGGGTTAATTTACCAACTTCAGCAAAAAGTTCTGATTGCTCTTTTGTCGCCGCATCAAGGATGAGCTGATCAGCTTTATCTTGCTCATCGTTTTCAAGGTGAACAACAAGCTGACGGGCTTGTTCTAAAGTGATCTGAGGCGCAGCAGGTGCTGACATAAGCCTCTCCTATTAATTAGCCTAGGCGCTCAAACACTTTTTCCAATTTGGTTTTAAGTGTTGCAGCAGTAAAAGGTTTTACGATGTAGCCATTAACGCCGGCTTGAGCAGCAGCAACAATTTGTTCTTTTTTAGCTTCTGCTGTTACCATCAGCACAGGGATATGTTCAAGCGTGTCATCAGCTCTGATAGCACGTAATAAATCAATACCTTGCATACCTGGCATATTCCAATCAGTCACTACGAAATCAAATTCTTGATTTTGTAGCATTGGTAAAGCTGTTGAACCATCATCAGCTTCTTGCACATTAGTAAAACCTAAATCTCTTAACAGATTTTTGATAATACGTCTCATCGTCGAAAAATCATCAACAACAAGAATTTTCATGTTTTTATCCAAAACATCCTCCGGTGAGGTCTGAACCTATATTTACTTACTACTAATTTATCCAGTCATTGATTTTTGCTTTTAGCTTAATCATCGCCTGACCATGTATCTGGCTCACACGCGACTCGCTAACATCGAGTATGTGCCCAATTTCTTTTAAATTCATTTCATCGTTGTAATAGAGCGAAAGAACAAGGCCGTCACGCTCTGGTAGCGACTTAATTGCTGCTAACAAGGATTCATTAAAACGTTCATTCTTAACGTTATTAAAGGGCTTGTCCAGTGCTAAGTCTTGCCCAACTGGGGTTATAACATCTTCATCAACCCCTAAGTCTTCGATACCCAGAACTTTGCTTGAGTTTACATCACTTAGAATATGATGGTACTCATCTAGCGTAATATCAAGTTTTTCAGCAACTTCACTATCTTTAGGCTCACGATTATATTTACTTTCTAGTTCTGTAATTGCTTCTGCAACCATACGGCTATTGCGATGTACTGAACGAGGGGCCCAATCACCACGGCGCATTTCATCAAGCATTGCACCACGAATGCGAATACCTGCAAAGGTCTCAAAACTGGCACCTTTTGCAGCATCAAAGTTTTTCGACGCTTCAATTAAACCTATCATGCCTGATTGAATTAAATCATCTAGCTGTACACTCGGTGGGAAACGTGCAATTAGATGACACGCCACTTTTTTCACAAGCGACGCGTGCTTTTCAACTATTGCATTTAAATTTGCTGTGGATTGATAGCCCATCGCTTTGCTCACCGATGCTGTCATAGTTAGCCGTTTACTAATTTTTCTATGAAAAACTCTAAATGGCCTGATGGTTGATTAGGTATTGGCCATTTAACTGCTTTTGTCGCCAAAGTTTTAAAAGCAACTGCCGCTGGAGAATTTGGAAATAATTCAACAATTACTTTTTGGCGGCGGGTAGATTTACGCATGTTTTCATCGTAAGGAACGGTAGCAACCAACTCCATAGAGACATCTAAAAATCGGTCAGTTACTTTAGATAATTTAGCAAATAGTTCATGGCCTTCACGCATGCTACGCACCATATTGGCAACTATTTTAAATTTATAAACACCATGCTCACGACTAAGGACCTTTATGAGGGCATAAGCATCGGTGATTGAGGTGGGTTCGTCGCATACAACAACCATAACATCTTGTGCTGCACGGGAAAAACTCAACACCATATCAGAAATACCAGCAGCGGTATCAACAATTAAAATATCAAATTCAGTGTTTAACTCACTAAAAGCACGGATAAGACCAGCATGCTCAGATGGCGATAATTCCACCATGCTTTGTGAGCCGGACGTTGCGGGAACTATTTTTATCCCTGCGGGGCCTTCGACTAAAATTTCATCTAACTCGCATTCACCCGATAAAACATGGGATAAGTTACGCTCTACACGTAAACCTAGCATCACATCACAATTTGCTAAACCTAAATCGGCATCCAGTACTAAAACTCTATTGCCTAGCTGGCCAAGCGCGATTGCAGTGTTTAATGACACGTTGGTTTTACCAACTCCGCCTTTACCACCGGTAACAGCGATAACTTTTACACCGTTATTATTGTTTTGACTCATTTTTCGCAGGCCACTTGCTTGATCTAATACTGTGTTAATCATACATCCCTACTGTGCTCGACGCCACTGCTTGACGTCGTGAATGTTGTGCTTTTGTTCTTTTTAAATACAATTGTTCAGCTTTTTTTACTAATTTTTCTGAATTAGCGACACGAATGTCCTCAGGAACACGCTGGCCGTTAGTAAGATACCCTATTGGAAGGCGATTTTGAATCGCTACGCTAATAATCTCACCTAAACTTAGCGACTCATCCAATTTGGTGAAAATACAGCCACTTAATTGTACTTTCTTAAAGTGTCGTACCGTTTCCTGTAACACGTTAATTTGTGCCGTTGCGCTTAAGACTAAATAATTACGAATATCCACACGTTGATTACGCATTAGCGTGTTTAATTGCTGTGTTAAACGTAAATCACGTTGGCTCATTCCCGCCGTATCAATTAATACTAGTCGTTTATTTCGTAAATGGTATAACACTTCTGCTAATTCGTTAGCATCTTTAACTTGTTTTACGCCACAGCCAATTATACGACCATACGTCGCAAGCTGCTCATAAGCACCTATACGGTAGGTATCGGTTGTGATCAGCGCGACTTTATCTGCGCCATATTTTTGCGCGCCCAGTGCGGCTAACTTAGCAACCGTGGTAGTTTTACCAACGCCAGTAGGCCCCACTAATGCGTATACACCACCTTGACGAAGTATTTCGTTATTCGTTGTATGCATTTGGTTTTCAACCATTTGCAGTAGCGCCTGCCATGCTTGTTGGCGAGAAACATCATCAGGAATAAAACACGCCATTTGCTCGGCTACATCATGCTCTATGCCCATACCAACTAAACGGTCAATCATACAAGCTCGTGTTGGATCACGCCGTGCCATATCTTGTTGCATTAAACCTGACACTTGGTGTTCAAGCAGTTGACGAATCGCATTCATTTCATCACGCATTGACGAAATTTCGTCACTTTTGCCATTCCCTGTAGCTGCTTGAGAGTGTAAAGGGGTGTCTAAATCATCAAAGCCACTTTCTAACTCGTCATCAAAACCTAAGCTGTGTGCTTGAGTATGTGCTTTATTTGTCGTTTCACGGCGAGCAAACTCTGGGTGTGCTTGCGGTTCACTTGCTCTATAGTGTGCTTGATCTGGCTGTGGCTGTTGCTGCGGCTTACCCTGATATTGAGTTGAAGTATCAATACCCGATTGGCTAAACATAGACGCAAGCTCTGGTGATTTAGGTTGTGGTGACTGACGTTCTAATAAAGCTTGTAGGCTATCAGCAACCGCAGCTTGTGGCTCTTGCTGAGCACGTTGCGGCGCAGGTTTTACAAAGTTCGGATTTCTTTGTGCTTGAGCCGCGGCAGGTTGTGGTGCTGATTCTTTTGGTGCAGACTTGTCATAATCAACAGCAGCAACAATTTCAACGCCATTAGCTAGCTTTTTATTTGACATAATTACTGCCTCTACACCAAGTTCATCTTTAACTTCTTTTAGTGCGGTACGCATATCTTTAGCAAAAAAACGTTTTATTTTCATGGTTCACAACCCTTTTAAAATCCGATTATTGGCCTACTGAGCTAACAATCTTGATCTGTCTTTCATCTGGTACCTCTTGATAAGACATCACTCTCAAACCTGGAATGGTGTACTTAACGAATCGAGATAACACAGTGCGTAACATTCCTGATGTTAGCAATATCGAAGGTTCACCGGCCATTTCTTGATTCTGATGCGCTTCGTTTAATGATTGTTGAAGTCGCTCAGCAAGTCCTGGCTCTATTCCGGCACCTTCGTCGCCTGCATTCTGAAGTGACTGATGCAACATCTGTTCCAACTCGGGCGCCAAGGTTATGACAGGTATTTCTGATGACATACCAACCGCATCTTGAACGATTAACCTACGCAATGAAATTCGCACTGCAGCCGTTAATACGTCAGGGTCTTGGCTACGAGGACCATACTCAACTAGGGTTTGTACAATTGAGCGCATATCGCGAATTGCTACGCCTTCATTTAATAAATTTTGCAGGACTTTAACCACGGTTGTGAGTGGTAATACATCTGGCACTAAGCCTTCGACTAAACGAGGGTGGCTTTTAGCTAACATATCTAATAGATTTTGTACTTCTTCGTGACCAAGTAGTAATGCAGCACTGTTAGTAAGTAATTGACTGATATGAGTAGCCACGACAGTCGCTGAATCAACCACTGTGTAGCCTAATGATTGGGCTTCATCTTTTTGATTTGGCTTGATCCACACCGCATCTAAGCCAAACGCAGGATCTTTAGTTTCAATGCCTTTAATTGGACCGAACACTTGACCTGGATTAATCGCCAGCTCATCCCCGTGTTTGAGCTCCCCTTCACCACTAGATACACCCATCATAGTGATCCTGTAAGCATTTGGGTCTAATTCGAGATTGTCACGAATATGCACCGGTGGTACTAAAAAGCCCAGCTCTTGTGATAACTTTTTACGCACTCCTTTAATTCGGTTAAGTAGCTCGCCACCTTGAGATTGATCAACAAGTGGGATCAATCTATAACCGACCTCTAAACCAATGACATCAACTTGCTGTACGTCATCCCAGCCAAGTTCTTTTTGTTCTTGTTTATTAGCAACACCGGTGCCAGCTGCCCCACCATTTGCCGCCTCTTCTTCTTTAACTGCGGCCTCTTTAATTTTGTTTTGTTGTGTGTAGTACGCAAGGTAACCAAGCAGCGCACCTAAACTTAAAAATGCAAAATGCGGCATGCCGGGTACTAAGCCCATAACTATGAGAATACCTGATGCGATAAACAGAGATTTTTCGTTACCAAGTTGGCTTTTGAATTGGTCGCCCATATTCAGCGATTCATTTTGGCGTGTTACAACAATTGCAGTACCAATTGATAACAGTAATGAAGGCAATTGTGCAACCAAGCCATCACCAATCGTCAGTAATGTATACACCTCCATCGCTCGGCCGAAACTAAGGTCATGTTGGATCATACCTACGAATAAACCACCAATGATATTGATGATCAAAATCACGATACCTGCGATGGCATCCCCTTTTACAAACTTACTGGCACCATCCATTGAACCATAAAAATCTGCTTCACGGGTGACTTCTTCACGGCGGTCTCGTGCTTGCTCTGCGCTGATAAAACCGGCGTTTAAATCGGCATCAATGGCCATTTGCTTACCTGGCATAGCGTCTAAGGTAAAACGTGCTGATACTTCGGAAATACGCCCAGCACCTTTGGTGATTACGACAAAGTTAATGATGATCAAAATTAAGAACACCACTAAACCAACGGCATAATTGCCACCAATAACCACCGAGCCAAATGCTTCAATAACTTTACCCGCGGCATCCCCGCCATTGTGGCCTTCAAGTAAAACTACTCGGGTACTGGCAACATTGAGCGCTAAGCGCATTATGGTTGCGATAAGCAGTACTGCGGGGAACATACCAAACTCAACAGGTTTCATGGTGTAAACAGTCACCAACAAAACCACTAAGGCAAGGGCTATATTAAACGAAAAAAGAATATCGAGTAAAAACGGCGGCAGCGGTAAAATCACCATACCTAGCGCAGCTAGTACGAGTAAAGGCGTTCCAACTCCTTTGGCATACTCTTTTTTATCTTTATTAAGTTGTTGTAATACAGCTTTAAATTCCATAACTCACAATTTCAAAAAATTGACACTGCACGGAATTTGCAATAACTATTCCAAGTTATTGCAAAGCTAAAATTAAGCAGGACTAGTATTTATAAGCGTCTGGAATAGGAAGCTTTTTATTGAGCTCAGTTGGGCGCTTACCACGGCCTTTTTGAAAGCGCTTAAGTTGAAATACATAAGCGAGTACTTGTGCAACCGCTGTAAACAGCTGATCTGGTATTTGGTCGCCAACCTCTGCAGTGTGATACAGCGCACGAGTCAACATAGGGGATTCAACTACAGGGACTTCGTTCCCTTTTGCAATTTTTCGAATTTGCATTGCCATCTCATCAATCCCTTTAGCAAGTACAATTGGCGCACCTGCACGCTCTGTATCATATTTAAGTGCCACGGAATAATGGGTTGGGTTGGTTACAACTACATCTGCATCAGGCACGTCTTGCATCATCCTGCGCTGCGACATCTGTCGTTGGGTTTGCCTAATGCGAGCTTTTATTTGCGGATCACCTTCTGAATTCTTATATTCATCTTTTACTTCTTGCAAAGTCATTTTAAGTTCTTTGTGGTGTTTATGACTTTGATACGGTGCATCAATCGCTGCAATAATCGTTAATGTGCAGGTTAAACCTAAAAACATCCACGCCAGAATCTCTAAAGCATGAATAATATTACCCGGAGCACTTTCAATGCTCAGATGAAGAATCTCATCAAAAAAGGTATTAATTAAAAATATGGCAAACCCAGCCACCACTGCAAACTTTAAAATCGACTTAACCAGCTCCACGCCAGCTTGCGGGCCAAACATACGTTTGATACCTTTAGCGGGTGACATTTTACTTGCCTTAGGTGCAGCGGCTTGCCAACTAAAGTTAAACCCACCGAGTAATGTATTTCCTATAATACCCGCAAGAGCAATAATAAATACAAACATAGCCATTGGAAAAACAAGCGCGTCAGCTACAGATCCCCACACCGAAAACATCTTAGTTGTGTCATAGGTTTCGTTGCGATTCAAACTCAGCATTCGGCCCATAATATTATACAGGCCTTTACCAATTTCAGGACCATACAATAATAGTGAAATAGCAGAAAAAATAAGCACAAACATAGTACCTAGCTCCTTTGAACGCGCTACTTGGCCCTTTTTCTTAGACTCTTCAATTTTTTTACCGGTGGGTTCTTCGGTTTTTTCTTGACCTGAATCTTCAGCCATATTGCGCTCCTAGGGTGAACAACCAACTAAAGTACACATCAATTCAACCATTTTTAACCACTGAAATTCAAACTGAGTGACAAAGTTTCCTAATGTTGCCCAAATGATGACAAGACCAGCGACAAGGGTAAATGGAAATCCTATAGAGAAAATATTTAACTGCGGCGCAGCACGAGTCATTACTCCAAACGACATATTAATGACCAGCATTGCGGTTAACGGTGCTAAAGATAACACCAATGCAGTAGTAAACATCCAACCGCCCCATGTCACGATATCCCAATAGTGATCAACTGCCCACCAGCTACCATCAATAGGGAGAACATTAAAACTATGCACCACCATTTGGATCATCATTAAATGACCGTTAAAAACAAAAAATAATAAAGTAGCTAGGATTAAGTAAAATTGACCAACCGCAGGTACGCTCATACCATTAGACGGGTCAACAACAGAGGCAAAGCCTAAACCCGTTTGCATTGCCAATATTTGCCCCGCTAACACGAAGGTATTAAGCATGAGTAATGATGCAAACCCGATAGCGACTCCTATCAGCATTTGCTGAATCACCACTAACACCATTTGAAAAGAAAATAGGTTATTGAAACTTGCAGGAGGAAGCACAGGTACGACTAAAAACGTAATAACCACCGCCAAGCCCATTTTGATTCGGGTAGGTACATTTTTGGCGCCAATACCTGCCATAACCATGATCATCGAGCTAATACGTACTAATGGCAGTAAAAAATCACTGAGCCATTGAATAATAACTGAAAATGGAAATTCCATATTAGCCTGCGATTTCAGGGATGATCATGATTAAACGGGTAAAAAAGTCCATTAACTCCTGAGTTAGCCAATGACCACCAAAAATAAGTGCACTAATGGTAATTAATAAACGTGGTAAAAAGCTTAATGTTTGCTCATTGATAGACGTTGCTGCCTGAAATACCGCAACAACTAAACCAACGAGTAGACCGGGAACAACAATAGCGGAAACTAACTTAATTACTAAAAATAATGCATCGCTGAGTATATCAACAAAAATTTCCGGTTCCATGGCTCCCTCCTAGTTTTGCTTAAGCGTCAATATAAACAACATAGTCTAAGCCCCGAGTCCGAAACTTTTTGCTAAGGTGCCCATTACAAGACCCCAGCCATCAACTAAAACAAACAGCATAATTTTAAAGGGTAAAGATACGATCATCGGCGATAGCATCATCATACCCATTGCCATTAATACAGAAGCCACCACTAAGTCGACAATTAAGAATGGAATGAAAAACATAAAACCGATTATAAAAGCAGTTTGCAACTCACTAGTGACAAAAGCAGGAATAAGGACAATCATGGGCGTATCTTCAGGTGAATTAAGCTGATCATACCCTGCTATTTTGGCGAATGTTTCTAAATCTTTAATACGCACTTGTGACAACATAAATGCTTTCATCGGTTCTTTAGCAAGTTCTAACGCTTGTACCGATGTAACCTGTTCATTCATATAAGGCTCTATAGCTTGCTCATTCACTTTTTGATACACAGGCGCCATAATGAAAATACTTAAAAACAATGACATGCCAAGTAGTATTTGATTTGACGGAGTTTGCTGCAAGCCAATCGCTTGGCGTAAAATAGCCAACACTACAATTATTCGCGTAAAAGAAGTCATCATGATCACGGCCGCAGGAATGAAGCTCAGTGCGGTCATGATAGCAAGTACTTGTAGTGTTACAGAGTAGTCTTGTGAGCCATCAGGGTTGGTGGTGATATTAAGCGCTTCAATGCCTTCAGCATTAACTTGGGGAATAAACACTAGGGTAAAAAGTATCAGCAGCCACTTCATCATATTATGTATTCTTTTTATTGTGGTTGGTATTTGGGTTTAATAGCTTACCAAAACGCTGTGCCAAAGCGGGTAATTCTTTTTCGGTTAATGGCGTTTCTAATTTATGTAAGTAATTAATACTATGAGGTGTTACCCCTAACAAGTGCTGGCTGTTGTCTATCTCAACGACCATTAAGCGTTCGCGCGTGCTCAAGGGGAGACTTCGCACCACTTTAAACTCTTCACTATTCGCCAAATTGGGGTTCAGTTTTTTAACCAGAAATGCCAGTACCACAATCAGTACCAGTACCATGATTAACGACATCGCCATTGAGACAACGTCTCCCATCGGCGTAGCCGAGGGAGTTACTGTGCTTGTAGCTGCGGAAAGTAAAAACCAGCCACTCATCGTAATTTTTTGATCCGCTCTACTTGGCTAATTACATCCGTTAAGCGAATACCAAATTTGTCGTTTACCACAACCACTTCACCATGAGCAATAAGCGTACCATTAACTAACACATCTAACGGTTCACCTGCGACACGGTCAAGCTCAACCACTGAACCTTGGTTTAACTGCAATAAGTTACGAATATTTATTTTAGAACGCCCTACTTCCATCGAAATAGTCACCGGTATATCTAAAATTGTGTCGAGCTTACGCTTTTCTTCATTGCTCATTTCGTGCTTAGCGTCACTTAACTCATCCAGTTCAGCAACCTTTGCATCGCCACCTTCGTCTGCACCTTCAGCTTCGGCTAAGGCTGCAGCCCATTCGTCCATCGTATCTTGGTCATCACTCATACTTAAAAACCTTAATCTTTACCAGTCTAAATCAACACCTTCAGAAAGGTGTAAATCGTCTTCTAATTCTGCTAATTCTGCATCTGAATCGAGTTTTTTACCACCTTTTGTAAAGACGTGTAATTCTGATTTGACAGATTCAGGGCGTTTAATTTTTTCACTAATTTGCAGTGCGACATTATCCCGTGAGCGGCCCATTTTAGCTCTAAATGTAGGCAGTTCTTCTACAAAAACAGTTATATGCTCTGGCATCTCAACTGGAATGATATCACCGGCTTTAAGCTCCATAATTTGTTCTAAGCTTAAATCCACTTCTAATAATTGCGTTGAAAGCTCAACCTCTACATCCATGATTTCATCACGTAATGCTTTACTCCAACGTAAATCAGTGTCTTCGGTGTCAGATTGCACACCAGCATCAAGCAACTCTCTGATTGGCTCGAGCATAGAGTAAGGTAAAGCAATATGAAAATCGCCGCCACCGCCATCAAGTTCAATATGAAATGAACTGATCACCACAACTTCTGTTGGGCTAACAATGTTTGCCATGGCAGGGTTTACCTCTGAATCGAGGTATTCAAAAGACACATCCATCACCGGTGCCCATGCTTCTTTATAATCTTCAAAGATTATTTTCAACAGCATTTGCACTATACGGCGCTCTGTAGGGGTAAACTCACGCCCTTCAATTTTGGCATGATAGCGACCATCTCCACCAAAGAAGTTATCAACCAAAATAAACACTAACCGTGCTTCCATGGTGATTAAGCCTGTGCCTTTTAATGGGCGAAAACGCACCATGTTTAAACTTGTTGGTACAAAGAGAGTGTGAATATACTCCCCGAACTTTATCATTTGCACACCGTTGATTGATACTTCGGCGGTGCGGCGCATCATATTAAATAAACTGATCCGCATGTGGCGGGCAAACCGTTCATTGACGATTTCCAGCGTCGGCATTCTACCGCGAACAATACGGTCTTGTGATGAGAAGTCATATTGTAGCGTATTGCCACCATCCCCTTCATCACCGTCTTGTATATCTTCCTCTTCAACCTCATCAACACCGTGTAATAGCGCATCAATTTCGTCTTGGGATAATAAATCGCTCACGCAGACCCCTTATTGCATTACAAAGCCGGTAAATAACACCCGCTCAATTACTTTGCTGCCTTCAACATCATTCAATGCCGTTTGTACTTTTTCAAGTGCTGCTACACGCAAGCTTTCTTTACCTTCACTCGTGCCTAGCTCATCGGCTGTGGTAGTAGAAAATACACTTAATATTGTCCCTTCAATAAGTGGTATATGCTTTTTAGCTATTTCTTCATTTACGTCACCACGGACCAATAATTGTACTTTAATCTGCACCACACGGTCTCTGCTGGCACCGGGTACATTAAAAACAAACGGCCTAGGCATAGCTACATATAAAGCACTACCTATTTGTGCTGAATCAGAATTGTTCACCTCTTCACTAGTAACAGTTTCATCAGCCAAAGTTTCAGCAGGTTCATCTGAGCCTGATAGGAAGAAATAACCAGCGCCGCCCGCAATAACAAGCAATATCACCGCGATTATGATAATAAGCTTTTTTTTACTTTTTCCACCATCTTCGATTTCTAAATTTGCTTCTTCAGCCATGATAATTCCTTTGCGTCTTAATGACCCAGCAAGTTATTTATTTTTATATCATTATAATAGCAGGTGTTAGGCATAGTAATCTATTGATGATGAAGATTGTTGCTTGATATTGTTAGTAGATGCTTGAATATCTGTCGATTCATCATCATTTTCAGCATTATTTGCAAGTTGACCTTGAGCATTTTGCTGCTGTTGTTCTGCCATGTTTTCTTGGCTATCACCTTGCTGAATACTACTTTCTCCGAGTTCTATGCCTTGCTCCGCAAGCATTTCACGTAATTTAGGCATAGATTGCTCAAGCGCTTCTTTTGCTTGTTGGTTTTGAACCACAAAGTTTATTTGTGCTTGTTCCGCATCACTGCGAATACGAATTTGCATGCTGCCCATTTCTGGCGGATCTAAACGAATTTCAGCTTCCTTATTATTAATATTTAATAAGGCACTAACGCGCTCTTGCAATAATTTAGCTGCATCACTCTTAACAATATTTAGTGCCTGTAGCATAGTAGGGTCAACATTTATTTGTTTGCTCTGAGATGTAGCGGTCGTTTGCTGCGCATTAAGCACTTGCATATCAGTAAATTCTTGCTGATAACGCTGCTCAATAACCTCATTCATCCCCGTCACTACAGAGCTTGTAATTTGATTCGTTGCAGTCGTAATTTGAGCGAATAGCTGATTTGTTCGAGTTACAGCTGTGTCGCGAGGAGTTAATGCTTCTGCGTTATCTTTATCAACGATGACTTGCTCTTTAACAATACTTTGCACAGCAGACTGTTTATTAGCTTGCTCTTGGCTCAATGCATTGCCCGCAGCACTTGGTACAGGTGCTGCTTTGCTTGATTCAAGAAGTGTATTGTTTGCTGCTTGCGTAGAAGTTTGTGTGTTTAGTTGTGGCTCTTTTATCGTTGTAACTGACTTGCCTTCAAGTTCAGCCAAAGCGGCATTAACTTGATTTAATACCGCGCCTTGAGGTTTTTCAGTCGCGAGAAATTGATTTAACTGTTTTGCTAGTACTTGTTTTTCTGATGTTGAAAGACTCGCTATTTCATCGCTTAATTGCGCCGCATCAATAGTTGCAGTTGTATTGGCGGTTGTATTTTTTAACACTGAGTTATGGCTAGTGTCGCTGTTAGTCACTACAAATTGTGCAATGGTCTGTTTTAACTCAGATATATGTTGTGATGTCGGCCCTTGCGCTGGAAAGCTTGCTACTTGCGTTTGTAATGCTTTACGCTGCTCAGTAGTTAGGCTAGCAAGTAGTTTATCATCAGCTAGAGACTTATTTTCATCTGCATTTAATAATGTTTGCGCAGCTTGAGTTACGTCAGGACTTTTAGCAATCGCTGAAGTCATTACTAAGGATTTATCTGGCGTTGAACTAACGTCCGTTTGCGTTGCAGAAACGGCGTCTTTTAACACTTTTACTGTATCAGCCGTTTGTGTCATAGCTTTGTCAACGGGTGGGTTTTCAGTTGTATTTTCCACCCTAGTTGCTTTTGCAGTATTGCTAGCATCATCAAATTCAGTTGTTGTGCTTTGATCTGTTGATGGGGACAATGCAACGTCAGTTAAGGCTTTAGCCTCACCATTGTGTGATGATTTTACCCCCCCACTCTGAGCGGATTCATTCTCGCTATTAGTTGCAGTACCAACTAACTTTCCTTCAAGTGATTTAGCGATTACTACAGCCTCTTTGTCTGAGTAAACCTCATCAACAATGGGTGTCACAGCATCACCAGGATCCCCTTTATAATTAACTTCTTTACCAATCGCTTCAGCAATAACTGTTTTATCACTTGTTACAGCAAGCTTATTCTCACTGCTATCATCTTCGAGTGGTGAATCAATAATTGGGGTAACCGCATCAATAGGGCGTGGTGCATTGACTTTTACCAACTCAGGATCTAGCTGCTCTTTTGAGTACTTGTCCAATAAATCGCTGACATAGTTACTCTCAGCATCTTGACTGTCATCTTCAAGTGGCGGGTCAATAATTGGGGTTACAGCATCAATAGGGCGTGGTGCATTTACTTTAACCAAACCTGGATCTAGTTTTTCTTGAGCATATTTATCTAATAGGTCAATTACAGAAGTTGCCGGTTTATCAGTTGATGTGGTCTTTACACTGGTATCTAAATTATTTGCAGCATTAATTTGTGCAAGCATATCGTCACCTGATATTTCAGGTTTATCTTGCTCTTTTTTTATTTCATCTTGATCTAACTTGACCTCTTCGGGGTCTTGCTGCTCGGCTGTATTTGATTTTTTATTTGGTGTTTCAACAGCATTATTAGCACTTTGCAATTGGCTGAAAAAATCACTACCAGAGATCTGACCATCTTCGGTGTTGTTTTGATGCACCTGATCTTTGTTAGCTAATTTAGCATCTGGCTCTGCTGATATGAGTACTGATAATTCGCTAATCGACATAATTCACCTACATTAAACGTGGCAATTTGCCGCCGCAGTTTGCCAATATAAAGACTTCATAAATGAATAAAGCAATTTATATGCCTAAATTGTTATTAGTTCACAAGGCTTGGCGTTTTTGAAAGAATTGATTGGAGGAAAACTCATCAAGCATTTTTTGTTCATTCTTTAAAATTAGTGCATTCGCTTTTTGCTGCTGCTTCTCGATGAGCTTAGCAACTGCTTTGGCCTTTATTTGCTGCTTTAACCACAAACTTTGCCGCTGGGTAACAACTTGCTTTGCTGTACTTACAGTGCTCGCTTGCTGGCGAATAGCTTCTTCTATTTTTGCGATAAAAGCATGATATTGACTAAACCCTGCACTACTCAAACCAGATTGGCCTTTGACGTGAAGTTGCTGTGTATACTCCATGCGAAAATCATTTAATCCTTGGAGCTTTTGCTGATTAGCTTGAAAATGTTGTTGCGCTTGCAAATAATTCATTCGCAACGACTCTTCTTTGTCTTTTTCTAATTTCAGCAATAGATCGAGTTTATTCTTTGCCATTATGCTTGTCCTAATAATTGGGCAAGCCCTTGCAAGCCATCATCATAACTAATCACATCTTTCATACCTTGCTGCAAAAATGCGTTTACTCTTGGCATCATATTTATAGCCTGATCAAGCATTTGATCAGTGCCCTTTTGGTAGGCACCTAAGGTGATCATGTCTTTATTTTGTTGATACATGGAATACACTTGTTTTAATACTCTCGCTTGCTGCATATGGGGCTCTGAAACAACTTGCGGCATAACCCGCGAGATAGACTTTTCAATATCAATTGCAGGATAATGACCGCTATCGGCTAAATCTCTTGATAACACAATGTGACCATCTAAAATCGCGCGAGCAGCATCGGCTATTGGGTCTTGCATGTCATCCCCTTCGCTTAGCACAGTAAAAAATGCCGTTATTGAGCCCTGCCCTTCACCACCATTCCCAGCGCGCTCCACCAGCGCGGGCAGTTTAGCAAACACTGAAGGCGGGTAACCTTTGGTTGCAGGCGGCTCACCAACAGCTAACGCTATTTCACGCTGTGCCATGGCATAACGCGTCACTGAATCCAGCAGCAATAGAACATTTAAACCTTGATCGCGAAAATACTCTGCAATAGTCACTGCACTTTCGCACCCTTTAAGGCGCATAAGCGGTGAGGCATCTGCTGGAGCTGCAACCACTACGGATCGCTTGCGCCCTTCAACGCCTAAAATCTCTTCGATAAATTCTTTAACTTCACGGCCACGCTCGCCCACTAAACCAACGACGATAACATCGGCCTCAGAGCCTCGGGTCATCATACCCAGTAAAACAGACTTACCCACACCAGAACCTGCAAACAAGCCCATTCGTTGGCCCTGACCTACTGTAATAACTGAGTTAATCGCGCGCACGCCAACATCCATAGGCTGACTGATTGGTCTACGAGACAGGGGATTAATAGTGTTTTGGGCAAATTTTAAATGATGCTCTGCGTTTATCGGCCCTAAACCATCCAATGGGCGCCCTAAACCATCTACAACCCGGCCAAGTAAACACATACCAACCGGCAAGCCAGTTTCATTTACTTGCGGTATAACCCGTGCACCTGGCAACACACCTGATATATGATCATTGGGCATTAAGTAGAGGGTTTGGTCGTTAAAACCAACTATTTCAGCATCAACAAAGCCATGCATGGTTTCGATTTTACATTGGCTGCCTACAGGGGCTCTAAGCCCCTTAGCTTCCAAAGTAAGGCCTACAACGCGTGTAAGAATGCCCGCGACAGCCGGTGCTGGGCTGTGAATATGTTTTTGGTAGTCTTGTAAGCGTTCGCTTAATGGCCGAAGTTGAGAACTCATTGCAAACCAATTATTGAGTTAGATACCACTACTATGCAAAAAACTATCCAACGTTTCTTTGACGCGTGTTTTCATCGTCATATCAATGGATGATTGAGGGGTTTTAACTTGGCAACCACCACGCTCTAAGGTTGGCTCTGGCACAAGTTGCCAATTACTTTGCGATAGCGCTTGTTCACCATAACTGCTTTTAACTAATTCGATATCGTCAGGATTTAGGTGAATACGCACACTTTGTTGTTGCTCTCCGAGCGCATCAATAGCGTGTTTTAAGCTATGTAAGAGCACATTCGGCGAGGTTTTAACTTCTTGATAAATTAATGCTTCAGCCAGCATCACCGCCAGTTGAATTAATTGCTTTTCCGCATCTTCGTCAACTTTATCAAGGGGGGCTGTTAAGCTATCAAGCAGTGTTTTTAAGCCCGTTAACTGCTCTTCAATTAATGGCTTAACCTCTTCATGGCCTTGAGTTTTACCCAGTTCAACACCTTCTTTGTAGCCTGCTTCTTTGCCTTCTGATACACCTTTTTCAAAGCCATCAATATAACCTTGTTCATGGCCTTGCTTTAAACCTTCTTCATACGCATCTTGGCGAATACGCTCCAGTTCAGCCATCGTTAAATTAGGTAACTCTTCTTCTGCTTCAGGCTCTTCAATCGGTTCTTTAACTTCTTTTTTGTAAAGCTCTGCGAGTGGCGTACCAAATGCCGTTGAACGACCATCGTATTTGCGTGTATCTTGAGTTACATCTGGGATAGGCCAGTTTTCTAATAACTCATCAACCGCCTCATTTGCATGCAATGGCCGACCTTGAGTTGAGCGAGATTTATTCATGGTTTACAAGAACTCCTCGCCACCGCCGCCACCAAGCATAATTTCACCTGAATCAGCTAAACGGCGAGCTGTTGATAGTATTTCTTTTTGTGCAGCTTCTACTTCACTAATCCGCACCGGTGCCATCGCCTCCAAGTCATCCGCAAGCATGTCGGCAGCACGTTTTGACATATTACCCAATATTTTATCTTTTAATGCTTCGTCCGTACCTTTAATCGCTTTCATCAGTACATCTTGTTGTACTTCACGTAAGATAGCTTGTATGCCTCTATCTTCGACATCCATTAAGTTTTCAAATACAAACATTAAATCTTGAATTTGTTGTGACATTTCTTCGTCATGCTCACGGATAGAGTCCATGAGTTGACCTTCAACATTGGTATCTAGGTAGTTCATTATATCAGCAGCAGCTTTCAGGCCGCCCATTTTCGCAGCTTGTGCACCCGCTTGACCTGCAAATTGTTTTTCCATGATCTCGTTAAGTTCTTGCAGTGCTGCAGGTTGAACTTCTTCAAGGTTAGCAATACGCATGGTTAAATCTAAGCGCACTTTTTCTGGGAATTGCGCTAAGATTTCAGCAGATTGCTCTGGTTCCAAATATGACAGAACAATGGTTTGAATTTGCGGATGCTCGTTACGAATAATATTGGCTACTTGTTTTGAGTCCATCCACTTTAATGAATCCAAGCCTTTCGCGCCTGATCCCATAACTATTTGATCAATTAAGCTGGCGGCTTTGTCTTCACCTAATGCAGCAGTAAGTGCTTTTTTTATAAAGTCTTCAGATTGGAAGCCAATAGTACTAAAGCTTTGTATTTGCTCAATAAATAAATTATGTACAGCACTTATTTTAGCCTGCGACAAATCATCTATTGCCGCCATTGCCATACCTACTTTTTGCACTTGCTTCGGCTCTAAGTGCTTAAGTATTTGCGCTGCATCTTCTTCCGATAAGCTCAACAGTAAGATTGCCGCTTTGTCTACACCATCTAGTTTATCAACATCAAATGCAGCGGGTAGTTGTTTTTGTTCTAAATCTTGATCAGTCATCTTCGCTTAACCACGCTTTCACAACCTGTGAGGATAGTTCTGGTTCATTTGCTACAAGGGCACGAACAGCTTTAAGTAAGTCTTCGTCGCCATGTAAGTCTGGTAATTGCAGTGTACCATCACTTGAGAAGCCAACCGAAGCAGAATCAAAATCTTTATTTAGCATATCTAGCGTGTTATCGCCAATATCAACACCTGAGCTTAGTGCATCATCATCATATTCTTCAAGTGTGTCGTCAGGGTAAATTAAACGTTTCAGCATAGGTTTAACCACAGCCATAATCAATACGATAATAACTAATGCGCCGAGTACTAAACGAACAACCTTCATGAACCAGCTTTGCTCCCAAAGTGGTACTTCTTCTAACACGTCTAATTGCTCACGAACAAAAGGAACCGTAACGACTTCTAATGCATCACCACGCTGTAAATCAAAGCCAACCCCACCTTGTAATAAACGACGGATATTTGACAGTGCTTCAACTGAGCGCGGTACCATAGTGGTTTCACCGTTTTCACCCACAGTGGGCAAGTAATCCACCGCAACTGACACACTGATACGGCGAATAACACCTGTTTGCTGACGCTTATGTGAAATTGTAGTATCTAGCTCATAGTTACGGGTCGCTTCTTTATGACTTCTGCTCGGAGATGTACCTGTACCCGCTCCTCCTTGCCCCGCAATTTCAGGGATATCCGAATTGACTGGTGGTTGGTTTGTCAATGCACCTGGGATACCTACCGCAAGTCCACCAATGTTATTTTCTTCAAAGGTTGTTTCGCTACGTACTGCAGGTAAATCTGGGTTATAACGCTTTTGTGTTTCTTCAACTGCACTAAAGTCCATGCTTAAATCAACTTGCGCAGTATAATTGCCCATACCAACTACTGGCATTAAGATGCTGTCAATTTTTTGTAGATACTCTTGCTCACGTTTACGTTCAATATCGTATTCTTTACGCGAACGTGCCGCTAATGAGCTTTGCGAACCTGAATTAAGTAAACGGCCATTTTGGTCAGTCACTGTGACTCGTGCTGGTGATAGGCCCTGCACCGCGGAGGCAATAATATCAACAATTGAGTCAACTTCTTCACTATCAAGCATTCTGCCGCGCTTGAGTGTTAAAACCACTGTAGCAGAAGGTTCTTTTTCACGACGAGCAAACACATTTTCTTTTGGAATGGCGAGTAATACCTTAGCACGGGTGACGTTTTTTAATTCTTCAATAGTACGCGCTAACTGCTGTTCACGACCATGCTTTAAGCGCTCACGCTCTAAGCGTTGACTCACACCAAAACCCATGTCTTGCATTATAATGTCAGTGCCAGAACTCGGCGCTTGATCTAACCCTTCACGGGTCATAAGCAGTTTAATATTCTGATATTCACCCTCTGCAACTGAAATGACATTGCCATCCAGCTCATATTCAATCTTTTGCGCATCTAAAAAATCCAGGGTTTGAATTAACTCTTCTGTCGGCATTTTACCCAGCGGACGCATATCTGGCTGACGAGCCCAAATAATCACAAAAATTGCGATAGCTAAGCAAATAGCAAGGGCGATGATCAAAGTAACTTGGCGCAGTACATCAACACCATTTAATGCACTTAAGTAGCCTGACTTTTGCTCTTGTTGATCATCGTTATCGCTTTGGTCGATACCGCCACCTGCTAATGCAAGGTCTGTTGATTGATTAGATTGCGCCACAATAATTCTCCACTACCTAATTAAACAGGCATGTTCATGATTTCTTTGTAAGACTCAACAAGCTTATTACGAACTTGCACTGTCGCCTCAAAAGCAACCGATGACTTTTGTGATGCAATCATCACTTCAGCAAGCGATACATTCCGGTCGCCCATTTCAAGCGCGGTTACTTTTTGTTTTGCTTCTTGCTGATGATTATTAACTGTATCGAGAGCGTTAGTTAATAAGTCACCAAATTGTGCAGACGAAGTGGGTTGAGCTTGCGTTGGAATTACATTGCTGGTGTTACTACGGCCTGCTTCTAGAGCCATAGACTGCATTTCTTGGAATAACGCGCTATTTTGAATTTTCATAATTATCTCTGACGTTGCACTTTACTAATAACTTAATAAGCACAAAACGTGCCATAAAACAAAATAATAAAATTCAATAAGTTAGCGTTTATTTTCAATGTCAGAGTTTTGACATAGCAACGCCCAGCAGTGCTGAGCGTTACTATATAATGGAGCCCATTGAGGGGTTAGGCTGGTAATGCAATTCCTAAGTCGCGCATTTGTGCTAATTTATAACGTAGTGTTCGAGGGCTTATGCCAAGAGTTTCGGCTACGTCTTTACGCTTACCTTGGCAACGGGTAAGGGTTTCCAAAATAATACGATGCTCTTTGTCTTTGAGTTCATCTTTATAAGTACCAGAGTCTAAGCTTGGTAACTCCCCCACAGGCTCTACCGACTCAGTTTTTGCAGCAATCGCTGGTGCAACGGCATCATAGTAAGCCTCATTCGTTGTAGCTGGTTTACCAACAAACGGAGTGACAGTTAAATTCTCAATGAAAATAGCACTCTCATCGATGACTTCACCTTGGCGTAAGATCAACGCCCGTTGAATCACATTATCGAGCTCACGCACATTGCCCGGCCATGCATGAGAGAGTAATTTTTGTTGTGCTTTTTCGCTAAGCTGCGCGAGTGATTCTTTACTTTTAGTTAAATGACGTTCAATTAAATGCTTTGCTAACACTATAATGTCACCAGGACGCTCACATAATGGTCGCCACATTAACGGAAATACATTGAGTCTGTAATATAAATCTTCTCTAAACTTATGCTCGCTTACAGCATCTTTTAAATCTCTATTACTAGTTGCAAGTACTCGCACATCAAGCTTAATTGTTTTACGCCCACCTAAACGTTCTACTTCACGCTCTTGCAATACACGTAGCAGCTTTGCTTGAAGACTTAAGTCCATCTCGGTGATTTCATCTAATAGTATGGTACCACCTTGGGCTTGTTCAAACTTACCAGGGCAAGCCTGAATAGCCCCTGTAAATGCGCCTTTTTCATAACCAAATAAAGTAGCTTCGAGCATATTTTCAGGTATGGCAGCACAATTGATTGCCACAAATGGTTCATTTGAACGCTCTGATTTATCATGAATATAACGAGCCAATACCTCTTTACCTGAACCACTTGGGCCTAACACCATGACACTGGCATCAGATTTTGCCACTTTACTGGCAAGCTCTAATAATTGAATACTTGATGGGTCCGCAACAATGGGACCGTCAGTTTCTTTTTCTGGCTCTGGCAAATAGCGACTGACCATATTTAATAGCACTTCAGGCGCAAATGGTTTTGCCATATAATCAATGGCCCCCAAGCGCATGGCTTCAACTGCATCATCGATAGTGGCGTATGCTGTCATCATGAGTACAGGTAAATCTGGGTAGTTTAAATTAATGCTGCGCAATAAATCGAGCCCGCTCATTGCGCCCATTTGTACGTCACTCACCACTAAAGAAAAACTGTCTTTTTTTAGCAGTAACATAGCTTGCTCTGCACTATCGGCCGCAACACAGGCAATACCCGACATTTCTAAAGTATCGATTAATGCTTCACGAAGACCTGCGTCATCCTCAACAACTAAAATAGTGTTATTACTCATAATGCCTCCACCGGTTTAGAATCAGTACAAATAGGCAGTAATATGCTAAAACATGCTCCGCCTTCAGTATTATTGGTAACTTCAACTCTGCCTTGATGAGCACTCGCTACGGAGCTAACAACAGCTAAGCCAAGGCCTGTCCCCTGACTTTTAGTAGTAAAGAAAGGTTCAAAAAGTTTTTCAGCTTGACTCATATCAACCCCAGGCCCGTTATCGCATACACTAATACGCACATGGTCGTCTAAATGGCTGTCTCGAACTGCATTTACACGCACTAAGGCACCTGAGCCAATTACTTGAATGCTGTTATGAATTAAATTTTGAATCGCACTGGCTAAGGCCGTTTTATTACCCATAATGGCAATATCAGGCTCCGGTAAATTAACCTCAAGATCACTATTATTAAGTGCAACCATGGCATCAGCACCTGCTTTTACTTCGCTAAGAAGTTGCTGCATAGACACTTGCTCGACAACTTGTTGGTCACCGCTTTTTGCAAACAGCAGCATATCGTTTACTTGTGTTTCAAGATCTTTCAAGCGCGACATGAGCTTAGTATGAAAATTACCACGAGAAGTTTCAGGTAAACGTTTAGAGCCCAAATTAGCTGCGTATAACATAGCGGCAGATAACGGTGTGCGAACTTGATGTGCTAATGACGCCACCATTTTACCTAACGCACTCAAGCGCTGCATGTGAGCCACACGCGTTTGTAAGCGCCGTGTTTCGGTTAAATCAGTCATTAGTATTAGCTGGCCAGGCTCTGGTGCCAATGCCGTAATATCTAACTTGATTAATCGACCATCTTTTAATGAAACTTCATGGCCATCATCTTGTTGAGGACGAAAAGAGCGCTGGATAATACTAAACCATTTCTCGCCTTCGAGCGGTTCACCTAGCATATCAATGGCAATTTGATTAGCTTTAGCAATCATGCCTCGACCATCTAACACAATAACGCCAGCAGGCATGGTATCAACCAAATGACTTAACCAACTCGCTTGTTGACGAAGCTCACTCAACTCCCCTACATACTCTTCTTGTTGCAGGCATGGGTTATATTGATTAGCTGTGATAAATTGTGGTTTCAACACGTTTGCAAGTGCCATAGTAAACTCTCATAAAGGTTCTCTACGGTGTTAAATGCACGATCTATACCAAAATTATATTAACTAAAATTCATAAGCTTAGCTTTAAATTAACGCGACAATAAACTGACACAAGGAAAACACACTATGGCTAAAGATGTACAGTGTCGTTGCCCATGGCTTGATACTTCAAAACAAGATTATGTAACCTACCACGATGAAGAATGGGGAGTGCCTTTGTATGACGACCAAAAGTTATTTGAGTTTATAACGCTCGAATCAGCCCAAGCGGGGCTTAGTTGGTACACCATATTAAAAAAGCGTGATGGCTATCGCCGCGCGTTTGCAAATTTTGATGTTAAAACCGTAGCCTCATTTAGTGAAGCCGATATAGAGCGCTTAATGCTCGATGAGAGTATTGTGCGTAACCGGCTAAAAATCAGTGCAACAATCAACAATGCAAAGCGTTTTTTAGAAATTCAACAAGAGTTTGGCAGTTTTAGTAATTACCAATGGCAGTTTGTCGACAACCAGCCACAAGTCAGTAATTTAAATGAATTAAGTGACTACCCCGCCATTACTGAAGCATCAACGGCTTTCGCTAAGGATTTAAAAAAACGCGGCTTTAAGTTTTTAGGCCCAACTACAGTTTACGCGCACATGCAAGCATCCGGTATGGTAAACGATCACAGTAATGATTGTTTTAGAAAAGCTGAGATTATTGAAAAATATTAAGGGCTAAGTGTTAGGTACTAGGTACTAGGTACTAGGTACTAGGTACTAGGTACTAGGTACTAGGTACTAGGTACTAGGTGAAAGTTTAAAGGCTCGTTTTAACCTATCACGAATTAATCTCGTGATAGGTTATATTTTTTCATTTTTTCAACAAGGGTTGTACGTCTTACCCCTAGTATCTCAGCAGCGCGAGCAACCACGTAATCATAACGCTCTAGTGCTTGAGTAATAAGGCTTATTTCAAGCTCAGCTAAGTAGTCTTTTAATTCAATACCTTCATCAGGTAATAGCCCCGAATCAGATGAAGCTACTTCAATCTCAGGCTCTTCATAGTAATCACTAAAGCCCGTACTAAAAATATCATTAAACGCGTCACGTTCCATCAGCTCTTCAGGGTATTGAGGCTCGTAGGCATCAACTTCAATATAACGATACTTTGCAGGAAGATCTGGCACATCAACGACCTTCTCAGGAAACATAATCACCATGCGCTCGACTAGATTTGCAAGCTCACGAATATTACCCGGCCATGCGTGTTCTTTAAGGCTTTCAATGGCACGCTCAGTAAATTTAGCTGTAGTACCACTTTGCTCATTTACACGGCGCATTAATTCTTTCAACAAAAGCGGTATGTCATCAGCCCGCTGTGAAAGAGATGGGTTTTCGATAGGAAAGACATTTAAACGATAATATAAATCTTCACGAAATGAACCTTGCTCAATCATATCTTCAAGGTTTCGGTGAGTCGCCGCAATAATACGCACATCAGCTTGTATCGCTTTCGTACCACCAACACGTTCGTAGCTGCGCTCTTGTAACACGCGTAAAAGTTTTACCTGCATTTGCAGGGGCATATCGCCGATTTCATCTAAAAACAGCGTACCACCTTGAGCCAATTCAAAACGCCCTTTTCGAGCTGAAATGGCCCCTGTAAAAGCGCCTTTTTCATGCCCAAACAATTCACTTTCTAATAACTCACCGGGGATTGCACCGCAGTTTACTGGTACAAATGGCCCTGAATTACGTTTAGATAATAAATGTACATTGCGAGCAACCACTTCTTTACCCGTGCCGGATTCACCTAATATAAGTACGTTTGCGTCAGTTTTAGCTACTTGCTCAATTAAAAAACGGACATCTTTAACTGCTTCTGTTTCACCAACTAACCCGTCAAACGACTTATGTGGCTTAGGGTGTTTATGATCGCTTGGCAACATGCGTTGATATTGCTGACAATCATGCAAAAGTTGAGTAGTAACGTCGTGGTTAAATGGCTCAGAAATCAAACCCACTACATTAGCAATGCTCAGTAGTGGTTTTAAGGTCTCGCCAATCAATAAAAAAGGAACTGCAGGATAGCGCTTAATTAAGCTCTCATGATCAAACTCTTGTAACGCTCCCAAGATAACCATGCATTCTTGTTTTTGATAGTTATTGCACTCTTGTTCGAAATTTTGCTCGTCAAGGCTTAAAACAGCTTCACCAATAAATGTCAGTGAAGCATGTAAACCAATCGCACGATTATTATTATTATCTAGAATCAAGATCATTAGTCAGCGAACCACAGTTACAACAAGCTATTAGTATTTAAATTGTAAGCGAGTTTGAGAGGGATGCAAGCACTAAGCGACAGTTTTTTGACATCATTGCCAAAAAACTGCCATTAGATTAACTTTAAGTAATACTTAAGAATTATCTGTTAACAAATCGAGAGAAAGTTTAAAAATGCTTGTGCTTTAGGACTATGGATATTTGGGGTTCTTCGTACATTACAAAAGCTTGCAACTTCAGCATTATTCCAATGATAAACACCGGTTAAACAACCAAAAAAATGCCTGTAGTCTACATAATATTCACTTCTTGGTATTAAATTGTCAGAATGAGATAACAAGATTGCGGCACTTGATTTACGAGTATTAATAACAAATTTTTCTCTTATTTTGTCATCAATCATAATATTAAAAACAAAATAATAATCTTCTAAATTTTCGGACTTTCTAAGCGCGTTAACAAGACTACTCTGAACAAGTTTTGAGAATTTTATCTTCTCATATGAGATACATATTTCACTTTCATAATCGAGTAACTCTTCTTGAAGTACTAACTTTCGCGCTTCATAATCTTCTTTCGAATAACACTGCTTTCTCTCCTTTGATAGCTCACCAGTTTGTAAGTCTATCTCGCCCTCACCTTTATCAGCTAGAATAATAGCTTTAGGATCAAATGCTTTTACTTCATATGCATCTGCAACCCCTCTAAAATCATTCAATTTAGCTAATTTACCACCTAACAAATATTTACCAGCAAATGGTAGATGATTTTTAGCAGGAAATAACTTTGTGTAATCTAGGTAACGTTTAAAGAATTGTTGCTTTTTCTGTTCTGCTTTAAATTCTAATTCAGGATCAGCAAAATCATAATAGGTTTGTGGGTAAGGTCCAGCTCCAGTGTAGCCTAAAGCTAACAAATCTAATTCTGAGCAATGCCTTGAAATAATCGAATGTAATCTTGTTGTATGCTTAGCTGATTCTATACAGTCATTCAAGTTTAAAATATTTACACCATCACAACTTACAAATAAAGCAGAGTCTATATCTGAAGCAGAACCGTGTATATTTGGCACCACATATAAATGCGTATCTCCGTATAAGCCATACTCTATAGGGGTTACTTCAATCCCATCAGCCCTTGCTTTATATAAGAGATAATTATTTTCAAAAACAGGTATTATCACTGGTTTTTTGCCATATTTATCAAATAGTTTATGCAAAAAAATCGGATCATAATGATCTGGGTGAATATGTGAAATATAAATAACATCCGGTTCCTTTATAATCTCAAGTGGATTATCTATCAAAGGAAACTGATGCCAAGCTCCATCATATGCTCCAGGTGTAAACCAAGGATCTGTTAGTATCCTAATATCTTTTGTCTCGATTTCTATACAAGCACTATAAATATAACGAACCTTCATAAAGACTTCTTCCTGCTTTAATAACTAAGAAAGAAGTCTACATGATATTATAATAAACCTAAAATTGACTCAGCAGATTGATTTGCTTGACCGCGCAGTGCAATAGATGCTTGAGACAAAATATCATTAGAGGCTTGCTGAGATATTGCCTGTGCATAATCAGTATCTTCAATACGGCTTTGGCTCGCTGCAATATTTTCTTTCTGAGTACCCAGCCCCTTAATAGTACTCGCTAAAGTATTTTGAAAAGCCCCTAGCTCTGCACGTTGGGCGTTAATTTCTTCCGCTGCTTGGTTGCTAATATCAATTGCGGCTTGTGCCCCCGCTTGCGTAGAGATATTAATAGTTGAGATTACTGATGCAAAACTACCATCTGAAGGCGTGGTTGTTTGTGTGGTATTGGCATCAGGCCCTACTTGAAACGACACCGGCTGACCATCAAATAAAGGCTTACCGCCAAAAGACGCGTTTTCAAACGTCTCTGTGATTTGACTTTGTAGCTGAACTACCTCTTCTTGCAATGCTGCACGGTCACTATCATTAAGGGCTCCGTTGCCCGCTTGAATAGAAAGCTCACGGATACGTGATACCGCATCATTGACACCGGACAAACTTGAATCAGTGACTTGAGAGTATGAAATACCATCGTAAGCATTTCGTACAGCTTGGCCATAACCATCTTGTTGTGAGGTTAAACGGTCTATAATTTGCAAAGCTGCGGCATCATCCGCCGCAGAATTAACTTTTTTACCTGTCGCAAGTTGCTCAGCAAGCTTATTGGACGTTTGTTGATTTTGACTAAGTAAACTAGTGTTTGGTGATTGAATTTTCATGGCAGCCTCCGACAAACTGATCGTATAAATTATAGCTTAATTTGCCAATTTTTACACTTTGTACCATGTTTAAGCTAAATAAACTTGGCATCGAGCTTGCTAACATACTTAATAAGTATGTAAAGTATTGAGAATTGTGTCAAAATTCTCACAATGCGTACTTCATTTTATATACAGCTACGCCAATGATAAATAGCTTGGATAATCTTATGTTCGATAACAAAACAATTTTAATCACCGGTGGTACCGGATCATTCGGTAAAAAGTACGTAAAGACATTGCTTGAGCGATATAACCCTAAAAAAATCATTATATTTTCTCGGGATGAACTAAAGCAATTTGAAATGCAACAGGAGTTCGATCAACCCTGTATGCGCTATTTTATCGGTGATGTACGCGATAAAGACAGGTTACGGCGTGCAATGCGTGAGGTTAACTATGTTATTCATGCAGCTGCTTTAAAGCAAGTGCCTGCGGCTGAATACAACCCTATGGAATGTATAAAAACCAATATTAATGGTGCAGAAAACGTGATTGATGCAGCACTGGACAACAATGTTGAAAAAGTCATTGCACTATCAACTGACAAAGCGGCAAACCCTATTAATTTGTATGGTGCTACTAAGTTAGCATCTGACAAACTCTTTGTTGCGGCTAACAATATTGCCGGTGGTAATCGCACCACATTTTCAGTTGTTCGTTACGGTAATGTAGTGTGCTCACGCGGTTCAGTAGTGCCCATTTTCCAAAAATTTATTGACCAAGGCCGCGACCATATCCCTATTACCCATGAAGAAATGACCCGCTTTTGGATAAGCCTCCAGCAAGGTGTTGATTTTGTTCTAACAAACTTTGAGCGTATGCTTGGTGGTGAAATTTTTGTTCCTAAAATCCCTTCAATCCGTATTACAGATTTAGCCAAAGCAATGGCTCCTGATTTACCTATCAAAGTTATTGGTATTCGCCCTGGAGAAAAGCTTCATGAAGTAATGTGTCCGCAAGATTTATGCTTTGAAACTTATGAATATCAAGATCATTTTTTGATAGCTCCTGGAATTAAATTTAGTAGCCGCAGTAATGATTTCACTGTTAATGCATTGGGTGAAAAAGGCAAAAAAGTAAAACAAGGTTTTGAATATAACTCTTTAAGCAACCCACAGTATATGACGCTTGAAGAAATAAAAGACTTTAATGTGCAAGCATTGTTGTAAATACTGCTATGAAAAATAAAGTAATTCCTTACGGTAAGCAAAGTATTTCACAAGATGATATAGATGCCGTTGTTAATGTATTAAAGTCTGACTGGCTTACACAAGGCCCTAAAGTACCCGCTTTTGAGCACGCAACTGCTAATTACTGTGGTGCAAAATTTGCCTGTGCAACCAATAGCGCTACATCAGCATTGCATATTGCTTGCTTAGCGTTAGGCGTTGGCGAGGGTGACACCGTTTGGACATCCCCAATTTCATTTGTTGCCTCTGCTAATTGTGCTTTGTATTGTGGGGCAAAAGTAGATTTTGTCGATATAGACCTCGAAACAGGGAATATGTCTCCATTGGCTTTGGAGCAGAAATTATTCGAAGCAGAAAAAACAAACTCTTTACCGAAAGTTGTAATTCCTGTTCACCTTGCGGGTCAATCATGTGATATGCAGGCCATTGCAAATCTAGCCAAAAAGTACAACTTCAAAATAATTGAAGACGCATCTCATGCTATTGGTGCTAAATATCACAATAAACCTGTTGGCTGTTGCGACTACTCAGATATCACTGTATTTAGCTTTCACCCAGTTAAAATTATTACCTCAGCTGAAGGTGGTATGGCAGTATCCAACAGCGAAGAAATCGATAACAAGTTGAAGCGCTTGCGCAGTCATGGAATTACTAATAATCCTGATGAAATGACAGAACCAAGCCACGGACCTTGGTATTATCAACAAATTGAACTTGGCTTTAATTATCGAATGACAGAATTACAAGCCGCACTTGGGTTAAGCCAGCTAAATCAACTCGACAACTTTGTTAAGGTACGAAATCTAATTGCAAAACAATTCGATGTATTTTTTACTGAGCAAAGCATGCAATCGCTGTTAGTCACTGAAGAATGTTACAGTAGTTATCATTTGTATATTTTGCGCTTAGAGTTTAGCAATCAAGCGCTGCAAGCTATGATGATCAAACAACTTAGAGCTCAGGGCATACAAGCTCATTTGCACTATATTCCAATCTTTTTGCAGCCTTTCTATCAAGAGCTGGGCTTTGCTAAATCAACCTTCCCAAATGCGATGAAATACTATTCTCAAGCTATTACTATACCTTTACACCCTGCACTTACAGAGCAAGAAATTGGCACGGTTAAAAGTACAGTTAAGAGTCTTTATCAACAACTTAGTTCTTCGAGTAAATCCACACCATCCCAATAATGATCAAATGTGAGCGCTTGCCCTAAAGCAATCGTTCTGATTGCAGCTGTGGCAAGTTGATTTTGCTCACTGGCGTTTAATCCAAAACAACTAATAGTTTGTAATTTATCCGTTTTATTTAATTCTAAACGCTGCAGTTGATAAGACAAAATCAAACCATCACCTTGGTGATGTAATAGCATATCTGGTAAAAATGTCAGTAATTCACAACGCATAAATTCAGAGTATTTATCAATAGCTTGTATATTAATATTCGCAAGTAGAATTAACTGCTGTAAATGATATAAACGATTGGCTTTTGCGGTTTGGCTAAACTGTGATTCATCTTTACTAAGAGCTAAGCGAAGTGCCTGCCAAAATAACTGCTGTAACTCTAAGGATGTCTGATACCACAAGATAGCTTTAGGTGAAGAACAAGCTTGTTGAGAGAAAGCATTAAAGTCACGAATAAAACGTGTCACAGCAAGGTCAACATCGAGATTTGTCGAAAGACGAATGACAGCTAACGAGTATCGATCAGGGAAGCATACTTGGTGTTGAACATTGGCTTGTTGATTGATTTTTTCTATTGCATCATCGCCACCCCAGATGATCCGCATATCGCAATGCTCACTAAAATGCTCAGTGATATCCTGCGCATTACTTGGATAAGATACAATGGCACACAATGAGTTTAATACCGAGTATGGATGCAAGGATAAAAATTCATTCAGTAAAGCTATCAACTGATAAGTTTGCTCGCCACTGCGATCACTGATCCTCACAATATTACAGTTACCGCAGAGCATACTCAGTAGTAAACTATAAAAATACACTGTATCTACATTAGCCGGAGTAATATGAAACACCAATCCTCTTGGCTGACTATGATTTAGCGCCATGTAGTGTTTTTTCATAGCAAGTATATTTGCCTTTCGACACCAAAACCCCAGTGCTGATATTGCATTCGATTGCTGCTTTTTCAACAAGAACTGTGAGAAAGCAGCAATATCAGCAACAGTATCATCTTGAAACGGCGCTGCCTGCGGTGATAACTGCGTAAAATTCCCCTGCAATTGCTGTAATGAGGTATGTTTAAATAAAGGTGTCACTACAGCCCCTAACTTGTGATTTAGCTAACCGCCCTTGTACCGTAAAGTATTTACCCAGTCGGCCGCATTGGCAATTATCTTCACCATGCAAAGTGCCTAAATCCTCGGTTAATAAACGGTGTCCTGGGTAGCTTTTAGCAAGCACTGACTCAACTTGGATCACCCCTTGCGTATTAGTAGGTAAAGGCTGCTGTGTAGCAGCATCAACAATACTAATATCAGACCAAGCTGGTGTATGTAAAAAACCATGCTCACATTCAATGTAAATTGTGCCCGTCTGTTCTACCATGCCATAGTAATCATGCACATTAATAGCACCTAGTTGCTCAGCTACGGCTTGTTTAAATGCCTTATTGCTCACTGCGTGTTGTTGCATTTTTTTCCAGCCACCACCATGCAATAAGACCCCTTTTTCAAATTTCATGTTTTTATCGCATTTAGTCAATGCCTGAATAAATTGCTGCCAAACAATAAAAGTAAAACCAAACATAAACACTGGCGTTGCCCTGTACTTTTCAAAAAAAGCATCAATGACAGGCATGTTTAAAGTCATATCATCATTTAGGGCAAAATGCGGATCACGACCAAAAAACAACATGCCTTGTATGCCTGCTGCACGTGCTGACATTGTTGTTTTTTTTCGTATCGTCTGTTTCGCATCAATAATCAACATAGGTAAACGTTGTTTACCTAACCAATGCTGCAATGTTTTTGTCAAAATTTTACTTTGTAACTGCGCAGTCTGTGCATCTAATGATATCTTAGATACCGCGCCGCTGGTACCCGACGAAGTTAACAAACGATGTTGTTGATCTGCATTTATGCTGGATAATAAAAATTGCTTAAATAATGGTACAGCTAATGGCATTGTGTCTGCAAATGATTGCTGCAAACGCTGATAAGGCGCACAATGTTTCTTATGATGACTATCTAAAAAGGTAAGTTGGCTATGTAAAAAAGATTGCTTTTCATTATTCGCTAAACCATATACGGGTAATTCTAGTAACTGTTCATCAGTTAAGTGCATGATAGTCTACCTTGCCGTTGCTAAGCCTAGGGATAGTTTGCAAGTAAATGACACTAATTAAACGACTGTGACATTTGAGCTTGTCGGCGAGCATTTTTTTTACATCAACATCCGTGCGTTCAGTGACATATACATTAAACGCATCTTCACTTCCTGTACAAATAACTTCTGATGCAAGCTCTGTGCTGATCCAGGCTTGTACTTCATCAAGATTAATACGCTTACCCGTAAGTTTACAAATACGTTTAGAGCGCCCTACTATTTGATAAAAACCATTCTCTAGACGCTGTGCAATATCACCTGTTTTTAAGGGTAAATTTTGCGTGAATGTATTCAGTTCAGCCACAGAGGTGGCATAACCCCCAAATACGTTATCGCCAACCACACACAACTCTCCAGGCGTATTACAGGCAGTAATTTCTTGCTCAACTCCATCAATGAGAGACAACTTTGTATTGGGAATAGCTTGACCTATTACCCCTGTATTTTCAGTAAAATTCTCGGCGGGCAAATAAGCAATTCGTGCAGTGGCTTCTGTTTGTCCATACATAGTATAAAACTCGACATCAGTAGCCTCTGTGAAATTAGCAAGGGTTTGCCACTGTTTCTCAAGCAGCTTTCCACCAG
Organism: Pseudoalteromonas sp. A601; assembly: GCF_002165575.1. Classification (GTDB taxonomy): domain Bacteria; phylum Pseudomonadota; class Gammaproteobacteria; order Enterobacterales; family Alteromonadaceae; genus Pseudoalteromonas. The sequence continues at coordinate 274,655 of NZ_MXQF01000001.1, forward strand.
CTTGCGCCATGTAGCGAATTTGCTGTAAAGGTAGTTTGTCTAAACCCAGTCGCACCAACAACTGAAAACTAAATGGCACACCGTAAAAGCTATTTACTTTAAATTTTTGGAACTGCTGCCAAAAGCTTGCTGACATTGGGCTCTCATTTTGTATAACTATCGAGGCGCCACACGCCAAGTGACTGTGCAAAATAGACAACCCGAATGAATATGAAAGCGGCAAAAATGTCATTGTTACATCGCTACTTTTTATCGGTAAAAACTCACAGATTGAAGCACAATTAGCCGCAATATTTGCTTTACTTAACTTCACCAGCTTTGGCGAACCAGTTGAACCGCTGGTAGATAAAAGCACACTGAGTTCAGCTGCAAGTTTATGTTTTATCTTGCTAAATGGCTGAATAGTTTGCTCTATAATTATAGAGTTAACTTGATAATGTTCGTATAAAACGTGTTTTTCGGTGTCACTTAATGATGGGTCAATTAAAAGGATAGCATGTTGCGTTCTTAATAATGCTAAATAATAAACTATAAAATTAAGTGAAGAATTTGCAACAAGAGCGATTAATTCGCGCTCAATTGGTAATACACTTTGGACACTGCTTACTTGCTGTTCAAGTTCTATGTAATCAATTGACTGAGTACCATAAAAAAGCCGTCCTTGAGAATTTTTTGCTGTTAGTTGCCAGAACATTCCAGCCATATTACAACCTTAATCCGCCATCAACCGCAATTGTTTGACCCGTAATATAAGCCGCTTGACTGCTTAACAAAAATGCCGCTACATTAGCGATATCTTCACCTTGTCCTAAACGTTTAAGTGCGGTTCGTTGACTGAGTTGCTGTTTCTTTGCATCATCAAAATGAGCGGTTAACGGTGTTGCTATAACCCCTGGAGCTAAAGCATTTACACGAATATTATAACTTCCTAGTTCCTGCGCCAAACTTGTCACTAACCCTTTAATAGCGGCTTTCATACTTGCATAGACAACTTGACCGCTACTACCTTGCTCTGCAACAACTGAACTAACTAACACGATACTACCGCACTTTTTACGAAGCATCAGTTTACTAGCGCCTTGACAAAGTAATAGAGCTGCTTTTAAATGTATTTGATATTGTTGATCAATCTGCACATCACGGCTCATCATCAAGGGAGCTTCAAGCATGTCACCAGCGCAATGCACGACCCCTTCAATATTAATTTTCTGCTGAGAAATAGAGCTAAAAAGTTGTTTTATATCTGCACTATCGCCTAAATCAGTAATCTCTGTGAGTATATTTGCCATGGAATGACTTAATAGTAATTGCTCGCGCGCCATGTTTAGCTTTTCAGCATTTCGAGCAACCAGAATTACAGCTTTATGTTGCGCCACAAGATTGTTTGCAATGGCAAACCCTATGCCACTGTTAGCACCTGTGATCAACGTGTAAGTAGCGCTCTTATTCAAATGACACTCCGTACTTAGCTAAAATTTGCTGGGCTTTTAAAAATGAGCTCATATCTATAATATCATCCGTATCAAGCATAATATCAAATTCGCCTTCGAGCTCTGCAATCAACATCATATGGCTCATTGAATCCCATTTAGGATGCTCAGAATAACTAAGTTCATTGCACACCTCTTCTGGTGTGATCTCTAATACGTTAACAAATGCAGTGGTGAGCTTTTCTAATGACACATTAACCTCGATTTAAAAAGTGCTTTATTTTAGTTGTGGCTTGCTCAAACTCTGATCGGTTGAGAGAAATGCTGAGCATATGATTATCACTTGGGTGCTCAGTGAGCTGATAGCCAAGCTGTTGATTATAACGAATTGCAGCCTGATTTTCCCGCCTTACTTCTGAGTGTAAATATAACATATTCAAATCATTAAACGCATAATCCAGCATAACTAAAGACGGCGCAAAGGCCAGTATATTATTTAGGTATTGTGTATCAGAAATATAAATACCGATACTCGCCGACTCGGCAATTTCAAGGTTGTGCTCTGCGTGAATATTAATTACACCAATTGCTGTGGCTTTATAATGAATAATAAAGTGCTGCTGCTTATCATCTACAAGTATCGAATTAAACCATTGTTGATGATGCTGCCACTCTATAGCCCCCCTATTCTTCATTTGGGTTCGAACATGCTCAAGGTTTCGCCATTGCCAAACGCGCTCACAATCACTTTCTTTAACTTCCCTTAGCTGTACCGCATAACTTGCTAATCGAGAAAGACGCACGTTATTCTCCTAACTTTTTTTGTTTTACATCTTGATTGAGTAAAGCTATTTCAGGGTGTGATTTAAAAAAATCTAAAATATCAATGTACTTAGCTACGCTAATATCACTGGGGTAAGCCGCCACTAACTGTGTAAACATCTGCAAATCTCTTGGCTCATCAATACATAATCGCGCATAGCCTTGATAATCACATGGTGCTTTATATTGACTAACTTTAAATTGCTTTGGATGCTGATACAAATAAGGCGTTACATGCTCTTTTTGATAATCTTCCACAGCATTTTTTGCTGCCATTTTTAACGCCTTAACTGACATTATCTCTGCATCAAAACCACGGATATGCTCGCCGATGTACAGGCTCGAATAATCGTCGCCTCGCTCAAGATGATAAGCGATTAATTGATCAACAAGTTGAGCATCCACTAACGGGCAATCAGCAGTCAAACGTACAATACGATCATCATCATCCAAACTAAGCACCCGCACAGCATCAGTAAAGCGTTGCAACACATTAAGCTTACTCCCGCGAAAAACCCTGACTCCTAGTTTTAAACAATGTACAGCAACATCATCGTCATTATTATGATCACTCGTTGCAATTACATGTTCGGTAATATTTTTTGCCGATTTAAGACGTGTTATATGGTATTGCAACAACGATTGAGCATTAACAGTTTGTAGCACTTTTCCTGGTAGCCTTTTGGAATCATACCGAGCTTGTGAGCAAGCAATCACTTTCATTTGTGAACATACTCCAGCTTCATCGCGCTACCTTTATTCAATGCTTTACTAGCAGGCTTACCTAGCATTGAGTTTAAATAACGTGGATGTAAACCAAGGCCGGGTCTAACTGAGCGTAAATTTGTTTCAGTAAATAACTCACCCTGTTTAATATCTTGCGCTATATACAAAGAACGTCTAAATGCGACATTATCTTGCTCGCTTTTCGCTAAGCGAAAGCTAGGCTCACCAAGCGCATAATACGCTGCAGTTGTTGCATCAACCATCGCTTTAAAACCACTAGGGTTTAATGAAAACGCAGCATCAACACTTGTTGTATCATCTTCTAATTTAAAATGTTTTTCTATAATACTCGCCCCCAGTGCAACTGATGCTATCGCAGCAGTATCGGCTAGACTATGGTCACTTAAACCAACAGGAAGTGCTAAGTGCTGTTTTAAATAAGCAAGTGTTGATAAATTACAGTCATTGATTGGTGTCGGGTAACCGCTGACACAGTGTAAAACTGCCAACTGTTTACCACCAACTTCTTTTACCGCAGTCACAGCTTCTTCAATTTCATCAAGGGTGGCCATGCCAGTAGACATAATGATTGGCTTACCTGTTTGAGCCGCGTATTGAATCAAACCTATATCTGTAATTTCGAACGAAGCAATTTTATATGCAGGGCAATTTAAGTCTTCTAACAGATCAATTGCAGTTTTGTCGAATGGCGAAGAAAAAAGTGTAATACCATGTTGCTTTGCTCGTGCGAATAACGCTTCATGCCAATCCCACGGAGTATGTGCTTCTTCATATAAATCATATAAAGTACGGCCTTTCCAAAGTTTATCTTTAACAACAAACTCTGGCCCATCATGGTTAAGTGTAATCGTATCTGGGCGGTAAGTTTGTATTTTAATTGCACTTGCCCCCGTTTTAGCAGCAGCATCAATTAATTCAAGTGCTTTATTAATATCGCCACCGTGATTTCCAGAAAGCTCTGCAATAGTATAAGGCTGACAACCCTCACCAATTTTAATACCGTCAATAGTAATGTGTTTTTGTAGTTGCCCTACATCAAATTGAGTCATTATTAGTTTTTCACTATATGTCGATTAATTGCATCTAAGATACGTGTGGCGGCTTTGCCGTCGAGCGAATCGTTCGCCACTTGCCTTAAATTACTTTTCTTATCGGCTGATTGTAATAAAAATAAAGCCTGATGTGTTATATTTTCAATGCTTTGCACGTTGTTGCGCAAATCTAGACCAATATAAGCAGTACCGCATAAAGGCGATAAAAGCGCTTGCTGTTGATTATCGGCCATCACCAAAGCAAGCGTTGGCACACCTAAATAGAGCAACTCGTAAAGGCTCCCCCCAGCACCTGCAATTGATATATCAGCTTGAGCCATAATTGCAGCAACATTCATTGCATCTAGATGAAGTGTAATTCGATTACAAGCCGATAAATTCTTTAATTCTTCGAGAGTTTGCTTAGCCATCGAGTTCGTCGCTAGTACATCAATATACTCAACAGCAGAATGCGACAGTAAAGCATGACATATTTTAGCCGACAACATTTTGACATCAGTACCACCTAAACACACTAATACCCGACCACTTTTTCGAAAAGTAGTATGGGATTGCAATAAAAACTCTTGGCGTATCAGCCTATAACTTAGACCTTGCAATATTATAGATGCATTATGCTTACTCTCAAACGCATCGCTAGGGTTTACTATTAAATCAACCGCTAGAGTAGGCTCATACGTATTATCATCAAACAAAACTACACAGCTACAAGTTTGTTTTAAATCTATAAAATTCGATTCAGTCAAATTATAGTCATCAATAACCACTGCATCTGTAAGATGTAATTGCGTGGTTAAGCTTTTTCCTTCTAACAACACTATTTTTATCGGCAATAAATACAAGCGCTTTAGGAGTGTCGGGGCAATGTCATGTGCATATAGAACAACCTGATAGTTTTGCAGTAAAGCAGCTTCAATTAATGCTAACTGGCGCATAATGTGGCCAAAACCAATTGCTTGACCTGCATTTGCATAAAATGCGATTTTTCTTTGTTCTTTCATACAAATAAGTGCTCGAAGAAACTATCAAATGACTATGCCTTCAGTTAAGCTTATATTCAAGTACACTAGCAAAATTTACTAAATGGTCTAAAGTTTGCTTAATTTTTAATATGTAAATAACAATACAAACACTATGACACAACAAACAGCCTATATTTTTGGTGCTGGTGACGCCGGTATCGCCGCATACAACTTTTTAAAAGCTCACTATAGTGTAAAGGGTTATATTGATAATGATGCTGAAAAACAAGCAACCAAAATAAATGGTTTGAACATATATGCCTCTGAAAAGGTTCTTCACTTTGAATTTGATTATATTTTTATTGCCAGTGAGTTTTTTGAACAAATAGAGCAGCAACTTATTACTAAATTTGGAGTAGCTGCTCAGAAAGTGAAAGTACTCCCAGCTCACGCTATTAAAGTAACAAAACTTGGCGATACCAAAACTAAACAGCGGGCAACTCAATTACTTGGCCTTATTTGCAGAGCCTTGAGTCTTGAATCGATAGATTACTTTGTTGATGCAGGCACGCTATTAGGGATTGTTCGCGATGATGAATTAATCCCATGGGACGATGATTTAGATATCGCTATCGCTCACCCCCATGCAAAACAGTGTTTAAATGCACTCAATAAGCTAATACCGAAACTAGAGCAATGTTTTGGTGTTGCATGGAATATTGCTGAGAATTATGCAAAGAGTGACTACGTTACAATAGAAGAAAATGATATTGCTAGTTTTAAATTACGCCCATTAACTAATCTCGAAGAGTTCCCACAAGTTGATTTTTTTATTAAATATATCAATGGTAATGAAATGTATCATGTTATTTCATCACGCGGCTTCACCTTTAAAAGTAAACATATGTTTCATCGAAAAAACATTACGTTTAAAGCTCACAACTTAATAATCCCTAAAGAAGCTGAGAGTTACCTACAGGATCACTATGGTGATGACTGGCGTACACCGAAAAAAGAATGGCATTTAGGACAGATAAGTAATGCAACCGTTTTTAAGGGGGAGTAGATGAAAACGATTTTAACTTACGGTACCTTCGATTTGTTCCATATTGGCCACTTGAATCTACTACGTAGACTAAAAGCAATGGGTGATCATTTAATTGTTGGTGTATCCACAGATGAGTTTAATTTAGAGAAAGGCAAACAAAGTATTTATAAATATCAGGATCGTGCCGATATAGTAGAAGCAATTGGTTGTGTAGACTTAGTTATTCCAGAATATAGCTGGGAACAAAAATTAACTGATATAGAAAAATACCATGTAAGTACATTCGCTATTGGCAATGATTGGGCAGGTAAGTTTGATCACTTAAAAAACCAATGTGATGTTATCTATTTACCAAGAACAGAAAACATTTCGTCTACCGCTGTAAAACAAAGTATCAATATACTAAATACAGCCAAAATCGATGAGTTTAAAAAAGCGCTTGATGGTATCAAAGCAATTATTAACACGATTCAGTAAGAAATAGGCTTCTGATGAATTTACACGATTTATATTTAAATAGCGAAATATGCGCTGAAATTGATCTTATCTTTAAAGATAAAGAGGTTAAGGCTGTATCATTTGATATTTTTGACACATTATTAAGACGTAACTGCGGCACTCCAACTGATATATTTACGTTTGTTGCAGAAACAGCTATCGAACAAAACATACCAATAAAATCTGATCCTGAAACATTCAGAAATAGTAGAATTTTCTTCGAAAAAAAAGCCCGGTTACAAAGCCCCTATCAAGATATCACTCTTCCAGAAATTTATGCATGCTCACCTTATACGGAATCAGTTCAATTATCATTAATCAAAATTGAGCATGAAGTTGAAGCAAAATATTTATACCCTGACCCTATCTGTAAAGAAGTTATCCAACATTTGTTTAAATACAATGTCGAATTTATTGCTACATCAGATATGTATTTAAGTAATTCGTTTTTATCAAAACTACTCAGAACCAATTTTCCAGAAGTTAACTTCACTCATATTTTTGTTTCAAGTGAAACTCGCTTAACAAAAGCAAGCGGTGATATGTATTCACATTTATTGAACCAACTTAACATTTCGCAAGAGCAAATAATCCACATAGGTGATAACTTAAAATCAGATGTAATAAATGCTTCAGCTGCAAAAATAAAATCGCTACATTTTGCTCCGCCACGATGGATTCAGCGTGTATTATCACAAGAGAAAATCTTTAAAGATTTCTATCCTAACGAGATTAATCAAGCTCGAATTTTCACAGCAATGCTCGCTCCTAGCTTCTTATCGTCCGAAGAAAAACTAGCATTTCTTATTGGCGCTGTAATACATGGCCCAACGTTGGCAGGATTTGCCAAATGGATTAAAGATCAATGTGAGCATAATAAAATAAGTCACCCTCTATTTCTGATGCGTGAGGGTGAAATATATAAGCATGTTTTTGATTTTTTCTTTCAGGAAGCGGGAGTATTTTCAACAAGAAAGTTTTATGCTTCTCGAAAAGCAACCTATTTACCATCAATAGATCCAAAAGAATTGAGTCGTGGCATATCTCAAGTTCTTACAAGAAAAAATTATTGTGTTAAGAATCTACTTACAGACCTTCAACTCCCTTATGAGAAAGATGACTCTTTACAATCAATTCTTGCTGAAGAAGTTAATAAAATTTCAAATGATAAGTTTAAAGTTCAACTTATTAATGCATTCTTAGAAAAGCATCGTGAGCAGCTTACACTATCAATAAAACAAAAACAGGCTCTCTTAGACTTGTACATTGAGCAAGTCACAAAAAATGAAGACTATGCTTTTGTAGACTTTGGTGCAGGTGGCACTATTAACCATCAGATTGAAAAATCGACAACAAAATCCGCAAAACTCAATATTCTTTTTTATACAACAGAACGAGCTTACAATCATGCTAATGAATTAATTTTCATGTCGTTTCTGCCTTTTGTTACATCTACTTTTACTGATGTAATGGCTATTTCTCGAAGCCCTGAAATAGTGGAGTATTTTTTAGTCGGCAAAAACACAACAACTTTAGATTTTACTATTGAAAATGAAAAAGTGACGCCTATTTGCGCAAGAGATACCTCACCGGAAAAACACAAGCAGTTAGTCACTGCATTTAATTTTGGCGTTGATAGCTACTTATACTTCAGTAAATCATTAAATTTAAATGAACATACTTACAACAACAGACTGGCGGCAGTTACTTCTATTGCACGCCAAGTTAGATTTCCAACTGAAATTGAAGCAAAGTTTTTGGGTAACCTGAAGCATGAAGATAATTTTGGTTCAGAAAGCCAATATTCAATTATCGAACAAAATGAGATCAATGAAATAAGAAATATTGGTCTGAATGAGTTTTGGAACAATCACTTAACATTCAAAGGACTTCTATCTAAGCGTGTTACTTGGCCTCAAGGTTTAATAACTCGACTTGATCCTCTCTTTTTGTCAAAAAATGTTTTTTTTCACAATGAAACTGAAAGCAAACACCAAGAAGCTATAATGACAATCCACGAACAGTTAAAAGAGCTAAAATTAACAGAAGTTATTGTCTATGGTGCAGGAGATTTTTTTGATGAACTTGAGTTGCTACTAAAGTCCCTTAGTATAAGAATTGTTCACTTAGTTGATAAAAAAGCAGAATTTGGAAATTATAGCAAACGAGGCTTTAACGTTATAAGCCCTACTCAAGCATCTAACTTGAATTTACCTGTCGTGGTAGCATCTGAATCATTCTTAGATGAAATCCAAAAGCACATTGAAAATCTGAATATAAGTAACGGAGTTATAATTAAATGCTGAACTTCAAGAATGAATTAGAAAAAAGAAAGTTTATATTTCATCCGGAGCAAACTTTAGATTGGCGAGTTAGCAAGAGCTTGGCGGAGTTAGACTGTAGTTTGAAGTCACATATTATATCTGACATTAAAGACTTAAGCCTTCTTATAGAAGAGATCCATGCTTTAGACTTTCAACAAGAACTAATACTTACATTGGTAAATGAGCACTTAAATACTGCGAAAGAAGAAATTGAGAATGAATTATTTGAACATGGTTTTGTAAGAAGTTATATCGACTATCATTATTACACTTACGATAAGCTTTATGATAATCAGAAGTTTACTTTGGGTAGTTTTCGATTTTTAGGAAACACTCAAGACACGCAAGACTCGTTAATATGGTTGAAAGAGAACCGCGACTTGCATATGGACATGCTTAGGGAGTCCGGCGCCCGCTCAGATGCCCACACCTACCGTTATGTATGGGCATGTAACTTTATTCGTGAAGGTGATACTGTCATCGATTGCGCTTCAGGGTTAGGCTATGGTGGCTATTTACTTTCAAAATTATCAAAAGCACAACGTGCTTATGGCTTAGATATTTGCCAAGATAGCGTCAATTATTCGAATACTATTTATGGCAATAGTGAATTATCTTATCAACAATATGATTTAGATCTACTCGATAAATTAAATACTCCTCGCGTAGATACCATAACGTCTTTTGAAACGATTGAGCATCTAAGAAACTATGAGAACTTTTTTAAGTTTTGCACTACCAATTTAAAACCTGATGGCCGTTTAGTCCTTAGCGTCCCATATTTATGGGTGGATGAGACAGGTAAAGACCCTAACCCGTTCCATTTTCATGAATTTGATTGGAATAAGTTTAAAACGCTTATTGAAAGCTATGGGTTCATGATCGAAAAAAGATTCGCACAAACCGCGCCTGGCGGATTTAAACTCCTTGATGCTGCAAGAACCTGTAGCGAAATATCACCTAGCCAAGGCGAATTTGAAACTGAATGGATTATCGTTGTTGCGACGCCAAATTTAACGAATCCAATGTGGGCAAAAATCAATAGTGATTTAAGCTACGAGAATCCCCAATACTCAAGTAACAACTTACCTTCGTATATTGACTTTGCGAACGGTATGGACTCTCCTTGGCTGCATAGACAGGTTATTCAGGTTGGCCAGCGTATTGAAGACAAAAAATTAAGATCTTCTTATGCTCTCGAACTCCTTAATAGCGATACTTCTTTGCAAAACAAATTGCTACTTAACACTATTATTAGCTATGCAGAAGATGAACATACCCAAAAATGGCTCGATGACAGCTTGGCCTTACTTGATGAAGCTGAAAAGGCAAAACCTTCTGGCTTTACATTAAGGTGGATAATTTCACTGCGCTTCTCTCTCGGAAGTTACTTCTATAGCACAGGTAACTTTGCAGAAGCTGAAAAACAATTTTGCATTCTTGAAGGCTATAAAATTGAGAGGTTTTGCTCACTATTAGTAACAAAAACTGCTCAATCAAGCTTATATTTAGCACTAATTTTACTACCAAGAGGATTGAAAGAGAAAAGCCACTGTCACTTAACACTTGCCAAGAATAAAGTTCTAGAAGCGAGTGAAGCAATTTATCATGAACTTAAAAATGGCCGTGATAATAACGCTCCATTCTTATGGACAGAACTTGCAGAAATTATTGACTTGGGTGATAGCATAAACCGCTGTATTCTTGCGCTTGATGGAGCAAATATAGAAAAGAATAAACTTACGATTGCTAACATATTGAACTCTCGTAGGTTTGGTTTATTCGATCTTTCAGAAAAACTCAAACTACTTAATTCTCGGGTAGACTCTCATCTAGTTGATCAAGTTCTAAGAATTATCGACATTAATTTGATTAAAAAAATAAAACTTATTCAACCAAAGAAAGTAGCTTTTTGGGGAATTTCAGCTTTATCAAAGCATTTAGAGAGTTCCTTGAAAGAGTACATTGGTGATAACTACTTCTTCATCGATTCTAATCCTGATAAACATGCTTCGTCACTTACGAAGACTATGATGACACCGCTAGAGGCGTATAAAGAGCATCCAGATTTAATAATCATTTGCTCTATAACATCGGCTGATACAATTAAGAATCAAATTCCAAAAAATATAAAATCATTAAGTATCTCTATAAGGGAATAATGAGATGAGTTTAGACAAATTAATAGATAACATTAAAAGTGTATATGATGAGCACGACACTCTTATCTTAAGAAATCACGAATTAAAAAATGAACTAAAAACAAAATTTTTACCTATTGTAAGTTCTAATTTTGGTGAAAACATATGGGTTGGTGCAAAAAGCAGTAGACTTTTTGACAAAGGTTTAAAACCAAAAGTAATCAGCTACTACACTAAAAATACAAGTTATCAAGATTGCGCAATGGAACTTAAAAGTTCACTTGATACTATTGGGTATAATAATTACCTAATACATGGTGTTGACTCCGCGGGTGATTGGGAAGTCAATTGCAGTTTAAAGCCTGAATTCATTTTAAACACATTAAAAGAAACTAAAGGCCCCGTTCTTTGGGTTGACGCAGATGCAAAAGTAAAAAGAGCTCCATCGCTCCCTCATTTTGTAGACTTTGGTGTTCATTTGTACGATGGCTGGGAATTCGCCAGTGGAACTCTTTTTTTCAATTACACCAAAAACGCTATTGAGTTATTAGAAAAATGGACCTTTTTAAGCAAAATAAAGCCCTTGATATGGGATCAAATGTTATTAGATCAGGCTTGGTGTGAAGTTTCGACTTCTTCGCCACTGATCACTTGTTGGTTACCGAATAGTTACACTTATATATTCGATCAAAAAAACTGTATTTCTACGCCGCACATAATCCATTATCAAGAATCACGCACGCAAACTAAGAAGAAAAAACCTAACTTTAGTAATAGGCTAGTATCTTTACGTAAAAACAATATAGCTAATGAAGAGAGGTTTGATATTTTGCCTACAGGAACATCAATTGATGACTATACTTGGCCAGACATTATTCTGGACCTCAATATATTAATAGATAGACTTTACAGTATTAAAGGTGGCTCTGATAAGCGCTTTGAGTTTATTCAAGTGGGTGCTATGGATGGTAAACGATTCGATCCCCTTCACAAGCATATAAAAGCGAAAAATTTAAAAGGAGTTCTATTAGAGCCAAATAAAGAGATGTTTGACTTATTGGTAGAAAATTACCGAGTTTATGATCAATTAACACTCATCAATGCTGCAATTCATGATGAAGAAAAAATCATACTCAATAGGATCCCCAGAGATATAATAGAAAATGAAATCTTACCTGAATGGGCATTAGGAATTTCATCTATATATACAGACAGAAATGCATTAGGGGGAAAGCAAGTAGACAATGAAACCCTCTCGCTAATACAAAAATATATGGTCTCTGAAGAGGTTGATTGTGTAACACTTGAAAGCTTAATTTCAGAATATAACATCTTAGAATTAGATTTACTTCAGATAGATACGGAAGGCCACGATTGGCAAGTGTTATCTTCATTTCCAATAAAAAAAATAAAGCCAATGATTATAAACTTTGAATACTATAATCTACCAAAAGATGAACAATTAGAGGTTCAACAATGGCTTATAGACCATGGTTACGCTTTTACAAAAGACCATAAAGACATCACAGCTACATTATTGAGGCTTCCTAAATGAATCAATTTGAAGTGTACATCTACTTTGCATCAATGGGGCGTTCAGGAAGCACATTAATCGCTAATTACTTTACAAAGCCTGATGCCAAACAGTTTATGTTTGTCGAACCTAATGTTTCAGAAAACAATCGCTTTAATGTTAATTTAATAAATCAATTAACTGACTTTTCTTTACAAAATGACCCTAGCTCATTGCCTGAAACGTTAAAATCATTAAAAGAAAAAAACTATAAAATAGGAATAAAAGAAGTAAAGTCTGACATACACTCTCAAGTTAACAAGCTTATTTCTCCTGAAAAAATCGTTGTAACATGCAGAAATATTAAAGATATTTATTTAAGTTTAGTTGAGAAACACAGGCAACAAAATGTGCCTTTAAACGAAGATTGGTCTTACGAATATTGCTTAAGAGAATCAAAGTACATATTAAGTTTTTGCAAAAAGAATATCTGTTCTAAAATCATTCGATACGAAGACTTTATTGATTCTTATGATTACAGAAGTGAGCTTTGCAAACTACTAGAACTTGAAGGGGAAGGTGTTGTAGATAGAAATTTTGACATCTACAATAGGACATTTGAACAGGAATTATTTAAAGGTCAAATAAGAAAACGAGATAAGCCTTACAGGCATATTGTTCAAAAAGATATCCAACAAGCTGAAAAGCTTTCTGAAGAGTGCCAAGCTTACCAAGCTTATTTTGATTACGTATAATAATACATTAACTTATCTAACCAACGTCTAGGCGTTGGTTAGATAATATTAGTACCCATATAAGTTGAGTAACTCATAACAATTAGCTTCTATTTCTGCTCTTTCTTCATTTGTTATATATTTGAGAAGTAACTTGTCATTCTCAATGTATGAGTTGAGGCTTACAATTTCTTCTTCAGCTTTTTTAACTATATCTTCATCTAATAAATTCGCTATCTCAGTGTTAATGATTGATGGACTGAGAATAAAATCTTCAAATTTAATTACCACCATGCTATTCAAGTTAAGGTTAAATTTATAGTTATAATAAGAACAAAAGTTAGCTAAAGAAGATTGACCACTTGAAATTATAGACCTAAATTTCTTATCCTTGAATGCTTTAACCATTGACATTAGCTTGCTAGTAATTTCTAGCTCTAAATCTTTGCTATTGATATAGTATTTTTTCATTTCAGCATACATAAGCACAGGATTTCTTATAAAAACAACCCCCTTCTCGTTGCCTATAAAATCAGATAGTAGATTGTTAAAAATGATTATGTCATTTTTCTCAAAACCTAGCTCGCTGATCAGAGGATCGGCAGTATAAGCTTCTATGCATTCAGACGATGAAAATGATTTAACAAGCTTCCTCGAAGCAACTGGCTCATCAACTAAATTTCGCCCTACAAATTTAAAGTTTGAGTCAAGCTTAGATAAATATTGATATAAAACATCTATTGCAGTATAGGCGGAACTATATACTTGCAACACTTTTAAAGGGTTACCTTGTTTCAAAAGCGTAGGACTCTTAGAAGCAAAGCTCCAGTGACATTTTTTATTACATGATACTGGAAAGTCATTTCTTATATCACTTAAGTAAGATAACCATATCTTATTTAAGCCATTATAAAACTCTATATTATTTTCTTCCTCATTCAAGCTATAGAGCACAGACTGCATTGGTGTATGAAAATATAATAATGAGCCTTTTAAAATATTGAAGTAAAATCGATTAACAGTGTCTTTAAATGAGTATATATACCTTGATTGCCTCATCAAGTTATCAGCAGCCTCTTTAACTGTGACAACACTTTCATTAGCTATTGATATTAAATGACTTATAATTTCATCAAAAACTGTTTTAATTCTCTCAACATGTGAATTCGAAAGTATATCTATCTGCGAGAATAAACCTTTAATGAAGGCTACTTCTTCACTTTTATTAATGTTACAACCTAGCTCGATTAGCTCATCACTGTGGACAGGAGTAGCACCATTGATTGATAGCCCATCTCCAACATTTTTAACATCACTTTTTGGAAACAAACTTATTAACAGCTCTAATTGATTATTAGACATCTTAAATGTGCTATTAGTCTTAATTAATTTATTGAAGTTTCCAATAACTGAATCTGAGTCTAAATCCAATTCTTCGTAATCAAATTTACCTTTATGTAAATCATTATAAATACTTAGTTGCGAGTGAATAAGCCCTTCATTGACACTCCCATTATCAACTCCAAATAAATATATATCCTTGAAGCCAAAGCTCAGAGAAAAGGATAAAGCTGTATTTGCGACAAGAGGATTCGAATGTGGTATGAATGGCAGGCCTTTTTTATTCTTAATATAGTGCTGGAGATTAATATAGTCAGAGCCGGCTTCGTTACCTTTAAGAGCCAAACCTGACCACTTATATAAATCGACTGTATCTGGATAAACGGTATTAACAGATAATAAATTAACTTTTTTATACTCGCCAACAGGTAACATGTCTAACAAAGCTTCATAATTGCGCAGCGGCCTCTCCACTAATACATGAAAATCCGCATTTACACCGGCCTTAACTAATGAGCCTAGCGCAGTGCCGCATGCAAAAATAATTGCTTTGTCTTGATTTCGCTTAATGTACTCTATTGACTCATCTAAAGAAGGGCCATTTCCTACTATGAATACTGGAGGGTTGCTTTCATTTCGTTTTATTATATCTAAATCTTGATTGAAAAAATTTTCATTGTTTTGCACATGAATCAAAGAGTGCGCAAAGCCAGTAATTGCATCATTATAGAAACCAAAACCGAACTGAAAACGAAAATAATTTGAGTAAAAATTCTGCGCCAATTTTGATAACTTATCATCTTGATAGTGTTGAAAACAAAAACTATTTACTATACAAAAAGCACCAATATCTTCTGCGATATTACTGAGATCCTCCGCTAACTCCTGCTCACTAGCTCCTAGCAGTAAAAATAAGCAGCCTTTTTCATCATCAACCCTTTGAATTAACTTAGACCAGTCTATGCAAAATAAACTAGCAAAGAAGACTTCAAAATCTGGTTCAATGATAAATATATAAGAAAACTCAACACGCTCTATTAAGCTTTCAACAGCATAACCTAACCCTAAACCAAAAATCATTGCAGAAGGAAATGTTCCCTTAATCTCACTTAAGCTATCTGATTGCTCGTATAAACCTATCTTCCTGATATATTCGATTAATTTTTGCATGTATTGAATATGCAAACGTTCATCGAAGTTTAATAAGTCTACTTTTGTATATTCAGTTTTAGCAATTGTTGGGTTTGTTAGTGCCGTATTCACTTGTGTATTGACTTGCTGATAAGGATCTTCACCATATAGCGGAGCTTCTTTGCCTTTTGGCACAAAATTGCCGTGTCCAGACTTGGTGACATGAATACAAAAATCTTCGCGAGGTTGAAACTCTTGAATAGCTTTAAAAACGTCAGGGTAATAATGTTCAAATGCGGCTAAGTTGTTTGTAAAGCGCTCATTCGCCTCTATAGCAAACTTCTCTTCTCTTAACTCATGGGCTTGTGCTTGTGTGAGCTTTTGTTCTATATCGTTTATTTGCTCTTGAAAATTCGGAGGAAGAGTCATTGATAGCCTACTTAAGCTGGTTATATAATCCAACTTTCTTTTTGTTTTTCATTAGATTAGAAAGGTTACTTTTACTTGAGTCTTTTGCGCCTTGAAGCTGTTGACACAGTGTAATAAGTTGTTGGTTCATCTCTTGTAATCGCACTTGCTCTAGCTGATTAAGTTTATGAGGCTGACTAAATACATCTTTTAATGAATTAAGAAAAAGCTCAAGCTGAGCCGTTGACTTTTCTATTTTCTGTTCAGCTACTTGCCGCTTTAATAAATTTAATTGGCCTTCTAATTGCTCTAGCTTAACTTGCATGAGCACTGTTTTCAGCAAATGTTTGGTTGCGTACTTCGGCAGGAATGGCATCCCACGCTGATTTGATTTCTTTCAACAGATTAGATACTTCATCTACAATTTTCACATCATTGTGAATACTAGCATCAATTAAGCGCTCAATCATGTAAGAATATAGTGAAAATAAGTTTTCGGTTACTTCACCACCAACTTCAAAATCTAAACAATCACGTAATGCAGTAAGAATTGCAGATGCCTTTGATAGATGTTCACTTTTGGCCTCTAGATGTTTTTTATCAATCGCCACTTTTGCAAGTACCATTTTTTCAATAGCTCCCGCCATCAACATTTGAATAATTTCATAGCGATCAGCCCCTGCCACACGTGTTTTGAGGGCTTCTTTTTGATAATTTTTTACTCTCGCGTTATACATGAGTCACCTATTTTGCGTGTTAAATATAATTAGAAAAGGTAAATTAAGAGGATTTAGTAAATCCTGGCAAACTTGATAATTGTGCACTTAAATAGCTTTGTGTTGATTGCATTTGAGCTAGCAGTACATCTAAGCCCGCATACTGCTCACGTAAACGAGCTTCAAGTGATTCCATTCGATACTCATGATTAATCACATCATCTTCTAATTCATCTAATTGCTCGTTTAAACTATTTTCACGCTGCTTCATAATCCCATCTGAATCAACATAATTACTCAGCAAAGCTTCAAACTTATTTGCTAGACCATTTTCACCCGCAAAAGCCTTACCAATATCATCGAAGTTTTCATCCATAGCTTCACTTAGACTACGAACTAAAGATGATTTTTCTAAGTATCCATCTTTATCAATACCTAAGCCAATATCAAAGATACTTGAAAAAGGACCAGCATCTGTTAATTCGGTAGAAAGAGTTCCTACTAATTGAGCATCAAATGAACGTATCGTTGAATCTCCATTGAGAGGTTTATCAACACGGGTCTGCAAACCTATTTGCCCTATTAGGTTATTGTAATTTGTAACTAACTCATCAACGAGTGTAGTGACACTACTTTTATCGTATTCAACTGACAATCTTGCTGTTTCATTATCCACACTTTTGCGCTTAGCAACAATTGTCATGTCCTGAACTGCATCTTTAAATGTATTGGTATCATTTGTAATAGATAAGCCATCGACTTTAATAACTGCACTGGTTGCTTCATCACCTGTTGCAATTGCGATTCCACCAGCCCCGCCGCCATTTGCAACTGTGGAAATATTATCGAGTTCAGCGTTATCATTAGTGATAACTAAATCGTTCCCTGCGCCACTTACGTTTGAGGTAAGTACAAGCTTTGCCTCTGTACCTGTATTAATGATATTCGCTGTAACACCAAAGTTATCATCCGAATCATTAATAGCATCTCGTAACTCAGCGAGTGTTGTTCCTGCATCTAGACTCAAATCAAAACTATCGCCTCCTGCAGCAAACGATAATGTACCACCCGAAGCCGAAACCACATCATCCGTAGAAGAAAATAAACTGTTATTAGAAACTGCTCGACTTCCTTGAGCCAAAGCAACTACTTCGACATTGAAGTTTCCTGGTGTTATTTTTGATGTCGGAGTTACAGATATCAGGTCACCGTTATCACCAGTAGGTTGAGTGATATTCGCAATTCTCTTATCAAAGTTGTCTGGGTCCGCTAACTTCTCAATTGTTTCTTGAAGTTTTGACATAGCTGATTTTACTTCACCCAAAGACGATAATTCAACATTTAGCGACTCTTCTTTTGTGGCAAAAGCATTCATTTTAGGGGTATTTTCTGCAGCAACTGACGCCGAAATAATACTTTCTAAATCTAAACCAGAACCTATACCTGCAGATGTAATCAATGGCATAACAATACTCCTAGTATATTAAATACTTTAAGCCGTTTTATTAAACAATAAACCTTTATTGGTAAGTTTATCGGCAAATTCATCTAAAGCTTTAGCTACTTCACGAAACTCTTTAGTAGGGATCTCACGTATTACTTCATTACTTTGTTTATCTAGTACTTTAATGATTGGCGGATCACCCAACTCATCAAATTCAAATATCAAATTTGTTGCAGTAACTGGAATAAAGTCACTGAGTTTTTCTAAGTTATCTTTAACTTCAGCAATTAAGTCATTTTTATCCTGCTGCTCTTCTTTTCTAGTCTTATCGACATCTACCGCCTCCCTGCCAGCAAGTTCCGTGCCTTTATTCCGTTTATCTTCTTCTATTACAGCTTTTACTTGCCCGGGTGCACTAGAAGAAGTAATGCCATCATTAGCCTTTTGCGTAGAATTAAAATCAATCATCACAATCCCCTTGGTTATAAGCTTAAGTATAAGCCACTATGAGAAAATTTGCTGTTTCGCTTAGTGGCTTATAAAACATTACTAAATTACCCTAGTAATGATAACGCAACTTGAGGACGTTGATTCGCTTGACTCAAGATTGATTGACTCGCTTGTTGCAAGATTTGCATCTTCGTTAAGTTTGCAGTTTCTTGAGCAAAATCAGTATCCTGAATACGTGAACGAGCTGCTGATAAGTTTTCAGAGATATTCGATTGATTACGGATCGTTGATTGGAAGCGGTTTTGAATTGCACCCAACTCCGCACGTTTTTTATCAACTACTGCTATCAACGAATCCATACCCGCTAATACAGCTTGAGCTTTAGCTTGAGTTGATACACTAATATCACCGGCTGTAAACGTAGTGGCAAAATCTAACGACGCGGCTGTAGTTGCGCCATCGATAGCACTGATACCTTCAGCTAATTCTGCTAGCGTATTACCAGTAACACCCGCAGCTACACCTGCAATACCTGATAACGTAAAACCACCATTCGCTTCTACAGAATTCGTGGTCTCACCGACTGTTTGCATACTGAAGTTAATTGTTTGTACTGCATCAGCACCTACTTGAAACTTAGCATCATAGGTACCGTCCAATAGATTTTGACCACCAAAGGTAGTATCCGCAGCAACTCGATTAACTTCTTCAGATAACGAACGAATTTCTTCTTGAACCGCTAATCGATCTTCATCCGTATTAGAACCATTTGAAGCCTGTTGAGCAAGAGTACGAATACGTTGAAACATTGATGTTACTTCATCAAGAGCGCCTTCAGCAGTTTGCGCTAATGAAATGCCGTCGTTTGCATTTCGGTTACCCTGATTCAAGCCATTAACTTGGCTGGTTAAACGGTTTGCGATTTGCATACCTGCTGCATCATCTTTCGCACTATTAATACGAAAACCTGATGATAGACGTTGGAATGAAGTATCGAGTGAATTACTCGATTTACTTAGCTGTCTTTGTGCGTTCAATGAACTCACATTGGTATTTACATATAAAGCCATATTAGCCTCCGCTTTATCATTTTAATAGTAATACGACGGGATACCCCTACCCTGCCATACTACCTGACTTAGAGTCCTAGATTTGTAGTTCTCTAAGTCTGTTATCGCCCGATAAAGTGAAAGCTTTAGTTTTATTTGTAAAACTTTTAGTTTTTAACCTTGTAGTAAACTCAATGCTGCTTGTGGCCGTTGATTTGCTTGCCCTAAAATAGTTTGGCTCGCCTGTTGTAGAATCTGATTTTTCGTTAAGTTAGCCGTTTCCGCCGCGAAATCAGCATCTTTTATTCTTGATTTAGCTGCAGCTAGATTTTCAGAAATATTAGCTTGGTTACGGATTGTAGATTGAAAACGGTTTTGCACCGCACCGAGCTCAGCACGCTTTTTATCGACTACAGCGATAAGCGAATCCATTCCCGCCAATACTTTTTGTGCATTTACTTGTGTCGAAACACTAATTCCGTCGGCTGTAAATACACCTGCAAAGCTAATTGAAGAAGCAGATATACCAGCTGAACCGACCGTAGCTATAGTACTTATACCTGCTGCTAAAACATCATAGTCTTTACCACCTACAGCAGCCGCAACTCCAGCAATACCAGAAAGAGTAAAGCCACCAGCTAATGTGTTGGGAGTACCGGCACTATCAGTTCCAACTGTCTGCATACTAAAGCCAATCGTTTGTACTGCATCAGCACCCACTTGGAAACTTGCGGCATAACTACCATCTAGTAAGTTCTGACCACCAAATGTAGTGTCGCTGGCAATACGGTTTACTTCTGCTGATAGTTGACGTATTTCTTCTTGAATTGCCAGTCTATCTTCATCTGTATTTGAACCGTTCGCAGCCTGTTGTGATAATGTACGAATTCGTTGGAATGAATTAGTGATCTCTTCTAGCGCGCCTTCGGCTGTCTGCGCAAGAGAAATACCGTCGTTCGCATTGCGATTACCTTGGTTCAACCCAAGAATTTGCGACTGAAGTCGATCAGAGATTTGTAAACCTGCAGCATCATCGGCTGCGCTATTTATACGTAGTCCTGATGATAAACGCTTAAATGACGTATCTAAGTCATTACCCGTATTTGTTAGCTGACGCTGTGCATTTAATGCACTCACATTCGTATTTACATATAAAGCCATAATAAACTCTCTTATTATCTGTCAAAGTTAAGTCACCAGCTTAGCTAGTGATATTTGACAAAGTGACTCATTACAACGGCAAACTTTAATTGCCTGGGGCAAAAAACTGCCACTTTGCAGGTTATTTAAAAATTTAATAAGAGTAGAGCAAACTTTAGGCCAACTTTTTATAGTCGCGCATAAGAGCTGTATGTTGAAGATGTACAATATGAAAAGGCTCTAAATAAGAGCCTTTATAAAGATAAGTTTGAGAGTAGGTTTTTCAAAGCTAAAAGTGGCATGCTTTATGCTTTTAACTCTATGTTCTTACAAATGTTAGAACATTACCGGATTTTAAGCGCCTCCGCTTTATAATCCTTCAATAGCGCCTTTGTTAATACCCCATCAGACAAAGGCGCTTTTTATTTTAAGTCAATAAATTGACTTTCCTTTACTCATAAAAAGCTAATTATTAACCTAGAAGACTTAGTGCAGCCTGTGGACGCTGATTTGCCTGGCTAAGAATTGTTTGGCTTGCCTGTTGTAAAATCTGCATCTTAGTTAAGTTAGCTGTTTCTTGAGCAAAATCAGTATCTTTGATACGAGATTGTGCAGCACTTAAGTTTTCTGAAATATTTGATTGGTTGCGAATCGTTGATTGGAAACGATTTTGTACCGCACCTAGCTCTGCACGCTTCTTATCAACCACTGCTATCAACGAATCCATGCCCGCTAGCACAGCTTGTGCATTAGCCTGTGTTGAAACACTGATCTCACCCGCAGTAAACGTAGTAGCAAAATCTAACGATGCAGCTGTAGTTGTGCCGTCAATAGCACTAATACCTTCAGCAAGCTCTGCTAGTGTATTCCCTGTTACACCCGCAGCAACACCAGCAATACCTGATAATGTAAAACCACCATTAGCTTCTAAAGAATTCGTGGTCGCCCCCACTGTTTGCATGCTGAAGTCAATTGTTTGTACCGCATCAGCACCTACTTGGAATTTCGCATCGTACGTTCCATCAAGCAAATTTTGGCCGCCGAAAGTCGTATCACCCGCAACACGGTTTACTTCTGCCGATAGTGAACGCATTTCTTCTTGAATTGCTAGGCGGTCTTCATCCGTATTTGAACCATTTGATGCTTGTTGAGCAAGTGTACGCATACGTTGGAACATTGATGTTACTTCATCAAGTGCGCCCTCAGCAGTTTGCGCTAAAGAGATACCGTCGTTTGCGTTACGGTTACCTTGGTTAAGGCCATTGATTTGTGACGTTAAACGGTCAGAAATTTGTAAACCAGCCGCATCATCTTTCGCACTATTAATACGAAAGCCTGATGATAAACGTTGGAATGATGTATCCAGTGAATTACCTGAATTCATCAATTGTCTTTGTGCGTTTAATGAACTAACATTTGTATTTACATATAAAGCCATGATTATCTCTCCCGAAGTAAACTTATCATTTACTCTCAAACTTACTTAAATTAAGCAGTGGTTGTTGTTTACAACGCTTTGCTTGGTTAATTAAGTTATCGGTCTGCTCAAAAATTCCTTTAGTTTTTTTTTGATTTTTTTTGAATTAAATAGTTAAGCCAATGTTTTTATATATCTTTTATACTATCAATTTAATCTTTTTAAGTTGGCATTGGATATTTTTCAACATTAAACATTAGTGCTGAAAAACTATTTCGAATGAAGCTAACTAATTAATTTTTAAAGGGGAGGAATTAAAATTGAGTGTTTTAAAAGAGTAAGGCAAGACTTTGCCTTACTCTGGGGTTATTTATAAGTAATCAAATAAGGAAAGATTAGCCAGTCGGCCAAAAGTTGCCTGTGATGCCTGTAAGGCCGTTTCTTGCTTTGTTAGCTCTGTAATCGCTTCGGCCATATCTAGTTCAACTAAATCTGCGCGAGACGCTTTATTGTTTATATCTAAATCGGCGTTTGATTGTGTTACTTTTTCTGTAGTATTTAAACGTCCGCCTAGGCCAGCTTGAGTTAATGATACTTGATTCTTACTGTTATCAATTTGTGTCATAGCATCTGCGAGGACTTGGTCGTAATCATCTTGGCTTATTGTCGAATCGGTTAGACCAGCTATTAAATCATTTAAGGTATTTAGCACATTCTCCTTTTGCGGTGCCTCTAGGGTAACGTCTACTTGCCCTGTTGCAACTGGATTGATATCTATTTCCATCCCTGCAAATTTGATTTGTGTCCCCTCGAAACTTCCTGACTCAATTACCGTACCGCCTTGCTCTACTTGGTAAGTATTTGGCGTACCGGCTGTTGTAATTATATTAAAAGTATTAGCCCCAGCAGCGGCAGTGGGATCGGCGTTATAATTTGCTTTATGGAACTCATCAAATTGACCTTGTTCACGCACGTAAACTTTAGCACTATTGATTCCACCTGAAACTGTGGCATCATTTGACTCTACATTTAATCGGGCATCAACTTTTTCAAAAATCTCAAAGCCATTGTCGCTCGATTTAACATCAACTCCTGCTGCAATTTTTATTTTATGCTGCCCTTGATCGCCATTATAAGTATATTTTCCTGTTGACGAATCAAATGAGTAGGTTTGAGTATTATCTTGATAACCAGAGAATATGTATTTCCCATCTTCAGTTTTGGCATTCATTAAATCAAGAACACTACTTTGAATTGCTTTTATTTCTTCTGCGATACCCTCACGGTCAATATCAGAATACGCACCATTACCCGCTTGAATAGCAAGAGTATGCGCTTTTTCTAAAGAGCCTTTAATATTATCAAGTACACTATCTTGAGTCGTAAGCCTACTAGTTAGCATAGTGATATTCTTGCTATATTGTTCATTTGATTCAATACGGTCAGTATAAAGCATGGCTCTAGCTGTGGCTGCGGGATCGTCAGATGCAGTGAGCACTCGCTTTTGTGTGTTGACCTGCTCTTGTGCTTTATTGACATTTTGCTGGCCATTTAAGATTGAATTCAATCCATTTTGGTACATTAAATTATTTGATAAACGCATAATTACCTCGCAGCACTCAGAAGTGTGTCAAAAATTGTTCGGGCTGTTGAAAGCACTTGTGCAGATGCAGCATATGATTGTTGAAAGCGCAGTAAATTAGCCGCTTCTTCATCTAAATTAACCCCAGATAAAGACTCGTACCAGGCCTCTGACTGCTGTGCAAGTGCATCAAATGCTGCACCGTTAGTCATAGCTTGGTTGGTAATAACACCAATATCAGTTACTAAACCCGCGTATGATTCGTTAAAGGTTTTATGATTATCAGCTGTCGATGAGCTAACCACATTTTGACGCACTAACTCACCACTTTGTAATTCCGCCAATTTGAGGCCATTGCGATTGTCATCAAAACCGCCTTCGTTAAATTCAAGAGTGAAAGTATCCCCGACAGCAGGAGTGCCCTCTATATTAAAATCGAAGCCATAAGTGTCATAAGGTGCGCCAGCTTGCGAAAGCATATTCTCAGCGGGAGGTGTTATAGTAAAAGTTGTTGTACCACTGGCATCCGTTATAGAGTACTCATTAGCATTAGCGGTTTTAACTAAACTAACATCACCATTTGCAAGGCTTGGTGGTGATGTAATAAAGCCACCAGAAGTAACACTTGTTACTGTGCCAGCAGAAATGTTTGCACTCCCCGTATTATTAATATCATCGGCAGTTCTAATGGGTGATGCGAGAGCTAATGCGTCTGGGCGATCGGTTGCAAGCTCGAGAGTTGACGCCGCCTGTGAATTTAGTTTAAGTTGAAACTTGTCACCAACATTACTTGTACCTGAAACATTTATTTGTAATCCATAAAGCTCAACCCCAGGGTTATTTGTGGAATCAATAACACCACCGGTAATAGTCGCTGTTGAAGCACTACCTAGTGGCTCGCCTTTATTATCTATTGGCTGAATCTCAACCGTATTCGCCGCCGTATAAGTAATAATGAAATCACTGGCCGGTAATTCGCTGCCCATACCTGGTTCTACGGTTCCGGTCATGACTGAGCCACCTGTATTAGCTTGATATGCAAATGCATCGACTGTTGGTATAGTGAATATATCGCCTCCCAAGTCACCATTCCCATCCATCCCTAGCTTATTTTGTTCATTAAAGGCATCAGCTAAAGCTAAGCCCATCTGCCCTAATTGGTTTTGTGCTGGGACTAAAATATTATCACGAAAGGCGAGCAAGCCGCCTATTTTACCCTTTAATGAGCTTGTATCCACTTCAAGTGGTATAGCTGCGCCACCGTTAACATCTAGGTGAAGCTCTTTAAAATCAGGATCCGGATCACCTGTCATCGAAAACAGATTAAATGTACCATCTTGCATAACTAATGATTCACCAGTTCCCATAAACAATAGCTTTTCCCCATTAGGACCGTCTAGAGTTTCAATATCGACTAACTCAGATAGCTCTCGGATTGCTAAATCGCGCTGATTATATAAAGTGCTAGACTCCCCTTCGCTACGAGTACCATGCACTGCGGCAATTTGTTTATTCAATGAACTAATATTCTGCACTAAAGTGTTTGCCTCATCAGCAAATATTTCTAACTGCTCATTCACGACATTTTTTTGATCAAACACAATTCCTGACAAACGATCCATTTGTTCAATTAAGTTTTCTGCATCTGTCATAACCAACGAGCGCGCGACAGTTGAAGATGGTTGATTAAGGCTTTCTTGTACATTATTGAATAATGAATTAATACTGGAAGATAAGCTATTCGACTCTTCTGAAAATAATGTATCAACACGACTAGCTTCTGTTACAAATTGATCAAAAAAAGCTTTATTTGAGGTATCACGATTCAATTGTTTTTGTGCAAATTCATTGATCAATCTATACGTTTCACCACGACCAACTTGATTGTCAATCATAGTCAAATGCTCCGTACGCTCACGTACGTAGCCTTCTGTATTTACATTTGCGATGTTTTTACTGGTCGTTTGCAACAATTCAGAGTTAGCACGAACTCCTGAGCTTGCAATGTCAAATAAATTAAACGACATCTTAGTTTACTCCTTGGCGAACCAATGTTGCTGCCAATGTTTTAAGCTCTGTACGATTAAGCACTTGCTTTATTTTATCAGCATAATTGGGATCGGTTGCATAACCTGCTTTTTGTAATGAATCTAAAAAGGCGGCAGGTTTTGCTGTATTTTCGAGGGCTTCTTGATAGCGTGGGTTTTCATTTAAAAAATCAACGAAATCGTTCACACTATCTTTAATGGATTCGTACGCCCTAAAGCTTGCTTGCTTTTTAACGGGCATACCTTGTTCAAATTCTAGTGTCACTTTACTGGCTTTATCGCCTTGCCAACTGCGGTCAGATTTAATATTAAAAAGATTATTACTACTACTGCCATCAGCTTTGTTAATAATATGTTTGCCCCAGCCGGTTTCAAGTGCAGCTTGTGCGACCATAACTGCAGGATTCAAACCAATTTTTTCAGCAGCCGTTTTAGCATGCTCCCAAACAGTGCTAATAAATGATTCTACGTCATCAAAGTTATTACTCTGTTTAGCTGTATTGTCTATGTTTGTTGTCGATTTAACTTCAGCTGGCTCTGTACTTTTGATAGTACCGTTAGCGCGTTTATCACTGGTAAAGTCATCCACTGAACGCAATACAGAGCCTGGCATAAACTCTTTACCATCCGGTGATAGTTGCTGCACAATTAGATCGGCAAGCCCTAACGAGCCATTAGATGACAGCTCAACAGAGAGCTGTTGATCGTGCATTTCTTCAAAAAACTTTACGCCGCTTGAGTTAAACGGGCTGTCTTTATCTTCAAACGCTTCATTTGCCTTACGCATACTTTTTAACAGCATTTGTGTGAAAATAGATTCAAATTGTGCCGCGGCTTTTTTTAAGGCTTCTTTTGACGCGTCACTTGAAGCATCACTTTTTAAAGCACTTTGACGTAATGAGTCTAAGTTGCCTAGATCAAAAAAGTTTTGCTTATCGAGGTGATTAGTATCCATCAGCTTTTTGACACAATAATTAATAATAAGATTAATAATGCAATAATTGAGCCAAATGAATAATGACAGGAAGGTAACAATGAGAAGAGCTAGACTCTAGTTATCTAGAGCCTAGTAAATTAAAAAACTAAATGACCACCAACTGGCCGTTAATTGCGCCGGCTTCTTTAAGGGCTTCAAGTATCGCCATTAAGTCACCAGGGGCTGCGCCTACTTCATTAATTGCACGTACTAAATCATCTAAGCTGACACCTGGGTTAAACACAAAAGCCCGTGAATCATCTTCATCAACATCGATAATGCTTTGATTGGTGACTACAGTTTCGCCTTCGCTAAAGGCATTTGGCTGCGATACGTTTTGCTGTTCGGCAATCGTCACTGTAAGACCGCCATGGGTAATTGCCGCGGGTTGCAGCTTGACATTTTTACCTATTACAATAGTACCTGTTCGAGAATTAACGATAATTTTTGCAGCAGTATCTGCCGGCTTAAATTCAAGATTCTCAAGGGTCGACAAATAAGCCACCCGCTGTGAAGCATCCCGTGGGGCTATTACACGAATCGATGCTGCATCAATTGCTTGGGCGCTATCCGGGCCAACTAAGTTATTAATTGTTTGCTCTAAACGTTTTGCAGTTGTGAAATCAGGGCGATTTAAATTAAAGGTAATGTAATCCCCTTGCATAAATGGGCTTTTAATCGCTCGCTCAATTATCGCGCCATTTGGAATACGTCCAACCGTGGGTGTGTTGATAACGACTCGACTACCATCTGCGCCTTCTGCACCTAAGCCCCCAACAATCAAGCTACCTTGTGCAATTGCATAGGTATTACCATCAACCCCCTTAAGGAAAGTTTGCAGTAACGTACCGCCACGTAAACTACCCGCACTACCGATTGATGAAACCGTGATATCAATTGTTTGCCCTGGTTTTCTAAAAGGCGGTAATTCAGCGTGAACAGCAACAGCGGCCACATTTTTAATTTTTGGTTTTAAACTACTGTCCATTGTGATGCCAAAACTATTGAGCATCGCTTTAAAGCTTTGTTCTGTGTATCGGCTCTGTTCGCCAGTACCAGGTAAACCAACAACCAAGCCATAACCAACAAGTTGATTTGAACGAACACCTTCTACCATAGAAACATCTTTAATGCGTTCAGCAGCGGCAGTTAAGTGCCACCCAAGCAGACAAATACCAATAAATACCTTAAAACCATTCATATCCAATGTCCTTTAAAAAGGGAATAACGCACTACTAAAGAACCGCGTTAGCCAACCAGCACTTTGCGACTCTTGCATTTGTCCTTTACCTGAATATTGAATACGTGCATTCGCAATCCGGTTTGACGTTACTGTATTATCGGCCGTCACATCTTGTGGCCGTACAAGTCCTTCTAGGCGAATAAACTCTTCACCTGTATTAAGGGTTAGCCACTTTTCACCACGGATCACTAAGTTACCATTTGGTAGAACACGCATTACATTAACTGAAATATCACCGAATAAGCTATTCGATTGATTAGATTTGGAATCACCTGTAAAAGAGGAATCAGAGCCGATACCAAACTGCATGCTATCTCCACCAATATTAACGGGTAAACCACCTAAACCAACAACTGGATCAAGACTGGCATTACTTTCTTTATCGGTTTCTGTTTTTGCGGCTTTTGAGGCCTGAGTCGACTCTTGTAGTTTTACCGTAATAATGTCGCCAGTTCGAAGCGCTTTTTTATCTGAGTACAAGTCGTTAGCTGAGTAACTGTCAAACAATGAACCTGTTGGCACAACTTGCTCTGTCACAGGCTCTGGGTACATTGGCGCATAATATGGGTCATCCTGAACCACGTGGGTATTTTGAGTGGTCATACAGCCACTTAATATGCATGCCCCACTAAAGACGATGATAAAATTACGCATAGTGTTACCCTTAAAGTTGCTGATTAATGTAACTAAGCATTTCATCAACAGCTGAAATTACTTTTGAATTCATTTCATAAATACGTTGTGTTTCAATTAAGTTCACAAGCTCTTCTGTCACATTAACATTCGATGTCTCAAGTGAGCCTTGCACAATAGATCCTAACCCGTCGATCCCCGGAGTACCTTGAACTGGCGCGCCACTCACTGCGGTTTCGGTATAAAGGTTTTGCCCAATAGGCTCAAGGCCTGATGGATTAATAAAATCACTAATAGTTAACTGACCAATAACCACGTTATCAGCTTGGCCAGCAACACGTACCGATACTTCGCCATCTTGTGATACAGTGATTGATTGTGCGTCATCAGGTACATTCATTTCTGGCTGAATAGGAAAGCCTGCGCCGGCTGTTACGATACGACCGTCTTCATCGGTGGTGAATTGACCATTGCGTGAATAAGCAATATTACCGTCGGGTTGTAGTACTTCAAAAAAGCCTGAACCCGATATCATCCAATCCAATGAGTTTTCAGTGGTAAGCATGTTACCTTGAGAAAAATTCTTTTGGTTAGCAACGACTTTTGCACCGGCACCTAACATCAAGCCCGATGGCATTTCAGTGTCTTGTGAAGAGCGACCACCTGGTTGGTTGATGTTTTGGTAGAGCAAATCCTCAAATACAGCGCGGCTTTTTTTATACCCAACGGTACTGGCATTGGCTAAGTTATTTGAGATAACCGATATATCGGTTTGTTGGGCATCTAAGCCTGTTTTACTGATCCATAATGCAGGATTCATATTAATGTCCTCTCAATTAGGTTAAACAATGCGCAGCAATTGGGTATGACGCTCGTCAATTTCTTCTGCTGTTTTCATTAACTTAACTTGTAATTCAAATTGGCGTTGATGGCTTATCATATCCACCATTTCATGTACCGGATTCACGTTTGACATTTCAAGCGTGCCGCTCATAACTTTTACGTTTTGCGAGATATCACAAAAGCCACATAAATCATCTTCTAGTTTATCGGCTTTAGGACGAAACAAGCCGTCGTTGCCTTTTTCAAGCTGAGTGTTATCCGCTTCGATAACCTTTAAACGATCAACCACTTCTAAAAAGTTAGCCGGCGCCCCTTGGGGGCGTACTTGAATTGATCCGTCTTCACTAAACTCCACTTTTTCAATCGGTAGAGGTAAAATAATAGGCCCACCCGCGCCAACAACTTGACGACCATGACTGGTAATTAACGCACCATCGGGGGTAATATTTAAAGTACCTGTTTTTGTATAAGCTTCATTACCTTGGGCATCTTGAACGGTTAGCCAACCTTTATCGCTCATCGCAATATCTAAATCACGGCCGGTTTCAACAATGCCCCCGGAGGTCATATTTGAACCTGGACGCTCTTGCATGGAAAAGACGCGCGTAGGTAAGCCTTCACCAAATGCTTGCATAGACCTTGCTTGTGCAAAATCAGCTTTAAAGCCAGTGGTGTTAGCATTGGCTAAGTTATTTGCTTTGAGCGCAAGGCCCCGCATACTTTGCTTAGCCCCTGACGCTGCAATGTAAACCATCTTATCCATAACATCGACTCACGTTAAAAAATCTATATTAGAGATAAATGCAAAATAAGTGCCACAATAATTTGACAGTAAAAATACACTGATAAGAAATAAAAAAGGCTGCCCGAATTGGCAGCCTTGGTGTCGGATTAGTATAATATTCGCTATTAACGAATTTGCAGGATGCTTTGCTGAATTGTTGAGTTCACCTCAAGCGCTCGCGAATTAGCCTGGAAGTTACGCTGCGCACTAATCAAATCGACCAGCTCATTAGTTAAGTTCACATTTGATTGCTCAAGCGCCGATGAGCTAATTTTACCAAACGCGCCCGAATTAGCTTCCCCAGCTATCGGCTCACCAGAGGTTAAGCTTTTCTTCCATGATGTATTACCCACTTGTTGTAAGCCCTGTGAATTTGAAAAACGAGTTAACGCAACTTGCCCTAAATAATTAGAATCACCATTACTATAAGAAGCAACTATTTTTCCATCAACACCAATATCAATATTTGCCAACCGGCCCACTGCTGCGCCATCTTGGTCTAATACTTTATTTTCAAAAGAACCTGCGTGCTGCGTAGGTATTTTTGAAGAAGTGCCCGCTTCATCACGCCAATTGATCGTTACATTATTAGGGAAACTAGCACCGTTACTTAAAATCCCAGTCAGGTTAGTACCATCGAAGACCACTGAATCAAATGTACTTGCCGCATTAGGATTACCGTTAGTATTGAGTGGTAACCCGTTTGCATCAAACTGAAATGTTGAAATAGGAGTAAATGGCCCTGTAGCACCTTGCGGGGTGCCATCTGGATTGACAACTTGACCGTCTAATGTCGAATAAACTTCCCATTCGTTAGCATTTCCTGTAACAGCCGCATCTGTTTTCACAAAGTACAATTGCATAGTATGCGATTCACCTAACGAATCATAAACATTCGTTGAGGTAGAATGAGTAAATGAGCCAGATTGGCCTGGATCAAATGGTGTAATTGACGGTGCTGCTTTAGTTGAATCTAACCTAAAAGATGAATACACATTTGTTGTAGCGCGCGGAGCCCCCGAAGAATCAGGAATTTGAATCGCACTAGATGTGCTCAAACTCACTGAAGTCGCGTCTCCGCTTGATGCATCAACAGGGAACCCTTGTAAAAAGTTACCTTGCGAATCAACAATAAAATTATCTTTATTTAATTTAAACGCCCCTGCACGAGTAAATGTTTGATCTTGCGAGCCCAACTCTGAACTAAGAGCAAAATAACCTTCTCCCCCGATAGCTAGATCGAGTGAATTTTGCGTACCTAGTGTTGAACCTTGATGAAACTGTTGAGATACAGACGTTGTTTGCACCCCATCACCATTTTTGGTTTTACCCGAGGTAAAAACGGAAGATGAATATACATCTGCAAATTCAGCTCGTGACTCTTTAAATCCCGTTGTATTTACATTAGCGATGTTATTAGCAGTAACATCTAAATCTTTTTGTGCGGCAGCGATGCCTGTTAACGCAATATTGAAGCTCATAAGTGACCTCTAAATTGTTAATATTTAGCCTTCGGCTGAAAATATACTTTAAATGTGTTATGCAATTTCTGCGACATCAGTCAGCTTAATCGCACCGGCTTTAGTGTTGATAATAATGCCATTAGCACCATTAATACTTACACTCTCAATGTTTTTATATGTAGCAACTGGTAAGCTGGTAAACTCCTCTCCCATGCTGCCTTCAGCTTTTATACTGTATTCACCTGGTGGAAGGCTCTCACCGGCTTCATTTTTACCATCCCAGTTAAAACGAAAGCCACCTGCAGGTTGGGTATCAAAATTAATAGTTCTTACAAGTTGCCCCGAATCATCTGTGATACTAAGCTTTAAATCTTTAACAGGGCTTTCAATAGCAATTATGCCTGAGGCTTTACCACTGCTGTTAAGGTCTAATGAATCAGCTCCTACTAAGGCCTTTTTACCAACCAAAGTAGATGCTTGCAACGCAGAGTTTGAGGTCATTGATGCCGCCAAAGACTCAAATTTTGAGTTAAGGTTTGAAATCCCTTCAGCCATAGTAAAATTAGTCATCTGTGCAATCATTTGATCGTTATCAGCTGGTTTGCTAGGGTCTTGAAACGACAACTGTTGTGTAAGCAAGGAAAAGAAATCTTCTTGCGTTAACGCATCACTTTTCTCTTCCGTCGATACTTGGTTCTCTTGCCACTTAAGCGAATCTAAATAAGTCGACGATGTTGTAGTTATATCGTTACTCATAACTTTTCCTCAATTACCGCTGCCCAAGCAACAGTGTTTTACTTAGCATTTGCTTCGCTGCATCAGCAACTTGCACATTTGTTTGATAAGAGCGTGAGGCAGAAATCATATTAGCCATTTCTTCTACAACATTAACGTTAGGTTTGTAGATATACCCATTTTCATCCGCACTGGGGTGATTAGGGTTATATTCTATTTGCAGTGGCTTATCGCTCTCTACAATACCTAGTACTTTAACGCCTACAGACGACCCCTGTTGATTACTTTGCGACGCTGATGCCTTTGTCAGCTCAGCAGCAAAAACAGGGTGGCGCGCTCGATAGGTTTGATCCTGGCTTGAGCTAATAGTATTAGCATTAGATATATTACTGGCCGTGGTATTTAAACGCACATTTTGCGCACTCATACCGGTACCTGAAATATCAAAAACGTTATATAAACTCATGCTTAGGCTCCTTGACTACCGAGGGCTTTTTTAAGGCCTTTAATTTTACTACTCATAAATTGCAGGCTTGCCTGATACTCTAATGAGTTCTGTGTATACAAGTTTCGTTCCACCTGTATGTCCACTGAGTTACCATCACCTGTATCTGCTTGATTTGGCGAGCGAAACATTTCACTATTACCGACATAACGGCTACCACCAGAAATGTGTTTAGCATCGGTTGTTACCATGTTATTGCCGCCCTGTTGGTGGCTTTTTGCCGCTTTTAAAGCGGAGGCAAAATCAACATCTTTCGCCTTATAGCCAGGCGTATCAGCATTGGCAATATTGGTTGCTAATAATTCGGCTCGTTGAGAACGGATCAACATTGCGTGAGGGTGAACCCCAAAAGCTTTATCAAAACTGATAGCCATAACCATCTCCAAAAAATTGACTTAAGCTTATTAATGCAAAAGGTGAGCCAATATAAAATCTCAAAAAAGGGATGGTTAAGTCATTAAATAACAAGAAAAAACGATGGCTTTTGGCCATCGTTTTTATATTTTTATTAATTAGAAATAGCTGAGGATACTATTTCTTTTGATAAATAATACCTGGATTACAACGTACCATATCAAACTCTGTACTGAGTCCCGACATCGACTCTGAGGCACCTAAAAACAAATATCCTTTAGGGTTTAGTGCCTGTGCAAATTGCGCAATAATTTTAGCTTTTACTTCAGGTGAAAAGTAAATCAACACATTACGACAAAATATAATATCGAACTTTCCCATCAAGGCGTAAGAGTCAAGTAAATTCAAGTGTCTAAAACTAGTTAATTTTTTAATCGGGTCGATCACTTGGGCCATGCCGTTGCCACTGTCTTTGAAAAACTTTTTCCGTCGCTCAGCAGATAAACCGCGCGCTAATGCTAACGAGTCATATTCTGCATGTTTACACATATCAAGCATTGTATTTGAAATATCAGTGCCGACAATTTGCGCCCCCATTTTTAAAACACCAGGGGATTTAGCCTGAAATTCAGCAACAGACATAGCAATAGAGTAAGGCTCTTGACCAGAAGAGCTTGCCGCAGACCAAATTTTTAGTGGCCTGCGTAGTTCTTTATGCTCTGGAAATAGCTTAGTTTGTAATAATTCAAACGGGTATTGATCTCTAAACCACAATGTTTCGTTGGTGGTCATTGCATCAACTACGGCGGCGCGAAGTTGCCGCTCGTGGGGGCTGAGTGTTTTACTCACTAATTGTGATAACGATTCAACATTGAAACGAGTCATTAAAGGCGCAAGTCTACTCTTTACTAAATAAAGCTTGTTATCGCCTAACACAATACCGCACTGCTGCTCTAAAAACGTACGGAATTGATCGTACTCGCCTTGCTGTAAATGTTTATTTTCCAACGTAACACCACCTATCAAAATTAGTCACAATGAACCCATTTTTTTACTGCTGTAGCTAATTCATCCGGGTTGAATTTTGCGATAAAGTCGTCTGCGCCTACTTTTTCAATCATAGCCTGATTAAACACACCACTCAAAGAAGTGTGTAAAATCACATGTAAAGGTGCAAGCTTAGGATCTGCTTTTATCTCTGCAGTTAAAGTGTAGCCATCCATTTCAGGCATCTCAACATCCGAAATCAATAAACCGACTCTTTCAGTAATATCGTTTTTACAATCAAGCTCTGCGATTTCTCGAAGGCGAATTAGCGCCTCTTTACCATTTTTTGCAAGTTCCGTTTGTACGCCGAGTGGTTCAAGTGCACGTTTCACTTGATTGCGAGCAACAGCTGAGTCATCTGCTATAAATACGATACGCTCTCCCAAGTCTTTCTGAATTTCGCCATCACTTGCAATTTCCGCACTAACCTCGGTGTTTACTGGGCAAATTTCATTTAAGATTTTTTCTACATCGAGAATTTCAACTAACTCATTTTCAATCTCGGTGACTGCGGTTAAATATGAGTATCGGCCAGCACCAGATGGAGGCGGCATGATCTTTTCCCAGTTCATGTTGACGATGCGCTCAACACCTCCAACTAAAAAGCCCTGAACTGAGCGATTATATTCAGCAATAATAATAAAGCTGTCTTGAATGTTCTCGATAGCAGGACCACCAACGGCCATAGACAAATCGATAACAGAAATAGTTTGCCCGCGTATATGAGCAACACCCCGTATATACGCATTTGATTTTGGCATATTCGTTAAAGGAGGGCATTGCAGTACTTCTCTCACTTTAAACACATTAATACCAAAGCGCTGCCGCCCTCTTAATTTGAATAATAATAATTCAAGGCGGTTTTGCCCAACCAACTGAGTACGCTGGTTCACTGAGTCTAAAATGCCTGCCATTTCAATCTCCTAAGAAAGCTAAAAAAACGGAACAATTATTGCTTTCTCTATTTAAAGCTACATTACATCGTGGGAGCGTCTAATAATTGACGCTAAATATTTATACCCTGTTTTCAACCATAAGCATAGTCGAAACATTATGAGTTTGTTAAAAAAAAGCCGAAGATACAGTGTTTTTTATTTTCTTGCTAGCCTATGCCTAGTTTCACCTGTCTATGGACAAATATACAGCAAAGAAAAGTTGCAAACACTTGCTATCTCGTACATAAGAGATCAATTAAAGCCAATCAATAATGAGCAAACGCAAATTAATGCGCTTGCTTTAGATAGCAGAATACCCGATCGCAGCTGTACAACGCCACCGTCTTTAAGCGTACCAACAGCCCCTCCTTTTAATCGACAAGTAACAGTACAAATTAACTGTGGAGATATACAAGGTTGGAGTCAATACGTACACGTCCGTATTACTGAGCTTGAACCAATTGTAGTTGCCACTGAACACTTAACACGAGGTGAAGTTATAGAAGCTCATCACCTGAGTGTTGAAATGAGACCAAAACACTTTGTTCGAGTACAACATTTGCAAGATAAGTCGGTTCTTATTGGAAGCCGTAGTAAGCGTAATATTCGCAGCGGTTTGCCTGTTGTATTGAGCCAAATTTGCATGGTTTGTAAAGGCGACAACGTCACTATATTTGCAACGATCCGAGGATTAAAAATAAAAACTTCCGGTTTAGCCCTAGAAGATGGTACTTTAGGAGAACAGGTAAAAGTAAAAAATGCAAAATCTGGGAAAGTTTTAAATGCCCGTGTAGACGGTGTTGAGTCTGTACAGGTAAATATTTAAATTTTCAAATTTATGCTAAAGTATCTATCATGCATGCCGATAAATAGGCATATGTTGGATTATGTATAGGTTAATATCATGGTAAGCCAAGTAAATAAGGGTCAGCAACAGCCTAATGTGTTGGCCAATGCTAAGCAACAAAAAGTTGATTTGCAAAACAATAATACACAGTCGGCGCAAACAGCTGCACCAAAAGCGGCTACCGACTCTGTAAGCTTAACACCACAAGCACAACAACTTAAATCATTACAAGATAAGGCTCAACAGTCTTCTGGGTTTGATAGTAATAAAGTTGCAGAGCTTAAAAAAGCAATCAGCGAAGGTAAATATCAAATCGACGCTGAAAAGTTGGCTAAGAATATAGCTGCCTTTGAGTTTGACGTATATGGCTGATCACAATAGTTTAATTGCGTCAAAACTCACTATGCAGTTAAATTGCTTAACTTCATTAGTTGAAATTTTAGACGATGAGCTTACAGCGATAGCTTCGCGCCGAGGCGAAGGGCTAAAAGAGATAGCACAACAAAAGTTGGCTTTTCTTAGCAAGATCCAAATTCTTGATAAAGAGCTGAGTACTCTACTTGCAAGTAATGATTCAAGATCCGAAGAAGTATCTGATTTGATTTCTGCTGTTCGTAAGCATTTAGAAACTTGTAAAAAGAAAAACGACGTTAACGCACATGCAGCGCACCAAGCGCAATTAAGCGTAAAACAACTCAAAGATATTTTAATTGGCGCCCCCACTTCTATGACCTATGACCAAGGTGGTAGCGTAGTGCATGGTAATAGCAAATTAGTTCATAACTTAAAAGCATAATTCTAACGTCTAGGAAATATCCCTTATTAGCTTTCTTTTCTCTATTACCAATACTATTTAGTGCTCATTTACTAGATAGTACATACTCAGCTATTATTCAAAATTGCTTTTCCGTGCTTCACTGTGATTTTATAAAATCAATCCTGCGTAATAACTAAATTGCTCACGAAATTAATATAATAAAGCGCGGGAAGTGTGAAACTACCCGCGCTTTATATTTGTATTAGTTAACTCATTAACTATCTATTTGGTTATTTCCACTCTCAATTAACTTTTTAATCATCTCTTCTGATTGGTTTTGTGCATCAAGAGCAGGCTCAGCAGATTTCGATGTATCTCCACTGAAAGCAATACTACTAGCTTCACTGTCTAAGTCTAAGGCTAGCAAATCCGTTTGTTCAGCATCGCTCAGTACATCACTGATTGTTAAATCCAATGGCTCTGACTCACTACTAACGGTATTGTCAGCAGCTAAGATACGACTTAAATCAATGCTTTCATTTTGTGATACTTCATTACTGAAGGTAACACTTGATTCTGGTATCTCTGTTTGAGCTATGCTCTGATCTGCCTCTACACTGAGTGATGCTGGATCATCATTAATATTGCCAGAGGCAAAATCCTGATTATCTGTATCTTTAACAAGGTAATTTCCAGCTTGATCAATTGTTAAGAAATAATAATCTTCACCACTTAACAGGTCCAAGTCCAATAAGGATAATGTATAACTCCACTCACCGTTGGCGTCAGTTGTCGTACTTGGGTAACCTTCTAATACATCAAGATCAATTCCCAATAAGCCTACGCCAATTAAGCTAGCTCCGATGATATATATTTCAGTTCCTGATGGTGCTTCTCCTTCTACAGATGGAAGTAGCAGACCCAATATACCAGGATTATAGTCCGTCACATTAAACTCAATAGGAGTGGTATCAACTATTAAGCCATTGCCTGATGCAGTACCCATGTTACCCGCAGCATCTTCGATACTAGCACTTACCGTATATGCGCCATCCAATAGCCCTGCAGGGAAATCACTGATACTATCTCCTAATGAAACTGACCAGTTACCGTCATTATCAGTTGTAACTGTTTGCTGATAGCCGCTGCCAAAGCTTATTATCACCTCTGAATTCGCTTCACTTGACGTTCCTGTGATCAGTGGGCTCGTATCATAAGTTAAAACTAAGCCACTGGTAATGGCGACTTCTGGCGCTACCGTATCTATGATGCCTGTACTTTGCGCTGACGATTCATTTCCTAACTCATCAGCAGCACTGACACTAACAGTGTAAGTGCCATCTGCTAAACCATTAATTACTTCAACATCCCAGCTACCATCGGCATTAGATGTTGTGGTCATCTTTTGAGTATTACCAGCACGGTCAGTGACCAACACTGTCACTAAAGTGCCTGCCGGTGCACCACTGATAGAACCATTTATGGTCGGTGTCAAATCATTGGTAATCGCTGGTGCTGTTACTGAAATTACAGGTCCAGTGTAATCCATATTGAGTGTAATTGTATCATTGCTGCTGTTACCTGCGGTGTCGGTGATCACAGCGGTAACTTGAGCATCACCTTCAGCAAGCGCCGTGCTTGCAACAACACTCCAATTACCATTTGCAAGTACCTGGGTAGACACAGTTTGGCTAACACCATTGCTATCGAGTATTGTTACTTCAACAGTAGAACCCAACGGTGCATCAAGGCTGGTACCTGATATTAACGGAGTTGAATCAGCAGAAGACAATGCCGATGTTATTTCAAGTGTTGGCGCGGTTAAATCAATCACAAGTGATGTTGAAGCTGACGACGTTAAACCTAATTCGGTAACACTCGCTGAAACCGTGTAGCTGCCCTCTAACAGCGCTTGCGGAACTTCTACACTCCATACACCACTATTCAAAGTAGCGGTAAAGGTTTGCACATCACCACTTGCATTGCTGATCACTAAATTTATAGCACTACTATTTGACGCGTCACTCGTACCACTTATAACTGGGGTAGTATCATTTGTGGCCGCTAAAGGCGTAATGCCTATACTTGGGGCGCTCGTATTGAGTGCACCAGTTACACTATCTGATGTACTTGTATTGCCAGCTAAATCGGTAACCGAAGCAACAACACTGATACTACCATCCTCTAAGTTATCTGGAACATCTATAGACCAACTACCATCAGCTTGTACTTCGGTTGTATAACTATAGGTTTGTGTACTGTCAGTTACATCAACACTGATCACTGTACCCGCGGGCTCATCGCTGCTACCTGTTATTGTTGGAGTTGCAAGATTTATTGTGCCTACAGCATCCACAGTCACAACTGGCGCAACGGTATCTATTTCACCGGCTGTTGTAACACTTGAAGTGAGCCCTGCTGCATCGGTAATTGATGCTGTAACATTGTACTCCCCCTCAGGAAGGGCATCGGATTCAACTTGCCAATCGCCATTAATATCAACTACTGCCGTCAAATTATGCGTATCGCCATTACCATCAACAATTACCACCGAAACCGTACTACCTTGTGCTTCATCACTCGTTCCTGAGATTATTGGTGTCGCATCATTGCCTAAGCCTTGATTGACCACTGTAATGTTTGGAGCGACTGTATCTACGGTGATATTACCTGTACGAGTTGTACTATTTCCTGCTTGATCGGTAACCGTTGCAGTGACGGTATAGGTCCCATCGGTGAGCGTACTAGCCGACACTTGCCACTGGCCAGTTTGTGCCACCGTCGCTGTTAAGCTTTGCCCATCAATAGTGACGGTAACCTCGCCACCAGTTAAATTACTGGTGCCACTGATAAGCGGCGTATCATCACTGGTGAACGCAGTTGTATTAAGAACTAAGCTTGGTGCTGTAGTATCAATTACACCACTGGCCGTCTGCTCTGTTAGATTACCAACGCCATCGCGCACACTCGCTTTAACCGTATATTGTCCATCTCCTAAATTTTGTGGCACATTGACTGACCAACTGCCATTCGCTTGCACTGTCGCATTAAAGGTCTGTGTTGCAACCCCTTGCCCTGTGACCACAAGTGTTACTTGCGCACCTTCACCTAAATCAGTGGTTCCGCTAATAGTTGGCGTACTATCCATAGTCAGTGCTGGGGTAGATAACGTAAGTTCAGGCGCCGTATTATCAAAATCTAAGGTACTGATGGTGGTGGTATTACCCGCCGCATCGGTTGCAGATGCTTCAACATACGCAAGGTTTAATAATGAAAGAGAGATGTTTAATACACTCCAATCACCATTTGCATCAACTGTTGCGGTATAAGGTAAACCAATTGCACCACCAACCAAATGATTAGTAATAGTAACTATACTCCCTTCAGGTAGGTCTGACGTACCAGATAATGAAACCAAGTTACCAAGTAAAAATGAGGGGACAATCGCCAGTTCTGGCGGTGTAATATCTATTTCTCCTCCAGTCTTACTGTCTTCCCCCTGATTACCAGCTATATCTGTGATCGTTGCTTTCACAGAGTAGACGCCTTCAGCTAATGGGGTGTTTGCTGCTGCTTGCCAATCACCTTGCGCATCAGTAGTAACGGTTACAATATGCTCAGTACCATTTGCATCAGTAAAGGTAACCTCTACAGTGGCATTCGCTTCATCTGATGTACCACTAATAAGCGGTGTTGTATCTTGGGTTAATACCAAGCTACTTTGGTCAATAGTGATCTCAGGGTTAACACTGTCTATAACGGCATTAGCAA
The DNA here is from genome assembly GCF_002165575.1 of Pseudoalteromonas sp. A601. Lineage (GTDB taxonomy): Bacteria > Pseudomonadota > Gammaproteobacteria > Enterobacterales > Alteromonadaceae > Pseudoalteromonas. The sequence continues at coordinate 315,545 of NZ_MXQF01000001.1, forward strand.
TTTGTTGCCCAGCATTACCCGCAGTATCAGTGACCACAGCAGTAACAGTGTAGGCACCTTCTGCAAGAGTTTGGGATGCTTCGACTTGCCATGTTAAATCCGCTGCGAGTGTTGTATTGACTATATGACTTACCCCTTGTGCATCTGTAAAAGTAACAGCAACGGTGTTCCCCGCAACAGCATTTAAAGCCGCTCCTGAAACAACCGGTGTTTTATCTGCTGTGCTGCTTAATAAATCGATCAACACTGTAGGTGGGGTTAGATCTATTTCACCTGTTGTTTGAGCCGAATTGCTATTTCCGGCAATGTCCGCAATGGTTGCAGCAACGCTATAACTTCCTTCAGCAAGCTCACTTGCAAGCGCAACAGACCATGTACCATTTGCTTTGACCGTTGCCTGCGCCGATTGCTCAGTGCCAGCACTGTCTGTGACCAACAATGTAACGATAGTGCCTTGTGCTGCATCTGATGTGCCACTAATTAATGGTGTTGTATCGTTTGTAATACTCGGTGTATTAACTATCAAAGTTGGTGCTGTTAAATCAACTGCTAAGCTAGTATTTGAAGATCCAGTTAAACCGTCTTCAGTGACTGTAGCTCTTACAGTGTAGCTGCCTTCAACAAGTGCTTCATTGACCTCAATACTCCATTGCCCAGCCGCAGCTTGCGTAATTAGTGTTTGTATAACAACACCTGCCGCTATTATTTCAATTGTTACGTCAGTGCCATCTCTTGCATCTGTAGTACCTGAAATGCTCGGTGTTGTATCTATTGTCGGCTGTAAATTTGCAATCGAGATGGTCGGTGCATTAGTATCTAATGTTACGGTATCAGTAGCCGATGCTTGATTACCAGCAGCATCGCTCACATTAGCTGTAATAGTAATCGCGCCATCATTCAATCCATCAATAACTTGTACCGACCAGCTGCCATCGGCTTGTACAACTGCAGTTAGTTGATAACTGTTTAAGTCATCACTGACATTGACCATCACCGTTGCGCCTATTTCATCACTACTGCCTGAAATAACCGGTGTATCATCATTAAATGTACCCAATCCATCCAAAGTTAAAGTGGGATCTAAGGTATCAACGGTACCAGTGCTCTGCGCTGTACCACTATTATTTGCTGCATCCGTGATGGTAGCTGTAACAGTGTAAGCACCATCGGCCACCACTGCGCTTGGACTTGCTGAGTAACTGCCATCGCCTTGCACTTGGGTTGTAAATTGCTGCCTGTCACCATTAGAATCAACCAAAACAATGACCACTTCAGTACCTTGTGGCTCAGTTGAAGTACCTGAAATTGTCGGAGTTGCATCATTAGTTACACCCAGATTCGTCATCGTCAATACTGGCGTGATAGTATCAATCGACAGAGTGGAAGATGCCGTTTGTTGATTACCAGCAGTGTCGGTAATAGTCACTTCTACTGGATATTCACCATCGCTCAATGCTGTTGGAATTGTTACCTGCCATGTTCCATCATTAGCAACTGCTGCTAGTAGAGTTTGCCCGTTAACCACAACAGTTACTTCACCACCAATTTCATTACTACTGCCTGTTATCGTTGGTGTTGTATTAGCGGTTGGTTGTAAAGTATCGATAACTAAACTTGGTGCGACACTATCTACCACACCAGTGGTTTGTTCCGTAGTTAAGTTACCAACGCCATCGCGCACAGATGCGGTGACAGTATAAGCCCCCTCCGCGAGTGCTTGTGGCACAGACACCGACCAAGTTTGATCAGCTTGAACGGTTGCGCTAAATGTTTGAGTGACATTATCACTATCAACCACGGTCAAATTAATCACAGTGCCTTGGCCCATATCAGTGTCACCTGAAATGACAGGTGTTGTGTCATTACTCAACGCGTCAACACTGACATTCAAATCAGGAGCTGTATTATCAAAATCAAGCGTGCTAACTGTCGTTGTATTTCCTGCTGCATCAGTAGCACTTGCAGTCACATACGCTAAGCTCAGTAACGGCACCGTTAAATTTAGTACTTCCCAGTTGCCATTTTCATCTGTAACTGCGGTATAAGGCAGCCCAACTAGACCTCCAACTAAATGATTCGTGATAGTTATTATACTCCCTTGCGGAAGATCCGACTCACCTGATAGTGACACTAAATTACCGAGTAAGAAGGATGGAATAACTCTAAGCTCAGGTGCCACGGTATCAACAACCCCACTATCACTGGCGGTGCCAGTATTCCCTGCGGCATCACTGAGACTGACACTGACGCTGTAGTTGCCATCCGCTAATGCTTGGCTGGCTTCTGCCTGCCATTGACCATTGTCATCCGTTTGCACCGTCACACTGTGACTGCCATTGCTGTCAGTGAAGGTCACGATAATATCGCTGTTGGCTAAGTCTGATGTGCCCGTTACCAGCGGCGTGTTGTCATTCGTTAATTCTGGCGCGTCAATGCTCACCGTCGGTGCGATGGTGTCTATCTCACCGGTGGTTGTATTGCTGCCGGTGTTCCCCGCTGCATCGGTGATACTGGCGGTCACACTGTAGTCGCCTTCACTAATGGCATTCGCCACTTCGATTGACCAGCTACCATCACTGCCTGTGGTGGTCGTGATACTTTGTATCGCCCCATTCGCTGCTGTGACCTCGATAGTCACCTGAGT
>NZ_MXQF01000010.1 GCF_002165575.1 Pseudoalteromonas sp. A601
TTCAATTGAGACTCTAAATTTTTTGCCTTACTTAGCTATCTAAAAGAAAGTTAAGCTCAGCTGTTAGAACTCAATCTGTACGAGTGCCCACACAGATGATTGCTTTATATTGTTAAAGAACGTTGCGATTAAAGCGCTTTGCTTTATCTCGCTAGGGCTGCGCATATTACGCTTTCCTATTTTTTTGTCAACACTTAATTTTAAACTTTTTGAAAATCTAAACTCAAGTTTTACTCGACTTACTAAGTGACTTGCTTGGCTCGCTAAACGTTGCCTGCTCTGCCGTCTCAGTGGGGTCGCATTATAGGGAGATCCGAAAACAGATCAACCCTTTTTTGAATAAAACTTAAAAAAAAGGGCTTTTTGCTGGGTATTTGTACGAAACGCATGAAAATAGCGCTAATCTAAGGCGATAATGACAATTAAAAGTGATTTAAACAGTAGATTCAGGAAATGAATATAAATTAATGATCTTTATTAGCTAAGATCAACAGCAGGATCTATATAGAGTAAGCGCTAATTGGGGTATTTTATTTGAGTGGCGATTTGTTAGCAAATAAGCTTTTTAGTAAGTAGTTGGCAAAGCAGTTAAATAAGTATTTGCCAAGCAAGATACACTCAAAGATAGATAGCTAATAGAAGAATAGATTTATAACGGAGTTTTAGATATTAAAAAGCCGAGCATAAGCTCGGCTTTTTGGTGTCTTTAAGACTTACTCAGCAGACTGCGCGTCTTCTTGAACTTCTTCGGTTGCAGATGTGCGACCTACTAGTTCAATATAAGCCATTGGTGCATTATCACCAGCACGGAAGCCACACTTAAGAATACGAGTGTAACCACCTGGACGATCCGCATTACGAGGACCGATTTCGCTGAACAATTTACCAACTACTTCATTATCACGCGTGCGAGCAAACGCTAAACGGCGATTTGCTACACTGTCAGTCTTAGCCAGTGTGATTAAAGGTTCAATTACACGGCGTAACTCTTTCGCTTTAGGCAAAGTAGTTTTGATGATTTCGTGTTTCACCAAAGAACCTGCCATATTGCTGAACATCGCTTTACGATGGCTGCTGTTACGGTTTAATTGACGACCACTCTTACGATGGCGCATGACCCTATCCTTCTAACTAAACTAATATAGTGATTTAGATTATTCAGCTAGGCTTGCAGGCGGCCAATTTTCTAGGCGCATGCCCAGAGAAAGACCACGTGAAGCTAGCACGTCTTTAATTTCAGTTAGAGACTTCTTACCTAAGTTAGGCGTTTTAAGAAGCTCAACTTCTGTGCGCTGAACTAAATCACCGATATATTGAATTTGCTCGGCTTTCAAACAGTTTGCAGAACGCACTGTTAGTTCAAGATCATCAACTGGACGAAGTAGAATAGGATCGAATTCAGGCTTCTCTTCTTTCTCTTCTGGTTCAGTTACATCACGTAAATCTACGAATGCATCTAATTGTTCAGCTAAGATAGTAGACGCACGGCGGATCGCTTCTTCAGGATCTAAAGTGCCGTTTGTTTCCATATCAATGATTAACTTGTCTAAGTCTGTACGTTGTTCAACACGTGCTGATTCAACCGAGTACGCAATACGTTCAACTGGGCTAAATGATGCATCAAGCAACAATCGACCAATTGGACGCTCATCGTCATCAGAGGATAAACGGCTAGACGCCGGCACATAACCGCGACCGCGTTCAACACGAATACGCATGCTGATATCGCTGCTATCTGTCGTTAAGTGACAAATAACGTGATCTGGGTTAGCAATTGTTACATCGCCATCGTGCTGAATATCTGCCGCAGTCACAGGGCCTACACCAGACTTAGTCAGGGTCAGAAAAACTTCATCTTTACCTTCTAAAGTTACTGCTAGACCTTTAAGATTTAACAGAATTTCAATGATGTCTTCTTGTACGCCTTCTTTCGCGCTGTATTCATGCAACACACCGTCGATTTCAACTTCGGTTACTGCACATCCAGGCATAGACGAAAGAAGTATACGGCGTAAGGCATTTCCCAACGTGTGGCCAAAGCCACGCTCTAATGGTTCTAAAACAACTTTAGAACGTGTTGGGTTGATAGCGTCGATATCGACTAACCTTGGTTTTAGAAATTCTGTAACAGAACCCTGCATTTTATCCTCTCTTAACTCTTAACTTTACTTAGAGTAAAGTTCGACGATTAGTTGTTCATTAATGTCCGCAGACAGGTCTGAACGCTCAGGTAGGCGTTTGAAATTACCTTCCATTTTCTTACCGTCAACTTCAACCCAAGTCGGCTTTTCACGTTGCTCGGCTAGTTCTAGAGCAGCGATGATACGCGCTTGTGTCTTAGACTTTTCACGAATAACTACTACATCTTCTGGAGTAATTACGAATGAAGGAATGTTCACAACACGACCATTAACTAAAACCGCTTTGTGGCTTACTAACTGACGTGCTTCAGCACGTGTGCTTGCAAAACCCATGCGGTATACAACATTGTCTAAACGTTGCTCTAAAAGCTGTAACAAGTTTTCACCTGTGTTGCCTTTAAGGCGAGCAGCTTCTTTGTAGTAGTTACTGAATTGCTTTTCAAGTACACCGTACATACGACGAACTTTTTGCTTTTCACGTAATTGTAAACCGTAATCAGATAAGCGACCTTTACGAGCGCCGTGCTGACCAGGTGCAGTCTCAAGTTTACACTTAGAGTCGATAGCTCTTACGCCGCTCTTAAGGAACAGGTCAGTACCTTCACGACGACTCAGCTTGAGCTTAGGGCCCAAATATCTTGCCATGTTATTTCTCCTAACCTATTGTTAAACGCGACGTTTCTTCGGTGGACGACAACCATTATGTGGTATTGGCGTCACGTCAGTGATGTTGGTGATACGGTAACCAGCAGCATTCAAAGCACGTACAGCAGATTCACGACCTGGACCTGGACCTTTGATGAAAACTTCTAGATTTTTTAAACCGTATTCTTGAGCAGCAGTACCTGCACGCTCTGCAGCAACCTGAGCAGCGAATGGTGTAGATTTACGTGAACCACGGAAACCTGAACCACCGGCAGTAGCCCATGATAGTGCATTACCTTGACGGTCGGTAATTGTAACAATAGTGTTGTTGAAAGAAGCATGAACATGAGCCATACCATCAGCAACTTGCTTTTTAACCTTTTTACGACGAATTGGTGTCTTAGCCATAATACTATCCCCTTATCGCTTAATAGGCTTACGAGGACCCTTACGGGTACGCGCGTTAGTCTTAGTTCTTTGACCACGTAGTGGTAAAGAGCGACGGTGACGTAGGCCACGGAAACAACCAAGGTCCATAAGGCGCTTGATATTCAAAGTAACTTCACGACGAAGATCACCTTCTACAGTGTACTTGCCAACTTCTTCACGAAGTACGTCAAGTGTTTCGTCTGAAAGTTCACCGATTTTTGTGGTCTCGGCGATACCAGTCGCTACTAAGATAGCCTTAGAGCGAGTCTTACCTATGCCATAAATAGCTGTTAAACCAATAACTGCATGTTTATGATCAGGGACGTTAATGCCAGCGATACGGGCCACTAACACATCTCCTATATTTGAATTTGGTTATCATCTGTTTGAAGAGCCCGTAAGGATACTCAAACGAAGACCAAATCACAATTGAAAACACAGGCCAAGAAATCTCAGCCTGCACGACTTATTTAATTAGCCTTGCCTTTGCTTATGCTTTGGCTCACTGCAAATTACACGTACAACACCGGCACGTTTAATAACTTTACAGTTACGGCATATTTTCTTAACGGAAGCACGTACTTTCATTGCTCAACTCCGTAAACTGACCTTATCGACCGTAGCCTTTAAGGTTCGCTTTTTTCAGCACAGAATCATATTGATGTGACATCATATGAGTCTGTACTTGTGCCATAAAGTCCATGATCACAACAACGATAATCAAAATTGATGTACCGCCGAAGTAGAATGGCGTTTGCCATGCCATGGTCATGAATTCGGGCACCAGACAGATAAAGGTTATATACAAAGCACCTGCCAATGTCAGGCGTGTCATCACTTTATCAATGTATTTCGATGTCTGCTCACCTGGACGAATACCTGGGATAAATGCGCCAGATTTTTTCAGGTTATCTGCTGTTTCACGCGGGTTAAACACCAACGCTGTATAGAAAAAGCAGAAGAAGATTATAGCCGCAGCTAAAACTAATGCATACAAAGGTTGACCTGGAGTCAACGTTGTAGCAATGGCTTGTAGCACATCAGCGACCGGACCTTCACCCTGGCCGAACCAGCTGGCAATAGTACCAGGGAACAGAATAATACTGCTAGCAAAGATTGGTGGAATAACACCCGCCATATTAACTTTTAGTGGTAAATGCGTGCTTTGAGCAGCAAATACTTGACGACCTTGCTGACGCTTTGCGTAGTTAACAACGATACGTCGTTGACCACGTTCAAAGAATACTACAAGATAAGTTACAGCGAATACAATTACAGCAACCATCAACAATACTAGAATATTCAGATCACCTTGGCGCGCCATTTCGGCTGTCGAACCAATAGCAGACGGCAAGTTTGCTACTATACCAACAAATATTAGAACAGAGATACCGTTACCGATACCGCGCTCAGTAATTTGCTCGCCCAACCACATAAGGAACATAGTACCAGTTACTAAACTCACCACAGCGGTGAAATAGAAACCTAAACCTGGGTTAACAACTAACCCGTCCATCATGCCCGGTAAGCTTGTAGCAATACCGATTGATTGGATAGTAGCAAGCAAAAGCGTGCCATAGCGTGTGTACTGGCTAATTTTCTTACGCCCTTGTTCACCTTCTTTCTTAAGCTCTATAAACGGCGGATACATATGCGTTAATAGTTGCGTAATAATCGAAGCTGTAATGTAAGGCATAATACCCAGTGCTAACACTGAAGCTCGCTCAAGTGCACCACCGCTGAACATGTTAAACATTTCAACAATGGTGCCCTTTTGTTGCTCGAAGAAATCGGCAAGTACAGCGGCGTCAATCCCAGGGATCGGCACAAATGAACCTAGACGGTAAATAATGATAGCGCCCAATACGAATAGTAATCGACGTTTCAATTCCGAAAGTCCACCTTGTGCACTTTGCATATCTTGACCTGGTTTAGCCATTAGTACTTCCTTAGTCTTCTACCTTGCCTCCGGCAGCTTCGATAGCCTCGCGAGCACCTTTAGAAGCCTTAAGGCCTTTAACGGTAACTGCGCGTGAAACTTCGCCAGATTTAACAACTTTAACGAACTGAACGTTCTTTTTAACTAGACCAGCTGCTTGTAACGTACCTAGGTCTACCACATCGCCTTCAACTTTAGCGATTTCGTATAGGTTAATTTCTGCAGATACTAAAGATTTGCGAGAAGTGAAACCGAACTTAGGTAGACGACGTTGCATAGGCATTTGACCGCCTTCAAAACCAACGCGTACTTTACCGCCAGAACGTGATTTTTGACCTTTGTGACCACGGCCACCAGTCTTACCAAGACCAGAACCGATACCACGACCAACACGTTTACCAGCAGATTTTGATCCTGCAGCAGGAGAAAGTGTATTCAAATGCATTCGAATTACCCCTCAACCTTAACCATGTATGAAACTCGGTTGATCATACCACGTACACATGCTGTGTCTTCTAACTCAACAGTGTGATTGATACGACGTAAACCAAGACCGCGTAATGTAGCTTTATGCTTCGGTAAACGACCGATAGAGCTCTTTACTTGTGTTACTTTTACAGTTTTATTAGCCATGGTTTACCCCAGAATCTCATCTACTCGAAGACCACGTTTAGCAGCGATCGACTGAGGAGAATTCATATTCTCAAGAGCTGAGATCGTTGCACGTACAACGTTGATCGGGTTAGTAGAACCGTAACATTTAGAAAGTACGTTCTGCACACCAGTCACTTCAAGTACTGCACGCATAGCGCCACCTGCAATGATACCAGTACCTTCAGATGCCGGTTTCATGAACACTTGTGAGCCAGCATGACGCCCTTTAACAGGGTGCTGTAATGTGTTGCCATTTAGGTCTACATTGATCATGTTACGACGTGCTTTTTCCATTGCTTTTTGAATAGCAGCTGGAACTTCACGAGCTTTACCATAACCGAAACCTACTTTACCTGCGCCGTCACCAACTACTGTTAGTGCAGTGAAGCTAAAGATACGACCACCTTTAACTACTTTAGACACACGGTTTACCGCGATTAGCTTTTCAGCTAAATCAGGCTGTTGTTGCTTTGCTTCTACGTTAGCCATTGTCTACTCCTAGAATTGCAAACCGGCTTCACGCGCAGCATCTGCTAGCGCCTTCACACGGCCGTGATATTTAAAGCCACTGCGATCAAAAGCAATCTTTTCGATGCCTTTGTCAGCCGCACGTTCTGCAACAAATTTGCCAACTGCTTGTGCAGCTGCAATGTTGCCTGTGCCTTTAACTGTTTCGCTAATAGCTTTCTCAACAGTAGAAGCAGCAGCCAGTACACTACCCTCAGCATTAACTACTTGAGCGTAAATGTGACGTGGCGTGCGGTGGATAACAAGACGCGTTGTGCCTTGTTCAATATAATTTCTACGAGTGCGTTTAGCACGACGTAGACGAGCTGTTTTTTTATCCATCGTCTTACCTTACTTCTTCTTAGCCTCTTTACGGCGTACATTCTCATCTGCGTAACGAACACCTTTACCTTTATAAGGCTCTGGTTTACGGTATGCACGAATGTTAGCAGCTGTTTGACCAACTAACTGCTTGTCTACGCCCTTAACTAGAACTTCTGTTTGGCTTGGAGTTTCAATCGTAATTCCTTCAGGAACTGCGAAATTAACTGGGTGCGAGAAACCAAGAGTTAAATCTAATGTTTTACCCTTAGCTGCTGCACGATAACCAACGCCTACTAACTGAAGTTTCTTCTCGTAACCTGTATGCGTACCAACAACCATGTTATTGATAAGAGCGCGAGCAGTACCTGCTTGTGCCCATGCATTGGCTACGCCTTCACGAGGTAAAGTTGTAATAACGTTATCATTAACTTGTACTTCAACAGCTGAGTTGATAGTACGTGTTAATTCACCGTTTTTGCCTTTAACTGTGATTTCCTGGCCTTTTAATGTAACTTCTACACCGGCAGGAACGTTTATTGGTGCCTTTGCTATGCGAGACATAGTTCCCCTCCGATTAAGCTACAAAACCAATGATTTCACCACCAACACCAGCACTACGTGCGGCGCGGTCTGTCATTAGGCCTTTAGAAGTTGATACGATAGCGATACCTAGACCACCCATTACCTTAGGTAATTCGTCACGTCTCTTATAGATACGTAGACCAGGGCGGCTAACACGCTGGATGTTTTCAATAACAGCTTTGCCTTCGAAGTATTTCAACTCGATAGAAAGCTCAGGTTTAACATCGCCGTTTACTGCGAAATCAGTGATGTAACCTTCGTCTTTTAATACTTTAGCTACCGCTACTTTCAGCTTTGAAGTTGGCATCGTTACAGATACTTTCTTCGCTGATTGACCGTTACGGATACGTGTGAACAAATCCGCGATAGGATCTTGCAAGCTCATAGTCTTACTCCCGTGATTCTATTACCAGCTAGCCTTTTTAAGGCCAGGAATTTCACCGCGCATAGCTGCTTCGCGAACTTTAATACGGCTCATGCCGAATTTGCGAAGGTAACCATGTGGGCGGCCCGTAATGTTACAACGATTACGTTGACGTGCAGGGCTAGAATCACGTGGTAAAGCTTGTAGCTTAAGTACCGCGTCCCAACGATCATCGTCAGATGTTTTCACATCGCTGATGATAGCTTTTAGTGCTGCGCGCTTTTCAGCGTACTGAGCAACTAATTTTGTGCGCTTTGCTTCGCGCGCTTTCATAGAATTCTTTGCCATAACCCTACCCTTATTTCTTGAATGGGAAGTTAAACGCTTCTAACAACGCACGGCCTTCCTCATCTGTTTTCGCAGATGTAGTGATTGTGATATCCATACCGCGTACACGGTCTACTTTATCATAATCAATTTCTGGGAAGATGATTTGTTCACGTACGCCCATGCTGTAGTTACCACGTCCATCGAAAGACTTAGCACTTACACCACGGAAGTCACGGATACGTGGGATAGCGATTGAAACCAAACGCTCAAAAAAGTCCCACATACGCTCGCCGCGTAAGGTTACTTTACAGCCAATTGGGTAGCCTTCACGCACTTTAAAGCCAGCAACAGATTTGCGTGCTTTAGTGATTAAAGGTTTCTGACCAGAGATAGCTTCTAGATCCGCAACAGCGTTATCTAAAATTTTCTTGTCAGCTAGGGCTTCGCCCACGCCCATATTTAATGTGATCTTTTCGATCTGAGGGACTTGCATGACAGAGCTGAAACCAAACTTCTCTTGAAGCTCAGCAACTACTTTGTCTTTATATACTTCATGCAGTTTCGCCATCATTCTACTCCAACTATTAGATAGTTTTACCAGTAGATTTAAAGATACGTAATTTCTTACCATCTTCAATCTTGAAACCTACACGATCTGCTTTACTCGTTTCCGAGTTGAAGATCGCAACGTTTGATACGTCGATAGACGCTTCTTTTTCAACAATGCCGCCAGCTTGGTTCAATTGTGGAACCGGCTTTTGGTGTTTCTTGATTAAGTTTATGCCTTCGACAAATACTCGACCAGACTCGGTAACAACTGAAAGCACTTTGCCGCGCTTACCTTTGTCTTTACCTGCTAGAACGATTACTTCGTCATCACGACGGATTTTTGCTGCCATGATTGACTCCTTACAGTACTTCTGGGGCTAGTGAAACGATTTTCATGAACTTGTCATTACGAAGCTCACGAGTCACAGGGCCGAAAATACGTGTACCAATTGGCTGCAAGTTATCATTTAAGATAACAGCCGCATTGCTGTCGAAACGGATCAAAGAACCGTCAGGACGACGAACGCCTTTCTTAGTACGCACAACTACCGCGTTTTTAACATCACCTTTCTTCACTTTACCGCGAGGAATCGCTTCTTTTACAGAAACTTTAATGATGTCACCAATCGCTGCATAACGACGGTGCGAACCGCCTAAGACTTTAATACACTGCACTTTGCGAGCGCCGCTGTTATCAGCAACTTCCAGCTGAGTTTGCATTTGGATCATGTTAATGACCTCCGGTGTAGTTATTACAACTTGCCTTAAATCGTTTAAAATCAAGACATTTAGATTAAATACCCATCAAAAAACAACTAAGTTGTCTCTTAAGGGCGGGCAATTGTATCAGCATTGAGGGGGTAGTGGTAGGTTATTTTTTAATTAATTTATAATTCTAGTGCTCGTTAATTTAACGCTAGATAATAATTTGCTGTTTAACAGCTGCTTATAAATCAATCAGGGCATAATTATACCCTGATTGATTTTTATTCGGCTTATTATTGCTGTATTAGCCAAACAAGCCTTTTAATTTATCTTTAATTTTATCTTTTGCTTTTTCTTTCACTTCGTCTTCAGCCGCTTTACTTACATCTAGACTGATACCAACATCATGAAAAGGGCCTTCGATTCTAATAGGGATTTTAAAACCAGTACTATCATCTGTTGTGCCTTGCCCTTCAAGTGAATCTACAATTCCTGTCACTAACCGATAATTAACAGTGGTCATCGGTAAATCAACGTCACCTTCACCACTAATTCTAATTAATGGGCTTAACATAGATAAGTCCGTGTTTTTACCAATCCCATTTCTAAAATTAAAGCTACCTGTTAAGGCTGAGAAATCTGTTTGCTCTGAATTATCAAAACCAGTATCAAGTCCTTCTGACACAGCACCTAGATTACCTTTTATCAACTCTTTACCTTTACGAACCATCTCAGCAATATTTGCACCTTTCACTGCGCCATCTGCAAACTCAAATGCTAGCTTTCCTTGTAATGCATTGATGAAGCTTTTTTGACTATAGCCACTTGTGGTTAAATCCCAATTTAGTGATCCCTTACCCATTAGCTTATCAAAGCCTGCAGCATCAGTTAGCAGAGGTTGTGCATCGATTGCATCTAAAGAAAAGTCGGTCGTTATTTTATATGGGGTTTGTTTTGCATTTATCGTTACCTTACCTTTACCATTACCTTCATAAGCAGCAAATTTATCAAGACTTAGATTCGCTACTGCATCTTTAAGGTTCACTGTAAACTGGTTAGCTCCCAGCGTTATATCGTTCGCTTTAAGCCCACTTGAACGGATAACTATATTTGCATCAAGTGAATTTAATCCACTCATATCAAGTTTTGTATCATCCCACACTATAGGTTGCGCAGGTGCATCAGCAGCTGGCTCAACCTCATCTTCATTTTTAGCCACTACTTCTGGTAAATATGGATTTAAATCAAGCATACCTAAGTCGATATCTGCGTTTACAGCTAAACGCTTACCTAGGTTGATATCACTACTACCTTTGATCTGTAATGCATCAAGTGTAGCTAGCAACTCAGTTAAAGTGAACTTTTCGCCCTGCAAGTGCATTTTACCTTTCACATTAAAAGCATTGAACGCATTCTCTTTTGCATTTAGTTCTATGCCTTGCCAGTTCGCAATACTTTTAACTGAATCGCCACTAAGTGATAGTTGGCCTTGAATATCTTGCCCTTGTTTAGCAATCGAACCTTTAAAGTCGACATCTACTAGACGCGACGATAAAACCTTCGTCACATTAAAGGTATTACCTTCTATTACTTTAGCGGGTGTATCTACTTTTACATCAAGCTCAAAACGCTCTTGCATATATGTAATAGCACCTTTTATTTCAAGCTCCATGCGTAATGAAGGTAATAATATTGCTAGATCAAGATCGCTTATTTGTTGTTGGACACCAGTTCTACCATCTAAGTACGTGAAGGAACCACCATAAATCGCCACTTCACCTAGCTCTATATCAAAACTCTCAGGTAGTTTTACAGCCTCACTATTTTGAGGTGAAGCTTCAGGCTGCTTTGCTACGGCATCAAAAAGCTGCCAGTTTGCTTTACCGCTTTTATCTGTCTCTAACAGAATATTTGGCTCATTAATGACGAACTTTTCAAGTTTAAATTCACCACCAAATAATGAAAACCATGGAATATGAATTGCTAACTGTTGCATGCTAGCCATATCAGGGCGTGAACCTGTTTGCATATTCGCAAAATGTACATCATTAAGCTCAAGCTTTAATGAAGGAAACACTGAGAGTGACTTATCACCCTGAATAGTTAAACTTCGCCCAGTTGTTTGCTCAACTTGTTCTGATACTTTATTAAAAATTGCATCAGTAGGAATTAAAAATGGTGCAGCAACTATTAATGCAATCAGCAATATCAATATTACACCTATAACTTTAAAGATGGTTTTCATGATGGTCCTTTCAAATGTTCATTTAATGTTCTTATCATAGCGGGAGTTAGGCTGAAAATCATTGCAAAGAGTAGAAAAAAGTAAGTTCCCAAAGTGTACAAACTTGTATCTGAATCAGTCCTGAAACATCTTGATACCTTTGGGTTACAAAAAAATCTTGATCAAATGATACCCTGAGGTTATATTGATACCTATAGGTATCATGTCAAATAACAGGACGAATATTATGAATCAGGATATTAAAGCTGAAGAAAAATTTATGGGTCAGAATGCATGGTTTTCAATTTTTATGGCCGTGACTTTACTTATTATAAGTGTTTACCCCATGTTGAATAAAGCATCTACACCTTTATTAGTATTAGGAGTCAGTGCTTTTTTAGGCTCATTTTTTATGTTTGTAATTAGGGGAGGCTTCACTCGAAAAATGAAATACCACCTTACTTACAAGGATGAATACTTAAACACTATAGACACAATTGCGTATAAGCATGTGGTATTAGCTCTCCTCATTACTATGGGTACGGTATATTTGGGGTCGAATGACTTCGCCTTACATATAACACACAGTATGATGGCAACCTTCTATCTAGCAGTAATGTGTTTAGCGTATGGTGTCTCAATTTTATGGCAAAATCGTGATTAGGAGTTAATGTGCAAAATCACATAGCAAAATTTCGAAAAGCAGCCGGGCTTTCGCAGCAAGAACTCGCTGACGCGATTAGTGTGTCTCGTAAAACAGTTAGCACTGTTGAAACATCGCGCTTTACACCATCGGTGATTATCGCTTTAAAGATAGCACTATTTTTTAATACCTCTGTTGAAAGTCTCTTTTCACTTGATGAAACTGACTGAATAAAATAACGCAATCTTGATACTTTCACCGTTATCTTGATTGCATCCCCAGCATACTTCGGTATGATGCACGGCCCTGTCGCTTTTAGCTAATTTGCGCTAAAATAGACAACTGAAAAAGTATCTAAGCGGAGTATCCTCAGGCATGAAAAAATTGCTAATTTCACCTTCAAAAATGGCGTTAGGCGAACAAGAAAGTCAAATTTATCAAAATATTTTAAAACAGGCTTCTGAAATCAGTCTAAACCTGATGGCGGTAAAAATAGAAAATCACCCTGAAGACTTTTTAGGTTGGTGCTACGAATTACTTAGCGCTAGTAAAGATCGTATCAACTACGATTTACTCGAAGCGAATCAATTACCGATTTTAAAGAAGCTACATGACCTACTAATATCTGCAATTAGCTTTTTACAATTGAAAACATTACGTGTTGCACCTTGGCCTGTTGTTAGTATGTTTGTAGAGCAGCATAAGGAGCTCATCGCTTTAGAGGAGCAGTTACGACTAACAAATTATATTGCAAACCTACGTGAACAACCGTTAAGAGAAATGGTCCCTGAGGATTTACTTACCTTTTGTGGTAAACACACCGCAGCATTAGATCCAAGCACTTATAATTTCGATGTTGAGTGGTTTTCATCTACTAAAAGCGCGAAAGGCTTTCATCAGATGATGGCTGATTTACCGGGACTATTTGATGACGCACTGGTAAATATACCGCTTGAAGGCGAAGTAAGTGAAGCTGACTATCAACAATTTGTTGTTGGATATTTACTTGCTTTTAATGACAGTGATGAAAAACCAACATTAGCCCCCGCTACTCGCCTATTAGCCATGCGACGTCCTGATATTTTCACACCAATTAATAATACTCGACTTGATGCGCTTTGCTCAGCCCTTGGTATTACAAAACTGAATAACCGTGATTTTGAACGCTATTGGCAAGATATAGTACAAACGATACATGCTATGTCATGGTTTAAGATGGCTACGGGCAGCAATGAGCTAGAGCAGCAGCTTGTTTCTATTAAAGCTTTACTGCCATGCTTCTTTTATTATGCTGACAAATCTACCGCTGATAGTTCAAATTACATTAAGCTACTAAATAAACCTAAACGCAGCGCTTCAACTTCGACTAAATCAGTACGCCGCGGTAAAGAGTCTGCTGAGATTTTAGTTGACCGCGCCCTTTCTAGCGATGAAATACCTGAGCATATTAGGGCCAAGCGAGACTCTATCATCAGCGAAGTGCAAAAAGGTCGTGGCGTTAATGAAACTATTAGCCTTATGCGCACTATATTCGGCTAAAGTATCAAGTAATTAACTAATGTAGGGCTGCATGATCCTTGTGCAGCCTTCTATATTTACGCACTATTAAAGTGCACATTATTAATCCAAATAGTTTCACACCTCCCCTCTTGATAAACTTATCTATCTGTTTTTTAAAAATTAATGCATAAATATTAAATTTTATATTGAACTTGGCATAAGCAGTGCAGTTACTTTTGTTAGACAACAATAAATGGGCCTCACAATCTCAGAGACTGCAATCTCATTAATAATTGTGAACCAAAATCAACATAACAACAGGATACGAAACATGCTAAATTTAAAAAAATCAGTTGCATTAAGTGCACTTGTATTAATGGGCCTTACATCTACTGCCGCACTTGCTGAAGTAACAGCTAATGCAGCTGCAACATCTAATTACTTATGGCGTGGACAAGAACAAACTGGTGGTGATGCAGCTGTGTCTGGTGGCATAGATTACGCAAACGAGTCAGGCTTCTATGCTGGTACTTGGGCTTCAAATGCATCATGGGCTGATGAAATGACCTATGAGCTTGATTTATACGCAGGTTTTGGCGGTGATATAAATGAAAATATGAGCTACGATGTAGGCTTCATTTATTATGCTTATCCTGATGCTGCATCAGGCGCTGACGCTGACTTCTCTGAGATTTACGGTAGCATTAGTATGGGTGGCTTTAGCTTTGGAGCTTCAGTACTAGCAAGTTCAGCTGCGAGCGGTGATGGTACAGACTTTGGTGACTCTTTATACCTTACAGCAGACTATGGTTTTACAGTTGGTAGTAACGGTACTGAAATGGCGTTACACCTAGGCCACTATTCTGGTGATTTTATTGGTGACGATGACATTATTGATTATGGCATTTCAATCTCTAAAGATGGTTTCACCTTTGGCCTTTCAGATACAGATATGGATGACAGTGATATCAAAGCATACGTCGCTTACGCGGTAGACTTTAGCTTATAAGAAGAATGTGTTACTTGCTGCAACACTAAGGGCCTCATGGCCCTTTTCTTGTTTTAGCTATCAGCTATCAGCTATCAGCTATCAGCTATCAGCTATCAATTTTGTTCATATTAACCTACGTGTCAAGAGAATCTTGTCTTTCCTGACGGCTGACAGCTCAAATCACAGACATTAAAAAACCCGAGACAAAGCTCGGGTTTTTTTAGTATTAATTAGCTAGGCTAACTATTACTCTACGATAGTTGCTACAACACCAGCACCTACAGTACGGCCACCTTCACGGATAGCGAAACGAAGACCTTCATCCATCGCGATTGGTGCGATTAGAGTTACAGTCATCTTAACGTTATCACCAGGCATTACCATTTCTACGCCATCTGGTAACTGTACGTCACCAGTTACGTCAGTTGTACGGAAGTAGAACTGTGGACGGTAACCTTTGAAGAAAGGAGTATGACGACCACCTTCATCTTTAGAAAGTACGTATACTTCTGAAGTGAAAGTTGTATGTGGGTTGATTGAACCAGGCTTAGCTAGTACTTGACCACGTTCAACGTCTTCACGCTTAGTACCACGTAGAAGTGCACCAATGTTCTCACCAGCACGACCTTCGTCAAGAAGCTTACGGAACATTTCAACACCAGTACAAGTAGACTTAGTAGTCTCTTTGATACCAACGATTTCAACTTCGTCATTCACGTTGATGATACCAGCTTCAACACGACCAGTTACAACTGTACCACGGCCTTGAATTGAGAAAACATCTTCGATAGGCATGATGAATGGCTTATCGATGTCACGCTCTGGCTCTGGGATGTAAGAATCTAGTGCTTCTGCAAGCTCAACGATCTTGTCTTCCCACTGCTTTTCGCCTTCAAGTGCTTTAAGAGCAGAACCTTGAATTAGTGGTAAGTCATCACCTGGGAAGTCATATTCAGAAAGAAGTTCACGAACTTCCATTTCTACTAGCTCAAGTAGCTCTTCGTCATCAACCATGTCACATTTGTTCATGAATACGATGATGTAAGGAACGCCAACCTGACGAGAAAGTAGGATGTGCTCACGAGTTTGTGGCATAGGGCCATCAGTCGCAGCTACTACTAAGATTGCGCCGTCCATTTGAGCAGCACCAGTGATCATGTTTTTAACATAATCGGCGTGTCCAGGACAATCTACGTGTGCGTAGTGACGAGTAGGTGTATCGTACTCAACGTGTGAAGTTGAGATTGTGATACCACGCTCGCGCTCTTCTGGAGCGTTATCGATTGATGCGAAATCTTTAGCTACACCACCGTATACTTTTGCAAGTACGTTAGTGATTGCTGCAGTTAGGGTTGTTTTACCGTGGTCAACGTGGCCGATTGTACCAACGTTTACGTGCGGTTTTACGCGTTCAAACTTTTCTTTTGCCATCTTAAAAAATTCCTATAAAGAAATTAAAGGTTAAGCTCGTTATTGAGCTAAACCAAGCTAAAAATTACTTAAGTGCGAGCTGCAATTATTTTATCTGCAACATTTTTTGCGGCTTCTGCGTACTTCAAAAACTCCATAGAGTATGAGGCACGACCTTGTGTTGCAGATCGCAGATCAGTTGCATAACCAAACATTTCAGAGAGCGGTACTAAAGCGTTAACTTGTTTAAGTCCGCCTAGTGCTTCTTCCATGCCTTCGATCATGCCGCGACGACGGTTTAAGTCGCCAACTACATCACCCATGTTTGCTTCAGGAGTGAGTACTTCAACCTTCATCATTGGCTCTAAAAGTACAGGGTTTGCATCAAGTGCGCCCTGCTTCATTGCCAAAGAACCTGCTATTTTAAATGCCATTTCATTCGAATCAACATCATGGAATGAACCATCATATAAAGTCGCTTTCACGCCAAGTAATGGGTAGCCGGCCAGCACACCTTGAGCCATTTGCTCTTGGATGCCTTTGTCTACCGCAGGGATGTATTCTTTAGGAACTGAGCCACCTACGGTTTCGTTAACGAACTCGTAAATTGGGGCTTCATCATCCGAAATATCCATCGGTTCAAGTTTAAGCCAGACGTGACCATATTGACCACGACCACCTGATTGACGTACGAACTTTCCTTCTACCTTAACGGTATCACGGATAGCTTCACGGTAAGAAACCTGCGGCTTACCAACGTTACATTCAACACTGAATTCACGTTTCATACGGTCGACAATGATATCGAGGTGAAGTTCACCCATACCAGATATTATAGTCTGGCCTGACTCATCATCAGTTTGTACGCGGAAAGATGGATCTTCTGCCGCTAGTTTACCTAGTGCGATAGCCATCTTGTCCTGGTCAGCGATTGTGCGAGGCTCAACCGCAACAGAGATTACTGGTTCTGGGAATTCCATACGCTCAAGCGTAATTTTAGAATTCGGATCACACAGTGTTTCACCTGTTGTTACGTCTTTAAGACCAATAGCCGCCGCGATGTCGCCTGCGTGGACTTCTTTGATCTCTTCACGTGAGTTTGAATGCATCTGAACGATACGACCAAGGCGCTCACGCTTACTTTTTACTGGGTTGTAAACCGCATCACCCTGTTTAACAGTACCAGAGTAAACACGGAAAAAGGTTAAAGTACCAACGAACGGATCTGTTGCAATCTTAAAAGCAAGTGCAGCAAACGGTGCGTTGTCATCAGCTGGACGTTCTTCCTCAGTACCATCTTCAAGAATACCTTGAATTTGTTTCACTTGTGTTGGCGCAGGCATATATTCAATAACGCCATCAAGCACAGCTTGAACACCTTTATTTTTAAATGCACTACCACAAGTCATTGGGACGATTTCGTTTGCTAATGTACGCTGACGCAAAGCTGCTTTAATTTCAGCTTCGCTCAGGTCTTCACCTTCCAAATACTTATCCATTAGTTCTTCAGAGGCCTCAGCAGCACTTTCAACTAAGTGAGAGTGCCACTCTTCAGCGAGCTCTTGAAGGTCTGCCGGTATTGCCTCATAAGAGAAAGTCATGCCCTGGTCTTCAGAATTCCAGTTAATCACTTTCATTTTTATAAGGTCAATTACACCTTTAAAGTCGTCTTCAGCGCCAACTGGCAGCTGAATTGGAACAGGCGTTGCTCCAAGACGAGATTTCACCTGGCTAACAACCGTTAAGAAGTCAGCGCCCGTGCGATCCATTTTGTTTACGAAGATCATTCTCGGAACTTCGTATTTGTTCGCTTGACGCCAAACTGTCTCAGTTTGTGGCTGTACACCTGATGAAGCACAAAGAACAACTACCGCACCATCAAGTACACGTAAAGAACGTTCTACTTCGATAGTGAAATCTACGTGTCCTGGAGTATCAATGATATTGATACGATGGTCGTCAAATTGCGCGTCCATCCCTTTCCAGAAACACGTTGTTGCAGCAGAAGTGATTGTGATACCACGCTCTTGTTCCTGCTCCATCCAATCCATAGTTGCGGCGCCATCATGTACTTCACCGATCTTATGAGAAAGACCCGTGTAGAACAGAACACGTTCTGTTGTGGTGGTTTTGCCTGCATCTACGTGAGCAACAATACCGATATTACGATAGCGCTCAAGTGGAGTTGTACGTGCCATATGATCCTCTTAAAGGTTAAGGGCAGATTACCAACGGTAATGAGCGAATGCTTTATTCGCTTCAGCCATACGGTGAACGTCTTCACGTTTCTTAACCGCAGTGCCTTTGTTATCAGCAGCGTCAACGATTTCTTGAGCTAAACGTAAGCCCATAGATTTTTCGCCACGCTTACGTGCAGCGTCTACTAACCAACGCATACCTAATGCGTTGCGACGTACTGGACGTACTTCAACTGGTACTTGATAAGTTGAACCACCAACACGGCGAGATTTAACCTCTACCTGTGGACGGATGTTATCAAGTGCAGACTCAAAGATTTCAAGGTGCGATTTGCCTGATTTCTCAGCAGCCACATCTAGCGCACCGTAAACGATTTTTTCAGCAGTAGATTTCTTGCCGTCTAACATTACGATGTTAACGAATTTTGCAAGAAGTTCCGATCCGAACTTAGGATCTGGAAGAATTTTACGTTGACCTATTACGCGTCTTCTAGGCATTTTGTATCTCCGGTTTATTCAGGTTTGCTCTTTCGAGGCAATAACCCAAAACAATAATTAATAATATTTAGTGCTTGGCCTTACTAACGGAATACAATTAGCCCTTAGGGCGTTTTGCACCGTATTTAGAACGAGCTTGACGACGGTCGCTTACGCCTGCACAGTCAAGTGCACCACGTACAGTGTGGAAACGCACACCTGGTAAATCTTTAACACGACCACCACGGATTAGGATTACACTGTGCTCTTGAAGGTTATGACCTTCACCACCGATGTATGATGTTACTTCGAAACCGTTAGTTAAACGTACACGAGCTACTTTACGTAACGCCGAGTTTGGTTTCTTAGGTGTAGTTGTATATACGCGAGTACATACACCACGCTTTTGCGGACACGCTTTAAGCGCAGCTGAGTTACTTTTAGTAACCTTGCTACGACGTGGCTTACGCACTAGCTGGTTAATAGTTGCCATTTAAATAGCTCCTGAAATTAAAATTACTACTGAAAAAAATAAAAAAATCCGCCCTTTTTACAAGCTCGTTACAAACGCGCAGGTAAATGGGTGGCGGAATTTTAATGAGCAAAGATTAACCTGTCAACATAAACCGTTAGCAAGGCAGTAGATATCTGCCTTGCTAAAATCTAATCTATTGATTAGATTAAGTTTATTGATTTCCAGATAAATCAGCGTTTAAAGCATCTGTTAGTGCTTGAGTCGCCTCTTCTGCACTTACTGTTTGCTCTTCAACAACTAAACTTTGCTTACGACGTGCCATACGATCTTGATGATACGCAAAACCGGTACCGGCTGGGATCAAACGACCCACAATTACGTTTTCTTTCAGACCGCGAAGTTCATCGCTCTTACCATTTACAGCGGCTTCTGTTAGGACACGAGTTGTCTCCTGGAACGAGGCTGCCGAGATGAAAGATTCTGTGGCTAGTGATGCTTTAGTGATACCCATTAATTGGATTTCATACTTAGCAGGCAACTTGCCTTGAGCTTCTAAGTCGCGGTTTGCGATATTAACGCGTGCCACTTCAATTTGCTCACCGGCTAAGAATTCACTATGGCCGCCGTCAAGGATGGTACATTTACGGATCATCTGACGGATAATTGTTTCAATGTGCTTGTCATTGATCTTAACGCCTTGCAAACGGTAAACCTCTTGCACTTCGTTAACAATGTAGTTAGCAACATGAGTCACACCACGTAGGCGTAAGATGTCATGTGGTGATTCAGGACCATCGGCGATAACTTCACCTTTAGACACTTGCTCACCTTCAAACACGTTAAGTTGACGCCACTTAGGAATCATTTCTTCGTAATGATCGCCTTCTGGTGGAGTAATAACTAAACGCTTCTTACCTTTAGTCTCTTTACCGAAGCTAATAGTACCTGTGATCTCAGCTAAGATAGCTGGCTCTTTAGGTTTACGCGCTTCAAATAAGTCGGCTACGCGTGGTAGACCACCCGTGATATCACGAGTTTTCGAACCTTCTTGCGGGATACGTGCTAACACGTCACCAGGGTTTGCAGTCGCACCATCTGTTACTTCAATCGTAGTGAATGAAGGAAGACGTGTTTCTTGCAAGCCGCGCTCTTCACTTTCAATGATAAGCTTAGGCTCTTTCGCATTCGCTTTAGCAAGATCTTTAACAACAATACGAGTTAAACCGGTTAATTCATCAGTTTGTGTCTCTGTATTCGAGTCATCGATATCGCTGAACGATACTTTTGATTTATGCTCAAGAACGATTGGGTGACTATGCGGGTCCCAAGTAGCAACAATGTCGTTACCTTGAACTTCAGCATTATCTTGAACTGTTAATACCGCACCATAAGGTACTTTATAACGCTCTTTTTCACGACCATAGCTATCAATGATAGTGATCTCAGTAGAACGTGAGGTAATAACAATCTTACCGTCTGTATTTAATACATATTTAGCGTTGTGCAGTTTTAATGTACCGTTAGTTTTAACTTGTACGTTATTTTCTGCTGACGCTCTTGATGCCGCACCACCGATGTGGAATGTACGCATCGTAAGCTGTGTACCCGGCTCACCGATTGACTGTGCCGCGATAACACCAACTGATTCACCCGCGTTGATGATATGACCACGTGCAAGGTCACGACCATAACACTTAGCACATACACCAAAGTCGTTATCACATGTGATAACTGAGCGTACGCGAACTTCATCAACTGAGTGCTCTTCTAACAGGTCACACAGTTTTTCATCAAGCATGATATTACGTTCAACAAGTACTGTATTAGTACCTGGAATAACGATATCTTCAGCAACAACACGACCAAGAACACGTTCGCGAAGTGCTTCTACAACGTCACCACCTTCAATAAGCGGTTTCATTGTTAAGCCATCTTCTGTTCCACAATCGTCTTCGTTGATTACCAAATCTTGTGCAACGTCTACTAGACGACGCGTTAGGTAACCCGAGTTCGCTGTTTTCAGTGCTGTATCGGCAAGACCTTTACGCGCACCGTGCGTTGAGATGAAGTACTGAAGTACATTTAGACCTTCACGGAAGTTAGCCGTGATTGGCGTCTCGATGATTGAACCATCTGGACGTGCCATTAGACCACGCATACCTGCTAGCTGACGGATCTGAGCGGCACTACCACGAGCACCTGAGTCGGCCATCATAAACACTGAGTTAAATGACGGTTGCTCTTCTTCTTCACCTTTAGCATTGATAACCGTGTCTTTTGACAAGTTGGCCATCATTTCACGTGATAAGTTTTCATTTACACGTGACCAGATATCGATAACTTTATTGTACTTTTCACCAGCCGTTACAAGACCTGATTGGAATTGTTGGTTGATTTCAGTTACTTCAGCTTCTGCTGCTTCAATGATTGATGCTTTAACTGGTGGGATAACTAAGTCATCGATACCAATTGAAACACCTGATTTCATTGCGTAGTGGAAACCGGTGTACATAACTTGGTCAGCAAACACAACTGTGTCTTTTAGACCTAGACGACGGTAACACTCGTTTAATAAGCTAGAAATCTGCTTTTTACCTAATGCTTGGTTGATTGACTCAAACGGCATACCTTTAGGTAAAATTAGCGACAGAATTGCACGACCAACAGTAGTCTCGATAATAGTAATAGTATCTTCTACTACACCATTTTCGTTCTTCACTGATTGGCTAATACGAACTTTTACGCGAGCGTGAAGTTCAGCATTGCCACTACGGTATGCTTTTTCTGCTTCTTTTGGATCTTTAAATACAGTACCTTCGCCTTTCGCATTAATGCGATCACGCGTCATGTAGTAAAGACCTAATACAACGTCCTGTGAAGGAACGATGATTGGCTCACCATTAGCAGGCGATAAGATGTTGTTAGTCGACATCATTAACGCACGTGCTTCAAGCTGTGCTTCAATCGTTAACGGTACGTGTACCGCCATTTGGTCACCATCGAAGTCAGCGTTGTAAGCCGCACATACTAATGGGTGCAAGTGAATTGCTTTACCTTCGATAAGCACAGGTTCAAACGCTTGGATACCCAAACGGTGAAGTGTTGGTGCACGGTTAAGTAATACTGGGTGTTCACGAATTACTTCGTCTAATACATCCCATACTTCCGGAACTTCACGCTCTACCATTTTCTTAGCAGCTTTGATTGTCGTAGCCATGCCGCGACGCTCTAATTTGCCATAGATGAATGGTTTGAATAGCTCAAGTGCCATCTTCTTAGGAAGACCACATTGGTGAAGCTTAAGAGTAGGACCAACCGTGATTACAGAACGGCCTGAGTAATCTACACGCTTACCAAGTAAGTTCTGACGGAAACGACCTTGCTTACCCTTGATCATATCAGCAAGAGATTTAAGCGGACGCTTGTTAGAACCTGTAATTGCACGACCACGACGACCGTTATCAAGTAGCGCATCTACCGCTTCTTGTAACATACGTTTTTCGTTGCGTACGATAATATCTGGTGCTGCTAAATCTAGTAGACGCTTAAGACGGTTATTACGGTTAATAACACGACGGTAAAGGTCATTTAGATCAGATGTCGCAAAACGACCACCGTCTAGTGGTACTAATGGACGTAAGTCAGGTGGCAATACTGGAAGTACTGTCATGATCATCCACTCAGGGTTGTTACCTGATTGGTGGAACGATTCCATTAATTTAAGACGTTTAGTGATCTTCTTACGCTTAGTTTCAGAGTTAATTGTTGGTAACTCTTCACGCATCTCAGCAATTAATTGGCCAAGATCAAGTTCACGAAGCAAGTCTAATACTGCTTCAGCACCCATCTTCGCTTCAAATTCATCACCATGCTCTTCAAGTGCATCTAGGTATTCTTCTTCACCTAGTAGTTGACCACGCTCAAGCGTTGTCATACCAGGCTCAGTTACTACGAATGATTCGAAGTAAAGAACACGTTCAATATCACGAAGCGTCATATCAAGCATTAAGCCGATACGTGACGGCAATGATTTTAAGAACCAAATATGCGCAACTGGGCTTGCCAAGTCGATGTGACCCATTCTGTCACGACGCACTTTAGTCAGTGTTACTTCAACGCCACACTTTTCACAGATCACACCACGGTGTTTAAGGCGTTTATATTTACCACATAAACACTCATAATCTTTCACTGGACCGAAAATACGGGCACAGAATAAGCCATCGCGCTCAGGCTTGAAAGTACGGTAGTTAATAGTCTCAGGTTTCTTTACTTCACCGTATGACCATGAACGAACCATGTCTGGTGAAGCAAGACCAATGCGAATTGCATCGAATTCTTCGGTCTTATTTTGTTGCTTCAGAAACTTAAGTAAGTCTTTCACCTTAGCTCTCCTGTCGGAGTTAATCTTGAGGGCGGATAATCTCGCCCCTACATTCTATTCGGCCGTAACAGGTGCTGTAGCTAGCTACAGCACCTAATTGGCTTAATTTTCTTCCAACTCGATGTTGATACCCAGTGAGCGGATTTCTTTCAACAATACGTTGAACGATTCTGGCATACCTGGTTCCATTTTATGGTTACCATCAACGATGTTTTTATACATCTTAGTACGACCGTTCACGTCATCCGATTTCACTGTTAGCATTTCTTGTAGAGTGTAAGCAGCACCGTATGCTTCAAGTGCCCATACTTCCATCTCACCAAAACGCTGGCCACCGAACTGTGCTTTACCACCCAGCGGCTGCTGAGTAACAAGGCTATAAGAGCCAGTTGAACGCGCATGCATCTTGTCATCAACTAAGTGATTTAGTTTCAGCATGTACATGTAACCTACAGTTACTTGACGTTCAAACTGATCGCCAGTACGGCCATCATAAAGTGTAACCTGACCACTTCTTGGGTAGCCACCTAACTCAAGCATGTCTTTGATTTCGTCTTCTTTCGCGCCATCAAATGCAGGAGTAGCGATTGGTAAACCACCTTTTAAGTTTACAGCTAAGCGACGAACTTCATCATCAGAGAAGCTAGCAATGTCTACTTTTTGACGGCAATCACCGATCTCGTAGGCTTGCTTGATGAATTCACGTAGCTCATGAAGCTCACGTTGTTCTTTCATCATTTCTTCTAGACGTTCACCGATACCACGTGCAGCTAGACCCATATGTGTTTCAAGGATCTGACCGATGTTCATACGTGATGGTACACCTAGTGGATTCAATACGATATCTACCGTACGACCTTTGTCATCGTATGGCATATCTTCTACTGGTACGATAGTCGAGATAACACCTTTGTTACCGTGACGACCCGCCATCTTATCACCCGGTTGGATACGACGTTTAACAGCTAGGTATACTTTAACAATCTTAAGTACGCCCGGTGCTAAGTCATCACCTTGAGTGATTTTACGACGTTTGTTTTCAAACTTCTTATCGTATTCAGCTTTAAGCTCATCGTACTGTGCAGCTAGTTGCTCAAGTTCAGCTTGCTTGTCTTCTTCAGCAAGGCTCTGAGTTAGTAGCTTCTCAGCATTAAGTGTCGCTAATTGTTCTTCGTTTTGACCAGCAGCTACAAGTAACTTGCGAGCACGGTCTAAAACGCCTGCTTCAAGAATACGGAATTCTTCATTAAAGTCTTTTTTCGCATCACGAAGTTGCATTTCTTCAACTTCTAGCGCGCGCTTGTCTTTTTCAACACCATCACGGGTGAAAACTTGCACGTCGATTACAGTACCAGTTACAGAGTTTGGTACACGTAATGAGCTGTCTTTAACGTCAGACGCTTTTTCACCGAAGATAGCACGTAGTAGCTTCTCTTCTGGTGTTAATTGCGTTTCGCCTTTAGGAGTCACTTTACCTACTAGGATATCGCCGCCTTTAACTTCAGCACCGATATAAACAACACCTGATTCATCAAGTTTGCCTAGTGCAGATTCACCCACGTTCGGGATATCTGCTGTGATCTCTTC
Source organism: Pseudoalteromonas sp. A601 (assembly GCF_002165575.1). Classification (GTDB taxonomy): domain Bacteria; phylum Pseudomonadota; class Gammaproteobacteria; order Enterobacterales; family Alteromonadaceae; genus Pseudoalteromonas. Next base: position 25,059 of record NZ_MXQF01000010.1, read on the forward strand.
AGGACCTAACTTAGTATCACGGGCGATACACTGTAGTTCTTGAATATGGATAGTCGTTAGGCGGTCTTCTTCAACTACGCGCTCTGATAGTAGGATTGAATCCTCGAAGTTATAACCGTTCCATGGCATGAATGCCACGCGAAGGTTTTGACCAAGGGCTAAGTCACCTAAGTCAGTCGAAGGACCATCTGCTAACACATCGCCACGAGTAACCGGTTCACCAACCATACAAGTTGGTTTTTGGTTAATACATGTGTTTTGGTTAGAACGGGTGTATTTAGTTAAGTTGTAGATGTCGATACCCGCTTCACCAGGAATGCGTTCTTCTTCATGTACATTAACAACGATGCGACTTGCGTCAGCATACATTACTTCACCACCACGTTTTGCAACAATCGTTACACCAGAATCTTTCGCTAGTGTTAACTCAATACCTGTACCTACTAACGGCTTATCCGCTTTCAATGTTGGTACTGCTTGACGTTGCATGTTTGAACCCATCAATGCACGGTTAGCATCATCGTGTTCTAGGAACGGGATAAGTGCTGCCGCTACAGAGATCACCTGTTGTGGTGATACATCCATATATTGTTGGTCCATTTTGCCCATAAAGGTTGATTCACCTTTGTGACGACATGGAATTAGTTCATCAACAAACTCATTGGTTTCGGTTAAGTTTGAGTTCGCCTGAGCGATAACAAACTGACCTTCTTCAATGGCTGATAAATAATCAACTTCATCAGTTACAACACCATCTACCACTTTGCGGTAAGGTGTTTCTAAGAAACCATAATCATTAGTACGTGCGTACGTAGATAATGAGTTAATTAGACCGATGTTTGGACCCTCAGGAGTCTCGATTGGACATACGCGACCATAGTGAGTTACGTGAACGTCACGTACTTCAAAGCCAGCGCGTTCACGTGTTAGACCACCCGGACCTAATGCAGAAATACGACGTTTGTGCGTTACTTCTGATAGCGGGTTATTTTGGTCCATGAACTGTGATAACTGAGATGAACCAAAGAACTCTTTAACTGCTGCCGAAATAGGCTTAGCGTTAATTAGATCTTGTGGCATTACCGCATCAAGGTCACCTAAGCTTAAACGCTCACGTACAGCACGTTCAACACGTACTAAACCTACACGGAATTGGTTCTCAGCCATTTCGCCAACACTACGGATACGACGGTTACCTAAGTGGTCAATATCATCAACATCGCCTTGACCGTTACGAATAGCAATTAATACTTTCATAACAGACACGATGTCTTCTTTGCTTAATGTGCCAGGGCCTGTGTCAGTGTCATAACCAACACGACTATTGAACTTCATACGACCTACAGTTGATAAGTCATAGCGTTCTTCTGAGAAGAATAAGTTCTCAAATAAGGCTTCAGCCGCGTCTTTCGTCGGTGGCTCGCCAGGGCGCATCATGCGATAAATTTCTACAAGTGCTTCTAAACGGTTAGTGCTTGAATCGATACGTAAGGTATCTGAAATGTATGCACCGCTGTCAACTTCGTTGATATATAAAGTATCAATCTTAGTGTGACCCGCTTTAACAAGCTCAGCCATTACTTCGAGTGTTAGTTCGTCATTAGCAGTTGCGATGATTTCACCCGTTGACTCGTCAACGTAGTTCTTCGCAATAACACGGCCAATGATGTACTCATGTGGTACTTCTAACTGAGTAATGCCTTTTTTCTCAATGCTCTTGATATGACGCGCAGTAATACGACGGCCACTTTCAACCAGCACATCACCGTCTTCACCTTTAATATCAAAGGCAGCGGTTTCACCACGTAAACGTGAAGGCACAAGTTCCATAAGAACTTTACCGTCAGTTACTTCAAACGCAGTGGTGTCGAAGAACATCTCAAGGATTTCTTCAGTCGTGTACTCAAGTGCACGCAACATGATAGACGCCGGTAATTTACGACGACGGTCAATACGTACATATAAGTTATCTTTTGCATCAAACTCAAAGTCTAACCACGAACCACGGTAAGGAATTACACGTGCGTTATATAGTACTTTACCCGATGAGTGAGTTTTACCGCGGTCGTTATCAAAGAATACACCAGGGCTACGGTGTAGCTGAGAAACGATAACACGCTCTGTACCATTGATTACAAAGGTACCGGTATCGGTCATGAGCGGAATTTCGCCCATGTAAACTTCTTGCTCTTTAATGTCTTTAACTGTGCCTGGAGCTTCTTTGTCCATTACTACAAGACGCAGTTTCACGCGAAGTGGAGCAGAATAAGTCACACCGCGAATTTGACATTCTTTTACATCGAAAACTGGCTCACCAATACGATAACTTACGTATTGAAGCTCAGAATTTCCCGAGTAGCTTTTGATTGGAAACACAGATTGGAAGGCTGCTTCCAAACCATGATCGCCATCAGCGTCCGGGACTAAGAATTTTTTAAACGATTCTAACTGCGTCGACAGTAAGAAAGGTATATCCAATACTTGTGGACGTTTACCAAAATCCTTACGGATACGTTTCTTTTCAGAATAAGAGTAAGCCATGGGGTTCCTCAGCTTGCTGATCTTTGACCCGACCTGTTCTTGTAAGAACAGACTTAACTGGCATCTATGCCAAGATGTACAACATTTAATTGTTGTTCCGATAAACTCCCACTTCAACACTAGCAAACTATAAAGCGTTGAAAGTAAAGAGAAAATCAGATTTTATTTGCGCTATAAGAATAGTCGCTATATAGCGCAAAAAGGCCGGTGATTAAATAATCACCAGCCCTTGCCTGATTTCTCAGACAGCGAACCTAGCAAAAGCTAGATTACTTAACCTCAACTTCAGCACCAGCTTCAGAAAGATCTTTAGCAAGAGCTTCAGCTTCTTCTTTAGAGATACCTTCTTTAACTGGAGTTGGAGCAGCTTCAACAAGAGCTTTCGCTTCTTTAAGGCCTAGGCCAGTTGCGCCACGTACAGCTTTGATTGCCGCAACCTTGTTAGCGCCAGCGCCAGTAAGGATTACGTCAAATTCAGTTTTCTCTTCAGCAGCTTCAGCAGCAGGACCTGCTACCATAGCAGCTGCAGCAGTTACGCCGAATTTTTCTTCCATTGCTTCAACAAGAGCAACAACGTCCATTACTGACATTTCAGCAATTGCGTCAAGGATTTGGTCTTTAGTTACAGACATTACAAATTTCCTAATAATTAACGGACTCAAAGGTCCAAAAAAATTTTACACCGAAAGAGAGTTTAAACAGCTTAAAATTAAGCAGCTTGCTCTTCTTTCTGTACGCGTACTGCTTCAATTGTTTTACACAATTTGCCGGCAGACGCTTCTTTCATAGCGCTCATTAAGCGTGCAACAGCTTCGTCGTATGTAGGTAGAGTTGCAAGCATAGCTGCGTCTACTACATTACCTTCAAAAGCGGCCGTTTTAATTTCGAATTTCTCATTCTTTTTCGCGAAATCTGAGAAGATACGCGCAGCAGCACCTGGGTGCTCTGATGAGAAAGCGATTAAGCTTGGACCAACTAATGAATCGTTAAGGCACTCAAAATCTGTTCCTTCGATAGCACGTTTTGCTAGAGTGTTACGGACAACTTTCATCCAAACACCGTTCTCACGAGCTTCTTTACGAAGGGCAGTAATTGCACCAACTGTTACACCACGAGAATCTGCGATTACTGCAGATAGAGCACCAGTGGCTGCTTCGTTGACTTCAGCAACAATTGCTTTTTTGCCTTGAAGATTTAAAGCCATGGGTGTTACTCCTGGTTTAATGGGTTACCGTTATCGGTTTCCCTGTTTTACTCTTCCCCACCACACGTGATGGAGATGCTTTTTACGGCGAGAGCCAGAAGAGATTAGGAAAAATCTATCTGGGGATTCACACCGTCTACGTAGGTAAAATTAAGGCCTAAACCACCTACGGTCTTGGACGGAAGCCCAATTTATCGCTTTACCCGAAGGCGCACCGAAATTATGGACTTCAACCCGAATTCTTTACTTTGCTGAGTAATCAAATTATTCAACAAAATGGCGCAAAATTATAGTACAAATTTCACGCCATGTAAACACCTATTAAGCTACAGTTGTGCTTAAAGTGCCTTGGTCTACAGAAACACCTGCGCCCATTGTTGTAGAGATAGTTACTTTCTTCACGTAAGTACCTTTAGCTTGAGAAGGTTTAGCCTTCTTAAGCGCAACAATAAGAGATTCAAGGTTTTCTTGAAGTTGCTCAGCTGTGAAATCAACCTTACCAATAGTAGTGTGGATGATACCATTTTTGTCATTGCGGTAACGCACTTGACCAGCTTTAGCATTTTTAACTGCTTCTGCAACGTTAGGTGTTACAGTACCAGTTTTAGGGTTTGGCATTAGACCACGTGGGCCTAAGATTTGACCTAGTTGACCAACAACACGCATAGCGTCTGGTGATGCAACAACAACGTCAAAGTTCATCTCGCCTTTCTTAACTAGATCAGCAAGATCTTCCATACCTACAAGCTCAGCACCGGCTTCTTTCGCAGCTTCTGCGTTAGCGCCTTGTGTGAATACTGCAACGCGAACGTCACGACCAGTACCGTTAGGTAGTACAGTTGCACCACGAACGTTTTGATCAGATTTACGAGCATCGATACCAAGGTTAACGGCAACGTCAACACTTTCTACGAATTTAGCTGTCGCTAACTCTTTTAAAAGAGCAACTGCTTCGTTGATTTCGTAATCTTTAGTTACTTCCACTTTCTCGCGGATAGTACGCATACGTTTAGTTAATTTAGCCATTATCTTAGTCCTCTACGTTCAAGCCCATCGCACGCGCAGAACCTGCGATAGTGCGAACCGCAGCGTCTAAATCAGCCGCTGTAAGATCAGGTCGTTTAGTCTCAACGATTTCTTCAAGTTGAGCACGAGTAACCGAGCCTACTTTTTCAGTGTTAGGACGGCCTGAGCCTGATTTGATGCCTGCAGCTTTCTTCAGTAAGTAAGCAGCCGGTGGCGTTTTCATGTCGAACGTAAATGAACGGTCGCCGTAAACAGAGATCACTACAGGAACTGGAGCGCCTTTTTCGATAGATTCTGTACGTGCGTTGAACGCTTTACAGAATTCCATGATGTTTACACCGTGTTGACCTAGTGCTGGACCTACTGGAGGACTAGGGTTAGCCATACCAGCAGCAACTTGTAGCTTGATTAGAGCTTCAACTTTCTTAGCCATTATAAATACCTCATTAGGTGGGTCTTAGCCTTGTGCGCGCGAGGACGCGTACTCTAGCGGCTTCCCAGTTTAAAAATTGGTTTCGTACTTTTTGTAATCAATTCAAGAAACTCTATCCCTGAATACAAAAAGGCCGCTGATTATAAGTTAATCAGCGGCCTTTTTCAAGTCCTATGCAAAGTAATAAATCACTTCACATAAACTATCTAATTTTATTACTTATCTTGCTCAACTTGACCAAATTCAAGGTCAACTGGCGTAGAACGCCCAAAGATAAGTACAGATACTTTTACGCGACTCTTTTCGTAGTCAACGGCTTCAACCACACCACTAAAGTCAGCGAATGGGCCATCAACAACACGAACAACTTCACCTGGTTCAAATAATGTAGCAGGTTTAGGTGCTTCAGCGTTTTCTTGTAAGCGGTTAAGAATACGGTCAGCTTCTTTCGAGCTGATTGGCGCTGGACGGTCAGATGTACCACCGATAAAGCCCATTACACGTGCAGTGCTATTCACTAAGTGCCAGCTTGCATCGTTCATATCCATTTGTACTAGTACATAACCTGGGAAGAATTTACGCTCAGATTTACGCTTTTGACCAGCGCGCATCTCAACGACTTCCTCTGTTGGTACTAATATTTCACCAAAACTGTCTTCTAAACCTTCAATCTTGATATGCTCAAGAAGGGTTTGTGCAACACGCTTCTCATAACCTGAGAAAGCCTGTACTACGTACCAACGTAGTTTCTTTTCGTTGTTCTCATCCGACATGGGATCAGATCTCCAATCCAGTTAAAAAGCCTACTGCGCGGAATAAAATGCCATCTAATCCCCAAAGGATAAGTGCCATAATCACAGTTGCTACCATTACAATAAATGTCGTATGGGTAGTTTCTTGGCGCGTTGGCCACACTACTTTACGTACTTCAATACGCGCTTCTTTTGCAAAAGCAAGGAAGGTACGTCCTTTTTCTGTTACTGCAGCAATACCTAAACCGGCTGCAACCGCAATAACAACACCAATAGCACGTAATAACACAGACTGGTCTGCGTACATATAATTACCAACTACTGCGCCTGCAAGTAGCGCAATTGCCACAAGCCACTTTACTGCATCCATCCCACTTGATGGCGTTTCCACATTCGTGCTCATAATATTATTACCTTAACTACAGACACAACAACCCTACACTACGGCAGGGTTAATCCATTAAAATCTAAACTTAAAAACAGACTTATTTAAACCGATTTTTAACCTAAGACTTTACCCACTCACAAGAAAATTGGCAGGGGCGGAGAGATTCGAACTCCCAACCGTCGGTTTTGGAGACCGCTGTTCTACCAATTGGAACTACGCCCCTGCAAAGTGGATGCCTATTATACTTACGCAATTCATTAACACAAGAGTAAAAGATACCCATATTATAAAATCTTAGCGGTTAATTTACCGCTAAGTTAATAAATATACCCAAACTACCTCTTAAGGTGGTTTGGGCATAACTTACTTAGTCCCTTTCACTAGCGGTACACCGTTATTACCTACAGGAATATATACAGTGGTGTGATTTGGTGATTCAGCCATTTTCATTTGTGCATTGATAGCTTCATGCTGTAAATAATTGGGTGTGAGTGTCGCATTAATTATCTTTTGTGCCTGGGCGATACCTTTGGCTTCTTCGACTCTGATCTCTGCATCTTTACGAGCAATTTCTTTTTGCGTTTCTTTTTCTGATAACAACTGCTGTGCGGCGAGCTTTTTCTCTACTGCATTGGCAACTATCGCTGGGTAATTTATATTACCTACAACGACGTTTGCTAAATTAAATGGCGTCGCAGATAGATATTTTTGTAACCTGACAGTCACTTCCAACGCTATTTTTTCACGATTAGTTTTAAGTTCACCGCTATCGTATTTTTGTACGATATCACGAACATAGGTTCTAAAGGTTTCTCTTACAAACCGTTGATACCAATTTTCACCACCGAACTGCTCAATTACGGTTTTAACCGAACCCGTTTCAATCGAAATCACAGCATGAAAATCAAACCGAATATTTAAATCATCGTTAGCCAGTATTTGAAATGCTTCGGTCTATACCCAAACCACCTCAAGATGCAGAATTCAGCGTTTCACAGGGGCTTAATATCAAGGCGTTACTTTGCAAGAATGGCACTCCCTTTTAAGAAGGAACAACGATGAGAGTAAGTTCCTGTGAAGCGCCCAAAGGGCTGGTTTAAAAGCGATTTATACTGCGTTATTGATTTTAACAATAGAACCACTATTATTTGCAATCAATGCCTTGCCTAAATCGCTTTTAATTCCAACTGAAACTCGTATCTTGAGGTGGTTTGGGTATAAATTTGGCCGCATATCTATGTTAATTACTTCATTACGTAACAATGACATACCAAAATTAGCAGGGCCAACCATAGAACCTTGATAACCTCCTTCTCCGAATACTCTTGGTTTTTCGTAAACATAACCTTCTTGACCTGCGGGCGTGCTTGGGTTGGTGCACGCTGTTAAGCTACCTAAAACTGCGCCGGCAAGTATTGCGCCTTTGGTTAAGTTTTTTACGACAACTTGCTTCCCTGACTTTCTCATTTTCATTTTTCTCTTATTGTTTAATTATTATGCCAAACGTAATAATTCACCTTTATAAAAATCACATAAGAGCCAAATTTGCTCAAACGGATGATTAGTAGGTATTATGATATTATCAAGCTGAGCTTCAAAATCAGCTTTAGCCCATAATGGGCTGGCATTTCGAATCAATAACCAAGCCCGTTTTGAGTTGTAATTTTTAGTCGCTTTTTGTTTTAGCAAACGTTGTAAGGCGGTACATAATTTAGAGTCGTTTGGGTCTTGAGCCAGCTGTGCGATTGCACGCTGCATAGAAATCGATAGTGGCCGCCCAAGTATAGCCATCGCCTCAATTTCACTGGCATACAAGTGCGCAATTTCAATATCTAATTTAGCCTCACCTTGATAACAACTAATATCAGGCTTGCTTGGTGAGTTATGCCAAATATTTCGCATTTTAGTGCCGTATTTTTTTTCGTAGCACTGCAAAAACAATTTAGCTGCACCATGTTCAAGTGCTATTTTTTCACGCTCACTATCACGCTTCATTTAATATCGCATAAACGTTACTTAACAAACTAGAAGCACCAAACCTAAATGTCAGTGGGCTTAAGTACGCTTGCCCCATAATGTCGGTAGCGAGTGCCAAGTATTCATCAGCCTGAGCGACTGTTTTAACACCGCCAGCAGCTTTAAACCCAACTAGCTTTTTTGACTCTTTAATAGCATTCAGCATTATCTTGGTCGCTTGCAAAGTCGCATTTACCGGAACTTTACCTGTGCTTGTTTTTACAAAATCAGCGCCGCCAGCAATTGCTATTTGGGTCGCTTGGGTGATCATTTCTGGTGTTTTTAGTTCTCCGGATTCAATAATTACTTTTAATTGCACATGCTCTGGGCAACACTCTTTGCTGGCTTTAACATATTTTAAAGCTAACTCATGCTCGCCAGCCATTAATGCTTGATAAGGTAAAACCAAATCAATTTCATCAGCTCCACGCTCAATCGCAATAAGTGTTTCATTAATTACATCGCTAAGTGGGTTATTCCCAGTTGGAAAATTAGTCACCGTTGCCACTTTAACGTGATTTAACTCTCTTTCGCCGAGAAAAACTTTAGCGTCATCGACAAATTCACTAAACACACAAATAGCAGCTGGCGTGCCCAACTTGGGCTCAATACTGTCAACCAGCTTTTTTATACTCGCAGTGGTATCGTCGTCATTTAAACTCGTTAAATCCATTAATTGCACAGCTAATTGCGTTGTCATAAATTTATCCTGTTAGCGGTTGTGCTGACTATAGTAACAAATTTTCATAATCTCGCTATATCTCATAACTAATCACCATAAGCAACGTAATCTCCTTGTAACTGCTCGCAATCCCCTGTTAACTAAGCCTTAGGCCAAATTAACACACCACATATAACTTTTGGTTATATAAACTGGGTTTTAATTATTTTTTACTTACCTTTGAGCGCTATATTCTGGCTCTCTGAAAAGCATTTATGCTACGACTGTTGTTAAGGGGTGTTACTACAATGCAATATTTACCTATCTTTACCAAGTTAGACAATAAACCAGTATTGGTTGTCGGCGGTGGAGATGTGGCACTAAGAAAGTGCCGTGCATTTTTAAAAGCCCGCGCAGCGGTTACTCTAGTTGCACCTGAGTTTTGTGATGAGCTCATTGAGCTTGCAAACAATAATGAAGTAACACTGGTTGAAGCCTATTTTAACGAGCAACATCTTGACGGCATGATGCTGGTTATTGCAGCAACAGATCTTGAAGAGGTCAACGCCCAAGTATTTGAACTTGCCAACGCCCGCAATATATTCGTTAATGTGGTTGATGACCAGCCTAAATGCAGCTTTATCTTTCCATCTATTGTTGACCGCGACCCAATCACTATTGCGATTTCAAGTGCCGGAACAGCCCCAGTACTTGCTCGTCGTTTACGTGAAAAGCTTGAAACGCTGATCCCACAACATATTGGCCCGCTTGCGACTCTAGTAGGTAGCTTTCGTGATAAAGTAAAACAACGCTTTAAACACTTTGCCGATCGCCGTCAGTTTTGGGAAATGGTATTTGATTCATCAGTGGTGAGCAAAGTACAAAGTGGCGATACGCAGTCAGCGAGCGAGCAACTTGAACAGCTACTCGATGCTAAACCTGAGCCTGAAGGTGAAGTATATGTCATTGGTGCAGGCCCTGGTGATCCTGAGTTATTAACCTTAAAAGCACTGCAATTAATGCAACAAGCCGATGTAGTAGTTTATGACTACTTAGTATCTGACGAGATTATGGACCTAGTGCGTCGTGATGCTGATTTAGTGTGCGTTGGTAAGCGTTTAGGCGATCACAGTGTGGCGCAAGAAGATACCAATCAAATGCTAGTCGACTTTGCCAAACAAGGTAAAAAAGTATGCCGTATTAAAGGTGGCGACCCATTTATTTATGGCCGCGGTGGCGAAGAAGTACAAGTACTAGCAGCGAATAACGTAAGTTACCAGATAGTTCCCGGCATTACCGCTGCCGCAGGGTGTAGTGCCTATGCGGGTATTCCGCTGACTCACCGTGACCACGCCCAAGCAATTCAGTTTGTTACCGGCCACTGTAAAAAAGACGGCCAAGAATTAGATTGGCAATCACTGGCTAAACCAAATCAAACCTTGGCTATTTATATGGGCGTGATTAAGTCGCCACATATACAGGCACAACTACTTAAGCATGGCCGTGGCGCAGATACACCTGTGGGCATTATCGAAAATGGCACGCGTAAAAATCAACGTGTTGTCACTGGCACACTCGGTGAGCTGGCTGATTTAATTGAACGCCACAGTATTATTTCACCGGCATTATTAATTATTGGTGAAGTTGCCTCTTTACACGAGCAACTTCATTGGTTTGGCGAAAAAGCACAAACCAGCAGCTTTGCCCAGCCACTTACTGGCGTAGCATAAGCTTTAACTTATTTAGATTTTAACTTTTAATCATTTTAGTAGGACGACTAACAATGGCTTTAACTCACCTTCAGCAATTAGAAGCTGAAAGTATCAAAATCATGCGCGAAGTCGCCGCTGAGTTTGAGAACCCAGTTATGCTTTACTCTATCGGTAAAGACTCATCGGTGCTTTTACACTTAGCGCGTAAAGCATTTTATCCAGGTAAAATTCCATTTCCGTTGCTTCACGTTGATACCAACTGGAAGTTTAAAGAAATGATTGAATTTCGTGACCGTTTAGCCAAAGAATACGGCTTTGATTTAATCGTCCATAAAAACCCTGAGGGTTTGGCTATTGATATCAGCCCATTCACCCATGGCTCTGGTAAACATACCGATATAATGAAAACTCAAGGCTTAAAACAAGCACTTGATAAGTATGGCTTTGATGCAGCCTTTGGTGGCGCGCGTCGTGACGAAGAAAAATCACGTGCAAAAGAGCGTGTTTACTCGTTCCGTGATAAACATCACCGCTGGGATCCAAAAAATCAGCGTCCTGAACTTTGGAATACTTACAACAGCCAAGTTAACCCTGGTGAGAGCATTCGTGTATTCCCACTGTCTAACTGGACTGAGTTAGATATTTGGCAATACATTTACCAAGAAAACATCGATATGGTTCCGCTTTACCTAGCGAAAGAACGCCCAGTTGTAGAGCGTGATGGCACCTTGATCATGGTTGACGATGAGCGTATGCCGCTTGCTGATGGCGAAGTACCACAAATGAAATCAGTGCGTTTTCGCACCCTTGGTTGCTACCCACTTACCGGTGCAGTGGAATCAACGGCAAGCACATTAACTGAAATTATCGAAGAAATGCTGTTATCGACTTCATCAGAGCGTGAAGGACGAGTCATTGACCATGATTCAGCAGGTTCAATGGAGAAGAAAAAACGTGAGGGCTATTTCTAATGTCTACTAATACTAACGACACAATTAACGAAGTAAGAGAAATAGGCATCGACGCCTACCTTGCTCGCCAACAAGATAAAAGCCTATTACGTATGTTGACCTGTGGCAGCGTGGATGATGGTAAATCAACCCTGATTGGCCGCCTATTACATGACAGTCACCAAATTTATGAAGATCAGCTTGCTGCACTGCATAAAGATAACGAAAAAGTCGGTAACGCCGGCGAAGAGCTTGATTTAGCCCTACTGGTTGATGGCCTACAAGCCGAGCGTGAGCAAGGCATAACCATTGACGTAGCGTATCGTTACTTCTCAACCGCTAAACGTAAGTTTATTATTGCTGACACCCCAGGGCACGAGCAGTACACCCGCAACATGGTAACCGGTGCATCAACCAGTGATGTCGCGATTATTCTTGTCGATGCGCGTTATGGTGTGCAAGTTCAAACGAAGCGTCATAGCTTTATTTGTGATTCACTGGGCATTAAACAGTTTGTGGTAGCGATTAACAAAATGGACATCGTTGATTTTGACGAAATCGTTTATGAGCGCATCAAAGCTGATTACCTAAAGTTTGCTGAGCAACTTAATGTATCTAACATCAAGTTTGTGCCTATGTCAGCGCTTAAAGGCGATAACGTGGTTACTCGCTCTGAGCACACACCGTATTACACAGACAAGCCGCTACTTGAGCTATTAGAAGACTCACCAGCAGCTGAAACCGACACCGGCTTTGAAGCGCGTTTCCCGGTGCAATATGTAGTGCGCCCTAACTTAAACTTCCGTGGCTTCCAAGGTACATTAACCTCGGGCAAGTTAAGCGTTGGCGATGCAGTAAAAGTATTACCGTCGGGTAAAACATCAAGCATTAAAGAGCTTGTCACGTTTGACGGTAACTTAGATACCGCACAAGCGGGTCAAGCTATTACCATCACGCTAAATACTGAAATTGATATTAGCCGTGGCGATGTGATTGTTCCTGCTGATTCTACTGTTGCTGTGACGAACCAAGTACAAGCAAAGCTAGTATGGATGCACGAAGCGCCATTGGTATTAGGTAAAAGCTATAACTTTAAGTTAGGCAGTAAGAATACCTCAGCCATTGTTAAAAAGATTGATCACACTATTGATGTGAACACCCTTGAGCATGGTAGCGCAGACAGCCTACAGCTTAATGAAATCGCTATTGTGACACTTGAACTGACAGAAACGATTCTAGCTGATGAGTATCACAACAATCACGAAACGGGCTCGTTTATTTTAATCGACCGTTTATCTAATTTAACCGTTGCAGCAGGCATGGTAGAACAAGCACTAGCCAGCCAAGAACAAAGCGGTGACTTTAGTGATTTTGAAGTTGAATTTAACGCTTTAGTACGCAAGCACTTCCCGCATTGGCAAGCGCTTGATATCTCAAAGCTTAAATAATCAGCACTGCCTGTTAAGGACGCATAGAGCATGTATCAACAGCTAGTATTAACAGGCATTATGCTAACTTTAGTCGGTTGCCTTTTTGGCACCCGACTAAAGCCGGCATGGCTTTTTGTCGGTGCGATTGGCACCGCCTATTTAGCGGGCCTGATTGAGCTTGAAGACATGTTGGTAAACTACGCCAACCCTTCTCTCATTACACTGGTTTTATTAGTTTTAGTTTCTATCGCGGTTGAAAAAACCACACTTGTTCAAAAGTTGGCTCAATCACTATCTAAAGGTAGTTTAACTAGCTCAGTAACAAAGCTTGGCCTATCGACAGCCTTTTTATCATCATTTACTAATAATACAGCGGTGGTTGCATCATTAATTACTTCAATTAAAGATAACCCAACCCATTCACCATCAAAGCTGTTATTACCTTTATCGTACACTGCTATTTTAGGTGGCACGATTACCTTAATTGGTACTTCAACAAATTTAATCGTCAATGGTTTTGCCGTTGATGCTGGTATGGCACCACTGGGCTTTTTCGACTTTACCTTAGTCGGCTTGGGCGCATTAAGCGTGGGCCTTATTACTATTTTAGTCATGCTTAAATACTTACCCGACAATGGTAAAAACGATCAAGAAGTTGTGCCCTTTTATCTCGAAGGTAAAGTAGAGACAGGCTCAAAACTGATTGGTAAAAGCGTAGAAGAAAATGGCCTGCGCGACCTTAAAGACTTATTCCTCGCCGAAATTTTACGTGGCGACAGACGCATATGCGCGGTAACCCCACAGCAAGTAATTAAATCTGGCGATGTATTGCTATTTGTTGGCGATATTAAATCAGTACCACTACTCACACGTTTTGATGGCTTAAAAGTGGTGCATGACAAACACGAAAAAGACGTAGAACACTTGGTTGAAGTGGTGGTGAGTCAGTCATCTAAATTTATTGGTAAAACGGTTAAAGAGATTCGTTTTCGTGAGCAGTTTCATGCCGCGGTTATCGCGATTCGACGTGGTCATGACCGCCTGCAAGGTGGCCTTGGAAAAGTGCAGTTACAAGCTGGCGATTCACTTATTCTTGCTCCCGGTAAAGACTTTTATACCCTACCTAATTTAAAGCGCGAGTTTGTTTATATTTCAGGGCTTGATTTACAAACCCATTTAGCGCCAAAGCAATCTAATTTAGTGCTTGCGAGCTTTGCAGCCGTGTTAGGCTTAAGCATTTTTGGTATCGTGCCACTTGTTAAAGGCTTACTGGTATTGCTCATCGGTTTAATGCTTAGCGGTACAATTAAATTAAACGAAGTGAAACGCCGATTCCCGATTGAACTACTCGCAGTAGTTGGCAGTGCCATTGGCCTTGCTAAACTCATGATAGGCACAGGCCTAGCTGGGCAGATATCTGATGCAATGTTTTATGTACTCGGTGACTTTGGCCCCTACGGTGCCTTTATCGCCATATTTATTATGACAGTGCTATTCACTGAGCTTATTACTAACAATGCAGCAGCGGCATTATCGTTTCCTGTTGCTTATGCACTGGCGGTTGGCTTTAATGTTGACCCGTTGCCATTTATTATGGCGGTGGCATTTGGTGCCTCGGCCAGTTTTATATCGCCGTTTGGTTATCAAACTAACTTAATGGTTTACAGCGCGGGCAACTACCGGCTCAAAGATTACGTATTAATGGGTTTACCGCTTTCTATTATTTACTCAATAACGGTATTAACCCTTATTCCGCTGGTATTTCCTTTTTAAGCCAGAGCATTAGCCAATAAAAAGTAAGAGACTATTACAATGGATGAGAACATTGTTTGGCATAACTATGCCATTACTAAAACACAGCGTAGTGAGCATAAAAGCCATAAACCCGCTATTTTATGGTTTACTGGTTTTTCTGGCTCAGGTAAAAGCACCGTAGCAAATGCTCTTGAAAGCGCACTTAATCAGCAAGGTATTCATACCTACCTGCTTGATGGTGACAACGTTCGCCATGGCTTATGTAAAGACTTAGGCTTTAGTGACGAAGACCGCATTGAGAATATCCGCCGTGTTGGCGAAACCGCAAAACTCATGGTTGATGCCGGGCTTTTGGTACTCACCGCATTTATTTCACCATTTCGCAGTGAGCGCGATATGGTTAGAGACTTAGTCGATGACGGTGAATTTATTGAAGTGTTTATAGATACACCGCTGGATGTGTGCGAAAGTCGCGATCCTAAAGGCCTTTATAAAAAAGCCCGCGCGGGTGAAATTAAACACTTCACAGGGATAGATTCTGATTATCAAATTCCCAATTCACCAGAAATAATTTTAGATACCAGCAAAAATAGCCTAGACCAATCGGTGCAAGAGCTGATAGCGTATCTAAAACAACAGCAAATTATTAAAGGTTAAGTCATGAACCAAACGGAACTGCTAGAAGAAGTATTAATCCTCGCTCGCCAAGCTGGCAGCGCTATTATGGGGATTTACGAAAAAGATTTTAACGTTGAATACAAAGCCGATGAAAGCCCAGTAACCGACGCCGATCTAGCAGCTCACCAAGTCATCGCTAATGGTTTAAAGCACTTAACCCCTGACATTCCTATTCTTAGTGAAGAAAGCGCCGATATCAGCTGGGGTGTTCGTCAAACATGGGACCGTTATTGGCTGGTTGACCCAATTGATGGCACCAAAGAATTTATTAAAAAGAACGGTGAGTTCACGGTAAACATCGCACTAATCGAAAACGGTAAACCTACGTTAGCCGTGGTAGATGCTCCTGCACTTGGAGTTTCGTATTTAGCTGCGGAAGCCATCGGTGCATTTAAAGATAAAGGCGATGAACGCATAGAGCTTAAAGTAACGACTAAACCTAACAAAGGCTTAATTCGTGTAGTTGGCAGCCGTTCACACCCTTCTCCTGATTTAGCCGAGTTTGTAAAACGCTTTGATGAGGTGGAAATGGTGTCAAAAGGCAGTTCATTAAAGCTGTGCTTAGTCGCCGAAGGCAGCGCTGATATTTACCCACGCCTCGGCCCAACCTGCGAATGGGACACAGGTGCCGGCCACGCTATCGCTGAAATAGCCGGGGCAAAAGTCACCAAACTCGACGGCAGCCCGCTTTTGTATAACAGCAAAGATGAATATTTGAATCCGTATTTCATTGTGAGTGCGGTAGAAGAATAAGCTAGCAAGAGTAAAGCTAGCGAGTTAGCTAGCTGAAGTAGCTCAGCGTTAAATTTATCACCGTAGGCTGGGTAGAGCGAAGCGAAACCCTGCCTGATAATAGCTTAGTAATGTGATTTAGCCGCAATAAATCAGTCAAAGACAATTTCACCACAACGCCACCGAGGCGCTTCGCGGTACATTGAAGTGTGGTATTCGTATTCTTTTGTAGGTCGGGATTTATCTCGTCACATTTTTCAGGCTAAAGCCAGACCTACAAGATAAAAACCGCAAGCCCCAATCCACCGTAGGAAAGGGTTACAGCCACGAAAAGCTTTCTGCGTTAAAATTTTTTCGTGCATGATTTATTGCTGTACCTTAAAATGAAATCACAAATTAATAATAAGGAACAATAATGACGACTGTTGAAAAAGCGATTGAATCGGCATACCAAACACAAATTACTAATTTATATAACGCCCTGAGTCAGGCAATTTTAGGGGCCAATGGTGATGTTGAGGATATTGCTGTTGCTGAGGCTAGCTTTAAGAAAGGCTTAACTTTTGCCGCTGATATTAGAGCCCGAGCACTCGCTGCGGCGCAGTAACTATTTATTCTAGTGAGCACAATGCAGTGCTCACTCAACTACATTTTTACGGCACACTGTGCCCTGTAGAACCCTGCCAAATACGATACCACTGTTCGCGGTTTAGTTTTAATTGCTGGGCAGCAACGGCTGATTCAATACGTTGGATATTGCCTGTACCCAGCACTACCGATGGTGCGCTTGGGTGCATTAATAACCATGCGTATACCACTTGGTCAATTGAGCTTGCGCCAATTTCACTCGCAACTTGTTCAAGCACATGGCGTAAACGTATCGCTTTTTCATCGCTGTCTGAAAATAAACGCCCGCCAGCAAGCGGTGACCAGAGCATTGGTTTAATATCTAATAACTGGCATTGATCCAACGTGCCATCATCAAGGGCTTTCATTTCATAAGGTGAAAACTCAACTTGGTTTGTCACTAATTCAAAATCCAGACGTGACTGCAATAAACTTAACTGTGACGGTGTAAAGTTCGAGACCCCAAACTCCAACACATCACCATTTTGCTTTAAGATGTTAAAGGCGTGTGCCATTTCATCTGCATGCATTAAATAATCAGGGCGATGGATTAGCAATACATCTAACCGGTCAGTATTAAAATGCTTAAGCGATTGCTGCGCTGAGGCAATAATATGCTGCGCACTTGAATCATAATGGTTAGCTTGCCCAGCCAACCCTAAACTTGGAAATGCAGGTTTAATACCGCATTTAGTGATTATTTTAATTTCATCACGAATACTTGGTTTAAGCGCCAAAGCTTTGCCAAATTCAGCTTCACAACCATATTCACCGTAAATATCGGCGTGATCAGTATCTGTTGCGCCTGCTTCAATAGCTTGCTCAAGAAAAGTTAAACATTGCTGCGGCGTGATTTGCCAATCTAATAAGCGCCAAAATCCAAGGACTAGCTCATTTATTTTTCGTTTTGTATTATTCATTATTATCTCTCAACTATTTAAGCCACTAAACGAGTAGAGTACATTTTACTAACTTAATACATTTTTAATAGAAAAAAGAAAATAATATACCTAACATAGAAAGGCACTCTAGATCATGAGTGCCGACGCTAAAATTATATAATTATTACAAATTTTAAAAGTTTAATTCAAATAACCGTAAATTAACTCTGCAATAAAAAATTATTGCACTTTATAAGGCACCTTAGCACAGCTTACTTCCACAGTTTTAGGGTACCAGATAGGGCCAACATCATTGACAACCAGCTCGGCCAAGCCATTAGTAAATGATTTATAAGTGTGCACACTTTGCCATTGCGAGTCAGGACAGATGTCAGATAAATCTACCGCGTTAGAACCTTCATATAATGCTGCTGCAAAATTGTGATGCCATTGTTCGCTTTTATGGTTATTAGCTAAATCATCATACTCACCATTATCAAAGTGAATATTTGTACAACCAGTTAAAACCAATATAAATAGGCACACTGTAAACAAGCTTAGATTTTTCATGCTTCTTCTCCTGTGGCTTGTTGTTCATTACACCAAACTTTAACTGTATGCGGTGCATATATTCCTAGGGTTACCAAACCTAACGCGCCATCGATAAATGTTTGTTGTGACTGCATTTGCACTACGTCTTGCTCGCCACACACTTGTTTTACATCAACACGCTGTTCGCCAACTAACCCCCACATAAAAAATGGTCGGCTATCTTGATAACTAGGTTTAGAACTAAGCTTAGCAACTTGCTGCGGTTGAATAGTCACCGAAGAGCACGCACTGAGCATGAGTAACGCTGAGCAAGTAATTAACGCTCTCATTGTTATATCCTTTTTATGTATTTAGTTAAGAGCTGTAATTGTACATATAACAAATACAATAAAAGGTAAGAAACTGTAGTGAATATGTTGCCAAAACCAATAACCAGATAGACACTTTTTTACAATGTAAACTTTAATCTGATGAAAACAGAAAAGCCGCATAAATGCGGCTTGGTTTCACTCTTTAGGAGAGGTGACTTAAATTCTGAATACTAATATTGCAATAAATTACCTTGCTCATCATTTTGATTAATTGAATCGAGCATAATGTCGGCAATCTCATTAGTCTGTTCTATCTTATCTTTTTCTAAATAGGCGTAAGTAACTTACTGCTAGCATTTAGAGTAGTGCTTAACTGGTACTGAGTAACCTGATTAGTTGCTTGAATGTTCATGCTCTCTCTATCTATCTAGAGCGTTACTATAAGCAAATATAGCTGAACATTTTGTGAACGCAACGTTCAATAAACAAGCAAATGAACGTAAAAAAGAAAAGCAGTGAAGTAGATATTACTTGCACCTAATCTTGCGACTAGGTATAAAAATAATCACTCACTCTAATTAGAAGCGAAAAGCCATGCAACAACATGATAATCAACCACTCACCGACTTTACCGAATACCCTCATGATCAAATGCTAGAGCGTGCCCAAGAGTTTTTAACTACATGCCAACGTCGCCATAGTATTCGTAGTTTTAGTGACCGCCCTGTGCCAAAAGAGATCATTGAAACTTGCATTAAAGCTGCGGGTACTGCACCAAGTGGTGCAAATCACCAACCTTGGCATTTTGTAGCGATTCATTCTCATGACGTGAAAAAGCAAATTCGTGAGGCAGCTGAAAAGCTAGAACGCTCTTTTTATGAAGGCCGTGCAGGCGAAGAATGGCTTGATGCATTAAAGCCGCTAGGTACTGATGCCAGCAAACCTTATTTAGAGCATGCACCTTGGTTAATTGCGGTATTTAGCCAAAAGAAAGGTGGGTTAAGTACTGATGATAAAAATACTAACTATTACGTGCATGAGTCAGTAGGACTGGCAACAGGTTTTTTAATTCAAGCACTGCACAGAGCTGGCCTTGCAACACTTACCCATACACCAAAGCCTATGAGCTTTTTAACTGATATCTGCGGCCGAGATAAAGACAACGAACGCCCTTATATGCTGTTAATTGCCGGTTACCCTAGTGATGAGGCAACCGTACCTGAGCATGCCCTTGTGAAAAAGTCACTGGATGAAATAGCGACCTTTATTTAATGTTTTCAGGTTTATAATCAACAGCGAGCTTGTCGCCAGGGTTAAGCCCTGCGACAACATGTTGCTTAGTATTAAGTACTTCCCCTAAACGAATAAAGCGCCGTTCAATCAAGTCATTATTAATAACATACACCATGTTTAACTGACCAAATTGATACACCCAATCTGGTGAAATTAAAACTCCAGCTTCTGCTTTTAATGGTAACTGTAGTTGTGCATACAACCCTGGCGTTAAACCTGTTTGAGACGACAGTTCTAAACGAATAAGCATACTACGGGCTGCACTGTCAGCAACAGGTACAATCTCTGTAACAGTCGCATTTGCTGTTAGGTTTAACGAGGGCAATTTAACTTCGAGTGCATCCCCCAACTTTAATTTTATCGCTTGGCGCTCTCGCACGTTAAACTCAAGTTGTAGTTGCTGAGGATTATATAAAGCAAGTAAAGGAGCGCCCGGTGAAGCTATATCGCCCGGTTCAACCAGCCTTTCAACCACAACACCTGAGATTGGCGCTTTGATCTGGGTATAATTCAATGCAACTTGTGCTTGAGTTTGCTGCTGCTGGGCTACGGCTAAATTGGCGGTTGAGTTATCAAACTTAGCTTTAGCATCATCATAGTCACTAACTGATACCAAGCCTTGTAAATATAGATCCTTTACTCGTTTAAGTTGTTTTTCAGCTTGAGTTAGAGAGGCTTGTATTGCTTTAATTTGTGCATCACTTTGTGCCAATTGCGCTTTAAAATCATCTTGTTGAAGCGTGATAAGTACATCATCTTTTGCCACCTTATCGCCTGCGCGTACGTTAAAGCGTTCAACTTGCGCCATAACCCGAGATGATATTTGTGTATTTTGCTTTGCAATCACAGTGCCCGGCACTAACTCATTGCGCTTTATAGTCGTTAATTCAACTGCGACGATCTTACCCTTGTATGTAGAAATTGACACCGGCTTATTACCCGGCGCTTGCTTATCGGAAAAGCTACCTGCCATAAACAGCACTGCTAAAATAATCACTAACAACGCAATGATTGAACCAAATAGTTTTGATTTACCTTGCATGAACTTCGTCCTCGGTTGTTTGAGTGTTTGCAAACACTAAATAATAAACTAACGGAACCACAAATAATGAAAACAATGTGGAGGCAACAATACCAAAAATGATGGCAATAGCGAGACCGCTAAATACAGGATCTAAAGTAATCACCAAATTACCTAATAGAGTAGTCCCAGCGGTTAATAATACAGGGCGCATACGGGTGGTTCCTGCGGCAATTAACGCATCTTTAATTACCATACCTTGTCCACGCGCTTGATTTATAAACTCAACTAAAATTAACGAGTTGCGCACCACAATTCCCGCTAATGCAATCATGCCGATCATCGCTGTAGCTGTGAATAATACAGGTTCTGGCGCGCCTGCAATGGTACGCTCACCAAACTGATTCAGCAGCCAAAAGCCAGGCATAATACCAATAACTGTAAGTGGGATGGCTGACATAATAATCAGTGATAAACTAGCCGATTGAGTCTGAATACGTAAAATAATAAAAATAGCACTGAGCGCAAACGCAAATGCAATGCCCATATCTCTAAACACATCGATGGTAATGCGCCATTCCCCCTCACCGCTAAAGGTCACGTGAGTGCCTTGTGGTAGATGCCACGCAGCCGTGCCACCATTATTGAAGAAGTGTCGATTAAGCCAATTGGTTTGCGTAAACTCATCACTTTTGACATTTAAATCAGCATTCACGTCAGCAATAATTTCGGCAGGTGTACGACCATTTAATTCAGCCATAACGTAAACCACATCGCGCTGATCTTTACGCATAATCGGTTTGGCTACTTCTAAGTATTTAAATTCACCTAATTCAGACAAAGCGACAAGCGGCCTTGGAGCACTGGATAAGCCAAAGTCATCTGTCGTTTTTGTGAGTTCTCGATCGCCGCGCACTTGAATTGCCAGTAATTGGGCAAGCTGGTTACGTTGCTGATATGGTAGCTGCAGCTTGATATCAACGGGCTTAGTTTCACCGCTTACATACATCACCCCCACATTTTTGCCTGCTGAAGCAATAGCTAATGAGCTTGCAATATCCTCAGTTGAAACCGCCGACAGTGCCGCTTTATCTTTGTCTGCAATAAAACGCTGTAATGGTGCTGCTACCGCGATACTGGTATCAACTTCGACGACATAAGGTTCTTGCTTTAATCGTTTGGCAACATTGTATGCCGCTTGATGAAAAGTCTCGGTATCAACAAATGCATCACGATAAACTTCTGCAACGAGTGTGCTAAACACTGGCGGCCCAGGGGGAACTTCAACCACCTTTATGATAATGCCGTTATCTGCTATCGACTCTAGCTTTTTACGCAATCGCATAACCACTGCGTGTGATTGATGATCTCGCTCGGTTTTATCTAATAAAAGCACTCTGAGCTCGGCTAAATTCGGCGCTTCGCGGCGATAATACCCGCGCACCATGCCATTAAAGTCCATGCTAGAGGGTTGACCTATATAAGCAGCAATTTCACTGACTTCGCTAAGCTGCCATGTAATTGTTTGCACTTTACGAGCAATGAGTGCTGTTTGCTCTAAGTTAGTGCCTTCTGGCATATCTATTAATATTTGTAGCTCATTTTTATTATCAAAAGGTAATAACTTCAAAGGTACAAGGCGCATAACAGGTAGCATTGCGCTAATAATAAATAGGCCAAGTGTTATCCATAAAATTAATTTAGCTCTGCCTTTAGAGGCCAAAAGTGGAGTAAGTAATCGCGCATAAATACCAGCTTTGTCATCCGCTAAAGTTGCATGCTCAGCCACAGGCTCTTTTAATAATTTCATAGCAAGCCAAGGAGTAACAAAAAACGCGACTATAGTTGAAACCATAACACTAACTGGCACATTAAACGCCATTGGTGCCATATAGGGGCCCATCATGCCGGTTATATAAGCCAAAGGAATAAAAGCCACCATAATGGTTAATGTAGACATTAAAAGTGCGCCACGTATTTCACTCATTGCGGCGACTATCTGTTGCTTTTTATTGCCTTTTTTCTGTAAGAAGCGACTAATGTTATCAATGCCCGTAATAGGGTCATCCACCAGCAAACCTAATGATAAAATAAGCGCAAAAAGCGTGACGCGATTAATCGTATAACCAAAGGCAAAATCAAGACTTAAAGTAATACCATAACAAATAGGCACAGCAAGGCCGACAACGATGGCTGGTCGCCAACCTAAAAACACCCCGACAAATATAACCACAGTAAACACCGCAAATACGAGGCTGGATGTTAAGTTATTTACTTTTTCGTTAGCGGTTTGGCCGTAATCTCTCAGTATGGTGTAGTCTATTTGCGAGGGTAAAAAGCTTTCTTTTAATTCAGCCATCATGGCGTGGACATCATTAGCAACCGCAACAGCGTTGGTGCCCGCTTGCTTAGCTACGCTCAATGTCACGAGTGGCAGCTCTTGTGCTATATTACTCTGCGCTAGCCATTGGTAATTTTGCGGTTCACCCGGGCCATCAAGTACGTTAGCAACATCTTTTAAATAGATGTTTTTGCCATTAATTACATTAACAACAAGCTGCTCTATATCAGTTTTTGCGCGTAATAGATCACCGGCTTGCAGTGTTATTTGCTGCTTCGCGTTGACGACACTACCTACTTGCGATAATTGATTGGATACACTTAACGCGTAATATACATCACTTAGTGTTGTTTGATGGGCTGCTAATGCAGTGGCATCTAAATTAACTGTTAGCGTTCTCTCACGCCCTGCAATTACTTTCACTTCACTAGTATTTTCTATGCGCTGTAAGCTATTGGCAATTTCATTAGCAAATCGTGTTAGTTCAAAATCGCTATATAACTTAGGATCTTTACTGAATAAACCTAACATCACTATGGGTACATCATTAACTTCGACAGGACGAACTTGCCACGAGCTAATAACCGATGCCATGGTATGTTGATAACTATAAAGCTTAGCGTATGTATCGAGTATGGCTTGCTCTCGGTCGTGACCAACCTCAAACCGTAATGTAACCACAGAGCCATTAGATTGGGTCGTCGAATAAATATGCTCAACACCGCGCAATTGCGCTAACAGCTTCTCTAAAGGTTGAGTAACTAGCCTTGCAACTTCCGGCGCTTCAACATTAGGGGCTGAGACATAAATATCAAGCATGGGAACGACAATTTGAGGTTCTTCTTCTCGAGGAGTTTGCTTTAAAGCCATCATGCCTAGCAAAACAGCCATTACAAAAATAATGATCGGAATACGACCATTTAGGCTATTTTTTACTGCACTATCAAGTCCACTCATTAAGCTCAGTCCTTACAAAACAAACCATATAATGTCGCCAGCATAGCTTGCGCATTTTCATCGATCACTCGGTAAAAAATTGTTTGCCCATCTCTACGGGTATTTACAATATTTGCTTTGCGTAATGCAGCTAAGTGTTGCGACAAAGCAGACTGCGCAAGAGGTATCGATTCATTTAATTCAGACACACTCATTTCACGCTCCTGTAAAGAGCACAAAATCATTAAACGGTTTTTATTAGCAAGAATTTTCAATAATTGCTCAGCGCGCTCAACATTAGTAGCCATAGCAGCGAAGTTAATGCTCATAAATACAGCCTTATATTCAAATTACACGCTAAGTATAAAAGCATATATTAGAAAAGTCTAATATTAGAATTTACTAATGTTTATTTATCGAATATATTAAAAGTAACAAACACAATAAATAAGGTTCACTATGAAACTAAATGATGCACTTCGTCTTATTGCAGGAGTAATGATTGGTATTTCATTATTACTACAATACTTTCATGATCCACAGTGGATTTGGTTTACTGTATTTATTGCCCTAAACTTAATTCAATCGGCATTTAGCAAATGGTGCCCTATGATCACTGTATTAAAAAAACTTGGTTTCGAGGAATAATATGCTTACATCAATCCCTGACTTACTAAAAATTATTGCACCAAATCAACGTCGTATCGACGCCGCACAAGCTAAGCTAGAAATTGCCGAGAATAAAGGCCTACTAATTGATGTACGTGAGCCTGCTGAACATGCTGCAAAATCTGCAACAGGGGCAATTAATATCCCTAGAGGTTTACTTGAAATGAAGCTCATGGAAATCGAAAAAGATCCAGCTCGGCCAATTTACTTACATTGCGCCAGTAGCGCACGGGCCACATTAAGTGCAGAAGCCCTGACTCGAGTTGGTTATGAGAATGTCACTGTGATTACTTGTAATGCAGGGGAAGTTTGTCAGGTATTTTGACTATAAATAAGCTAACCTGAAACTTAGGTTAGCTTTGAGTGTTTTCACCATAAAATATATAGTCACTTGTCATAGAGTTTTTGGCTTGATACATGGCTTCATCTGCTTGCTGCAATAACTCATCAACTGTTAAATTGATACCTGAAGAATCCCAAATACTAATCCCAAAGCTCGCAGATAAAGTCAATTTTTGCTTATTGTAGTACATAGGTGTCTTTATAACTTGTACCAACTTTTGTAATAACTCAATGCATTCCTGTTTGGAATTCAGGTTATTAATAACAGCAACAAATTCATCCCCACCAATTCGAGCTAATGTATCTTCTGCTCCGATTGTCTTAGACATACGCTCTGATAAAGTCGTTAGTACAAAATCCCCTGCATCATGCCCAAAAGTATCATTGATTGGTTTAAATTTATCGAGGTCTATAAAGACACAATAAATAGGCTGCCTCTCTTGCTTAGCCAATTTTAATGCTTGTTCAAAACGTTGTTGTAATACTATTCGATTGGGGAGCTTAGTTAATGAATCCGTAAATGCAGCTTCTTCTAAGTAACGTTGGTGTTTAACTTTATCGGTGACATCAGAAAACACAGCCAGATAATTACGCGTTTTTCCTCGCTCATCTTTAACCACCATTACTGTGGCGGCTTCAACGAGTAATTCATTATTTTTTTTCTTATTCCAAATCTCTCCTACCCACTCACCCGTTGTTTGTATACTATCCCATAACTGGCTAAAAAAAGTTCCATTGTGATTATTAGAAAAAAGTACTTTAGGACTACTTCCGATGAGCTCTTGCTCTGTATACCCAGTTATATCAATAGCAGCCTGATTCACTCGAATAATTTTTTTGTTTTCATCTGTAACAAGAACCCCCTCTCTTAATTTTTCAATTATATTATTAGAAAGGTTGATCTCCCAGTTAGAAAGAATCAAATTACTTGCTTGTACTTTCACTTCTTTTTCTAATGAATTTACCGCAAAACGAATCGCAAAATAAATTAAAACCTCAATGAATAAAAAGCCAAATATCCCTAATAAAATATTGTACTTTATTGTTTCATTTAAAGATTCGACCTGTTTATCAATGTTACGCCAAAAAATAACAGCACCAATAGCTTCTCTCTCGGGATGTTTTTTTCCTATATAATCTTTCAATGGGAAGAAAGCTAACATCAGGTTTTCCCCATCAACCTGAATACGTTCTATACCTGAGCCAGAAAAATCAATTTTTTTGTCTTCAGATTTTATTATTTTATCAATATCACCTCTGGATGTTGCTTCTAGATAGCAATCGCAATTAATTAAAATATTTTTAAATCGTTGCTCTATTGCGTCCTGCCACATGATGCTTTCAATATGCTTCCTCGATAAAAATACTGCAACTCCAATATTTAATTGTTCATCGAGTGCTGATACTAAAGAATTAAATGAAGAACCCACTTCGAGAGCGCCGATATACTTTTTTTCAACAGCACTGACTCCAGTGTAAAAAACAGGAACTACACCTCTAATACCTGAATACACCCTACCGGTTTCAAAACCAGATACAGCTTTTTTATACGTATTAACATCAACGATAGTATGGCGAACATCATCCATATTATCGCCAAATTTTTCTGGTCGATGAACCCTAAGATAACTTTTGGCCCCAGGACCAAATAAAAAGTGTAACTGACGAGCAGCAAACTTATTCTGAACTACTTTCCATGCAGGAGAAACTTTTTCATACAATTGCTGGCGCAGTTTGGCAGATTCCTTTAAAGCTTCCTCCCCGCCTTTTTCAGCATAATCTTTTGCTTGAGAGAAAATGGCTGTCACAGCAGGGTCACTCGCTATAAAAGTAGCCATCGCTTGCATATTTTCTTGCTCTTTAGCCATGAGTAACTCATAACTTGAGCGTAATACATTACTGTCTTTTACAAGGGATTCGTGAAGTGTCTGTTGAGCTAAGTCGATATTCATTCTTATATAGATAAAATCAAAACTAGCAATAAGTAGTGTAATTACTAAGAAAACTTTTTGTTTTAATGTAAACAAAATAGCTGAAGCCTTAAGAAGGTATTATTAACTTTTTATTCCTGAATTTTTACCCTAGTTTGTACCTAACGTCAAGCTAGCTGCTTTAATACAAATAGCATAGCAACTTAATATAAAAGTCACACTGGTCGGATAAGCTCATAGTTTTACTTTTAACGGTACAGAGCAATGACGTTTACACGGAGAAGTTTTTTAAAGGCATCGGCAGCGGGTTTTGGCGCTGCCGTTTTATCATTAGGCATCACAGGTTGTACTTTAGATAACGATGATGATGAAATTATTGAGGTTAGCTTTGATCACGGTGTAGCCAGTGGCGACCCACTTAGTGATAGCCTAATTTTATGGACTCGTGTAACACCCGTTGACGCAGCAACCACCAGCATAAAAGTGCAATGGCAAGCAGCAACCGACAGTAACTTTAATAATATAGTTCATGACGGTGAAACCGAAGTAACAACCGCCAGCGACTTTACTCTAAAAGTTGACTTACAAGGCTTAGATGCCAATACCACTTACTACTATCGCTTTATTTCAAACGGTAAAGCATCACCTACGGGCTCAGGTAAAACATTACCAACGGGTAGCGTTGATAAAGTAAAATTTGCAGTCGTGTCGTGCGCTAACTACCCTGCTGGCTTTTTCCATGTGTATGGTGAAATAGCCAAACAAACTGACCTTGATGCTGTACTTCACCTCGGTGACTATATTTATGAATACGGTAATGGTGGCTATGCCAGTGAAGACGCTGCTTTACTTGGTCGCCTCCTACCTGAAGACAATAGTGACGAAATTATCAGCCTAGCTGACTATCGTAAACGTTATGCCCATTATCGTACCGATAGTAACCTACAAGCTGCCCATAGCAATTGCGCGTTTATAACCGTATGGGACGACCATGAGGTTACTAATGATACTTGGCGTGAAGGCGCAGAAAACCATAATAATGGCGAAGGCGAGTTTAGCGAGCGTAAATTACATGCTCTACAGGCCTACTTTGAGTGGATGCCAATCCGTAATGTAGCTGATAAAGAGCGTATTTACCGTCGTTTTGAATTTGGTGATTTAGTCTCGCTGTATATGCTGGATACTCGAGTACTCGCTCGCGATGAGCAACTAAGCTACGGGGACTTTGATTTAACTAGTGCGCAGGGGCAAGGTGATTTTGTCGCTGCTATTAGTTCGCCAACACGTGCACTACTTGGTAATGAACAGCTAACCTGGCTCACCGATGGTATAACAACTTCAAGCTCAAAATGGCAAGTGCTTGGCCAGCAAGTGCTAATGACCAAGATGCATCTACCGTTTGAAGTACTGCAACTTTTAGTTAGCCTACAAGTAAGCCAAGCTAACGGCGCTGATACTGAAACTCTGTTAGCTCAAGCATCGGCATTATTTACAGAGCTAGCACAAATTAAGGGCCGCATTCTAGCCGGTGATCCAACAGTCACTGATGCTGAGCGTGCCCGCGTTGATACCACAGCTCCTTACAATTTAGATGCATGGGACGGCTATGCCTACGAACGTGAAGTTCTGCTTGGTACTGCTATAGCGGCACAAAAGAATTTAGTTGTGTTAGCCGGCGACACTCATAATGCGTGGGCAGGCCAATTAACCACTGATGCCAGCAACCCAATTGCTGCATCACAAAATGCCGGTGTTGAATTTGCCACCTCATCGGTGTCTTCGCCAGGTCTTGAAGAGTACTTAGCGCTGAACACCCAAGGGCAAGAAGCAACCGCGAAAATGGAGCAAGTGATCCCATTACTAGTTAATGACTTGATGTATAACAACCTGGTAGATCGTGGTTACTTAACCGTTACCTTTACACCAGAGCAAGCCGAAGCCAAATGGAACTACGTAAGCAGCATAAAAACCGCGTCTTACGCTATGCAAACTGAGCGCAGTAAAGAACTACACATGATTGCTGGTCAGCCAGTAATTCAAGGGTAAAGGCTCAAGTAAGTACCTAGGGGCTAGGGAAAAGGTTCTAGGTGAAAGCTCAAAACAGCCCGGCGACCACACGATCACTGGGTTGATTTGATTAAAAATGCTTTATACATGAGAGATGTGCTTGTTATTTCTTCTCATCCAGTAGCGTAACCATCATTTGCTCGATGTTTTTTACGCTGTAAGTAAGTGCGCGAAGTAATTCGACTTGGCTTTGTGGCTCATCCGTTTTAACTGTGCTTGGCTTTGTTTCGGCTAGATTGTCTTTTTGCGTTAATATAGCCTCGCGAAATTCACTGGCATTTTCAACTCCCAGTAACGACACTAATGCACCGTGCCCCGACTGACCAGCAGTTTCAAAACTTAATCGATATAAACCAAATAAACGCATCAATGGCCCTTGGCTTAATCCTACATCGGTTATTTTTTCAAGCGGGATGGACTTTTCTTCTTTGAAAAATACACCACGCTTTACCACCAGCTTACGCTCCAGTAGCACTGCTGACATTGCTTTGAGCATACGCCCTGAAACGATCCAAATTATTAAGGCTACAATTGGAATTAATGGGATACCAACCAAACACACTAAGCAGGTAATGACTCCTAACGTGATCCAGTAAGATTTCACTTTAGGATTAAAACTTGCGGTTTTCAGGGCTAATTCAGACATTCATAACCTCCTTGATATTTATTCTATTAACCTAGGTAATATTGCGACTGAATGCAACTATAAAAAACGCCGAGCACACTAAGACTGCTCGGCTTTTCAGTATATTATTAAGAGTGGTTAGTTTTTACTAACAATCAGCTTAACGTTATTACGGTCAGGTCCAATCACACTAAAGGTGTAATTCCCTTGCTCTGAAATAGATAGCTTAATGTTTGCCCCTACCGCTTCCAGTGAGCTTTGTTCACCCACTATTACCGTAGGTGACTCACCCACACCACCATAATCAACAGTGCTCCAATCTTCCGAGGCTATTTTAAATTCATAATCGCCTACAGCTAAGTCGAGTGTTGTGCTATACATCGCATTGCCTTGGTACATAAGCGGGTTATCTGTACCCCAGCCATTTAAGCTACCTCGTAAAAACACCTGTATATCAGAAAACATTTTCGCATCGAATATACTCAAGGTTGGCTCGTTTAAATCGCTCGCATCAAAAACAAATTGGTAATCACCATCACTGGCAATATCCATCATCATGTTTTCACCTTTAACCGCTAACAATTTCGCTTTGGCGACTGTTACAAGAGTATCTGACTCACCTGAACCAAAATCCACTGACTCCCAATCCTCAGATGCAATTTTAAACTCATAACTACCTGCGCTGAGTGTTTTAGTAAAAGTATAAATACCTTTACCTTGATACATTAGCTCATCACTGGTTCCCCATTCATTTAAACTACCTCGTACGTAAACAGGCATGCCAACAAACGGTTCTTCGTTATACACTTTGAGTGTCGGGTTTTCTTTATCACTAGCATCAAACGAGAACACATAGGTTGCATCATTGGCCGCTGTAAAGGTCATATTTGAACCACTGCGTATTAATGATTCATTTTGGTTTTCAATAACGTCTTTATCTTCATCTGACAAAGCCCCAAAATCAACAGTAGACCAGTCTTCAGATGCTATCTTAAACTCATAATCACCCGCAGTAAGTGTAATAGCAACACGGTACTCGCCGCTGCCCACATACTCAAAGTTATCTGCTGTCCCCCAGTCATTAAGGGTGCCACGAACATAAACGGCAGTACTACCAAAAGGAACAACATCCGGTGCGCCAACGGTTGCATTAGCACTTAACCCTACACCTTGTGTATCTCCCTGAGGCTTCACAAATACCGCGATGGTATAAGCTGGAACGCTAAAGGTTCCGTCCATTTCACTAGCGGTAAAACTAGCCTCTGACATTGCACTATCAACACTATTTTTAAGTGTTGGGTGTATTTCAAACCCTGCTGCCGTAGGTACGGTATGTAAAAGCGTTTGCTCTGTTGCATTAATGACGACTACGAGTGCATCAAACTGGGAGTCTATGTCCTCAAAGCCCTGGCCATCATCGATACTCATTACTATCAGGCCATGTTGCTGGTTTTTACCTACATTATGAAAGCCCACACGGTCAATCACATCTTGTTCGGTGGTTAATCTAAATAAAGGGCTTGCACTACGAATAGCTAAGAACTCTTGGAACACATCGCCTGCATAAGCAATATCTTGTGGCATTGCTTGTGCATCAGCGTTAGCAGAAATAGGCATTATTTCAGACCACTTCTCTTCGTTCTTTTCTGCATTAGGTAAACCAATATTCCAATTGTTATTTTCTTTCGTTAAATCTACCGCATTGAACCAATCACCCGCATTGTAGCTATCGCGGTCCATTGATTTTGAGCGAAGTAAATCAGCACCCAATTGCATAAACGGGATACCTTGACTCACCAACGGAATCGATAATGCCATATTATGGGCACGTACACGCTGCTCTATACTCATGCTTGATGCGTGCTTATATTGCAGCTGATCCCAAAGTGTTTCGTTGTCATGCTTTGATACGTAGTTAATGCTATCTGCTGGGTCTAACGCATAAGCAGTAGGCTGGGTGTTCCAGCTAAAGCTATTACCTTTTGCTGAGTTACCCTTAAAGTCTTTTAATATGTAGTTTTGTAAGTTACCCGCCAGCGATAAACGTAAGGTATCTTGGTCAGCTAAATTACCATCGGTCGGATTATTACTAAACAATGCCCCACCGCGCACAGCTTCACGAATACGATCATTGAATGTGCCAACCTCTGAGCCTGCCATATCAGCTTGCTTAGCTTGAGTGAATAAACGATTGTTGGCTACTTCACCAAAATCCCAACCTTCACCGTAAAAGTAGTTATCTGGGTCAACTGCTTGCACAGCTTCGCGCGCTGCTAAAATTGATGATTTAGGCATGTGGCCCATCACATCAAAACGGAAACTGTCATAACCAAAGTCGCGAGCAAGAATAACCATTGAATCTGTAACAAACTTGTCCATCATTACATGTTCTGTAGCGGTGTTTTCACAACATGTTGAGCGCTCTATCGTACCTGATACTTCATTGTATCTGTGGTAATAACCAGGAACCAATTTATCAAAAACAGATTTTTCCCAAATGCCTGATGACGTTGTGTGGTTGTATACCACATCAAGAACCACACGAAGACCGACTTCTTGCAGTGACTGCACCATGGCGCGCGTCTCTTTTACACGAGCAATGCCATCGCTGCTAGATGCATACGAGCCCTCTGGAGCTATAAAGTGGTGTGGGTCATAACCCCAGTTAAAACCGTCTAAATCACGCATCGCGCTGGCAAGTGCTTGTGCATCATCAGAGCCCGGCAGATAACTTTGCATAATGTCGGCTATCGTGCTGCTTTTATCTTCGATTTTACAGGCATCGGCTTCATCGTTTATACGATCACATAATTTACCTAAGGTATCGGTGATTTCAACACGTTGCTCTGTATCTTCTTCAATAGTGCCGATGTCAGTAACAGGTAATAAGTGAAAATGCGTTAAACCTTTATCAGCTAATTGTTTAAGGTGCTGCATTGGCACGCTTTCAAGTTCCGTAAACGCGAGGTACTTACCACGATTAGTTTCACTTACTGACGTATCACGCACACTAAAATCACGCACATGACCTTCGTAAATTATTGCATCTTCTGGGTTAGTCACCGTTGGTACAATGCGATCATCCCAGCCCTCTGGTTTGGTGTCATCATCATTTAAATCTATCAACTGCGAATACAGGCCATTGCTTGATACGTTTAATGAGTAAGGGTCTGTACTCCATAGGCTTTCGATTGCTTTAGTAGTTGGGTGATAAACATCAAACGCAAAGCGATAATAATGACGGTCGTATTGGCTGTCTAAGCTGGCTGACCAAATACCAGTATTGTTGTCTAACGTCATGGCGGTGCTATGCACTTGTGCTTTATCAGCGTCAAATACATTAATCATCATGTTACTAGCAGTTGGTGCCCATACTGAAACATCAATTGCATTGTTGTTATAATGCACACCCAACATTGCCTCGTTCGCATCGTTCTCACCTTGGGTGTAAAGTGCATCGAGTACTTTAGCGGATTGTACAAAGCTTGCTTCAAGTAACTTGCCGTCCGCATCGTAGCCTGCAACAGCAAGCTGTTGCTTTATAAGTTGCTTTGCAGTGTCAGCATCCCAATTACCTTGATATGCAGTCCAATCCGTTAAGTGTGGTACTTTTGCAGCTTGTTCATCGCTTAGCTGTGTTGCTGTTAGCTCAATGGTTTCACCATTTAAACCTGTATCTAAATCAACCCCTAGCTCAGCGGTTGCAGATGAGTGTAACTTGATAATTTGCGTAAGCTCATTACTTGGCTTATACAATACCGTATTTAAATCAATCCAGTGTGCTGATGCACCGTCAATTGCAACGGGGCGTTCGCCAAGGCTTGCAACTGGGAACTCAAATACAGACGGCTCTCCATCAAAGGTAAAGTTCATACGCACAAAACGCTCGTCGTCTTGCATCAGTGGCATAGTTAAATCCACATCACCATGGGCTTTGCCGGTGCCTTCTGTGCCAATATGTATTATAAAATTGGCACATTCGGTATAACCTTCTTTGAGTGCTACAACCCAATAAGCACCATAATTTGGATCAACACCGTCGTATTCGTGACCATTGCCCCAATCTGTGGCATCAAACGGCGGCGCGTAAGCATCGCAACCGTCAGTATTCCATGAGTGTAAACGGTAGCCTTCATACCCTTCATTTTCATCACGTTTATAAAATAAAACAGCTTCGTTCTCTCCAGCAAAAACAACAGGATCAGGTAAATCCGGGTTGTAGCCATTGATACAGCTTTCATTGTTCGCATCTGGAAATAACGGTGCGTCGCAAGAGATAGGCTCGGGATCAACGCATTGCGTCCCTTCAGTGTTAGGTACTTGTGGTACATCACAAGTTAAAAGAGTTTGCCCTGCTTTTACATCGCTACTACCTGAACCACCACAGCCAAAAAGTAACGTTAAACTCACAGCGAATAGCAAATGAGTCATTTTAGTTATTGTATTCATTATATATGCTCCAATTTGCATTAATGGCTATAGGTAAAACCTAAATAAACCTGACGACCAAAGTACTGGGTAGTCCCAGTAATACTTTCATTACCAAAGTAGCTTTGGGTGGGTTCGTCGGTGAGGTTATTAACCTGTAGCAACATGCCAAATGAATCAGTAAATTGATAAGAGGTTTGAAAATCGACCACGGTCTCGGCATCAAAATTCACCACTTGTTCATTGATAGCCACTTGCTCGGACACAAAGTCTGAGCGGTAGCGCACATTAAGGCGGGTTTCAAAATTATCTAAGCTATAAAACAAAGTGCCGTTTAACACATTTTTAGACAAACCAGGTAAACCTTGAGTCGTCGTGTCGCCCCCTAAACTGGTGATAGATTCAACTTCGCTTTCGGTGTAGGAGTAGCTGCCGTTAAAGCCTAAACCATCAAAAGGCGCAGGTAAGAATGAAAAAACTTGTGTATAAGCAAGCTCAATACCGCGAATATAACCGCCATTGGCGTTATTAACTGCGGTTGTATATGTGCCATTAGTGGTAGCTACTTGCTCGCCGCTGACTGGGTTTTCTATGTAGTCAGGAACGTTAAAGCCATTACCTTTAAAGTCAAATCCCTCTATCGCAATCGTATCGATAAACGAATCTATATTTTTATAAAAACCTGCGACCACTAGCGCACCATCTGATTCATCAAAATAATGCTCATAAGAGATATCGTATTGGTCGGCATAAAATGGTTTTAAGAATGGATTATTAGTACTTGAGCCGTTAATTTTACCTGTGGTTTTATCTGCCTGTGCACTAGCATCTCCCGCTAGGCGATTGATTGGTGGACGTGACATAACTTTAGCTGCGGCAAAACGCAATTGCGTGTTATCCGTTAACTGAAAGTTTAAGTTAAGTGATGGCAGGTAGTCGGTGTAGGTCGTGCCAAGCACATTAGGTAAATAGTTTTGATTTACAATGCCGATGCTGTCAGTAATATTTTGTGCGCCTAGCGCTAAATCACCATTGACGTTCTCTAAAATTGTTGCCGATTGATCGGTATCTACACGGCGAATACCAATATTACCCAGCACTGGCATATTGCCAATTTCAGCATTAATATTGAGCATGGCATAGGCTGACAGCACTTCTTCATACACTGAGCCACTTTGTAACATAGTCCATGAATAGTTTGTGGTGTAACCCTGTGCATCAACCACCCCATCAGCGTTACCCCATGTAGTTACAGGTGTAGGAGCACCTTCAGGGAACCACGCATTCAGCGCTTTATCAACATCTATTGCCAAATACGATGGAAAGTAACTAAATTCGCCTTGCCAATCCACCACATCAACCATGTCATCAGTTAAACGAAGTGACGGCTCACTTGCTGAAAACGCACCATCATCACCATATTCAAACACAGAACGGTTATTGCTATATTCACGGTCAGAATAACGCGCACCAAATTCAACTGAGCTGAACCAGTTGTTATCTAGTTCATATTTAAAATCGAGACGATAAGCACTAACTTCATCTTCATTTTGAAAAGGGTAAATACCGTACTTACTCACCATAACACGGTCTATATCGCTAAATGCGGCTGCCTGGTTAAAACCTACATCGGGCAGGTTGAGACCATTAAGTTGGTAGTTTATTGCTACGTTGTTATCAAGTACCGGTTCTTCAGCGCTGGCATCTTCTGCCACTAATGCCCAAAGTAAACCATTGCGAAAGTTACTTTTTGCTCGTGACAAAGACACATCCATATTGACGTTTAAACGCTCTGTGACTTGCCAATCCGCGTTAACGCCGTAACTGTCTACTTCATCAAAATCTTGATTGTCATCGTTAACGATTTCAATCCGGGTATAGCTTTTTGAGGTACGATTAACAGCTGCGCCAATAACTGAATTACCTTCTAACTGCGCATTGGTGAAAGTTGCAGATGGGCCACCAAGCTTAACTCGCAAACCACGGGCAAATGACTCAGTATCAAAGCGTGATAAAAACACATCCCCCTTTAGCTTAAAGTTATCTACAGGCACCCACTCAATTGCAGCCATGTAACCGTTACGGGTTTCTTCTCCGCCCAAGTGCTGGAGCTCAAAACCTTCACTGATGTATTCGTTTTCTGGGTTTACTTCAGGACCGCCAGTATCATTTTCCAAGCCATCTATTTCTTTATTATCGTTATAAGCGAGGCCAATAAATTGCGTTGCTACACTAGGTTGAAATAGACGCGCATAACCGAGTGCAACCCCTAGGGTGTCGTCAAGGTATTTACCTTGATATGAAAAACTAATGCGATCGCCAAATTCGGTGGCGTCATACACTTCTGAGGCACGGTCGTTATACATACCTCTGGCGTTCACAACAAACTTATGCTGCTGATCATTATCAAGCGGACTCGCCGTTTGCAACTCGACAGTACCTGCAACACCGCCTTCAATGAGCGATGCTTTTGGTGATTTATAAACCGCAGCAGAACTAATTAGCTCCGACGGGTATTGATCAAACTCAATACTGCGGCTACCACTTGTAGATACTTGCTCTCGACCATTGAGGGTTGAGAATACAAATCCACCCGACATGCCTCGAATATTTATTTCGGCGGCTTGGCCACCTGTTCGTACAGCTGAAATCCCCGGTAGTCGAGTAAGCGCATCTGCCATTGATACATCAGGTAGCGCCCCTAAATCATCAGCAGATAGCTGCTCTGACACTGTATCTGTAAAACGTTTTTGGTTAAGTGATTGAATTAAGCTTCGGCTAAAGCCTGTTACTTCAATAACCTCTAGATCATCATCTAACTGTGGATTGACTGTCGCTTGTGCATCACTTTCAGCTGCGGCCAATGCACTGCTGGGTGCAAACATTGCGAGCATTAATGCACTCAGTTTAAATTTCCCCATGAGCTTCCTACCCTATTGATTTTATAATTGTGTGCGATTTATTTTTAAATTGTGGATAAAATAAAACCAACAAAGTGTAACCAAAAAGTAAAATAAGTGTGATGAATACGTATGCACTAATAAGGGTAACGTCTAGCTCTGAGAAGTAACTTGTCGCCAAATGCTACGATTGAGCAACTAACGTGAAATGAATAGAGGGTTTAGTATGGAAAATAAGCAAGTAATAAATGTTCAGTCTGAGCCAACATTTTTTTATTTGGCCCAGAAAGCTGGATGATTAAATATTACGTTGTTAAAAGAACACGTACAGCAAGGGCTATAAAAATCACCGCGAGAACTTTATCAAGCCAAGGTGATGACTTAGTAAACGCAAATCGTTTTTTTGACAGTTCTGTGAGTGCTGCCACTATCAAATACCAGCCAGTATCAATAACAAATACGGTTAAGCACATGATCATGCCCACTTTAAAAGTTAGGTTTGCAGGGTCAATAAACTGTGAGAATAAGGCTAAAAAGAACACCGCAAGTTTGGGGTTCAAAAACGCAATAGCAAAACCATCTTGCAACGCTTGTTGAGCACTACCACTTTGCTGCGCAACTTGAAGCTCATCAGCACTGGGTTTTGCTAATAAAATCTTAATACCTAAATATGCTAAATACGCCGCACCTAAGTAAACTAACACTTGATACACAGTGGGAAACTGTAACATCAATGCACCAAGACCAAGCAAAGATGCCGCTGCATAAAAGCCAACACCTACCCCATGACTAATAGCCGCAAGCATGCCACTTTTCATACTGCCATGAATACTGTGCTTCAAAACCACAGCCAAACTGGGCCCAGGAGACATAGCCCCCATCATACAAATGGCAACTAAGCTTAACCATAGTGATAGCGTCATTTAGAGTTGATACTCAAAATCATAAAAATGAGTTCCGTCTTCAATGCGAATACTCATTTTACCACTAAGCCCTTCAAGCTCATTACTACCAGAATCAGGTATAACATTTAAAATTAATGAATCTTGGCCTTTATCCATGGTGCCA
This sequence comes from Pseudoalteromonas sp. A601, assembly GCF_002165575.1. Taxonomy (GTDB): domain Bacteria; phylum Pseudomonadota; class Gammaproteobacteria; order Enterobacterales; family Alteromonadaceae; genus Pseudoalteromonas. The sequence continues at coordinate 63,329 of NZ_MXQF01000010.1, forward strand.
AAGTGCTGCAATACAAAACTACCTTGCTTACCTGCAAGAGTGCCAACAACTTGCTCAATAGCAACATAGCCTGCACTGCCTTGGGTGGTTGTCATCGCGCTGAGCATTTCGCCAGTGCTGGTCGCGTCAAGCTCGCCTGTAAAAGTTTTATCTATCGACATTCGCCCCAAATTAACGCCATCAATACCTTTAGCGTAGCCTTCTATTGGGTTGAGTTTAACGCTAAATTCGCCCGTAATGTGTGTAGTAGCCATGATAATCCTTTATTGATTGTTGTTTGCGGTTATTGAAATATTTTTATTTGCAGCCATATCTATACCTTATCCATAAAAAAGAATCCAGCATGAGCAAATCCACGCACCAAGAAAAAGCGGCTTTTAGTAGCTTAATCCCTATTTTTGAATTTATTAAACCTTACAAATGGGTGGTTTTCTCTGCGCTTTTGGCGCTACTTATTACCGCAGGTGTTAACTTATCACTTGGCCAAGGGGTTAAATTTGTCATTGATCATGGCTTTATTGCGGGCTCCCAAGCGCAATTAAAACAAGCGGTGCTAGTACTAATAGGGCTGATCAGTTTATTAGCTGTTGGAACATTCAGCCGATTTTATTTAATGTCGTGGATTGGCGAACGTGTTAGTAATGATATTCGTAAAGCAGTATTTGATCGCATCGTCACTCTGCACCCAAGTTACTTTGAAGAAAACCGCAGCGGCGAGCTCATGTCACGCCTAACCACCGATACCACCTTGTTACAATCCATTATAGGCTCATCGTTTTCAATGGCGCTGCGTAGCGCATTAATGCTTATTGGTGGCTTAGTGATGCTGCTAGTCACTAACTTAAAGCTCACCTTAGTGGTGGTTGCTTGTGTGCCGTTAGTATTAGTGCCGATGATGGTTTTTGGCAAAAAGGTACGTAAACTTGCCAGCTCTAGCCAAGATGCCATTGCCGACATTAGCACTTACGCTGGGGAGATAATTCAAAATATCAAAGTAGTGCAAAGCTATAGCCATGAACAACGCGAGCAACAGGCCTTTGCGCTTGAAACCGATAAAGCATTTAATGTGGCTAAAAGCCGTATTAAACAGCGCTCATTTTTAATTGCCGCAGTAATATTTTTAACCTTTAGCGCCATAAGCGTCATGCTTTGGGTTGGCGGCACTGACGTACTTGCAGGCACTATGACCGGAGGGGAACTCGGTGCCTTTGTGTTTTACGCTATTATGGTAGCAATGTCGGTGGCAACCGTAGCCGAAGTATATGGTGAGCTACAACGCGCCGCTGGCGCTGCTGCAAGGCTGCTAGAGCTGTTAGCGGTGAAAAGCGAGATTGTAAATCCTGCAACACCGCTTGATGATCAATTGCAATCACATAAAGAATCAGTAGCCATAGAGCTCAAAAATATTACCTTTAACTATCCGTCACGCCCTGATGTTAGCGCACTTAAAAATGTAACGCTAACTATCGCACAAAGCCAAACAGTAGCAATTGTTGGCCCATCTGGTGCAGGTAAAACGACTCTTTTTGAACTACTACAGCGCTTTTACGACCCCGCTCGCGGCGATATTAAGTTTCACGGTATTAATATTAAAGATTTATCACTCAATACCCTACGTAATTGTATGGGCATGGTGGCACAAAACCCGATTTTATTTAGCTCTGATGTGATGCACAACATTCGCTACGGCAATCCAGGTGCCACTGACGAGCAAGTTTATGCTGCTGCTAAGCATGCCCATGCTGATGAGTTTATACAACAGTTACCAAACGGCTATGAAAGCTTTTTGGGAGAGCAAGGCGTGCGTTTATCTGGCGGGCAAAAACAGCGGATTGTGCTCGCTCGCGCAATATTAAAAGACCCTGAAATACTATTGCTTGATGAAGCAACCAGTGCTCTTGATGCGCAAAGTGAGCATCATGTGCAAGCCGCGCTTGAGCATCTAATGCAAAACCGCACTACACTAATTATTGCCCATCGCTTGGCCACAGTAAAACATGCAGATGTAATCGTCGTGATGGAGCACGGTGAGATAATTGCCACAGGTACGCACCAGCAATTAATAGAGTCAAACCCACTATATAAACAATTATGTGAGCTGCAGTTTAATAGAGATTGAAGAAAAGCGGTCAATAACCTCAATCACCAGCTAATAAACAAGTGATTGAGATAAATAAATGCAAATAACTAGCCTTCGGTGTTTGGTACGATTTGAATTTCTACACGGCGGTTTTGCGCGCGGCCGTTAGCACTGTCATTACTGGCGATTGGCTGGGTTTCACCATAGCCGCGAGTACTGATACGCCCAGCTAGAATTTGTTGATTCACTAAGTAGCTTTTCACACTTTGTGCACGCTGCTCAGATAGTGTCATATTGTAGCTATCTTTACCTGTGCTATCGGTATGACCTTCAATGCTAAGGAAGGTTTTTTCATATTTGTTCATTACTTTAGCAATCGCATCTAAGGTATTATGAAAACCCGATGAAATATATGATTGGTCTGTCGCAAAGGTAATATTTGATGGCATAACTAAGCGTAAGTTGTCACCTTCACGGACTATTTCAACACCAGAACCGGCGAGTTCATCACGAAAAGCCTGTTCTTGTTTATCCATGTAATCACCAACAGCCGCACCGGCTAAGGCACCTATTGCAGCGCCAATAAAAATACGTTTGTCATCGTGGTCACCAGTTGCTTTACCCAGTACAGCACCTGTTGCAGCACCAATACCTGCTCCCATACCAGTATTGTTAGTTTCGCAACCGGTTAGTAATACACTTACAACTGCTACTGTTAATAATGGTTTAGTTAACGTCATGGTAACTCCTTGCCTCTAAATACTCATTTGCTAGTAAGTATGCAAAGCTGTCCATGAACAAACCATGAAGAATCAGTTAAAAGCCCAGCGACTCTCGATCTACGGCGGGTAATTTATAAGGTGCAACGAGTTTCGTTAATTCGCCGCTATCAGCCAACTTTTTTAGTTGCTCATCAATACGCTTAGCCAAATCAGTGCTATGAAACTGCTTGCTTAGAGCAAGGTAGCCATAAATGGTATCGCTGTGACGGTAATCCATTTTCACTAGTTTATTAGCCGGTTGATTTAAAACACTCATTGCATGATCCGTTGTGCTTTCAATGCCGACTACCAAATCCACTCGACCTTTTACTAGTAAATCAATAGCCGTCTTTTCGGTCAATACAGGAACTTTAATTAACTTATCATCCTCATTAAAGCGCTTAAAATATGCAGCTCCACGCATAATGGCTATTTTCTTTCCATATAAGTCATCGTAGTGCTTAATTTCTAACTTGCTTTCATGACGCGCATAAAATACAAACGACGAGGTGATCACCATATAAGGAGGCGTAACAAACTGCATCAATTTCTGGCGTTCAGGTGTAAGTATTAACCCTCCCATCGCGTTAACTTCGCCATTTTCAAGCATTCTGATACAACGAGAAAATGGGCAGCCTACTAATTCTAATTTAAAATCAAGTTGCTGCTGCATTAACTGAAAAATATCAACAATAGCGCCAGTAATTTCACCACTTTCTGATATTTGGCTATATGGTGGACCATGATCCACAGCTAATGATACCTTAGTTATAGCAACGGCCGCATAAGAACTGTTGCTCACACAAAGCATAATGCCAATAAAAACGGAAACTATAAATCGCATATCTACTTTATTTTAGCTATCACCTACTCTTATTGTAGACAGGTACATAGATTAATAACCATAAAATTGTCACTAAAATTTGTAATAATGAAACATAAACGTGCTATAGGAAAATAAATCCATTATGTTACTCGCTATTTTTAAACAGTTTTTTTTACTTGGTTGCATGAGCTTTGGCGGCCCTGCAGCACACCTTGGATATTTTAAACGCCACTTTGTCGATAACCTTAAGTGGTTAAACACCCAGCGCTATGCACAGTTAATTAGTTTAAGCCAAGCATTACCAGGGCCTGGCTCAAGTCAAGTAGGGTTTGCCATTGGTGTTGAGCGTGGTGGCTTATTAGGTGGAATCGCAGCTTTTATAGGCTTTACGCTGCCATCATTATTGATCATGATATTACTTGCTATCAGTGCTCACCAATTTGATGCAATTTACTTTGCTATTATCGCCGGATTAAAGTTATTTGCAGTGGTGATTGTCGCAGATGCAACACTTAGTATGGCAAAAAGTTTTTGCACCAGCTGGGTATTAAAAGCATTGGCCGCTTCAAGTACTTTGTTGCTCATTGTAATACCCAACCTTGCCGGTCAAATAGCGGTATTATTTATAGCTGCAAGTATTGGCGCTATTTGGCCAATGTTAAACTTAACTGATAACAATGAACCGCAATCAGTAACCAAGGCAGGCGTTAACTGGATTGCTTTGCTGCTATTTGCCTTACTGCTGATAATAAGCTTTCTGCCCATGACTGAAAGCGCCGCGTTATTTGCGCCATTTTATCAAGCTGGCGCGATGGTGTTTGGTGGTGGGCACGTTGTACTGCCAATACTTCAAGCTGGTTTACCCACACTCAATACCGAGCAATTTTTAACAGCCTATGCTAGCGCTCAAGCAGTGCCTGGGCCAATGTTTACGATAGCAAGTTATTTAGGGGCACAATTTGAGGGGATTCAGCCCGTAGTAGGCGCATTAATTGCCACGACATTAATTTTTTTACCAGGGCTATTACTGATGTTTGCTTTGCAGCGTAGTTGGTTGCAGTTAGCCCAACACCCTCGTTTTGCAAGCAGCATTGCTGCACTTAACGCTGCGGTTGTGGGCTTTCTTGCGGCGGCACTGTACTCACCAATTTGGACTTCAGCAGTTCACAATATTTGGCATGTAGCGCTGGTAATAGCCGCATTTGCATGGCTAAGGTTGGCCAAGCCACCCATATGGTGGCTATTAATTGGCTTTATTCTGATGGGTCTTGGGCAGTATCATTTGCCACTTTAACGGTGGGTTTAATTCCCGTAGAACCATTTATCGCAGGGCTAAACTGCCCTGTAACACTTTGATAAGGACGTAAATCAAACAGCGGTAATACCGCAAGTAGATGATCCATTATTTCAGCTTGTAAATGTTCGAATGATATCCATCGCTTGTCTTGACTAAAGCAGTAGAACTCAATGGGTAAACCATGATTTAGTGGCTGTAACTCACGCACCATTAAGGTTAATGAGGTGTTTATTTTGTCATGTTGCTTTAAATAGCCTTCAGCATAACGACGAAACAGGCCTAAATTTGATACCGGATCAGGCAAACTATTCATTTTAATATAGTCTTTTAGGGCGATTGTTTGACCAATAGTTTTTGTAAGCTCATCATCAGCTAAGCGAATACTATTCATATCAATATTAAGGGAGCGTTTTATACGTCGACCGCCAGACTCCTGCATACCACGCCAGTTTTTAAAAGAGCCAGCTACCAACATGTAAGTTGGGATAGTCGTAATTGTATTATCCCAATTACGTACTTTTACTGTGTTTAAGCCTAAGTCGATTACTTCACCGTCTGCGCCGTAATTATCAACTTGGATCCAATCTCCGTAGGTCACTAAACGATTTGCAGCTATTTGGATACTCGCGACAAAACCTAAAATGGTGTCTTTAAATACCAGTAAAGTAACCGCAGCAATAGCACCAAAACCAGACAAAATATAAGTAGGCGACTTTTCAAGTAAAATACTAACAATTAAGATTGCGCAGATTATGAAGGTGATCAGCTTAACAACTTGAATCAATCCTTGTATTGGCACTTCACGAGCAAATTCAAGTTGGTTATAAATTGCCCCAGCAATACTCACTATACTGCTAATGATAAAACCAACATGAATGATCAACAGGGTTTGACCTATGGTTTTAAATACTTCGGCGGCAAATTCACCAACAGGATAAACACTATCAAATGTAGCCAAAAAAAATACACAGCAAAGCATGCCTGCAAAGCGACGATTAAGCTTTGTAAGTAATGGCGAGAGGGAGCCTATTCGCTCAGGTGAGAGTTTAGTAACCACAGCTTGAATGCCTGGTAACATTAAGCGCCGAGTAAATAAATATACAACCAGTAATGTACATACTCCAATCGCAGTAGCTGCTAGCGAGCCGAAGAGTTCAGCATCCGGCATCCCCTCAAACCAAGGTGTAACCAGTTGTTGTAGGCGTGTAGGTGTTGTCACGGTAGTTCAATCTCCTTATCCGGTATAATTACAATTTCAGAGCTCTGCTCTTCGTAAGCAATTGCCAGTTCACTATCTTTGTTTAACCATAACTGATTAATCGATTTTTGGAAACGAGCCCTAAACTGACAATCTTGCTGGTAGTTACCTAATAACTCAGGGCTAACAGGCACTAAAGTAATATTAACGGTCACTTTATTTAAGCGCCCACTTAAAAAGCTACCACAAATATGATTACTCTGTGCTTGATATACCAGCGTGGTATTAAGAATGGCATCAAATTGCTCGCCTAGAACTTCAAGCGCAAATGCGACGCCACCGGCTTTAGGCTTTAATAAATGCTTGAATGGGCTTTGCTGTGTTTGGTGTTTCGCATTTGTAAAACGCGTGCCTTCAACAAAGTTAATTATAGTGGTTGGGTGACTGCGAAAATTACGGCAACTATGCTTAGTGCGTGCAACATCAAGGCCTTTTAGGGCAGGGTTTTTAGCAAGCTGCGCTTTACTAACACGCTTCATAAATGGCATACCCATAGCCCAAGCGCCCGAGCCAATAAGCGGCACATACTTAAGCTCATCTTTTAAAAAGAACTTGGGGGCCGGCAAAACATCGATGGCACTGAGCACTACAATATCGAGCCAGCTAAAATGATTCGATATCAGCAAGTACCAACCAAGTTTATTTACATCACCATTAATAACTGTTGTGATTTGCGCGTTGCTCAATTTTAACCCGAGCCGGTTACCACTACACCAACCTTGATAAGCACTATGTAATACGTTACTTACCCACACCATGGGCAATACTAGTTTTATTAAGCCCAGTACTAAAACAACACAGCCCCACAGTAAGGTATTACTAAAAAGTACAACCCCCACAATTAGGCCATTCAGCCATTTTGGAATAACACTATTTAGCATGTGCACTCACTATTAATGATCACTTAGCTTGTTGCTCAAGCTTTACTAATTGCTGCTCTTTCTCATGCCATAAACGGTTTAACTCTGATTGAAAGCCAACTCTAAACTCAGAATCCCCGGTGTAATCGCCTATTAACTCCTGGCTTACAGGTAACACTTCAACGTGCACGTTGATGTTTTTAACTCGGCCACTGGCAAAATCAACAAAAGTAGGTATGCCATCAGGGTAATGAATTGTTACATTCACCACTTTAGATATTTGCTCTCCCATCGCTTGCATTACAAAAGCAATACCGCCCGCTTTTGGTTTTAATAAATGCGGGAATGGGCTATTTTGGCGTGCATGTTTAGCTTGAGTAAAACGCGTGCCTTCAACAAAGTTAACAATACTCACTGGCATTTCTTTAAACTTTTCACAGGCTTTACGGGTTGTTTCTAAATCTTTACCACGCAGTTTAGGGTTCTTTTTAAGCTGGCTTTTGCTGGTACGGGTCATGAATGGAAAGTCTAAAGCCCACCAAGCTAAGCCAAGAATCGGCACGTAGATAAGCTCTTTCTTCAAAAAGAAATTCAAAAATGGAATTTTTCGATTTAATAAACGCTGTAAAACTAAAATGTCGACCCAGCTTTGATGATTAGCAATAATCAAATACCAGTCTTTGAGTTTAACTTGCTCAAGACCTGTTACATTTAGCTGATAAGGTGTAAATATATTTTGATTTAATGAGTTGCAGCTCACCCACATAGTGGCGCACTTTTTAGCCGCCCAACTCATCGCTTTTTGCAATGGTTTAATTGGCAGTAATTTAATTAAGCCAAAAATAAAAATTGGTATAAACCAAATCACCGTATTTAAGGTGTAAAAGAAAATACTAAACACACAGCGAATCATCGACATTACTACTTAATTCCTTTCATCAAATTTAATCTTCAAAATACGTGTAACCAGCAAGTCCTGCATTTAGCTCTACTAAATACTGTGCTTTTTCGCTATCACTGATACTTAATTTTGCGACAGTTGATGCAAAGTTCTCGGCTAAAATTTCGCTATCATAGTCTACAAACTTTAATACATCCTTAACGCTATCACCCTTTATCGCATTTGTTAGTTGATAGCCTTGTTCGTTCAACTCAACATGCACCGAATCAGTGTCGCCAAATAAGTTATGTAAGTCACCTAAAATTTCTTGGTATGCACCCACCATAAACATAGCAACATGATATTGCTGCCCTGGAACATATTGCGGTATTGGCAAGCTTGTTTCAATTCCAGCACCTTCAACATACTCACGAATTTGCCCGTCTGAGTCACAAGTTATATCTTGAATAATCGCGCGTTGCGTTAAAGGTTTATCTAAATTCTCAATTGGCATTACTGGGAATAACTGCTGAATACCCCATACATCGGGTAACGACTGAAACAATGAAAAATTAACGAATAGCTTGTCGGCCAGTTTTTCATTTAAATCATCAAGTACTTCACGATGGGCTCTTGCACTGCTTAATGATGCTCGAACGCGATGCAATATGGTAAAGTAAAGTTGCTCTATTTTAGCCCATTCCAACATGCTAACTAAGCCGTGTACGTACTGATCATGCGCTTCACTAAATAAATGCATCGCATCGTGATAAATTTCAAGCGCCATACGCGGGTTCAAACGCTGTAAACATTGCCACATTTCATCAAGCACTAATACACTGTTAGGCTCTGGTGCGCTTGGGTTTAAATGATTTGGTGCTTGCTCAACGTCAATAACATCGGTGATTAATACCGCATGATGTGCGGTAAGCGCTCTGCCTGATTCTGTAATAATAGCCGGATGTGGTAAATCATGTTGTTCACACACTTCAGCAAATGCATTCACTACATTTCGTGCATATTCATCCACCGTGTAGTTCATTGAACAGGCACTGCGTGAGCCAGAACCTTCATAATCAACACCGAGTCCACCACCCACATCAACGGTGTTTAATGGCACACCTAACTGGGTTAACTCAGCAAAATGGCGCGAACATTCGCGTAAAGCCCGGTGAATATCACGAATATTGGCAATCTGAGAACCGATATGAAAGTGCACCATTTGCATTAAATGCAATTTATTGTGTTGCTTAAGTACCTCAACCGCACTAAGCACCTGCCCTGCAGTTAAACCAAACTTGCCTTTTTCGCCGCCGGTATTTTGCCATTTACCTTTACCCACAGAATTTAAGCGAATACGAATACCAATAGCCGGTTCAATGCCTAAATCATCTATTTCAGCTAGTAAGGTGGTCAGTTCTGATAGCTTTTCAACAACCACTTTAACCTTGTGGCCCATCGCTTGGCCAATACAGGCTAGGCGTAAGAATTCGCTATCTTTATAGCCATTACAAACAATAGTGATAGGTGATGTTGCCACTCCTAAAATAGCCATTAACTCTGGTTTTGAGCCAGCTTCAAGGCCCACTAATCCACTTGGATGAGCTAGCAACTTACTCACGACTGAGCGCTGCTGGTTTACTTTTATTGGGTAAACACAAGTGTAGTGACCATGATAATCGCGTGCATCGCGGGCTTTGCAAAACGCACTGGTGAGGGTATCAACTCGGTTTTGCAAAATATCAGTAAAGCGTACTAACACAGGCAATGTTAAGCCTTGTTTTTTAAACTGCTCAGTTAGTTCCGTTAATGAAATAGCCGCTTTGCTTTGATCGCCATCAGGATAAGCCACTAGCTCGCCTTGACTATTTATATCAAAGTAACCATCACTCCAATGAGCAACGTTATAGGTAGCGCGTGCTGTGTCTAAACCCCAAGTCATGGCAAATTCTTCTTTAGTTGGCAAATACGTGTTTAATCACGCATTTTAATACGTCATAACATCCTAAGCTAACAAAAATTAACCTTTAAGCCAAAGCTAGGATAAAATATTCGCTATACTGATAAAATTTCATTGAGCAAAACGCCAACCACTGGCAGAATTGCCCCTTTTTCATACTCAACTAAAAAGTGTAGCTAGCGACATGGCAAATTTAGATCAAAGCAAATGGTTTACCGAAATAAGCGAACGTGACGGCAGTGCGTTTTCTCTACGCATTAATAAAAAATTAGACGAAAAACAGTCTCCTTTTCAAAAAGTCGAAATGTTCGAAACCACAGATTTTGGTAACTTAATGATTATTGATGGCTGCACTATGGTAAGTAGTCGCGAGAACTTCTTTTACCATGAAATGATCAGTCACCCAGCGCTATTAGCTCACCCGAATCCTAAGAATGTCGTGATCATTGGCGGTGGTGATTGCGGTACTTTACGCGAAGTACTCAAACACCCAAGTGTTGAGGCAGTAACACAAATTGATATTGATGAAGTCGTTACGCAAATGTCGCTAAAATACTTCCCGGAGTTATGTGAAGCAAATCAAGATCCACGTGCAACGGTGATGTTTGATGACGGTATTAAATACATGCGCGAACTACCAAGTGATTCTATCGATGTAGTGATTGTTGATGGCACTGATCCGGTTGGCCCTGGAGAAGGCTTGTTCAACCATGCTTTTTATACTAGTTGTTTAAACGCCCTTCGCCCTGGCGGTATTATGGTGCAACAAAGTGAATCTCCACTGATGCACATGCCGCTACTAGTCGAGATGCGTGATGCCATGACTGAAGTAGGCTTTAAGGATTTGCAAACCCTGCCTTTCCCACAACCAATTTACCCAAGCGGTTTATGGTCAGTGACGCTAGCACGTAAAGATGAAGTATTTGCAGGCTTTAGAGAAGATGCTGCTAGTGAGCTTGCTCAAAGTACTGAATACTATAACAGTGGTATTCACCACGGCGCATTAGCTACACCTAATTTTATGAAGCGTGCCTTTGATAAAAAATAAGGTGTTTTAAAAAGTAAGGGGCTCCAAGAATCCCTTGCTTTTTTCATGCTGGTCTAAAAACGCCATTGAGCATTTAGGCTAATTTGTTGCTGGGAAACTTTTTCTGCTATGTCCATAGCGGCACGATTATCTACTTGGCTATGTAATGCAGACCCTTCAATACCTAACTGCCATTGTGGTGAAAGCTGATAACGCCAAGTTGCTGTAACCCCTTCGCCATGACTAGCATTTGGATCAAATGCCCAATCGTCTTTATCTGTTACTTCAAAGTAGTCATAACGAATAGATAGCCTATGAGATGCCATTTTATGGCTCAATAAAACAAAGTGGCTATAAAAACGGTTATCTACACCTCGTGTATCTCCCATCGCCGTACTACCAGACATAACCTGAGTAATTAAACGTGTTTTAGCATTGAATTTATATAACCATGCAGCGCTTGCAAAACGTGTATCCCACGCGTATTGCCCAGTACTGTAATTTACAGCAGCTGGGTCACCATTATTATCATAGTAATAGAATCGAAATTGCGACTTTTTTAAATAATCCCAATGTACACCAGCATAATAACCAAAGCGGCCATCAATCTCTTCAAACGGCAAAACCTGATTAGCTTGAAATTGCAGTTGAGGCGTATCAAGCGATGCAACAGCGGCAAATGCCACTTCTTCGTTCAGTGTTGTTTGGCGGTCATGCATCGCAAAACCACGCCAAGCTAAAAGCGTACCTGCGGGGTCATTACCTTTAAATGTAGCACCAACAAAGGCAAAGCTATGCTTACTATTAAAACTGCGACCAGGGCGTTTAATTGTTGCTTCTACGCCCAAAGTACGCACTTCCTCGCCAATCCATGAGTTTATCGCAGAATTCGTGTAATTGTAGGGAGATATCCAGCCCATATCAGGGTTTTCTAGTGACAATAAGGGATAAAAACCACCAGCGCGAACATGCCACTTATATTTGCTACTAGTCAGAGGTTTATACTGCAAATACACTTGACTGAACCCAAGCGTTGGTTCAGGGTCTTGATAGGCATTAATCACCCCATGCGCAGACCAACCACTTGTTATATCGGCTCTAAAATCGATTAACCCTTGCGTAAGTACAATACCGTCGGTATCAGTGTCGTAGCGATAAAGCCCTACACCACCTTCTTGCCAAGTAGCGTAGGAATCGCCTTTTATTGCACCTACTTGCAATAAACCTTTTACTTGCGCAGTGGCATTTGACACAACAGCCAGAAGGGCAAAACCTAATACGACTCTAATATTCATCAAATTCATCTACACCAATTGCAATACGCGGAGTTACTTTTTGTTTTAATTGATAGTTGAAATCTGTATCACTAACTGTAACGGTTTGCGACTCTGTTGAGCTAATATCGCCAAATCCTTCGTGCCATACACTAAGTGTGTATTCACCTGGCGGTACATCAAAAGAAAACTGGCCTTGCTCGTTTGTTATGCCATAAAATGGGCTATCAACAACCACTATATAACCAAGCATCCAATCATGGATATTACAGCCAAGCTCAACAACCCCAGCTTGATCAAAGGTGATCGGCGCTTGTGGTTGTTCACGATAAAGCTTTAATTCAAACGCCTTGCTTTTAGAAAACGAATAAACGTGATGCATAATCGAATCTAAATTAGGAAATTCGACCTCGGCATTTTGCTCAACCACCAACACATGCGGAGTAAACTGGCGATCCTTTTGCGACATGGTAAATGACTGATTAGTGCGAGCCTTATTCTCTGAGGCTTGTAACGGGGTTAACCACGCCACCACATTTGCTACAGTTTGCTGATCTAAATCAGAAATTGTCACGGTGACGGCATAGCTTTTAACTGAAATAAAAGCTAAAAGTACAAAGGTGATGAATTTCATATTGGCTATTCTAATTATTTTGCATACCAGTATAGACCTGTTTTATAGATACTTTATTACTTATTTTAAAAAATTATTGAATTGAATACGTATGTAGCTACCTCGTAAATTCCCCCCGTGCGTTTTATGCTAACTAACTGAACTCTGGATAACTTACCCAGTTAGACATAAAGGACACACAATGCGATTACCTTTACTACTACTAGCGCTTTTATCAAGCAGTGGCTTCGCTAAAGAAGCAACTGTTGAATCACCAAACAAAAAAATCAAAATAACCATTTCAGATCAAAATACCACGCCTCATTATTCAATCAGCTTTAACAATAAAAATGTTATTGAAAACTCATCCCTAGGATTTGAGTTTAAGCAGCAAGCAGCATTTGATGAAGGTTTCACAATCACTAACATTGCGAGTGAACAGGTACATGACCAATGGCAGCAACCATGGGGTGAGCGTCAAACGGTTGTTGATCAACATAATGAAGTGGCAGTTACTTTTAGTAAACCAACCCCTCATGGTGGTACGTACACAGTGCGTTTCAGAGCATTTGATAGTGGTGTAGGTTTTCGTTACGAAGTACCTAAACAAGCTGGCTTTGAAAACATTGAAATAACCAAAGAACTCACAGAATTTGCAGTTGCCGCTGCGGATAAAGCCACAGCCTGGTGGATCCCCGCGCGAGGCTGGAATCGCTACGAATATGTTTACAACACCACATCATTACAAGATGCAGCCCTTGTGCACACCCCTTTCACGTTTAAAAATGCCGATGGTGTTCATATTAGTATTCATGAAGCTGCATTGGTTGATTATGCTGGTATGGTGCTCAATCAACGTCGCCCTGGTACCTTACAAGCTGATCTAACACCTTGGTCTGACGGCATCGCAGTTAAAAAACACGGCGCATTTAATACCCCATGGCGTACGGTACAAATTGGCGAGCAAGCCATTGATTTGATTAATTCAGATATAATTTTAAACCTAAATGAACCAAACAAATTAGGCGATGTATCTTGGGTCAAACCAGGTAAATATGTGGGTATTTGGTGGGGTATGCATATCAATGAAACCACCTGGGGCAGCGGTGAAAAACACGGCGCTACCACAGCAAACACTAAGTACTACATGGATTTTGCAGCTAAATACGGCTTTGATGGGGTACTCGTTGAAGGCTGGAATATTGGTTGGGACGGTGATTGGTTCTTCAATGGCGATGTATTTAGCTTTACCAAACCTTATGATGATTTTGATATCGCCGAACTGACTCGTTACGGTAAACAAAAAGGTGTGCAGCTTATAGGCCATCACGAAACCTCTGGTAACGTTACAAACTACCGTAATCAAATGGAAGATGCTTACGCGCTGTATGAAAAATCCAACGTTAGCCAAGTAAAGACAGGCTACGTCGCAGATGGCGGTAACATCAAACGCATTGACGAAAATGGTATTGTTCGAAAAGAATGGCACGACGGTCAATTTATGGTTAACGAATACCTACACAGTATAAAGCTGGCCGCTAAACATAAACTCAGTATTAATACTCATGAGCCGATTAAAGACACCGGCCTGCGCCGAACCTACCCTAACTGGATAGCTCGTGAAGGTGCTCGAGGCCAAGAGTTTAATGCATGGGGCACGCCACCTAATCCACCAGAACATATTCCGATGCTTGCCTTCACTCGTATGTTAGCGGGCCCTATGGATTTTACCCCGGGCATATTTGATATGGGTTTTAATGGTTTAGGCGCTGATACTAACCGTCCGCAAACAACCCTAGCTAAGCAACTGGCTTTGTATGTAGTGATGTATAGCCCTATTCAAATGGCTGCTGACTTACCGCGTAATTACTTAGCAAAACCGGATGCGTTTAAATTTATTCAAGACGTGCCGACTGATTGGCAACAAAGTATCGCATTGGCAGGTGAAGTTGGCGACTACGTAGTGTTTGCACGTAAAGAGCGTAAACGCGACAATTATTCAGGTAATGATTGGTATTTAGGCGCAGTCACCGATGAGCAAGCTCGCACAATAGATATTAAGCTCGACTTTTTAGAAGCAGGAACCGCATTCGAAGCACAAATTTATAGAGATGGTGACAACGCACAATGGGAAAACAACCCCTACGACATCAAGATTGAACAACGTATTGTGACAGCAAAAGATACATTATCACTAAAGCTAGCGACAAGTGGTGGCACAGCCATTAGGTTTAAAGCGCTGTAAAAGTAGCCATATTTATATTATATATAGGTTAAAGCGCGATCTAAATCGTGCTTTTTATTTTATTGCTACCGAAGATATAAGCTGTGTAATCTATCGCTACAGGCAACTTAAGATGATACTGCGCTACGCTCATTAACAGCCTTGGCATATTGCTTACCTAAGTAAGACCACATATAAAGTCCCCAAAATAAACCTCCAATTGGGAATAAAATAAGTGAGAGCGGTAATACACCAAAAAAACCTACGTAACCGAAAAAACCTTGTAGTAGCGAAAATAAAACAGCTGTCGAAACTCCCCAACCTAGCACACCATATACAAAGATATAATGCCACTTACCTTTATCTATTAGCCGCTTTAACTTATTAATTTTATCATCTTCCATTTGTTTATAACTCCTATACAAATACCCGATTATCTCAGGCTACTAAACATAAGTTGAAATCTCTTATTTCAAAGGGAGAAAAACCTGTGCGCTAAGCCCTCCCTCAGGGCGGTTTACTAATTTTATTTTTCCGTCGTGCATATCAATAATTCGTTTAATAATAGCTAAACCAAGCCCACTGCCTTCGCTGCCTCGGGCTGCATCACCTTGTTTAAAGGGCTCAAACACTGTTTCCAGCTCACTTTCTGGAATACCCGGGCCCTGATCATTAACCATTACAATGGCATACTTTTTATCTGGGCTTAACGCGGTTTCAACCTCTATATCGCCGTCAGAATAACGAATGGCATTCTCAATCATATTGGTTACTACGCGCTTAATTGCCACCATACTTAAAGGTACGCTATCGAGGTTTGGATTTTCAATAAAGCGAATATTACGTTGATACTTTTGTTCAGAATGCACCACTTCAGAGACAATCGCATTTAAATCTTCGAGTGCTAGCTCTTCACGTTTATGGTGGCGTAAATATTCAATAAATTGGTCGATAATGGCGTTCATGTCTTCGATATCGTAAATAATGCCTTCGCGAAGATATTCTTCTTCTGCCGACATCATTTCGGTCGCAAGGCGAATACGTGTAAGTGGTGTGCGTAAATCGTGTGACACACCAGCCATCAGTAACCGTCGGTCATTTTCAAGTGCAGCAATACCACGAGACATTTGATTGAATGCTCGTGTTACCTCTATGACTTCAGTGGAACCATGCTCTTCCAGTTTGGTAGAGAAATCCCCTACCCCAACTTTAACAGCCGCTTGCTGTAATGCTTTTAATGGCCGATTCAAATGCCGGGCAAACAGCCAACCACCTAGCACGCTTAAAAAGCCGATACTCGACAAATAGAAGGTTAGAAACTCTAAATTGTTATCTTTAAATCCTGTGAGGGGTACTTTTACCCAAAAACCCGGCGCTTGTGGGGCTTCAACCCAGTAAATCAACGGGCCTATTTGGCTAATACGCACACGGGCAGAACCATTTAATTGCTCCGACATACTGCGCGATAACATAGGATATTCACGTGTTTGGCCAAGCCCATGAGACATAGCTTGGCGTTGGGTCATTACTTCAATACCGGTAATTTCGAAAAACTTAGCAGATACTTCATCGCTAATTTCTACACCATCTTCCCAATCAATAAACACTGTTTTCACTTGTTTCGCGAGAATGAGATTTACTTGCTCAATGGTGGGCTTTACCACGTAAAGGCTAACAGTTATGTATGAAACAACTTGGTTGATCAGCAATAATGCTGCCACCAAAAACACTGTTTGGCCAAATGCACTTTTGGGAAACATACTCATAAACGGTTATTTTTCACCGTCAGGAACAAATACATAACCAAGGCCCCACACTGTCTGTATATAACGAGGGTTGGCAGCATCATCCTCAATCATACGACGCAGACGCGAAACTTGTACGTCGATGCTACGCTCTAGGGCACTGTAATCACGGCCTCGGGCTAAATTCATTAACTTATCGCGACTAAGCGGTTCACGAGGGTGAGTCACTAACGACTTTAATACCGCAAATTCCCCACTGGTCAATGACATGGTTTTATCACCTTGGGTCATTTCTCGCGTAGCAAGATTCAACGAAAACTCGCCGAATGTGATCTCGTTTTCTTCTGCAGCGGGCGCACCTGGTACTTCTTTAGAGCGGCGGCGTAAAATAGCTTTAATACGCGCCAGTAATTCTCTGGGATTAAATGGTTTAGGGATATAATCATCTGCACCGAGCTCTAAGCCAATGATGCGGTCAACTTCATCACCTTTCGCGGTCAGCATAACAATGGGGATTTCGTTTTCTTTTTGGCGTAAACGCTGGCAAATAGATAAGCCATCTTCACCTGGCAGCATTAAGTCGAGCACCATTAAATGAAAGTTTTCACGCTCTAATAACCTATCCATTTGTTCAGAGTTTGCAGCGCTGCGTACTATAAACCCCTGCTCAACCAAGTAACGCTCCAATAAGCTGCGTAATCGCATATCATCATCGACGACTAATACTTTTGTGGTTTCGTGTCCCATAACATTCATTCTTGTTGTTTTTGACTTGTTAATAGTTAATATAAATGAAAACTAAGCTAATAAAAAATGAATTGATTGATTAGATTGTTACACAACATTTCAAACACGCTAACTGGCGTGAAATCTACTCGACAAGGTAAGCGGTTTTTTATACCTTGCCACAGCATTCAACAACAGAGTAAACAGCAACAGTGAAAACGAATCTAATTACCCGCGAAGGGTATTTTCAACTACAACAAGAACACGACCACCTTTGGAATGTGAAGCGCCCAGAAGTTACTAAAATTGTTAGTTGGGCAGCCAGTTTAGGAGATCGCTCTGAGAATGCTGATTATCAGTACAATAAACGACTACTTAGACAAATAGACCGCCGTGTACGTTATTTGCGTAACCGCATGCCCGATTTGCAAATCATTGATTATTCACCGCAACAAGCAGGTAAAGTCTTCTTTGGCGCATGGGTAGAAGTCGAAAACGAGCAAGGCGAAGTACTAAAGTTTAGAATTGTCGGCCCCGATGAAATCTATGATCGTAAAGATTACATCTCGATTGACTCTCCAATGGCGCGTGCATTACTAAAAAAACAGATCGATGATGAATTTTACGTAACCACGCCGCAAGGTAAAAAAGAATGGTACGTCAATAATATTGAATATCCAGGGGCTAAGTAAATAAACAAGCGCTTAGCTAACTTTGAGCTAGGATAATTCAGATAAGGTTAATAATTGATTGTCTAATGTGTATTAGTAGACTATAAATAGTATTACTCAAGTAAAGCATTTTGCACTTGAGGTGGTAATTGAAAAGGTCGTGTTATGTCAAACTTAATACATCGCATCGTTAATAATGCCGTGTTATTTACACTCTTAATGAGTGTGAGTTTGACCGTGTTTGCCCATGACTATGATAACTCAACCGAACTTTCTACCCCAACCGCCCACTATGTTGCTTGTGATATTCCCGACCAAGCAAACCTTGACGTTGACACAGATACTCATGCCAACGCACTCTACTTTGGGGCACTTCAACCACTCCCTGAAGCCACAATTTCACACTATGTGATACCACAATTAGCGTCACTTTTTAATCGCGCTTCTGTGCGAGGGCCACCAAATTTCCTTATTTAATTTATTGCTTTAAAAAATATTAAATTTAATAACGAAAATGGTGACTACTATGGCTAATTTCAAAGAATTACGTACCCAAGATGTATCAAAAGGCGTGTTATCTCATGTGTATAGTGACACTCAGCCGCTAATTGATCTAACTTCTCCGGCTTTAAAAATGGTAAATAACTTTACCCAAAAAGACCCACTACGCGCTCATTACGACATCAGTATCATAGAGGCGCTACAACAAACCAGTAGCCAACATACTGACTTTATTTTAGTAATAGACGATAGCGAAAAGCTTATTGGTATTGTATCAAGTGCAGATTTACAAAGCTCAAAAATCATGGTGCTAGCGCAACGCTTGAATGTAAATCGCGCTGATATTAGCTTACGCCATGTAATGACACCGCTAACTCAACTAACTGGCGTCAGTATGCAAAGCTTAAGCTATGCCTGTATTGGTGATGCCTTACAAACCATGGAGCATCATGGCACGATGTTTTTGTTAGTCACGACCGCTGATAACGAAATATGCGGTTTATTATCAGCACGTGAAATTACTAAAACATTGCAAATTCCACTACATATTAGCCCAATTGCACACACGTTTAGTGAAGTATTGGAGCATGTTGAGCACCCCCATTAATATCTCTTTCCCCGCGTTGTGTCAGTGATTTTAACAAGGCCTTAAAAGCTCAGCTTTTAAGGCCTTTCCATTGCTTAGTACTGTGATATTATTCAGTTAGTCTTACTGTGCCAGTAAAGTAATACTGGCTTTATTTTTCGTTTGAAAAGGTTTATGCATGAGCACACTCTCTGCACGTTTAGCCACTGAGCTAAATGCTCAACAGCAACAAGTTGTTGCTGCAACTAAATTACTTGATGAAGGGGCGACTGTTCCCTTTATTGCTCGCTACCGTAAAGAAGTTACCGGTGGTTTAGATGACACCCAATTACGCTTATTAGAGCAGCGCTTATCTTACTTACGTGAATTAGAAGAACGTAGAACATTTATATTAGCCACGATAAAAGCGCAAGATAAACTGACGACAGCGCTTGAAGCAGACATAAATAATGCAGCGAGCAAAACAGAGCTTGAAGACTTATATCTTCCCTATAAAGCAAAGCGCCGTACAAAAGGGCAAATAGCGATTGAAGCAGGCATCGAGCCACTAGCTGATGCGCTGTTTAAAGACCCAACCCTTGACCCTGAGCAGCAAGCTAGCCAATTCATAAATACCGATGCTGGCTTTGCAGATAACAAAGCGGTTCTGGATGGTGCTAAATTTATTCTGATGGAACGCTTTGCTGAAGATGCTAAATTATTAGCTAAATTCCGCAGTCATATCAACCAACATGGTCAGATAGAAGCAAATATTATAAAAGGCCAAGAGCAAGCGGGAGCAAAGTATCGTGATTACTTTGAGCATCAAGAGCCACTGAAAAAAATACCGTCTCACCGTGCACTAGCTATGCTGCGTGCTCGCAATGAAGGTATTTTACAATTAAGTATTAACCCTGAGCCAAACGCTGAAGATCCCTCTATTGTTTGCGCCATTATGATTGCCGATCATTACCGCCTTGATATAAAAAACCAAGCTGCCAGTGCATGGTTAATGACCGTGGTACAGTGGGCGTGGAAAATAAAACTTGGCCTACACTTAGAAAACGAATTTTTAGCCGCCATGCGCGAAAAGGCCGAAACCGGTGCTATTGATGTATTTGCTAAAAACTTAAAAGATTTATTAATGGCCGCACCTGCTGGCGCACGCACCACACTTGGGCTTGATCCAGGCCTGCGTACCGGCTGTAAAATTGCCGTAGTTGATAGCACAGGAAAGTTATTAGCAACACAAACAATATTCCCACATGCGCCACAAAATCATTGGGATAAATCATTACGCACACTTGAGCAACTATGCCGTCAACATAAAGTTGAGCTCATTGCCATTGGTAACGGCACCGCATCGCGTGAGTCAGACAAACTAGTCGCTGAGCTCATCAAAGCAAACACTGAGCTAAAACTCAATAAAATCATGGTCAGCGAAGCAGGGGCATCGGTTTATTCAGCCTCTGAATTTGCCGCCAATGAATTTCCGGACTTAGACGTATCACTACGTGGAGCTGTGTCTATTGCCCGTCGCCTACAAGACCCACTTGCAGAGCTGGTTAAAATTGAGCCTAAATCAATTGGTGTAGGTCAATATCAACACGATGTGTCGCAAAGTCAGTTGGGCCAAACCCTAACTGCCGTTGTTGAAGATTGTGTAAACACCGTTGGCGTTGATTTAAATATGGCCTCAGTACCGCTGTTAACCCGTGTATCAGGGTTAAATAAAACCTTAGCGCAAAACATTGTTAACTACCGCGATGCTAATGGCTCTTTTGCTAAACGCTCAGAGCTTAAAAAAGTAGAGCGTTTAGGGCCAAAAGCGTTTGAACAAGCGGCTGGTTTCTTAAAAATAAGTAACGGTAAAGATCCGCTCGATAACTCATCTGTTCACCCTGAAGCCTACCCTGTTGTGAAGCGTATTTGTGAGCAAAATAGCTTAGACGTAAACAGCCTTATCGGTAATTCAGAGTTATTAAATAAGCTTGCTGCAAACGACTACATTGATGACAAGTTTGGTCTACCAACTGTAACCGATATTATTAGCGAGCTCGATAAACCCGGTCGCGACCCGCGCCCTGAGTTTAAAACTGCTGAGTTTAAAGCCGGAGTTGAAAAAATCTCTGACTTAAAACCCGGTATGATTTTAGAAGGCGTTGTTTCTAACGTTGCAAACTTTGGTGCCTTTGTTGATGTTGGCGTGCATCAAGATGGTTTAGTACATATTTCAGCAATTACTAATAAGTTTATTTCTGATCCGCGCGAAGTAGTTAAGGCCGGCGACATAGTTAAAGTAAAAGTCGTAGAAGTTGACGCTGCACGTAAACGTATTAGCTTTACCATGCGCTTAGACGATGACATTGACACTAGCACTAAGCCGGCACCTGCAGCTAAGCAAAAACCGCAAAATAATGCTCGTGGCAATAATCACCAGCCTCGTGCCGCTAAGCCAAAACGCGATACCGGTAATGCGATGATGGGTAATGCCTTTGCCGATGCCTTCGCCAATGCAAAAGTGAAAAAATAACGCGTAAACAACAACGCCACAAACTCGTTTGTGGCGTTTACTATTCTGCTATTTAAATTTTTTAAAAATAATAACGAAATGCTGCAGCTGCGATATCAGCGTATTCATCTGTGTAACTGTAGGAAGCAGCAAACGTTATTTTATTAGTGATTGCGTAATTTATACCCACTTTTAACAGAAGATTATTTTCACTTTCAGCATCATGCAAACCTACATAACCAGCTCCTGCACCATGTAAACGCTTATAACCAACGCCTGCATTTACTTCAAACTGTTTGGTCAATAAATGTCGAATTTGTGCAGTTACTTCGAAGGAGTCAACTGTTTCTGATCTTTCATAGTTTGTTTTTGAAACATCGAAAACATTACCATCAGATTCAAGTCTATGTGCAAGTGTTTCCTCAGTTTTAACCTTACTTTTCCCATATTTCAGGGCATAGTCAACAGAAGTTTCTCTTGAAAAATGTTGAATGTATCCAAAGCCAACATTATAACGAGTTAAACTCATATCCGTTGTTTCATGATAAGAATTTGTCATGCTAGACGGATAAGTGCCATCTGGTAGAGGAGCAAATGATGTAAATGTTGTAGTGCTAGAATAATCAACACGGCTTTGAGAATACGAGCCTGTAGCGTACCAATTTTCAAAAAGTTGTTTGCTAAGATTAATAACGTATCCATCGTAGCCAGAATATCTTGGGCTGTCAGGGTCCGTTTTATCATTGCTTTTAATGTCAGTTTTGGCATAGCCAACTTCAGCATAATCGTAGCTTAAAAGTGATGTTTGATTTGCTGCGGCAGTAATTGAGAAAAGAGATAAAGCGCCTGCGATTACTGCATATTTCATTTAATTGTCTTCCTTAATAAAAATTGCAGGAAAAGTAACAATTAGAAATGTTCTTAACAACATAAAAAGCAATATAGTGTAAACAAACGTGAAATTATTTTAATTGAGAGTCTTATTTAATAGGCAATAGAAATTTACGGCTTAAACTAAATGGTGGCCGAAAACCCTGCCTGTCCATAAGGAGATGTAGCAGCTTGGTAGAATTGAGCTATACGCCCTGCTCGTGCGTCAACATCGGCGTCACGCTTAGCTGTAGCGGTTTCTGAGCTTGAGATAGGTGCAGCTTGTTCATTGTCATCATTTACTTTAAAAGTCTCACCGCTGTCTTTTGCGCTTTCATCGTCATTTTCAGGCGTCGTTAACTCTGCTTGCGCCGCTGCAAGTTTTTGTGTGGCATCTGCTGCGATAGCTCTATCTGCACCAGAGGGTTCTGCAGGGGCAAGTGCAGCAGCACGTACTGTTTGCATTTTTTCAATCGTAGCTTGTGGGTCCCCTTCGATTTCAGCAACATCTATTTGAACCTCGCCACCCACCGCGTAATTCTGCCCATCGGGACCGCGTTGATATTCGTAGCTAGGGGAGCCAGCATATTGGCCTCCTACAGATGCATGAGCTTGCTCGTGAACGCGTACTTCAGTGTCCCGTGCTTTTAGCTCTGTTATCTGTGCTGCATCTAACTCTTCTTGTTCTGCAACTTGTTGCTCTTTTTTAGCTTCTTTTTGTTGCTCTTCACTTTGTTGTTCAGGGTTTTGCTCCCCCTGCTCACGCTCTTGAACAACTGTTTCGTCAGCAACTTTACCTTTAGAGTCGTAAGTAACGCTTTCATGTGTAGCTGGTTGTTTGGCCTTGTCATTATCACCAAGCGCTTTATTTTCAGCATTGCTTGGTTTTGTGGCCGCAGGAGGCGGGATAACTTCACGTAGCTGGTTGTCACGCCGAGCCGTTTCCGTATAAACATTTGCGGTGTTTATATTTACATTTGGAAATGGCGTGACGATATTCATGCTTAATTAAACTCGCACATCAATTAAAGTACCTAGTACTTCGTCAGCTGTTTGGATAGATTGCGTATTCGCTTTAGCGTTAAACTCTTCAACTTTTAAGTTGACCAAAGCCTCATCGATTCGAGCAGGCTGTGATACTGGCGCAGTCACGGCTTCTTCAGGGCGGGCAGCTTGTAATTGACGCTGCTGCGCGAGTTGCGCATCATCTTGCTGATCAATACTGGCACGATTTATCTCCGCACTCGCCTTTTCAATACCTTGGCTGGCACGGTTAAACCCTTCTACTCCATTGTTAAATACAGATCCGATTGGCATATTACACCTCCACCAATATTAAATTACTTTAATTATCGCTCATAAAACAAACAAAATAAAGTGTAAACCCCTTATATTTACTGGCTTCAGACAGCAATATTTTAAAGCATTGATTTAATAGCAGATAAGAATTGATCTTTATGAGAGATAAAGGGGGCGTGAGATGATTTATCGATAACTTCGTATTCAAAGTCACTATTCAACGCTTTTATTTTACTAATCGCTCGATAAGGGACTAGAGCATCTAGGCGACCAAATACACCGAATATTGGCACGTTACATGTAGCTAGAAGGTCACGTAAATCTTGTTGCTGTAAAATCTCAAGCCCTGCTGTCAGTGCCTCGTTTTTAGGAGCTGAAAACTCATTTAATAATTGTTTTAATTGCTTTATATCGTCGCGGGCACTGTTACTGCCCATTGCCTGAATTGCTAAAAATCGCTCAATTGTTTTCTCGCGATGTATGACTAATTGCTCTTTAAATGCATTAAGCACATCAGGTTTTATACCTGGCCACTCAGGTTGTTCAGCAAAAAAAGGCGTTGATGCCACCAAGATGACTTTAGCTACTTTTTCTGGCCAATGCTTAGCGATATACAGTGCAAATAAACCGCCCAATGACCAGCCCATTAGGATTGATTTCGGCTGTAACTGCTCACTTAGTTGCTTTGCGGCATCATGCAAATTATAAGGTTGAGGACATTGTTGGGTATTGCCATAACCAGGCAGGTCTAAACACTTTACAGTACCGCTATGTAGGAACTCTAATTCAGGTAAAATCACCTGCCACACGCCTTGATTCATACCCCAGCCATGTAATAGCACTAACTCATTTTGCATTTTTACCAACCTTCATCCAAACTTAGCGCTCATAATAGCGTTTAAGGGAATGAATGCAATGACTAGCTTAAGTGAATGTACCAGTGCGGCTTTTGACTGGTTTTTCCCATCATTTTGCACGCAATGTCAAACCCCAATAAAAGCAAGCCAAGGTATTTGTGACTGTTGCCTCAACGACTTACCTTTATTGGATTTAACAGCACAAGCTAACTTACTTTATCGTCCCGATATTGCGGAGTTTTTTCCAGACTGCCAATTTGACCATCTTATTGCATGTGCCTGGTATAGAGCGCCTTTTGATCACTGGCTTAGCCAACTTAAATTTAGTAATCAAATTTTTTATAAAAAAGCGCTGCAACAGGTTATAAAGCAACAATTAGCAAACAGTAAAGCATGCTGTGAACAATGGCCTGAACTGTTCATTATTTTGCCTTTGCACAACGAGCGATTTTTACAACGTGGCTACAACCAGGTAGCCCAAACTTGGGGCGCATGCTTACCTGCAAATACTCTAACCTTAAGTTGCTTAAAAAGAGATAAAAAAACCAAAGCACAGTCAACTCTCAGCAAAGCTAAAAGAGTTAAAAACGTGCAAGGAGCATTTGTATGTCATGAGGACTTAAGTGGAAGAACAGTTGCTATTGTTGATGATGTAATGACTACTGGTGCAACACTCAATGCTGCAACAGTAGCTTTAAAAGAAGCTGGCGCTGAACAGGTATGGGCTTTTGTTACCTGTTTAACGCCGTTAGGACGATAATTTTATTCGCTATTAGCTCTAAAAGTATGACCAAAAAATAACGCATTACTTAACAAACGACTAGTACCGTACCAGTAACCTCTAAATACAGGGTTGTCTGTCATGCCAATTACATTACCGCGTCCATAAGAGTGAGCAACTAGCCCTGCAGCGCCCGCTACTTGTTCGACGTTCACATCATCTGTAAATCCTGCTAATAACGGCTTTTGAGTATATTGCAGTACATTCACAAATGGGGCTGATGAAGTTTCTAATAACCAAGTGCTGTTTTTAAACACGGGTAGTGTATTGCGCTCTAACGAATAAGTAAGTGGGTGTGTTAAGTCAACACTAGTATTAAAAATTGCCCCAGCAATACGTTGTCTACCTGCTAGGTGGTCTTTATCACCATAGTTTAAGCCACCAGTATTAAAAGCACTTGCAACATCTTGACGTGATAAATAACCCGTTTTTAATAATTGTTGGTCAACTAAAAACTTAGCGCCCCCTTTGTGGCCCCAAATAACTCCGCCTTTGCGGACCCACGTTTTAATAGCAACTTTATCAGCATCGCTCAAACTGTTGTAGTTACCATTTGCCAGTACAATATGACTATAGTCACTAAGCTCTAATCGCCCTAAGCGCTGCATTTCAACAATTGTAGGCGCAACACCTACAAAGCGGTCAAGGTAATACCACACTTCACCTACTTCGTATTGGCTAGTACCTTGTCCACCAATCAATAACACTTTGGGTGCTTTAACAACCGCCAATGAGCGCGAGCCTAAATCGGCACCTTTTGCTGTTAAGCCCGATGTAATAGGTGTAATTTCAATGCCAAATTCATTTTGCGCTGCGCTTAATAATTCAACCCAATTATCTTGATCTTGAATCCCTGCTGGAACAATAATACTACCCGCTGCAAAGTCGACACTTTTTGCTACTGATTTGGCCGAGAGCGGACTAAGTGCAACTCGTGCTTTAACGCCTTGGCTAAGCAGTTTATTCAGCATTTTTGGTGCTAAATAATTATCCCATTTGAAACCAAATGCATATTGATTGGATAAAGCCTTAAAGCTAGGCTTTTCAATTTTTTGCCATGGGTTATCACTAACATCAAGTCCCCAACCACTTTTTACTGAGGCAAAATCAAGATTAAAAGCATGCGCTAGCGTCCAGCCTGATACGTCGTAAAAGGTATTATCAACAAAGCGTTTTTGTTCACTAAACACTGCTTTAACTAGACGAAACTGTGGCTGCGCTAATGGCACAAAATAGCTCCCCTCAGAAAAACGTTTACCGTCAGCTTTTAACTCTTTGTTTAGTGGATAAGCCTCTATTTGATGCTGTTTTAATAAATCTAAAAATAACCCTAAACGAGCCGAATCGTTACCTGCTTGAACCACATAGCCTTTAAAATCTTCTTCGTTTGCAAGCTCCACTGCTTGGTTATAAAATTTTGCCTGATAATCTAATAAGGCTTGGCGATTGTCTATCGCAGCCTGAAATGTAGACATACTGGTTAGCAACTGGTTTTTGATTGTAAAAGGAAAAGTTAAAGTGCCGTTTTGAGTTTCTTGTACATGACCACGCGAGCTTGCTTGTTCAAATAAAATACCCACGCCACCATTTACGTCAGGGTAAGTAGAGCCTTTACCATAATAGAAATCATCAAAGCTTTCTTCAGTGAAGTACAATGCATTGTTTTCGTCTAAGGTTTTTGCGTGATAGTTAGCAATTGCTTTAGTCAGACTAACGTTTTCATCAGGAGTTATAGGGTGCTTACGTGTTGGAATACCCGGTTGGAAAAAATAAGTGCTATTTGGGCCCATCTCGTGGAAGTCTGTTAAAACATTAGGCTTCCAATGATGAAACTTAGCAATACGTGCTCGTGACTCAGGGTGCTGTAACAACAACCAGTCACGATTTAAATCAAACCAATAATGGTTCGTTCTGCTACTTGGCCAGCTTTCAACATGCTCACGAGTTTGTGGGTCAGATGATAAGTTCATGCCGCGGTTGCTGTTTGCCCAATTAGCAAAACGCGCTAGACCATCCGGATTCAATGATGGATCAAGTAAGATGACGGTATTGTTTAATAACGTTTCAACTTCTCTTCCTTGCGCCGCAGCTAAGTAGTAAGCAACTAACAGCGCTGTGTTACTGCCTGATGATTCATTGCCATGAACACTGTAACCCATCCATACCACTGCTGGTTGGTCTGCTTTTTTAGCGTTTTTATCTGCCAGGCGCGCTAAGTGAGCTTGGCGTGTTTGCTCAACATTCGCTAACTTATCAGCGGCAGTAATTGTTAGCATCACAAGCGGGCGCTGTTCATGTGTACGCCCAATCACTTCAAAGTTTATACGATCGCTTTTTTCTGCCAATATTTCCATATAACGAACTAGCTGGTCGTGACGCACATGCCACTCGCCCACTTCATACCCTAATACTTCCTCTGGAGTAGGGATTGCTGGGTTAAATTTTACGTCGTCTTCAAAATAATACGACAGTGGCTGAGCCAAACTTGAAAAGCTCAAAAATAGTGTAAAGATTGTTATTATCAAACGCATATAAAACACTCATAAAATGATCAATGTTTGCACGCTAACATTGCTTAAATTAGATGCCAACTTTTTACGCTCAACACTGGCGACAACGCGATGAGCGGAGTATGATACTCAGTATCCGAGTAATTTAGTCAAGTATAGTTGTTTTATGATTTCTATTTCCGAAACCGCACAATCACATTTTGCAAAATTATTAGCTGACCAAGCTGAAAAAACAAATATCCGTGTATTTGTTGTTAACCCAGGCACATCACAAGCGGAATGTGGTGTTTCTTACTGCCCAGAAGATGCAGTAGAAGAAAGCGATATTCGCCTTCCTTTTAATGGTTTTGATGCCGTAGTTGACGTTGAAAGTGCACCATTTTTAGAAGAAGCAGAAATTGATTTTGTTACTGATAAAATGGGCACACAGTTAACACTTAAAGCGCCTAATGCTAAAGCTCGTAAGATTGGTGATGATGCCAGCCTTAACGAACGCATTCAGCATATGTTAGAAACTGAAGTAAACCCGCAGCTGGCTAACCATGGTGGCCAAGTAAGCCTCGTTGAAGTAACAGCCGAAGGCATTGCTGTACTTCAGTTTGGTGGTGGCTGTAATGGTTGCTCTATGATCGATGTCACGCTAAAAGAAGGCATTGAAAAAGAGATGATTGCTAAGTTTGATGAAATTTCAGGGGTAGCAGACATAACTGATCACCAAGCTGGCGATCACTCTTACTATTAATAGTAAGCAGTTATGATAAAGCCGCTTATATACCGCTTAGGCTCTAACCCTAAGCTCAGCTTAAAGCGCTTTCTACGCGGCTTAGCACTATTTGTGCTGGCCGTGATATTTATAGCTCTGGGTTATTATAGTCATTATAGTCTGCAAGTTATCGGTTTAGTTATTCTCGTTGTGGCACTTAGTCTTGCTGCTTGGGGTTACTTAGGTATTTTTGCCAACCGCTTCTCACAAGTTTTAAATAAAACCACGCCAGAACAAGATGACCCGGATCTTTGGAAGTAGTCTTACTTTTCAAACTTTCAATGTCTTCTAAATCAGTTCTAAAATTGTAAACACAGCTTTTTCAGCAGCAATGTAACCAGTGTATATTCATTTGTGATCATGCAGTTGCGATTGTTTCTTTCAACCCAAGCTAATGCCGCTTGCGCAAACTCACAGTTGTCAGCCATTGATTGTTGCACTGCTTGAACGAGTTTCACAACTTGTAAAAAAGATGGCTTATATTCTGTTAGCCTAAGGCTTAAAAGGTAATTTTGAACTGGGCACATAATGTTGTTGATTAGTGAGAAAAACACATCATACAAGCTCAAGCTAAGTTGAGGTAAAGGGGTTTTTAAGCTACACCCCCATTTATTTAAAAAACAATCACTTTTATAATTTAGTTCTGCAAACTCGCTAAGCCAAGCTCCTCAGATGTGAACCGATTTCCCGTTAATTTTATTAACCAAGTACTACCTGAAAAGTTGCGGCTAAAGTACACCGTCTGTCCACTTGGTATATGTGGCATAAACGACGTTATCGATTGCCACTTCCCATCTGTTTTGTCCTTTAACTTCATCGCCGCATTGAAAAAGGTACCATCTTTATTTGTCTTTACTTCAAGTGCGGTTAAACGGTTTTCATCCCCAATTTCAATTAATGCGCTTTCACCCAATAAAGCTAATAAAGCGGGCTGATGAATAGGAGTTAATAGCTTTAAAGTTTCAGCTACTTTGCTATCAATTGTTATTTCGTTTTTTAACTTATAAATATCAGCTTTAACGGCAAAAACAGGTTCGGCATTAGTTTGATAACTTACTAATAATAAAGCCATGAAGCTAAGTAATAAATAGACGTGTTTTTTCATAATACAATATATCCTTTCGTTAGTTTGATAATGCTAGCATAATTTAAAATACCCTATAAAAAACGCTAATCCATTAATATTCATAGTATTCTTTTATTCATAGATATGAATATTGGTGATCCCTCTATATCTAGATTAGCTAATTGGAGATAATAAAGCGTCAACAATAAATAAAAGAATATTAGATATGCAATCTTTAGGGGTAGAATTAAAACGTCTTCGAGCAAACAGAAAGTGGACCCAAGCGTTTGCTGCTCGTGAGATAGGTATTCAACAGTCATATTTATCAAAGCTAGAAAATGGACAATTTATCCCCTCTTCTGAAGTGATTGAAAAACTGAAAGTATGTTATAGCGAGGCGTGTTTTGATCACTGCTTACCTTCGACACCATCAACAAAAGCACCTCTAAAAATACTGCCGATTTTAAGTTTTATATTGTTATTAATTAGCCTCACTGTTTGGCTATGTGCAACTTATGAAATTTTTTATCCGGAAACCTACTTTACTTATCAGGCAAAACAAGGTGATTTTTTAGCGTTTAATATTAGTCAGCAATATCAAGGGGAGCGATTTATTGAAGGAGACGTTACTTATCAAATTGTAGGCGAAAGAAAGGTAAGTAGGATCGAAAACCGCTTTCTAATTGTAAGTTCCGCAGTATGCATATTAATATCTATTGGTGCTGCCCTCTTTTCACAAAGGTATAACTTTCGTAAATTATAAATCCGATATTTAGTTGTTACTTAGCTCTAAGTATATTATTTCAGCGCGTTTATTGTGCCCTTTTCTCTTAAGTTACCTACTCTTACGTATTTTCGGCGTTCTTTTCTCCTCGGGTTTCGTAATACTCAACCCAAGCTACGGGGTTCTTTACAAACAAAAAGCCCCGGCTAATGCCAGGGCTTTTTAGTAAAGTAAACTTAATTAATAAAAATTAAGCTTTCTTTGGACGCTCAACAACGTCTACTAAAGTCCAAGATTTATTCTTAGAAATAGGAGCACACTCACGGATAGTAACTACGTCACCAGCCTGAGCTGTATTGCTTTCGTCATGTACGTGTAACTTAGTCGTACGTTTGATGAATTTCCCATAGATTGGGTGCTTCACGTAACGTGCGATAGCAACAGTGAAAGATTTTTCCATCTTGTCGCTGATTACACGGCCTTGAAGAGTACGGATTTTATCGCTCATTATTGACCTGCCTTCTGGTTAATAATTGTTTTTACACGCGCGATATCGCGACGTACTGTTCTTAGCGTGTGAGTTTGAGCTAACTGACCAGTGCTTGCTTGCATGCGCAGGTTAAACTGCTCACGAAGAAGTCCTAGAAGTTCAGCATTAAGCTCTTCTACGCTTTTGTCTTTTAGTTCGCTAGCTTTCATTACATCACCGTCCGAGTTACGAAAGTTGTTTTGAATGGTAATTTACGTGCAGCAAGGTTGAACGCTTCACGAGCAAGCTCTTCAGAAACACCTTCCATTTCGTAAAGTACTTTACCAGGCTGAATTTCAGCAACCCAATATTCAACAGAACCTTTACCTTTACCCATACGAACTTCAAGCGGTTTGTTTGTAATTGGCTTGTCTGGGAATACACGGATCCAGATTTTACCTTGACGCTTGACGTGACGTGTCATAGCTCGACGAGCTGCTTCGATTTGACGAGCAGTCATGCGGCCACGACCAGTAGCTTTCAAACCGAAAGTACCGAAGCTTACTTTGTTACCGTTTTGCGCAAGACCACGGTTGCGGCCTTTGTGCGTTTTACGGAATTTTGTACGTTTTGGCTGTAACATTACTCGCTACCTCTACTTAGCACTTTTTTTGGCTTTCTTTGGTGCGCGTTTAGCTGGCTTCTCTTGCTCTTGTACTAGTGGTAAACCACCAATAACTTCGCCTTTGAAGATCCAAACTTTAACACCAATGATACCATAAGTGGTTAAGGCTTCAGAAGTTGCGTAGTCGATATCAGCACGAAGAGTATGTAGAGGTACACGACCTTCACGATACCATTCTGAACGTGCGATTTCTGCGCCGCCAAGACGACCGCTAACTTCAACTTTGATCCCTTTAGAACCGATACGCATTGCATTTTGTACCGAACGCTTCATAGCGCGACGGAACATAACACGACGCTCTAGTTGAGAGGCAATGCCGTCTGCTACTAGTTGTGCATCTAATTCTGGTTTACGTACTTCAGAAATATTAATCTGAGCAGGTACACCTGCGATCTTAGTTACCGCTTGACGTAGCTTTTCAACGTCTTCGCCTTTTTTACCGATAACAACACCCGGACGAGCCGTGTGGATTGTTACGCGGATCGATTTTGCTGGACGCTCAATAACGATTTTAGACACAGAAGCCGCTTTTAATTCCTTTGTAAGGAAAGTACGTACTTTGTGATCGCCAAAAAGCTGATCAGAGAAATCTTTAGAACTCGCGTACCAGGTAGAAACCCAAGGTTTAGATATACCTAGGCGAATACCAGTAGGATGAACTTTTTGTCCCATTACTTATACTCCTAGCTATCTGAAACCACAACAGTGATGTGGCTTGTACGCTTAAGGATGCGGTCTGCGCGTCCTTTAGCACGTGGCATAATACGCTTCATTGTAGGACCATCGTCCACAAAAATCGTGCTTACGCGAAGCTCATCAATGTCAGCACCTTCGTTATGCTCTGCGTTAGCAATAGCAGACTCAAGTACTTTTTTAACTAATACAGCCGCTTTTTTCGGGCTGTACGCCAGGATTTCTAGAGCGCGATCGACAGGTAGTCCGCGGATCTGATCTGCAACTAGACGAGCTTTTTGCGCCGAACCAGAGGCGAATTTATGTTTAGCTAATGCTTGCATTTATCATTCCCCTCTTAGCGTTTCTTCGCTTTCTTATCCGCAGCATGGCCACGGTAAGTGCGAGTTGGTGCAAATTCACCTAGTTTGTGACCGATCATTTCGTCAGAAACGAAAACTGGTACATGCTGGCGACCATTATGGACAGCAATGGTCAATCCGATCATGTTAGGTATGATCATTGAACGACGGCTCCAAGTTTTAATTGGCTTCTTTTCACCGCTTTCCAAAGCTTTCTCTACCTTCTTCAGCAAGTGTAGGTCTATAAAAGGACCCTTCTTGAGAGAGCGTGGCATGGCTATTCCTCAATATTACTTAGTACGACGACGTACTATAAATTTATCCGTACGCTTGTTCTTACGCGTCTTAGCACCTTTAGTAGGCTTACCCCATGGAGACACAGGATGACGACCACCAGATGTACGACCTTCACCACCACCGTGTGGGTGATCAACCGGGTTCATGGCAACACCACGAACTGTCGGACGAATACCACGCCAGCGATTTGCACCTGCTTTACCAAGTGAACGAAGCATATGCTCAGCATTGCCTACTTCACCTAGCGTTGCACGACAATCAGATTGTACTTTACGTACTTCGCCAGAACGAAGACGTAATGTTACGTATTGACCATCACGCGCAAGGATTTGAACGTATGCACCAGCAGAACGTGCGATTTGAGCACCTTTACCTGGTTTTAATTCTACGTTGTGAACAGTCGAACCTACAGGCATATTACGCATAGGTAATGCATTACCAGGTTTGATTGGTGCATCAACACCAGACTGGATTGCATCGCCAGCTTTTAAGCCTTTAGGTGCGATAATGTAACGACGCTCACCGTCTGCATATAATACAAGAGCGATGTTTGCGCTACGGTTTGGATCATATTCCAAACGCTCAACAGTGGCTGGAATGCCATCTTTAGTACGTTTAAAATCGATTAAACGGTAATGATGCTTATGACCACCACCGATATGACGAACCGTAATACGACCATTGTTATTACGACCACCTGATTTAGAGTTTTTCTCTAATAGTGGTGCGTAAGGTTTACCCTTATGTAAATCTGGGTTAACCACTTTAACTAGGTGACGACGACCCGCAGAAGTTGGTTTACACTTTTGAAGTGCCATAATTCTAACTCCCCTTATTACTCGGCGCCGCCGACAAAGTCTAGCTCGCTACCTTCTTTAAGAGTAACGTAAGCTTTCTTCCAGTCGCTACGACGACCGAAACGCATGCCAGTACGTTTTGTTTTACCCTTAACGTTTAGTGTGCGAACACCAGTTACTTCCACTTCAAAAAGCTTCTCAACAGCTGATTTGATCTCAGCTTTAGTTGCGTCATTTGTTACTTTGAAAACAATCGTGTTGTTTTCTTCAGCAGCAATTGTGCTCTTTTCAGAGATATGTGGAGCAAGGATCACTTTTAAAAGACGTTCTTCACGGATCATGCTAGCGTCTCCTCAAGTTGCTTAACAGCAGCAGCTGTAATAAGTACCTTGTCGAAAGCGATTAAGCTTACAGGATCGATACCAGCTACATCGCGCGTGTCAACCTTGTACAGGTTACGTGCCGATAAGAATAGATTCTCATCTACTTCTTCAGTCACGATAAGAACATCTTTAAGCTCAAGTTCTTTAAGCTTAGAAACTAGTTCTTTAGTTTTTGGTGCTTCAAGACCAAAACTTTCAACAACGATTAAACGCTCTTGACGAACTAATTCAGATAAGATGCTTTTGATCGCACCGCGGTACATTTTACGGTTTACTTTTTGGCTGTGGTCTTGTGGTTTAGCTGCGAAGCTAACGCCACCTGAACGCCAAATTGGACTACGGATTGTACCAGCACGTGCACGGCCAGTACCTTTTTGAGCCCATGGTTTTTTACCACCACCGCTTACTTCAGAACGTGTCTTCTGAGCACGAGTACCTTGACGAGCACCTGCTGCGTATGCAACAACTACTTGGTGTACTAATGCTTCGTTAAACTCACGTCCAAAAGTAGCTTCAGAAACTTCAAGAGCGCCAGAAGCGTCTTTAATTGCTAATTCCATCACTAAATCTCCAGGACTTATGCTTTAACAGCTGGTTTAACGATAACGTCACCGCCGATAGCGCCAGGTACTGCACCTTTAACTAAAAGCAAATTACGCTCAGCGTCAACGCGAACTAGTTCTAGGTTCTGAGTTGTTACTTGCTCATTACCCATTTGACCGGCCATTTTCTTACCTTTAAACACCTTACCAGGTGATTGGTTTTGACCGATTGAACCAGGAGCACGGTGAGATAGAGAGTTACCATGTGTAGCGTCTTGCATGCTGAAATTCCAGCGCTTAACACCACCTTGGAAACCTTTACCTTTAGAAGTACCGGTTACGTCAACTTTGTTGATTTCGTTGAATAATTCAACAGTAAGCTCAGCGCCTACTTCAAAATCGCCTTCACCACCATTTAGGCGGAATTCCCACAGACCGCGACCCGCTTCAACACCAGCTTTAGCGAAATGACCCGCTGCTGCTTTGTTTACACGGCTTGCTTTTTTAGTGCCTGCGGTTACTTGAAGTGAGTTATAACCGTCTGTTGCTTCAGATTTTATCTGAGCAATGCGGTTAGGTGTCGCTTCAATAACTGTCACAGGGATAGATACACCATCTTCAGTGAAGATACGTGTCATACCCACTTTACGACCGACTAGACCTAATGCCATTTTCCTAAAACCTCTCTAATCTTCCGATTAACCCAGGCTGATTTGAACATCAACACCAGCAGCAAGATCTAAACGCATAAGAGCGTCAACAGTCTTGTCAGTTGGTTCTACGATGTCGATCAGACGTTTATGGGTGCGGATCTCGTACTGATCACGCGCGTCTTTATTAACGTGCGGTGAAGTAAGTACAGTAAAACGTTCAAAGCGTGTAGGTAGTGGAATTGGACCACGTACTTGTGCGCCAGTGCGTTTCGCAGTTTCCACGATTTCCGCCGTTGATTGGTCAATCAAACGGTGGTCAAAAGCTTTTAGGCGAATACGAATGCGTTGATTTGACATTCTTAAACCTCAATATAAAGAGCATTTAAAAGAGCATAAAAAAACGACCGAAACAATCTTAATAATTAAGATGCCGGTTGTTGATTTATATCTACGTTGAGTTCCAAATCGGAACTCCTGTTTTATTAGCTTGAAATCCAAGCTTAATGTTCCTTCCAAGTTCCCGAGGGAATTTTGAAAGCCTGCGTATTATAGTGATATTGGTGATAAATGCAACAACTATTTCAATAATCCTTGTCAGACATTGAATTGTTCATTAAAAATACAACAAACTCAAAGTAGTATCCGCTATAATTAATAACGTATAAATACTATCTTAATGGTCAGTCCAGTTATTACTTGGTATTATCTGCGCTTATTTTGCTTTTTACCCTCTAACTTTGGTGAGTTGATGCGTATTTTTAATTATTGTTTAAACTTTTTCTCTATGCTGATGAATCGTTTGCTTGTTAAAAGCAAGGTTCTTCCTGAGAACCCTATTGAACAATACGGCCTTAACCCGGCATACCCTACCTTTTATATAGTTAAACTTAATGCACGGTCTGATTTAGCAGCACTTGCTCGCGTATGTAAAAAGTACGGGTTACCAGACCCTACCGAACAACAATTATTAGGCAGTGCAGAGCTTGACCGTTTTATAGGCCTACAAAATCCGCCACCTTTATTTGGTGATACAGCAAAACCAACAGACGCTTTACAAAAAGGTAAGCATATTATTGATCAGCTCATCGACAGCGATGAAAAGAATGTACAAGTTATTCCTGTCACCATTTTGTGGGGCCGTAATCCAGGAAAAGAAAAGCCAGGGTTAGGCACGCTAGTGTCGCACTCTTTAACACCAAGTTGGTTTCGTAAGTTTTTTGTGTTGCTGTTTTCTGGTCGCGATAACTTTGTTCGCTTTAGCCAACCGTTAGATTTGTCATTACTGGTTAATGAGAAAGCGGATGTCGATGAACTACCTCATAAACTACTGCGTGTGGCTCGTGTTCACTTTCGTCGACAAAAACTCGCAGCTACAGGGCCAAAGATGCCCTCTCGTGAACAATTATTTAGTTCATTATTAGCTTCGCCGACCATAAAAAAAGCGATTCAAACAGAAGCAAAAGAAAAGAATATTAGCCATGACCAAGCAAGGCAAAACGCTTTAAAATTACTTGATGAAATTGCCGCTAATTATAGTGATGCAACAATCCGAGTTGCAGAACGCGTACTTACTTGGTTATGGAATAAGCTTTATAACGGTATTGATATTAAATACACTGAGCAACTACACGATCTAACGAATAAAGGTCATGAAATAATTTATATGCCGTGCCATCGCAGCCATATGGATTATTTACTACTTACCTATTCTATTTATCACCTAGGTTTGGTACCCCCGCATATAGCAGCAGGTATTAACCTTAACTTTTTCCCTGCCGGTGGTATCTTCCGCCGCAGTGGTGCGTTTTTCATTCGCCGCTCTTTTGCTGGCAATAAGCTTTACTCTGCGGTGTTTAAAGAATACTTAAGCCAGCTATTTATTAAAGGTTACTCAGTTAAGTTTTATACTGAAGGCGGCCGTAGTCGAACTGGGCGCTTATTGCCACCAAAAACCGGCATGCTGGCAATGACACTGCAAGCTATGATGCGCGGAATTGATCGCCCAATCTCTATTGTACCTGTGTATATTGGCTATGAGCACGTCATGGAAATCAATACCTACTTAAAAGAGCTTGCTGGTAATGATAAGAAAAGCGAATCAATATTCGGTATTTTCAAAGCCATTAAAAATCTAAAAAACTATGGTCGCGGCAATTTAAACTTCGGTGACCCTATCTCAATTAACCAGTATTTAAATGAGTACCAACCAGATTGGCGAGAGTCTATTCATCCAACCGATGTGCAAAAACCGCAATGGCTTGGTCCACAAGTAGCAAACCTTGCCGACAAGGTCATGGTTAACATCAATAGTGCTGCAGCACTCAATGCGGTTAATCTACTAGCGATGATTTTACTGGTGAATGATAAACAAGCACTGAGTAAATCTAAGCTTTTAGCCCAGCTTGATTTTTACCTGCATCTACAACGCAGCGCCCGTTATAGTGAAAAAGTAAGCACGCCTGATGAAAGTGCTCATGAGCTATTAAGTCACGCCTTAAAACTTAATAAGTTTGATGTGATCAGTGATGAGTTTGGCGAAATTATCGCCATTAATGATAAAGAAAAAACCTTATTTAATTACTACCGCAATAATATTTTGCATGTATTTGCAGTACCCAGCTTACTCGCCTTACATATATTCAAAAGCCACAAAACCACACTTAGTGAATGCCAAAATCTGATCAGCAAGTTTTACCCATTATTTGCTAAAGAATGGTTTTTACATAAATTAGACGAAAACTACATCACCCGTATTTTGGCAAGCTTTGTTGATCAAGAGCTGATTGAAATAGAGGGAGATAATATAAAAATAACCAACAGTAATGACTGCCTAGCAAAACTCGAAATGCTTGGCCGTGCACTTAGCTTAACTTTACAGCGGTATGCAATAGCTATTGGCTTTATACAAACTAGCTCGGGTATTGAACGCGAAGAGCTAGAGCGCGAAAGCCAAGTATTAGCGCAGCGCCTTGGTACCTTACATGGCATTAAGAGCCCTGAGTTTTTCGATAAAAAAGTGCTGGTAGGCTTTATTAGCAACTTAAGAGAGCAAGGGTTGATCAGCGAATCTGATACTGGTTTGCAAGGTAGTAATGAATTATGTGAACTCTACATGCATCTTAAAGCATTATTGCCCGCCCGAATTTGGCAATCGATAACCGATATCGTGCAAAGCCAAAGCAGTTAAGTATTGCGAGGTTAGAGCTGTAACGCTAACCTCGCATTTTGCATGTTAACGCTGACGCATGACACCTTCTTGAATTGTTGAGGCAACCAAGTTGCCTTGACGGTCAAAAAACTGGCCACGCACTAAACCTCGCCCCGAGCTCGCACTTGGGCTATCGATAGTATATAAAATCCAGTCATCAAGTCTAAATGGACGATGAAACCACATTGCATGATCAATCGTTGCAACCTGC
Source organism: Pseudoalteromonas sp. A601 (assembly GCF_002165575.1). Taxonomy (GTDB): domain Bacteria; phylum Pseudomonadota; class Gammaproteobacteria; order Enterobacterales; family Alteromonadaceae; genus Pseudoalteromonas. The sequence continues at coordinate 102,258 of NZ_MXQF01000010.1, forward strand.
ATATTTGGTTGCATAAACGACACTCCATGTGGCTGCAAGGCGGTAGGTAAAAATTCAAAGTCTGACGCATACGCTAATAAGTAGTTATGAATGCGTTGATCATCTGGCATATCACCATTGGCTTTAAACCAAATATGCTTAACCGGCTCCATAACCTCAGGTTTAAACGGATTGTGAAAGGTTACTGGCCGCATGTCTATCGGCACTTCTCGAATAAACTTATTTCGGATCACCTCTGGAATATGACTGGCATTTGTTTGGTAAAACTCCAGCGAAGATTTAAGTTCCTCAGGCTGCGGTACATCAGGCATAGTTGCTTGGTGCGATAACCCTTCTTCAAGCCCTTGGAATGAAGCCGTCATATAAAAAATAGGTTTGCCGTATTGGATTGCTTTAACTCGGCGTGTACTAAAACTTTTTCCATCACGAATAGTTTCAACATCATAAACAATGGGTTTTGCGGCATCACCTGGGCGTAAAAAGTAAGAATGCAGAGAGTGAACAATACGCCCTTGCGGTAAGGTTTCTTTAGCGGCAGAAAGCGCCTGCCCCATCACTTGGCCACCAAATACAGCACCAAACCCTAAATCTTGGCTTTGCCCGCGATACAAGCCTTGTTCAATTTCTTCCAATGCTAATAACGACAATAAATCATCTAAAACTTGGCTCATTTTTATATCCTCAATCCCGACAAGGCTCACATAATACTATAGACTATAATTATGTAAATCTTAGGGAGATAACAATGGCTTATTGGCTATTTAAAACCGAGCCTGATGCATTCTCAATTGCTGATTTAAAAAATGCGCCACAACAAACAACGCAATGGGAAGGTGTGCGTAACTATCAAGCCCGTAACTTTATGCGTGATAATGTAAAGCTCAGCGACTTAGTGATGATTTATCATTCGAGCTGTAAACAGGTTGGTGCGGTAGGCATTGCTATCGTGACTCGTGAAGCATACCCCGATCCAACCCAATTTGATTTAAGCAGCGATTATTACGATGCCAAAGCAACAACTGATAATCCGCGCTGGGTGGTTGTTGATGTAACTTATCAACAGCATTTAAATAAATTAGTTAGCCTTAAAGCGATTAAAGATAATGACGCAATAACTGACATCGCACTAAAAAAAGGCGGCCGTTTATCAGTAATGCCTGTCACCAAGAGTGATTGGGATGAGATCATTAGTATGGCAAATTAACGACAACATTTGACCCTTTTTGCTTGAGTTTGCTATGATCTCGGCCGAATTTTTTATGGGGGATTAATGAAACTACTGTATTGGCTTGATGAATGGTTAACTCACCCCCGCGATGAACAACAAAGTAAACTACCTATGTCTGGCAGTGATTTACTTGGCGATGTTTTTGTAAAATACCACTTCACAGATCTCAAAAAACCTCTTCTTTTTACATTTTCTCCAGCTGGCACTAATTATAAAGAACACGATCTTCATGAAGCGTTTGCTCCTTGGGGCTATAACTTGGCGAAAAAACAAAATGTAAATATTATTTCGTTTCAGCACCTTGGAAGAAGTAATTGGTTTAGAAGCCGCAATTTAATCTTTTTTTTGGAGCAACTTGCACAGCTACTTGAACCATTCAATCAGCGCTTAGGTTATGGACTCAGTCGTGGTGGTTTTGCTGTAGGTGCTTTTGCTAAACTACTAAAATTAGATCAAGTCTTACTTTTTCATCCAGTTAGTACCAAAAATCAAGTGATTGCGCCTTGGGATGACCGCTCAAGCACAGATATAGCACAACAGTTTGATTGGAATAGTGATTACCATGACCTCGATTTAGGGCATGCCAAAGGTTATATTATTTATGACCCAACCAATCATATCGACCGCCTACATGCAAAACGCTACCCACAACTCACTCATTTACGCGTATTTGGTCTGGGTCATGGCACACACGCAAGTTACTTGAACAAATTTGGCTTTTACAAACAAGTGGCTGTTGATTTTATTCGCCATCAACAACTTGATATTGCACAGTTTAGATTACAAACCAAAACTCTGCGGTTAAAAGAAGATTATTACCAATGTCTTAATCAAGCGAATGCTCACTCAAAGCACCGCCTTGAGCTGCTTAGCACCGCACACAATATTTTAATTGATGAAAAGCAGGCTCATATGCAAGAGCAAAAAGATAAAATTGATGTGCAACCACTGATTGATGTAGCAATAACACATCAAAATGAGCATCCGAATGATGCCATAAAGCTGCTCGAAGTGGCGCAACAGCTTGCACCAGAAGATCCACTAATTGATCATAAACTTAAACAGCTAAAATAACGTGATAGTGCATCAGCATATTAAGTTAGGCCTTTTTCTTTAGGCCTTTCTTTTTATGACCATGCTTTGGCACAATCGCAAAGTACATAATAAGTCCCAGCCACGAAAAGAAAATGATGCCAATTAGCCAACCGTTTTTTTCATGCCCTTGCGTACGCTTACTATTAAGCACTAACACCACAGGTAAAATATAAGCGCTTAAGATCAGAAGTAAAAACGCAATCTCATCCATTATTTTGCCAACTCTTGCCAGTCAACTTCGTTATTTAACACCCGGTTAATCGCAATATAATGTAAAATATCACCACTGTTTACTGGGTAATTAAGCGGCGGGTTTAAATCCATATTTTTAGCACTCAGGTTATGCGCTACACCAAGCAAAATTGCATCGTGATCATGTTTAAAATGATGGAATAACTTCCCAAATTCCATTTGCGCTAAATTATCAGGAATAACCAAGCTAAATTGTGTATCACCATGAAGGGTTGATAACAACTCCTCTTGCACTCGGCTTGAACCTGGGTCTTGCATTGAACGCACTAAAATCTCAGCTGATTTTGCACTTGAACACTCCACATTATGGCAATGCTCTAGTAGCATTTCGACTTTACTCTCATCGTTAAAATGCGCGCTAATATGGCAGCCCTCTTTCACCAACTTGCTAATACGTAACGCAGTGGTAAAGGTTTGGTCATCATCTTGGCCATCAATAATAATCTTATCGGCGTATTTTATTGCAACCCGCTCCAGCTGCTCGCAATCAGTAAAGCTACTTAAACGCGCAAAATCAACATGCTCATTGGTTAAAAACGGATGCTCCATTTGCTCCGTTACTGCGAGTAAGATTCGTCTATCAGTGCGTTTTTGATCAGCCAAAATATAGTCAATCATCTTTTTTGTACGCGTTTGATGCCAACCAAAAATAATAATGTGGTTGTTAGAATGCGAAAAACTTTTATCACCTGTCATAGCACGCCTAATTAAATATGTAACTGTTTGCCCTGTTTTACCTAACAGAACACCAAATAAAGCTAACCCAAATGGGATTTGTAATAATGCAACAATCCAGCGACCTAAATCTGTGCTAACGCTGAAATCACCGTAACCTACCGTTGATGTCGTTACTATATAGTAATACACAAAAGTGCTAACTGGCGTAAGTTCTGATTCTCCTGCTAATAATAGAAGCAGCCAAGTTACTGTCATATGTAGCAGTGTTGCTAAAGCTACCGCTTGCCAACTCACTTGATCTATATGGCTTCTTACCAATAGAAAAATTCGTTTAAATATAAAAGGCATACCACCACTTAATAGTTCCTGTTCATCTAGCCATTAAGTTACTGCAATGCGTTATTGATGACAATGTTTAGGTAAAGAAGATTATTTCTAGGATGCATTTTTATACTAGAACAGTGTAAGCTATAATTGCATTATAACTTTAAAGACGGGTGTATTATGTCGGGTGTATTAGCTTCTGTAGATCAACGAACCCAACTAGTCGGTGAAAACCGTCTTGAGTTACTGTTATTTTATTTACACAGCCGCCATTTATTTGCGCTAAATGTATTTAAAGTAAAAGAAGTAGTAAAACTACCTCATTTAAATATTATTCCTCATGCTCATCCTAAAATATCTGGAGTGGCTAATATTCGCGGCGAATCAATTCCCGTCATCGATTTACGCCAAGCTATTTGCATGCCTGCGGCTAAGAATATCGAAGATAGTAATTTGGTTATTACTGAATACAACCGCACAGTGCAGGGGTTTCTCATAGGTAAGGTTGACCAAATAGTTAATATGACATGGTCAGACATTATGCCGCCGCCAACGTCTGTAGGTAAGAATCACTATTTAACAGCATTGACAAAAATTCAACGAGATGGCCAAGAGCAACTGGTTGAAATTATAGATGTAGAAAAAGTGCTGGCTGAAATAGTCGAATATGAAGTACAGATCTCGGATGAAATACTCGATAAAAGCATCGTAAATGAGTTTGTTGGTCGTAAAATTCTTCATGCCGATGATTCCCCTACCGCACGCAAACAAGTCAGTGATACCCTGTCTCAGCTGGGTATTGAAATTATCCCCGCAAGTAATGGCCTTGAAGCATTGAACATGCTGAAAAGCTGGGCCGATCGCGGCGATAACGTAGAGCAAGACCTATTGATGGTGATCACCGATGCCGAAATGCCAGCGATGGATGGCTACCGCCTAACTCATGAAATTCGTAACGATGCGCGCCTAAGAAACTTACATGTTGTGCTTAACACTTCTTTAAGCGGTAGTTTTAACCAAGCCCTGGTTGAAAAGGTCGGCTGTAATGCGTTTTTATCTAAGTTCCAACCTGACTTATTAGTCGAAGAAGTACAGAACCGTTTAAAAACGGTATTAAATAATAACAGCTAATACCTTGGTCGATTTGCCAACTAAGTCATTTCATGATTAATTGGCATTATGTAACCATAATAAAAACACTCTCACTATGCTTAACCGTGTTGCAAAGCCCTTTACTCAATTAGTTGAACGCTACTTACCCGACCCCTTTATTTTTGTTATTTTGCTAACGCTTTTAAGCTTTATTATTGCCAGCCTATTTACACCATCTAGCCCAGTTGAAGTAATTGATGCTTGGGGAGGTGGCTTTTGGAATTTATTACAATTTGCAATGCAAATGTTATTGGTACTACTCACCGGTTACATGTTGGCAAGTACTCCTATAATCAACCGCTTACTGGCAAAACTAGCAAGCTTTTCCAGTACACCAGCCAAAGCAATTATTTGGGTCACATTAGTTTCATTGTTAGCTAGTTGGCTAAACTGGGGTTTCGGCTTAGTGATCGGTGCTTTATTTGCCAAAGCAATAGCAAGGCAAACAAAAGTAGATTATCGATTATTAGTGGCTAGTGCATACTCTGGATTTATTGTATGGCACGGAGGCTTAGCAGGCTCTGTACCTTTGACAATTGCAACCATAGGGCACTTTTCAGAGCAAAGTATTGGTGTTATTAGCACCTCGCAGACACTGTTTTCAGGCTTTAATATTGCGATTGTACTGGGCTTGTTTATTATAATGCCGCTTGTTAATCGCTATATGCTTCCTCACGATAGTGACAGTGTGTATGTTGATAAAAGCAAACTAATAGAACCTAAAAATAAAGAAGTCACCTTTACTCGTCCAGCAGATAGTATCGAACACAGCCGCGTGTTAGGTATAACCACAGGCTTACTTGGCCTTGCATATTTAACGTATTATTTTATTTTTAATAATGGCTCACTTAATCTAAACAGTGTTATAGGGCTGTTTTTATTTGCCGCAATAGTATTACACCAAACACCACATAACCTACTCGCCAGCTTGCAGCAAGCCATCCCCAGCGGCGCAGGTATTATTATCCAATTTCCATTTTATGCAGGGATTATGGCGATAATGGTCGAGACCGGTTTAGCACAACAAATTTCCCAAGGCTTTATCGCCATAGCCAGTGCTGAATCACTGCCATTTTGGAGCTTTTTAAGTGCAGGGTTAGTCAATATATTTGTGCCATCCGGTGGCGGGCAATGGGCGGTACAAGCTCCCATTGTTATACCCGCCGCACAGGCACTTGGCGCAGATATGCCCCGCGTAGCAATGGCGGTAGCCTGGGGGGATGCATGGACTAACTTGATCCAACCATTTTGGGCGTTACCAGTTCTCGCCATTGCCGGCTTAAAAGCCAAAGACATTATGGGTTTTTGTTTAGTGCAGTTAATTATCACCGGCGTGTTTATTGCGTTGATGCTAAGTTTTTACCCATGAATCCGCAGGCGTAATAGTGGATTACGCCTGCGCTATAAATCAACTCGACAATATCTTCACCGGTAGGCTTAATATCGCGCTTTCAGAATCAGCAAAGTGCATCATCACCGCCACATGGCCAGCCACCACCAATGCGTACATTACCGCTGAAAAACCTTGGCCGTATTTATCCAGCGGCACAAGGTGTGAAAAATGACGGCCGCGCCATTCAAACACGATTTCCAGTGCACCGATAAACAGAAAAAACACCAGTAGCATTAAGCCAAACGTATAGCTTATCCATAAACCAAATAACACACCAAGTAAGCAGACACTCAAGCCAACCCATGAACGCATAGAGAAACTAATGCTCTTTAGGACGTGGCCACCATCGAGCGGTAAAATAGGCAATAAGTTAAATAAGTTAAGTAACGCGCTGAGTACTGCAACACCTGCAAAGATATCCATTTCTGTAGCGTAATAAAGTACCACCCCGAGTACTGAAGTGATCAGACCAAACGCGGGGCCCATTAATGAGATCACCACATCTTGCCAACGGGTGGTAATTTTATCATCGCTAACCGCGAGCCCACCCACAAAAGGGATTAAGTAAATACCTTTAGTTTTAATGCCAAAATACTGCATGGCGCGTACGTGTCCGTATTCATGTATTACCAAACAAGCAATCAACATTAAGGCGAATTCAAAGGTGAACAGCCAGGCATAACCAGCAACTGACGCACCCGCTAAAGCGACTTTAACTACCTTTGCACTTTTAAACAGTTTAAAACCCAAAGCAAAAATGCCCAGTAAACCTTGCTTAGGTTTAGTTTTTTCAATCGGTGGAATATTCAACTTTTGTACAAGTTGATCATTCACATACAACATTAAACTTTGCTCATTGACTAACGAAGTGTCCAGACCTATCACTTTATCGCCAAGTTCAAACTCAAAGTAGTTACCCCTTGGGTTATCAAAGCCAATCGCTTGTTGCTGTTGGAATATTTGCACAATTTTTTGCTCAGCTAGCACTAAATTAAAAGATTGCTCAGCAAGAGTAAGTTGTATTTGGATCATCGTATCTTAATCTTAATAACATTGCGGCCATTATACCTATTTTACGAATAAATATGAGTGGATTTATTTTCGCCCTATTGCTGACTTTTCTATTTAAACCTACTACTTTTAAATAATTGATGAGTTTTTATTCAAGGAATGAAGATGACAAAACTAGCGCGTAACATAATGGTGGTTGATGACTCCAAAGCGATTTTGGTTGTTATGGAGGCAATTTTAAATGAACTTGAAGTACCCCAAGTTACTACCTGCCTAAGTGCTCAAGAAGCGCTTGATAAAGTTAAGCAATCCCCTTTTTTATATGATGCTGTATTTACTGACCTAAATATGCCAGAAATGGATGGCATGGAGCTTATTCGCCTCCTAGGTGATATAAAATACACAGGCGCGATTGTTATTATTTCTGAGATGGATCTTAAAGTCATAGATTTAGCCGCTGACCTAGCGAAAAAAAGTAATACTCATCTAATTGGCAATATTTCAAAACCAGTGCAGCTAAGCCAGGTTCACACCTTACTTAAAAAGCTTGAGCATTTAGCTTATCATATAGAAAAACCAATTGAGCCAATCTCTGAATCACAATTGCTTCATGCAATTAGTCATAATGAAGTAACTCCTTACTACCAACCAAAAGTAAATCGTCACACCAATAAAGTACAAAGTGTTGAAGTACTTGCACGAATTATGACAGAAAAAGGAGATATAATTTTACCTGAGCGTTTTATTTGTGTTGCTGAAGAATTAGATCTAATAAACCTTATTACTTTTCAGTTGTTTGAAAAAGCAACAGCGGATTTTAGCGAGCTAAAAAATAGCCTAGGTTACATGTTTAAACTGGCATTTAACCTATCTCCTTGCCAGTTAGAAGATTTAAGCTGCCCTGATAAATTAGCGCTCATCTTACAACTTAATAATTTAACGCCCAATGAAATTATTTTAGAGATAACCGAGCAACATGCACTATGTAGCAATGCGCAATTAGAAACATTAAACCGCTTACGAATACGCGGTTTTGATATTTCTTTAGATGATTTTGGTATCGGTTTTACTAATGTTAACCAGCTAAAAACCTTACCTTTTACTGAAGTTAAAATTGATCGTACATTAATCAGCCAAATAGACACAGACCAGTTTTCTCAAGTTATTACCAGTAGTTTAGTTAATATTGCAATTCAAAGAGATATTGTGATTGTTGCTGAGGGCATAGAACGCATTGAAGAACTTGAGTATCTCGATCGTTTTAAAGAATTTATTTTGATGCAGGGTTTTTTAATATGCGGACCAAAAGCGAAACAAGACTTTACTCGCTGGGCAAAATCATGGCTGCAAATGACTAATAAATCGAGTCGTAGCCAACGCTAATTTTTATTTTCATCGTCGTCACTTAGCAACTTGTCAGACGCAGCTAAACGCTGGCGCCAACGTTGCTTGGCAACCATTTGCATATTAGCTGATTGATCATGTTCGTCGATTATATCTAACCCCATCAGCGCTTCTATCATGTCTTCGAGTGTAGCAATGCCTTGCACTTCGCCATACTCATCAATGACTAGGCATATATGCGTACGTTCAGCTAATAAAGTATGAAATAAGGTAGGAACGTAAAGTGTTTCAGGCACAGTATAGATAGGTTTGACGAGCTTACTTATCTTATATTCTTCCCCAATCCGGTGATAAGCCAACATAATGTCGTTTTTATGTACAAAGCCGATAATATCATCACCGTTTTTATCATAAACAAGCACACGTGAAAATGAAGATGAGCCATGCTCTGCTAAATACTGATTAACAGTAATGTCCTTATGTACCTTAAATAACACGGTACGCGGGGTCATTATTGACTCAAGCTTGGCATGGCGAAAATGCAGCAAGCTACGAATTATTTCAGATTCCTCCTGATGCAGAGCACCTGATTCTGAACCAATATCTGCCATCGCTTCAATTTCTTGACGAATATAAAATGCCTCGTCGTAATTTCTACCCAGTAAATTAGTTAACTTATCAGCAAACCAAACAAAAGGTTTTAATACCACCACTAAATAAATTAACCCCTTTGCGACTATAGGGGTTAATGCCCGCCAATGATTAGCCCCCAAAGTTTTTGGAATTATTTCAGAGAGAACCAATACCAATAGAGTCATTATTGCGGAAGCGATTCCCACGGCGGCATCTGAAAAAACCACTGCAGCCTGTGCACCAACTCCAGCAGCGCCGGCAGTATGCGCTATGGTATTTAAAGTTAAAATTGCCGCTAATGGCTGGTCAATATTCTGTTTTAACGCTTCAACACGTTTCGCAAGCTTTGGCTTTTGCTTACGCAATAAAGCAACATAACTGGGCGTAATACTCAGTAACACGGCTTCCATTATCGAGCATAAGAAGGATATGACTATGGCTGCTAGCATGTAAACAATTAATAACGTCATTAAATTCCCCTCTTAGCTGGACTAATGAGCATCCTAACAATACATGCTATATTTAGCCAAATTATCGTTCACAGGCTTAATTATGACTTTCACTTTATTTGCAAAATCATACCCTCGGTACATTGCAAAAACACTTAGCTTATTAGCATTGTGTGCTACTGCAAACTCAGCGCTAGCCTCTTCTTTTGATAAGAGTAATATTGCGTTTATTGGCCCGCTAGGCGAACATATGCAGCTAAAGCCCTACCAAACGCAGCACCATGATGCGATTATCGATAACTTGCTACCTAGCTTACAAGCAAACCGCAAAAGCATTTCCGTATTTGGTGAGCAATATAAATGGCAAACGCTAAGTGATATAAATGCATTAACTTTAGCAGGTATACAAGGGCTAAAATTTACTGTTAAAAGTGATCGTTTCAGCCAAGGCACACTAAAACTTATTGGTATAGAGCAAGCTAAGGTTTTCCTTAATGGTCAACTGCAAAGCGCTAAAGAGCACAATTATGAACTAGCTTTTACGACTGGCGAACATCAAATTGTTATCATTGCTGAGCAAGTAGCTAACTGGCATGACGTTGATATTGATTTTAGTCCAAAGTCAGAGCTTGATAACATTACTATTAGCCAACAACCAAGTAGTAGCTTATCTGCGAAGCAATTATTTGATGCACCTACCATCAGTATGCTTTCACTGTCACCCGATGGCGAACACTACATTACCAGTACACGCCATTACAGTGATCACACCGGTAACCAAGCACAAATAGTGACCGAGCTTAAAAATCAAGATGATAAAGTCGTTTATCGCTTTGAGTCAGGCCAACCCAGTAATGTAATTTGGAGCCCTGATAATGATTATATTGTTTATTTAATCGATGGCCAATTGAAGAAGCTTAATCGCCACACGCTCGCATTAAATGTAATTGCGAATAACCTTAAAGGTGCGAGCGGCTTTGAGTTTTATACCAATACAAGCCTACTTTTTACTTGGTCTAAATACCCTGAAGCTGATACAGGTCTCACAAAGCATTATCGTGGCTTACAAGATCGTTGGTCATATGCTCGTACAACTTCGCAAGCATACTTGTTGGATATTAGCTCAGGTTTGAGTAAAGCACTTAGCGAAGGGCCGCTCAGTCATAGCATTGAAGATTATAACAGCGAGCAAGGCACTGTACTGCTTAGTCGCAGCGCTCACTTAATGGAAGCTACGACTCATCCGCTAACAGAGTTATTAGAAACTGATATCAAATCAGCACAACACACTATTTTAGGCCAATTTAAAACATTTAACCAAGCAAAGTATACCAAAAAGGGGATTTACGTTGTCGCAGGGCCAGACTTTAAAGAAGGGCTAGGCCGAAATATTCCAACTGACATGTTAGCAAATAACTACGACGGTCAGCTGTATTTATTGACCCAGCAAGGCAAGCAAGCTGAAGCATTAAGTAAAGAATTTAACCCTGCGATTGGGCAAGTAAAGGTACTTGAGAATGGCGATGCCGTGCTTAAAGTCACTGAGCAGGATACGCAACAGCTTTACCTTTTTGATATAAGTAAAAGTCACTTTAAAAAGCTTAAAACCAAACTTGATGTAGTTGAGCAATTTAGCGTTTCAAAAAATCGCTCGCCTGCTATTTTATATAGTGGAACCACGGCATCAACACCACAACAGTTGAAGCGTTTAAACATAAACAAAAATAGAGCCAGTACCCTATGGGATTCTAAACCACTAAACTACGCTGCGACTAAGATCCCAACACTTGAAGAGTTTAACTTTACCAATCAACAAGGTGTAGAAATTAAAGGCCGCGTGTATCTGCCAACAAATTTAGATAAATCTAAAAAGCATCCAGCTTTGATTTATTATTATGGTGGTACATCACCGGTATCGCGTGGTTTTACTGGTCGTTATCCGTTTAACTTATGGGCAGAAAATGGTTACATTGTTTACGTTGTGCAGCCCACAGGTGCGACGGGCTTTGGCCAAGAGTTCTCTGCTAAGCATGTTAATGCGTGGGGCGAGCACACCGCCGACGATATTATGCAAGGTACTCAAGCTTTACTTGCTCACTACTCATTTATTGATAAGAACCGTTTAGGCAATTTAGGCGCCTCATATGGTGGCTTTATGACCATGCTGCTAGCAACTAAAACCGATATGTTTAGTGCCTCTATCGCACATGCAGGGATCTCAAATATTACTTCATACTGGGGCCAAGGTTGGTGGGGCTATTTATACTCAGGCGAAGCATCTAAAAATAGCTTCCCTTGGAACAATAGCGATTTATATAGCCAACGTAGCCCGGTGTTTCATGCAGATAAAGTAACGACACCTTTACTATTATTACACGGCGATTCAGATACTAACGTACCTGTTGGCGAAAGCCATAATATGTATACAGCATTAAAGCTGCTTGGTAAAGACGTCGACCTTATTGAATATAAAGGTGCTGATCACCAAATATTTGCTCGTGACAAGCGCTTCAATTGGTGGAACACCATGCTCGCCTACTTCGACAAACACTTAAAACAAGAGCCGCAATGGTGGCAATATTTATACCCTGAAAAATAACGTTTAGCCAAAAGAAAGAAAATGACCCATTTTCTTTCTTTTGTTTGTGCAAAAAACTATAAAAAAACCCTCTCTGTACTCTATCCTTTTACGAATGAGTGCTAACATAGGGTTATTATTGAAAGTAATTAAGATACTATGACTATTCACGTTTTACTGGTTGAAGATGACGAATTATTAGTTAAACGCATCATCAATCACTTTGCTCAAACTGAGTTTCACATTGAAAACGATGCAACTGGTGCTCAAGCACTTGAAATTGTTAAATCCCGTGAAAACGCCAGCAATGCTATTTCATTAGCCGTTGTAGATATAGTCTTACCTGAACGAGATGGCCTTCATCTAGCAAAAGAACTGAATACACTCACTAACATTGGTGTAATCATGCTATCTAGCCGCGACTCGCAAGCAGATAGAATCGCAGGTCTTGCGCAAGGTGCTGATGATTATATTTGCAAACCCGTAGATTTGTTAGAACTTGAGCTACGTATGCGAGCGCTTTATAAGCGCTTAAAAAGCAATAATGATAATGACGAAAGCGAAGAGTTTATTGAATATGCAGACTTTAAACTGCATCCAGATAATCGTACTTTAATAACAACTAATGGCATTGAATCACGCCTAACAGAAGCAGAACATAAAGTACTTATTTGCTTAATTTCCAATGCGGGTAAAGCCACCTCAAGAGAAAAAATTTCTGAAGAAATAGGCCAACCAGATTGGAGCCCTAATGACCGCACAGTTGATGTTTTGATTGGCCGACTACGTAAAAAGCTCAGTGACGAAAAAGACCAAAAACGCATTGTTACCGTACGCGGTAAAGGCTATATGTTGTCGATATAGTATTTATTCAATATTGTGTTAACTGGCTAATTAAGCGCTCAAAAGCCCTGTAATTCAGGGCTTCTTTTAAATCATTTAAACTGATATTTGTGGCGCCTTTTAAATCACTAATCGTCCGCGCGACTTTAATGACCCGATGATAAGAGCGTGGCGAGAGCGATAGTTTCTCACTCGCTTTGGCTAAAAAATGCAATTCGGCTGAGGCCAGTGCACAATGCACGCTCATTTCCTTGTTATTAAGTCGAGCATTCACTTTTCCCTGACGTGCTAATTGAATATTATAGGCTGCTTCTACCCTGGCACGCACAATTTCGCTGCTTTCTTCTTCTTCGGTGCTTTGCAGCTGACTGCTACTTAGACGCGGCAACTCGATTTGCAAATCAATACGATCAATAAAGGGCCCTGATACCCTAGATAAATAACGCATAACCTGATCTGGCGTCGCGCGTTTATCATTATGACAACCGGTGGGGCTCGGGTTTAAGGCCGCTATAAGTTGAAATTGAGCAGGAAACTCCATTTGTCGGGCTGCTCTTGAGATTGTAACGGTACCGGTTTCCATAGGCTCACGCAAAGAGTCCAACACCTTTCGCTCAAACTCAGGAAGCTCATCTAAGAAGAGTACGCCATTATGCGCCAACGATATTTCACCGGGCTTAGGATTAGAAGAGCCGCCAACTAAAGCAACGGCGGAGCAAGTATGATGGGGACTGCGAAAAGGGCGTTTGCGCCAATTTGTTAAATCAATAGATTGGCCAATTATAGAGTACAACGCAGCACTTGATAGCGCCTCTTCATCAGACATGCCGGGCATTATAGTTGGCATACGCTGCGCGAGCATTGACTTTCCAGTGCCTGGTGGGCCTAAAAAAAGTAAATTATGGCCACCCGCAGCCGCTATCTCTAATACTCTTTTAGCACCTGGCTGGCCTTTCACATCACTTAAATCATGGATAAAATGCGTGTTATGAACACGTTCCGCATACTCAATGTTTAAAGGCAGTGGCTGCTGGTTAAGTAAATCATTCCATACATCTTGAATTGAATAAACAGCTTTGCGAGCAACCCCATTAACTAAACTTGCTAAGCTGTCATTGACCGCGGGTAAAAAACAGCACCGACCTTGCTCTTTCGCAGCTAATACCGACGGTAAAATAGCATTCACACCACGCACTTCCCCATTTAGAGCAAGCTCACCGTAAAATTCATAACGCTCGAGCTCATTACACACCACTTGCCCTGAGGCGACTAAAATACCCACGGCTATGGCTAAATCAAATCGGCCACCGTCTTTAGGTAAATCTGCTGGAGCGAGGTTTACCGTAATCCTTTGATCTGGAAAACCAAATTGAGAGTTTTCTAATGCGCTACGAACTCGGTCTTTCGCCTCTTTTACTGACGCTTCTGGCAGGCCAACAATATGAAAAGCAGGTAAACCATTACCTAAGTGAACTTCCACCATTACTTCTGGCGCTTGAATCCCTATTTGTGCACGAGAATATATACGAGCTAATGACATCCTTTGTCCCTGTAATATTACTTTTATTACAGTCTAGTCAGGATATTTGAAAATATGTAGTGTTAGTTGCCATTTCATGGCTGCTAAGCGTAAAAATAAGGTCGTTAGCATTGCTAAAACCATAGCAACTTCTGTCATTACATTAAATGAGATGCTTTGCGTATACACAAATCCACCAGCAATGCAGGTGATAGCGTACAGCTCGCCTTTTAAAAGCATCGGAATATTACCTGCTAATACATCGCGGATCATCCCACCAAAGCAGCCTGTGATTATTCCCATAATAATCGCAGTCGTAGCAGGCATGCCTGCTAATAATGCTTTTTGTGCTCCCATCACGGCAAAAAATGCTAAACCAAACGCATCTGCAACATGTAAATGATAGAGCGGAATAGACTTTTGCTTATTGATTAATCGCGCAGTAACAAAAATAGCAGCTAAAATAGCGATAAAATAACTTTGATCATGTAACCAAAAAACCGGCACATCTAGAATTAAGTCGCGCAGAGTGCCGCCGCCAACAGCGGTAACGGTTGCGAGTACCACTACACCAAAGCCATCCATTTTTTTATCATACGCAATTAAAGTGCCCGACACCGCAAACACGGCTACGCCGATTAAATCAAACCAGTGGTAAAGTTCAGTCATGCTTGTAACTAAAAAGTGATCTATGTAATCGTTTTAACACAATCACCACACAGTTTTAAGTCATCTTGGTAATTAATCTGTTTTTGCTGCTAATTCTATAAACTCTAGGCTTTGTGTCATGATATTGTCAGCTATAGTGCCATCAGAGAAAATTGACTCTTTATCAGCAGCAGTGTCTGGGTTTTCTACCAACTTTTGATAGTCACTTTCAAGTTCTGCCCATAAGCTTCGCTGCTGTGCATTAAGTAACACTTTTTGCTTGCGCGCTTTTTCGGCTTCAGAGTAGGCCTCTTGTGCTTTAAAAAAAGCATCTGAAGCATCATCTTTAGTGCCTTTAGTTGCAGTTGCAAATAAGTCGTTGCTAAAATCAGTGACATCTTGCTGCATTGAATCAACCGTTTCACAACCTGTGATACTTAGTAGAGAAAAAACTAATAACAATTTATACATTGTATAGCTCCTTAAAAGTAAAACGGAGCCGTAAGGCTCCGTTATATAGTAACTACTGCTTTAACATACTACCCATTACACTAATATAAAGCTCAGGGTCTTCTTTATCTGGATGGTTATCTGGGGCTTCAAAGCCAAACACTGATACAGCAAAACCTTCGTCTTCATTAATAATCGCCTCTGGTGAAATTATGACTCCATAAGCAGAATCACCTTCTAGCTCTAATGGGCTATAAAGCTTAAGCTGGCCAAGCTCAATTGACCATTCAACCACTCGAAGTTCGCCATTAATTTCAAAGCGCGCATCGTCTGTCATAATATCGACTACTAAATCAACTTGGCCGGTACCGTCATCTGTAAGATAGCGAAGTATATGCTGGCCTAAAACGTCTGCTTCAGTAAACAGCAGTTCATTACTACTTACCTCTGTTACACGTTGCATCACGCCAAAATCGTCGCCATCATGCCAGATAATCTTGTTACCACTTGGTTGCACAACAAAGTATGGGTCTTGGTCTGCTAAGCTGTCTAGTTGATTTATATAGTAATCAACTGTCACAGCTAAAGTACTTGGGTCACCACTTTCATCGCTTTCAACTGTATACATACTACCAGTAATACCTGGCTCATACCCACTCTCATGATCTAGCTCAATAAAGGTGCCATCTTCTTTGAATACCACCAAGAAAAAGTCATCATCAGCAATTGAACCATCAAAGTAAGCACCCACTAACGGATTACTTGAATCATAAATTCGAGTTAAAACAAAGTTCCCTTCACCGTTAATATTCAGGGTTAAGGTATCGCCTTCAACACTTGCCAATATAGTTTCATCTTCATCTAAGCCAAATGAACCATTAGTATCTTCGGTTAAGGTGACAACGAACTCACCAGTTTCTTCATTCCAAGTAAAGTCACCAATCTCAAAGCCGGGAAATGCATCATCCACATCAGCATCAGCTTCGCTTTGAACATGCACCCATTTACCATCACGAATTACAACCACTACATCTGGCTCATCAGCAATCTGCCATGCGCCATCAAGGGGGTGAACTGGCTGAGGGCGAACAACCTGTACATTTTCTGCAGCCATTGCTTCATCAAAGTACCAAGCTTGTGTATTTGCCTCATTACACACCCCGCCCTGTTCATAAATACACACTGTCAGGAAGTTACGATCAAAGTCCATTATTTTGATTTGCTGATCACTATATAAAAGCTTCCCAGAAGCTAAGCTATAATCATACGACTCTGAAAAACCTGAGTCAGTGAAACTAATTGTGTAACTGATAGGCTCGCCTTGCTCACCATAGTTTGTCATGATGGCTATTGTCTCTACCCCCTTACTATTAGGCGTATACAGTTCGATATAATTGACATTAGTTGGGTAACCGTTTGTGCCAAAGCCTGGGTTCCCTTGAATCCAATAGGGTGCAAAACGTGTAACACCATAATTATCCGATACGGCGAAGTTACGTAGATGTGATGAATAATCATCAACACGCTCTGAACCATCCATATTGAAGAAGCGATACTTACGATAGGTAAAGTTTTGATCATTAGCTGATGCCAGTAAACGTTGTGAAAACTCACTGTATACTTGACACGTTTGGCCCTCAGGACATGTTGGCTCAATACCGTTGTCAGTATAGTAATTGTATCGTAAAAATTCCCCCTCACTGCTAATCTGCCATGAACGGTAATTTTGGTTCAAATTAAAGTTCATTAAGCCATCATCATAGACATCGTAGTGTAAGTCTGTTTGTGGCGAATTATACCCGAGGAAAATAGTCCATTTGCCAAGCAATTCATCAGCTGTAAATGCCAAATTATTATCTTTAACCATTAAGCCAGATGAGGTGCGTGTCGATCCATCTGCTTTAGCATTTAATGATGAAGCAAATTGGTAACCTACTTGTAAATCTTTGATTAACCAAAATTCATAGTCTAGTGTTGCTTGTTCATCTGTGTTGGTAACGACTAAGCGATTATCAATTACTTGCCAAGTGATACTGACAGGATCTTTGTCGTTATCTTTGAGCGTTCCTACTCCAGCGGCCTCTAAATCAAAAGCAATAGCATTCCAACCACCCTGCAGGTCATTTACACCATCCACAACCCATGTGCCAATTAATTCATCGGTGGTAACAGCAATTGTCTTTTGCTTTTCAATTAAACTTAAGTTATCAGAAACTTCATATGTAAAATGTACATCACCTGTATTACTCCAACGATCTTCATACTTCCTATATAACTCAACTGTTTTGCTCGCATCATTCTCAAGGAGCACTGTCATGTCTAAATCAACGAGGTAACGACAGCTTTCTTGCTGCTCATTGTTTTCAGATGTCTGCACATGACAGAATGTTCCAACTGGCTCATCCAAAGTCATGCTCACCTTTTCACCAGCTTGTTGCCACGTAAAGTTTGCATCTGCATCTGAGAAACTGATATAACCTTTGCTCTCGCTTGAAAAGTGCACCTGTGCCGTTAATGTGTGGTAGTTTTGTGGCATCATTAAAATGAATTCACCGCTCATATCACTTACCGTTTTGTCGACCAGCTCGCCATCTTCTTTGATGTCATTCTTAGTGGCCTCTATTAAATCAGGATCTTGGCTTTCTACTGTATTAATGAAGTTATCTATGTCATCAGCATTTGAAATCAAATCCAGGGTCGACTCAACCCCTTCAGGCAGTTCATAATTATCTTCATCGACAATAATTTTAATTAACGCCGCTAATAAAAGCTTTTCATCAGCATCAACAGCTAATAAAGCGTTATCAAGTGCCTGTTCGTCTGCTATCTCGCCATTACCTCGTTTAATAAGTGCAAACTCTGATGTGCTTACGTTAGTAATGTTTACGCCAAAGTTTTCCTCTTTAGTTAGTTCGCTATCTTCGCCAGCTTGGTTCATTAGCGTAGCAACCGATTTTAGCTGCGAAATAAACTCCACCTCAGGGTTTATTGCGGTATTTCCTAACGCAACTAAGCGTACAAGCTTATTCGCAAATGAGTCATCTACCTCAATTTCAACACTGTATTTACCATCGCCATCAGCAGTAACGTCAAAAGTTTCATCGCCTACCAGCACTGCAACATTTGATTCTTTAATGGGCTCATCTGTCACAATACCGGTAATAGTTACCGTAAGTACCTTACGCTTTAATTCAATTGTCACTTGAGCTGATGTTGTTGCACCTTCGTTATCGGTTACAATCACCTCAAGCACTAGCTGTGCATCATCTTCAAGTTCAGGAGCAGTAAAACTAATATTTGCGGTGTCACTGCCTGTCAATATGACGTCTGGCCCTGACACATGTTGCCAAGCGTAGCTAGAAATGCTGCCATCGCTATCACTTGCAGTAGCTGAAATTGCTAACTCATTTCCCTCTGTTACTTCTGTCTCACCAGAAATGCTGACTGTAGGGCTATTATTATCCGACACAGGTGGTGTAGTGTTGTCATCTCCATCACCGCCGCCGCCACAACCAGCAAGGTGTAAGGAACTAATTAGTAGTGCTGAAGCTCCTAGGCTTTTAATTTTATTTGAAGAACTCATTTTATTATCCTTATTTACCTACAATTCAAATCAAGCGCTTACTAAGACGAGCATCAGTGCGCGCTTGATAAATTAGGTGAATTTATTGATAAACGGGGGAGTAAATTTTCAACGGTACATAAGATACTGAGCTAAGCGATCCTAAAATGAGGAAGTCAGACATCCATATAACGTAACAATTTATTCCATTTCGTGTATCGGTAGATGTGCGTGTTTAAACGCAAATTAGCTGCATTAATGGTAGATGAATACGCTATAAAACAACGTGTTAATTTACGCCTAAAATGAACTCTTATCCGACAAAAACTAAAATTTCAATAACTTAAAGCGAATATTTATCACTGTGAGGGATTGTGATTTTACTGCCTATACAAAATAGAGAACGACAGGAATAAACAAAAATAGCAGAGGCTGGCCTACTCTCCAGCCTCCACCGAAGGAGAAAACTCAAAACAACTCGCTAACTTAGCAAGACGAAAAAACTAAGTATTGCAAAAAATAAGCAGCCTATATCTAAAGACTGAATAAACAGCATAAGGGAAGACTATAAAAAAGCAGCTCTCATTTACGACCAAATTGTTCTCATATACGACAAAACATTAATATTCAATCAATTAGAAACCTGAAACTCTTTTGCTGTCATACCAAACTTAGCTTTAAATGATTTTGAGAAGTGAGAACGAGACGTAAACCCTACATCATCTATAACTAAATTAATTTGTCGTCCCTGCTTTAATAACTCAGCCGCTTTGATCAACCTGTAATCACGGATATATTCTGTTGGTGATATGTTTATTAGCGCTTTTAATTTCCGCTGAAATTGTCGCTCACTTAAAGCCAGCTCTTTAGCACAGCGCGGCACAGTTAATTGCGTATCTTGGTAATGGTTTGCTAGGAATTCATTCAAATCTGATAATAGCTGCGCATCTTTTGGATCATGATTGGGCCGGTTAGCAACAATTGTCGGCAACTTATTATAGTTATTGATTCCTTGATGATAGGTGTTTAGCCAGGCTATCCAATTGTCTACTTTGACTAATAACTCAGCACGGTCGAAAGGTTTTGTAATAACATCAAGGGCGTAATGGTTTAGTCCTTTTAACTTACTTTCATGGTCACCTTTTGCTGTTAAGATAATCGCAGGGATATGACAAGTAACCCGCGATTCATGCAATGCTTTTAATAACTCAAACCCATCCATTTTAGGCATCATTAAATCGGTTATTAATAAATCGGGTACATGTTTTAACATAAGCTCCATAGCTACATCACCATTTTCAGCCGTTAAAACATTATATTTTTGCAACAACTCCGTTTTCAGATAATGACGTAATTCATCATTATCTTCCACAATAATCACGGTTGCAGCATGTTTGTTTTTCACCGTATGAGTGAGAACCACTTGTTTATTACTTTCAACTTTTACCCGTTTTTGTGCAGTAATTAACTTAAACTTAATTGTAAACTGCGTGCCTTCACGTAACTTACTTTTTAAATCAATTTGCCCTTGGTATTTATCAACAAGCCTTTTCACAATTGATAAACCTACCCCGCTGCCTTCAATATTGACGTTTCCTGTAGCGCGATAAAACAAATCATAAACCTTATCAAGTTCGACTTCAGCTATGCCTCGACCTGTATCGATAAATTCGATAACTGCCTGTTCATGATTTGCGAAAACCTTAAACTCAATTTTCCCTGTTTTTGTATATTTAAAAGCATTACTCAATAAGTTATTAAAAATAGTAATTAATCCCTCACGGCTCGCGTCGATATATAGGGCTTCTTCAATATGATAATCAAATTGTAAATTTTGCTTGCCTAGTACTTTAAATTGCTCAGCCACTTCTCGCGCGATAACTGATAGAGAAAGTTGTTTGACTTCATCATCTCCACTTTCATCAAACCGCGTTAAAGTTAATAATTTATCGACTAACCCTTCTAAGCGCTTTGCATTTCGTAAAACTAAGTTCAGATCTTCACGTTTTTGCAACTCCCCCTCATTAGCTAATAATGCTTGAGTTGGTGCAACAAGTAAGCTTAACGGGGTTCTTAACTCATGTGATGCATGGGTAAAAAAGCGCACTTTATTTTCGAGGGTATTGCTCAAGGCAACAGCCTGCTTCTCTATGAGGCTTTTTTGTGTTGCTATTTCTTGAGTTCGCAACGTAACAAAGCGCTCTAACTCGTGCTTTTGACTGCGTAAACGACGTGTCCATAAAGTACTACACAACCAGATAAAACCAATCAATAAGATAAAATATAAACCATATGAAATTGGTGTTTGCCACCAAGGGGTTATCACGTGAAAGTTTATGACTAGAGGAGTTATGGCTTTTGCGCCAGCATTAGACGTTGCCTCAACGACTAACTTGTATTTCCCCGCAGGTAAGTTGGTATATTCAATTGCAATATTACTACCTGCTGCGGATCGCCATTGTTGCTCAAAGCCCGTTAAGCGATAACGAAACCTATTTTCTTTGGGCTCTTGATAATGCAGATAATTAACCCCTAGCGAAACCCTATTTACAGAGAACGGGATAGTTAAATGACGGCTTTTATCAACCTCATAATGCATACCTAACTCACTACCAATACTATTGCGTAACGGCTGATCATCAAAACTTAATTGCGTAAGTGCTAGCTTTGCGGATAACTGTTTTGTTGTTTGTGTACCTGGCGTAAAAACAGTGAGTCCTTGGGTACCACCAAATATTATTTTATCTTGACTGGTTTTGTAATATGCGCCCGCATTAAATTCATTCCCTTGTAAGCCGTCTTTAGCTTGAAAGTGTTCCATATTAAGTGTTTTGGTGTTCACTTTTACTAGACCATTATTAGTGCTTAGCCAAACATATTGCCCTTGCGATATTAGTCCGTACACCACCTGATTTGGCAGTCCTTCCTCAATACCTAAGTGAATTATTCTACTGGATTTCGCTTTTATAATATTCACACCATTAGAAGTAGCAAGCCACATATCACTATTTTCAAGCAATAAAAATGCGCGTACCGTATTATGGCTGAGGCCTTCACCCTGCGATAATTTACTAAAATGAGTAACATTTTCAGAGCGCATATTAAATTTATACGCGCCACTGCCGTCTGTAGCAATCCACAGGTTATCATCTGAGCCTTGATACAAACTGGTCACTCGAGGAGCATCGATGTATAGAGCACTGCCTTGTTGAGGTTTAGCGTAGCTAATAAAATAGTTCAATTCTCTATCAAATCGAAACAACCCCCCCCCATTGGTGCCTACCCATACTTGATTACGGTTATCGACCAACAGGCTATAAATGCTGTTTTCACTCAAGCCATGATTACCGTCATCAACATTATACCTAATGAGTTCGCCTTGTTTGGTGATCACGTTTATGCCGTCAGCCCAAGTACCGATCCACGTATTGCCAAGCTTATCTTGCGTAATTACTTTGACAGCATTGCTCGATAAAGCCAACGGTGATGACTGTGTATCTAAATGCTGTAATCGGTTAAATTTCTCATCAAGTATGTCAATACCGCCACCCCAACTTCCATACCATAGCCGCTGCTGTGGATCCTCATGTAGTGCCCATGAATCATTACTCGATAATGGGTCTGGCTTTTTTAGCTTTGTAAAATTTAAAGATGCGGGATCTAGCTTATTGATTCCATTTGCAGTACCGAACCACATAATACCCGTTTGGTCCTTAAATACGCTGTACACTCTGTTATGAGCTAAACTATATCTGTCAAACGGGTCATGCTTTAAATGAGTAAAACGCTTTTGTGATTTATCATAAATACTCACCCCTCCACCACGAGTGGCAAACCAAACCCGCCCAGTATCATCAAACTCGATATCCCGCACTTGGTTGCTAGATATCGAGTAGGGATCATTTGGATCATGACGCCAGTTTATGTATTCATTACCAGTTAGATTAATCCTGTAAACGCCTCCTCCTTGTGTAGCTAGCCATACATTGGAGTCTACATCCTCCTTAATTGAAAAAATGCTCGGATGTACTTTATGGCTATTAAAAACGTTATGTAGGTAATTATTAACAAGCTGATTTGTTTGCAAATTATAATGGAAAAGCCCACTGCCATGAGTGCCAATCCATAAAACACTATTAATCATTGTGAGTGCATAAACTGGTTTTTTTAAATGCTCTGCAATTATTTCAATTTTTGTGGAATCACGACTTATTCGATAGACAACCCCATCAAATGTGCCAACAAATAACCAACTTTTAATTGGAAGTACTGAGGTAATACGCTTATTTTTTAAAAATGGGGCAGCAAACTCATAGTTATAAAGATTCAGTTGATTCACCCCACCATGGCGTGTACCAATAAATAATTTATTTTGATTATCTAAAGCAAGGGGATAAATATAATTATTAGTTAAAGAGTTAGTATTTTTTGCAGATGCCTTAAAAACGTCAAAACGGTTGCCATCATACCGATTAAGACCATCTTGCGTGGCAAACCACATAAAGCCAAGTTGATCTTGCTCTATATTAAATACCACACTTTGCGACAAGCCCTCTTCGATACTGTAATGCTTAAACGCCGCAAAAGCACTTTCAACCTGAAAGAAACATAGAAAACTAGCTAATACCCATAGCTTAACTTTCATCCACTACTCTTTAATCTTTTTGTTATTAGGATAAAGAATAGACGAAACCTAAAATTAACACACGTAATTAGTTGGTTGTACCTGTTAATTTTTACTAATTCACATTTTAGTTAAACGTCTTCCTTTATATAACTGTGTATAGCGTATAATCAAGGTCACGCCACGTAATAACATAAAGCTAGTCATCGCTAGCCAGAGGCCATGGTTTTGCCACCCCTCGAATAACAAGAACACCCCAAAAAAGCCAACACCCGCAGAGATAATCATGGTATTTCTCATATCTTTTGCGCGCGTTAAACCTACAAATATACCGTCAAATAAAAAACAGCTCATTGCAGCAATCGGTAATATAATTAACCAAGGAAGATACCTATTAGCAGCGGTGATAACTTCAGGAACATCTGTTAATAGTGAAATGATTTGCGAACCGAACAAAGCAAAGAAAATACTGTATGCACACGCAAATATCCCTCCCCAAAACAAACTGACCCTCACCCATAAATGAATTTTACGCGCGCTATTTTGCCCTTTAGCGTGACCCACTTTAGCCTCACTTGCGTAAGCTATGCCATCTAATGCAAAACTCACTAACATTAAAAAATTCAGCAAAACAGCATTTGCTGCAAGGGTGACCTCTCCAATGCGCGCACCGTAAAAAGTCATAAAGCTAAAGCAAAGCTGCAAGATGAGTGAGCGAATAAAAATATCACGATTCAAACTGAGTAAATCCAGCATTTTTGCAGCACTGAACCAGTTTTCGAGAAATAGAGGCACGGCCATTTTTTTTGCTAACTTAAACACCAAACAAACCGCAAATACCAGTGCTGTATAATCTGCAATAACAGATGCCCAAGCTGCGCCTGCAACTTGCCAATCTAAAAAGACCACAAAATAGACATCTAATACAATATTTGTAACATTGGTCACTAACAATAAGTAAAATGGCCCTCGCCCGTAATGCACGCCGAGCATCCACGCTAATAACACTAGGTTACACAACGCGGCTGGGGCGCTGAATATTCGAATATCAAAATAACTGTAAGCTTGCTGTAAAACCTCGCTATTTGAACCCGACAGATAGGCGATAGCTTCCTTAATAAAGGGTGATGAAGCTAATAACGAGAAAGCGACAATTAATGCCAATACTAGACTGCGTTTTAATAAACCCGCTAATAAAACTAAATCTTGCTTACCATATGCTTGCGCGACCAACCCAGTGGTACTCATGCGTAAAAAACCTGCTAGCCAAAATAATAACGAAATTACTGAGGCTCCCAATGCAATCCCAGCTAAATAATGCGCACTACCAAGGTGACCAATTACCGCAGTATCAACAATTCCTAACAATGGCACGGTTATATTTGATAGTATCATCGGACCCGCTAACAACAGCAAGCTTTGATGGTGTGCCTTATGACGTTTAAGAAATTGTTTCACTGTGTTTTTCCAATCCTATTTTGGTTATCTTTACCTGCCAAAAGTGCAGTTATTTTACAATACCATCATGTTAGCGAAACACTACCTGCAGTAACGAGTATCAGTGCTAATGCCTTCACTGAACACCTTAGCTATTTGCAGCAACATGATTTTGAGGTAATTCCACTCAATGAGTTATTAACGGCACTGCAAGCGGGGCAAAGTTTACCAGATAAAACGGTAGCGATTACATTCGATGATGGTTATAACAATAACTATGAACAAGCAGCACCTATACTTGAGAAGTTTAATTTTCCTTATACTATTTTTGTTAACCCTAAACTTATTGATGAAGGAAAAAGCTATGTTATGGGTTGGGATAAATTAAGAGAGCTTGCTAAAAAAGGAGCACTGATCAGCAATCATAGTGCTCAGCATGATTATTTACACAAAAAATATTACGACGAAAGTGATGCTCAATGGCAAACACGTATCAAACAAGATATTTTATCGTCACAGCAACGAATAAAAGAAGAAATTGGCCATGATTACAAATACCTAGCATACCCTTATGGTGAGTTTAACAATAAACTACAAGCATTAATAAAAGAGATTGGCTTTATCGGTATTGGTCAACACTCTGGGGCGCTTGATGCAAATGCCGATTTTACCCGCCTGCCTCGCTTTCCTGCATCCGGTTTCTACAGTAAGCTAGAAACCTTGATAACTAAATTAAACTCACGGGCTTTTTCAATCAAAGAGCTGACTTACAACGACAGCGTTACAAACCAAAACCCTCCACAAATTAGTATTACATTTAATATGGGGGATTTTCACAAAAGCCAACTGGCGTGTTATGTCTCTGGTGTTGGCCAAGCAGAACTAAACTGGATCAGTAATGACACTGTCGTTGTTAATTCTTCGAAAAAGCTTAGCCGAGGGCGTTCAAGGTTTAACTGCACTGCGCCATCTAAAAAACACAAAGGCAGTTACTATTGGTTCTCACAACCTTGGGTAATTGTTAAATAACATCTTAATATCAATTTTTTTGCGCACGCTGCAATAATTTATGTGCCACTTTATCTAGTGGCACAATATCTGTTGCAGCATTTAATTCTATAGCGGCTTTTGGCATGCCCCACACAACTGATGTTAATTCATCTTGTGCTAAGGTATATGCGCCTTGTAACTTTAACGCCAATAGTCCTTTAGCCCCATCACTTCCCATACCTGTTAATAAGGCAGCTATGGTATTTTTTGGGCATACATTAACTAGTGAATTAAATAAGGTATCGACAGCAGGCCGATGGCGATTAACTGGTGGAGATTCATCTAAAACACAAAACAAATTTCCTCCTTGTTTTATCACACTTAAGTGTTTATCGCCGGGTGCTATATACGCAGTGCCTGACGTTAATTTATCACCGTGCTCAGCTTCTTTGACATTGATCATACAGGTTCGATTCATTCGCTGAGCAAACGAATTACTAAATACTGGAGGAATATGTTGGGTAATAACAATGGGTGGGCAATTTTTTGGCATCCTTAATAACACTTCCTTGATAGCTTCAGTCCCACCAGTAGATGCACCGATAGCTACCACGGCTTTTAAATCAAACTCAGAAATACTAACAACATCCTGAGGTTTATCTTGACTCATCTTAAACGAACGTACCCGGGCAGACGCAGCAGTGCGTACTTTTTGCTGCACTAATTGAGCGTATTGGGCAAATTGCTGTGATATGTTAACTGTCGGTTTAGCAATAAAATCCACAGCCCCGAGCTCTAGAGCTTCGAGTGTAATTGGCGAGCCTTTTTTTGTGAGTGTTGAAATCATCACTACTGGCATTGGCCGCAATCTCATTAAGTTTTTTAAAAAGCTGATCCCATCCATTTTCGGCATTTCAATATCAAGTGTAATCACATCTGGGTTCAGTTGTTTAATCATTTCACGTGCTTGGTAAGGATCTTCTGCGCAACCGACAACCATTAAATCTTTGGCTTGACTCAACACTTCAGTCAGCAGGCGCCTGATCAAAGGCGAATCATCAATAACTAACACTTTGATCATAGTTCCTCCTAAAATAGTTCTATGTCTGTTTGGGAATCTTGTTTTTCGATATCATGCAGGTAACGTATTTCACGTTTTTCAAGGGCATCACTATGCATTTCTCGTAACTTTTTCACTTGTGCCTTACCTGTTTGAGGATTAAATAACACCTTTCTTGGCCAAGGTCCGCCAACATCATGCGACACAAGCTCAAGCCCTTCCTCTTGTGCATATGCGCGAGCAAAGCGAATGTTTCCTAATCCAATATCTGTTGTAGAACGAATAATTTTCCCACCACCAAACAGCTTTATTTTTAAATTTTGTCGAGACCCACCATTTTTTATCACTTCGTTTATCAAAAATTCCATAGCCCAATTACCATAACGACAATTTAAGCTGTGAGCGCCGGTAAACTCAGTTCCTTTTTCCATGGGTAACATAAAATGGTTCATACCTCCTATACCTAAACGATCATCATAAATACACGCAGCAATACACGAACCAAGTAACGTTGTAATTAATTCATCATTCTTAGATACGTAGAACTCGCCCGGTAAAACTTTAACTATCATATGCTGCTTCCCAGCATCCCAAAACCGCTTAACATGTTCAAAACCAGGTAATACAGGTTTAAAGCTTTGCTTCATGCATCACCTTTTGATAAATCGTTCTCCCTAAGTTTTTAAACTCACTATGCTCTTTCCCCATGCTTTCAGAGTGGCCTAAAAATAAATGCCCACAGGGCGCCAAAATAGTGCAATACCGCTGGAAAAGCTGATCTTTGGTTTCTTTATCAAAATAGATAACAACATTACGGCAAAAAATTACATCAAAAGACCCCTTCATTGGCCACTCTTGTAGTAGATTCAATCGCTTGAAATGTATGTGTTGTTGCAACTCAGGTTTAACTTTAAACAGTTCACCGTCTTTACTTTTTAAAAACCAGCGCTTTAAATGGTGCTGCTCAAGACCACTAACATTCGCTGCGCTATAACTTCCTAGCTGCGCTTTTTTCAGTACGTTTGAATCTAAATCTGTGGCGAGTATCTTCACATCCCAATTATTCGGGAATAACTCATGTAAAGTCATGGCTAATGTGTAAGGTTCTTCACCACTCGAACATCCAGCAGACCACACTCTTACTCGCTTTGTTTGTTTATTAGCTTGTAACAACGCAGGAACAATGTGCGACTTTAAATATTCAAAATGGTGAGCTTCTCGAAAAAAAGATGTTAGATTTGTAGTAATCGCATTTATAAAATCACTAAATTCTTGCTCTTTATGAGCGTCTAAATAATCTAGATACTGTTTGAAGTTGGCTAACCGCAGAGTACGAATACGCCTTGCAAGACGAGAATAAACCATTTCGCGCTTGTGCTCTCCAAGTACGATGCCACATGCGCCATAAACCAGTGATGCAATTTTTTTAAAATCATTATCCGTTAGTAAAAACTCTTTCATTGCGCGCACTCGAAATGCCAAAAATGTTAAAACAAATCGGCAACTCAAAACCTATGGAGCTGCCCTTAAGCTTTAGCTAAAACTCTTCCCATTCATCGGAAGAGTCAGCAAAATCGTTGCCGCGAGGAGCGCTGCGAATATTTTGACTAGCTCGTGTTGGTGTTTTTGCGGTTGGCGTTGACTCAATTAAACCGGGCATCTCTTGCTGACTGAGTGAGAAAAAGTTCAGCAGCCTACGCATATCATTCGCCTGCTCCGACATAGATTCACCAGCAGCAGACGCTTGCTCAACTAACGCGGCATTTTGCTGAGTCATCTCATCCATTTGCGAAATAGCTTTATTTACCTGTTCGATTCCTGCACTTTGCTCTTCAGAGGCTTCTGTGATGTCAGAAATCATCTCTGTAACCTTTTGCACTGAACTGACAATATCTTGCAACGTTGCACCCGACTCATTAACCAGTAAAGTGCCATCTTCCACTTTACCAACACTATCCCTGATTAACTCTTTAATTTCTTTTGCCGCACCAGCCGAGCGCTGAGCAAGGTTACGTACTTCACCGGCAACCACGGCAAAGCCACGCCCCTGTTCTCCTGCTCGTGCTGCTTCAACCGCGGCATTAAGAGCCAGTAGATTGGTTTGAAATGCAATTTCATCTATCACACTTATTATGTCAGCAATCTTCTTACTTGATTCATTAATGGCTGACATACTCACAACGGCTCTGTTTACAACTTCGCCACCTTGCATCGCTTTGTCACGAGTCTCCGCTGCCAAACCGTTCGCTACCTTAGCATTATCGGCATTTTGCCTAACCGTGCTGGTCATTTCTTCCATGCTTGAGGCTGTTTCCTCTAATGAAGATGCTTGCTCTTCTGTTCGTTGACTTAAATCTGCGTTACCTTGTGAGATCTCCTCTGCACCACTGGCAACCATAGTCGCCGAAGAGTTAATCCGATTAATCACTTCTGTGAGTTTATCTGCTGTTGCATTAGCGTCTGTTTTTAGTTTATCAAATGAGCCTTGGTATTCTTTCTCAATCCGAATAGATAAGTCACCATTAGCCATAGCATCCAGCATAATTCCAGTGTCAGTTACTGCATCATCAACAATACTGACTAAACTATTTAAGCCTTTCGCTAGGCGAAGATAAAAGCCCTCTTTGCCAGCTTCATTTACACGCGTTTTCAGCTCACCTTTACCTGCAGCACTAACTAAATCAGCCATTTCTTTTTCAATAGCGACTTCATCGGTGCGATCTTCCCACTCAACAACTGTACCAATGCGCTCTTTTTCAGGTGTGAATATTGGGTTAGCAACAAGACCAAAAGTTCGCCCACCTACATTAATTTCTGTACTGTATATATTCGTTAATTTACTTAATAAATGTTGCTGGTGTGCAGGGTTTTTATGAAATACATCAATATTTTGCCCTAACAACTTACTGCTATTAAAATTAGGCAAATCTTTACGAATATCAGCTTCAGCTGCCGTCATCATATTTAGTACCGATTCATTCATATAAATAATGTCATTATCTGCATTTGCAATCATTGTATTCGTTGCAACACGATCCAATGCTCGACGTACTCGCAGGTTTTCTTCAGCTTCTCGCTTTTCTTCTTCTGCTTTATTAACACTATCAGTAATGTCTTGCCACTCAACAATTGTGCCTAAACGTTCACCGTCACGACTCAGCCAAGGTGTTGCGATTAAACTAAAAATAAGACCTGCCAAACGTAATGTTGCTTTATAAGGGTCATTTAAACTCGCTAATAACTGACGCTGATGCGCCGGTTGCTTATGAAAATCATCAACGCAGGTGCCTATTAAGTTTTCAACAGCAAAGCTAGGTAGTACTGTTTGAAGTTGGCTCTCACGTGCTTGCAGCATTTGCTTAACTTGCTCGTTAACGAAAATTATTTTTAAGTCGTTATCAGCAATCATCACATTTGCTTGGCACACTTCAAGAGCATTTGCGAGATTAGCAATACGTATTGCTTCTTCCGTTGCCGATTTTTGCTCACTAATATCGGTGGCAAATTTCACAACTTTTATAACCTGACCTTGTGAATCAATAACAGGGTTATACGTTGCTTGAATCCATATTTTTTTGCCATTATTTCCAATGCGCTTAAATTCATTAGAAATGAATTCACCTCCTTTTAAGCGCTGCCAAAATTGCTGATATTCACTACTAGCCACTTCATCCGGTTCGACAAACATAGAATGATGTTGGCCTTGAATATCTGCCAAGCCATAGTCCACAACATTTAAAAAATTACTATTTGCTGTAAGAATTCTTCCACTTGGCTCAAACTCAATAACAGCTAACGATTTATTCAACGCAGTTAGAACTAAATCACTCTGTGATTTGCTCCGTTGAGAATTACTAAACCACCCCATGTCCATCACCTTTTATATAAGTTTTTATTAGCTCGATTAACAGATACTCATATATCCATTGCTTTTTTTAGGTCGAGTAATGCAACCATTTTTTCCCCAACGTTTACTAATCCAGCAACAAACTCCGAGTTATCTGACTCTGTAAATGAAGGCACCATCTTCGCATCTTGCTCCATAATGCTATAAACATCAGACACAGCATCTACCGCCATGCCCATTATTTTACTTTGTTGTGCGCACTCGACTTTCACGACAATGACCACTGTTAAACCACCATACTCGATGTAGGGTAAGCCAAATCTCAGCCGCAAATCTAAAATAGGTACTATAGTTCCACGTAAATTAATCACACCTTTTACATAGTCGGGTGCATTTGGTATCGCGGTGATCTCTTCCCAGCTACGAATTTCTTGCACTGTTAAAATATCAACTCCATATTCTTCCTCGGCCATAATAAAGGTAAGGAACTGTTTTACGCCCTGGACGTTTTCAAGCACTAGATTATGGTCTAACTCACTACTCAGTGCGCTCATGACGCCTCCAAATTAGCTTGTGACTCAACAATTAACTCTTGGCTGCCTGGCTTTCTTAATCCGGATAATTTGATCAACCCGCTAATATCAACAATAAGCGATACGCGACCATCACCCAATATGGTTGCTCCTGAAACACCATCTACTTTTTGATAGTTTGCTTCTAAGCTTTTAATCACGACTTGTTGTTGCGATAGTAAATCATCAACCAATAAGCCTATTTTCTGATTGTCACTTTCAACCACAACCAATAAGGTTTTATCCAAAGTTTCAATTGCATCTTGATGATTAAATATCTGATATAGCCGTAGAATTGGAATGTACTCATCGCGTAACCGTAATACATCTAGGTCTTTGCCTACACGGCTGACTTTAGTGATATCAATTTGTAATGATTCAACGATAGAAATTAACGGAATAATATAAGTATGCTTAGCCACTCGAACTAGCTGACCGTCTAGAATTGCCAACGTGAGCGGTAGCCTAATAGTAAAAGTCGAACCAACCCCGGATGCAGAAGTCACTTCAACAGAACCATTTAAAGATTGAATGTTACGCCTTACTACATCCATACCGACTCCGCGGCCTGAAAGGTCACTCACTTCATCTGCTGTAGAAAAGCCGGGCATAAAAATGAGCTCGTTTATTTCATTATCTGATAACTCATCAGTTTCATTGATAAGCCTATTTGTAATGGCTTTTTGTTTTATTTTCTGAGTATTAAGACCTTGCCCATCATCCATAATCTCGATGACGATATTGCCACCTTGATGAAAAGCGTTAAGCGTCACAATACCCACGGGGTCTTTACCTGAGGCAATACGCTGTTCAACTGTTTCTAACCCATGATCTAAAGAATTTCTAACCAAGTGCACCATAGGATCTGATATTTTTTCCATCACAGTTTTATCAAGCTCTGTCTGCTCACCGATAAGCTTTAGCTCTACTTGCTTGTTTAACTTTTGCGATATATCTCTGACTAAACGGGGAAACCGGCTAAACACAAAGCTAATTGGAAGCATACGGATGCGCATTACATTTTCTTGTAAGTCACGGGTGTTGTGTGCAAGTTGCGCGAGCCCTTCTTGTAGCGACGCTAGTGTTGCCTCAGTAATTTCTTGCTCACCTAATTGACTTAACATCGCTTGCGTGATCACAAGCTCACCAACCATGTTTATTAATGAATCTACTTTATCAATACCCACTCTGATTGAGGTTGACTCCACAGCTGTAGCAGGCGCTGAGACCTTAGCATTAATCGCGGCTTTTACTTCTGGGGCAGTGTTTTTTGATACTGAAGTGTTAACTTTAGAAGACTCAATGGTTTGAGCTTCTTTTGATTGTTTAGGCTGTTCATCATCTGAAAATAATCCACCACACAGAGCAATGGTTATATCTGCATCATCTTCAACCCATTCAAAAATTTCAGAGATGGCTTGCTCTGGTTTATCAGTGTTTAAAAAAAACCGCCAAGATAAAAAGCAGTCGTCTGCACTTAAGTCGGTTATATCTGGAACTTCGCTATGAAACGCAACAATTTCTAAATCACCTAACTCAGCAAGTTCACTGATCATATACAGTGGTTCATTGCCAGTTTTGAATAAATGATGATGTGGTTTAAAGTCAATCTGGTAGGTATTTACTTCGACTACGGTATCCGTAATGGTATTAGCTTGAGTTGAAGGGGTATCATCAAGCGCTAAAATTTTCTCAAACTGTTTTCTCAGCTCAATTGATTCGCTCAAGTCTAGCGCTTGCTCTGCTTGTAAAGCACTCAGCAGAGCTCTTAAACAATCTACAGATTTTAGTAATAAATTTACAAGCTCTGTCGTTAAAGTACGCTTACCTTCACGGACTTCATCTAACAATGTTTCTAGTACATGGGTAAACTCAGCAACTGAATCAAAACCAAAAGTGCCGCTCCCCCCTTTAATTGAATGAGCAGCACGAAATATTGTATTAATTGTTTCTGAATCTTCTTCGCCCGGCACCAAATTAAGCAGTTCAGCTTCCATGGCATCCAAGCCTTCAAAGCTTTCTTCGAAGAAAACTTCAAAAAACTGACTTAAATCTATACTCATGCCTCGCTCCCTAAATTAGCGAATCACTTTTTTTAAAACCGCTAATAATTGATCAGGGTTAAAAGGTTTAACTATCCAGCCTGTTGCTCCAGCTGCCTTACCTTCCACTTTTTTGTCCATGCCTGATTCAGTAGTCAGCATTAATAAGGGTGTAAACTTATAATTGGGTAAATTGCGCAGCTCTCTAATTAAAGTAATACCGTCCATAACAGGCATATTTATATCCGAGATCACAGCGTCAAAACCCTGTTGCTTAGCTATATTCAACGCCTCACTGCCATCCTTTGCTTCGGTTACATCAAAGCCAGCTTTTTTTAATGTAAAGCCCACCATTTGACGCATCGACGCAGAATCATCTACAGCTAAAATTCTTTTCATATACACCTCTTAATTTTCATTATCGAGTATTAAATATTCATTTAAACCTAATTGATTGATAACGTTCTTTAATGGCTCACTCTGTCCAATCCAAATTATTTTATGATGCACAGACAGTAAGTGTTTTTGTAAAGCACACAGTAGTTGAATGGACGCAGTATCAGCACGTGATACATCGCTGATGTCTAGGCAAACATCGTCATTAGTACTTAGCTCATTTAGCAAGTCTTGATGTAAAGATTCGACTTTGGTGATTGCTAACTCTTCAGGAAGCTTCAACATACTTTCATCACTTTGCGTAATTTACCAATTCATAACAAAAGCTTAGACTGAGTTGTGAAAAATGCCATATATGCATCGAAAAAAGAGGAAATTATTTATAGAGGGGGAAATAAAAGTAAAAAAAGAGGCCAACGCTTCCAAAAACAATCGAAAATATACTTAGTCTTCACTCTGCTTAAAGGGTTCTATAAAGTATTGATTTTAAAAATAAATACTAACATTCCCCTCTAGCTAGAAACTAATTAATTATCCAGAGTTTTGGTTACTCATTAATAGCAACTTATTGATAGTAGTCAGCTATCAATTTAAATTCACTAATTAATGATTTAGCATTAATTAACGGAACACTACCTTGTTTAAACTCAGGTTTAAATATTGCCCTTACAGCCCCACGTGAATCAACCATAGCAACAGAAGCGCTGTGATCAACAGCGTACTCTTGCTCATCACTGTCACTAATGGCATAAATTAATCCAAGCTCACGCACCAATGGAAATAAGTCTTTATGTTCACCTGAAACGGCTAAAAAATCAGAGTTAAAATAATCAATATAGGCTTTGCGTTTATCTGCGGTATCACGCTTGGGATCCACAGATAAAAACCAAATTTGCAGTGGATATTGCTCACTTAACGCCTTGTGCACCGCGTTTAACTTTGCCAGCGTTAACGGGCAAATATCAGGGCAACTGGTGTAACCTAAAAACACTAAGTTCCACTGCCCTTCAAAAGCCGCTTTCGTCACTTGATTATTATGTTGATCAAGTAATGCAAAATCACTAAGTGGTTTAGCTTGCTCATAGACTAACGCTTCTACATCAGGTTTAGTCGCGTCACTGCATGATGCTAATAGCAACAGGCTTATTAACATAAAAAAACGTTTGCTAAGTGTCCGAGTTAAAAACTTCATATGACCAGCCATTTATCAATAAATAAGGCGATAAAGAGTATCATTAAATGGATAATTGAAAAACGAAATAAATCCATTGCAGTGTTATCCACCGGCGCTATTTTTAGTTTTATGGCTTTATACATAAACACCGCGTTTAATACACATGCAGCCACTAAATATATTAAGCCCGACATACCAATTAAATAGGGCAGCACGCACACCAAAGCAAGTAAAATAGAATACGCAATCACGCACGTTTTGCAAAAATCGATACCATGTGTCACTGGTAGCATTGGAATCTTTGCTCGCTCATAATCACTTTTACGGGCAATGGCTAGCGCCCAAAAATGAGGTGGGGTCCAAGTAAATATAATCATCACTAATAGCCAAGGCGCAGCGGCCATTTGCCCTGTTTCAGACACCCAACCCAGTAAAGGCGGCATTGCTCCAGCCAACCCGCCAATGACAATATTTTGCGGTGTCGCACGCTTTAAAAATGAGGTATAAATAAACGCATAACCCACTAAAGCAAATAACGTTAATATCGCGGTAAGGGTGTTTGCCCAAATTACCAACATGGCAAAACCAGTTACTCCAATAACACTGGCAAAACTTAAGGCATGAAATTTTGATAAGCGCCCTTTTGCCACCGGCCGGTGCCTAGTGCGGGCCATTTTACTGTCAATTTCACTATCAACCACATGATTAATTACCGCTGCCGCTGCCGATAGTAAACCTATGCCTAATAAACTTATAAACTGCACCCCAACACCGCGCCCAACATCAGGGGCCAGTGCTAAACCAACCCATGCTGTTAACACCAGCATTGCGACCACTTTAAATTTGCTAATAGCTAAATAGTCTTTAAATAACTCTGTCAGTTGGTGTGGTGCATCTTTTGTTATCGTTAATAAATGTGCCATAACAGTCTCCTAAGTGCGGGCTTTTAAATAAAAGCATAAACGAACAAGGGTAATTAACAGTATGGCTGCCATTAAATTATGTGCCAGTGCTACACCCAAAGGAAAATGCCAATGCACCACAGCAAGGCCTAATGCTATTTGGCAAAACAAAGCAACGAGTACAAATACACAGCAGTGTTTAATTTTTGTAGAAATCGCATGACTATATATACGCCACATAATCAACGCGAGCACCACACAGGTAACCAGTGCCCAAATCCTGTGCAGTAAATGAATCGACATTCTCGCTTGTTGTGAAAGCACGCCATATTCATAAGTACTGTGCTCCATAGGTAACTGAAATACACTACTCAGTGAAAATGGCTGACCATAACTGCAAAGCGGTAAACCATTGCAATGAGGTGCAGCATAATTAGCGGCAAGCCAACCACCCAATGCAATTTGTAATATCAATACCACTAACGCAACCAAACTTAATTTAAAATGGCGCCTCGCAGGTGCATCTCCGCCATCAATAGGTTTTGAGGTTAGCCGTAAGTACAGTAGCGCCACTAGCGACAAAATACTAAAACCACCAAGTAAGTGCCCCATCACGATTAAGGGCTGCAAATTCATGGTGACTGTCCACATTCCAAGTGCAGCTTGAAAGATGACTAATATGAGCAATAGTAACGGCAACCCCACAGGCATAGTCGGCTGCTTGCGCTTAATAAACGCCACAATAAATAGCGCTAAAATTAATACCCCTAACGTGCCAGCAAAATAGCGATGAATCATTTCTTTCCATGCTTTTGCAGTTTCGAACATCATATCTGGGTAAGTTTGCTCAACTAACGCAAGATCAGCAGCATGCTTTGGTACCGTTAAAAAGCCGTAACATCCGGGCCAGTCTGGGCAGCCTAACCCCGCATCACTCAAACGCGTATATGCACCAAGTCCAACCACTAAAATAGATAAAAAGAAGGTCACGACCACTAAATATTTATAGTTTTTATACATAATCAGCCCCTTAGATAAAATTAGCTTGAGCGTGAATAGTTAAGTAATTTTTTTAAATCTTTTAATAACCCTTTTTGCACCAACCGATTTTGCTGCAGCTCTTGCTGATAGGGGTATTGCAAAACCACCAACCCCATATGATCTATTAAATATAAACTCGCAGGTTCCAGCTCAGCGGTTTCGGCTAATTGTCGCCACGTTGAACCTTGCTTTTGTGGGCTGCCTAAAATAACCATATCGACTTTGCCTTGGTTTTTACCCAGTGCTACATACAAATTATCGAGTGCATGTAATTGCTCTGCACATGCTTGTTGGCACTGTTTAGGATGATTTAAAGCAATCGTCCACTGTTTATGCTCTGAGTTTTGCCAGTTTTTAAGTTTTATTTCTGTACTTAAAAACACGCCATTATTTGTTGCAGCTGAAGGGATCCATTCAAACTTTAGTGCTAAATAGGCCAATACTAAGGGCACTAAACAACAGCCGATAAAAATAATCATTAGTTTGTTTTTCATTTTAATTCCTTCTTTTACTAGCAACGATGGCAACCACAACGCAAGACAAGCCAATCAATAGCCATTGAACTGCATAGCCATAATGCTTTTGCGGACTCATTACTACAGCTTGGTAATGAGGTATGCCAAAAGCATCACCAATACCTTGGCGATAGCCAATAAAATCAACTAAGGGCTGCTGTGCATGTTTTGCAAATAGCGCTAAGTCGATATTTTGTACGCGTTTAGGCCAATCATTGTTTTGCTCTTGGTGCTCTGGGCTAGCTAAAGTAAAGCCGCTGAGCTTGCCCTGCTTTAGCTGAATATTAATGTCGATTGCGTTTTTAGGTAGGGTGATAGACGGTAATTGCTGACGAGAGGCTGGCGCTTTAATCCAGCCAAAATTAACTAATATCGGCGTTTGACTATGTGTAGGTTTAAATAATGCTAAAACATCATAACCAACCTGCCCTTGCACGACTTGGTTATCTAACAACCAATAATGCACCGCATTTACAGTGCCAGTTAAAGTGGCTTGAATACCAGTTTTATTCCACTCACTGGGCAACGCCAATACTTGCTGCCACGGCATAACCCCTTTAGATTGCACCTTAGCTATATGCGACAATTGCAAGCTCTTCGCTTGACCTCGCTGTATTTGCCAATAACCTAAACGTAAGCACACCAATACCACAACTATCACCACGCAAATGATGAAAATTGAGCTAAGCTTTTGTTTACGCCATAAAATTAGCTGCATAAAGGTGAACCCAGTGATTATTAAAATTATTATCGTACTGTTGTTATTATTTATACTTTTTAACTTATTTAGAGCTTTATTTATTATGGTCTCTGGTCGCGATAATGGGCGGCCAATGTCACACTATTTAGGCCGCCGCGTGATGTTCTCTGTCATCGTACTTATCATTGTAATTGCCGCACTTAAACTCGGTTACATCTACCCAAATGCCAACCCTACAACACATATACAAACACAAATAAACATAACCAAACCACATCAACAAAATGCCAATACCAAGCAGCCGCCTGAAAAGCAAAGTGTTTATCTGGGCTAAAGTGGCCTTTTAATATTCTGAAAAAGACCACCAATAAAATTATGGTTCCCAGCGTTACGTGCATACCATGAAAGCCCGTTAGCAAGAAAAACGTATTACCGAATACTCCGGCGTCTAAGGTGAGACCTAAGTCATTGTAGGCATGGATATACTCTTCAACTTGTAGCCCTAAAAAAGCAACGCCAAGTAAAATAGTTAATCCTAAAAATGCTTTAAGTGGGCCACGCTTATTATTCTCCATCGCAACATGGGCAAAGTGTAGAGTCACCGATGAAATCAGCAGGATCACGGTATTTATCAATGGCAAACCTTGCCAGCCCATGGCTTGTGTTGTGCCACCACTTGGGGTTGTTACTAATGGCCACATAGCTTCAAATGTTGGCCATAGCACTTCGTTGGTCATGGCGTTATTGCCAGCGCCTCCAAGCCAAGGTACTGAGATCATTCGCGCGTAAAATAAAGCACCAAAGAAGGCCATAAAAAACATCACTTCAGAGAAAATAAACCAGCTCATACCTTGGCGAAATGATCGATCCATTTGCGCGGAGTACAAACCTTGGTGCGACTCATCAATCACATTTTTGAACCAGCTAAATAGCATATAGAGCAAAATAGCGATGCCACCATAAAGTACATACTGGCCAGAGCCGCCTTCTGAGTTAACTTGCATCACAGTCAGTGCTGCGCCAACAGCGATTAAAAATAACGCCACAGCACCTACAATTGGCCACGGACTTTGCGCGGGTACATAATATTTATCGTAATTTTGATTCATTTCACTTGCTCCTAATTACTAGCCACTAACTGGCTACTAATATCAAACACGGTATATGACAAGGTGAGCTCTTCTACGTCATCAGGTAGCGCGGTATCAACATAAAATAGCAATGTAAACTCCACTTCTTCACCTGCTTTTAGTGGTTGCTGATCAAAACAAAAGCAGGCCATTTTATGTAAATATTTGGCAGCCTTCCCAGGCGATACCGAAGGCACCGCTTGCATGACTTTGTCTTCATTACTGAGGTTCTTTGCTTTAAACAATACTTCGCGCATTGCACCAGGTTTTACGACCACGCTGTACTCCTGTGATTGCACCTCAAACGACGCTCCACTTTGTGCATGAGTGGTAAAGCTAACATCGACTTGGCGTGACTCAACAACCTGTGTACTTTGCTTCGCTTGCTCAAGAGAAGGCTTACCATTAAGCCCGGTGATATCACAAAAAACATCGTATAAAGGCACCAAAGCAAACGCGAAAGCAAACATGCCAAGGCATATTAAAACTAAGCGCTTGAGCAGAGGTGCGTGATTCATTACTTGATCTCCGGTGGTGTTTCAAAGGTATGATAAGGTGCCGGAGAATCAACTTCCCACTCTAACCCTTGTGCGCCATCCCACACCTTCGCAGGTACTTTGTCGCCGCCTCTGGCACATTTAAAAACCACTACAACAAACAGCAGTTGTGATAAGCCAAAGGCAAACCCACCAATACTGATAATGGCGTTAAAGTCGGCAAATTGCAGCGCGTAATCAGGGATCCGCCTTGGCATACCCGCAAGACCAACAAAGTGCATCGGGAAAAACAGTACATTCACACTGACCAAAGACAGCCAAAAATGCCATTTAGCTAAGGTGATATTAAACATATTGCCAGTCCATTTTGGCAGCCAATAGTAAGCCCCAGCCATGATTGAAAAGACCGCGCCAGTAACAAGTACATAATGAAAATGCGCCACAACAAAATAGGTATCATGGTACTGAAAATCAGCCGGTGTAATTGCTAGCATCAACCCTGAAAAGCCACCTAAAGTGAACAACACAATAAACGCAATACTGAATAGCATAGGCACTTCAAAGCTTATTGAACCTCGCCACATGGTCGCCACCCAGTTAAATACTTTTACCCCTGTAGGTACCGATATCAACATGGTTGAATACATAAAAAACAATTCAGCAGCCACAGGCATACCCGTGGTAAACATATGATGTGCCCACACAATAAAACTTAGTAATGCTATTGATGATGTGGCATAAACCATCGAGGCATAGCCAAATAGTTTTTTCCGTGAAAAGGTAGGCACTATGGTCGATATGATGCCAAAGGCAGGTAAGATCATTATGTACACTTCAGGGTGACCAAAGAACCAGAATATATGCTGAAACATCACCGGATCACCGCCACCGGCCGCATCAAAAAAGCTAGTGGCAAAGTATTTATCTGTTAGTACCATGGTCACAGCGCCTGCTAAAACAGGCATAACCGCAATCAATAAAAACGCAGTAATAAGCCAAGTCCATACAAACAACGGTAACTTCATCCAAGACATACCAGGGGCGCGCATATTCACTATGGTAACAATCACATTGATTGCCCCCATAATGGAACTAATGCCCATAATGTGAACGGCGAATACAAATAAAGCCGTGTTGTCATTACTGTAAGTCGTAGACAGCGGGGCATAAAAAGTCCAGCCAAAAGCGGGGCCACCACCTGGCATAAATAGTGATGCTAATAGAATCAAAAACGCAAATGGTAGAATCCAGAAGCTCCAGTTATTCATTCGCGGTAATGCCATGTCTGGCGCACCAATCATCAGGGGTATCATCCAGTTTGCCAGCCCAGTAAATGCCGGCATGACAGCACCAAACACCATTATCAAACCATGGACTGTGGTCATTTGATTAAAAAAGTGCGGGTCAACTAATTGTAATCCGGGCTGAAATAACTCTGCGCGGATCACCATCGCCATCGCACCACCAATCAAAAACATGGTTAGCGAGAATATTAAATACAAGCTACCTATATCTTTATGATTCGTTGTAAACAACCAACGTTTAATCCCGGTTGCGCCGTGATGATGTTCTGCATTGTGATGTGCTGCGTCGTTATTATGATCGTCTGTTATGCTACTCATTACTTAGCCTCCGCAGTTGCATCAATCAAAGCCTGAATTTGGCTAGGTTGAACCACATCACCCGTGTCATTACCCCATGCATTACGCTTATAGGTAACAACCGCCGCAAGTTGCTTTATCGATAGTTGTTTTACAAATGCTTGCATTGCTGTGCCCGGACGACCATGAACTACGACATCAATATGCTCATTAACATCTCCCAATACCACAGGGCTATTTTTAAGCGCCGGGAAGACGCCAGGTAAACCCATACCGGTAGGTTGATGGCACGCTGCACAACTGGTCATATACACTTGTTCACCTAAGGTCATTAACTCTTCTTTAGGTAAGGTTTGATCCATCAATGCAGCATCTGCGGCAGCCGCTTTTTGTTTAGCTTGTTTAGCGTCGGCTAACCAATTAACAAAATCTTGCTCAGACTTTGCCTCAACAACCACAGGCATAAAGCCATGGTCTTTACCGCATAGTTCGGCACACTGGCCACGGTAAATGCCCTCTTCGTTAATTTTGGTCCATGTTTCGTTAATAAACCCAGGGTTAGCATCTTTCTTAACTGCAAAATCAGGCACCCACCAAGAGTGAATCACATCATCTGAGGTCATTAAAAAGCGAATTTTTTTGTTGATTGGTAAAACTAAAGGTTTATCAACTTCGAGTAGGTAGGTATCTGTTTTATCGGCTTGGTTGGCAATTTGGTCGTTCGGTGTTGATAAAATTGAATAAAAACTAACGTCTTCCCCCATATATTCATAATGCCACTTCCACTGAGAACCTGTCACTTTAATGGTAATGTCAGCTTTGCTGGCATCCTCCATCGCAATTAAGGTTTTTGTCGCAGGCACTGCCATTGCAATTAGAATGACAAACGGAATCGCAGTCCAAAGTATCTCAACCTTGGTGCTTTCATGGAATTGGGCAGGTATCGCCCCTTTTGATTTGCGGTGATGTATTAAAGCCCAAAACATAACGGCAAAAACAATCACCCCAATCACACAACAAATTATAAATATTGTCATGTGCAGTTGATAAACATTATTACTTATATCGGTTACACCTTCGCGCATATTAAATTGACTATTTGCCAATAATTGCTGCGGCAGCATAAATAATATAAGGCACAAGGTAGAGCTCAGTTTACCCATGTGACGGCTCCTTTTGATGCTATTGCTAACGCAAAGCGAAAAGGCGGCACTGCTTTTTTCGCGCCAATTCGTTATTTTTATTGTAACTGGTTAAATTAATCTCTTCGCATGCAACAATAAATTGCAGCAAGGCCCCAAAAGATCAGTCGTTAACACAGTGTATTAACCAATTAGTTAAAAAATGAACAATTAGCAAGTTTTAGTGCAAATAAAA
The DNA here is from genome assembly GCF_002165575.1 of Pseudoalteromonas sp. A601. GTDB lineage: Bacteria > Pseudomonadota > Gammaproteobacteria > Enterobacterales > Alteromonadaceae > Pseudoalteromonas. The sequence goes on from NZ_MXQF01000010.1 coordinate 145,322, forward strand.
TTCTATTTTGGTGCAAAAATAACAATACAAAATCAGCGCGTTATTTTAAATTCAGGTGAGGAAAGAAATGGCTAAAAGCAGGAGGTATCTAGCTTATATAGAGCTTTAGTAGCTACAGACAAGTGCTAAAACTAGCAGTTAAATAAAAATATAAAAGTGAAAGCACCAAATATCACCAATTTGGTGCAAAATAGGTTTACATCCAATCAGCATTACGGATCACACCGACTGCAAGCCCTTCAATATTAAAAGACTCATGCTCTAAGTCTACTTCAATTGCAGAAAACTCTTCATTTTCGGCGTGCAACAAAACTTTACGCCCGGCTTTTTCTAGGCGCTTTACAGTTACATCATCATCAACACGCGCTACCACTACTTGGCCGTTTTCAGCAACTTGGGTTTTATGCACCGCAAGTAAATCACCATCCATAATGCCAATATCTTTCATACTCATGCCTTGTACACGCAATAAAAAATCAGCGGCAGGCTTGAACATTAAAGGGTCAATCTGGCAATGGCTTTCAACATGTTGTTGCGCCAAGATAGGTTCACCCGCTGCTACTCGGCCTATTAATGGTAATCCGAGCTGCTCTGGCTCATCTTCTTCCACCAGCTGAATACCGCGGCTTGCACCCGGCTTCATTTTAATAACACCTTTTTTAGCCAGTGCTTTTAAGTGCTCTTCGGCAGCATTAGCGCTTTTGAAACCTAAAGTTTGCGCAATTTCAGCACGCGTAGGTGGCATGCCAGTATCTTTGATAAACACTTTGATTAATTCAAGAATTTGAGCTTGACGATTCGTTAATGGGCGCATACAACTGGTTTTCCATACAGTACATTTAACTGTGAGTATATACAGTTATTTGAAAATCGCAAATTTTAAATTCGCTAGCTTTAACCCTTCTTGATTACCATCTGGTACTCAGCAATAAAGTAGCGCTATTTAAACCATCATCAGATTTCAAAGATGAGCCTAAACCAAACTTCAACGCTATATGTTCATTAAACCAATACTGTGTTTGCAACTCATAATTATCATCTCGATCGCCTCGCCCATGTACGTTAGCAACTACGCCAACAGACCAGTCTTGATTAACGTAATACGCTGCTCGGCCTTGGATGTAACGATACCGCCCTGCCAATTGCTTTGCCTCTATATCCCAGCCTTGATTATTATTGATATTAGTCCAGCGAATGTAAGGCGCATAACTCCACTCAACCGAAGTTAGCTCCTCGCTTGGATAAAAGTGACGTGTTTCTTCCACCCGACTATAAAAAGCAGTTAAGCCAATTTGCAATTGATCGTTTATTTGATTACCTATCGATGCATTGAGCAAAGAACTATCTGATTGCCAAATACCGCTATCATCATCCACATGCTGTACACCAGCCGCCAGAATAACGCCATGCTGCCAATAATAAGTCGCATCACTGGTAATATAATACAGGTTATCATTAGCAAACCCGCCGATAGCGACATTACTCACTCGATGCAAATGGCTTTTCAACTCTTGAGGGCCCGATAAGGCGTCCAAATCATCATTAAAATAACGATACCTCGCGCCTAGAAATGCTTTATCTAACCCGCTTAAATCTGTAAATCCCACTTCAACTTGATGGTTTATAGCTGCATAACTTGGAAAAGCTAAGCCGCTAATAAATATCGCTATTATTTTTTTCATTGCTACGTCCAAAATGTAATTTTAGGTACATTTTAACGATTTTGATGATCTTAACTGTAGGAAAGTGTACAAAAGTGTAGACTGGTTTTAAATTTTCAATTAAGGACATTCCATGACTATTTGGTATCAACCAATCACCTTAGAACAGTGTAAGCAACTTGATGAGGGCATTAACGGCCAAGGCACATTAATGAAAACAATGGGTATTGAAATTAGCGAAATTGGTGATGACTACTTAGTTGCCACTATGCCCGCGATACCTCAACATCATAATCCTATGGGCATGGTACATGGCGGTGCCAATGTCGTACTTGCTGAAACGGTTGCCAGTTATGCAGCAAACTTTGTGATTGATTTTACTAAGTTCTATTGTGTAGGCCAAGAAATCAACGCTAATCACTTAAAAGCTTCACGCAATGGAACTTTAACCGCAATAGCAAAGCCTATTCATTTAGGTAGACGTACTTCAGTATGGGAAATTAAAATAACAAATAGTCGCAACGAACTATGCTGCGTATCAAGAATGACCGCAGCAGTGGTTGAACGTAAAAATTAGCTTTCGATAGGGTAAATAGTTATTTCAACACCCGCACCAATTGCAGATATTCTAAGTAGAGTGTCTGCTTGCAGTGCTTGATTAAAGCATTTCGGTGAAGTACCCGACTCAAAGCCAATATCAAATGTACGCCGAGAACACGACAACCACTGTTTTAATGCATTACGTGAGCATGATTCTATTAACTCACATAAGTGGTTAATCGCTTTATCCGGTGTAGATACCTCAATATTTGCTTCTACACGCGCTAATTGACGATATTCATCGTGGTCATAATGTAAAACTGTGGCAATTTTTTTTAAGTCAGCCACTAGCGCACTAATATCTTGTTTAGACTCAAGCTCTAGATCTACGTTTAAAAATTGAATTTCCGACATTTGTAGCTTTACCCTTAACCCATGTTAAATACACCGCAAACTTTAACCTAAATTTGTATATATACCAAATCATCTATTACCTGCGACAATTTGCCACATTGGCAAAAGCCCCCTAACCTATAAAATATCGCACTGAAAAATAACAATAAATGAGTAAGTAATGAACAAACGCATTTTCAAGCATGCACGAAAAATTCATAAATGGCTTGGTTACATACTCGCACTACAAATCTTTGCATGGCTATTAGGTGGTTTAGTGATGAGTGCAATTCCTCTCGATAAAGTACATGGCAAACATTTAGCATTGCGCTCCCTTGAAAACCCGTTTACGCAGGTCGACTACCCTACATCACTTGATAACATTGTTTCTCAGGTGGCGCAGCCAATAAAAATAAATTACACCCACTTTTTAACAACACCTATTATTACTGTGACGAGTGAAAATGAAGAGCACAGTTTTAACGGCTTAACTGGCCGCCCTTTCATTGCGCCAAGTAAAGCGCAAATAATTGCTAATGCACAAGCTCATTTATTAATCGATGCCAAAGTAAATGCAGCGGCTAAACTCGAAATAGGCCCAAGAGAAGTAGGCTATAAAGAAAATATTTGGCAAGTTAGCTTCGATGATAATTTTAATACAACCCTGTATTTATGGGCTGATAGTGGCAAAGTTATCACTGTTCGTAGCACTATTTGGCGAATTTTTGACTTTTTCTGGATGTTACATATCATGGACTACGATGAACGAGAAGACTTTAATAACCCTTTGTTGATTAGCTTTTCGGCAACCAGTGTGCTGTTCTGCCTCACAGGAATTACTTTGTTACTGCAAAATGTTCGTCTTCGTCGTCATAAACGCTAAATAAACCCTATCGGGGCAGAATCTCTGCCTCGCTTATCATTGCATTTATAACAACTCAACCCATTCAACCGATTTACCAAATAGAACAATCACTCTAAAATAGCGTTTCCTGTAGTTCACTTAAGTGATTGGATATGCCTTACTTTATTATTGCGTTAGTAATTTCCCTTGCAAGCTTTAACCTTCACAGCGAGCAGTTTACCCGCTTCTCAACAGCAAAAAGACATTTAATAAAAACGTTACCCAGTGATGCCAAAAGCATTTACTGTGGCTGCGATATAAAGCGCCAAGGTAAAAAATTAATACCAGACCCTGCAGCATGCGGCTATAAACCGCGCAATGCAGTTACGCGCTCAGGTAAACCTAATGCACGAGCTGTTCGTATTGAGTGGGAGCATATAGTACCAGCGTGGGAGTTCGGTCATCAGTTACAATGCTGGAAAAATGGCGGGCGTAAAAACTGCGTGAAAACCAGTGAACAATTTAGAAAAATGGAAGCTGATATTAATAACCTAGCCCCTGCAATTGGTGAGATTAATGCGGATAGATCGAATTATCGTTTTGGTATGATTGCAGGTAACGCCACTCAATATGGCAACTGCCAAGTAAAGGTGAATTTTAAACAACGGGTAGTTGAACCACCTGCCTATTCACGCAAGCGTATCGCAGATGCATACTTTTACATGCAAAAAACCTACGGCTTAAAAATATCTAATAAGCAACAGCAGTTATTTAGAGCATGGCAAAAGCAGAGCTTGGCACAAACCCGAAACTCTCAGCATCTTTAACTCTACAAATGTTTACATTATAAACGTATTTTTTGTTGCCTATCGTCAGCTGTATTGATATTTTCGAAACAAGTATTTACAGGAACGTAACTAAGTATGTTTAATAAAAAAAGAATCTCTACTGCTATTCTCATTGCTTTTTCTGGCCTTGCAATTACAGCATGTGGAGGCGGCGGTAGCCTAAATAAAGATTCAAATAATACAGACTCTACCAATGTGGTAACACCGCCACCACAGTCTAATGAGGTTGAATGGGTTGCGGGTGAATTTGACGCATCAAGTACATTTAAAAACCAATGTGATGTGCCACGCACAGGCAACGATCCATACAATAATAACCAACCATACCCTGATAAAGCGGGCTCCACGCTGACAGAAAAAATGTGGCTGCGCTCTTGGAGTGATGAAACATACCTTTGGTATGATGAAATCACAGACAAAAACCCTGAAAGCTTTGATACTGTCGCGGCATATTTTGCACAATTAAAAACAGAGCAAACCACAGATTCTGGTGCTAAGAAAGATAACTTTCATTACAGCGAACCAACAGAAGACTTTTACAAAGAAGCACAATCAGGCGTGGTATCAGGTTACGGCATTAACTGGTCATTTATTTCAAATACGCCACCAAGAGTGTTAAGAGTTGCCTATCTTGAAGATAATTCACCGGCTCAGAATGCGGGGATCCAACGTGGCGATACCGTTCTCTCTGTAGATGATGTAAGCATAGATACCAACACTCAAGATGGAATTGACTCGCTCAATAGTATTTTGTTTGGCCCAACAGCTGGCGAAGCTCATAACTTTAGAGTGCGCAGTAATGATGGGACTGAAAAATCAATCACCATTACAGCGGGTAATATCGCCAAAACCCCGGTTCAGAACGTAAATACGTTTACTACACAAAACAATACACGTGTCGGTTACATGCAGTTCAATAGCCATATCGCTGTTGCACAAGAAGGTTTAATCGATGCCGTTAATAAGTTTAAGGCTGATCAAGTCGACGAATTAGTCATCGACTTTAGATACAACGGCGGTGGTTTATTAGCCATGTCATCACAATTAGCTTACATGGTTGCTGGCCCTGCTAACACCGATGATTTTTATTATTATCAAACCATTCAGAATGACAAGCTACCACAAGAACTACCTTTGTCATTCATTAATCAAGAAATTGATTACTCAACATTTGAAGGCAAACAAATACTTTTACCTGATTTAAATCTATCAAAAGTTTATGTACTGAGTACATCCGGTACCTGCTCTGCCTCTGAAGCCTTTATTAATGGCTTGAAAGGGATTGATGTTGAAGTGGTATTAATTGGTGATACAACATGTGGTAAACCTTATGGTTTTACGCCTACACACAACTGTGCAACTACTTACTACACGATTCAGTTTAGTGGTGCTAATTACAAAGGCTTTGGTGAATATTCAGATGGTTTAACACCCACCCCTTCACCCCAGTTTTCAGCTGATGTTAAAGGCTGCCCTATTGCTGATGACTTTGATCATCAACTAGGTGATACAAACGAAGCACTGCTATCGACGGCGTTATACCATATTACAAATAATGGCTGCCCTGAAGTGCCACAAAATGCAAAACAACAACCTGCCAGCTATTCACCAAGCAACGAAACTGGTTTATCGCTTGAGATACCTCAGTCGCTTTACAACACAAATATGGATTTAACCTGGCCTAGTACAGGAGATGCAAATGACTAAATACATGCTAAGTGCTGTTTGCGCAGTAATACTAACCGGATGCAACAGCACACAGGCTTTAGAGCCTCAAGATGCAACTCTAACACGAGTAAATCCGGGCATTGTTACACAGCTGCAACAAGCAATTCAAACTGCAAAAGGTGGTCCTTTAGTGACTCTTGCGGATGATGTATTTACTAAAAGCGCACAGCTTTTGATAGATCACGGCACGACTAAAGGCCCTGATGGCATGCCTATTATGGGCACACATAACATCCCTTCAGAAAAGTTTGTCTTGCAAAAATCAGGGGAGCAATGCTTTTTATTTTACCCTAAAAAACAACTGAGTATTCCACTTAGTAATGTCGAATGTGAAGTTATCTAAAACCAAAAAGGCGCATTAAGCGCCTTTTTGCTATGAGTGGATTAAAGCGCTTGGTGTGGACCAAACACCTCGTAATGTATGCGTTCAGCATCAACATCAAGTGCAAGTAATTGCTGTTTAATAGCAGCCATAAAGCCGCTAGGTCCACAAATATAAAAATCACCATCCACTAATGGTAACTGCTGAGCAACTGCACTGATATTCATTAAACCAATAAAGTCAGCACCCTCGCCACCTTGATTAAACCATGTATAGTAATTTAAACGCTCATGCATTGCGGCTTGATCAGCCAAAAATTGATTAAACGAATGCTGCTGAGCATTTTCACAAGCATGTAAATAAGTGACCGCTTGATTCGACGTGTCGCTTAATAACGTTTGTAACATGGGCAACATAGGTGTTTGACCAACCCCCGCCGAAATTAACACCACAGGTTTATTGTTTACACGTAAAAAGAAATCCCCTGCTGGCGGGTAAAGCTCTATAACACTCCCTTCGTCTAGCGAATGCAAATAATTTGATACAATACCTGCAGCTGGCAGCAATTCTTTTTTCACACTAATACGGTAATTTTCACCATTACTTTGCTGGGAAATAGAATACTGACGTATTTCGCTATATTGTGCCTCTTCAGGCTTAACTTTAATTCCCAAATATTGCCCCGGTTTGTGGGTGATTACTGCTTTACTATCTACAGGAGTAAGTGTAAAACTTGTTACCAATGCTGATTCTGGTTGCTTTTTAGTGATCACAAATTGACGTGTTCCTGACCAGCCGCCGTGGTTATTTTTATTGTGCTCATATAGAGCAGCCTCTTCAGTAATACAAATATCAGCAAGTAACGCATACGCTTCACGCCATGCATATTCAACTTCTGGTGTAAATTGCTCGGGGATCAATTCCTTTAAAGTACCAATTAAATGTCCGCCCACAATCGGATAATGCTCAGGCAAAATATGCATACTGGCATGCTTATGATTAATACGTGCTAATGCTTCTTTTAACACGGCCAGATTATCAATATTTTGCGCATATGCCGCCAATGCGTTAAAAAGAGCAAACTGCTGACGTCCGCTGCGCTGATTCGCCATATTAAAAATATCTTGCAGCTCAGGGTTATGGCTAAACATGCGATTATAAAAGTGCTCCGTAACAACGGTCCCAGCTTGTGCGAGCAAAGGCACAGTGTTTTTTACAATATTGATGGTTTTTTCAGATAACATACTACTTTCCTATAACTAAAATAATAATTAACCACGCCGCCCATCAACACGACGCCGCGTTAAAATAGGAATGCAATGGAGTAGAAACAACACAAATGCCACCAACCACAATACAGCGCTAAGCTGCCACGCAATATGCGGCCCAATAACAAAGGGTAATAACGAACGAACAATCGCTGCAACAAGCACTAAAGCAAATGCCACAGCCATAAAATGTGGAATAGTTAAAGGACGTCCTGTATGACCATGAGATACACGCGTCATCATGGCTAAAATCATCATGCCAATGGTTCCGATAGTGATCATATGCAGCGCATCTTTAAACAAAATAACAGGGTTATAAAAACTCAATGCAAGTAATACTAAGCCAACGCCAAGTGCTAAATACGAAAAGTGCAACGACCAGAGCAATGGCACTTTGAGCGTTTTATTATTCCACCACAATACTGAACGCCATACATGTAATACAGCCACAACAGCCAATGCCCAACCAGGATTAACGCTTGATATAAACAGCTGACTGATAAAATAAAGCGCAACAGCAAACAACGAGCTATAAAGCAGCACTTTATCTAAACGTGGCGTACGCACTTGCTCAGCTAAACCTAAACCGCGGGCGGTAAAAAAGGGCAGCACTCGCCCCGCAACCACACCAACGAGTAGCGTCATTACCAACACAGCCGTATCAACGACAGCAAGTGCCAGCAGCATATTCTGCTCAATAACCAACCATAAATAGATGATATTTAACGCACACAAGGCGCTTAAAATCGGCAAAAATTGATAGTTATTTTTGTTATTTGCTTTAAGCAACATGTTAGCCAGCGCCGTAATTGCTGCTAACCACCAAAGTAATTGCAGTAATAACACCCCATACAAATTAAAGTTTTCAATGTCAGTACCTGTGATGAAGAACGCACCTCTGGCTGCCAGCCAAACTAAAGTAAGCAACATCAGCTTATTGCCGCTGATACTTGCTACGCCAGTCCAAGTTTGTGCTGCGGTTAATAAAAAGCCCACAGCAACGGCGCCTGCAAAGCCAAATAGCATTTCGTGAGCATGCCATAATGTTGCTGGCATGCTTAATTGCCAACTCGCGTTACCCGTTAAAATTAACAGCCAATAAGCCATGGATAAAACAGCGAGTAAACTCGCGCCTAAAAAGTAAGGCCGAAATGCTAACCCCCAAAGCGGCCACTGTCCTACTTGATAAAAACGGATCTGTTTAGGCATGGGTTCGGTTAAATTAATAGGTCGCATTATCGTACCTCTCTACCTAAGCTATTGAGTGCAATACAGCGAAGTACATAACTAATTTTTAAAATAGTGGCAGCGATGATGGTTGAAATATGAGCTGAAATTTGCAGCTTTATCGTTAACAACTCTGCAAGTGGATAACTTAATAGCACGGTGATAATTAAGCTAACTGTACTCAATACCAAGGCCCAATTAGCAGCACTTAGTAAACGAATATAGAAATCTGTTAAATCGTTATAAATCGATGTGTGGGCAGTCATACAATCACCATTATTTAAATATCTACACGATGTACTGCATGGAGCGAGCCAAGTTTAAAATAACCTTACTATCAACAGGTTACTATTTAACCCTTTGACAGGTGAGTCATAATGACCTATCGTAGTGAAAGGCAAAAACACATAAGAGTCAATTTGACATGATCACTACTGAAACACTTCTTAAGACAGCAATGCAGCTCGCTGTTATTGAACAACCTCACTGCCACTACCAACATATTATTGAGTGTGTAAAAAAAGCGCTGCCTAGTGATGCTATCGCTTTACTCATTCGCCAAGATGACGTCTTAAAACCAATGGCTATTCACGGCCTGATGCCTGACACTTTAGGTCGACGGTTTGTGATCAACGACCACCCTCGCCTACATGCGATTTGCAACGCAAGCCAGCCACTACAATTTGCTCAAGATTGTCCACTTCCAGACCCATACGATGGTTTGCTCAGTTGTAAGCAAGGAGATATTCCGGTACACGCCTGCTTAGGCATGCCTTTACTCGATAAAAACGATGATTTACTCGCAGTGATTACCCTAGATAGCCTCAATGCAAAAGCGTTTGATGAGTATGATTTACAACAGTTAGCCGTATTGAGTCAGCTCTGTGCTACCCAGTTAAAAACCACTTTGTTGTTACAGCAATATCAAAATCACGCGCAGCACAGTAATGCATTAGTACAAGAGCTAAACCGTGAGGCACTTACTCGTGATGGCGTTGAAATAATAGGGCAAAGCGCTGCGATGCAAAGCTTAAAAAATGATATAAAACTCGTGGCAGGCTCTGAGTTTAGTGTATTAATTCAAGGCGATACTGGAGTAGGCAAAGAGCTCGTCGCACGTAATATTCACCTGCATTCAAAACGTAGCCAACAACCCCTTATCCACTTAAATTGCGCATCATTACCGGAAAACCTAGCCGAAAGTGAGTTTTTTGGCCACGCGAAAGGGGCATTTACAGGCGCTGAAAGTGCCCGCCAAGGAAAATTCCAGCTAGCAGACGGAGGGACGCTGTTTTTAGACGAAATAGGTGAGCTGCCATTGGCAATGCAAAGTAAATTATTACGTGTATTACAAAGTGGTGAAATTCAAACCGTAGGCGAAGATAAGGTAAAATATGTTGATGTACGAGTAATTGCCGCAACAAATCGCAATTTAAAAGATGAAGTAACACAAGGACGTTTTAGGGCCGATTTATATCACCGCTTAAGTGTCTACCCATTGCATGTTCCACCTTTAAATCAGCGCGAAAACGATGTAATACTGTTAGCGGGATTTTTTATCGAAAAAACCGCCCGTAAATTGGCGATTGAACAACTCAAACTTAGTGTCGAGGCACAGCTCACACTAGCGCAATACAGCTGGCCAGGTAATGTACGTGAACTTGAACATGTTATTAGCCGTGCAGCTTTAAAGGCTAAGCAAAGCCAATGGCAACAAGCAATCATCACCATAGAGCCAGAACATTGTGAGCTAAACCTGACAACCAGTAAAACTGTTTCGCCATTAATACCGAGACCAAAACCGCATGAATCAGAGCTTTCGTTAAAGCAAGCAACTGACGCATTTACCCACCATCTAATTACTCAACAATTAGCGCATCATGAATTTAATTGGGCGGCAACTGCACGTACTTTAAATATTGATAGAGCCAATTTAGTGAGACTTGCTAAGCGACTCGGAATTACAATTAAAAAGACACTGTAATATTTAAAGTGCCGTTAAATCTTGTTGATCAGGCGCTAAGCACGGACTGGCTAAACACTGTTTAGCCAGTTCACTTGCCGCTGGTGGAAAATAAACAATCACTTCACAATGCAAACCATATTTTGCCACATAACGCACAAATAAAGGCGCATCGGCTGCTTTAGCTTGTTGTTTTATTTTATCAAGTTCGATACCTGACAGCATCGCATCACCTAAATTTTTGCAATGCCACATCAGCCTAATTTACGCTCTTTGAAATATGCTTTTAGTAACTGACTAAACGCTTGCACTTTCGCAGTACGATGCACTAAATGATGCGTTACAAGCCATAAATCGGTGGGCCAACTTAACTCACTGGCTAATACCGGCACTAAATCTGGATATTGTGCCGCAACATCATGCTGTAAGCCGCCAATACCCAACCCCTTCACAATTGCTCGTGTTGCTTCGGAGGTTTCTGATACTCTTAGTTTCACTTGCGCAGCTGGAATGTGCTGATCAACCCACGCAAAGTAAGGTACTTTGCCATTGTAACCTGCAACCCCCGAGACAAAATTATGTAATTCAAGCTGCTTTAATGATTTAGGCAATCCGTGTTTGGCTATGTAGCGTTTAGACGCATAAAAGCCTGATGATAAATGCGCTAAGTGCTGCGCAATATAATCCCCCTCATCTGGGCGAGGGCCTGCACGTACTGCAATATGCGCTTGTCCATGGTCCAGCCGCAAACGTTTTTGATCTAATATCACTTCTAATTGCACTTGCGGGTGTAAGCTTTGAAACTGCTCACACACATCACTTAATACATCAATAAAACCACTCACGGTGGTAAGCAATAAACTGCCGCGCAAGGTGCTGTCAGCCGCAATTATATCGTTATGTAGCCGCTCAAGTTCGCTATTAATAGATTGCGCTGTTGTAAATAACTTAGCGCCGATCTCTGTCACTTTATAACCGCGAGCATGACGATGAAATAAACGTGCATTCACGCTTTGCTCTAAGTTATTAATACGCCTAAGTACCGTACTATGATGTACGTTGAGCTTTTCCGCCGCAGCGGTGAGCGTGCCCAATCGCGCCACTTCATAAGCAACCTTTACATCTTGCCAGTCATCAAATTGTATTGCCATATAAGCTCCTTTGCACTTGTGTGCATTTATGCACATAAGTTTTGCGTTTATTTGGCTTTTCTGCAAGTAAATATTTGCTAAAGTAGCTAACAGACAGACAAACTAAATTAATTGAGGCGAACACCATGACTGCACCAAAAATTATTGCCTTAGCAGGCAGCTTACGTAAAGATAGCTTCAATCAAAAATTGATCAACGAAGCAGCCCGCTTTGCATTAGAAAGCGGCGCAGAAGTAGAGGTAATCAAACTCGCTGATTTAAATTTGCCATTGTTTGATGAAGACATTGAAGCACAAGGAACACCAGCAGGAGCACAACTTTTAAAAGACAAGCTTCGCGCGGCTGATGGTATTTTACTTGCCAGCCCAGAATACAATGGCTCAATCACTGCGGTACTTAAAAATGCGATTGACTGGGCTTCACGCACCGAGCAAGGCGCAGTACCTGCATTTCGTAACAAGGTGACAGCGTTATATGCCTCTTCACCAGGTGGTTTAGGTGGATTACGTGGTTTGAATCATGTACGCGATATTTTATCGGGTATTGGTAGCTTAGTGTTAGCTGATCAACTAGCGGTGCCTGCCATTCATACTGTACTTGATGAAACTGGCCGCATTAGCGACCCTGTTACCGCTGACAAAGTAGCAGGCTTGGCGCAACAACTTGTAAGCGTTGCCAGTAAACTAAATAAGTAATTAGCCACCACAACTACAACTAACTAAAGCTTTGTCGCGGCTAGTTTAGCGGCGATAAAGTCTTCATGAGTTACGTAAAGTAAGTTAGCAACACGGCGTATTACATATTCTTCTTGCGGGTCAAGCTCACCATCAGCATAAGCCAAGCGCCAAAGTAGTTCAATTATCTCAATACGCTGCTGTGCACTGCACTGATTATTGATTTGCTTAGAAAATTGAAAATAATCAATCGCATCATCTAAGCTTTTACCTGCGCTTTGCATCAGCTCGTCAACTTCTTCATCCGTTAACTGAAAATACTTTTTAAGTGTGAAGGTTAACGTTTTAAGCTCATCATCTTGCTGCTGGGTATCTGCACGCATAACCTCAATTAATAATGCCGCGACCGCTGTTTTCAGATCATGCTCTTGCATCTGATTTGGCTGATCATTAAAAGTTGAAAATAGCTGTTTTATTTGTTTGAACATCACATTTTCCCTTTTGGGGTGTTAGACTTAACTCATAGCTGAAGCACCACTGTAGTTAAATCGCGTGCGCAATACAATAATGGAGTACAAGGTTTATGACAGGAAAATGGAGCAAAAACCTCACAAGTATCTTTATTCTTATGATATTAGCGGGGTGTAATACTGCCTATGCAGAAAAAGGAGAAACCGAAAAGCTCTACGACTTTGACGAAAAAGTGCATTACTATCAAACTCAAATTGACGATAATAACTACCACTTAGAAATTCAATCTGACGACTATCAGCATTTTAAAAACCAAAGCGTGTTTTTACTTCGTCATGCTAACCGTCTATGTCGTGGCAATACCTTTATGTTAAAAGTGACTGACGGCGTACAAGAATATGACCGTTTCCCGACCAAACCTCGTAAATATCAGCCACCTTTAACTGTATTACTGCAATGTGAGACTGAGCCCACAAAAGACTAGTCTTTGCTTTTAATCTTTATAACCCCAAGGTGCAGCAGGTGGAGTAATTGGTTTAGTTAAATCAAAATCAACACGGAATTCACGGCCTTGGCGAATCAAGCGGTAAGTAAACTTTTCAGGGTAAATATACATTTGCCATGTATTACCCATTGATTGTGGAATACCTTGGTTAACAAACAATTCTTTTGAGTATTGATCAGCAGGAAAAGACTGCACGCTCTCAAAACCCGCATCAATCGTATGACCACCGTACATAGTAGATACATCATCAGAGCCATCTTTATGGCGATGATCATGCTTTAAACTCAAGCCACTGCCTGTTTTTGTAATTATCCACGTACGTGAGGCATCATCGCCAACGTGAAATGGCACTTGCAGTTCACTATCAGTGCATTTACGAACATGCATGATTAATTTTTTACCCGCAAACGAACTAGGACCAGCAGCATTATCAACTGTTACGGTTCCTTCGTAAGCTTTACCACAATGGGCGGCAATATTATCAAAAAAGCCATCATGGCTAGGGATAGACACTAACGGTGCTGGGCGTGCAAACACAGCAGTTGATGCCAAAAATAAGGTTGCAGCAGTTAATAACTTCATAGCATGTTCCTAATAGATAAAAAGCCCACCTTAGCTTGTTACTAAAGACAAAGGAAGTAATCGCGGTGAATGGCAGTTCAGCTATAAGTAGGTGAGATAAAAGTTAGCGAGTCTAAAAATAAAACAAAAGCGGCCATCACTGTTGAACTTAAATGAAAAACAACTTATGTTCGGTTAATAAAAGATAAACAAAAATAAGGAAGGAATGATGGGAAGTTACCCATTGCTGTCGTTCATTTTAATTTGTGCACTATTTATTATACAAAATCGAAAATATAACGCCTTACTTACACACTTAGCGCAGGCATACCCAACTCAGTGGGAGCAATTAACGCAAAATACACTAGGCGATACTTCACGCTCCACATTGACTGCTAATTTTAATGAATCACTCAAAAATGGCTTTTTCTCAACCCTAGATGACCCAAAAATTAGTCAATTTAAAAAGCTTAAAACTATTAATATGACTATTTGCTTTGCACTTACAGTACTAGGTTTGACGATTGCTTATATATATTAACCATAAAAAAACGCGGCCTGAGCCGCGTTTCATTATTTAATCACTTTTAAACCACTACTGCCAAGGACGCTCAGCGTTAAGCTTTGCTTCAAAGGCGTCGATTTGCGGATTTAGCGTTTCGGTTACGCCGATAAAATCTAAACCACTTAATAAACGCTCTTTTACGTCTTTACGAATATCAAAGCTAATTGGTGCAAACTTGTTACTGGTCAACGTTTGATTTTCAAGATCGATGTCGATATGAATATCGTCATGTTGTTCACTCAGTACAAATAAATTTTCCAATGTTTGCGCTGGTAATGCAATCGCAAGCATTTGGTTATTACCGCAGTTATTAAAGAAAATATCAGCAAAGCTTTCAGCCAAAATCACTTCAAAACCGTATTGTTTAAGTGCCCAAGGTGCATGCTCACGTGATGAGCCACAGCCAAAGTTATCGCGAGTTAGCAATATTTGCGCACCTTGGTAACAAGGGCGATTTAAAATAAACTCTGGGTTTGGCTCGCCGTTATCTAAATAACGCCAATCATAAAACAAGGCTGCATCAAAGCCGTCACGGCTGGTTGATGTTAAAAACTGCTTAGGAATAATTTGGTCTGTATCAACATTGTTTTTATCTAGTGGGGCCATTAAGCCGCTAAAATAAGTGCTCATTAAGCTTCTCCTCTAATATCAACAAAACGACCATGTATTGCTGCCGCTGCGGCCATTGCAGGGCTCACTAAGTGTGTACGTCCGCCGCGACCTTGGCGACCTTCAAAATTACGGTTTGAGGTAGATGCACAGCGCTTGCCTGCACCTAAACGGTCATCATTCATTGCTAAACACATTGAACAACCCGGCTCGCGCCATTCAAAGCCTGCGGCTTTAAAAATATCGGCCAAGCCTTCGTCTTCCGCTTGTTTTTTCACCAAGCCTGAGCCCGGTACAATTAACGCTTCAACGCCAGCAGCAACTTGCTTACCTTGCACAATATGAGCAGCAGCACGTAAATCTTCAATCCGACTGTTAGTACATGAGCCAATAAATACGGTATCAACGCTTGCTGATGACAGCTTTTCTCCCGCTTTTAAGTCCATGTATTTAAGTGCGCTACGAATTGCATCAGCTTTAATTAAATCAGGCTCTTTGTCTGGATCCGGAATAAATTCATCTACGCCAATAACTTGCTCAGGGCTAGTACCCCAAGTAATTTGCGGCTGAATGCTGCTCGCTTCTAGTTCTACTTCTAAATCAAACTGCGCACCTTTGTCAGTTTTTAACGTTTCCCAATAGGAAATAGCTGCATCAAAGTCCGCGCCTTTTGGTGCAAATGGGCGACCTTTTAAGTAATCATAAGTAGTTTTATCTGGAGCGATTAAACCGGCTTTCGCGCCCATTTCGATGCTCATGTTACACAGCGTCATACGTGCTTCCATTGATAACGCTTCAATACCTTCACCACAAAACTCTGCTACATAGCCTGTACCACCGGCAGTACCTAGCTTACCAATAACCGCCATTATTAAATCTTTGGCTGTCACTGTTGGGCGTAAAACGCCATTGATTTGAATTTTTAATGACTTGGCTTTTTTCTGTTGTAACGTTTGCGTCGCTAGTACGTGTTCAACCTCAGAAGTGCCAATACCGTGAGCAAGCGCACCAAATGCACCATGAGTTGAGGTATGACTATCGCCACACACTATGGTGGTGCCCGGTAAGGTAATCCCTTGCTCAGGCCCCATTACATGCACAATGCCTTGATTAATTGAGTTTAAATCGTAAAGCGTAATACCAAATTCTTTACAGTTTGCATCAAGCGCCATTAATTGGTTCTTTGATACTTCGCTGGCGGCATCAAGTGATCGGCTTTTAGTCGATACATTATGATCCATCGTTGCGATGGTTTTTTCTGGGCAACGTACTTTACGATTTTTTTCACGAAGGCCTGCAAACGCTTGCGGCGAGGTTACTTCGTGCACTAAATGACGGTCAATATAAAGTAAGTCAGTTTGCTCATTAATACTGGCAACTACGTGTGCTTGCCAGATTTTGTCGTATAAAGTTTGGGCCACTTGCTAATTCCCTAATGCTGTTTTGAGCCGAAACATAACGGTGCTTCGGCTATAAAAATATTTAGATGCGTGAAACGATTGCTGCTGCAACATCACTTGTAGTGTATCCACCATTTGGATAAATATCTGGTGTGCCTACACCCGCTTCCACGGCTTCTGCTACTGCTTTTTCAATACTGCGCGCCGCTTCGTCTTGACCTAGCGAATAACGCAACATCAGCGCCGCACTTAAAATTTGTGCGATTGGGTTAGCAATGCCTTTGCCTGCAATATCTGGGGCTGAGCCACCAGCAGGTTCATACATACCAAAACCCGATTGATTCAAACTCGCTGAAGGTAATAGCCCCATAGAACCTGTGATCATCGCGCATTCATCAGACAAAATATCACCAAACAAGTTATCACAAAGTAATACATCAAACTGACTTGGTTGCTTAACCAATTGCATTGCTGCGTTATCAACATAAATATAATCTAGGCTGACTTCAGGGTAGTCTTTGCTGACATCCGTTACCACTTCACGCCATAACACGCTTGATGCGAGTACGTTCGCTTTATCAACTGATGTAACATGATTACTGCGTAATTTTGCCGCTTCAAAAGCAAAACGAGCAATGCGTTCTATTTCTTTGCGCGAATAAGTTTGTGTATCAAATGCAGCTTCATCAGCACCTTCACCTGTACGGCCTTTATCTCCAAAGTAGATACCACCTGTTAGCTCACGCACACATAAAATATCAAAACCACGTTCACTAATATCTGCACGTAGTGGTGAAGCTGCACTTAATGCTGGCAATAGCTGGGCTGGGCGTAAATTACAAAACAACCCAAAGTGCTTACGCAGTGGGAGTAAAGAAGCACGTTCTGGTTGTTCATCAGCAGGTAAGTGCTCCCATTTAGGGCCACCTACTGAGCCAAATAAAATCGCATCGGCCTTTTCACACGCTGCAAGCGTTGTATCTGGTAATGCTTTGCCAAACTCATCAATTGCTGCACCGCCAATAGCGTGAGGATGACGAGTCATGGTAAAGCCAAACTTGTTACTTACTGCATCAAGCACGCTTTCTGCTGCTGCCATTACTTCAGGGCCGATACCGTCGCCTGCTAATACCGCAACGCTGTAATTTGTTTGACTCATCCTGCTTTCCTTTGTTGTTTTAAATCAGACACTTTTTGTGCACGATAAATTAAGTTATAAACACGGATCATGGCGCGTACTGACGCTTCAACCACATCCGCAGCTATGCCCGCTCCGTGATAAGGGCGACCATCGTATTTAGCTATAATATTGACTTGCCCCAATGAACTGGCACCTTCACCTGTGGCTTCTAAATTAAATTCAATCATTTCAACAGCCATACCCGTTAAGCGCTCAATCGCTAAGAATGACGCTTCAACTGGTCCGTTGCCGGTTGCGGCTTCTTGTTTCGATTCGCCACCGATAGTCATGCCAATAGTTGAACTTGCCACCGACTGTGAATTAGACGTTGAGTTAACAAACTCTAATTGATATTTTTCGTCTTTATCATTGATTTGATTAAAGTAGATCATCGCTTCAAGGTCGTAATCGTAAACCGTGCCTTTTTGGTCCGCTAACACTAAAAAGCTTGCGTATAAACTATCCATATCGTAATCAGATTTTTGATAACCTAACTCTTCTAAGCGATGTTCAATAACATGACGCCCCGAACGTGAGGTCATATTTAATTGGTTATTTGGCACGCCAACGCTTTCTGGCGACATGATTTCATAAGTATTTTGCGCTTTTAATACACCGTCTTGGTGAATACCAGAACTGTGAGCAAATGCGTTTTCACCAACAATGGCTTTATTCGGTTGCACTGGCATATTGCAAATTTTTGCCACTTGGCGAGAAGCGCGGTAAATTTCTTCGCTGCGAATATCGGTATGTACTTTTAAGTGGTCTTGGCGCATTTTCATGATCATCGCCACTTCTTCAAGCGAGCAGTTACCCGCACGTTCGCCAATACCATTGATAGTACATTCTATTTGGCGTGCGCCAGCTTGAACAGCCGCAACTGAGTTTGCAACTGCCAACCCTAAGTCGTTATGACAATGCACACTCAAACGGGCTTTATCTATATTTGGCACATTATTCATTAAATGATGGATCATCGCCGCGTATTCGTCTGGCGTTACAAAACCAACGGTATCGGGTAAGTTAATCGTAGATGCACCCGCATTGATAGCCTGCTCTACAATTTTACATAAATCCCAATGTGGCGTACGGCCCGCATCTTCACATGAAAACTCCACATCATCTGTATAATTACGCGCAAGTTTGATTGATTTAACCGCCATGGCTGTCGCGTCATCTAAGCTCATACGTAGTTTGTGTTCTAAGTGCAGCGGGCTGGTAGCGATAAAAGTATGAATACGGCTTTGTTGCGCCGTGCGTAATGCTTCACCGCAGGCTTCAATGTCTTTAGCAACAGAGCGTGCTAAACCACAAATAATAGGCCCTTTCACTTCAGTGGCAATGCGTTGTACTGAACGAAAATCGGCAGGGCTCGAAACCGGAAAGCCCACTTCCATCACATCCACATTTAGACGACTAATAGTATGCGCCAGTTGGATTTTATCATCTTCAGTTAGGCTTGCTTTAAGCGCCTGCTCACCGTCACGCAATGTGGTGTCGAAAATCCATACCTTGTCTTTATCTTGCATAATCTACCCTTAATTCTCAGCTGCCCTAGTTGCGAGATAAAAAAAACCCCGCATATTGCGGGGTTTTTTAATGTTTTCTAATGAAAATACACTAATCCCCGCTTACATACGTTAGCAGTAAGAGGTTTAGTTTTAATGTAATTAACTGTGTATTTTTCATCATCTTTACTAAATGTGTGTGTTCAGTGAGCCCTATTTTTAACACCTCACAGCCGAGCATGCAAGCATAATAATTCCTAACAAACTGAAAAAACATGCCACATAAAGAATAAAAAATCCAACATAATAAAAAAAACAAATTATTTATTATGTAAATATAAAATATAAACCGTATTAAACCAATGCAGCTAAAACCACTGCTTAGATTAACTCATCTTACTTTTTCTTATTTATTCACTTTCAGCTTTGGTTTCTCTTACATAATTACTTGCGCCACGAGTAATGTAACGTAGTTGCCAAATTACTCGCTCTACCAGTTCATCACGTTGCTGACCTTCTATATCAAGGGCTTCTGCGCCAGCATTAAACACCAGTGTTACCATAGCTTCGGCCTGAATATAGGCATGCGTCGCATCGCAAGGGGTTTCGCTTTCAAGGTAGTGGGCTAGTTCTAAAATAAAATGTTTAATTTCACGGGCAACTGCGGCTCTAAATGCTTTGGAAGTGCCTGAGCGTTCGCGTAGTAGTAACCTGAATTGGTTACTTGAGTTATCAATAAACTCCATAAAGGTCACAACAGAAGTGGTAATAATACTGCCGCCACTGGCAATACGGCGTCGTGCTTGGCGCATTAGTTGGCGCAGTGTTAGGCCAGCTTCATCCACCATAGTCAAGCCCAGCTCATTCATATCTTTGAAGTGTCGATAAAACGAGGTAGGCGCAATACCCGCTTCGCGAGCAACTTCACGTAAACTGAGGTTAGAAAAACTATGATCAGCACTTAGCTGATTAAATGCCGCCTCAATTAATGCTTGTCGTGTTTTTTGTTTCTGTTGCGCGCGAACACCCGACATGAACTACTCCTGATTTAATTTAAATCAATTTATGATGACTTTTATGTGAATTCGTCAGTCTAATACTTGACGGCGAGAGAATGAAATATTATTTTAGCTTACAAGTGTACGCTCAGATTTTAAAAGATGAAAAAACCACCTATTATTTGGACCAATGTCCTGTTCTTTAGCCTAACTTTTTTAGCTGCGGCTACTTTAGTCCCTTGGTATGGAATTACCTACGGATTTACCAGCGCGCACTGGATTGCATTTGTCGGCTGTATGTTTTACGCCGGTATGTCGATAACAGCTGGCTATCACCGTTTATGGGCTCATAAAACCTACGATGCCCACCCAGCTATAGAAGTATTTTTTGCTCTAGGTGGGGCCTTTGCATTACAAAACAGTGCATTGCATTGGAGTAGCGATCATCGTATTCATCATGGTCAAGTAGATGACCCAATCAAAGACCCATACGCTGCAACCAATGGTTTTTGGTATAGCCATATAGGTTGGATGCTTCGTGATTATCAAGGTGACAGCTATGGTGATTACAGCAACTGCCGTGACTTACAACGTAATAAAGTAGTGATGTGGCAACACCGTCACTACATGAAGCTAGTACTTGCTACTAATATTGGTATTCCATTAGCACTTGGTTTAATGGTCGGCGATGTGTTTGGTATGCTATTATTAGCAGGATTATTGCGTTTGGTGTTAAGTCAGCATTTTACCTTTTTTATCAATTCAGTGGCACACATTTGGGGTTCTCGCCCTTACACTGAAAAAAATACAGCAAGAGATAACGGCTTTTTAGCGCTGTTTACTTATGGTGAGGGTTATCATAACTTCCATCATATTTTTGCCAGCGATTACCGCAATGGCATTAGATGGTTTCATTATGACCCCACCAAATGGATGATCCGCTCTTTAGCTGCTGTTGGGTTAGCTAAAAAGCTTAAGCGCACGCCGGTAGAGCGTATTGAAAAAGCAAAAGCCGAAACTTTAATGAACAAAACGCAAGTTCGCTTAGCTAAATTGCCATTAGCGCAAGATAAGCTTACATTATTGCAGCAAGAATATGATTTATTGTTGAAAAAGCTACAACACTTTTGTGCCCTAAAAAAACAGGTACTTGAAGTTAAAAAGAATAACATGCTGCAACAATGCGAAAAATCAGCTTTAATTACACAATACCATGAGCTAGAAGCCGCTTGGGAAACACAAAAGCAAGCATGGCTAGCACTGAATGCGAGGTTATTAAAAGCCTCTTTTAGTTAATGTAGGAGTGGCTGTGGCCAAACAACAAGTAAAGAAAGAGCAACAATCGTTTCAATATGATGCGATTATTATAGGCACGGGTCCTGGCGGTGAAGGTACCGCCATGAACCTATCTAAAAGCAACAAAAAAGTAGCGGTGATCGAACGCCAAGAAGGTGTTGGAGGCGGTTGCGTACATTGGGGCACTATTCCATCAAAAGCGCTACGTCACTCTGTTAGCCGTTATATTGAGTATAAAGCCAACCCACTATTTAATGTGGGCGAGCGACCAAGCCGCTTAACCTTCCCTGATATTTTGCGTCATGCAAGTTCGGTTATTTCAAAGCAATCTAATTTACGTAGTAGCTTTTACGATAGAAATCGTATTCACTTGTTTCAAGGTGATGCGAGCTTTGTTGATAAAAATACCGTTGAAATCACTCGCCTTGATGGCTCAACTGAGCGTTTAACAGCAAAGACCATTGTTATTGCAACTGGTTCACGCCCTTACCGCCCGCCAGAAGTCGACTTTGATCACTCGCGTATTTACGACAGCGATACAATTTTAGGCCTTGAGCATGACCCACATCGCGTATTAATTTATGGCGCTGGTGTAATTGGCTGTGAGTATGCGTCTATTTTTAAAGGTTTAGGCGCGAAGGTTGATTTAGTGAACACCCGTGATCGCTTATTGGCGTTTATGGATGCTGAAATATCAGACGCATTAAGCTACCACTTTTGGAATAGCGGTATTGTTATTCGCCATAATGAAGAATTTGACCGTATCGAAACCCGTGATGACTGTGTAGTAATGCATTTAAAATCAGGCAAACGCGTTAAAGCTGATTGTATTTTATTTGCCAATGGCCGTACGGGTAACACCGATGGTTTAAACCTTGAAGCAGTAGGTTTAAACGCGGATGGCCGTGGGCAATTAAAAGTAAATGAAACCTACCAAACCGAGGTTGATAACATTTACGCGGTGGGTGATGTAATTGGTTACCCAAGCCTTGCCAGTGCCGCGTTTGATCAAGGCCGAATTGCAGCTGATGCCATCGCTTGTGGTAATTGCGATGAAAAGCTGATCATTGATATTCCGGCGGGTATTTATACCATTCCTGAAATGAGTTCAGTCGGTAAAACCGAGCAACAACTTACTGCGGCTAAAATACCGTACGAAGTAGGCCGTGCACAGTTTAAACACTTAGCACGTGCTCAAATTGCCGGCACTGAAGTAGGCAGTTTAAAAATATTATTTCATACTGAAACTAAAGAAGTACTTGGCGTACATTGCTTTGGTGAGCGTGCCTCTGAAATTGTTCACATTGGCCAAGCCATTATGGAACAAAAAAATGGTGGCAATAATATCGACTACTTTGTAAATACTACATTTAACTACCCAACCATGGCTGAGGCTTACCGTGTTGCGGCGTTAAATGGTTTAAACCGCTTATTTAAATAACCCATATTTAAAAGCGCCTTAAAAGACAACAAAAAGCCCGCTTAAAATTAGCGGGCTTTTTACTAGGCAAATAACGTATGGCTCGTTATTTTAACGGCTATTATTTATGATATTGCGCACTTAACTCATGTACTGCGTTAATGAATACACCTGCGTTTTCAGGATCTACATCTGGTGTAATACCGTGACCTAGGTTAAATACATGACCATTACCAGTACCAAAGTCTTCTAAAATAGTGCCGACTTCTTGGCGAATGCGATCATGCGTACCGTGTAGCATTGATGGGTCCATATTACCTTGTAACGCCACTTTATCGCCAACACGACGTTTAGCATCACTAATATTGATAGTCCAATCAAGCCCTACAGCGTCACAGCCTGTTGCCGCGATTGCTTCTATCCATTGACCGCCATTTTTAGTAAATAGTGTTACAGGCACTTTACGGCCGTCATATTCACGAATTAAACCATCAACAATCTTATGCATGTACTGCAATGAAAACTCGTTGTAATCACGCGGGCTTAATACACCACCCCATGAATCGAAAACCATAAGTGATTGAGCACCGGCCTTTACTTGCGCATTAAGGTAATCAATCACTGAATCAGCTAATTTATCAAGTAATAAGTGCAGTGTTTGTGGCTCTGCAAACGCCATTTTTTTGATTTTGCCAAATACTTTGCTGCTACCGCCTTCAACCATATAAGTGGCTAAAGTCCATGGTGAACCAGAAAAACCAATTAGTGGCACTTCACCTTTTAACTCACGGCGAATAGTACTTACGGCGTTCATTACATAGCCAAGCTCATCCGTTGGGTCAAGCTTTGGAATTTTTTTAACATCAGCTAATGATGAAATCGGACGTTCAAACTTAGGGCCTTCACCGGTCTCAAAGTACAAGCCTAAGCCCATCGCATCTGGAATCGTTAAAATATCGCTAAATAAAATAGCGGCATCTAGTGGATAACGGCGAAGCGGCTGTAAAGTTACTTCACAGGCTAGTTCAGCATTTCTGCATAGGCTCATAAAATCGCCCGCTTGTGCACGTGTAGCGCGGTATTCAGGTAAATAACGGCCAGCTTGGCGCATCATCCATACCGGAGTCACATCAACGGGTTGTTTCTGTAGTGCACGTAAATAACGGTCGTTTTTTAATTCGCTCATAGCGTAAAGGATCCTAAAGCTGATATATATTGCGCAGATTGTATCACCATATCGCCAAGTGCTCTATTGCAATGAAGCTAAAACATAGATTGATAGATGCAGATCAAGGGTTTTATTTAACGTTTAAAAGTCGAGTAACAAAAATAACATTTGAAATTTATCATTAATAAGTTTGCAACATGGTAAAAAGCTTGGTATAACTTGTCCTGCGTTAACAATAACAACAATAAAAATTATATAACAACAATAATAAAAATCTTCCCATAACAAAAAGAAAGCTTGTTTAAACAAGTCATGGAAAAGAAATTAAACCACCTTTATGGTGGTTTTTTCTTGTCTGAAATAATACTAATAATATATAAAAACTGCTTATATATCATTCAGTTCAAATTTTGTTACCGAAATAATAAAAAAATGTGTTGATCTTTGCTGCATATTTCATTGTTATATAAAGAAAACCAACCCAGCTTAGGAGAATAATCATGCTGACGCGTTTGG
Organism: Pseudoalteromonas sp. A601; assembly: GCF_002165575.1. Taxonomy (GTDB): domain Bacteria; phylum Pseudomonadota; class Gammaproteobacteria; order Enterobacterales; family Alteromonadaceae; genus Pseudoalteromonas. The sequence continues at coordinate 170,138 of NZ_MXQF01000010.1, forward strand.
AAAAAGCTCAACAAAAATGGGGCGGTAGCCACACAATAATCGACAAATGGTTAACAGAGCGCCAAGAGCTATTAGTACTTTATTGTAAAATTGCAGGTTTTGCTCCTTATGATAAAAAAGATCATGCTTTGCCTGATCAACTACAAATTCAAAGCTTTTGCCAAATATTAATGGATTATTTATCAGCTGGGCACTTTGAGGTCTATGACGATATAGCAAAAGCATGTGAGCAAAAAGGCCAAAAAAGCCAACAGCTTGCCAACGACCTATACCCTCGTATTTCTGATACTACAGATATTGCTCTGGATTTTAATGATAAATACGCAGAGGTGGCTAAAGATGAGTTATTAAATGATTTTGATAATGACTTATCTAAATTAGGTGAAGCATTAGAGCTACGTTTTGAGCTTGAAGATGAACTCATTGACAACTTGTATTCTAATCACACTGATTAAGCTTTTTAAGTTGCATTAAAAAAGGGGCCAAATGGCCCCTTTTTGCTAACTTGAGTAAATTACTCAGCAGCTGCAGCTTGCTCTTCATCTTGAATTTCAAGTAGTTCTACTTCAAAAACAAGTGTAGAGTTAGCTGGAATTTTACCTAAGTCACGGTCGCCGTAAGCAAGATCAGCAGGGATTGTGAACTTGTACTTAGAGCCAACAGGCATAAGCTGTAGACCTTCAGTCCAACCAGGAATAACACGATTAAGTGGGAAAGTTGTTGGCTCATTACGTGAATAAGAGCTATCAAATTCAGTACCGTCTAATAAAGTACCTTGATAATGTACTTTAACTACGTCTGTCGCCACAGGTTTTTCACCATCACCTTGAGTGATCACTTCATATTGAAGACCTGACTCAGTCACTGTAACGCCCTCTTTTGCAGCATTATCAGCTAGGTATTTTTCACCATCAGCTTTACTTTTCTCAGCTTCTACTTTCGCGTGAGCTTCTTGCTTAGTACGTACAGATGTATCAAGTGCCGTTAACACTTCACGGATTTTTTCTTCATCAAGCTTAGACTCACCAGCAAGTGCATCTTCAAAACCGCGCATAAGTAGTGCTTGATCAAGCTCAACACCTAGCTCTTTTTTATCGGCTAAGTCTTTATTTAAGAAGTTACCAACTGATGCACCAATACCGTATGCTTGTTGTTGTGCTTCAGTTTCTAACTTAACTGGTGCTGCTTGTTCTTGTTTTGCTTCTTGATTACAAGCCGTAAGCGCTAAAACTGACGCTGCAATCAATGACAATTTAATCGTCTTTTTCATTTTAAATCTCCGACACACTTTGCAGATGTCATTTATTGTATTATTACTAGTTAAAGATTAACGGCCTACATGATAGGCTGCTTATCTAATTACTGAGTACGGCGATATGCCAATTTCAAATCATTAGATAAACGACCTCGACCTTTATCGCGTCCTAGTCTAACCTCTCAGTCAACAAGAGTTAAGGGGAAATACCTGTAATATGTCGATATTTCGTACTTTTTTGTATCTTCTGAGCTGCACTTTATTAATTGCTTGCTCAGAACAAAAAGAACACGCGACTGCCAGCTATGAGCATGCAGCTCGTGGCGCGTTTGCCTCTGCACTTTCTCACGATGGCCAGTATAGCCTGATCTCATCTATACACCATGGGGTCGCCCTATGGGATAATCAACAACAGGTACTAAAATATCAATGGTTTCAGCAACAAGACCAGGATAGTCTGGTACACACCGTGGCCATAGCCTTTGATAACAGCCATGCCGTTACCGCAGAAAAAACCACGTTTGCCGTATGGGATATCAATACTGGTGACAACGTTGGTTATTATAAAATAAAAACCGCCACCATTCGCGATATCGCTATTAGCAATCAAGGTCGCAGTGTTTTATATGGCCGTAGCGACAATGTTGTTGTTTACCTCAACTTAGAGACCGGCCGGCGCATTGAGTTCCTTGGTCACCAAGAAAAAATTAACGTGGTAGACCTCTCTCCCAATGGTCGCTTTGCACTAAGTGGCTCAAACGACTACGTTGCTTACTTTTGGGATACGCAAAGCGGCCAAGTCATTCACCGCTTTAACCACCCTAACCGTGTAACCCAAGTAGCCCTTGATCCACAAGGTCGCTACGCCTTTACCGCAGACAGTATGGCACAAGCACATGTATGGCAGCTGACAACAGGTGATCTTGTTAGCAAACTAAAGTATATTGCCCGTCAGAAAATTTTTACTGCGGTTCGATTTAACGAACAAGCAACTTTGTTGTTAACTGGATCACCTAACCGCTTAGTTGATTTATGGCAAATAGCCGATGGTGAAAATATTCAAAGCTGGCGAGTCACTCCGCGCGAAGGCAGTAAGCCTAAATCGGCGGTGGTGTTAGATGTCGCGTTTACTGATAACGATACTGCGTTGTTAACCGAAAGCTCCAGCGGAATCGCTGAGCGCTTTACTATACGAGAAGCTAATGAACACAATTGAACATCGCTTAATGGAACTTGAGGCAAAAGTGGCCTTTCAAGATGAAACGATTGATATATTAAATGATGAAATTAAAGCTCACCAGCAGCTGTTGGCTAAAATGAAGCGCCAAACAGAACTACTGGCTGAGAAAATAAAAGAGTCGCAACAGCCCTCTTTGATGTCGCAAATGCAAGAGCCACCGCCACCGCATTATTAAACAAGCGGTTAGTCACCCGGCTTAAACACGCCAATCACTTGTTCAAATTGGCGTGTTGATGCTTGCACAGCTTGCTCTGGCTGAGTCATTTTATGACCGCACTGAACACACTCAACCTTTTCAACGTCATGCTCTTTATATAACATCATCATATCCATGGTTTTACATTCAGGACAAGTTGCACCCGCAATAAATCGTTTTCTCTGTTTCACACCACTTCTCCACAGTTTTAACTGCTATCATTTTATCCTAATATCTACCTAGGTGATACGATTGATAACCATAAGTCGATCCGTGCTATGATATAGGCAATTCAATCAGGGCACAGTAAAGTAACGTATTCATGATCCAAATCTCAGAAATAGAACTATTACGTGGCGGTAAAGCACTGTTAAAAGATGCTTCAGCAACCTTATTTCCGGAGCATAAAGTAGGCTTAGTAGGCGCTAACGGCTGCGGTAAATCTACCTTATTTAGCTTGTTAAAGTCAGAGCTTTCATTAGATGCAGGTAATTATACCATTCCTAAAGATTGGTCTATTTCATCAGTAAAACAAGAAACCCCTGCGCTTGAAATAAGCGCGATTGATTACGTACTACAAGGCCACCCTGATTATTACGCGTTACGGATTGCCCTACGTAAAGCCGAGCAAAATAACGATGGCGATACACAAGCTAAAGTACATATTCAGCTAGAAAATATAAAAGGCTACAGCATAGAAGCCAAAGCGGGCGAGCTATTGCACGGTTTAGGTTTCGCCAATAACCAGATTGAAAACCCTGTCAGTGCGTTTTCAGGTGGTTGGCGTATGCGTTTAAACCTAGCCCAAGCCCTTATCCGCGATGCTGATTTACTACTGCTGGATGAGCCAACTAACCACTTAGACTTGGACGCAGTTTATTGGCTCGAACGTTTTTTACGTGCTTACACAGGCACACTAGTATTGATCTCTCATGACCGTGAGTTTTTGGATGCGGTGGTTGATCAGATTTGGCATATCGACCAGCAAAAGATTAACGTTTATAAAGGCCATTACTCGCAATTTGAGCGCCAAAAAGCCGAGCGTTTATTGCAACAACAAGCAATGTTTGAAAAACAACAAGAGCAAATTGCCCACCTTGAGCAATTTATTACGCGCTTTAAAGCCAAAGCCAGTAAAGCTAAACAAGCACAAAGCCGTGTTAAAGCACTTGAGCGCATGGAAAAGCTTGCCCCAGCACATGCCGACTCGCCGTTTGATTTTGAATTTGCTGAACCACTTGCTTTACCTAACCCACTCATGACACTTGATAAAGCCAAAGCAGGTTATGGTGATGTGACTATTTTAGATAGCATAAAACTTAACTTAGTACCCGGTAGTCGCATTGCATTACTCGGTCGTAACGGCGCGGGTAAATCGACTTTAATTAAACTCCTAGCTGGCGAACTGCAACCGCAAGCCGGTGAAGTATTTCAACATCAGGGTTTAAACATTGGCTACTTTGCTCAGCATCAATTGGAATCCTTAGATTTAAAAGCCAGCGCTGTTACACATATACAACGTTTAAACCCAAAAGCTAGTGAGCAATCACTGCGTGACTTTTTAGGCGGTTTTGCGTTTATAGGCGACAAAGCTCTTGAGCCAGTTGCCCCATTCTCTGGGGGTGAAAAAGCCCGCCTCGTTTTAGCCATGCTAGTTTATCAAAAGCCAAACTTATTGCTGCTGGATGAGCCTACTAACCACCTTGATTTAGAAATGCGTCATGCTCTTGTTATGGCATTGCAAGGCTTTGAAGGCGCAATGGTGACCGTATCGCACGATCGCCATATGCTAAAAAACACTGCTGACGAATATTACTTGGTTGATAACGGCGAAGTCACTCAGTTTGGCTATGATTTAGACGAGTACTACCAATGGTTACTCAATGCCAATAAAGAAGCTGCCAAGGTTGGGCAAACTGATGACGAACCAAAAGCAAACTCACAAGTTAACCGTAAAGAGCAAAAGCGCTTAGAAGCGGAGTTTAGAAAATCAATTCAGCCCCTTAAAAAGCAGATTGAAAAACTTGAAAAGCAACTCGATAAACACTCCGCAGAACTTAGCGAAGTGGAAGTTGCACTGGGCGATAACGAGCTTTATCACGATGACAACAAAGCCAAACTAAAAGAGTTAATTAGCAAACAAGCGACATTAACACCTAAAGTAAACGACATTGAAGAAGAGCTACTCATGGCCCTTGAAGAGATGGAAGAAAAAGAACAAGCGTTTGCCGATGAACTGGCTTAACAGCGATGATTTTTGGCAATTTGCATGTGACCTTTACAGTAAAGGTGACATGCAAACGCGCCTGTTGGCTTATCAAAACCAGCAAGGTAAAAACGTCAACCTGTACTTGTTGCTGTATTACCTAGATTCTCTCAATCTAGCAATTAGCCAAAACCAACTAAACAAGCTTGAACAATCCATTAGTGAATTTGACCAGCAGGTATTAACTCCCCTACGTGCTACCCGCGGCTATTTAAAAGCCAATCAAACCGAGATTGCAGATTACGCTATAATTCGTAAAGAACTACTCAGTACTGAGCTAAAGCTAGAAAAACAGCAGCAACAGATGTTAATAACCACAATTAATAGCTTTGCTCTAACCCCTTGCAGCGCGCCAAATAACACAAGGCTCTATTTGTAAAAGCCCTCATGTGGGTCGTGCTTTAGCGCGTTAATTTTATTAATGACATAATTCATGGCTAAAGCCATTTCCCACGAGCAATCAAATTTTTCATACCCCCTCATTTGCTTCTCATTCTCTTCCTTGTGCAAAAAGATCTTAAGTAACTTACTCACAAAGAGGTTTAGAGGCACTACGCTTTAAAAAAACAAAGCCGTGATTTAGCTCAGCAAACTTACTGCAAAATTGTCGCTATAAGTGACGACCTTGAAATTCATTACCTGGTAACTTTCAGCTTTCCCCTTGCAAACTCGCTAACTTCTCTTGGCAATTTTGATCCAAATCAACTTCTATATCACTGCTAATCAACTTAGGAAAATAGCTTGATCTGGATCATATCAGCCTCAGTCAAACCAGCCTATGATTAACCCATAGACATTAGGAGGCGGTTATGGACGTATTCTTTAGAGATTTTTTTAGCGACCCAGTACTATTTTTATCATTTGGTTTTTTAGGTGTTGTTATTAGTTTATGCCTTTTCTTTGTGTATTTTTTTATAAAAAAAGTACACGACGATGACACTCCTAACCAACTACATTAAGCACGACGCGCAAAGCCCCTATCAACTTGTTTGATTAGGGGCTTTTTATTGCGAAAAATTTGTTACACTCATAATTAAATTAGCTGAACAGTTTTAAATAATGCTTTCAAAATTTAAGCCTGCATGGTGGATGAGTAATCGTCATGTGCAAACTATTATGCCACGGTTTTTTAGGCCTTTTCATACTACTCGCTACCAATTAGAGCTACTTGATACGCCAGATGGCGACTTTTTAGAACTCGCTTGGTCATTACCAAAAAATGACAAAGCACCGCTTGCCGTTGTATTACACGGCCTTGAAGGCAACATTAACAGTTTTTATGCCAAAGGCATGATGAAGGAGCTAAAAAAGCAGGGTTATAGTGTTGTTTTAATGCATTTTCGCAACTGTTCGTCGCAAGCTAATAAATTACCTCGAGCTTATCACAGTGGTGAAACTGGCGATCTTGATTTTTTTGTTAAGCAACTTAAACAGCAGTTTCCAAATCGCCCTATGGTTGCGGTTGGCTTTTCATTAGGTGGTAATGTATTGGCTAAGTATGTTGGTGAACAAGGTGATGACTGTTTATTTGACGGCGCAGCCGTTGTATCTGCCCCGTATGACTTATCACCATCATGCCAAGTTATTCGCAAAAGCTTAGGTAAAATTTATCAAAAATATTTACTCGACCGGATGAAAAAATCAATGCGTCGTAAATTGCCGCAAATTAAGCAGCAAATCGATTTAACGCCAGAGCAATTAATGAAAATTGATGATTTATGGCAATTTGACGATCAACTAACCGCCCCTCTACATGGTTTTGACGGCGCAGAAGATTACTACCAACAAGCCAGTGCTAAACCCTATTTAAAACACATTACTACGCCAACTTTAATTGTGCATGCGAAAGACGATCCTATGCTATCAATAAAAGCAGTACCAAGTAGGCAAGATGTAAGTGAACATGTTACGCTGCGCATCTCAGAAAAGGGCGGCCACGTCGGCTTTATATCAGGTAACAACCCATTTAAACCTGTGTATTGGTTAGAACAAGTCGTGCCAGAGTATTTCAATCAGCTAGTTAATAAGAGCAGTTATGATCATTCCACACCAGCAACTCGATAAAGACACACTTTATAACTTAATTGAAAGTTACGTTTTACGCGAAGGCACCGATTACGGCGAACAAGAGTTCAGTATTGAAAGTAAAGTTGCACAAGTTAACCAGCAATTAAAAAATGGCGATGCAATGGTATTTTTCTCTGAGCTTCACGAGTCGGTCACCATTATTTCGAAAAACGAATTCAAAGCTATGCAAAGTGAAGAGCAATTTAACGAGTAAACTTGTCAGCCTCATGATAAAACTTCACAATGGTTCTTTTACCTCAAGAGCCATTAAAAATGATAAAACTAAGCTCAGTCGTGATCGCAATTTCACTCGCCCTTGCCAGCCAAGCACAGGCAGAAACGGTCACCCCTTCAGATAAAGCAATCAAACTCACCCAAGATACCATTTTAATCGATACGCATATTGATGTTCCTTACCGTATTCATGCTAGATGGGCAGATGTAACGAAAGCGACGAAAGGCGGTGATTTTGACTACCCACGCGCAGTTAAAGGGGGTTTAAATGCACCATTTATGTCGATTTATATTCCCGCTCATTTAGAATTTGAAGGCAAAGGAAAAAGCTTTCAGCTAGCGAATCAATTAATTGATAGCATGGAAGCGATTGTGCAACGTGCTCCTGATAAATTTGCTATTGCAGACTCAACACAAGATATCGAGCAGCAATTTAAAGACAATAAAATGTCGATTGCGATGGGTATGGAAAACGGCTCACCTATTGAAGGTGACATGAATAGCCTGAAACACTTTTTTGACCGTGGGGTGCGTTATATCACCTTAGCTCATTCGCAAAGTAACCATATTTCTGACTCATCTTACGATATACGTCGTAAGTGGAAAGGCTTAAGCCCATTTGGTAAAAAGCTGGTCACTGAAATGAACAACATTGGTATGTTGGTCGATGTATCGCATATTTCTGATGATGCATTTTATCAAGTAATGGAAATCTCAAATGTGCCTGTCATCGCCTCACACTCTTCATTACGCAAATACACCCCTGGCTTTGAGCGCAATATGGATGATGACATGCTATTAGCACTGAAAAAGAACGGTGGCGTTATCCAAATCAATTTTGGTTCAAGCTTTGTAACCGCTAAAGCAGGTGCTTGGGGCAAGCAGTTAAAGAGTAAAAAAGAGTCGGCAAAAAAAGAAGGCACTAAATTAAGTCAAGATTTTGATGCCGCGTATCGTGCTAAAAACCCCTACCCGTTTGCTAGTCTTGCGCAGGTGCTTGATCATATTGATCACGTTGTTGAGCTAATTGGTATCGATTATGTGGGGATTGGCTCTGATTATGACGGTGTGGGTGACTCATTACCAATTGGTTTAAAAGATGTTTCAAGCTACCCTAACCTAGTGCAGGGTTTGATGAACAGAGGCTACAGCGACAAAGACATTAAAAAGATTTTAAGTGGCAATATGCTTAGAGTTTGGAAACAAGCTGAGCAATACGCAAAGCTACATTAAATTTTATGCGCTAGGCTTGGGCCTAGCGCTTATAGCCTCTGTGAACACCGCATTTTTATTGGCCCATATCTTTTATCTTCATTTAACACACTTTTTAACAGACTTTTATAACCAAAAAAGATAAATTACCCATTTTAGAGGCGGATTATTTTATGGCTATAAACAAAGGAACTATCGCGATCACCATAGCAACACTTGCCTTGGTAATTTCATGCTACGGAGCATTTTTTAAAGACAAGCCTAGTTCGCTTAATGAACCCAAGCAGCAACAGCCAAGCCCCACAATTTCTATTAGGACTCCTGCACAATACCAGCAATCAAATGAAGCCTTAATTGACGAACTACACAAGAAAGTGAGTTCGCTACAACGCCAAATCGCTAACTTAAAACTACAGACACCAGGCTCTTATCAAGATCAAGATACCGACGAATTTAAAGAGCTGGTACTTAATGTGTTAGAAGAAAAACAGAAACAAGAAGCTGAAGAACTGCGCGAACAGAACCCGCTTTATGGCTTTTACGCTGACTTACCAAAAGACTATGATTTAAGAATCAAATCAGAACCTGACTATGCAAAACAAATAAACGCCCAATTAAGAGAGCAAATACTAGACCCAAATATGGCAGATTTAGATAGATTAGCGGCGCTGAGCCAACTGCAAATGAATATGTTTATCTTGAATAAATCGAGCATGCCTGAATATGACTATGAAGTAGTAGGCAACATTTTAAATTTAGCGAATAGCAGTAGCGACGAAAAATTTAAAATCCAAGCTATCGAGTTAACAACTCAAGCACCGATACTGGATCAGCGCCTAGCAGAGCAGTTTACCAACTTGTTAGAACGAGACTCGAATGATTATGTTCGTCGCTTAGCCGCTCAAGGTTTGGTGGCGCAATACTACCAATCCCAAAATCAGAAAGATGACTACACGCAACAAATGGCGCAACACCTACTTGCAGTATATAACGACACCTCCGATAGTGCGGTCAGAGCAGCGCTTGATGAAATGATTGGCAACCAAGATATACTAGATGAGTTACGCAAAAGTGCTGGTTATTAACTTATAAAGTTCATATTTCTAGCCATGATCCAGTACCGTATTATGGCTATACTCTATTAAAACTACGCAAAACCTTGTAACCAGTTAAGTATGCTGACAGTTCAAACCAAAAGCGGGATTATCATTAATTATGAAGACACAGGCGATAGAACCGCGCCTGTTATAATTTTAATTATGGGTCTCGGTGCGCAGCTCACGGTATGGCCTGATGAGTTATATTTAGGCCTTGTAGCTAAAGGCTTTAGAGTAATCCGTTTTGATAACCGCGATGCCGGGCTTTCAAGCCAACTTGATCAATTTGGTAGCCCTAACCTATTTAAAATCTGGCTAAGTAAACGTTTACCTATTAAAACCCATATTCCATATACGTTAGATGATATGGCAAGTGATGTATTAGAATTAATGGCCGCATTAAAAATCAAAAAAGCACATTTAGTGGGTGCATCAATGGGAGGAATGATTGCGCAATTGATTGCCGCAAAAAATAAAAAGAAGGTTCTAAGTTTAACCTCCATTATGTCGAGTTCTGGCAAGCCAAAACTCTCTGCATCGAGTTTAAAACTATTTTTACAGCTGGCAAAACACCGTCCGCGTCAATTTAGTCGTGATAGTGCTATACATTATAATATAAAGCTCAATCAATTAATTGGCAGTCCAGCGTACCCTCAAAACGAACAAGCTTTGCGTAAACAAGCCACATTAGGAGTAGATAGAGCACACAACCCACAAGGCTTTAACCGTCAACTCGCCGCCATTGCTGCTAGTGATTGCCGGCAACATTTAATGCCTAAAATAAACGTTCGTACCCTCGTTATACACGGCAGTTTAGACCCTGTCATGCCAGTCGCCGCCGGAAAGCAAACCGCCCAACAGATTCGCAAATCAAAATTAAAGATAGTAAACGGTATGGGCCACGACTTCCCGCCAGCATTAATGGCAAAAATGACCAAGTGGATCAGCAAACACGTTAAGAAAGCAGAACAAAAGCACGCACAGAAAAAGAACAAACCATAAGCTATCAGCTATCAGCTATCAGCTACAAAATTTTGCTCATTTTAACTTATACCAATGCTATTTATTAAGTGATCA
>NZ_MXQF01000100.1 GCF_002165575.1 Pseudoalteromonas sp. A601
ATGGCAAAAGAAAAGTTTGAACGCGTAAAACCGCACGTAAACGTTGGTACAATCGGCCACGTTGACCACGGTAAAACTACCCTAACTGCAGCAATCACTAACGTACTTGCAAAAGTATACGGTGGTGTAGCTAAAGACTTCGCATCAATCGATAACGCTCCAGAAGAGCGCGAGCGTGGTATCACAATCTCAACTTCACACGTTGAGTACGATACACCTACTCGTCACTACGCACACGTAGATTGTCCTGGACACGCCGATTATGTTAAAAACATGATCACTGGTGCTGCTCAAATGGACGGCGC
>NZ_MXQF01000011.1 GCF_002165575.1 Pseudoalteromonas sp. A601
GCGGCGGGGAATAAACCCGAAGAGATTTAAAAGCAGCATTGGGCTCAATCACAATGCGGCTTTTACTGTCTTCTTTAAATGTCTCAATCTTACTCACAACAGTGCCAAAATCGAGCACATCTAACTCATACAGTAAGTCGTCTAAAATATCTGTATGATGAAATTCAGCAATAATTTTTCCACCACTTTCATGAACATCAACTGCCGCTTGGGTATCCTGCAAAAATACGAAAATGCGTGCTTCACCTTTTTCACCACGACGAAAATCAATAGATTGGATCGAGTTTATAAAATTACTAGTATCGTTAGCGCTTGCTTCGGCCGCATCTGACCTTGAGTTAGTCAGCATGTTGTCAGATACATGTAACGACACTAAATTATTATTCACCGTCGTTTGGTAAATTTTTAAACGATCCATATGTACGGTGACAATTAAGTGACCGTCGCTTACCTTACTTGTTACTTTCTCAATTCCTGCTTGGTCAATAGCAACGTCGCTGACAGCCTTTTCTACATTACTATCAATGAATCGCATTTCGATGCGGGCGGGGTTATTAAATACTTGTACTGTCGGTTGCTGCGCTAACTCTTCATCAAAAACCAGCTGTAGCTCGGTTTCTCCTGCAAGTAACGGATTGTACCGAACATCATAAAGTAATGGCTCAGCAAGCGCCGCCTGCGTGATAAAAAGGGCAATAACGCCAAGCACTGATTGCTGAATGCGGTTACTCCAAGATACTCCCTTATGCATTTTAATTTTACCTTTTTTATTTTTAACTCGCGCCATCAGTTGTCGCCTCTAACATTTCAAGCTTAGTCAGGCGCTCTTTCCAACAACCAGACCCATCGGGTATTAATTCTAGTAACTCTATAAAATCACTTTGAACATCTTTCACTACACCATGATATAAACCTAAGTAATCCCCAATTGTGACTCGGTGCAAAGATTCATCAGCGGCTTTAATTAAAGCCCATGTTCTGCCATCTGAACCAAGAGTCCCCTTCATTGCTAAGTTGTCTAAAGGGTATTTCTCCAATGGTTCTCGAGCTCGATCAGGATCAGGGTGTAAACAGTTCTTCACTTGCACCATATTATTTTGAATAATTTCAGGCTGTGGCGCAACAAACGGGCTGCGTAATTGACGTGCGCTGTATTCAAAATGTTCAAACTTAGTGAGCTTAGGTATTTCTTCAACTTTAGGCGTTGTGCTGGCCTTAACCTGATCAATAAATTCTTGCTGCTGTGCAATATCATCATTACACGCAGTTAAAGCAAAAGCTGAAAGAAGTATTGTAGCTATTTTTCTCATTTTCTAGCCACTCCCTTCTTAACTGCACCTTCATAGCGATAGGTTTTTGCGACCACGCTAAATGTAAGTTTACCGGTATTTGTGCTGGTTATTGAAAAATCGTGCAAACTTACAATGCGAGGTAGTTGCGCTACTTTGCCAACAAAATCACCAAATTCATGGTAACTACCTATCACTTCTATTTTTATAGGTAACTCAGTATAAAACTCTTTTTCTATTTCAGGTAGCCAACCAATCTTTAAGAAGGTTAATCCGCTTGTGGTACCAACATAAGTTAAATCATCTAGTAAACCAGGTGTTTCATTAGACGTTGGCAAGCGCTTTAATAGCTGTGAGAACTTATCTTCCATCTCCACCATTTGTTGGCGGTAAATCTCTAAATTACTCGCTACCGCGTATTTTGCGCGATAAGTATTGCGTAGCTCAACTTCCTTCGCTACCGCATTATGGTAACTATCAATTTCGTCTGAAACTAACAGGCTATAACTAAAAAATAGCACCAAAGCTGCTACAAAAGCACAACAAATAACTTTAACAACAACTGGCCAATCACCAATGTTTTCTAGCTCAATTTCATTCCAATCAATCTCGGTTAAGGCTTTGATATCAAGGTTCATTGCTTAACCTCACCAATTTTATCAAAGGGCTTAACATAAAACTCCATATTAAAATCACTAAGTAAGCGAGATGACTTTTCACCCGCTACGATCCCTTGCATAGTGGGTTTTTCTAACAGATAAGAGTTTTGTACTTGCCTTAACATGCTTGATAGGCGGTTATTTGATTCACTGCGTCCAATTACATGAATGGCGCTTCCCCGACGCTCTAACTTAGTTAAATAAACCCCACCAGGTACAATTTTAGCTACTTCATCCATAATTTGCGTACCTAAATTTCGACTACTCTGTAAATCCTCAATAAGACGCATACGCTGTTGTAAGTTTTCTTTCTTTTTATCTAACTCACGAATTTCGCGAATACGCGTATCTAGATGACCTATTTCGGTTGTTAAAAAATTATTTTTAACATTCTGTCCATCACGCAGATTGCCGTAATATGTACTTAACATATACATACTTAAAAAGCTCAATAGCACAACTAAAAACAAAGTAGTGGCAAACTTATTCTGAGATTGTTTACGCTGCTGTTCACGCCATGGCAGTAGATTTATATGTGGCATGATGAAAAGCTCCTTAATGCCAAACCTGTAGCAATGGCAAACTGCGTTCGGTGACGCTGCATTACATTACGATCAACTCTAGGTGATATATCCATATTTTCAAATGGTTCGGCAACTATTGTATGTATACCAAGCTCTTCTATTAACAAGCGATCTAAACCATTAATCATGGCTGTTCCGCCGGTCAAAATAATATAATCAATTTGCTCTTTACCACTGGTAGTCAAAAACATCTGTACAGCACGGCGAACTTGTTGTAACAGTGAAGTTTGAAAAGGCGCTAATACTTCAAACGTATAGTTAGGCGGTAAATCAGCGGTTGTTTTACCTATTTCAGCTTCATCAAAGCTTTTATTATAATAAGCAACAATGCTATTAGTGTATTGATCGCCACCAAACACTTGGTCACGAGTGTAAATAGTTTCACCTGCAAGTACCACACTTACTAAGGTCAGCACAGCCCCTATATCAATCATTGCCACACATTTATTAAATGCATCGCTGGGCAGTTGTTGATAATAAACGTCCATGGCTCGGCTAAGCGCATAACTTTCAACATCGACGACTTTTGCAGTTAAGCCTGCGGTTTCTAATGCTCCAACACGGGCTTCAACACTTTCGGTTCGTGCAGCCGAAAGTAACACGTTCATTTTAGTAGGATCGGCTTCATTGGTTGCTAGTTTTTCAAAATCGAGACTAACTTCATCTAACGGGTATGGAATTAAGCTATCGGCTTCAATTTCGATTTGCGACTCAAGTTCGGCATCACTTAACGTAACGTCCATAAAGATAACTTTGGTGATCACTGTTTGCCCGGAAACAGCAACCGCCGCAAATTTTGCCGATTTAGGTAATTTACGCTTCAATTTAGTGATAATATTACCAATCGCTTCAATGTCCTGAATATTTCGTTCGGACATTGTTCCTTTTGGCATAGGTTCAATTGCTAAGGCCTCTAGGCGGTAGCCGGTTTCCGTTTCATTCAGTAACACTGCTTTAATAGCGTGCGAACCGATATCTATCCCTATCATCATTGATGAAGACTTATTCATTAGTTGGCTTAACATGTTTGCGATTCGGCCTTTGTTTTAAGAATAAACAAGTTATAATTTTTATCTGAAAAAATACTATTCATTTTTTAATCAATATATACTATCAGCCTACGATTCTAATTGGGAGTCCATTTAGGGAAAATATAAGTGATTTTATTCAAACGAACTTTACAATTTTTTATCATTTGCACGTTTTTGGGCTTAATTACATTAGCAAGCCTTTATTATTACGTTAAATCCGATATCCCAAGTGTGCAAGTTTTAAAAGACGTGCAATTACAAACTCCCATGCAAGTATTCTCTCGAGACGGCTTGTTGATCAACCAATTTGGAGAGAAACGCCGTATACCCGTTAGTATCGATGAGATCCCACAGCCACTCATTGATGCAATATTAGCCACTGAAGATACACGATTTTATGAACATATTGGTATAGATCCTATAGGTATAGTTCGTTCAGCGATAGTATTAATATCAACTGGCGAGAAAAAACAAGGCGCAAGTACAATCACCATGCAGCTCGCTCGTAACTTTTTCTTAACACGAGAAAAAGCCTATATTCGTAAAGTAAAAGAAATCTTTATTGCCCTGCATATTGAAAACCTACTTAGTAAAGATGAAATACTTGCTCTTTACTTAAATAAAATCGAATTAGGCAACCGTGCATTCGGTATCGGTGCAGCTGCACAAGTTTATTATGGTAAAGAGCTTAATGAATTAAATTTAGCACAAATGGCGATGATTGCAGGTTTACCTAAAGCACCATCAGCATTAAACCCTATTCGTAACCCTGTGCGTGCTAAAGCTCGCCGCAATGTTGTGCTAAGTCGGATGCTTGACGTGGGCTTTATCACCCAGCAAGAGTTCAATGAAACGTCAAAGCAGCCAATTACAGCACGCTTTCATGGAGCTGAAATTGATTTGTATGCCCCTTATATTTCGGAAATGGTACGTGCCGAAATGGTCGCTCGCTACGGTTTCGAACGTGCCTATAATACCGGTTTTAAAGTATACACCAGTGTAGAATCAGACGTACAAGCCGCAGCACAAAAAGCGCTGGTAGATAATCTACATGCTTATGATATGCGCCATGGCTATCGCGGCGCAGAGGTTCATCTGTGGGATCATGAGACACAATCACCACTCAATCAACAAGCAATTTTAGACAAACTTGCTCCCATCAAAGAAATCGGCCCGCTGTTGGCCGCCGCAGTATTAGAGGTAGGCGAAAAAAGCGCTAACGTATTATTAAAAAATGGCGAGCACGCCACGCTAAACTGGGATAATTTAAAATGGGCACGCAAGTTCATCACTCGTTACCGTCAAGGTTTTGCACCAAAAACAGCCAGCGAAATTTTAGCGCCAGGCGCTCAAATTTGGCTGCGTAGAAATAACGACGGCAGCTATCTACTTAGTCAACTGCCAGAAGCCGCCAGTGCTTTAGTGTCTCTAGATCCTAATGATGGCCGTATAAAAGCTATAGTAGGTGGTTATAGCTTTGAGCAAAGCCAATACAATCGTGCAGTTCAAGCGAAGCGCCAAGTAGGCTCAAACATTAAACCCTTTATTTATTCTGCAGCACTAGAAAGAGGCTATACCTTAGCATCTATTTTAAACGATGCACCTATAAATCAATGGGATAAAAGCTTAGGTGTGGCATGGCGTCCTAAAAACAGCCCTGCAGTTTATAATGGCCCAATTCGTATTCGCCGTGCATTAGCGCAATCTAAAAACGTTATTTCCGTGCGTTTATTAAGAGGGGTTGGACTCAATCGTACTGCTGATCATTTACTTAAATTTGGCTTTCAAAATAGCGATATCAATCGTAGCGAATCGTTGGCCTTGGGTAGTGCCTCAATTACTCCGCTTGAACTTGCTCGAGGTATGAGCGCGTTTGCTAATGGAGGCCATTTAATTACTCCTTACTTTATTAGTGAAATTCAAGATTCTGCTGGCAATGTGCTATTTAAAACGCAACCACAACTCGCTTGTGACGCTGATGCAGCTGCTAACGAAGGTGACGTTGCCTTAAATAGTAATTTAACAAGCCCATCTAGTAATGTTTTTGAGGATTCCACTACAGGCCATGCATCCGCAGTAACATGTGCTCCGCGCATTATTTCTAAGCAAAATGCATTCTTAATTGCTGATGCTATGAATAGTGCGATTTGGGGCGGCGGTAGCTGGGCCCATAAAACGGGTTGGAGTGGTACAGGTTGGCGAGCGCAAGCGCTAGAGCGACGCGACTTATCAGGTAAAACAGGTACTACCAATGACTCCGTTGATACTTGGTTTAGCGGCTTTAATCGTAACGTAATGACTTCTGTTTGGGTGGGCTTTGATAATCCAGGTAACCCACTGGGTCGCTCTACCTATAATAGTAATTTGAGTAAATCTCAGATCACAGGCGCTGAGTCAGGCGCTAAAACCGCTCAACCTGCTTGGGTTGATTTTATGCGTGTAGCACTTAAAAACCAGCCAGAAGCGCCAATCGAGCCACCTGAAGGACTAGTGTCAATTCGTATAGACCTAGCAACAGGCTTACTTAGCCAAAAGAATGATTACACTAGTCGCTTTGAGTATTTCAAAAAAGGCACCGCCCCTACAAAATACGTTATGCAGCACGTTGAAGATGTATTTGAAGAGGATACTAAAACTGAAGAAGAGCTATTTTAATCGTCGTGATATAAAATCGCTGCTACATAAAACAAAAAAGCGCCAAAATTGGCGCTTTTTTATTACAAGCTTTTTATTTTAAATTTTGTATTAACCAATATAAATCCGAATGCACGCCTGCTGCGGTGACCTCTTTACCTGCACCAGGGCCTTGTATTACCAAAGCATTGCCACTATACCACTGGCTGTTTATTACAAAGATATTATCGCCCGGTGTTAAATTAGCTAACGCATCACCTTGAGTGGCAAACGCCAGCCCAACTTGCGCTGTGAGTTTATTATCAGCAAGTGACAAAGCGCCAGTATAGCGCAACACCTTACCCTGCTCGCTCGCCTGCTTGGCCTTGTCAGCAATAAAGCTATCTAACTGTTGTTTGTTATCTAAAAATGACTGCCAATCGCCTTGTGCTAATTGCTCTGGCATCAGTGCTATTAAGTCAATATCATCTAACTCTAAAGTTAAACCTAATTCACGCGCTAGAATAAGCAACTTACGCTGCATATCACGACCAGATAAGTCTTCACGCGGATCAGGCTCTGTAAAACCCATTTCCTGCGCTTGTAATACTAAATCTGAAAATGGCACACTGCCATCATAGCTACTACACAACCACGATAACGTACCAGAGAATACCCCTTCGATACGCGTGATTTTGTCACCACTATTTTGTAAATCAGCTAAAGCAAAGTTAATCGGTAACCCAGCGCCAACAGACGTGTTATAGCGCCAAAATAAATTGCGTTCAGCTAAATTGTGGCGTAATGCTTGATACCAGTCATTATCAGCCGTACCTGCATATTTATTCGCACTGATCAAGTGACAGTCTAAATTAACAAAGTCAGGATAAAGTAAACTAAATGATTCACTGGCGGTAATATCAATCACCACTTTATGTTCGTAATCAAGTTCACTTATATGCGTTAATAAATCCGCTTGCTGATAATCAGCAGCTTCGTTATCCCATCGTGTTTGCCATTGCTCCAGGCTAATACCGCTTGGGCTGAATAACATTTGCTGAGAACGTACTAAACCCACTAACTTCACACTAAAATGCTGTTCTAAGCGATTTAGCTGTTGTGAAAGCTGTGAAATAAACACTTCGCCAACATTACCTAAGCCTGCAATGATCACCGCAAGCTCTTGGCCTTTGTTGATTAACTTGTCATGTAATAGCGTTAATACATCACTATCAATTACTTGATCAGTTAATAACAAAGCATAATCAGTATCTTGGTGGCTAAAACGTGGTGCTAAACTTTGTTCACTAAGCAGCGAGGAAGCCTGTAAAGATAAATGAGCTATATCATTACTTGGTGCAACAATCGCGCAGCCATGTAAGTTTGACTCAACAATATTAGCACGCCCTTGTAACTGGCTCACAACTTGGTGAGTCGCACTACCTGGCACTAATAAGTAAGTATCGCCCTGCTTAACAAAATGGTGCAAGCTATGTTGAATAAGCTGACTCAGTTGCCCGACTTCACCTGCATTGAGTTGATCCACACGTAATAAATCAATGTTTTCTAGCGTGGTGATAAAACGCTTAGCTTTACTATAACTTTCTTTAACTATTTCAGTGGCACTGGCTTCAGTATCAAAACTGCTGCGTACAACCAGCTTTATATCAGTATTTTTTAACGGTGATAATGTTTTAGCATGTAAAACAGGGTTACCTAATCGTGCTAATAAATTGGCTTGACCACGACACACTTTTGAATATTTAAGCGCTTTATTTACCTTACGAGGGTCAGTACTAAATACACCTTGAGTATCGGTCCAAATAGACACTTGCTGGGCATGACAATAACTACCTAAGAGTGTGGCACTGTAATCACTGCCATTACGTCCAAAAGTTACTGTATCACCATGGCAGTCACTGGCAATAAAGCCGGTAACCACATTAACATGCCGCTTGCTTATCAAATCTATACAAGCTTGTTGATTCTTTTGATGCAATAACTGCCCATCATTTAAGGTAAAAAGCTGACGCGCATCAATATCTTTTGCAGCTAAACCTAATTGCTGTAAATAGCTTGCAAGTAATCTCGCCGACCACACTTCACCATGAGCAAGTAAAGGAGCCTCAGTTAAAGTTTGCTGCTTGGCTTGTTCGGCTAATTGTGCCAATTCTTGTTGCAATAAGCTAAGGGCCTGCTGCTTGGCTTGTGCCGTTAATAATTGCTCAATCAAGGTTCGCTGGTGATTATCTAACAATAATAAAATGTCGCTAACAGCTTGCAGATCATCCTGCTGGTAACTTTGCCATAACTTAACCAAAGTGTTCGTTGTTTTACCTGCGGCTGAAACCACAACACAATCACCCACTTCGCTATTCGCTAAAATGATATTCGCGACTGCTTGATAGCGCTCTGGCGAACTTAAGCTCGAACCACCAAATTTATGTACTATATTAACCATTTTTCTTACCACAATGCCGTATGTGCTGGCGTTAGTTTAAATGAGCTTGATTGCTGATCTTGTTGTTTAGCTGTGGCTTGTTGTGCAACAAGTTGCTCACTTTGACCACCCTGACCAGGCTTTACTTTATTAAACACACGTTCTAAATCAGCCACTAAGTCTTTAACATCTTCAATACCAACAGAAATACGAATTAGCGTGTCACCCACACCAGCTTCAAGGCGTGCAGTTGCATCCATTCCGGCATGAGTCATAGTAGCTGGATGACAAATTAAACTCTCAACACCGCCCAGTGACTCAGCTAAAGTAAACTCTTCAAGACTCGTTAAAAATGCTGCCGCATCATTTACATCACCCTTAATATCAAAACTCACCATGCCACCAAAACCACGCTGCTGTACTTTAGCCAACTCATGCTGTGGATGTGACTCAAGACCAGGATAATAAACTTGGCTTACATAAGGAGAGTCTTCTAGATATTGCGCTATGATAAACGCATTTTCTTGGTGCTGACGTAAACGAACATTTAACGTACGCAAGCCACGCAAAGTTAAGTAGCTATCAAACGGCGCACCGGTAATACCAATATTATTTGCCCACCACGCAAGCTCATCACCTAACTCTTGGGTTGCAGCAATCACGGCGCCACCCACAACATCTGAGTGACCATTAATATATTTAGTTGTTGAATGCACCACAATATCGACACCAAATTCGATTGGATTTTGTAAAGCCGGCGATAAGAATGTGTTATCTGCGCCAACAAGTGCACCACATTGTTTAGCAATAGTGGTAATCGCTTTAATATCGGTCAGGCGTAAAATAGGGTTGCTCGGTGTTTCAATCCAAATTAGCTTAGGTTTAATTTCAAGAATTTTTTCATGATTTTCAGTTTTCGTTAAATCTAAAACCACTAACTTTAATAACCCACGCTTTTCAAGAGAGGTAAATAAACGGTAGCTGCCACCATAACAATCATGAGGAATGATTAAAGTATCATCGCTATTGAGTAGTTGAGTCGCTAAATGTACTGCCGACATACCCGTGGCCGTAATAATTCCCTTAGCGCCTCCTTCAAGTTCAGCCAGCGTCTCAGCTAGAATATCGCGGCTTGGGTTACCACTGCGGCCATAATCGTATTGGCGTTTAGTATCAAAATCAGCAAAGGAATAGGTTGTTGATAAATGAAGAGGCGGCACAACAGCGCCATGATGTTTATCAGCATCGATACCATTTCGTACCGCGATAGTTGCTTTGTTCTTTTGACTCATAACGTCACCTACAATAAATGGATGTTTAGACGTCTAAAAGGTTAGATGATCAGTCCCCATAAGTCAAAACATTTGTGGTGTAACCAGGGCATTATTAGCGGTAAAGATATTTAGCTCGCTAGATGGCTAAATAACAAGTGTTTGACTATCTTTTTTAAAACGATAGAATTTCCGCATCTTTGCAAAGCAAATAGGCTATGCAAACAACTAACAACCTGAGGCAACGATACTTCTTATGGCTAAATGGAACGGTGAATATATTCACCCATACGCAGAACACGGTAAAAAATCAGAGCAAGTGAAAAAGATCACCGTGTCTATCCCACTTAACGTGCTAAAAGTGTTAACTGACGAGCGCACCCGCCGTCAAATTAACAACCTACGACACGCGACTAACAGCGAACTACTTTGTGAAGCATTTTTACACGCTTTTACTGGGCAACCGCTGCCAAACGACGAAGACTTGCGTAAAGACAACCCTGAGAAAGTGCCTGAAGAAGTGAAGAAAATCATGCTCGAAATGGGACTTGAAGTACCTGTACTTAACGAAGATTAAGTTACGGTTTGCATTCCTGCCTTCAGGAATTGGATACAAAAAAACCTCAGCACCTAACATTGCTGAGGTTTTTTATTGCTTGATCGTTTCGGCTAAGCCATATAATTTTCAGGCATATCTATTTGCGCAACACCTGAATCAATAGCCGCTTGCGCTACCGCTTTTGCTATACGTGGCAACAAACGCGGATCCATTGGTTTTGGGATAATATACTCAGGGCCAAATTCAAGAGAATCAACACCCGCTGCTTTTAATACTTCTGCGGGTACTGGCTCTTTAGCAATACTACGAATGGCATCCACTGCTGCAATTTTCATTTCATCGTTGATTTGGCTTGCACGAACATCAAGCGCACCACGGAAGATAAATGGGAAACATAGCACGTTATTAACTTGGTTCGGGTAATCTGAGCGCCCTGTCGCCATAATAAGATCTTTACGGGCGCCGTGTGCACGCTCTGGCGCAATCTCAGGATCTGGATTAGAACATGCAAAAATAACTGGTTTGTCGGCCATTAGCTTTAAATCTTCTGGATCTAACAAGTTCGGACCTGATACACCAACAAACACATCTGCATCGGCTATTACATCTTGTAACGTACGTTTATCTGTATTATTTGCAAACAGTTGTTTATATTCATTTAAATCATCGCGACGTGTATGAATAACCCCTTTACGGTCAAGCATATAAATATGCTCACGCAGAGCGCCACATTTAATAAGTAGTTCCATACATGCTACAGCAGCTGCACCAGCACCTAAACATACAATAATCGCATCTTCAATTTTTTTGCCTTGCACTTCAAGCGCATTGATCATACCCGCAGCAGTTACTATAGCAGTACCGTGTTGATCATCATGAAAAACAGGAATACTACAGCGCTCAATTAATGCTTTTTCAATCTCAAAACATTCTGGCGCTTTAATATCTTCAAGATTAATACCGCCAAACGTATCTGCAATATTAGCCACCGTATTGATGAAATCTTCAGTTGTACGATGCTTTACTTCAATATCAATTGAATCTAGGCCTGCAAAACGCTTAAATAATAATGCCTTACCTTCCATTACTGGTTTTGACGCCAGTGGCCCTAGATTACCTAAGCCTAATATAGCGGTACCATTAGTAATAACAGCCACCATATTACCTTTGCCCGTGTATTTATATGCATTAGCTGGATCGGCTGCAATTTCACGCACAGGTTCAGCAACACCTGGGCTATAAGCTAGAGCGAGATCATTAACGGTTTCAGCTGGCTTAGTAAGTTCAATGCTGATTTTTCCTGGAACGGGGTGAGCATGGTAATGTAATGCTTGTTCACGAAAGTCTGACATAACGCGATTTTATCCTGCAAGTAAGTTAAATTTAAAGTGAGAGTGAGCAGTTCTTAGCGAACAATACCTATATTATAATTAAATTCAAGCAATATCAGGTCTATCCTGTTATAAGCTATATCAGTTAATTTTATGCGTTTTGCCAGCATTTTTAGTAAATAATTCTAAAAACGCCTGATTAAAACACTAACAAAACATCAAAAAACCCAGCTAAATTTGCTTGAATTTAAAGCAAATATTACTGCAACTCGAACAAACTAAAAAACAACAACAATTATCGACGATAGCGACAAATAACTGCAATTTAGCCCGTTTTAGATACAGTAATAGCAGCAATGTAATTTATATTAATAATTAATATAGTGAATTAATTAGGGTTTGTCTGTGCTTCATTAGCTATAACCATTATAAGAAACAGAAATATTAGTCAGAATAATATCGCTATAAATTAGCCATATCGCTGGCAACAAAGTAATACACAAAGGGGGATTTTCTAATTTTAATCTATGTAAATTAGGAGGGGAAAATGAGTCACTGTAAGTTTTTCTAAATTACAGGCACAAAAAAAGCACCCGAAGGTGCCTTTCTTAACACGAAAGCAGAAATTACTTGCTGCTAAGTGAACCGAAACGCTTGTTAAAGCGATCAACACGGCCACCTGTGTCTAAAATCTTTTGCTTACCAGTGTAAAACGGGTGACACGCAGAGCATACGTCTAAGTGAATGTCTTTACACAGAGTTGAACTAGTTTCGAATTTATTTCCGCATGAACAAGTTGCTGAAATTACTTCGTACTTAGGGTGAATACCTTCTTTCATAGAAACCTCTAGTTAAGGCCGCATCGCTCTCCAAACCCGAAGTCTGGCACCATACGTCGTTTAAATCAAAATAATTGGACGCGTATTCTAAGCAACAACCTCGCCCGCCACAAGCTTTAAATGTGTTTTTTGCTAATTAAATGAGCAAAAACTTTAAACCCAGCATTTGCTGATAGGTTTTTTATCGTAACTTTAGTACATTAGCTGTCTTGTTGGTTTTTGTTGAGTTGCTATGAGTTTTGTTGAAGTTGCTATAAAAGTTCCGCTACAGCGTACTTTTGATTACAGCCTACCGGAACAACTTAACGGTTTATCAGTAACGCCACAAGTTGGCACCCGGGTTATAGTGCCATTTGGTAATCAAAAGAAAGTCGCCGTGGTACTCGCGTTAAAAACCACCACAGACGTGCCAAAAGATAAAATTAAAGCACTCTTAGAGGTGATTGATGATGAGCCTATTTTATCTGCACAGCATCTTGATTTATTACGCTTTACCGCCCGCTATTACTGCTACCCATTAGGCGAAACAATACATATTGCATTACCTGGCGCATTACGCCAAGGCGAATGCCCTGATAAAAGCAGTATTAACATGGTCGCCTTAACTGCAAAAGGCGCCAAGCTTCCGTCTTTAAAAGCAAAAAGCCAACTAGGACTATTAAAGCAATTAGCCGAATCAGGAAAGTCCTCACTCACCGAATTAAAAGCGCTCGGGTTTAATAAAAAGACCATTGATAGTTTGCTGACAAAAGAGCTTATTAGCCAAAGTATTGAACACGATAATCAATGGCAACAACAAGCGCCACAAATTGGTACCAAACCCGTATTAAACAAAGAGCAAGCCGTTGCCTGTACATCAATAAACCAAAGCACAGGTTTTAATAGCTTTTTACTTGAAGGCGTCACCGGCAGTGGCAAAACTGAAGTTTACTTACAATGCCTAGAAGAAGTACTAAAACGAGGTGAACAAGCACTCGTACTAGTGCCTGAAATTGGCTTAACACCCCAAACGGTTAACCGCTTTCGCCGCCGCTTTGTTGATACTCCTATCATGCTTTGGCACTCAGCCTTAACCGATAACGAGCGCCTGCAAACATGGCGCTTTTGCGAAAAAGCCAGCTGCGCTATTGTCATAGGCACTCGCTCAAGTATCTTTTTACCTTTTTTAAAGCTGGGTATGATCATTGTTGATGAAGAACACGATAGTTCATTCAAACAACAAGATACCTTGCGCTATCATGCCAGAGACTTAGCAGCGTACCGTGCTTACCAACACAAAATCCCTTTAGTCTTAGGCTCTGCAACCCCCGCTTTAGAGACTCTGCACAAAGCCATTAATGGTAAATACCAACTACTGAGCTTAACGCAGCGTGCGCAAACCAATACAGATAACAAGTTTCAGTTGTTAGATATGAAAGGTCAGCCTGATCAAGCCGGTATTGCGCATGCAAGCCTTGCCACGATGCGCCAACACTTAAACCGCGGTAAGCAAGTAATGGTATTTTTAAATCGCCGTGGTTTTTCACCTACACTAATTTGCCATGAATGTGGTTGGCTCAGTGAGTGCTCGCGTTGCAGTACCAGCGCAACATTTCACAAAGCTATAGGCCAAATGATTTGCCATCACTGCGGCGAACAAGAACGGGTACCACATCAATGCCCTGATTGTGGCAGCACGCAAATATTTCCAAATGGTAAAGGCACAGAGCAAATAGAAGAGTTTTTAACAACAGAGTTTACTGACACCCCTATTAGCCGGATTGACCGTGATTCAACACGGCGTAAAGGCAGCTTAGAAAAAGCCCTTGATGATATTAATCAAGGCGGCGCACGAATTTTAGTGGGTACGCAAATGCTCGCTAAAGGACATCATTTTCCCGATGTCAGCTTAGTGCTTATTTTAGACGTAGATAGCGGCTTATACTCCTGTGATTTTCGTGCGACCGAGCATTTAGCTCAACTGGTTACACAAGTTGCAGGGCGAGCAGGACGAAGCGGAGAGCCTGGCCATGTTTTATTGCAAACACACTTTCCAGAGCACCCATTATTACAAGACTTAGTTAATAATGGGTATCAAGATTTTGCCCGCTTTGCATTACAAGAGCGTGAAGATGCACAACTACCCCCTATTACGAATATGGCCATTGTCCGCGCCCAAGGGCATAACGTGAAGCAGGTGGTGGATTTTTTAACTGATTTAGTTCCTGTGCACGGTGTAACTGGTATACAATTGCTAGGTCCAATTCCTGCTCCTCTTGAAAAAATAGCAGGGAAATACCGTTTTCAATTGCATATTCAAGCGCTTGATCGTCAATTATTGCACCAATATTTAGCGCAAATGATTGACTACCTAAGCACCAGTAAGCTTGCACAAAAAGTGCGCTGGAGCTTAGATGTCGACCCAATAGATATGATTTAAGGTTAAAACTTAGAACACACATGGCACAACACGATTTTATTAATAAAAAACCGGGCAACCGTAACAGTAAAAAACAGCCACCCGCTAAAAAGCCATTTCCGGTTTTATTAGTTATTTTAACGACTCTTTTGGTCGGTGGTTTTTGCTTTGGCTTATGGTATGTAAAAACCAATGCCGACCCTAAACTTGTTGAACAACAAGCCAATCCGACTAAAGCTAAAGAAAAAGTTGAGCCGGCTAAACCGCGCCCGCCTGAATTTATAAAAGAAATAAAAGAGCATGAAATCCAAGTTGAAGTTAAAGAGCTTAAACAAAAAGGCCCTTATGTCATGCAATGCGGGTCATTTAGAACTCGTTCTCAAGCCGAAACTCTCAAAGCAAAAATAGCCTTTGCAGGACTCATTGCTGAAGTACGTGAAACCACTGGCACAAATGGAATTTGGTATAAAGTACGCCTTGGGCCTTATAAAACCAAGCGTTTAGCTGAAAGTGACAAAAACAAACTCAAACGCAGCAAAATAATGGGCTGTGGAATTTGGCTTTGGACTTGATTTTAATCCATTAACCCATATTAACCTCTCATCAATCGCTTTTTACGAGTCGCCCCCGCGGCTCGATGATGAGGAATAACATGACCACTATTGTAAGTGTACGCCGCGACGATAAAGTCGTCATTGGTGGCGACGGCCAAGTTTCACTTGGTAACACCGTAATGAAGGGCAACGCCCGTAAAGTTCGACGCCTTTATAATGGCAAAGTAATCGCTGGTTTTGCTGGCGGTACTGCTGATGCCTTTACCCTATTCGAACGTTTTGAAAGCAAACTTGAAATGCACCAAGGTAACCTAACCAAAGCTGCCGTAGAAATGGCAAAAGACTGGCGTAGTGACCGTGCTCTTCGAAAACTCGAAGCCTTGCTTGCGGTTGCTGATGAAACCGCGTCATTGATTATTACAGGTAACGGCGATGTCGTGCAGCCTGAAAACGACCTAATCGCTATTGGTAGTGGTGGTAACTTTGCGCAATCAGCCGCAACTGCGTTACTTGAAAACACCGACCTGAGCGCCCGTGATATCGTAGAAAAAAGCCTGACAATTGCAGGCAATATTTGCGTATTCACAAATAACTTCCAAACTATCGAAGAATTGTAATAGGAACCGCTATGTCTGCTATGACTCCAAGAGAAATCGTTCATGAACTTGACCAACATATCATTGGCCAAGCAAAAGCAAAAAAAGCCGTCTCTATTGCGCTTCGTAATCGCTGGCGCCGTATGCAATTAAGCGACGACTTACGCACTGAAGTTACCCCAAAAAATATTTTAATGATTGGTCCTACCGGTGTTGGTAAAACTGAAATTGCACGTCGCTTAGCAAAACTCGCTAACGCGCCATTTATTAAAGTTGAAGCCACTAAGTTCACCGAAGTGGGTTATGTCGGTAAAGAAGTTGAAACTATCATTCGTGATTTAGTCGATGTGTCAATTAAAATGACACGCGAACAGCAAACTAAAAAGTTTAAGCATCGCGCTGAAGAAGCTGCAGAAGAACGTATTTTAGACGCATTACTGCCACCAGCGAAAGACTCATATGGTGAAGCTCAGCGTGATGAAAACTCATCAACGCGCCAGACATTCCGTAAAAAGTTACGCGAAGGTCAATTAGACGACAAAGAAATTGATATTGATGTTGCTCAAGGGCAGCCTAATGTTGAGATCATGTCGCCTCCTGGTATGGAAGAAATGACCAACCAGCTGCAGAGCATGTTCCAAAACATGTCTTCTGATAAAAAGACCAAACGTAAGCTGAAAATTAAAGAAGCCTTTAAACTGTTAGCCGAAGAAGAAGCCGCTAAATTAGTAAACCCTGAAGAACTTAAAGAGCAAGCTATCTTTGCGGTTGAGCAAAACGGTATTGTGTTTATCGATGAGATAGACAAAATCTGTAAGCGTGGCGAGTCATCAGGCCCAGATGTAAGTCGTGAAGGCGTACAGCGCGATTTACTGCCGCTGATTGAAGGTTCAACTGTCAACACCAAACACGGCATGGTTAAAACCGACCACATGCTATTTATTGCCTCTGGTGCATTCCAAATGTCAAAACCATCTGACATGATCCCAGAGCTACAAGGTCGTTTACCTATTCGTGTTGAACTAGAAGCACTCACAGCCGATGACTTTAAACGCATTCTAACTGAGCCACATGCGTCACTCACAGAACAACAACGCGAACTACTTAAAACTGAACAAGTAAATGTAGAGTTTGCCGATGATGCAATTGAGCGTATCGCTAAAGCCGCTTGGCAGGTAAACGAAAAAACCGAAAATATCGGTGCTCGTCGCTTACATACTGTGATGGAAAAACTAATGGAAGAAATTTCATTTGATGCTTCAGAGCAAGCAGGTTCAAATCTAGTGATTGACGCCGCTTATGTTGAAAAACATTTAGGCGCATTAGTTGAAGATGAAGACTTAAGCCGCTTTATTCTTTAATTTTAAAACTAGGATCTAGGGCCTAGGTTCTAGGTTCTAGGTTCTAGGTTACTCACAAAGGTATAACAATGAAACAAGTGATCAAGGTACACCATCATACCGTTAGCAAAGCGCTTGATGTTTATTTTGATGACGACTCAACTTGCACTTTCAGCAGTGAGTTTTTGCGTGTTCACTCCCCTTCTGCCGAAGTACAAGGCCATGGCAATGAGCCGATGAAACTCGTTTTGAGTAAATCACAGGTTGGCATCAGCAAAATAGAACCCGTTGGTCACTATGCAATTAGACTCATCTTCGACGATAACCACAACAGCGGCTTATTCAGTTGGAGCTACTTATCACACCTACAAGCTAACCATGATGATCTATGGCAAACATATCAGCAACGCGTAGCAGAGCACCAAGCTAACAAAGACAGCGTACCGATCAAGTTTGTGCCTTAATGAGTTGGCGAGAGTAAAGTTAGCAAGTTAAAAGGTTCAAGGTGAAAGTTAGCCCAGCTCGGCGTTAAAGCTGATTATGTGGTTGTGGTTGTGGTTGAGTGCAGCGAAATCTAATGAGAAGGTTCTAGGTTCTAGGTTTGCCGAGCCATAAAGTAGTCTTATCAAACTTTGTCAAATTAGTGAACTTCAATCAAATCAAACAGGCGTGTTTGTGCCAATATAGTCTTTGAACATTCGCAATTTCCCCCAGACAGCTTCCTAGCTGAACAACATTGGCTTGATAGATGTTTTACTTACTATTGATGTCATTTTTAACTTTTTGGTTTAACTCCATAAAGTCTTTTACCAATGAGTCGCAAACAGACTTTTTAGCAGCACATTTTACTTCAGTAGTTATTCCAATCTGACCATTTCTCTCGACAACCGCACGGCGCACAACTGACGGATATGAAGGGTGAGCTTTGGGTGCAAATGACCAAAGAGCTTTATTCGTATTATCGTTTACAATAACCCAACCTTTAGACTCACTAATCTCTGCATCGAGATCTAACTTCAGCGCTTCGAGAGCCCCTAAAACAGTGTTATAACCAAAAACTTGCCCATTTTTTCCTTCATATCCCAACTTTGAGTTTGAATCAGTAGCAAATGAAAAACACGAAAAAATTAATAAAGCTAAAAATATTACTCGATTCATATACAGCCCTACTTAAGCACATAACGAGCCTATAGAATTACTCGTTTTTAATTTATTTTTATTAATGCATTAACCATAGCGGAGTTGCAATTTTGATTCAATCGCTTAGTCATATTCGGGTTAGATTAACGACTATTTAAGCATGTAAGTACTAAACGCTAAGTTTCCCTCATTTACTTCTCATTCCCTGCTATTTGTGCAAAAGATCTTTAACTGAATTATTCACAAGGAAGTTAAGTAACTAGAGCCTGAGATTGGCGTAGGTCGTGCTTTAGCGCGTCAATTCCAATAGTTAATTGATTCTCGCCATAAATGACGACCTACAATAGTCCTAAGTGTCGACCCGCAGTTCGTTGCTCGAACCCCGTGGCTTGTCACTCCCTTTGTACAAAAAATCTTTAACTGAATTATTCGCAAAGAGGTTAAGAGGCGCTGCGCTTTAGAGAAAATAAGTAAACGAATATGTTTATTGGCTTTGAATTGACCGTCACTGTATTAAAACGCTCAAAAAGAACATTAGACTGAGTTAAGGCTTATTGGTGTTATAACAGAGTTTACACATCGTCCTCGGTCAAAATTTGCCGACAGTTACGAACAGTCAAGATTCGAATTTCGTGACTTGAACTGTAGATAATTCGATAGTAACCAAAAATAATTTCACGGTAATTTGTGTGTGGTATTTCAGGAACGAAGCGCCCCATTTCTGGCGTATTGCCAAGCAATTCTGTTTTATCAAAAACGTCATTCACCCATTTTTCAGCAGCAGATGGGCTATCTAAAGAAATGAACTCTGCTGCATCACCCAGTTTTTGAAGTGCTAATGGGGACCACACTACTTTCATTACTTAATGCGCCGTAGCACTTGTGAACGCGCATCTTCATTTGTAACACCTAGCCCTGAAGCCAACTGGGCTTCTGCGGTACGCATTTCTTCAAGTAGCTCGATCTTTTCTTGCATTGCTTCATACTCAGCAACATCGAGAACAACAGCTACGCCTTTACCACGCTGTGTGATTACCAATGGACGACGAGTCTCATTGATCTGTTTGATGTAAGATGCAACGCCAGCACGAAACTCAGATAACGGTTGAATATCTTGATCGAAATGAATGCGACTCATATTGAACTCCAATTAGTACAAAATAACGTACAAATAATAGTTCAACAGTTCACTGTTAGCAAGAGGCCGATATTGTAAAATAGCACTTTATAATACGCACATATGCCCACTTCACCTCACACTCATTTTAATTACCCAACAAAAAAGCCATAAGCTCAAAGCTACTTAGACTGCTTAAAATAAAACTTATGGCTTATAACTTTAAAACTGACGGCTGACGGCTGACGGCTGACGGCTAGACCTTAAACTTATCTATCGCTTGATGCAGTACTTTCGCCTGCTCTGATACTTCTTCACTGGTTTGTGCATTAGTAACAGCATGGCCTGATGCGCTTTCGGCGATATCACGAATTCTCACTACATTTTTATTTACTTCTGAGGCCACTTGGCTTTGCTCATCAATGGCGGCAGCAATATGGGTGCTCATGTCCATGATGGTTTGTACATCTTCAGTGATAGAGCTAAGTAACTCACCTGCCTTTGTGGCTTGAGCAGCACTTTCTCCCCCTTGTGTGCGGCAACGTTGCATTATACTCACCACTTCTTGAGTGCGCTCTTGCAAGGTTGAAATAATACTTTCGATTTCTGTTGTTGATTCCTGCGTGCGCTGAGCAAGCGAACGTACTTCGTCAGCAACAACAGCAAAGCCTCGTCCTTGCTCTCCGGCACGGGCTGCTTCAATAGCTGCATTCAGAGCAAGTAAGTTTGTTTGTTCTGCAATACCGCGAATTACATCCAATACAGAACCAATTGTTTCACCGTCTTTTTCAAGTTGTGAAACCACTGAAGAGGCATTACCAAGTGAATCCGAAAGTTGATTAATGTGCTTAACGGTAGATTCTACTTCCGAGCGCCCCTGTTGTGCGCTTAAGTTAGTCGACTCGGCCTTTTTAGCCGCCGCTTCAGTATTGTGAGAAATATCTTGAATGGTTGCCTGCATTTCAGTAGCAGCTGTTGCTACCATATCAGCTTCATGCAATTGCTCTTGCATACCGCTACTTGTTGCAGAGGTTGTCTCTGATAAGTTACCTGTCGCAATATTTAATGTAGTGAGCGCGGTATTTACTTCATAAATAAGCTTTTTGAAATCACCAATTAAACTATTAAAGTCAATGGTCATAGTAGTGATTTCATCTTTACCGGTTTCTTCAATAAACAAGCTTAAATCGTTGTTGCGCCTAATATCATTAATGGTGTGATACACCCGCTCGATAGGTAAGATGATTGAACGACTAGTAAAATAAACCAGTGCCATAACAATTAAGCTAGCAATGACAAAAATAGCAATTGCTAGCATTTGTGCCTGCTTAGCAGTTTCATCCACTTGCTGTTTGGTCTCGCTTGTAATGCGCGAAACCACCTCATCACTTTGTTTGACACTACCGCGCATTTTTCCTAGAGCACCTGAATCTAAATCTAGACCCAGTGCAACTTGTGCATCCACCAGTGCTGTAAACTTACTTTGATAGCTGTTAAGTAATAAGGCCAACTGCCCACTAGTGTTAGCATCAATATCTGCCGCTCTAATTTGTTGGCTTAATTGCTGGGTTAAGTCTTTAAAACGCGAAAGGTATTTAAGATCTAAGCGCAGCATAAAATCTTTTTCGGCGCGGCGTAACTGTAGCATTAAAGTTAAAAGTTGGTTGTTGTCTTGCTCATCTAGCACCATTTCCATCTCATGTACCGCACTACGCAACTCACCATATAAGGCGTCTGTTGGGTGCAATCCTATGACACGTTGTAACTCAACAACTTTTTGAAAATCGTTATAATACTTCTCAGCTAGCGCCGCGAACTGATTAACTTGAACAGTGGCGATATTTAATTCATTTGACAGTACAGTCAGTTTATCGAGTTTAGACTGCAATTGTTCATACTCTTGATCAAATGCTGCTAACTTCGACACATCCTTATAAAAAAGAAAATCTTTTTCATGTTTACGCATCGATAGCTCATGTATATCCAGTTCTTCTGCATATTGAATGGTTTCATTTAGTTTTAGCATGGTCCGTGCTTCATAAATGATGATACAAAGCATAACAATCATTGCTAAACCAACAACTAAAGCGTTAATTTGTAACCGACGCTTAATCGTCAGGTTTTGGAGTAAAGTCATCTACAACAGCCTTTCTAATTTAATCATTATGATTATAGTCAAGTATTGGTCTTAATGTGCTGATTATCTCACTTTAAACCAATAATCTGTAAATTAATTTACTCTTTATCTAAAATTAAGCCACTGAATCCCATAATGATTCGTGTAAATTTTGGGTGTTACTCCATTGCTTCTCTGCCAGCCAGTTTACCAACGGCTTAGGATCACTGGGAAAGTTTATCTGCATGTGATCTTTGCTAGTAATCCACTCATCAAGTGCACATGGGTTTAAATAACTCATCACATGCGCTGCTTTCATGGCTAATAACGTTTGTGCATTGGCATCCTGCTCAAATTGACCTGACAATGGTTTGAGTAATAATTTTTTACCGAGCTTTAGCGCTTCACTGGAAAGTTCAAACCCTGCATTGGCTATTACGCCGCTGGCGTTGGCTAAGTCATTCAAAAAGCCACTGCGTGAAGGTGCCCTTAAATGAATGTGCCCATGAGAGTTATTTTTTGCATCGGGGTGATAACAATAAAACTCTTTAGCCGGAAAGTCCTTTAAATAATCAACCACACTTGCTAGTTCTTCAAATGGTAAATAAACCAATACCTTATTATCAACACTCACTGGATTATCATGATGGTGATTGGCAATAAACGGTGGGATGATATTGCCTGCAAACGGTTGCCAATGAACGCCTAAATAAACATCGGCAGGCGCATAACAACGAATTAATGAACGGCGAAATAAACCATGACCAAACATAGGCACTTTGGGTGATAAAAAAGCGGCTTGGTGGCTCATTCCAATAACCGGCACACCTTGGCGCTTTGCTGCCCACGCGGTGATGGGCTCGAAGTCATTAAACACAAAATCGTAACTGGATACATCCAGCTGCTTAATATCATTTAGCAATTTGCACACTCGCGCATTCTTTACTGTGCGTAAACTACTAACTTGACCATTTTGGGTTGAAAACGATAATCCGCGAAAACTACGGTAATTTATAAATTCGCCCATATCAAAATAGTCTTGCTGCGCGCGCCCTGAAAAAACATAATCAACTTCTACGCCCATCTGGCTAAACGCATTTGCCATTACTCGTGCACGAGTTATATGTCCGTTTCCTGTGCCTTGAATACCGTACAGTATTCTCATAGATAACCCACCAATAAAATAGCCATTACACCACAACTTGAACCCATTAAAGCCCCAAGCACGACATCAGCAGGGAAGTGAACCCCTAGCACCACACGAGAAGCAGACACACCGCTGGCCCATGCAAACCATAACCAGAATAATTCTGGAAAATATTGCGCCAGTATAATGGCGACTAAAAAAGCGCCCGCACTATGCCCTGATGGCAAACTAAACTTATCGCTAGGCACTATATATGCGCCTTTTACTAAACAATCACATGGGCGAACTCGCGCGAAGGTTTTTTTTGCAACATAATAAATTGGTCTTTCGATCAAAAAGCCAAGCAACAAGGTGATCGATAGCAGTTGCAACTCTTGCTCACTGCCTAACCAGCCAAACCCCAAAGCCATCATGACGTATAAGCCACCATTACCGCTTTTTGAAAACCCTAACGCTGAATTTTTTATCCATACGGGTGAGTTTCCATTAAATAGCTTAAGGAACAAATCTTCATCTAACTGTGCAACCTTTTTTAGTATATTGTTCTGACTCATGGTTGGGTCCTTTTTCACGCAAACTATGTACACAATTTCAGCATAGGCGCTCTAAATAACAATTGGGTGACGCTTTTAAGACACTAATGTTGCTTTTACCTACTTACGCTCTTTTTTGCATAAAAAGAGCACAATTAACTATCATTAAGTCGTTGTTATTGCGTTTAAGAGGGGTATACTGAAGACTAGCTCATATATCTTTTAGAAGGATAGAAAAATGGATTACAGCACCTCAGATTTATGCGATCACTTTGCCGACGTGGTCGATGTGCTCGAACCTATGTTTATTAACTTTGGTGGCCGTCACAGTTTTGGTGGCCGTATCAAAACCGTTAAATGTTTTGAAAATAATGAACTGATCAGAGAGATCCTTAGCGAAGATGGTGATGAGTGTGTTTTACTCATTGATGGCGGTGGTTCAACTCGTCGTGCACTGATTGATATTGAGCTAGCTGAATTAGCCATAGAGAATAATTGGCAAGGCATTGTTGTTTACGGTGCAGTACGCCACGTAGACGAACTTGAAGAACTCGACTTTGGTATTCAAGCGATTGCATCTATTCCTGTTGCGGCAGATAGCCAAGGTGCTGGTGAAGATGGTATTGGGGTTAATTTTGCCGGTGTTTCATTTTTTGATGATGATTACATCTACGCAGACAGCACGGGGATCGTGTTATCAGCTGAAGAGCTAGAATTGGAAATTGTTGAAGAATAAATGTCCGAATACCTACATATTTATGATGAAGCGACTGTTAAACCTTGGTGTAGCAGTCGTTTAAATGAAAAAAAAGCATGGCAGTCTATTGCTTTATTAGACACCCAAGTAAACCCACTACAGGCCATGCAAGATGCTGCACAGTTTGGTATTAAATACGTTTTACTTGGCATCTGTGAAGACATTGGCCCCAGAGCAAACCTTGGTAATGGCGGAGCAAGCGATGGCTGGCACGCATTTATTAAGCGCTTTTTGAATCAGTCAAATAATCAATTTTTAGCAAACGAAAAAGTGTTATTGCTTGGTGAGGTTGGTGTTGCAGATATTACCGCAGCCGCAGCTGATTTAGATATTCAGAACCCAGAGCAACTTAACCAATTACGTGATTATTGCGGCCAATTAGATACCCGTGTTGAGCACGTGTTAAATTTAATTTTTAGCGCCGGCCTTGAGCCAATAATAATAGGTGGCGGCCATAACAATTGCTTAGGTATTATTCGTGCTTTAAGTAAACATAAAAAGCAGCCTATCAACGCTATTAATTTTGACCCTCACGCCGATTTTCGTGACTGTGAAGGTCGTCATTCTGGCAATGGCTTTCGTTATGCATACAATGAGCAGCACCTGCATAATTACCATGTAATTGGATTGCACGAACTAAAGAATAATCAAGCGATTATTGACGCATTAGCTGAGGCTAAGTTTGGTTATGATAGCTACCAAGCACTGCAAGTAAGGCGTGAAAAATCACTCACGCAAGCATGCCAGCAAGCGCTTGATAAATTAAGTCATGCACCTTTAGGTGTAGAAGTTGATTTAGACAGTATTTCATTAATGCCAGTAAGCGCATACACCAATTGCGGATTTAGCGTCAGTGATGCAGAGCATTTTGTATATTTAGCCGCAACGCAAGCTAATAGCCAATATTTACACCTTTGTGAAGCAGCGCCAAATCAACACCCTAGTGGTTTAAATGCGGGATTGAATGATGCCGGGCAAATCATTACCGCACTGGTTAATGCATACCTGCAAGCTAAAGAAAACTAAGCCGTCGCGTAATTTAGCTGTGCTCGATTTGCCATTGCTTTAACCAAGAAATCATACCGACGCTACTCAATGGGTGGCTAAAATAATAACCTTGGGCTGCGAACGCATTGAGGTTATTAACAAAGCTTAACTGCTCTTTAGTTTCAACTCCCTCACAAATAACTTTACTATTTTGTTGATTATGCATTTCAACCATGCCGGCGATTAAGCTTCTTATATGTCCTTGCTGGCTAAAGTCTGCGGTAAGCGAAGGCGATACTTTTACATACTCAACAGCTAAGTTAGGTAACTTAGCCAACCACACAGGGCTATCGCCTAAGCCGTCGACACACATTTTAACCCCTTTACTATTAAGTCTTGCAACCATTGCTTTGCCTTGCTCATCTAAATTCATAAAGACCTCAAGAGGGCACTCTATGATTAAATCTCCTGGTAATAAATGATGTTCTAAAAAAACCTGATCAATAAATGCAATAAACTCCTCATTAAGCATTTCTGGGCCAAATATATTTGTGCTTAATGGCATTTTAATACCTTCCATCCGCAATGCCATTACCAACTCTGCAGCTCTTTCGATAACAAATTCAGCTAAAGGATACCCCAACCCTGCAATACGAATATCTTCGATAAATCGGCTGGCAGATAAAATACCCTGCTTAGGATGTTGCCAACGCAGCAGCAACTCCAAAAACTCGATATCTTCATCATGATTACGAATAACGGGCTGAAAATACAACTCCAACTCGCTCGAAAAGTTAATATTGGCCAACTCTTTTAATCGAGCTTGCTGCTCTAGTTGCTCAACCATCATTTGTTGATGAAAAGCGACAACTTGTTTATTAGGTTGGCTATCGAGTGCTAAATACCCGTACGAGATTAAACTATCAAAACCACTGCCTTGTTCATCACAATTTACATAGCTTGCCCGTGCGGTTACTTCGACGGTGCAATTAGCCACATTGAAGGGTTTTAGCGTTGCCCCTAATATTTGACTAATAAGCTGTTCGTGAAGGTGCTTATAGGTATCTAAGCAACATATAAATGCAAAGTTTAATCCACCTAAATGCGCTAATTTTTGCTGTGCTGATATATTAATAACGTCTTCAATAGCTAATAACTGTTTTGCTCTACTTGCCGATTGCGCCAATAGTAAATCACCGAAATCTCGGCCGATGTGCTGGTTTACAGCAGCAAAACCTTCTAAGCGAATAATAACGAGCGCGCCATCATGTTCGCCGCCATGGCGCCAGTCATAATAAGCCTGTTTTAATTTAGCACGATTTGGTAGTTCAGATAGCGGCGATGAAATTAACGGCTCGTCTCGGCTAACTTCATCTTGGCTATTGGTTAAGTCATGTTCATCTTCGAAAAAATAACCTGAACTTGCTAATACCAGCGTTGCAAGTACCACCCAATGATTTGGAATAGCTAACAGTAAGTGGGCAGCAAAACAAATTGTAAAAACTAGCGCAGCACCAAAGCTAATGCTCAGCATAGTCCAGTTGTTTTGTTTAAACGTTTGCCACAAATGTAAGGCAATCATCAAAGCGAGTAATAGTTCAAGATAGGCGTAATGAAAGCTCAATAATGCTAATGCAACAAAGGCATTGGCTATATAACTTAAGCGAAGTAATGGGTGCCTTACAACACATAAGGCACATATCATTGACATCAATATCGCCCCACTTAGAAAAACGGGGATTTGTGTGTTAGTTAAAAAAGAGCTTCCTGCTATTTGTGTAAGTCCAGTAGTTGTTAATAGCGCAAGTAAAGTCATCAAATAAGTACAGCATAAAAATAGACTAGTTAAGTCTACCTAATACCCACAGATTTAACAGTTTATTTACACCTAATTGATAGCTTAATTGCGCTGGGTGTGAGATCTGCCAGTGTGCGATGTCTGCTCTCATACCCACTTTGAGCACACCTCGATCAGTTAAACCCAGTGCCTTAGCTGCATTTCGAGTTACACCAGCTAAGGTTTCTGTGGGAGTTAACCTAAATAATGTGCATCCCATATTCATCATTAATTGCAAAGAGCACAATGGCGATGTTCCCGGATTAAAGTCTGTCGATATAGCAATGGGCACATTATACTGCTTTAATAAATCTATTGGTGGTTGTTTAGTTTCGCGTAAAAAGTAAAACGCGCCAGGTAGTAGCACGGCAACCGTGTCTGCAGCAGCCATGGCTTTTACACCCTCTTCATCTAAATGCTCAATATGATCTGCCGATAAGCCCTTAAACTCAGCAACTAATTGTGCGCCCTGTTGATTTGATAATTGTTCTGCATGGCATTTAACAGGTAGGCCGTGCTTAGTAGCTGCGTCAAACACACGACGGGTTTGCTCATTGCTAAAACCGACATTTTCGCAAAATACATCAACCGCATCGGCTAAATTGGCAGAAACAACTTGCTCTAGCATGTCATTACACACCAAATCTATGTATTCATCACTACGACCTTTAAACTCTGGTGGTAATGCATGTGCGCCTAAAAATGTGGTCTTTACGTCAACAGGGTGGTTTTCTCCCAGCAGTCGAGCAACTTCGAGTATTTTGACTTCATTTTCGCAATCGAGCCCATAGCCCGATTTTATCTCTACCGTAGTCACACCTTCAGCATAAAGCGCATTTAACCTGTCTTTGGCCAGTACAAATAGCGCTTCGTGATCGGCTTCACGTGTGGCTCGCACAGTACTGGCAATCCCGCCTCCTTGAGCAGCTATTTGCTCATAGCTAACGCCTTGTAGTCGCTGTTCAAATTCTTCGGCCCGAGAACCCGCAAATACTAAATGCGTGTGACAGTCAATTAAACCTGGCGTTAACCACTGTCCTTTTGCTGAAAGCATCGGCGTCGCAAAAGCATCAAATTTTGGTAACTCGCTTTGCTTACCGAGCCACGCTATATGGCCATCTTTAATTGCTAAGGCCGCATTTTCAATAGCACCATATGCAGAGTCGATACTGCTATCCATGGTGGCAATATTGGCGTCGGTTATTAATAAATCCCACTCACAAGATAAACTGTCTAATGTTGAATTACTCATCACGGCCCTTAAAAAGTTTTTTATTAGTTTAACAACCCATCTTGTATATACAAGCTTATTATGCCATCTTATAGCGAATATAAATTAATACACAGTGTAATTTAAACCAATGACGACTCCTAAGTTCGCACAAATTAAGCAATTCATTGTTGATAATATTCGTAGTGGCGCTTGGCTTGAAAACCAACGTGTTCCTTCTGAAAATGAATTGACCGAGCAATTTAGCGTCAGCCGAATGACTGCCCGCCGCGCTTTAAGTGAATTAACCGAAGCCGGTATTTTAACCCGCAGCCAAGGGCTTGGTACGTTTGTAGCAAGCTTTAAGTCACAATCGTCATTACTTGAAATTAAAAATATAGCTGATGAAGTAAAAGCCCGAAATGGTAATTACAGCTGTACCGTTTTAGTGCTTGAATCAATCAACGCAGTAGCACCGATTGCCATTGCATTAGGGGTTGAAGTCAATAGCGTGGTTTATCGCAGTGTTTTAGTGCACAACGAAAATGAATTACCACTGCAAGTAGAAGAGCGGTTTGTAAACCCAGCCCTTGCGAGTAATTATCTACAGCAAGATTTTACAGCCCTGACACCACACGAATATTTATCCAGCGTGGCACCATTAACCGAAGCGCGCCATACCGTCGAAGCGGTAATGCCTAACAGCGAAATGTGCCAATGGTTAAACCTCTATCATGAAGAGCCATGCTTACAGGTTATACGTCGAACATGGTCATCAGCGGGCATTGTGAGTTTTGCACGCCTAGTATCACCTGGTAGCAAATACCGTTTAGGTGGTCACTTGACGTTTAAAAACAACAAAAAGTAACTAAATATCATAAAGATGCGCTTAACTGCGTATTTTTTGTAACTAACAAGCTTGTATATACAACAGGAGCACACTATGAATAACAGACTCGATGAATCGCGTGTGATACGCGCACCGCACGGTGATAAAATCA
Source organism: Pseudoalteromonas sp. A601 (assembly GCF_002165575.1). Lineage (GTDB taxonomy): Bacteria > Pseudomonadota > Gammaproteobacteria > Enterobacterales > Alteromonadaceae > Pseudoalteromonas. Next base: position 29,350 of record NZ_MXQF01000011.1, read on the forward strand.
GTGCTAAAAGCTGGCTCACAGAAGCGGCTAAACGTATGCTAATGAATAACCTTGACCCTGAGGTTGCAGAGCATCCACATGCATTAGTTGTGTATGGCGGCATCGGCCGCGCAGCACGCGACTGGCCTTGTTTTGATAAAATCATCGAAACCTTAGATAGACTCGAAGATGATGAAACTTTACTTGTGCAATCTGGTAAACCTGTTGGTGTATTTAAAACACATAGCAACGCGCCACGAGTACTCATTGCGAATTCAAACCTAGTACCACACTGGGCAAATTGGGAACATTTTAATGAGCTCGATAAACTTGGTTTGATGATGTACGGGCAGATGACAGCGGGCTCTTGGATCTATATTGGCTCACAAGGCATTGTCCAAGGTACTTATGAAACCTTTGTTGCCATGGCAAAACAGCACTTTGCTGGCGATGCTAAAGGTAAATGGGTGTTAACCGGCGGCTTAGGCGGTATGGGCGGCGCACAACCCCTTGCAGCAACTATGGCAGGTTTCAGCGCTTTAGTAGTCGAGTGTGATGAAAGTCGTATCGATTTTCGTATTAAGACTCGCTATGTTGATGTTAAAGCGACTGACTTAGATCATGCCTTAACCCTGATTAATGATGCCTGTGCTAAAGGCGAAGCACTCTCTGTGGGTTTATTAGGTAATGCCGCCGATATCTTTAGCGAGCTAGTTGAGCGTAATATCACCCCTGATGTCGTAACCGACCAAACCTCTGCTCATGATCCGCTAAATGGTTATTTACCACAAGGCTGGACTATGGAGCAGGCTGCAAAGATGCGTGAGCAAGACGCGACAGCTGTTGTAAAAGCGGCTAAGCAGTCTATGGCTGTACAAGTTAAAGCCATGCTCGCATTACAACAAGCAGGTGCAGCAACAACTGACTATGGTAATAATATTCGTCAAATGGCGTTTGAAGAAGGCGTAGAGAATGCGTTTGATTTCCCAGGTTTTGTACCCGCGTATATCCGCCCATTATTTTGTGAAGGCATTGGTCCTTTTCGCTGGGTAGCGCTTTCTGGTGATCCTGAAGATATTTATAAAACCGATGCTAAAGTCAAAGAGCTTATTCCTGATGACAAGCATTTACACAACTGGTTAGATATGGCCCGCGAACGCATCCAGTTCCAAGGTTTACCGGCACGTATCTGCTGGGTTGGCTTAAAAGACCGTGCTCGCCTAGCATTAGCATTTAATGAAATGGTTAAAAACGGCGAGTTAAAAGCACCAATAGTGATTGGTCGTGATCACTTAGACTCAGGCTCTGTTGCTAGCCCTAACCGCGAAACCGAGGCCATGAAAGATGGCTCTGATGCAGTATCTGATTGGCCATTACTTAACGCATTATTAAACACCGCAGGCGGTGCTACTTGGGTGTCGTTACACCACGGTGGTGGCGTAGGCATGGGCTTTAGCCAACACTCAGGCGTAGTTATTGTTGCTGATGGTACCGATGAGGCCGCAGCACGTGTAGGACGCGTGCTTTGGAACGACCCTGCCACGGGCGTAATGCGTCATGCGGATGCTGGATACGATATAGCAGTTAACTGCGCCAATGAACAAGGTCTAGACCTGCCAATGCTAAATAAGGATTAATCATGTTTGAATATACACTCACACCTGGACAACTTGATTTAGCAACTTTGCGAGAAATAAATCAATCGCCAGTAACATTGACACTCGCCAAAGACAGCGACATCAAAATTGCTGCCAGTGCGCAAACTGTACAAGACGTGATTGATCAGCAGCGTACAGTTTATGGCATAAATACTGGTTTTGGTTTATTAGCAAATACAAAAATTGCCGAACACGAACTTGAGCTTTTACAGCGCTCAATTGTACTCTCTCATGCCGCTGGTATTGGTGAGTATATGGATGACAGCACGGTTCGCTTGATGATGGTGTTAAAAATCAACTCATTATCACGTGGTTTCTCAGGTATTCGCTTAAAAGTCATTGAGTTTTTTATCCAGCTACTCGCTGCACAAGTCTACCCTTGCGTACCAAAAAAAGGCTCTGTTGGCGCCTCGGGTGATTTAGCGCCGCTATCACACATGTGTCTACCTCTTTTAGGTGAAGGCGAAATGCGTCACCAAGGACAAGTGATTAAAGCCAGTGAAGGTCTAAAAATTGCGGGTCTTGAGCCACTCACTTTAGCGGCAAAAGAAGGGCTGGCCCTTTTAAATGGCACGCAAGCATCGACCGCATTTGCCTTACAAGGCTTATTCCGCACTGAAAATTTGTATGCACAAAGTTGCGCGATTGGCTCAATGAGCATTGAAGCTGCAATGGGTAGCCGCTCACCGTTTGATGCACGTATTCATGACGTTCGTGGTCAACGTGGACAAATTGATTCAGCGGCAGTATTTCGTGACATACTTGGCAAACAATCACAAATCAGTGAAGCCCATGTTGATTGTGAAAAAGTGCAAGACCCTTATTGTTTACGCTGTCAGCCGCAAGTGCTTGGCGCTTGCTTAACCCAAATTCGTCAAGCTGCTGAAGTACTGTTGTGTGAGTCTAACGGTGTTACCGATAACCCGTTAGTATTTGCTGATGTTGGCGATATTATCTCTGGCGGTAACTTTCATGCAGAGCCTGTTGCAATGGCTGCGGATAATCTAGCCCTAGCGATAGCCGAAATCGGCGCATTGGCTGAGCGACGTATTGCCTTACTAATTGACTCAAACCTGTCAAAGCTCCCGCCATTTTTAGTTGATAATGGCGGCGTTAACTCTGGCTTTATGATTGCGCAAGTAACAGCAGCGGCATTGGCCTCTGAAAATAAATCACTCGCACACCCAGCATCGGTAGATAGCTTACCGACCTCAGCAAACCAAGAAGATCATGTATCAATGGCAACGTTTGCTGCGCGTCGCTTAAGCGAAATGGCCGATAACACCCAAGGTGTGCTCGCCGTTGAATGGTTAGCATCAGCACAAGGTCTTGATTTTAGAGCACCACTTAAAGCATCAGCTAAAGTTGAACAAGCAAAAGCAACCTTACGCGAAAAAGTGAGCTACTACGATAAAGACCGCTATTTTGGTCCTGATATCGAAGCTGCAAATACGTTATTAGCGCAAGGTAATCTATGCAGCCTGCTACCTGATGGTGTACTGCCTTCATTTTAAATATCAAACTGATAATTAAAACCAAGTGATTCAATCGCCGAGCCATTAATAATGCGCTCGGCTTTTACATCACTGGTAAATGTAGGTGCTGGTGTACCGTATTGCGCACATTTTTGTTTATAGTAATCAGCTTTACTTGGGTGTGCAGGGTTAACTACATTATAAATAGGTGCTGCTGTTTGCCAGTGTTCTAGCACTGTAACAATTGCATTTATTACATCTTGCTGATGCACCATATTCACAACTTGTTGACTAGAACTGTTTAATTGCTTACCAGCTACAAACCGTCCTGGCTCTCGCCCAGGCCCGACTAATCCAGCAAGGCGTAATACTTTACCTCCAGCATTTAACACACTTTGCTCGGCATCGATTAACCTTTGTTGGCGCTCACCTGAAGCAGTAATATCACTTGCTTCATCATAAATATTTGCACTGGGGTCGTACACACCTGTGGATGAGCACAACAAAAAACCCTGTGCATTCATTGCTTTTGCTAATTTTAAGCTGCGTTCTAAAGTCGCCTGATAGTTACTTTCAGGTTGTCGGCTGCGTGGTGGCATCGCACACACCCACCATGCATTTTCCAAATCCAGCTGATGAATTAATTGCTCATTTTGCAACACAAACTGCCTTAAAAATTCTTCTTGATGCTCTGCACTTCGATGTGTGCCTTGAACTTGCCAGTTCTGTTGTAGCCTATTCAGGCATAACGCCTGACCTAACCAACCAGCCCCTAAAACGACTAATTTGCGCTCGAATATACCCATAAAGTAACAAGACCCTTACGATTTTATAAAAAATGCTGCATTTGCCTTACCCCATAATATGGCGATTAAGACTAAGATATGATTATATATAGATGCCTACTCTACTAAATAACAAGAATGTGTGCACTCATGCTTAAAAATCTATCATTGCGAAAAAAAATATTATTGTTAATTGGAGGGACAATTAGTGTTTTACTAATTATTGCCTCAGCCTACTTTGTCAATCATATCGCCTCGCTATCGCGACAAGGTATTGAGCGCGAAGCTCATAGCTATCTACAAAGCGAACAACTTTCAATGCAAGGCTACTTTGCTAAATACGGTAAATTAGTCAGCACCTTTGTGACAAACCCACACTTAGTGAACTGGTTTGATGCCTGGGATCAACGAGATCAACCGCTTGAAGGTGCACCTGGGTATAACGAAGTCGATCAAGACTTTGTCCGCATCAGTAGCAATGATGAAAATGTTTTATCAGCATTTTTTGCCTCAGCAAAAACTGGCGAATACTTTAAAGAGCATGAACGTACAACTCATTATAATGGCCAACCTTATTATGCCTATAAGCGTGGCTGGTGGCAGGACGCCCTAAAACTAAACCGTCTTTATGTTGGGCCTATCTCAGTTGATTTGACCACAGGGAACGCCTCTGCGGTAGTGCAACAGCCTGTATATAACCAACAACGTGAACTTATCGGCTTTGGTGGTGTTGATTTACAGCTCAACAAAATCAATAAAATGGTTGAAGACATTCGCTTTAACGGACAAGGTTACGGTTTTTTACTCGACGGCGATCAAAAAGTCGTGCACCTATCTAACCGCACCAATCACAAATTATCAGTTACTGACGAAGGCCCAAATGGTAAAGAAGGACTCGAGCAATTAGAAAAGCAGTTTAGCGATACCAGTGGTTTTAGCCAATTAAATCGTGAAATGAAGAGCAACACCCGTGGTGATGCTAGCGTAATTCTGCAAGGGCAAGAGTATTTTGTGGTTTATGACCGCTTACAACTAGAAGAGCCCTTCCTAAACTGGTATGTGGGTATTTTAGTACCCCGTTCGATGATTGATGAGCCAGTGAATCAAGCGGTCACCACGACCACGACTTCTGTTGTTATTATTCTTTTAATCATTATTGCAATGATCATGTGGGCAACTCATATGATAGCCCAACCAATCACCACTCTAACTCACATTATGCGCGACATTGCCTCGGGTGATGGTGACTTAACGCAAAAGATCACCATTGATAGTAAAGATGAAGTGGGTCAATTAGCTCATCACATGAATACCTTTATTGATAAACTTCGCGCTATGATGCTAGACACAGCTGCACAGGCTGAGCAACTGACCAATGCAGCAGCGCAGTTAAAGTCGGTATCGCAGAAAACCAATGACGAAATCCAGCAAGAGAAGCAGCAAGTTGATAGTGTGAGTGCTGCGGTTACTGAAATGGCCACCACAGTAATGGAGATTTCACGTAATGCGCAGCACACCAATAGCGCCGCAGAAGAAGTACAAAACATAACTGCCGATGGCGCTACTCGCTCGCAGAACGCCCAAAGTGTGATGACAGCACTGGCCGAGCATATTGGTGAGGCGTCTACGGTGGTTGCTGGCTTAGAGCAAGAAAGTGGCAACATTGGTGCTGTTGTTGATGTAATCAATTCAATTGCAGAGCAAACAAACCTACTTGCACTTAATGCCGCAATAGAAGCAGCACGAGCCGGTGAACAAGGTCGTGGCTTTGCTGTAGTAGCCGATGAAGTACGTTCACTTGCTAGTCGTACCCAAGAGTCTACCGATGATATTCGTAACATGATCTCGCGTTTACAACAAATTGCTCAAAAAGCATCGATCATGATGCAACAAGGTCAAGAGCGCGCGCAAGGCTCCGTTACACAAACACAAGAAGTACTCGATGCGCTGAAGAACATTGCTAATGCGGTAACCAGTGTTCAAGACCAAAGCCATCAAATAGCGACCTCTACTGAGCAGCAAACTGTCGTCGCGGAAGATATAAATAGCAGTTTGTCGGCTATTAATCACTTAGTGAACAGCACCGCGGATCATGCTTTAGAGCTTGCCGATGAAGCACGTGATTTGAATGAGCTTGCCAGTTCACTAAATAGTACAGTCAATCAATTTAAGCTTTAACGCTTATAAAAATAAAAAGAGTGCCTTGTGCACTCTTTTTTTGTTGTAGATCAATAACGCTTTGTTGCAACTTTTTATAATGACGCAAACTTTATATAAAGGTGCGCGTGATGATTAATTTACCCAAGTGGGATCAAAGCTTAATAAACAAATACAATGTATCGGGACCGCGGTATACCTCCTACCCGACAGCTTTATCGTTTAATGAAGGCTACCAACAGAATGACCTTATTGATGCAGTAGAATCATCATCAACTAACAGCCTCTCTTTATATATTCACATTCCGTTCTGTAGTCAACTTTGCTATTACTGTGGCTGTAATAAAGTCATTACTCGCCATCAATCAAAGGCCGATCTTTACCTGGATTACTTAGAAAAAGAGATCATTGCACAGTCACAACTGTTTAATCACTATCAAGTTGAGCAACTGCATTTAGGGGGTGGTACACCCACTTTTTTAACTGCAGCTCAAATGGCACGCCTGATTGGCATACTTGAACTGCATTTTCAATTTAGTCCAGATGCAGAGCGCGGCATTGAAATTGATCCTCGATCGCTTGCTGATGGCATGCTTAATCATTTACGCTTTTTAGGCTTTAATCGGGTATCATTCGGGATTCAAGATTTTAACGATGAGGTACAACTTGCCGTTAATCGTCCTCAGTGTGCAGATGCAGTAAAAAGCTTGATCAGTGAAGCTCGTGAGCTTGGCTTCAACTCAATCAATGCAGATATGATTTATGGCTTGCCTTTACAAACACCACACAGCTTTAAAGAAACCATAGAGCAGCTTATTGCTCTAAGCCCAGATAGAGTCTCTGTATTTAATTATGCACACTTACCTGAGCGCTTTGCCGCACAACGTAAGATCAAAGATGCTGACCTACCTAGCGCCCACGACAAACTCACCATGTTCAAAAATACCCTTGAGCAAATGACTGAAGCGGGTTATCAGTTTATCGGTATGGATCACTTTGCAAAAGCTAATAATGAGCTGGCTGTGGCACAAAATGAGCAACAGTTACACCGTAATTTTCAAGGTTATACCACCCACGGGAACTGCGACTTATTAGGCTTAGGAGTATCGTCAATCTCACAAATTGGCACATATATTTTGCAAAACCAAAAAGTGTTAAAACACTACTACCATGCAATCGACAACAACTTGGGTAGTGCTATTTGTAAAGGCATGAAATTAAACCAAGATGATGTGATTCGTGCTGATGTAATCAAGCAGTTAATTTGTCACTTTGAGCTTGATATGCAACATGTAGCCACTAAATTCCAGCTAGATTTTCAGCGCTACTTTGCTGATTCGTTAACTGCGTTAGCACCACTGCAGGCTGACGGCTTAGTAAAAATAGAAAATGATATTATTCGTGTGACAGCACGAGGAAATTTATTTATTCGTATAATCTGTATGTGTTTTGACGCCCATCTACAAAAGCAAATAAACGCAACACGATTTTCTCGGGTAATTTAACAGAGGACTTAGCAGGTAATGAAAAAGCAGGCTAAGCCTGCTTTTTCTAATTGAATACTACATTTTCACTGCCGGGGGCAGCTTGAAATTCTTCAATAATTTTTTTGCAGTCTGCTTTTATTTGCTCTGCATGTTCTTCTTCCGCGCGCCAACGAGCTGTATCTTGCTTAAAAATCTCTTTTTTCGAGTATTTTTTGCGGGCTTCGTGGGTTGGCATTTCTTTTACCACTTCGTACATAGCAAAAATACCCGGATAACGAAGTGTTAAATCACCTTCATCGGCAAAACTATATTGCGACATCAGCACCCATATTCGTAAGCTTCCCTCAGAAAACTCACATTGCTCTTGCTCCATGGCGCGAGCAATTAAATGAATGCTATCAGCAAGCTTTGCATTACGCTCTAAGCGCGACTTAGCAAGCTTTTGTTGTTGCTTAGCTTGCTCCTTAGCGATTAGTTTATTTTGCGCTCTGAGCTTATACAGCAGCTGCCCTGCGTAGAATGCAAGACCAGCGATGATCACAGCGCCCACACACAGAGCTAAGATCATCATCGTCATTATTTATCATCCTCGTCGTCATCTAGCCACTCGTTGGCTAAATCATTCGACAAGTATTGATCAAAGTCGCTGCTACCTTGCTCTTCATACTCTTCGTCATCAAAGTCATCTTCTGGCTCATCTTCAATACCTAAGATCTCACACAGCACTTGGTGACGATCTATGCGGCTATTAAAGTACTTAGCATCTTTACCAGTTAACATCTCACCTTTTTCATGACGCTCAACTAATTTTAATAAACGCTCATCATTTTCTAAGGCTTCAAGCTCTTGCTCTGGTGATAGTTCTGGTTCAGTCACTTTTTTCAGCTCAACCTGAGGCTTTAGGTTACGTTTTAATTCAACCACTGGCTCAGGTGCTTTAGCAACTAAAGGCACTGGCTTTTTACTGCCTACACGCTTATCTTTATTTTGCGAGTTGCTACTTTTTGTTTCCGGCTGCAGTTCATCTACAGCATTACGAGAGCCCGGTTTTGCACCCTTATGCTTTTTAACGCGCTGCTCTTTTAAAGCACGCATTTCCTGAAGCTTATCTTTACTTAAACGAACAGGGCCGTTAGACGGTATTTTACGTGATTTTTTCTTTCTACTCATATCTTGATCATCTCACTTAAGAGGTTTTGAACAACACACATTATGGCGTTGCAGTGCTGGTCTTGCCAGAAGAATTCGGTTTGTGCGGAAATGAGGTTGGGTTACTCGACTACTAGCGCACTATTTCGCGTGCTATTGTAACAGGACAAATAAAAAGGCGGTAGAGAAAACATCTCTACCGCCTACTAATCTGAGCGCCATAAATCTGGACACTTCTCCCTTCGACTTTTTAGTCTTTATTATTTTTATTATTATTGCTGTTCCATTTTGTTATTGTTTTTATCTTCCGTGTACCATTCCATTTTTTTATTATTATCAAACTTCCATGAGTTTTTATTATTTTCGGTCTTCAATGACACTTTTTTAGTATTTCCTTTGTAGCATCAACTGATGCCAATCCCAATATGCCGCTAATTACTATCCCTATAGTTCTATCCATTTTGTTTTTATTGTTTTTTGCGACAGGGGTTAATTTACGCATTAATAATTTTGTTACAACTAATTTATATATTTTTTCTTACAGGATACAAGTAACAAAAAAACAAAAACAATAAATAACAACAACCTATAATTATAAAATAAATAAAAATAGGAATTTTCCTACACCACGACATGGGCAATGTCTTACAAGAGAGTGAGCTAAAGCGACGAATTTTAAACAAAAAAAAAGCAGCTTACGCTGCTTTTTTATTCAACTCTGTAATATAATACTAGCGATAAGGCTAATCTATACAACTTTAGTGTAAACCACCTAAGTACTTAGACAGTACTTCAATATCTTTATCTGTTAATTTCTTCGCTACATCTTGCATCATGCCGTTTAAGTCATTATTACGGCCACCATCGCGGAACTTTTCAAGTTGCGACTTGATATAACCTGGATGCTGGAAAGAAATCTTCGGGAACTTAGCTAAAGACGAACCATTACCGCGAGGGCCATGGCACGATGCACATGATGGAATACCACGCTCTGCATCACCGGCTTTAAATAACATCGCACCAACTTCTGCAACATCTTTAGGTGTTGCACCCTCAGACATATTAAGAGATGCAAAGTAAGCAGCTAAGTCTTTCATATCCTGATCGTTAAGCGGCATAGCCATGCCACTCATCACGGGATCCATACGACCTTCTTTGCCCCCAGAAGTCATACCTAGTTTGAATTCTGTAAGCTGTTTATAAATATAGTCTGCGTGTTGACCTGCAATCTTTGGGTAGATATTAACCGGCGCATTACCGTCTGGGCCGTGACAAGCCGCACACGTTGCTGATTTTTCTTTACCTGCGTTTACATCGCCATCAAATGCTGTTGCGTTGCTTGCTGACAACGCACCAAGCAATATAGTTAAAGATAGTGCTATTTTTTTCATGGTGAATTCTCTGTTTCCGACCCTGTATCATCTACAATATGGATGTTGCGATTTATATATTCTACACGATAATAAATTCTCTGGCACGTTTTCTACTCATATTAAACTTATAAATTATAGGGTTTTGACCTAGATTAAGCTTTGTTCATATGGTTTTAGTTTATTTAAGGTGCTTTAGTTGCCTTAAATACGCTTTTTAATGTGTTGGTAATAGTATAAAATACGCGCCCTGAGTAAACATGGTTTACTCTTTATTCATTATTATTGTACTTAGGAAAGCCCGTGCTTAAATCTCGTATCAAATACAACACTGCGTCGTTCGTTACCAGCGCTCCAGATATCACTAAATTACCTGATGATACGGGAATTGAAGTTGCATTTGCTGGTCGTTCTAATGCTGGTAAATCAAGTGCGCTAAATGCACTTACTGATCAAAAACTTGCCCGTACAAGTAAAACGCCTGGGCGAACACAGCTTATCAATACGTTTGAATTAGCAAACGTTGATAATATGCGTTTAATAGATTTACCGGGTTACGGTTTCGCTAAAGTGCCTATCGAAATGAAGAAGAAATGGCAAAAGTCGCTCGGTGAATACCTACAAAAACGTCAAAGCTTAAAAGGCATCGTGGTGTTAATGGATATCCGCCACCCCTTAAAAGACTTAGATTTAGACTTAATTAATTGGGCAATAGGCAGTGAGATCCCTGTTTTAGCACTATTAACTAAAGCCGATAAGCTCAAGCAAGGTGCACGCAAAGCACAAGTACTTCAAGTTCGTCGTGAGTTAAGCAGTTTGGAAGGTGATATTACCGTTCATGCGTTTTCATCACTTAAAGGAACGGGTTTACCTGAGCTGGCGAAAAAACTTGATGAATGGTACTTAGGACCAATCGTTGCAGTACCGCCTACAGAGCAAACGCCTGAATCAGACGCTTAATAGCTGTTATAAATAAAACCGCTGCGTTGCAGATTGAACAAAATAGCCTTGCTCATCAGCTTGAGCTATTTGTTCAGCCCACTGATAAAACACATTTCGTGCAACTCTGGCGCTACAACCATGAGGTAATTGTAAGTAAGGTATTGCTGTTCCTTGATAGTCTTGCATGTACAAAAACTGCTTTTTCGTTACTAACCACACCCGATCAATATTATCGATACAACACAGTACGTCGCCTTGTGCTGTTTGCTCATAACGCCAATTAACTATAACAAATGGTGCGTCAGCAACGGTGATCGCTATTTTCTCTACTGGCGTTTTTAAATAATACGTATCTTGTTCTTTGCATAATACTGACGCAAACAACTTAACCATAGCGATACGAGATATTTCACTACCTTGATAATGCCATTTGCCGTTGTTATCAATAACAATTGGCAACGTACCACACTCGGTAGGTTGCCACTGTTCAAAGGGTTTACTTGGCTGTGACAAACTCGCCGCCAGCTCAGAAACCGATAACATTACTTATCTTTGCTCAAAGTCAGCGAATAACTAACAGGCACAGCCGTCGCAATAGCTGATAATCCAGCTAATTTTTGTAATTGCGCAATACCACCTGTCACTGCAAAATCAGCTGCGTTAATAATAATAGGCGATACAGATGACACAGTTACGTCACCTTCTGGCGACATATTAGCAAGCACATCAGTGGTGATTTCTTTTGTTTGGCCATGAAAAGCAAGCTGTGCTTTTATACCTTTTAAAATATGCTGGCCTGGGATAATAGTCGTTAAGTGCTTGCTTAAATCTGCTGTTAACGTAGCCGCAGGAAACTTAACCGTTTCAAATAGTAACTTAGTCATTCGTTCATTGCGGATAGGGATCATTGTTTCAACAGATGACAAGTCAATATCGATTTTAAACATACCCTGCTCAGTTAGACTCCCTGACAACGCCTTAAAATGGTGCACTTCAGCAACACTGTTATTTTTAATCGAAACAAAGCTCACCTTGCTTTGCTCATTATTTAACTGCCAATCAGCAAACGCTACGTTACTTGCTAATAAACTTGCTAACGAAAAACCTAAAACAGCGATTGATTTAATCACGACGCAATCCTTTCAAAATGAAAATGAGATTCAATGGTATCACCTCAACTGTGAAGTGCAATAAATAGAAGTGGGCTCAAGTTAGGTTGTTTTATAAGATAACAGAAGAAAAAACGGCCCAACAAATAAATGCAGGGCCGGTATAGCAAACTGGGGAGAAGCTATCAATAAGTTGCACCCTTTCGAGTGCATCATCAACAGGATGTCCTACAGGATGAGGACGGCGCGGACTTTACCAAAATCAGCCCTAAAAATAAATTAAAAACCCTCTATTTTGGTTCGATTTAATGAACAAATAACGCTTGAACACATATTGTTCGATAAATTTACCTTTTAGTTACAATAAAAGCGCCCTCGGGCGCTTTTATCTTAATATAATGTATTAACCTAAGCTTTAGCGCACTAGTGCGCTTGCTCCCAGTTATCACCGCTGTCAGCTTCAACAATTAGCGGTACATCTAATTGAGCAGCCTGTGACATTAACTGGCAAATTTCTGCGGTATATTGCTTGGTACAATCTGCTTTGATCTCAAAGACTAATTCATCGTGTACTTGCATCAGTAATTTAACGGTATCAGGCGCTTGCTCAGCGACCCACTTATGCACTGTAAGCATGGCCTTTTTAATAATATCTGCCGCTGTTCCTTGCATTGGCGCATTGATAGCTGCACGTTCTGCACCTTTGCGGCGTGCGCCATTTCGCGCGTTGATCTCAGGCAGGTGTAAACGTCGCCCGAAAATAGTTTCAACGTAGCCGTTTTCTGCAGCTTTTTCGCGAGTTGATTCCATATAGTCTAAAACACCAGGAAAACGCTCAAAGTACTTATCAATATAATGTTGTGCTTCATGGCGTGGCACATCAAGTTGACGCGCTAAGCCAAATGCCGACATACCATAAATTAAACCAAAGTTAACTGCTTTAGCCTTACGGCGCATATCGGTGGTTACATCTTCTAACTCAACCCCAAAGACTTCTGCGGCTGTTGCACTGTGTACATCTAGGCCATTAGCAAAAGCATTTAGTAAGCCCTTATCTTGTGATAAATGCGCCATAATACGCAGTTCAATTTGGCTGTAATCGGCAGCAACAATTTTATAGCCATCTGCTGCGACAAATGCTTCACGAATGCGACGTCCTTCTTCTGAACGAATTGGGATATTCTGTAAGTTAGGATCGGTTGAACTTAAGCGTCCTGTTGCCGTTACCGCTTGATGATAAGAGGTATGCACACGGTTAGTTTGCTCATTAACCATTAATGGTAGCTTATCGGTGTAAGTAGATTTAAGTTTTGATAGTCCGCGATGTTCAATAATTACTTTTGGTAGCGGGTAATCATGAGCAAGCTCTTGCAGCACTTCTTCTGCAGTTGACGGTGCGCCTTTTGGCGTTTTTTTAATAATTGGTAGCTCAAGTTTTTCAAACAACAATACTTGCAACTGCTTGGGCGAGCTTAAATTGAATGGTTCGCCGGCAATCTCAAAGGCTTCTTTTTCAAGCTCAAGTAAACGCTCGCCTAAACGTTGGCTGTGCGCAGCCAGCATTTTACTGTCAATCGCAACACCGGTGCGTTCAATATCAGATATAACACTAACAAGCGGTAGTTCGATTTCTTCAAATACTGATTTTAACTTTTCATCAGCTTCAATTTTTGGCCATAATACTTGGTGTAAACGCAGCGTAATATCTGCATCTTCCGCGGCATATGGCGCGGCTTTATCCAGCTCAATTTGGTTAAAGGTTAATTGCTTTTTACCTTTACCGGCAATCTCTTCAAAGCTAATGTTCTTATGGCCTAAATATTTAAGTGCCAATGAATCCATATCATGGCGAGTCCCCACACTATTAAAGACATACGACTCAAGCATAGTGTCAAACTTAATACCCTTTAGCTCAAAACCCGCATTAGCTAATACGCTTTTATCATATTTAAGATTTTGCCCGACTTTGGCTTTATTTTTATCAGCCAAAATAGGACCAATCTTAGCCATTACCGTATCTAAGCTTAATTGCTCAGGGGCACCCGGATAATCATGAGCCACAGGTAAATAAACTGCTTCTCCGGCTTTTACCGCAAAGCTCATACCAACCAATTGCGCTTGCATGTAATCTAGACTGGTTGTTTCTGTATCAAAGGCAAATAATTGGGCTGCATTTAATTGCTCAACTAATGTGTCGAGTTGCTGCTCAGTTAAAATGGTTTCGTAGTGCGCATCATCCACTTTAGGTAATTCATTTGCTTCACTTGGCACTGCAAGATGCGTATCTGTATCTTTAGGGTTATCTAATAATTCGGCTAACCAACGGCGGAACTCACATTCACCATATAATGCAATTAACTCATCTTTATTTGGCTCTTGTAATTTAAATGTATCGAGATCGGATTCAACTTCAACATCACATTTTATAGTTGCCAATTCATAACTCAATGGTAAATGATCAATTGCGGCCGCTAGCTTTTCACCAATCTTACCTTTGATTTCACTGGCGTGATCTAGCACACCTTGTAATGATCCGTATTTTTGCAGCCACTTAACCGCAGTTTTTGGACCACAACCGTCTACGCCAGGGATGTTGTCTACTTTATCACCCATTAAGGCTAAGTAGTCGATAATAAGCTCTGGGCCAACACCAAACTTTTCAACCACAGTAACCGGATCTGAAATGCTATCGGTCATGGTATTGATCAAAGTAACATGCTCGTTTACTAGCTGAGCCATGTCTTTATCACCTGTCGATACTAATACATGACGCTTTTGCTCTGTAGCGATACGTGCGAAAGTCCCGATTACATCATCAGCTTCAACACCTTCAATACTGATCAGCGGAAATCCCATCGCTTTAATAATACTGTGTAATGGCGCTATTTGCGTACGCAGATCATCCGGCATAGGGGGACGATTAGCTTTATATTCGCTATACATATCATTTCTGAATGTTTTACCCTTGGCATCAAATACCACCACCATATGAGATGGATCATATTGTTTGATCAAGCTTTTGAGCATATTTACCACACCATAAATGGCACCCGTCGCCTCGCCCTTAGAGTTAGTTAAATGTGGTGGCGAATGATACGCACGAAATAAGTATGAAGAGCCATCAACTAAGATAAGTGGATTTTCGGGGATCTGAGCCATGATGTAATTGGATCCTAAATGAGATGAAACGAAATAATTATAAGCATGCCACAAGGACACGCATAAAACGACTTGAATTAGGTTATGTTTAAGGCTTTAAATAATAGCAAGCTGTGGATAACTTTGTAGATAACAAACACAGTCAATTCTTCCAAAGCAGCAAAAAGCACTTAGAAAAATTATAACCAGTTGATTTATATAAAAAGATAATACGACGTTCTTTTTTTATTTTTTTTAGGCCAATGTGGAAAAGCAATTTTTTTATTTACTTCCCTTGTACTTGTCTAATATATGGCCTTTTCGTGTAACCTAGCAAACGGTTATTTTTTACCCTTCTAAATAACCGGACGAGCATTCTACCATAATGGATCAAAGATCATAGTGATCCTTTATAATTTTTTCCTCTTTAGTGACTTTAAAAAAAGCATATACCGCGATTTCACTTTGCTACACTGGTATTTGGAATAAATTTATTTTTATAATTCGCTGATCTCTATTTTGACTCTGCTGCATGCTAGACTAATCGTATCAACTTCAAGGAGATCTTCATTATGAAAAAAATTGCTGTAATTTTAGCTGGTTGTGGTGTTTATGATGGTGCAGAAATAAACGAAGCAGTACTTACATTACTCCATATAGCCAAAGCCAATGCAAGCTATCAATGTTTTGCCCCAGACATAGAACAACTACATACAATTAATCACCTCACAGGCGAGCCAATCACGCCAAATCGAAATGTATTAGTCGAAGCCTCTCGTATCGCCCGTGGTGATATTAAACCAGTAACCGAGCTCAATGCAGATAACTTTGATGCACTGATCGTTCCTGGCGGCTTTGGTGCAGCAAAAAACTTGTGTAATTTTGCAATTAAAGGCGCTGAGGCACAAATGAATACTGAGGTAATGCAGGCTTGCAAACAGTTTGCTGACATGGCTAAACCTGCTGGTTATATGTGTATAGCACCAGCAATGATCCCACTGATCTATCAAGCAGGTGTAAAAACCACCATTGGTAATGATGCTGACACAGCATCAACTATTAACACCTTAGGCGCTAAACACATCAACTGCTCTGTGGATGAGATTGTTATTGATGAACAACATAAAGTAGTTACAACGCCTGCGTATATGCTTGCGCAATCTATATTAGATGCCGATGCAGGTATTGAAAAGCTTGTCAAAGCAGTCATTAAAATGTGTTAAGCCATTAGTGAACAATGAGAGAATTTTATAACGACATTTTTTGCGCTAACGCAAAAAATGTCGTTTTTTCAAAATAAAAACAGCTTGCAGCGTTTTATAAATTGCAGCTAAGCGTTATAATCGTTCTAAATTCCGTCATCTATCGTGATTGATCACGTTCAAATCGAAGTGAGCAAGGCAAAATGAAAAAACTATCAGCAGCATTATTATTGCTAGCAACCACCGCATACGCACAACCATATGATAACTCTATGACTGAAGATGCGATCAAAAAACGTATCGCACCTATCGGTGCCGTTTACTTTGAAGGCGATAAAGCAGCAGTTGCTGAAGTGCCAACAGGTCCTCGTTCTGGTGAACAAGTCTATCAAGCTGCATGTTTTGCATGCCATGGCACAGGTGCACTAGGCGCGCCAAAATCAGCTGAGGATTGGGCGCCTCGTTTAGCTAAGGGTGCTGAGACTCTGTTAAATCATGCAATTAACGGCTTTAATGCAATGCCCCCTAAAGGTACTTGTATGGATTGTTCTGATGATGAATTACAAGCTGCCATTGATTTCATGTCTAAAAAGTAATACTTAATTATTTATTTTAAATTCAAAAGGCTGGTTTTTACCAGCCTTTTTTGTTAGATAAACTATAAATATTAATATTTTATAATGAATTATTATTATCTTCTTCTAATACTATTATCTACTTGACGATTAACCTAAAAAATGAAAATATGAGTGTAATAATTATACAATAAAAACAGTCGGTTTAACGTCAGTGGAAGATAAAGCAGCTTTATTACAAAAACTAGAGCATAAGAATGCCCGTTTATCCGCTTTAGTTAAAAAGTACAAGCAATCACATCACCTACAAAATGCCCTGATACAGCTATCAGAGCAAGCAAGTACAGTTGCCGAACTAAACCTACTTTACCCTGCAATCCACAATATTTTGCAAGACTATGTACCAAGTAAAAGTTTTTACGTTGTATTATTAAATCAATTCACAAACACCTTAGAGCTATCCTATTTCGCCGATGAAAAAGACGGTATATCTATTCCTTTAAACCAAGATCATAACTTTAGCCAAGGTGTCACAGGTTATGTATTCAAGCAAGGTAAGACAATTTATTACCAAGGTAATGAGATGCAGAAAGCAGCTGACACAGGGCATTTTAAATTACTTGGCTCACCAGCGGAACATTGGGTAGGTGTACCTGTTTATCGAGAAAAACAAATAATCGGCGTTCTTGTAGCACAAAGTTACGATAAAAAACAAAGTTATTCAGAGCAACAAATAGAGCTGCTTGAAGTCATGTCTTTATACCTTGCAACAGCAATTGAGCGGGTTAAAAAACGTGAGTTATTAGAGTCTGAGGTAAAAATACGAACTCGCGCCCTGACACAAAGTAATGAAGCACTCAATCTTGAAGTTGAGCAACATAAAAAAACGTTAGAACGTCAGCATATTCTGTTTAAAATATCTGAACTTGCCACCCAGAGCAAACATATAGAAGAAGTCTATCAGCAAGTTCATGAGATAATAAAATCAATCACTTACGCTAAAAACTTGTACATTGCTCTGTATGACAAGAAATCAGGCTGGTTAAACTTTCCTTATTGTGTCGACGAATTTAACCCCAATACCCAGCCTCGTCCTTTTGCCAAAGGTTATAGCGAGCTAGTATTAAGTACTGAGAAAACGCAATTAATTGATTCAACCCGCGCTGAAAAGTTAATAAAAAGTGGTGTTGTTGAGCGCCCAGAGTTAGTACCAGAGCAGCAAATAGCAACCAGCTGGTTAGGAGCGCCACTAAAAACCTCACAAGGAGTTATTGGCTTAATTGTTTGCCAAGCTTATCAAAATAAGCATATTTTTAATCACGATGATTGTGAGTTAATTACCTTTGTTTCTCACCAAATTGCGAGCGTATTACAAACACATTTAGCAAGCCAAGCAATAAAACGCAGTAACCAAAGTCTTGAGCATCGCGTCGCTGAAAAAACCAAAGAGATTCGCCAAACCAATATGCATTTGCAGATGCAAATTGAAGAGCGGAAAAAAATTGAGCAGCATTTATATCACGATGCCCACCACGACTCGCTTACCGGTTTACCAAACCGCAGCTTATTTTTGACCCAGCTTGAAAAAACGTTACAGCACTATCAGCGCTACCCCGAGCAAGAGTTTGCGGTATTATTTATAGATTTAGATAAATTTAAAGACATTAACGATCAACTCGGTCATCAAGCGGGCGATCAATTTTTAATAGGGGTGGCTGAATCATTTTCGCAATGTATCCGTGAGCACGATTTATTAGCGCGTCTTGGAGGTGATGAATTTGTTATTTTATTAACTCACCTAACAGAGCGTCAGCAAGCCGAAGACGTTGCAAAGCGTATAACTAAGCTTATGAAAAAACCATTTTGCATGAAAGGTATTTGTGTGCAAAGTGGTGCCAGTGTGGGCATTACCTATTCAAAAACACATTACAAGCATACCGATGAAATTATTCGTGATGCAGATGCAGCCATGTATTACGCTAAAAATGCAGGTCGCAGTCGCTTTGAGTTTTTCCACCCGTTACTCAATGTTACTGCTAATAATCAGGAGTTTGAGGCTAGCCATCATCTCGATGCATTACCTATGCATTTTCGCAGCTCTGAAATCATTACCCTGAATGAGCAATTCCAATCAGAAGTGTTAATAGAAGCATTTGGTGAACATCCAGTACTTGGCAGCACCAGTTTTGATATTTTGAAAAAATTTGCTGCAGACAAAGCACAGCAACTCGATGTGGAACTGCAGCTGCTAGATCAAGCTTGCAAACAAGCGAAAGCGGCTGGTTTAGGCGTAGTATTATTGCCTTGTTCTGCATTATTGCTGGAAAAAATTGAATTTCAAGCTTTGTGCCTAACCTTACAAGGGCAAATAAATAAAAAACAGCTTTGCTTATTATTTAATGAACAAGAAATTAGATATGCTTCAGCCGTGCAGCTAAATAATCTGAAACAATTGAGTGCTCATGGCTATGCAATTGGCTTAAATGACTTTGCTAAAGACCGCTGCGAGTTAAACCTATTAACTGAGCTTAACTTTGACTACCTGCTGCTAAGCTCAACATTTAGTAAGCGCGTTTTACAACAACAAAGCTACGATTTGCAATTACAAGGTGTATTAGCAATCACTAAAATTAAACACATTAAAGTGATCGCAAAAGGCCCTTCAATTTTAAATTTTAGAGCCTTACTAGACACTCATGGCCTATCTTTGTTTGTTGGTAGGCAACATGCAATTAATATGCTGCCCACTGCAGACTCAGCTCTTGATAGCAGCGAGCAACAACTAAATTAGTTAACCTGAAATCTGCTTAGTTAGGCTTTTTCAACATAGCACGCAGGTTTGCAACGCGTGCTTGACCCTTTTCCATTCGCTCTGCTTGAGTATTAGGCGCCTTTTTATTCTCAAACGCTAAATCATCTTGTGGCAACTCTTGCACAAAGCGACTCAACTCCGTTTGTGACGTTTCACCAAATTGACGGCGGATTTTCGCATAAGTCATGGTCAGTTCTTGTTGTGCACGGGTTATCCCCACATACGCTAAGCGACGCTCTTCATCGACATTTTCTTCATCAATACTGACTTGGTGCGGCAGTAACCCCTCTTCCATTCCCACCATAAACACGTACGGATATTCCAACCCTTTTGAAGCATGAAGTGTTAGCAATTGTACCGCATCGCTTTCATCTTCTTCTTCATTACGTTCAAGCATATCGCGCAGCGTTAGTTTGCTTACCACTTCGGCCAGTGTCATAGGTGGATTATCTGCATCCCCCGTTAACATATCGGTGATCCAACGGTATAACTCTGACACATTTTTCATCCGCATTTCTGCAGCTTTGGCACTTGGTGATGACTCGTATAAATAAGCTTCGTAGTTAATTTGTCTGATCAAGTCTTTTACCGCTTCGAGCGTATCGCCCCGTACAGCGTTATCAGACAACTCAACCACCCAGCGGGCAAATCCGGCTAACGAATTTAAGCCACGCCCTTTCAATCGATAACTAAGATCGTTATCAAAACAGGTAGCAAATAAACTCGCGTGTTTTTCATTCGCTAATGTCCCCAGCTTTTCAAGCGTGACTGTGCCAATTTCGCGACGCGGCGTATTCACAATACGTAGAAATGCATTATCGTCATCTTGGTTCACGAGCAAGCGTAGATACGCCATGATATCTTTAATTTCAGAACGAGAGAAAAACGACATTCCACCACTAATTTTATACGGAATGCGGTTGCTCATTAATGATTTTTCAAACCCACGGGCTTGGTGGTTCCCTCGATACAAAATAGCGTAGTCTTTATAGCTGGTGCGCTTCATAAACTTATGCGAAATAATTTCAGCTACCACTCGCTCAGATTCATGCTCTTCATCACGACAGCCAATTACTTTTATTGGCTCACCATAACCCAGCTCACTAAATAGTTTTTTATCAAACTCATGAGGGTTATTAGCAATCAAAATATTCGCGGCTTTAAGAATTCGCCCTGCACTACGATAGTTTTGTTCAAGCTTAATAAGCCTAAGCCCTGGGAAGTCTTTACTTAACAATACAAGGTTTTGAGGGCGTGCACCGCGCCATGAATAAATCGATTGATCGTCATCACCTACCACAGTAAAGCGGGCACGCTCACCCACTAGCAACTTAACCAGTTGATATTGGCTGGTATTGGTATCTTGATACTCATCCACCAGCAAATAGCGAAAACGTTGCTGCCAGCGCTCTCGAGATGTGGCATTAGTGCTTAATAACAATGTTGGGATCATGATCAGATCGTCAAAGTCTAATGCATTATAAGCACGCAATTGCGTTTGATAGCGCGCATAAAGCTGGGCAAACAATGCTTTTTGCGGTTCGCGAGCTTCGCGAATAGCTTGCTCTGGTAAAATGAGTTCATTCTTCCAGCTGCCGATTTGCATCTTCAATAAGTTAAGTAAATCTTTATCTTTTTTCAGTTCGTCTTCGGTTAAGTCACCGAGTAATTGATTGGTGTCTTGATCGTCAAATAATGAAAAACCCGGTTTAAACCCTAACGTTTTTAACTCTTTTTTAATGATCTCAAGGCCCAAGGTATGAAAGGTAGACACCCATAGTCCTTTTGATTCTTGCTTGCCGAGCGTTTGCATCACCCGTTCGCGCATTTCTTTAGCTGCTTTATTGGTAAAAGTAACTGCGGCGATATTGCGCGCTTGATACTCACACTTTTGCACCAAGTAAGCGATTTTATTAGTGATTACTCGCGTTTTACCAGAGCCCGCCCCTGCCAACACTAGGCATGCACCACTAATATATTTTACCGCTTCATCTTGTTTAGGATTGAGTTTCATAACGACCAAAGAGATTACATTAAAGACGGGCAATTTTAGCGTAATCACTACAATACGCCTAGCCAATAAGGTAAGATTAGTTATTATCATTTTACGCGACACCGAGGGATAGACATGATCAACCCAGCAAAAATTGAAGAAATCGCCAAGCAAATCTCAAGCAATATGCCACAAGGTGTAAAAAACCTCGCGGATACTTTTGAAGTAAAAACCAAGCAGGCTATTCAAAATAAACTAGCTGAAATGGACTTTGTCAGCCGTGAAGAGTTTGATGTACAAAGCCAAGTGCTTATCCGTACGCGTGAAAAGTTAACCGATCTTGAAGCGAAAGTTGCCTTATTAGAGCAGCAATTAGCTAATAAAGATGACGCTTAATTAACTTATCAAGCTCACTTTAAAGGCAGCATTCGCTGCCTTTTTTAATACCTGTAAAAAACTTATACTTGATATATAGGCAAAATAATATACGCTATATATACAAAGCATATATACATTACATATTGGCAGATTTATGGGCATTGTAAAAATTAGCGACGAACTGCACGAAGAAATTCGTAAAGCCAGCAGCACTATGGTTCGTTCAATCAATTCACAATCTGAATTCTGGATAAAAATAGGCATGCTTGCTGAGCTTAACCCCACTATGACTTACGCTGAAATTTTAAAACAACAATTGGCGCAAGCTGATGTCACTACGAAGGAATTTCAACATGAGTGATATCGTCATCAAAACCCCCGAACAAATTGCTTTAATGCGTGAATCTGGCCGTTTACTTGCTCAAGTGTTTACCTATTTAGATGAGCATGTACAAGTCGGTATTACCACTATGCAAATTAATGATTTAGTTGAGCGCTATATTATTGATGAGCTTACTGCGCGTCCTGCAAGTAAGGGACAATACGATTACCCATATGTATTAAACAGCTCTGTTAACGAGGTTGTTTGTCATGGCTTCCCCGATACTAAACGCGTTTTAAAGTCAGGTGACATTGTTAATATTGATATCACCCTGGAGAAAAATGGTTATATTGCTGACTCAAGTAAAATGTACATGCTTGGCGATGTCTCACCATTGGCTAAGCGTTTGGTTGATAAAACCTACCAAGCCATGTGGCAAGGCATCAAGCTCGTAAAACCGGGAGTGAGGTTAGGCGATATTGGCAACGCCATAGCAAACTTTGCTCATGGTAATGGTTATAGCGTAGTTAAAGAGTACTGCGGACATGGCATTGGTGAACAAATGCATGAAGAGCCACAAGTACTCCATTATGGTAAACGCAATACAGGGGTAGAACTCAAAGAAGGAATGACGTTCACCATCGAGCCGATGATCAATCAAGGTGCAGCAAAGATAAAAACCAAGCCTGATGGATGGACGGTAGTTACGCGTGACAAAAAACTATCGGCACAGTGGGAGCACACTATTGCTGTGACTGCTGATGGTTATGAAGTACTCACTTTACGCGCAGAAGAAAGCGCGTAAAGTCATAGCTAAAATAGCCTTATTTAATATTGCGCTCAAACACTCTTTTCGCTGCGCTTTTATAAGTATCAGCCACTTCATCGGCACAGGTCACTACTGATTCAAGATCGGTTAAGTGGCCGTTTGCTAAACCATATACCCAACCATGAATGGTGAGTTCTTGGCCACGCTGCCATGCTTCTTGAACTATGTTGGTGCGACAAACATTACGTACTTGTTCAATAACATTGAGCTCAATTAAACAGTTTAAGTGCTCTTGCTCTGGCATTTCGCTTATATTGGTAATGTATTTTTCTTTTACATCGCCAACATGACGTAGCCAATTATCAATCAAACCAAACTTAGCATCATTAAGCACCGCCTGAACGCCACCACAACCATAGTGACCTACCACCATAATGTGCTTCACTTTTAACACTTCAACGGCGTACTGCATTACTGAAAGGCAGTTATGATCGGTATGTACAACAACATTAGCTACATTACGGTGGACAAATAACTCTCCTGGCATTAAATCTACAATTTCGTTCGCTGGAACGCGTGAATCTGAGCAACCGATCCATAAGTATTCTGGGTTTTGCTGCATTGATAAAATTTTAAAAAATTCAGGATCATCTTTGCAAGTGCGTTCTGCCCAGCGTTTATTATTTTCGAATAAATTCTTTAACTTTCTCATTGCATCTCTTATCTATTTATAACGGTAAATTTGCTTGGATCAAGATATTGCGAGGCGTTAATTGCTTTTCACAAAATGTTTTCACAGTGACTTGATAACCTTGTTGTTGCAAATATAAAGCACGATCGAGCACAAGCCAAACTTCTATTGCTCTTCTGAACACATGTCGAACCAGTTCAATACGCTCTGTGACCTTTTTGCGCATTTTCCCCTTTAATAAAAAATAATCATAATCAATATCTTGCGGTATTTCTAATGACTTTTTTTCAGCTGCCCATGCGCAAAAAGCTTTAAATGAACCTGAGAACATAGCCTTGTTTACAGACGGTACACTGACATAATTAGTAGAGTCGGTAATTGCTTTGCGCATCGCATCAAAACCAAGCCGCCACTCAACTTCAGTTTTACGCACTTTTGCAACTCTTGAAGGTGCGGTGACGGTTTCTTGTAAAGCTAGTTTTAAGTCTCGATGACGCAACATTAATTCACTTTGCTTTGCAACCTCACTCATCGCTAGATAAGCATCTTCAGTAAAAAGGTGATAACAACACGGGGACAAGCTGATCTGTTGAGTTTTCGCAAAGCATGCTTCACGTATAAAGCTTTGATGTAGTGCGCCACAGGCATGTAAAGCAACCGCATGCTGTTGCTCTCTAAAGTGGTTTGATACGTCATCTTTTAACACATCAGCCTGGCTAAAGTGCATCGCAAGCCCCTGCTGCTGCGCACTATGCTGACCTTGATCGCATAAATGTTGTTGTAGCTCGATACTGTGTACATTCGGCGCTTGATTAAATGCCAGCATCCGCCCTAAGTGACCTTTACCTGCGCACCATTCAAGTACAGGCTTGGTTTGCACACCCAAAGCCGCAACAAAATCTTGGAGCTGTTCAAACTTGCGCCCTTTAATACCATTGCTGATCCAAAAAGGATAATCTGTGCGCATAATTTGCGCTGTTGATATCGCACACAAATCAGCAAGCTTTTCTAATTCATTAATTGATGGACTAAAAAAGGTATAAAGTGCATCTTGATCACTATCCAGCTCAGCAACTTGTTGATCGGTTAATGCTTCAAGAATCGGCGCAAGCTCTGGCCAAGGAAGTTCATCGTAATCAAATGCGGTGCATTGCCAAAATTGGCGAGTCGATAATAAGAGAGTATCTAGGGCTGTAAACTGCTCAGCAAGGGTCATAAAATTTTTAACGATGAAAAGTATTTGCCTTATTATACGCTTTTTTTCAGCATCAAGCGTAGGTAAAGCGGGATAGATAACACACTAATAATAATAGCCGCTATCAACATCCACGACAGCCGTAGCTTTTTAGGTTTCTCATATTGGTAAATAAAGCCATTTTTCACTTCATCAAAACGATCCTGCTCTATATTGTATAAATCAGCTATTAATCGCCATTTAGCCATCGACATAGCCCCTAATTTAGAACCGGGCGGAGAGATATAATCAATTAACACTTCGGCTTCGTAGCTGAGCTCTTGATGACTTTTATCGTTCGCATAATACTGTGCAGTAACCGCAATTGATTCATCTAAGTTCATCATTGCGTAACGCCAGCCTTTTAAGCTTGCTTGATAAAAGTTTTCAACCGTTTTAGGGTTCTGCACTAGCATGCTTTGTGTAGTGTAGAGAATATCGCTATAAACGTTAATGCCGTACCTTTGTGGGCAAATTAAACGATGCTCAATCCCCTGCTGCCGCATAATAAAGGGTTCATTAGTAATATAAACCTGCATCGCATCTAATTGATCATTCAACCATTGATCTGTTTTTCCATTACTTAAATAGGCTGGCAATAACAGGGGATCAACGCCACTACGTTCAAGCATAACCAATAACTCTGCATTTTCTTTGCGACTAATAGAGCTAATGCGTTTATTGAAAAAGTCTCGAGGATGAAAAATATCGGAGCTTTTTTTTACCATCCAACAATAAGGAGAGAATTGTAAAATAGCAGCCATTGCCACCAAGGGCTGACCATCAATACGATGTTGTAAAATACCCGAGTGGCCCACGCCAAAGTTTGCTTGGCCCGCGAGTACTTTACTAAAGGTGTCTGGCTCACTTACATCTGCGGCTGTTATCGTTACATTGAGCCCAACATCTTTATAAAAGCCTTTTTGTTGAGCCATATAATAGCCAGCAAACTGAAACTGATGTGACCATTTAAGCTGTAAGGTGACATGCTTTGTCTCAGCCCGCGCTATGTTGCAATGTAATATACCAACTAGGCTAATTGCTGTTATAAACCCTTTAAGTAGCAATATAAACACCTGAGGGTAATTAGTCATTACTAATAACTATAGATAAAATTATTAATAAGGCAATTATCCTCAGGAGATCCTTAATTATTTGCAGCTTGTACGGTATTTAGTGGCGGTTGCGTTGTCAAAAACTGAGTAAAGCATGGGTTGTTTGTCTCATCTTGTACGCTATAACCCAAGCGGTTTAGATGCTCATTAAACACCTCAAACTGACTTGGCTCTATCGCAAACCCTGCAAGCACATTGCCCATTGATCCACCATGGTTGCGGTAATGAAATAAAGTAATATTCCAGTTACTGCCCAATGTATCTAAAAAGCGCGCGAGAGCGCCGGGATACTCAGGAAACTCAAAGCGTAATAACCGCTCTTGCATTTGCTCTGGCGCTTTACCACCGACCATATACCGTACGTGCAACTTAGCCAGCTCATTATCTGATAAATCACAAAATTGATAACCGTTCGAGGTTAAATCGCTTTTCAGTTCATCAAGCTCTTGTTGACCTTGACGCAGGGCAATGCCAACAAAAATTTGTGCTTCGCCAGGGCCTGCATAACGGTAGTTAAACTCAGTAATTGCTCTGCCGCCTAGAGATGCACAAAACTGCTTAAAACTGCCTTTTTCTTCATTAATGGTTACCGCAAATAAGGCTTCATTCTTTTCACCTAATGCTGTTCGCTCAGCAACATAGCGCAGGCGGTCAAAGTTTAAGTTAGCGCCAGACAAAATAGCGGCTAAATGCAGTCCTTTAAGGCCACTTTGCTGACTCCACTTTTTAAGGCCAGCAGTAGCAAGAGCGCCAGAAGGCTCAGCAATAGCACGGGTTGAAACAAAGATATCCTGCATTGCAGCGCATATTTCATCGCCTGATACCGTAACCACTTCATCACAAAACTTTTGCGCTAACCGAAAGGTTTCACTACCGATGATTTTAACCGCAACACCATCAGCAAAACTACCAACGCGATCAAGCTCTACAGGCTTTCCTGCTTCAAGAGCAGCCTGTAAACAAGCGCTTTCGTCAGCCTCAACACCAATTACTTTAATATCTGGACGCAACGATTTGATATACACCGCCATTCCTGCAAGTAATCCACCGCCCCCCACAGGAATAAACACTGCATCAAGTTGATTAAGCTGCTGCATTAGTTCACGCGCGACAGTGCCTTGACCCACAATTACATCGGGGTCATCAAATGGCGGAACAAATACCCCATTACGCTTTTCGGTCAACTCAAGGGCGTAAGCTTTAGCGGCATCAAAGTGGTGACCATGTAACACCACTTCACCACCTAAAGCACGCACTGCATTTACTTTGATTTCAGGCGTAGTGACAGGCATGACAATCGTGGCCTGATGCCCCAAATGCGAAGCACTCAGTGCCACTCCTTGCGCATGATTACCCGCAGAGGCTGTGATCACCACAGACCCTTTAGGTAATTTTGCTAATTTATTATACGCGCCGCGCAGTTTAAACGAATAAACAGGCTGCTGATCTTCGCGCTTTAGCCAAACATGATTGCCGAGACGCTCACTCAAGGTAGGCATTTCGCTTACCTCAGTGACTTTTGCCAGCGGCTCCATATTTGCTTGAATAATAGCGCGAAAATAATCGAGCTCTTGAGAAACCATAATTAGCTAAGCTCCTCCAGTTTGGCTAAATCACGCACCGCACCTTTATCAGCACTGGTTGCTAGTAGCGCATACGCTTTTAACGCTGATGATACATAACGGTCGCGGTCAAGCGGCTTATAGGCTTGTTTACCACGAGCCAATTGTTTTTGTTTACGTGCTTCAAGCTCTTCATCGGTTAATGCTAGAGTGATCTCACGAGTGGCAATATCAATGATAATTTTATCGCCGTTCTCAACATAGGCAATTGCACCACCACTTGCTGCTTCTGGTGATACGTGACCAATTGATAAACCTGAAGTGCCACCAGAAAAACGACCATCTGTGATCAAGGCACACTTTTCAGCAAGGCCTTTAGATTTTAAGTAACTGGTTGGGTAAAGCATTTCTTGCATGCCTGGGCCACCTTTAGGGCCTTCGTAGCGAATAACCACAATATCACCGGCTTTTACTTCGTCATTTAAGATGCCTTCTACTGAATCATCTTGTGACTCATACACCACGGCTGTACCTTCAAAGTGCAGCATTTCATCAACTACGCCAGCACTTTTAACAATACAGCCATCAACAGCTAAGTTACCTGAAAGTACGGCTAGCCCGCCATCTTGGCGAAACGCATGTTCAACACTGCGGATACAACCATTTTCGCGGTCGTTATCGCCTTCATCCCAGCGACACGATTGACTCATTGCTTTAGTCGTGCGGATACCTGCAGGCCCTGCACGATAGAATTTTTGAGCGGCTTCGTTATCTGGATCAGTGGCATCCCATTTTTTAACCAGTTCACCCATGGTCATACCGGCAACGTGATTTACTGACAA
Source organism: Pseudoalteromonas sp. A601 (assembly GCF_002165575.1). Classification (GTDB taxonomy): domain Bacteria; phylum Pseudomonadota; class Gammaproteobacteria; order Enterobacterales; family Alteromonadaceae; genus Pseudoalteromonas. Next base: position 58,094 of record NZ_MXQF01000011.1, read on the forward strand.
ATCAAATAAGCCTGCTTTACCTAACTCACGTACAATTGCCATCATGCCACCAGCACGGTGTACATCTTCAATATGATACTCAGGTGTTGCTGGTGCTACTTTACATAAGAAAGGCGTTTTGCGAGATAGCTCATCAATATGTGACATATCAAAATCAACACCCGCTTCTTGGGCTGCGGCTAATAAATGCAGTACGGTATTTGACGACCCACCCATTGCGATATCAACGACCATTGAGTTCATAAAAGCAGTTTTATTAGCAATGGCGCGCGGTAATACATCGTGGTTATCTTTTTGATAGTACTCACGGCATAAATCAACAATACGTGCACCAGCTTCAGCATACAGTTGTTTACGATCTTTATGTGTCGCAAGCGTAGTGCCGTTACCAGGCAGTGCAAGGCCAATGGCCTCTAATAAGCAGTTCATTGAATTCGCTGTAAACATGCCCGAGCACGAACCACAGGTTGGGCACGCTGAACGTTCAACTTGTTCTGAGTCAGCATCGCTTACAGAAGTATCAGCACCTTTAACCATGGCATCAACGAGATCGAGTTTAATATCAATATTAGCAAGCTTAGTTTTACCTGCTTCCATTGGGCCACCTGATACAAAAATAACCGGAATATTTAAACGTAATGCCGCAAGCATCATACCAGGGGTGATTTTGTCGCAGTTTGAAATACAGATCATCGCATCGGCACAATGACCATTAACCATATACTCTACTGAATCGGCTATTAAATCACGCGAAGGCAATGAATAAAGCATGCCGCCGTGTCCCATAGCTATGCCATCATCAATGGCGATAGTATTGAATTCTTTTGGTACACCACCGGCTTGAGTGATGGTTTCGGCCATAAGTTCGCTGAGTTGATTAAGATGCACATGCCCTGGTACAAATTGCGTAAATGAGTTCACAACAGCAATAATTGGTTTACCAAAATCGGTATCTGTCATACCGGTTGCGCGCCATAATGCACGGGCACCTGCGCGTTTTCGACCTTCTGTTGTTGTTGCACTTCTTAATTTAGCCATAGTTACCTCAGTATTTGCAGCCGCAAGGCTGTTCCTCATTCTTTAATTTTTTTTACTGTTAGAGGGTAAATACCCTCTAACCCTGTTGATTTTTTAATGCAAACTACATTGCTTGCTGTTGCTGTACGCTTTGTAGCATCACCTGCTTTACGTCAACTAATTTAGCCAGTTGTGTTGTTAGTAAGTAGACTGGTTTATCGCTATCGACTGTCATTTCTACTTGATAGTGGCCGTCGTCTAAGTTGATCTGTAAATGGGTTAAATCAAAACCACGATGACGCACAACACGCAAAAAACGCTCAACGGCCACACTCTGGTTTTTTAAAGTCACTGTTAAACTGTGTTTCATTTTGCACTCTCCGTCATCATTTCATCGTTAGCAGCACCTGGTGGTACTAATGGCCATACATTTTCTTTATCATCTATACAGGCGTGTACTATGTACGGACCTGTGCTATTCACTAATGCGGTAATTGCATCATCCACTTGATTTGCATGGGTAATTGTTTGTCCTGGAATGCCAAATACCGCAGCTAACTGCACAAAGTCTGGGTTATCTGATAGGTTCGTTTCACTATAGCGGCCATCAAAAAATAGCTCTTGCCATTGGCGCACCATACCTAAACGTTGGTTATCAAGTATTAATATTTTTACCGGTAAATTATTACGACGAATAGTCGCAAGCTCTTGAATATTCATCATGATTGAACCATCACCAGAAACGGTGATCACAAAATCATCTGGGCGCGCGACTTGCGCACCGATTGCCGCTGGTAAACCAAAGCCCATAGTGCCCGCACCACCACTGCTTAAATGATTACTCGGGTGGCTAAACTTCATATGTTGTGCAACCCACATTTGGTGCTGGCCTACATCACAACATACTACGCCAGTTTTAGGCATGCGCTGACTAAGTTGGTTTAGTAAATACGGTGCAAATACTTTTTCACCGGGGTAATCATAACGCCACGTATGTTTAACCATCATCTCTTTAGTGTGCGCTAACCATGCTTGTTGCGTTACAAAACACTCAAGTTGCGGTAACGATGTTTTTAAATCTGCAATTAAAGATGCTTTAGCAGGCTTTCGCTTACCTACTTCGGCCACATCAATATCTAAATGAATCACCTTTGCTTTGGCTGCAAACTTACTTAAATTACCAGTTACACGGTCATCGAAGCGAGCACCTATACATACTAGTACATCACACTCTTGTACCGCTAAATTTGCAGCTTGACCACCATGCATACCTAGCATGCCTAAGTCATATTCATAATCGGGTAATACGCTGCCCAATGCTTTTAATGTTGAAACAGCTGGCATTTGCGTTTTTTCTAAAAATTGCATTAACTCATTTTGTGCACCGGCACTTTGTACGCCACCACCAACATACGCTACAGGTCGCTTAGCTTCGCTCAATAACTGGTTTGCAATTGCCACTTGGTTTAGGTCTAACTGCGGTAAATAATCGTCAGCAGCCAGCCAAGGATGAAAAGGCACTTGCGCTAACTGAATGTCTTTTGGAATATCCACAAGCACGGGCCCTGGACGGCCGCTTTGCGCAAGATGCATAGCTTCTTGTAAAATTTCAGCTAAATCCTCTGCCCGCTCAACCATATAACTATGCTTGGTGCATGATAACGACATACCTAACACATCGATTTCTTGAAAAGCATCAGAGCCAATTGCCGCGGTGGGTACTTGCCCAGTGATAGCTAAAAGCGGCACTGAGTCCATCATCGCATCGGCAAGAGCTGTAATTAAGTTAGTTGCCCCAGGGCCCGATGTAGCAAAACACACGCCTAACTTACCCGTACTACGCGCAAATCCTACCGCTGCAAAACCTGCTCCTTGCTCATGACGAGTCAAATAATGCTTCACTGGCGCGCCATACAGGGCGTCGTAAATTGGCATTATGGCACCACCTGGATAACCAAATACTTCATTTACGCCATGCTTGGCTAATAAGTCGATTGTTAGTTCTGCGCCTGTCATTAATAAATCCTCATTCCTCAGTGACATTATGTGCTATTACTTTCTCTAAACCTGAAACTAAAAAGCCCCCCGACTGGTTAAGTGCGGAGGGCTTTTATAATGCTTTACAATATTTAAAGCACTAAGTAGCCCCCGCGGTAATAATAATCACCACGACGTTAATAAGGACTAGGTTTAGTGCGTTTGTAAGCATGTAATAAATACCGTAAATTTGTTTAATTAGCGCAGGAGCGTTTTCATCCTCGCTGTCTTTATCTATTAGTACCGCGATGCCCGCCTTAAGTCAACCCTAAAAACAATCTAAAAAAGCTTATAACAATTGAATTTACTGGTTTAAAAATTCAAAATTCAGCTAATTATGAATTGAATTTTCAGATATAACCATTTATTGATAATTCATACCTAGTAATAACCATTTCACGGTTTGATTCATTTTTAGCATAACTTGCATAAACTTTTGATATATTTAAATGACAAAATTTGAAATAAGCTATATCAGAAACAAAAAGCAGTTTGCAATAAAATAACAACTACTCGCTTAATTAAGGTACTTGGGTATATACCCAAGCCACCTCAAGATGCAGAATTCAGCGTTTCACAGGGACTTAATATCAAGGCGTTACTTTGCAAGAATGGCCATCCCTTTTAAAAAGTAACAACGATGAGAGTAAGTTTCTGTGAAACGCCCTACGGGTTGGTTTAAAAGCGATTTATCCTGCGTTATTGATTTTAACAATAGAACCACTATTACTTGCAATCAATGCCTTGCCTAAATCGCTTTTAATTCCAACTGAAACTCGTATCTTGAGGTAGTTTGGGTATATGATTACATTAGCAACTCAGCAATAAGGATAATTATGAACTTCACACAGCGTATCAGTAGCTACTTTATTTTAGCTATTTTACTCACACTTAGCTTTGCCAGCCATGCAGAACCCGGCCTTTGGCAACTTGAAAAAAACGGTGTGAAATCGTATTTATTTGGCACTGTACATGTTGGCGATAGCAGCATGAAAGGTTTACCGAGTAAAGTAACCAAAGCTATTGATGCAACAGATAAAGTGATTGTCGAGGTCGATATCAGCGCAATTAGTCCAATGGAAATGCAGCGCCGCTCAATGCCATTTATGATGCTAAAAAATGGTAAAACCTTAAAAAGCGAGTTATCCGAACAAAACTACAGCAAGCTAAAACAGTACTTTAGTAACAAATCAATCGATATAGCGATGTTTGACAACCTTGCACCGTGGGCTGTGATGGTCACCATGATGCAAATGGAGTTTCAAAATGCAGGTTTTTCAGATCAAACAGGCATTGATAAGCAAGTACTTGCTTACGCTAAAACTAAAAACAAGCAAATTGGTGAGCTTGAAACATTAGAGTATCAAATGGAAATGTTTAACCATATGTCACTGCTAAGCAATGAAATGATCGAAGAAACCTTTGAGCAACTCGCCGATGTTGAAACCTACTTTATTACGCTTGTAGATGCATGGAAAAATGGTGATATGGACACTTTAACCAAGTATTACAACGAAAGCTTTGATGACAGTAACTACGGCGAAATCAGCGAACAAGTTATGCTGATTGAACGTAACAACAATTGGGTAAAAGAGCTCACCCCACGCCTAGCTAAAGAGCAGTTATTTATTGCCGTAGGTGCCCTGCACTTACCTGAGCAACACGGTTTATTAAAACAGTTTAAAGAGCAAGGTATAACCGTTACCCGCTTATAAATTCCCCCTCTAATGTAGGTCGTCAGTTTGGCTTTTTGAGATTAACGCGCTAAAGCACGACCTACTTATATGCAACACTAATGAGTAAAATAAACACTTAGGTAGCTTATTAACTAAAGCGTTTATGTAATTTCCAATAGTGGTTTGCCAGATAACTGTAAAGCGGAAACAGTCAGTCAATAACATGATGTCTAAAACTTGTGGCCTCAGAAGGTGATAAAAGGGCCATCTTTTTAACTGACAGCCCGGTACTAATACTATTACCTATCACTTCTACTGATTAGTTCATAACCTTGGGCTTCATACTCATTAATACATTTTTGATACTTATTTTGAAGTTTGATTTCATCAAAAAAACCAAGTGAGTAGGCGTCACACTTAACTTTCATTTTATCTGGATTTTCTAGCACAGCAACTAACTTCAGTTCCGCAAATCCAAATTTATATGCTAATTCTGAAAATTGTGTATAGAGCAAGAGTGAGAAAGCAATTAAAAGTGTAGCAGTAAGTGATTTATTCATTTTTTTATCCTGTTAAATGATTTGATTGATTTTAAAGTAGCAAAAATTGAACCACTTCTCTTCACCTTATAAAATAAGGCCTATGGAGCACTAACCAAACCAAGCAATAGGATATTAACCAAAATTTAGTTGATCTAGCCAATTTTTAGCACTTCTATGGGCTGAGAGGTTATTTAAGCATGCCAGCTCTTGCTCATTCATTACTCTTGGTACCAAAAAATTTAAGTAAATTATTCACAAAGAGATTAAGAGGCGCTGCGCTTTAGAGGGTAAAACCATGCAGCACTTGTTTCGTATACATAAAATAAATTGCAAGGTGAGCGTGTAGAGCTGGAGAGGCTACATACCTCCGGCTACCTGATTATATTTTTATGCCATCGCAAAGTTTACTGCGTGAACATTACTCAATGTTAATTTGTTGTTTAGCCAAATAACGACAACTTAAGCCGGAAGGCTCTAGATATACGTCAATGATAAACTCTCCAAGATGCGGCGGATTATACATAGTCATTAGTGATAGTCCTCATAGTTGAGAATATATGTACTACCATCAATAAATTCAAAAGTAATGCGCCAGTTACCATGTACAGTAATAGACCAAATCCCATCACTCATCAATGAAATATAAGCGGAGCAGACACATCATTGATTTGCAAAATACCAATGAACGGTTTAAAAGCTTGGGTAACTAAACTCAAGCATTTATGTAATCTAAAAAGAGTGGATTTAATAGGTTGCCCCCCCCATTTCGTAACTTGGGGGTAGCAGTCAACACAGCTTTGGTTTTAAATATTCACTGTTGGGTTTCGTTGCTCTCAACCACAACCCACGGTGGTAAATTTAACGCCGAGTTGCTCTGGCTTTTCCTAGCACCTAGCACCTAGCACCTAGCCCCTAGAACCTTTTCTTTACCTAAAATCTTCCATTTTTAAATAATGCTCTATACCCGCTATTTTGTCATTGGCGTGGTGATTTACATAAATAACCGTACTGCTTTGTGCGGCGCAGATTTTTTCAATCAGCAGTAGTACACGCTGCCGATTTGCTTCATCCAGCCCTAAACAGGGTTCGTCAAGAATAAGTAAAGTTGGGTGCTTAACCATAGCTCTGGCAATCAGCAACATGCGCTGGTCACCAAACGATAGTTGTGTGAACGCAGTGTTTTTGTAATCAGTTAAGCCCAGTAACTCCAGCCACCGTTGTGCGGTGTTAATTTCGCTGTCGCTAGCTTTTTGGTAAAGCCCGATACTGTCATAAAAGCCCGATACGATAGTGTTTAAAGCAGACACTCCAACTCGGTAGTCCATATGTAACGCATTCGATATATAACCAATATGCTGTTTGATCTGCCAAATACTTTCGCCACTACCACGCTTGAAGCCAAATACTTCAATATCATTGCTGTAGCACTGTGGGTTATCACCAGTGATCAAGTTAAGTAAACAGGTTTTTCCTGAGCCATTTTGACCACTTAGCTGCCAATGTTGCTTGGCTTCGATTGTCCAATCTAAGTTACTAAACACAGTTTTATTCGCATAGCTTACTTTTGCTTGGCACAGCTTTACGAGTACGTCACCTGTGAAAATCGGCGGACTGTTTGCAGGGTCTTTTTCAGGGATGGTTAAGTCTGTATGCTGTAAATGCAGCAGTTTAAATAAGTCATCTCGCTGCGTATCGTTTGGCTGAGCTAATTGGTGCTGTAATTGGCCGTCAACCACGTAGCCATAATGGCTGATAAAATCTGGGGTTTCGTCCAAGCGGTTGAGTACAAATACCATGGTTATACTGCGACTAAGTTGCGCTAAAATATCATTAAGCGCCGCAGTACTGGCAGTATCTAAGCCATCAAAGGGTTCATCAAGCACTATAAACTCTGGGCGATTACTCAATGCTTTGATCAACATAAGTTTGCGTGTTTCACCGGTTGATAAAGCTCGCAAGCGCTGGGCTAGTAATGAAGAAAATGAAAAGATATCGATTAACTGCCGACATAATTCATTATCAAAAAAGACGCTATCTGCATTTTCATAAATGATATCTTTTACAAGCCTAGCTGCAATTAAGCCATCGGTTATGTCATCTTGATTTTGCTGTAACTCAGCGTTAATTAGCTGCTTTTGCATATCTGATGAAACCAACTCCATACGCTCAAATGTACACTGTCTATCACCCGTTATCAGTTGCGCATAACCGAGTAAAGCAGCTGTAATGGCAGACTTCCCCGCGCCATTACCACCAATTAACAACCAATGCTGACCGCTTTGTACTTGCCAGTTTAAATTATTAAGTTGGTAACTATTTTGCCCTTCACCCTGTAGTTTAGCAGTTACTGTTTGTAGTTGTATAAATGCCACCAGCAGCCCTCTTTATCTTTGTATAAACTGAAAATACCCGACAAATTATTACTTGGCTAGCTTTTATCCCGATAAAATTATTTGTTTTGTTTTAAACCTTTTATGACCCCTTTGCGACTAATTAATAAATACATTCAAACAACAGGCCACGTTATGAAAAAGATTTTATTGTTAACTGCATTTGCAGTATTTATGAGTGCTACTGTAAACGCTAAGGTTGAGCACGAAATTAAACGCAACTTTACAGTCGATACTCAGCAAACACTTGATATTAGCTTTCCGGTAGGCAGCCTTGAAATTAATACCCATGATGGCAATGAAATAAAAATATCTATTGAGCTCGAAGATAAAAACAACGGTTGGTTTGATAATACAGATAACCTTGATGAGCTAACCCTTGATAGCAAACAAACAGAAAGTGAACTCACATTAAGCTTGGATAACGACGACGTGCAACAAAACTGGTTAGTGAGTGTTCCACGTAGTTTAGCGGTTAATGTAGACTTAGGTGTTGGTGATATTGAAATTAATGATTTTACTAACAGTGCAGACATTAAAGTGGGCGTGGGCGCCGTTCGTATTGATAGCCAAAGTGACGATTACAAATACATTAACCTTGATAGTGGTGTTGGTGATACTCGTATTTCTGGCTTAACAGGTGATGCTAAAACCAGCCGTAAAATGGTCAGTTCTGAAAGTGAATACTCTGGTAATGGTACTCACACTATTAAAATTGAAGTCGGTGTCGGCGATATAAAAGTAAAACACTAACTTTTGTAATACCCAATCCTTGGTTAGCCCTTATTTAGTACATCTATAAGGGCTTTTTTAATGGTGTCATTGTTGATTGGTTTATAAACATGCCCATCGGCTCCCAGCTGATAAGCCTTTTCCAAATCAGCTTGTGAGGTATTCGCCGTAACAACAATAATGGGGGTTGCTAAACTTAGCTCCTGACGAATAATATCTATCGCTCGAAAGCCGTCCATAACAGGCATATTCAAGTCCATAAAAATTACATCATAATTACTATCTGCAACTTTACCCGTTGCAATTAGACCATTCTCGGCCAGATCCGAGGTATAATTAATGGCTTTTAAAATGCCATTTAAAATCATCGCATTTAATGGATTGTCTTCAACTATTAGGCAATGCAATTTATGCGGTAATTGGCTAGTCTCCCCCTGCTCCTGAGTGATACAAACAGGCAACACAATACTCACCAAAGCGCCCGTAGGCTCTTTATCTATAAACTCAATATTTGCATTTTGCGCACGTAATATATGCTGCACTCGCGCTAACCCCATTTGCATTCCTTGGAAATGAGTATCTTGTATTTCTAGCAGTGTTGATAAGTAAGGGTACTGCTTAGAAAAACCAATACCGGTATCACTGACTGTGAGTAACAGTTGCTGATGATTAGGCAGCGATGCTGAAACAACCACTTGACCGACTTTGGTAAATTTAAGCGCATTGTTAAGTAATTCACCCAATACTTGTTGTAAACGGCGATGATCTAATTCAACAGTGCAATTAAGCTCTGCCGATAAGTCCTTAACTAGCTCAATGCTATTTTGCTGATAGCTAAACTGGTAGGAATGAATAACCGCTTCAAGGGTTTCTAATAAATTACTTTTAACAGGAGTCAGTTGCCACTGCCCAGAACTGAGCAATTGAGCTTCATGTAGTTCATCTAAAATATTTAATAAACGGCTTGAGCAATATTGTGCTTGCTGCTTTAGTGTTTGCTGGCTCGTACTAGTTTCTAATTCATTAATTGCATTTATAAGCCCTTGTAATGGGGTTCTAAATTCATGGCTTGCTCTTGCAATAAAACGCTCTTTAGTTTGACTAACTAATTCTGCATGTTGTTTTTGTTGCTGATACTTATCTAAAGTTGTCATGATGTGCTTTTCCATTGGTTGAAAAATAAGTTTCAACTCAATGAATAATAAACATAACGTTACCAGCCAGAACCCAAGTTCAATATATGAAATTAAGGTAACTTTATCTTTTGCTTGTTGCTCGAATAAACTAACGGCCTTGTCTAACTGCTTGAGAAATATCTCAACCTCATCAACCTCAAACTCCTCAGGAATTAAAGATAGATCATTTGATTGCAAAAATAATGCTACTGCGGCATAAAATTGTTCACTTTGCTCAGCAAGCTTACTCTCAGGTGAATAATAATGACTAATAAGCGCATCATCTAAATATAAGTATTCACCTGACTCTGCTTTTTTTATTAAAAAATGATGACCATATTTGAAATCTCTTGCGGCTTGCTGCAGTGACTTTTTATGCTGCAAAGTATTGTGCTGGTGCATTGTGTTTGCATACCACGCAATCTTTTGTGAGAGCATTCGTTGCTTACCCGCCACATTAATTACTTGAGCATCATCTTTTTGAATTGAAATTAAAGATTGCAGAAGTAGCGCTGTCGCACAGCTAAGAATGGCAATAACCAATAAAGCCAAGCGGTATCGCGATCGAATATTAGCAATGACTTGCAACATAGCGCACCCATAAATTAATTTACTTAATTGTAGCTTAGCTATAAAAAAGTGACATTTTCTATCAGGAAAAAATAAACCCCGTGTTTTACGGGGTTTATTTAGAACAGTTACAATTAACGGTTTTCTAAACGGTTATAATCAAATAAGCCGTACTCTATACCACGATATTGCTTTGCAACATTATGTAGTATATCGCTGTATTGCCAAAACTGCGGGTGAGTTCGGCGTATGGCAAATTTGCTCTTCAAGGCTCTGTAATCAGCCTCAACTTGCATTAGCGGTAACTGCTCTGCAAAGGCTTCAACTTGCTGTTGATTATTTAAATACCAAATAGCCTCTGGGTAATCACCAATAAAACCAGGCACGATAGTGAGCGTGTCTTCATCATAGGCGCGCTGACCTTCTTCATTTAACAAACTTGAAATATTATAATGAGCATTGTGATGAATAAGGGTGTAAGCCTCATGCTCAGAGTCACCGTCTTTAACTAACACATATGAAATTTGTGGTAATAAGTTAATCGCTTTTGCCGGCATGTTGTTAAATTTATGCAACGGCTCAGGCACCTTAGTGTAGTCATAGCGAGGGCTAAGCACAGGTTTCAATGTCTGTTTAATTAAGCCATATAACTCATGTTGTTGATCTTGAGTTTGGTATTCAATACCGGTTGTTTGGCCAAAGCTTTCACCACTTTTGAAAAAGTTAGTTAAGCTCGTTGGTGATTTACGATACCAATTGGCTTTTAACTCCTGGCGCTGCAGCTTAGGCAGTAGGGCTAAAAAGTTTTGTTCGCCTTCGAGCCTTAAAAAATCCATATATAAACGAGTAACGAGTTGGTGGCCAATATTGCCGTACACATCAAACCCTGCAACCAGTAAATAGTGAATACGCTCAAACAATGCGTAATCCAGTATCCACATTGTTTTTGGTTCTTGCCCTATTAAGCCTTTTACAACTGTTGCACTATCAAAATGGCGGAAAATAGTTAATGCAGCATTATCGTTAACGTCTTCACCACGCCATAAAGCGTCGGTAGTTAAATGCTCACCATTTTCAAACATTTCATTGGCTAGCTTAACTTTTGCTTCTAGGTAAGTACTTTGGCGCTTTGAATACTTAACCCAGCTTGAAATAGGCAACGCATTGCTTTCTTCTGCCGCTGGTAGTGCTAGTGCATCTTCGTGCTGCAATAACATTTGCTCCACTTGTGGTGTGGCTGCTTTATCTGGATCTGCAAACGCCACCCAAAAATGATCGTTTATAACATTTAATGCAATCTGACCACGACATACAGGCCCTTTAATAAAGCCCATAATAATCAATTCAGCTTCATCCAGCATAAATTGGTATTTTGACTTGACCGGCATTGCGGCAAAAACTTTAAATGGATTAGATGCTACCTCTGGCTTATAACTTGGCATTTTACTAACCTGATACTCAGGCTGGATAAATTGCGTATATAACCGAGCTAATTTGGTGTCGTTTAATGCCAGTGGTAAATGTGTTTTAGCAAGAATAGTTGAGCGCTCATGCATTAAGCGATAATAAACACGTTCAACTTTAGGGTCGTCATATGGACGACGCGTATTGATTAGTTTTATATCTTCACCGGGAGGTGTACTTGAACGAACGAGTTTAAAGAAACTCTTTTCACCATCTTGAACAAAATAAATATGTGCTAAATACCAATGCTCATAAACATAGCGAGCAGTTAATTGATGCTTTAAGCTATCTTGATTTAAAAAGCTTTCCCAGCGCTGTGCCTGCGCTATAACATTTTTACTGGGTGCTTCAATATGCGCCATCTTGCCGCCATTTTTAAGCCATTTTTCTAAATGTTTAAATTCACTACGAGAAATCCCCGGTAATCCATACGGCATACCTGCATGTGGCTGACTGTCCGCTAAATGGTCAAACTCCCCCATACTGGCACACGTTTGAGACCGATCAAGGGCAAAGTCAAATTCATCACCAAGCACTTCATCTTCAGGTAAAGGTGAGCTCATTTTTAACACTAAGCTATTGTATAAAACACTACCAGCAAGGTTGGCTTCTTCACTTTGAGCACGTTCATTAAGTACCGGCGAAAAGTTTTTTTCACGCCAACCTGCAGTATCTGCTGCATCATAAAGTAAACGGCTAGGGTTAGATGCGAGTAAACGTGTACCATCATAAACTAATTCTTTACTTAGGCCGCGGTCAATTCCCTCTGGAGATGAAAGCTTTAATTGGCAAGGGGCATCATAACAGCCGTGACATACAACACAGCGAGTGTCGAGTACTGGCTGTACGTGCTGTAAAAATTCAGCGCCAGCTCCGGTGTCGTGCTCGACTATTCGTTGCTGTATTTGTTCGGGGCCAAATAATTCATCATAATGCGCTGCGCCTAAGTAAGCACAACCACTTAAAATTATGATAATGCTTAAAATAAGCGATTTTTTCATATTATTCTTCGTCCTCATCGCCTAAATCAAACGTAGGCATCATGTCCATTTGTGGCGAAACAAATGTTGTCTCTTTTTGCGTGTTCAGTACTGCGCTTAGCAATGGTCCATGAGTGAGGGTTAATTGCGCATCATGCTCTGTATCAATAATGTCAGCAAACGTTTGATTAACGGCTTCTAGCTGATAGCTATTCACAGTGATAGCAACGCTGCTATCTGCGCTTGGATTTTGACACAGTTGAGTTAACAGCTCATCATCTAATACGATCGTCAGTAATAAGTCAGGGGTTTCTAAATCACGTTCACTTAATGTTTCATCAAACAAAAATAATGGAAGGGTTAAATTACTATCTTGCTCTAATTCCATGTGCGGTTCTCAAAGTACGGCTGTTAATAGAACGATTATAGCAAAGAATAAGATCAAAATTAGTGAAAGATTTCAACAGTTAGTGACTTTAAGCGACTAACTGTTGAATCAATAAGTAAGGCAATTAGCAAATGACTACCAAGGAAGTGTTTCGCCATTTGAATGCCAAAAGCCACCACTGTTTTGAAGGTTAAGTTCATCTATGCGTTTAGTTAAGCGCTCTGCCGCTTGCTCTGGTGAAATATCGCCAGCAAAATTAACCATTTGAGTTTGTACAAAGCCTGGATGAAATAATCCCACTGCAATTTTTTTACCTTTAAGTTCATGCGCTAAACTCACCGATGCTGCATTTAACGCCGCTTTAGACATACGGTAGCCAATGTAGCCACCAGAACCATTATCTGCAATAGAGCCCATACGGCTGGTGATCATCGCCACTTTAGCGTCTATACCTAAACTATGGATCAATGCATGGGTAACACGGATTGGTGCCACGGCGTTCACGGCGAGCTGTTGGTTTATTGCAGCAAAATCCATATCAGCCATACTTTCGTAACTAAATACGCCCGCATTATTGATAAGTAGGTCAATTTTATAACCATGTAATTGACTTTGTAGGGCGACAATATCACCTTCATTAGCAACGTCAATATTGCTGATAATAGTTACACCAAGTGCCTTTAGTTCTTCACTTACTTGGCGAACAACAGCTGTAACATGATAGCCTGCTGCTTGGTATTGTTGACATAAATTTAAGCCTATCCCTCTATTTGCGCCTGTAATAACCACGTGCTTAGTCATAAATTAGTCCCAGAAAATAATGATAATGATGAACTTGGGGCAAACAAAAATAAAAAAAGCGCCGCAGCGCTTATTTGGATAAATTTATAAAAAATCATGCTCAAATTAGCCGCATTTAACGTCACCCATTGCTGAAGTCATGATTGAAAATACCGCACCTTGCGGATCAGTGATTACACTGAAACGACCAACTTCAGGAACATCTGTAGGTGGCACACACACTTCGCCACCGAGTTGCTGTGCTTTGCTAGCAGACTCATCGCAATCTGCAACGGCTAAATAAATCATCCAATGTGCAGGGATGTCTTCAGGCCACTCTTGGGTCATTTGAATCATACCTGCAACCGGCTCGCCGGCTACTTTAAACAAAGTGTAGTCCATACCTTCCATTGGCTTAATTTCACTTTCCCAACCTAATAACTGACAGTAAAAGTCACCGCTTTTTGCACTATCTCGACTTGCTAACTCATGCCAATAAGGTGTGTTTAGCTCACCTAAGCGCTGACACCCTTTATGTTGCTTACCTTGCCACAATGCAAATAGAGCGCCGCCGGGCTCATTGAGTAAAACCATTCGCCCAGCATCCATTACATCATGTGGGCCTGCAATAACTTCAGCGCCAAGTTGCTTGGCTTTTTCAGCTACACTATCAATGTCTTCAACCGCAATATAAGCTAACCAATGACTGGGGATACCAGAACTTTTTTGATCATCAGGCATTTGGTACATTGCTGCAATATCATCGCCTTGCTTTTGCAACATGGTGTAATATAAATCATCACCAATTGGCTGATCGTCGCTATCCCAGTTAAATAACTCAGTGTAAAAACGCTTACCTTCCGCCCAATTGTGCGTGCATAACTCTGACCAGCAAAACACGCCGTGAGGGTGATTTTTGTTGTGTGTGCTCATGGTTCACTCATAGTTTGATGTTGATACTTTAAAGTTAATGGATGAACACATTTTTTGCCAGTTTTAATCCTCCTAATTGGTTGGCTTAATGGTGGCTATGGTGATGCCCACCTTTGAGTGTTTTTCCGTTGGTATCATAAAAACCTGGAGCACTATGTTCGATAAAACCTAGGTTGATCATTTTAGCTAAAAACGGATCGCTTTCGTTATCACCAATATCAGCATAGTCTGTGGTTTGATAGTTATCCCAAACGGCAAACTGCTGTTGCACGGTTTGCTTATCAAAACTAACCGATTGCAAAATTATTGTTTGGCTTCCTGTCGGCTTAGTAATGTGCATTGATTCAAGTAACTTTTTGTTTACAACCCATGACACTTCTATTGTCGTATCGGCTTGTTTTAAGCTGTATTTTTGTACTTTATCGCACCCTTCTCCGCGCTCACTTTGCAGTGTCATTTTAGCCAGTAACTCATCACTGACTAATTGCTGCTTGCTACTAAAGTTCTGCTTTGCTTTTACTTCTGAGGGTTGGTATTCAATACCACGCTTATCTTGTACAAAGTAGCGAATAGGTCTAAGTTGTTGGTTACTCAACTGCTGCCAAACTTCAACTAGTTGCTCATCTTGTTGAGCCGCTTGAGAGAGTGTTCGCCACAAAGTAAATTGCTGCGTGTGGACAGCTGTGTCAACCTCATGTTGTTGGCTTACTTTATAACTCGCTTGCATATATTGGCTATCGATTGTGCATTGTGCAGCACTGGCTAATGGGCTTAATAGCGCCAAAGACAAAATTACTAATTTCACGGGGTTCTCTTTTTCAATTAGATAATGCTAATACTGTATAGCGTTGATTTGGCAGATTTATGACAAAGAGCAACTCGGGCGAGTTGCTCTTAAAGTTATTATTAGTGTCGTTTAGTTTGCTAGCTTTGCATCGGCATTTTTAACAAGGTCAGCCGCGTAGTCCATAACATGGAACAAGTAGCTTTGCTCGTTAGTACCGGTAACAAGGTGAGCACCAGGACCAATTGCATACACACCCACATCTTCACCAGCGTGAGTTTCAGAACCCAGTGGTACAGCGGCTTCTTGATGGAAGCCAGCACTTGTTGTATCTACTGCGGTTAGGTCGTAACGACCCACAGCAGGGGCTTCAAGATAAGCAGCATCAGCGTTGGTTTCGTCACCTAAATTTCTAAAACCTAGGCCATTAGCATAACCAACTGTAGTATATGGCATGCCATCTGCTGCCAGGCTTGGCTCTTCACTGCCAACTGCAACCACTTTACCTAAAATTGGATTACCGCGTTTAGGGTATCCAGCAATAGTAAATACATGGCTGTGATCTGCAGTAACAATGATTAAGGTATCTTCGATACTGGTTTTATCCATAGCTACCTGAACAGCTTTTGACAATTCAATGGTGTCATTTAACGCATTGTAAGCATTCCCTGCATGGTGCGCGTGGTCAATACGACCCGACTCCACAGTTAAGAAAAAGCCTTTGTCGTTATTGTCTAACACGTCAATAGCCTTAGCAGTCATTTCTGATAATGATGGTTCACCTGCAATGTCATTACCGCGGTCAGCTTCATATTGCATGTGAGATTCATTGAATAAACCAAATACTTGTGTCGCGGTTTCTGTGTCTAGGTTATTAAATCCAGCTTGGTCCATTACGTATTGACCGGTTGGATATTTAGCTTGCCATTCTGTGATTAGATTACGCTCATCGGTGCGGTCGCCTTCGACGGCACTTACAGCATCTGCTGAGTTAAACGCTGCATCTTTAGGTAAAAAATGACGACGACCACCACCCATTACAACCTCAAGGCCGTCTACATCAACACCTGCAAAACGTGCTTCTAAGTTTGCTTCAAAGTTAACAAGCTGCGAAGCGATGTCTTCACATCCACCTGTTACGGCATCTTCAGGCATATCGGATACATCTTCCCAGTTACGGTCTGCAGATTTTGCATATGTCGCTGCAGGTGTTGCATGGGTGATGCGAGCAGTCGATACTATGCCTGTTGCTAAACCATTAATTTCAGCAAGTTCAGTCGCGGTGATAAGCTCATTACCAGCAACCGTTGAACAGTCGCCGCGTTCGATGTCTTCATCAACACCGATAACGCCTACGTCTGTTTTAACACCCGACGTCATTGCTGTCATGGTACCTGCTGAATCCGGAGTTTGTGCATCTACATTATACGTTTTAGCAAAACCAGAGAACGGCATAGTATCGAAGCTTAATAGGTGCTCTTCACCCATTTTTCCTTCCTGTTGACCAGCAAGAATACGTGCTGCGGTTACCGTTGATACACCCATGCCGTCGCCAACAAACAAAATTATATTTTTTGCTTTACCTGACTCTTTGACTATCCCTGCAATGTTCTCTTGGCTAGTGGCCATTTTTACTTTTGCATCTTTAAACCATTGGTTAGTTGATAAATTAACTAGCTGCTGTGGTGTCAATGACGATGCTGGATCGTTACAGTTTAGGTTAGTCTCTAATACTTCATCAGCATCAAGCTCACCATTACGGTTAGTATCTTCACCTTCAAGCGTCTCTGTACCACCATTAACACATTGCTGTGAACCAACAGGTAAAGTGTTATTCACAACCAGAGTTTTATAATCGTTATCGTCATCATCCGAGCAGCCCGCAAGCGCGACTACAACAGCTAAAGATAATAGGTTTAATTTGTTCATGTTAGCCGCCATTATTGTTCAATTAATTCGAGTGCTTGATTAACCAAGTGGAAAATCACATTTTGCTCAACAACACCTTGAGCAAGTTGTGCGCCCGGTCCTTTTGCATGAAGTGAAATGTCTTCTCCGGCATGAGTTTCAGAACCAAGTGGTACTGTCACTTCTTGGTGGAAACCCGCTGAGTTAGTATCGATAGCCGATAAGTCTACTCGGCCAACGACAGGCGCTTCGCTATAAGCTGCATCCGCATCTGTTTCGTCACCTAAATCTCGATATCCTAAACCATTTGCGTAGCCTAAAGTGGTATATGGCATACCATCTGACGCAAGGCTTGGCTCTTCACTACCGACTGCAACGACTTTGCCTAAGATTGGATTACCACGTTTAGGATAGCCTGCGATAGTGAATACATGGCTGTGATCGGCGGTAACTAAAATAAGCGTTTCTTCTGGGTTAGTACTATCAACCGCAGCTTGAACGGCTTTAGCAAATTCAATGGTATCGTTTAATGCGTTATAAGCATTACCTGCGTGATGCGCATGGTCGATACGTCCAGATTCAACGGTTAAGAAGAAGCCTTTTTCGTTATTATCTAGAATATCGATAGCTTTTGCTGTCATTTCAGAAAGCGAGGGCTCGCCAGCGATATCGTTTTCACGGTCTGCTTCGTATTGCATATGGGATTCGTTAAACAAGGCTAAAACTTGTTTAGTATCAGCTGATATCCCTTCAAACCCTGCTTTATCCATCACATACTGGCCATCAGGGTAGTTAGCTTGCCATTCAGCCGTTAAATCACGTTCATCAGTACGGTCACCTTCAACAGAACTGACAGCATCAGTAGAGTTGAATGCCGCATCTTTTGGCAAGAAGTGGCGACGGCCACCGCCCATAATGACGTCAATCCCATCAATATCAGTGCCTAAAAAGCGAGCTTCAACATTTTTTTCAAAATTAACTAGCTGTGATGCAATATCTTCACAGCCTGCTGTAACAGCACCTTCAGGCATATCTGATACATCTTCCCAATTACGATCTGCAGATTTTGCATAAGTAGCAGCAGGCGTTGCATGAGTAATGCGCGCGGTTGATACCACACCAGTCGCTAAACCTTTAATTTCAGCAAGCTCAGTTGTAGTAATTAGCTCATTACCAAACACAGTAGTGCAGTCACCTCGTTCAATATTCTCATTTACCCCAATCACGCCTACATCTGTTTTAACACCTGATGCCATTGCCGTCATGGTGCCTGCTGAATCCGGTGTTTGCGCATCAACATTGTAAGTTTTGACTTGAGCAGAATAAGGGAACTCCTCAAAACTCAGTAAACCTTCTTCACCCAATTGGCCGTCACGTTGTCCAGCTAAGATTCGGGCAGCAGTAAGAGTAGATACCCCCATACCGTCACCCACAAACAAGATCACATTTTTAGCTTTAGTTAGTTGTTCTTCTTGAGCCTGACTTTGCTTTTGCGCAAGAGTAGCTTGAGCACTTTCGTACCATTGGCTTTGTACTTGGCTTTGCGGTAAAACACCTGCATTCACTGTTGCAGATATTGCCAATGTAAAACCAATTGCAGTCGCAATTTTATTGATTTTCATTATAAATTCCGTCTCTATGTTATTAATAGAATCGTAAACCCGATAGGGTGTGAGTTAATGTGCGAGTAAATAATAAAGAGGGTTTATGACTGTAACGGTTATTTTGAATTACAAAGAGGTTAAGAAATGATTTAAAATTTATGAAAATCAATAATTTAGATATGATATACCATCACAATATAGGTAGACGCTAATCTTGTCAAACGGATACCGATTAAGTTTATTTTAATTATAATAATCTAGTTACATAGGTAAGCGAGCACGCTCAACCACGCTGCCAGGCATTTTTTGTGCTAGCTGACTCAGTGCACGCTCTATTTTTTTATGAGTTGCTTTGTCAGCAACCATGGCATGAAACAGCCATCGGTAGGCGTCTTCATAATCTCGAGGGCTACCAAAGCCATCGTTAAATAGTTTCACTAACCTTAATTGAGCTTTTAAATTACCTTGTGCAGAGGCTTCTCGTAGGTAAGTAATCGCCATTGCTTTATCTTTTTGTACTAAACGGCCAATATCATAATAGCGACCAAGTTGCTCTAATGCCGCAGCCAAACCTTGGTTTGCAGCTTGGCGCATATAATAAACACCGAGCTCCACATTACGATCAACACACACAGCATATGCCAACATATCGCCATATAAAAACTGATAAGACGGCAGTGCCATTTTATTGGCTCTGGCTTCAATATCTTGTACCAACTGGCAATCATCTGCCTTCACGCGCGCTAAGTGAGCGTTTTTATTGATCAATGCCAACAGCTCTGTTTCAGTATACAAAGGCACAGCCGCTAAGGGCTCATCAGCTTTGACATAACTTACAGGCAGCATTGATAACACCACTAATGAAAAACAAGACAACAAACGCATTTAGGTCACTTTAAATTTAAAACCATCTTAATAAAGTTTATACAAAGATCGTTCCATATTGAAATAAAGACACAAAAAAAGCTGCACTAGGCAGCTTTTTTAGTTCTAACAGTATTTATGCAAACGGGCTGCGTAATACCATAGTTTCTACACGATCTGGGCCGGTAGAAATAATATCAACAGGTACACCTGTGATTTCTTCGATACGTTTGATGTAATCAAGCGCTGCTTGTGGTAACTGATCAACAGACGTTGCGCCGACTGTGTTTTCAGACCAACCTGGCATTTCTTCGTATACTGGTGTTACTTTCTCGTAACCTTCAGCTGCAAGCGGTGTTACGTTAGTAACAGTGCCATCTTCAAGCTTATAACCAGTACAAATCTTAAGTGTTTCTAAGCCATCAAGTACGTCTAGTTTAGTTAAGCAAAAACCAGTGATTGAGTTGATTTGAACCGCACGGCGCATAGCCACTGCATCTAACCAACCAGTACGACGTAAGCGACCAGTCGTTGCACCAAATTCATGACCCACTGTGCCTAAGTGCTTACCCACTTCATCTTGCTTTTCAACACCGTCGTAAAGCTCTGTTGGGAAAGGACCCGAGCCTACACGAGTCGTGTATGCTTTAATAATACCTAGTACGTAATCAAGGTTTAATGGACCAAAGCCTGCACCTGTAGCAACACCACCAGCGGTAGTATTAGATGAGGTTACATACGGGTAAGTACCGTGATCGATATCAAGTAATGTACCTTGTGCACCTTCAAACAAGATGTTATCGCCAGCAAGACGAGTTTGATCGAGTAATTCAGTAACATCAACAACCATCGCTTTAAGAATATCAGCAACAGCCATTGCATCATCAAAAGTCTGTTGGAAATCAACTGCATCTACTTTGTAGTAGTTAACTAATGTGAAGTTATGGTATTCCAATACTTCTTTAAGTTTTGCAGCGAATAATTCAGGGTTGAATAAATCACCAATACGTAAACCACGACGGGCTACTTTATCTTCATAAGCTGGACCAATACCACGACCAGTAGTACCGATAGCTTTATTACCACGTGCTTTTTCACGGGCTACATCTAATGCGATGTGGAAAGGCAAAATTAGCGGACATGCTTCGCTTATTAGTAAACGATCGCGTACTGGTACGCCACGTTCTTCAAGCATGCCAATCTCTTTCATAAGCGCTTCTGGTGATACAACTACACCATTACCAATCACACACTTAACATTGTCACGTAATACACCCGATGGAATAAGGTGTAAAACTGTCTTTTCACCGCCGATCACTAAAGTGTGTCCAGCATTGTGGCCACCTTGGTATCGAACTACTAAAGATGCTTTGTCTGTAAGGAGGTCAACTACCTTACCCTTACCTTCGTCACCCCATTGGGTGCCTAGTACAACAACGTTTTTACCCATTGTAAATTCACTTAGAAAAAATTAGGACGAGATTTTACCAGAAAATGAGGGCAAAGATCACCCCGTTTAGGTTATTTTTTCTGCGTGCGATAAATACATCACCCAGAATAAAAATTAACTGGTTGAATAACATTAAGTTATTCATAAAAATTCGTTTTACTAAAAGAAAAACCCTGCATACACAGGGTTTGGATTTGATCTATATGAAAAGAAAGACTACTGCGCAGCAGCCCCTTTCATATATTTAAAGAAGTCACTGTCTGGCGATAACACCATCACGTCTTGCTTGCCTTTAAAGGTCTTTTTATAAGCCTCTAATGAACGTACAAAACTAAAAAATTCAGCGTCTTTATTATAAGCATTGGCATAAATAGCAGCAGCTTGCGCGTCACCTTCACCACGTACTGAGCGTGCATTACGCTCTGCATCAGCAAGCATTACCGTGACACGACGGTCAACTTCAGCACGAATTGTTTCGGCTTTTTCTTGACCCTCAGAACGGTGCTCTTTTGCCACAGCAGTACGCTCTGCGCGCATACGTTGGTAAATTGAGTTGCTCACCTCTGATGGTAAGTTAATTTGCTTAACGCGAACATCTAGTACTTCAATGCCTAGCTCTTGCGCACTTTCAGACGCTTGAACTAACGCTTCTTCCATTAATTCACTACGCTCACCAGATACGATTTCACGAATAGTACGCGAACCAAAGTTAGTACGAAGGCCGTTATTTACTTTTTGCTTAAGCAGTGTTTCAGCGTATTGCTTGTCACCACGCGCACGTAAGTAAAACGCACTAAAGTCATTTACACGCCACTTCACGAACGAATCAACGATTAAGTCTTTTTTCTCGCTAGTAACAAAACGATCCGGCGCACCATCTAAAGTTTGAATACGCGCATCAATACGACGTACTTGGCTAAAGAAAGGTACTTTAAACTGTAACCCTGGGTTATACACAATCGCTTTATCATCACTGTCTTTTTGTACTTTGCTAAAAAGCATTACGATTGCTTTTTGCCCTTCAGGCACCACAAATACTGACGAAAATGACAATACAACGGCAGCTAATAATAGAACTAAACTAAAGTTTTTCATTACGCTTATCTCCCGTCGTTAAAGCGATCAGCTGCAAAGCGGTCTGAACTTGAGTTCACAGTGCTATTGCGCGATGTGTTTATTTTGTTACGTAAGTCATTTATATCACTTGAACTTGGTAACGCTACGCGTGTAGCAGTACCTTGTTTTTCCATGATTTTATCAAGAGGTAAATACATCATGTTATTACCGCCTTTGACATCTACTAACACCTTAGAACTGCTACCTAGCACTTCTTGCATAGTATCTATGTATAAACGTTCACGCGTTACTCTTTTAGCTGCTTGATATTCTGGTAATAGTTTCTCAAAACGAGCTACTTCACCTTGCGCTTCTAAAATAATACGTTCGCCATAACCTTCAGCTTCTTGCGTCATACGTGTTACTTGACCACGAGCACGCGGTTCAATTTCACGGGCATACGCTTCTGCTTCACGAATAAAACGCTCTTCATCTTCTTGTGCAGCAATAGCATCATCAAATGCATCTTTAACTTCAGCCGGAGGACGAGAATCTTTAAAGTTCACGTCAGTTACAATTAAACCTAGGTTATAAGGTTCGATTATTTGATTCAGTTCATCCCATGTATTTTGACGAACTTCTTCACGACCACGCGTAAGTACTTGATCCATTTTAGAATGACCAACAACATAACGTAAAGCACTATCAAGCGCTTGTTGTAAGCTGTGATCTGCATCTGTTACGCTAAACTTGTAAAGGTGCGGGTCAATAACACGATATTGCACTTCAAACTCAACGCTTACTACGTTTTCGTCTTCAGTTAGCATAAAGCCTGATGCAGGTAGTGAACGTACCGCTTCAATATCAACTGGAATAACCGTTTCAATAAAGGTCATTTTCCAACGTAGACCTGGATCTGCAATGCGGTCATATTTACCAAACTGTAAAACAATACCACGCTCGGCTTCTTTAACAGTGTAGATACCACTTAATGCCCATACAATTACAGCAATGATAAGCACGAACGAAAGCCCTGCTCCACCAAGTCCGCCACCATCTTTGCCGGATTTATTACCGCCAAATAAGCCGCCAAACTTACTGCTGAACTTACGCAGCACCTCGTCTAAATCAGGTGGGCCTTGATCACGTCCGCCTTTTTTGTTCCACGGATCTTTATCATTGCCATTATTACCCGGTTCATTCCAGGCCATAGCTATACTCCATTGTTATCTAAATAATTTAGGTAATTGTGTTAAATCTACCAAATATAAGGCCATTCTCATACTAAAAACGACAATGTGTAGTAGATTTTTACTTTCATAAAATAAATGAGTCGATTTCTGGGCCAAATTCTTTCTTTAATTTGTTCCATTCAACCATTGGCATACGTGTGGTTAATAGCCACTGCCCTTGTTCATCAAAGTCTTCTTCATGCACTGCATTTAAGTTAAATAGCGCGGCGCGTAAACGCCCATACTGCGGTGCAAGTTTAAGTGTGTGTACGAACATTTTCTTCGCCAGTAACTCACTAATGGCTTCTGACAATAACTCACAGCCTGCTCCACTATGTGCAGACAGCCAAACTCTAATTGGTACACCTTCGTCATCACGATCTATACGCGGTGAAACGTCTTCAAGTGCATCAATTTTATTATAAACCAGTAATTGCGGTACTTCATCGGCTTCAATTTCTTTTAGCACCGATTGTACCTGTTCTATATTCTCTTTGCGACGCCCATCAGCTACATCGACTACATGTAGCTGTAAATCTGCTTCACGGGTTTCCGTTAATGTCGCTTTGAATGCGGCAACTAAGTCATGGGGTAAATGACGAATAAAGCCAACCGTATCGGCTAATATTACCGAGCCAACATCACCAATTTCGAGCTTACGAAGAGTGGGGTCGAGTGTTGCAAACAACTGATCGGCCGCATAAACATCTGAATTAGTAATACGATTAAATAACGTAGATTTACCCGCATTGGTATAACCCACTAACGATACGGTCGGTATTTCGTTACGATTACGCGCGCGGCGGCCTTGCTCACGTTGCACTGCCACTTTTTGTAAACGCGCACGAATACTTTGAATACGCACTCGCAGTAAACGTCTATCGGTTTCGAGCTGAGTTTCACCAGGACCACGTAATCCTATACCGCCTTTTTGGCGCTCAAGGTGAGTCCAACCTCGGATCAATCGGGTCGACATATGACGCAGTTGCGCCAGCTCAACTTGCAATTTACCCTCATGGGTACGTGCGCGTTGGGCAAATATGTCTAAAATAAGGGTCGTTCTATCAAGTACACGACATTGGCAAACGCGTTCTAAATTGCGCTCTTGTGATGGCCTGAGTTGATGGTTGAATATGACGACATCTGCATTGTGGATTTTGACAATCTCAGCAATTTCTTCTGCTTTACCGCTACCGACGAATAGTTTCGGATGTGGTGCTTGACGGCTGCCTTGCACAACCGCCAAACTGCTAACACCAGCAGAAGATACTAACATTTCCAGTTCATGAAGATCTTCACGATCTCCTTCTTGAGGAAAGTCAATATGGACTAAGACTGCCTGTTCGCCGGCTTTATAACGGTCAAACAAGCATTACGCTCCTAATTTAAAAATTTCCAGGTTCAGCCTGCTCTTCACCTTCTTCACTTCCTTGAACACCTTGGAAGTTTACTGCACGAGCAGGAACTACTGTAGAAATTGCATGTTTGTACACCATTTGATTAACGGTGTTTTCTAGTAAAATTACAAATTGGTCAAATGACTGAATCTTACCTTGTAGCTTGATGCCATTTACCAAAAAGATTGATACTGGAATACGCTCACGACGTAGCGCATTCAAAAATGGGTCTTGTAACGATTGGCCTTTTGCCATGTTATTATCCTTCGTTCTAGGTGTTATTATAATTAAGTGGCTGAACTCATTTAACAAAGCTAAAAAATATTCAACTACTACTAGCTTAGCGAACTTACAACACGTTGCAAGTTTTCTTCATCACCCGTAGTTAACCAAGTTACATCGGGCCAGCTTCTCAACCACGTCAATTGACGCTTTGCAAGTTGTCGAGTTGCTGCAATACCGCGAAACACCATGTCATCATAGTCAGTTTCGCCAGCAATGTAATCCCACATTTGTCTATAACCTACACAACGAATAGAAGGTAAGTTTGGGTGTAAATCCTTACGTTGATATAGGGATGAAACTTCTTTTTCAAACCCCTCATCAAGCATTATTTTAAATCTTTGTGCAATACGTTCATGCAAATCAGCCCGATCATCCGGTGCGATAGCAAATTGATGGAACGTATAGGGTAAACTTGGCTGCTTACTTTTTTGCAGCTCCGTCATGGTTTTACCAGTTAAACGATAGACTTCTAAGGCACGGTTAATGCGCTGAGAATCGTTTTCGCTCATTTTTTCTGCCGCTTGTGGGTCTACTTCTGCAAGCTCTTTATAGAGTGCAGGCCAACCATGTTCATTTGCCTGTGCTTCAAGCTCAGCACGTACCTTAGGGCAAGCTTCAGGAAGCGGCGATAAACCATCTATTAGCGATTTAAAATACATCATAGTACCGCCTACTAGCACCGGCACTTTACCTTGTTTATGAAATTGATCAATTTTTTCAATCGCATCACGACGAAAATCTGCCACAGAGTAACTTTGGGCAGGGTCAATAATATCAATTAGGTGGTGTGGTGCTAAAGCCAGCTCTTGCGCATTTGGCTTAGCCGTACCAATGTCCATATCTTTATACACTAAGGCTGAATCGACGCTGATTATTTCGGTATTTAAATGCTGACAAAGCTCAATAGCCAGTGCAGTTTTTCCTGCAGCCGTTGGACCCATTAAAAATATGACCGGTAAATTACTCAACGCGTTAACCCTAATCTAACTGTGATAAATAGTGATGTAAGTCTATTTTAACCGCTTTTGTCCGTAAACGTTGAATTGTTTGCGGATTATTTTTCATTTGTTGTAACTCGCCTGCAAATGCTTGGCTGGCAAAATAGCGCTCGGGTACATTGCACTGCTGCCAATTAAGCCATTCTTCTATGTTATCGAACTGCTGTTTACTTGCCTCTAGTAGGATATCAATGGCCTGGCTTACATCTAATAAATACAGGCTATGCGGCAACTTTTTCACCATGACAAATTGCTTTTCTATATTTAGCTCAAAACCCAGTAAAGTAAACCACGATTGCTGCTCAGTTAATCTTTGCTGATCCTCTTTACTAATATTGACTCGCACAGGAAGTAATAAAGCCTTGCCTTCAAGGCTTGCTTGTTCAGTAATTTGCTGTTGCCAATAATCAGCTAAAGCATACTTAAAATGAGAGCAATAAAGTTGCTGCTGCTCAGAGAAAACACAACTACCATCTTCTTGCACTATTAGTGAGGTCGTATTAGTGCTGTACTCAGGCGCTGACACTGGCGTTTGCTGTACAGGTGAGGCAGTCACACTGTCAAAATGTGCGGCATGTTGTTCACTCACGCCTTGGTAAAATGCGTTCACATCATGATGCGAGGTTTTACTTTCTCTTTGTCCAGAGAAGCCACTCGCAGCAGAGCCAGCACGCGATGAACCGCCCGAATAGCCCCCTGATTGACTCGGTTGCAAAGGCGTTTTTGGGTAATCAAATACATCTGCCTGCTCAACTGGCGGCGCACTTGAAAAGCGCTCAATTGATTGAGCTGGTTGCGATACGTGTGGCGCAACAAAATCATTTTGCAAAGGCACAACCACTTGCTTTATCGCTTGTAAAATAAAGTCATGTACTAAGCGCCCTTGATGAAAGCGTACTTCATGTTTTGCCGGGTGCACATTGACATCCACTTGGCGTGGATCAATATCAATATAAATCACAAAACCAGGTAACTCTTCTTGCCCTGCGACTTCTTCAAATGCTTGGCGAATGGCATGTAAAATCAGTTTATCGCGCATCATACGATTATTTACATAAGTGTATTGCGTGGTATTGCTTGAACCTACAGGTAATACCCAACCATGTAACTGTAATCCTGTATCACCGGATTTAATATACAAGCCTTGCTCAGCAAATGCCTTGCCAGCAACTTGCGCTACGCGTGTAATTGCTTGTGTGGGATCTGTTTTGGCACGATATTGGCGCACAACTTTGTCATTATGAGTTAGCGTAATCGACACATCAAAGCGACTTAAAGCAATCCGCTTAATGAGCTCATCAATATGATTAAACTCAGTTTTTTCGGTACGTAAAAACTTACGCCGCGCAGGTGTATTAAAAAATAAGTCTTTCACTTCAATGGTGGTGCCATCAGGGTGAGCGGTAGGTTTTACTTGTACCGCCATATCACGACCCTCAGCAAACGCCTGCCATGCAGCCTCTTGCTCTTTAGTTTTAGAGCTAAGGGTTAACCGAGATACCGAGCTAATTGACGCTAACGCTTCGCCGCGAAAGCCCAGTGAACAAATGTTCTCTAAGTCATCGAGGGATTTTAGTTTGCTGGTCGCATGGCGTGACAGTGCCAGTGTTAGCTCATCTTTATTAATACCTGAACCATTGTCACGAATACGAATAAGCTTATGGCCACCGCGTTCAATATCTATTTGAATACGATTAGCCCCCGCATCTAAACTGTTCTCTACCAACTCTTTTACAACAGACGCAGGGCGCTCGACCACTTCACCCGCAGCAATTTGGTTAGCTAATCGCGCGGGTAATATTTCAATATTCATACTCATCCTAACGATGTTAACTTTGCGGGATATCTAGCTCTTGGCCGATAAATAAAGTATTAGATTTGAGTTTATTAACGCGCTTTAACTGCGTTACAGACACCCCATAACGGCTAGCTAATAAACTTAATGACTCACCGGGTCTCACTTTATGCTTTGTAGGGTATTGTGATTTTAATGATGCAAATAACGAGTCATCCGGTGGATTTTTTAAATAATAACTCTTAATCGAGGTAAATATTGCTTTTGCTAGCTTCTCTTGGTGATTAGCACTTTTAAGGAGTCGCTCTTCCTGTGGGTTAGAAATAAACCCCGTTTCAACTAAGATTGATGGAATATCCGGAGATTTCAACACTGCTAGGCTGGCTGCTTGCGGCTCTTTCTTATGTAACTTGGCCACTTTTTTAAGCTCTTGCACCATTTCTTCGGCCACGTTAAAACCGGTCTTCATGGAGTGATCCATCGACATATCAAGCAGTGCTTGAGCTAGGTATTTCTCGCTGGCTGTGTCTTTTATCACACCAGCGGCACCACCAAGTAACTCTGAGTGCTTTTCTTTATCTTCGATCCATTTACCAATTTCAGAATTGGCACGGCGTAACGAGAGCACCCACACTGATGCCCCATTAGGGCCAGGGCTGGTAAAGGCATCCGCATGGATAGAAACAAAAAAGTCTGCTTTTTTCTCACGGGCTCGGCTGGTACGCGTATTGAGATTTACAAAGTAATCACTACGGCGGATCATTCGCGAAATCATACCGCGCTCAGCATCTATCATGCGTTCTAAACGTTTTGCAATTTGTAAGGTTATGGTTTTTTCATAAGTACCTGATGGCCCAATGGAGCCAGGATCTTCACCACCATGGCCGGCATCAATCGCAATCACAATGTCGCGCTGCTTACTTAGTTCACGTTTTTTTACCGCAGCATTACTGCTTTGCGCCACAGGCTTTGCTTGTTCTTTGTCGTAAAGGTCGACCACTAAACGGTTTTTATATGGCCCAGTTGGGGCTAAAGCAAATAATACTGGTTTAACAGCCCCGGTTAACTCAAATACAAACCGTACGCCTTTACTATTTTTAGCTTTGGAGTAGCGCAGTTTACTGACAATTTGATGTTTTTTAGGAATGCTAGGCAGGTCTTTAATCTTATTAGTATTTTCTAAATCAACCACGAGACGTAATGGATTCTTCAGCATAAAGTAGCTAAAGTCTGGTTTGTCAGCTAAATCAAAAACAACACGAGTGCTATCAGGCGACGGCCACACACGCACACTGTTAATCGTGTTTTGTGCAACAACGCTTTGGCTTATTGCAAATAACAAACAAGCACACACCCACTTAATAACTACTCGACTCATCTGATCCATTACACCTTTAATTATTATTTTTAATCTCGAGTTAACTGCTCTACAACTGCCTTGCCACGTTGACTCACGCTGCAAATTTCGATTTCACGGGCCTCACCAACATAGCGCATAGTAATGTCTAAGTCAGGAACAGGTATAAACTCTCCGCCTTTCTCTGGCCACTCAACAACACAAATAGCATCATCTGAAAAGTAATCGCGGATACCCATATATTCTAGCTCTTCAGGGTCACCTAGCCGATATAAATCAAAATGATAGACATTGGCTGCTGCTAATTCGTAAGGTTCGACTAATGTATAGGTCGGACTCTTAACCTTACCTTGATGACCAAACCCTTGCACTATACCGCGAGTTAATGTGGTTTTTCCGGCACCTAAATCACCATGTAAATATATTACCGCGCCTTGCTCAGTTAAAGTTGCAAGCTTATTACCCATTGCGACCGTTGCTGCTTCATCAGCGAGTTGAAAACCAACACTCTGGGCCATTATTACCTCATGAAAAACAAATAAATCATTACTGTATTAATCATACCAGATTATTTTTGTATCGCGAATACAGAGCCACAGTTCGTTAGAGCTAAAAAAACCGGCAAAGTTGCCGGTTTTTTAAATTATTAGCTTTATAAGTGCTTATAAACCTAATTTCTTCTCAAGATAGTGGATATTAGTTCCACCATTTTGGAAGTTCTCATCTGCCAAGATTTTCTTATGCAGTGGCGTATTCGTTTTAATGCCGTCAATTACTAACTCATTCAATGCATTACGTGCACGTGCAATCGCTACATCACGATTTTCACCATAAGTAATGAGTTTGCCAATCATTGAGTCATAATGTGGTGGCACACTATAATCAGCATAAATATGGCTATCCCAACGAATACCTAAACCACCAGCAGGGTGGAAACGGGTAATTTTACCCGGTGAAGGAATAAACGTTTCAGGATCTTCTGCATTGATACGGCATTCAATAGCGTGACCACGAATTACTACATCATCTTGCGTGAATGACAGCGGTTGACCAGCAGCAATTTTTAACTGCTCTTTAATTAAATCAACGCCACTGACCATTTCAGTTACAGGGTGCTCAACCTGAATACGGGTATTCATCTCGATGAAATAGAACTCGCCGTTTTCATATAAGAACTCAAACGTACCTGCACCGCGATAACCAATTTCGATGCATGCACGCGTACAACGTTCACCAATGAACTTACGTACTTCAGCAGTGATACCTGGCGCTGGCGCTTCTTCAACTACTTTTTGATGACGACGCTGCATTGAACAGTCACGCTCACCTAAGTGAACCGCATTACCTTGGCCATCTGCAAGTACTTGGATTTCGATATGGCGTGGGTTTTCAAGGAATTTTTCCATGTAAACCATGCTATTACCGAAGAACTGTTTTGCTTCTTGCTGAGTAAGTGCGATTGAATCGATAAGCTCTGATTCATTACGTACAACACGCATACCACGACCACCGCCGCCACCAGCCGCTTTGATGATTACCGGGTAACCGATACGCTTAGCGATTTGCATATTGCGTTCTTTGTCATCTGATACTGGACCGTCAGAACCTGGAACACACGGTACACCCGCTTTACGCATAGCGCTGATTGCAGATACTTTATCGCCCATTAAGCGAATGGTATCGCCCTTAGGACCAATAAATACAAAACCGCTTTGCTCAACTTGGTCAGCAAAATCTGCATTTTCAGCAAGGAAGCCGTAACCAGGGTGAATCGCAACTGCGTCTGTTACTTCAGCAGCCGCAATAATACGCGGAATATCTAAGTAACTTTCAGTGGCTGAAGGTCTACCGATACAGATGGTTTCATCTGCTAATAATACGTGCTTAAGATCGCGATCCGCCGTTGAATGCACAGCAACCGTTTTGATCCCAAGCTCTTTGCAGGCGCGCAATATACGAAGTGCAATTTCACCCCGATTTGCAATGACTACTTTATCTAACATGAGAGTTGGCCTCTAAGGTTGCGCTATTATTCAATGATGAATAAAGGTTGATCAAATTCTACTGGCTCACCATTTTCAACTAAAATAGCTTTCACTGTACCAGCTTTATCTGCTTCAATTTGGTTCATCATCTTCATCGCTTCGATGATACAAAGTGTGTCGCCTACTTTAACTTGCGTGCCTACTTCTACGTATGCCGGCGCTTCAGGAGAAGCCGCTGCATAGAAAGACCCTACCATTGGCGATAATACTTGATGACCTGTTGGTGCTGCTGGCGCTGCTGCTTCAGCGGCTGCAACTGGAGCCGCAGGTGCTGGCGCCGCTGCTGGAGCTGGTGCGTACTGAGGAGCATATTGTGGAGCGTAAGCAGGGCCAGCGCTCATGTTATTACGGTTAATACGTACTGACTCTTCACCTTCAGTGATTTCTAATTCAGCAATACCTGATTCTTCTACTAGTTCAATTAGTTTTTTGATCTTGCGAATATCCATGAACGACCCGCCTTCTAGTTTGTGTGTTTAAAATTAATTTGAGTTTTGCAACCGGTTAACAGCAGCTTCTAACGCTGCACGGTAACCCATTGCACCTAATCCACATATCACGCCTTGCGCCACATCAGAAAAATACGAATGATGGCGAAACGCTTCCCGTGCATGCACATTGGTTAAATGCACTTCATAAAACGGGATATCAACACTCAGTAATGCATCACGTAAAGCCACGCTTGTATGCGTAAATGCAGCTGGGTTAATAATGATGTAATCAATAGCCTGCCATGCACTGTGTATGTGCTCAATTAAAGCTTGCTCACTATTACTTTGAAAATGCGTTAACTCAACATCTAGACCATGGGCTGCACTGGTTAGTTCGCTCATAATCTCAGCCAGGGTTTGCGAACCATATTTCTCTGGTTCTCGCTTACCAAGCATATTCAAGTTGGGGCCATTTATAACTAAAAGCTTAAATTTTGCAGCCATAATACGCGATAATCCTATAAATAATGAGTTAAGCCGTTTTGATTAGAAATCCCACCACAACGTAGGGGATAAAATCTAAAATAGCAAGTATTTCTCACGTTGACCACCTATTATAGCTAGTTCGATGTAAATAGCAGCAAAATACTGGTCTAATGACTATAGAGTGGCGCAAAGTTGCGAGGATAAAGGCGGGAGCTAAAAATAGCTTATTATAAAAAGTGGTTTAGCCACAATTTAATTCATATCTAAATCAAATTGTGGCTAAAATTTACTTATACTGGTTTTGTATTCGCTTATTGGCGAACTTTAGCTAAATGCTGAGAAAAATCGTCAGCATTTAAAAAACCGGTAACACGTTGAGCTGCTAATTCTTCACCTTGAGTGTTGAAAAACAGAATGCTTGGTAAACCAAATACCGTGTACTCTTCCATCACTTCGATGGTGGTTTCGTCACTCTCTGTCAAATCAATTTTAAGTAACTCAAAGTGAGCAAACTCATCTTGAACGCTCGGCTTTGGAAAGGTGTATTTTTCAAACTCTTTACAGGCAACACACCACTCGGCATACAAATCAACCATTACCATGCGGCCTTCATCGTTTGCTTTATTTATCGCTTGCTTAAGCTCGGCTAAATTAGCTACTAGTTTAAACTTATGGGTTTGCGACTGCTCAGCACTCACCCCAACTGTATTCGTCACTGGCCAAATATAGTTTTTAGTTAAACTTGCACCTGTAAGCACCAATAAGGTTGCAACAAACCACAGTGCCGTTTTTAACTTGCCTTGGCTTTGGCCACTTTGCCAATGGTGTAAATAAAGCGCCGTTGCTAATGCTAACAAACCCGCCATTAATAGTATGATGTCAAAATCTACAATACGCTCTAGCAGTATTAGCGGCACGACTAGCATAATAAAACCAAATAAGGTTTTAACTTGTTCCATCCAACCACCCGCTTTTGGCAGTAACTTTCCGCCAGAAGTACCTAATAGTAATAATGGTATGCCCATACCAAGACTTAAAACATAAAGAGTTAAGCCTCCAACTAAGTAATCGCCGCTTTGCGCAACAAATAATAAAGCAGCAGATAATGGTGCCGTGGTGCAAGGGGAAGCAATTAAACCCGACAACACCCCCATCAAAAATACACCAATATAATTGCCGCCTTTTTGATTATTACTCACTTGTGTGAGCTTATTCATCATGCCACTAGGTAGTTTTATTTCGTACCAACCAAACATCGACATGGCTAACAACACGAATAATAAACTAAAGCTGATCAAAACATATGGGTGCTGTAAGTAGCCCTGCACTTGCCCACCTAACGATGCAACCACTAAACCCAGTGCCGCATAGGTGACTGCCATACCTTGAATATAAACAAACGATAAAGCAAAAGCTTTTTTGGTTGATAGGTTTTTTTGACCGGCAATTAAACTCGATAGAATAGGAAACATAGGAAATACACACGGTGTAAAGGCAAGGCCTATTCCTACTAAAAAGAAAATAACTAAATTAGCCAATAAACCTTGTGATGCCAATTTTTCGGTAAAATTTTGTTCTGTTTCTGCTGGCTCACTTTGCTTAGGAGCCGTGTTAGCGGACTTTATAACCTCACTATTGAGTGCAGCAAATGCACTAGCAGTATCTGTGGTGGTGTTTTGCTCAGGAGTTTGGCCTGCAATCACACTTAATGGAATGGTAATTATTTCTGGCGGATAACACAATCCTGCTTCGGCGCAGCCTTGGTAACGAACTTTAACGACTCCTTGTTGCGCTACATTACTTAATTTACTTACCACGCTAAATGAATCGAAGAAGACTTCCGTTTTACCAAAGAATTCATCTTCAATCACTACCCCTTCACCTAACTCTGGGACTTTGATATCAGCATCTTTAGCAATGATCTCGAGCTTTTTTTTATAAAGATAATAACCAGGGGCGATATCCCAGCCAATAAATAAAGTACCGCCTTGCTGATCAAAATCAAAACTAAAGGCTTGATCAACCGGTAAAAAAGTTTGCTCTGCTGGCTGTAATAAATCATTCAATAAACTGTTATTTGCTTGTGCAGGAAAAAGCCAAAGCGCAGATAGCAATAAAAGAAGAAACCGCATTAATTAAGTACCTCATCCATCCAATTAAAATAGGCTAAATTGCCCGTTGATACATCCACTACTTGAATTTCTGGAACCTCATAACTATGTAATTGCTTAATAGTTTGGATAACTAGGTTCATTTTTTCAGACTTAGTTTTAATAAGCAGCTTGCATTCTGTGGCCTGCGTTACTTCACCTTCCCACATATAAACCGACTCTACATTAGGAAGAATACTGACACATGCAGCCAGTTTTTGGCTGACCAATTGTTCAGCCATTGCACGCGCTTCACTTGCATTTGCGCAAGTGGTAAAAACAAGTCGAAAATGAGTCGTCATCATATTGAACCTTTAGTTGTTTGTTCTGCCCAACTCATAGTAGCTGATAGCTAAACTAAAGTGTAGCCATATGCATGACTGCACTACTATTGAAAAAAGACCTGATAGCCCATATTTATATTTCATCACGATGTTACGTGAGCACTATTTAGAGAGCTTTATGTTTAGATTTTTATTTTTGTTATTTATTCTCGTGCCGATCATTGAAATCGCGCTGCTAATTCAAGTAGCCGATGTTATTGGTGGCTTTGCAACAATTGCACTGGTTATTTTAACCGCTATTTTTGGTGCAAAACTGGTTAGACAGCAAGGTATGGGCGCACTACAAAATGTGCAAAGCCAGATGGCTCAAGGGCAAATGCCAGCCAAAGAATTATTTACCGGGTTATGTGTCATTATCGCCGGTATCTTATTACTAACCCCAGGCATTATGACTGATGTATTTGGCTTTTTACTACTCACTCCAGCGATTCGCAATAAGTTAGCCGCAGGTCTTGCGAGCCAAGCAACTGTTCGTATGAGTGCAGGTATGCAACAAGGTCCATCACCATTTACACAACAGACTCAGCAAGAGCCTGAACCGCGTAAAATGAGCGAGCCAACTACGATTGATGGTGAATACGAGAGAAAAGATTAAAATTTTTATTTTTTTCTCTTGGATTTTTCCGCATTACCCCCATTACTGAGTACAACTAATCCACGGCAATTAAATCAAACTATTTAATTGCCTTGGTACACACAAAACTTTTTTCTGTCCTGTTCAGAAACTGTTAGGAGAACTAAACAAATGAACATTCGTCCTTTACATGATCGCGTGATCGTTAAGCGTCTAGAAGAAGAAACCAAGTCTGCTGGCGGTATTGTATTAACTGGCTCTGCTGCTGAGAAATCAACGCGCGGAGAAGTTGTCGCTGTTGGTAATGGCCGTACTCTAGATAACGGTGATGTGAGAGCATTAGAAGTTAAAGTCGGTGACACTGTGTTATTCGGCTCATATGTTGAAAAAGCTGAAAAGATCGAAGGTGAAGAATACCTGATCATGCGTGAAGACAACATTTTAGGCATTGTAGGCTAAACCTACTTTTCGTTTAACAAACATTTAAGAATTTAGAGGAAAAAATCATGGCAGCAAAAGAAGTACTTTTTGCAAGTGACGCACGCGCTAAAATGCTAGCTGGCGTAAACATCTTAGCAAACGCAGTTCGTGTAACTTTAGGCCCTAAAGGTCGTAACGTAGTATTAGACAAATCATTTGGTGCTCCAGTGATCACTAAAGATGGTGTATCAGTGGCAAAAGAGATCGAACTTGAAGACAAGTTTGAAAACATGGGCGCACAAATGGTGAAAGAAGTTGCATCTAAAGCAAATGATGCAGCCGGTGACGGTACAACTACAGCCACTGTTTTAGCACAATCTATTGTAAATGAAGGCCTAAAAGCAGTTGCTGCTGGCATGAACCCAATGGATCTTAAGCGCGGTATTGATAAAGCAATTATCGCCGCTGTTGCTGAGCTTAAAGAACTTTCAGTTCCTTGTGCTGATACTAAAGCGATTGCTCAAGTTGGTACTATTTCAGCTAACTCTGATAAAGAGATTGGCGACATCATCGCAGAAGCGATGGAAAAAGTAGGCCGTAACACTGGTGTTATCACTGTTGAAGAAGGTCAATCACTTGAAAACGAACTTGATGTTGTAGAAGGCATGCAGTTTGACCGTGGTTACCTATCTCCGTATTTCATCAACAACGCTGAAAAAGGCGCGGTTGAGCTAGATAACCCATTCATTCTACTTGTAGATAAAAAAGTATCTAACATCCGTGAGTTACTACCTACATTAGAAGCCGTTGCTAAAGCAAGCAAGCCACTACTTATCATTGCTGAAGACCTTGAAGGTGAAGCACTAGCAACACTAGTAGTAAACAACATGCGCGGTATCGTTAAAGTATCAGCTGTGAAAGCACCTGGTTTTGGCGACCGTCGTAAAGCAATGCTACAAGATATCGCAGTGTTAACTGGCGGTACTGTTATCTCTGAAGAAATCGGCCTTGAGCTTGAAAAAGCAACAATCGAAGACTTAGGTACAGCTAAACGCGTAGTAATCACTAAAGATGATACAACGATCATCGACGGTGCTGGCGAAGAAGATGGCATCAACGGTCGTGTTTCACAAATCAAAGCACAAATCGAAGAAGCAACGTCTGACTACGACAAAGAGAAACTACAAGAGCGTATGGCAAAACTTGCCGGCGGTGTTGCAGTAATCAAAGTTGGCGCAGCCACTGAAATCGAAATGAAAGAGAAAAAAGACCGCGTTGAAGATGCACTTCATGCAACTCGCGCAGCGGTTGAAGAAGGCGTAGTACCGGGTGGTGGTGTTGCACTAGTTCGTGCTGCGAGTAAACTAGCTGCACTAGTAGGCGACAATGAAGACCAAAGCCACGGTATCAAAGTAGCACTACGTGCTATGGAAGCACCACTTCGTCAAATCGTGACTAACGCAGGTGACGAAGCGTCTGTAGTAATTAACGCAGTTAAAGGCGGCGAAGGTAA
The DNA here is from genome assembly GCF_002165575.1 of Pseudoalteromonas sp. A601. Classification (GTDB taxonomy): domain Bacteria; phylum Pseudomonadota; class Gammaproteobacteria; order Enterobacterales; family Alteromonadaceae; genus Pseudoalteromonas. The sequence goes on from NZ_MXQF01000011.1 coordinate 95,471, forward strand.
TTACGGTTACAATGCAGCATCTGGCGAATACAACGACATGCTTGAAATGGGTATCCTAGATCCAACTAAAGTAACGCGCTCTGCACTACAATTTGCAGGTTCGATTGCGGGTCTTATGATCACCACTGAAGCCATGGTTGCTGAAATCCCAAAAGATGAGCCAGCTGGTGCCCCTGATATGGGTGGCATGGGCGGAATGGGTGGTATGGGCGGCATGATGTAAGAATCGCCCTGCCTCCATGGTCATTATAAATCAATGACTTAAAAGCATATCGAAACCAACTGTGGTACGTTTTGTGTCACGGTTGGTTTCACACTTTTCCCTTAATCTTTTTCTACGATATTCCATCAGCTCACCAATAGCTACCCCTTATCTTCATCTTATCTAATACGCTCTGTATGGCTCCCTACGATCACGTAGTGTGGACATAAGCAAATATCTTACTGTGTCTTAAAGTCTTCTCACAGAATATCTCACGCTCTCCTATGAGTGCAGGGGGGAGGGGGCGAGGTACTACCCTTTCTATGCGATTGCGTCGTTCCATGACTTTAAAAAAACATGGTCCAATCAATTCCCCACTTTTATTCCCTGACTACCAGTAGAGGTCCTCTCTACGTCTTTCATTCAATTCCATAACATCACACAAGGAGTACCCTTATGCCTAAACCCAAGAAATCCATAGCTGAACTTAAAGCCACTGGTAGCTATAGACCTAATAAACATGGTCGTGCTGAAGATATGCCAGACCTCCCCGTAGAAGCTCCACGAATGCCCCACTTCGTCTCAGTAGATGCGTCAGAGTATTTCAACGAGATAGTAGCTCTGGGTGTCAATATGAGCATTGTGACCAAAGCAGACTCTCTTATTATTGGTCTACTGGCCTCAGAGATAGCTGAGTGGGTCGAGCTTGATGCTTACGTTAAGACAGAGGGCTTCATGGTTAAGCTCCCTACTGCTACAGGCTTCATGCAGACCACAGTTAATCCCAAGATAAGAGTCCGTGACGATAAGCTTAAGGTCATCCTCAAGATGCTTGGTGAGCTTGGTATGTCTCCAGCGGCTCGTTCAAAGGTCACCGTTAACCAGAAAGACAAGGACCAAAAGAGCGCCTTAGGGGAGTTCCTAGCGGCTGCAACCAAACGAATGAATGCCTAACCTTTCTCAACTGTCACAATCTCATACCATAAACCTGACATTGTCATAAATTAAATTATCAGAGTTATTGACACCAGATCCATCCCCTGTAAGAATCTCTTAAGTTTATGACATACCATCAAGGATTAACCATGGCACTTATAGGATTTGCAAGAGTCTCTACCAGTCAGCAAGACCTCACTTCACAAGTCAACCATCTATCTGCATACGGTTGTGAGAAGATCTTCCAAGGTAAGCACTCTGGTAAGGAAGAATCCAATAAGCAAGCACTAACCTCCCTTATTAACTATGTTCGCAGTGGAGATACTGTAATCGTTACTAAATTAGACAGACTGGGTAGGTCCCTCTCTCAAGTACTTACCTGTTTGGATATTCTTAAAGATAAAGAGGTTGGCTTCATTGCGATTGAGCAAGGGATAGACACGACTAGTAAGAAGGATCCTATTAGCATAGCTATGGTCCATTTACTTGGAATGTTTGCTGAACTTGAAAGAAATTTTATTATCTCTCGCACAAGTGAAGGTAAAGCCGCGAGTGGTAATTATGGAGGTCGCAAACCCAAGTTAGCCTATGAGCAAGAACAAGAGGTAATAACCAAGCTGTCTAAGGGGGTCAGCAAAGTTGTATTAAGCAAAGAATATGGTGTCTCAAGGGCGACTATATTAAACATCAGTAGAAAGAGGGATAAGTAGCATTTGCAACAACCTTTATACCTGTTCATTCTTTCTCCCTGACAATAAGAACATTAAGAAAGAACGTTAAGACAGACCTATATTGATTAATAAACATTGTCGTATATCTATGTGTCATTGTGACTGTTATGAATTATCCCTGACTATTAGAACCATAGAGAAAGAACATTAAGTTACTGCTTGATGGACCAGTCTAACCTTTATGCTTCAATAGAACCAATACCACTGATTAATACTATCCATGGTCATATACTTATTGATACTGCTACAGGTTGATACCTGATGCTCCCCATACCCCGTGATATTCACTTCATTAAAATGCTTAGCTTATATCACAAGGGCTCACTTAGACTATGCAACCATGGAATGAAAACAATAGAAGGACAAACAATATGAACTGTATCGCTTTATCACAAGTTAACCTTCAAGCTCCAACTCAACTACGTTTAATGGAGAACCAAGCTCATATCGAAGAACTTGCACATGTCTATGCAGACAGAGGCTCTTTCCATGAGTTGCCATGGGTGGCTTACGTAGCAGAAACCAACGAGTACGTACCAATTGATGGCTTCCACCGTTTAATGGCCATTGAATGGCTACACAACCAGAATGATATTCAAACGGATGCAAACACAGAAGAAGTAGAAATTCGTTACTCTGAATTTGACACTATGTCTGAAGCTATCATTGCGGCCGCTGGTGTTAATGCTACACATGGCCTTAAGCGTCAGAAGGGTGACATACAGAATGCTATCCGTACTCTTTTAGAGGTAGACCGTATTGGCTTCATGGAGAACAAGTTCAAACTTAATAAGAAAAAGATCATGGCTACAGTGAAATGCTCAGCACGTACTTATGAGCAGGAAACTAAGATCATTCGTAATGAATTAGAAGCGGCTCGCAACATAGCTGTAGACCAACTTGCTCTTGAGGGCCTATCACAACGCGAGATTTCCCTGCGTACTGGTATATCACAACCAACAGTAAATCGTATCCTAGATGATTCAAATACGCATAATGCGCAAATGACTCAAAACGAAGGCGGCTCAAATACGCATAGTGCGCAAATGAGCCAAGGTGAGTCAAATACGCATAATGCGCAAATGACTCAAGGTGAGCAAAATTGCCATGATAGCGAAATTGCTCAAAGCGATGCCCCAAATACGCATGATGCGCAAACGGGGGAAGAAGACGAGCAGGAGCCTTCAGTATTCAATCACATCACAACGGCTACCGTAGCGGCTAACCCATGGGCTGAATTTGAAAGGGAAAAAGAAGTAAGCACTAAACAAAAGAGTAGAAAAATAAATCTCTGTGATGATGAGTTAATAGAGATTTTATCAGGTCTTTCATCACAACAGCGAACCTTAGCTCTAAACTATCTAAGTGACTTCTGAAGTCATTTAAACTCACATTAGCGGAATATTAGGGATTCTTAACGGACTCCCTTTTCTGCACCATAAAAGTTCTAATTGCAATTAATTACCCATTTCGCAGTTTCGTGACAGAAGTCGTCTAGGTATGGTATAACCGTTAAATTAGGCTTTGTGATAAAAACAATAATTTTGAAAGATACTGCAGGGAATGCTTATGAATACAACTAATCCATTACCAATAATGGTACGTTACAACGGTGATGGCGAGCATATAAAAGCCCATCAAATGAATTCAATTTATGTTGCGGACAGTATTAAAGCACTTGCAACTGTCTACCAAGAAGCCTACCTAGAAGCAAATAAAATCTATAAATCAAAAGTTAACTTAGAGTCTTACCTAGAAGGTGGGTTTGGGGAAGGATCTATATGGTGGATATTCAAATTATTTACTTCTGAAAACGAGTCTCAACAGTCTTTGGATAAACAAAATATAAGTACAAAGATATTTTCATCGATTGAGCATGTGATTCGCTTACTAAAACAAATAGATCTCTCAACGACTGAGATTGTCATTAAAGATACTTCAGATGGTTACAAGATTAATATTAATGGTGAGCTTGTATACCTTGATGAATTAAAGTGTGCGTTACTTACCAACCCAAAGGTTAGAGCAGCTTTGAGCTCAATGGCAATGCCTCTTTCAGATGAAGGTATTTCAAGTCTCACAGTGAATCAAGGTGAAGATGAAAAAAACACTATAAAAATTATTAAAGGTGAAGAGCAAAATTTAATAGCAAGTAGAAACCACAAGCATATTATGGATGATGGCAAGATTACAGGTTTTTATCACATAGACACTCTTAGCTATAATCCTAAGTCTAAGTGGATACTTCTTGAAAAGGACTATCCAAAGAATAGCATTACTGTTTTGATAGTAGATCCTAAGTTTTTAAAAAACGTATCAGAGAACCAAGAAAAATTCTCAAAAGATGACCTTTTAGAAGTTGAAGGAGTCTGGTTTAAAGAAAAAAGAAAGCTTACAGGAAAAGTATCTGTGACCTACACTATAACGAAGGTAATCCAACACATTCCGGCTGAGGATAGGCAATGGAAACTGCTTTAATACTATTAGGTATAACATTAACTATAGTCATCTTAATTTACTTTGGTCCTAGCATCATAGATAGACTGAAGACTAAGAAAGTTAAAGTCACTACAATAGATAAGACAGGAAAACAAAACGTCACTACGCTTTACCTTGATCAAGGTGATCCATTATGGGAGATAGTACTCCACCATAAAGGCATTAAGAGTAATAACAATGTCTGAAATTGATATTGTAGCTCCTTCAAAAGGTATTAAAAATCAAGATGTATTAAGCAGTGCAGCTTTGACTGGTATTATTATGTTCGTCCTACTGACATGGTCAAAAACACTGACTGATGAATCACTACTTTCAAATTATTTGTCTGAACAAGTACTTTCTTTTATAGCTGGTGCACTATCCTATATACTTACTTGGCTTTTATCCTTAATACGTTATGAGCTAAAGCTTAGAGACTATAAAAGAAAGTTTACTAAAAAAATAAATTTTATAAACCTTCTAATTAAAGATACAACTTGTGATGAATCAACTAAAGAGTTGCTTACCATCAAAAAGAACCTAACTATTAAAGCAGCGAAAGCTATAGCAGAAGACAAAACTTAATTCCAAAAGTAGTCACCTAGCACTACACTCTAGGCGACTTTACTATCTTTTGTAACTCCTAATTCAACACAAAAATATCTTTTATCCCAGCCACTCTTGCTCAATCTGTTCCGCAACTATATCTACAGTCTGCTTCAACCGCTTAACATCATGCCTTGCATAGTGACCAAAGCTCATAGTAGTTCCTGTTTTATGGCCTGCCACGTAAGCAACATCAAACTCGCTGAGCCCTTCAGCACGTTGGCCTGCTGTGATGAAGTGGTTACGTAGTGAATGGAATGACCTTGATGAGTCATCAGTAACCTGACCAACTTTAAAGCGTGAAAAGGTACGTCCTGCTGCTTTGTGGTCAATCTTCAAAGGTAACGGAAGATCTACCACTTGTTCAGCTAAAGGAATGTACCTCGCTGCGCTATCAGTTTTACCTTTATGGACAACGAGACATTTAATTCCCTCAATTACTTCAACGTCAGCATTACATAACTCGCTGATACGAGCACCAGTAAACAAACCTAGTTTGACCAGTGGTTTCACTTCATTAGGACAATCAGATAAAACCTTGCGTAATTGCTCAGAGCTGAATAATTGCTTGCGTTGTGGTGACCCGCTCTTATAAAAACTTAAATCATGGTCCTCAAATGGGCTTTGCTTAATGGGTATTTCACCTAGTTGAAAAGCATGGGTCCAGATTGATTTAAGGCGTGATAAGTGAGCAGCGATAGTCCCATGAGCATATTCACCCCCTAGGTGTTCAATGTAAGCCACAACAGATTTTTTATCGATGTTCTCTAATCCAATATCATTGACTCCCATAAAGGTAAGGAACCTCGAGAGGGAGGAATTGAGCTTTTGTTTAGTATCGTCAGAAAGTGACGCCTTACGTGCAAGCAGGCTACTCAGAGCCTCCTTGATTGTGAAGGTGTAAGGGTGACTTGCCTCCCCATAAGCAACCTGTCTATATGCTGCATGAGCAATAGGGTTTCGAGGAAAGAAGTCATCATAAAATAGACCTGATTTAGAATCCTTAATACCCTCAGCGTATTCCTCAGCAACCTGTAAGTGTTTCTTAAAAGTTTCCCTCTCTGGACTTAGTGCTGATTGCACTTGAATCGCCAATTGGCCGTTGTATCTGTCCCGTTTTAATCTGGCTGTTTTTATACAACTCGTATTAAGGCTGAATGTGATGTGTGTCTTACCAACGTGAAGATGAGCAATTGCTTTAGGTACTCTGCGATTATAAACGTAGGTGTCGTGATGTTTCTTTATGTGCTTATTTAGTGTGGTCATAATTCATCCCTTGTAAGTTTATGTATACCGGAATGTGTAACGCCAAGTGGCTTACACCCCTCTAATAGTCAGGGATTAAAGGAATTATGGAGGATTGGGGGACTTTGATGTAAAATCATCCTCCCCTCCTAGCTCAATTAAAAACCCAGCTTCGGCTGGGTTTTTAGTTTAAGGACTAAAATAACGGATATAACTAGTAAATAAAATGACTCCAGCGTAGAGCAGTGTCTGCACTGCGTAATAAACCATACTCAGAGTTAATTTTATTTATACAACCTTGTTAAGGATATTGAAATGAATAAAAAACCTAAACTAATTATCTCGTCACTTGATGCAGATAGATTGTATGAATTAATGGAATCATTACCAGCAGGTAGTTTCGCTGGCGAAAAAGAACTTGAAGCTGAACTGGGTCGCGCAACCATAGTCGAGCCAAAAGATATGCCTTCAACGGTTGTTACTATGAATTCGACGGTAAACTTTATCGTTGAATCGACTCAAGAAGAATTCACCAAGACCTTAGTGTATCCAAAAAATGCTGATGCTAATGGCGACAAGATATCAATTTTAGCGCCAGTAGGAAGTGCACTACTTGGCCTGTCTCAAGGTGATGAAATTGAGTGGCCTAAGCCTAGTGGCGGAGTGATAAAAGTAAAAATAAAAGAAATAACCTATCAACCAGAAAGAGTTGGCGAGTTACACCGCTAACTGTTAGCAGTATTAAAAACCCAGTGAAAGCTGGGTTTTGTGTGTTGGGGTTTAGTCAGCGAGCTTCGAGAGTAAAGTTAGAGAGTTGAAAGTAATAAAATCTGCCAAAAAATGTCGCCACGAAGCTTTAAATCATTAACACGCAATGCACAGGACTAAGATTATTACCTAACGCTCTGTAGTGAGCAACTTCATTGACCACTACAAGATGGTATGGATTTCTTCTTTACTATTTCAATAAACTAAAGGTCTAATACCAGTATTCACATTTTTCTTTAATAACTTTGCAAACTTGAATTACGCGCATGTTATGCGCATAATGTGATTAACAAATTATTGGAGGGATAATTATGAATATTACTTTAGGTAAAGAGTTTGAAAAAAGAATCTCTGAGAAGGTATCAGAAGGTTTATATACTTCAGCAAGTGAAGTGATCCGTGATGGTTTGAGACTATTATTTGAGAAAGATGTTGCTAGAAACCAGCAACTTGAAATATTGCGAGAAGAGGTGGTGAAAGGCTTCGAGCAGCTAGCTGCTGATGACTCGTCAAATCACAGCGTGATGGATATATTTGAACAAGCTTCTATTTCTGTCGCTAACAAGTCAGCAAGTAATAAAACTGATGTCTCGCTATAAATTATCTCCTTTAGCTGAAAAAGATTTATTTAAAATAATTTCAACAACTATTGAGTCTTGGGGAAGCGCACAAGCAAAGGAGTATGCTCAAACTATCGATGCCGCGTTATTGAAATTAGCTCAGTATCCTGATTTTGGCAGAGAAAGGGGTGATATTTATACTGGCGCTAAAAGCTTTCCAGTAGAGAAGCATATTGTCTTTTATCAAATTAATGAAAGTGGTATTAATGTAGCCCGTATTCTTCATCAGCGCATGGATCCATCAAAACACTTCTAATCATATTTTGGTAAGGTCAAAACATGTCTGAAAAGTCATATTAACAAACTGCCAAAATAGATAGTCGCCTCCAATTGATAGTTAAAAAGCGATGCTGCGTAATGTGGCGCCATAAAATGACCAAAGAAACAGGGTAAAATATCCATCATCTTGTAGAAAGGGTAAAGGCGATTCAGACGAGCCAAGTAACTTACTGTTGCTGCGCACTAGCAGTTATAGGCAAGTACATATTTTACACAGTTGACATAGAGTTAAAATGGTTATAAGACTATTCCATAAAGTTATATGGATCAGGTTATCTATAACGGATGAATAGTCCCTATGCTATTTTTCCTATCCACGGAGTAATTTATGTTACCAGCAAGTTACATTGAGGTTTTAAATAGACTTAAGTCAAAAGGCCCGATAGTCGAACAAATTTCCTCTGAGAGCCTAGAGTTCAATTTCGATATTCTAAGAGATCTGGATAAAAGAGGCTACATTCAGGGGACGTATACACCCTCGAGTACTTGCAACTTTTATACTAATGTTTCAATTACAGAATATGGGCACGCGAAGCTTTCAGAGTTAGCGACAATTTCACAACCTTGTGAAGAGCTCGTTACTTGGACGATTGATAGAAGGTTAGTTATTTTTGGTCTATTAATTAGTCTCTTAGGTATATTTATAAAACTTTTCAGTGATTAATCGCCGCTCCGTAAGTAGGTACTGGTTTATAAAGGCTTGGGCCGTATGCGGGGAAATTCGCATGTACAGTTCTAATAGGCGGTGGCGCAGTAACGCGTAGCTGCTACCCGACATCATCCCCTAAGCACCTCGCTTATAAGAAAACCCCGCTTCGGCTGGGTTTTGCGTATTATAGCTTTCAGTTTTTAACTATCAGAAACTGACGGCTTTAGTTTACCAACTCTCTAACTATAGCGAACAGATCGCTCGGCAGCATGCCTCGTTCGCCGTCACGCTGTGCGGCTATATCTCCAGCTTTTGCATGCAAGATCACACCAAAACACGCAGCTTGCTCAGTCGTTAATCCTTGTGCGATAAGGCCAGCAATAACCCCAGTGAGTACATCACCGCTGCCGCCGACCGCTAGTGCAGGGTTGCCATCTGTGCATACCCACGCTTTAGTGTCATTAGCGATAATACTACCCGCTCCTTTGAGTACACAGGTCGCTGAATATGTTTCTGCCAATTTGCGTGCACTTTGATAACGCGCTGACTCAATATCACTAATAGTGCAATCAAGTAGCCGTGCGGCTTCGCCTGGGTGCGGTGTGAATATTGTGTTTTTTAATGAAATAGGCGTTGATTGCTGAGCAATAAGGTTTAATGCGTCGGCGTCGACAACTATTGTTTTATTGTAAGCAACACAGTGCTCAATAACCGTTTCAAAGGTGGATTTAGCCCATGAGTCTTGACCAAGCCCTGGGCCAATGGCTATGCACGTAGCCCACTCTAATGCTGCGTTAAGATCGGTTGTCGTCACCATCAACTCAGGACGACCCATGCTGATAGCCAATACAGAGTCTGGGTGAGTATATACCTTAACCATACCTGCACCTGTACGAAGCGCAGCCTCGCTAGTTAACCTTATTGCACCGGCAGTGCCCGCATTACCGCCAACACACAGTAACTTGCCATGACTGCCTTTGTGGCTGTTGTTTTGTCGCTTAGTTAAGCCTTGAGTGGTGTCATAATTAATAAGCGCTGCGCTTGGCTCTGCCAATTGGATAAACGCCTGACCAACGCCTAAGTCTGCAAATTCACATTTACCCGCATATGCTCTGCCCTCGCCCGTTACTAAGCCTTGCTTTATGCCAACAAACGTAACGCAAAGCTCGGCTTTAATAGCTATACCTTGTACAGCGCCCGTATCGGCATCAATGCCCGAAGGTAAATCAATCGCAATAATTGGCGCTGGGCTATCGTTGGCCGTTTTTATTAGCTTGGTAAATGGCTCTCGCACCTCACTTTTAAGGCCAGTGCCTAGCAAACCATCAATAATAATGTCAGCACTGTTTATTGTTAGCGGGTCATAAGTTGATATTTCGCCATCAATAGCCAACCATGCTTTTTGCGCTGTTAGCGCATCACCCGTTAATGGTTTATCTGGTGCAGCCGCAATCACTGTTACTTGCTTCCCTGCCTTTTTAGCGAGACTTGCAACAATATAACCATCACCAGCATTATTGCCTACGCCAACTAAAACAACATAATCTTGAGCGAGTGGGTAGTGTTTCATCGCCTGCTCAAACACTGCCTTACCTGCACGCTCCATTAGCGTATACATAGACACAGCGCTTTGCTCTGCTGCACTAGGTTCGTGTGTGCGTACTTGCTCGGCGCTAAATACACATTGGAGTAAGTTAGCTGACATGTTCAACCTTAATTGTGGTTTTTTACCAGCATATAAGTGCTCACAAGAGCAGTCAAATGGTTGATAACCAATCTGGCGATCGTGTGTTTTTATTTTTACACAGCAATGACTTTAACTTGATATTGTTCAATTAACCCTCATTAACTTTATATTAGTAACCATATTGAAAACAAATGGATTTATTAGATAGTGTTGGCCTTGGCACATTATTACTAAATTGGCTTGTCGTCACCTTACTGTTACTTATTATAGTGTGGGTCATGATTAAAGTTCTGGCCTCGGGTAAAACCATGTCACGGGGAGCATTTTTATTTTTGTCGTTCTTCCCACTGATTTCGTTATTTCCTATTCCGCCCCCGCAATTTGAGAATGTCCAAAAAGCCAAACAAGAACAACGTAAGCGCAAAGAAGATTCTGGCGATCCGCCTGATGATGAAACCATAGAATAACAAAAGTAGACTTAGATCATGCAAAAAACTAACACCAAGAAACTATTAACCAGCGCGGGGGTCATCGCTTTTGCTGTGGCCGTTTGGCATTTACTCTGTATTTGGGGTGGGCCAAGCTGGTATACCTTTGCTAGGGCGCCGCACGTGTTAATTGAGTCAGCTCAACAAGGCACCTATCTTGCGCCTGCTGCCACGATTATAGTTGCTGGGCTTATGCTTACCTGTAGTGTCTATGCGTTCTCAGCTGCGGGCACAATACGAAAAATGCCTTTAACCACAGCGGCTTTATCAACCATCGCTTTGATATGCGTAGCCCGTGCTTTAATTGCAGTACCATTACTTATTCGCTCAACTGAACTTGATATTTGGCAATTAGTAGCCAGCTCGGTTTGGCTATACGTTGGTATATGCTTTTTATTAGGTGCTAAAGCCTACTGGCAAGTTTACCACCGACACTGAGAGCACTTTATTCAAACTAACTTTACTTTCGCTAACTTTACTTTCGCTAACTTTACTTTCGCTAACTTTACTTTCGCTAACTTTAATCTCGCTAACTTTACTCTCGCTAACTTTACTCTCACTAACTTTAATCTCGCTAACTTACAAAAAACGGCGCATAACTTTCGTTATACGCCGTTTTTTCAGAACAAGCTTAGCTTATTCTGTATCTGGTAAATTACGACCGTAGAAAATCTCTTGCATCTCACGGGTTAACTTAGAACGAATTTCTTCTTCTTCGTCGTCAGATAAGTCATCTGTAGAAACACCAAATAAATAAGTATTTAAATCGGTTTCTTTTAACATCATCTTAGTGTGAAATAAGTTTTCTTGATACACGTTCACGTCCATCATTTGGTACGCTTCTTTGGTATCTTCAGTCATGTAATTTTGAATCGAATTAATAGCATGATCGATATAGTGTTTCACACCATCTACGTCACGGGTAAAACCACGTACGCGGTAGTCGATTGTTACAACGTCTGACTCAAGGCTATGAATTAAGAAGTTCAACGCTTTTAATGGCGAGATAATGCCACAGGTTGATACTTCGATATCAGCACGAAATGTACAAATACCATCATCAGGATGCGCTTCAGGGTATGTATGCACACAAATGTGGCTTTTATCTAAATGCGCAACCACTGCATCAGGTAATGGCCCTGGCGCTTCATCAACATCGTAGGTTTGCTGTTGCTCAATAGGTTCTTCTGCAATTAAGATCGTTACGCTAGCGCCTTGCGGATCGTAGTCTTGGCGAGATACATTTAGGATATTTGCGCCTATTATATCAACCACTTCACCTAGAATATCGGTAAGTCGATCAGCACTGTACTGCTCGTCGATATATTCAATATATTCTTTACGCTGTTGTTCGGTCTTTGCGTAGCAAATATCGTAAATACTAAAGCTTAAGCTTTTGGTTAAATTATTAAAGCCATGAAGCTTAATTTTATCGAAGGGTTTGTTCATACTAAACCAACCTGTAAACGAGTGAGATCTGCACTTGCAGAATTAAAAGTTCGCGGATTTTATACGAATTTCACCGCAGGAAAAAGCGTTATTTTACCTGTTCTTGTACAACTTCGTGGCTGTGGGTGATTTCTACTGTTTTATCAAGCATTAATGCGACTGAACAATACTTTTCGGCAGACAGTTGCACCGCACGTGAAAGATGCTTTTCAGACACATTATTGCCTGTTACAACAAAGTGTAAGTTAATCTTGGTGAATACACGAGGAGCTGATTCAGCACGTTCTGAGCTTAGCTGTACTTGAACATCAGAGAAGTTTTGTTTAGCTTTTTTAAGAATGCTCACCACATCTACAGATGAACAACAGCCAACAGACATTAATACCATTTCCATAGGACTTGGCGCTGCGCTATCACTGCCAGCATCAAATACTACATTATGACCCGAATTAGAACGACCAATAAACGTATCGCCTTCAACCCATTTTACATTCGCTTGCATTTTTCTACTCTAAAAAATTGTTTTATTTATTGTATGCAAGTCACGCTCAGATGCAATTAAAAGCGATATTCAACGTAATTACGCGCCTTCGGCTACGGCACAATCAAATAGATTTTTAACTAAACCGGCAAACTCATCAATAAATGCATGTTGCTCAATAGTCACTTGCTTACTGGTAACACTGCTAAGTACTTCTTGTAAGTCATACACAATACCATCTACTTCACGTACTATCATGCCGCGCTGCTCAGTTGAAAGCTCTGTATGTTGCTGGCATAACAGCATTACATTTTCTGCGATATCGTCTTCAATTAATTCCATTACTGTAGGAGCACCAGGTTTTATTTCGCCGGGCTTCTCAAATAACGCTAAATTTTGAGTGAGATACATGATGAGATCATCATACCCTTGCCTATCTAAAACCATAATTAAAACACCTACAATAAAATTATCACGACTATATGATTTAAGCAGAAAGCGCTTTTAATTGCTACCTTTGAGCATTAAGCAATACAAAAAAAGCAGCCGAGGCTGCTTTTTTAGTTATTTAGTACCAATTTAATACTCGGTGCTAATCAATTTTTAAACCAGGGCTTAATGTCGCTGGCATCGCTACTTTTTCAAGTTCAACAGAAGCTACTGGGTATGCGCAATAGTCTGCTGCATAGTATGCACTTGCACGATGGTTACCGGATGCACCAATACCACCAAATGGCGCAGCACTTGATGCACCTGTGATTGGGCGGTTCCAGTTAACAATACCAGCACGAATACGACGTAAAAAGTGGTCATAATCCGCAGCGTTATCACTTAATAAGCCTGCTGATAAACCAAAGCTGGTGTCGTTTGCTTTATCGATAGCACTATCAAAATCAGTAAAGCGGAACACTTTTAATAACGGGCCAAAATGCTCTTCATCTGGGAAGTTTGCTACATTTGTACACTCGATAATACCTGGCGTAACAAAGCCTGTGTTTTCAGTGTGTGTAAGCTCCACAAGTACCTCTGCACCTAGCTTAACAAGCTGCTGCTGCGCTTTAACCATACCTGCTGCGGCAGCTGATGAAATCATCGCCCCCATGAACGGCTGGTCTGCATCATCAAAGTTACCCACTTTAATAGCTTTAGTCGCTGTGATAAGACCCGCTAAGATCGCATCGCCTTGCTCACCCGCTGGTAAAAATAACTTACGTGCACACGTACAGCGTTGACCACTTGAGATAAATGCAGATTGCAGTATATCGTGAATTGCGGCTTTTGTATCTGCAACATCAGTAATGATAAGCGGGTTATTACCCCCCATTTCTAATGCGAGAATTTTACCTGGCTGGCCTGCAAACTGCTCATGCAAGATATGTCCTGTGCGTGATGAGCCCGTGAAGAACAAGCCATCAATCTCTTTATGCGCTGCAAGCGCTTTACCTGTTTCAACTTCGCCTTGTACAAGGTTAATCACGCCAGCTGGTAGCCCTGCTTTTTCCCATAACTTAAGGGTTAGCTCAGCCACCATAGGGGTTAGTTCAGATGGTTTAAATACCACGGTGTTACCTGCTAATAGTGCAGGAACAATATGACCATTAGGTAAGTGGCCAGGGAAGTTATAAGGCCCAAACACGGCAACTACACCATGTGGCTTATGGCGGATCATCGCGCGGCCTTGTGGCATTGGGTTTTCTACATCACCCGTACGCTCTAAAAATGCTTTTTCAGAAATCGCTATTTTACCCACCATTGCACCGGCTTCAGTGCGGGTTTCCCATAATGGTTTACCCGTTTCTTGCGCAATAGCTACAGCAAGCTCTTCGCTGTGTTCTTTTAAGGTTTCAGCAAATGTTTTTACAATGGCTAAACGCTCATCGAATGATTTATCAGCCCAGCTATAGAAAGCTTTACGTGCTGAATTTACCGCACTATCAACTTGTTCGCTGGTTGCTGAATTTGCTTGCCAAATAACATCGTTATTTGCAGGGTTTACTGAATTAAATGTATCGCCTTGGCCTTGCGACCACTGACCATTAATAAATTGTGCAGGATGAGTCATATACTTTCTCCTAAATTATAAGCTTGTTGCGGTAACGGTATCGCCCGCTTGTAAATGAAGTGCGTCGGCCATTGCTTGAGGCAATGTAAGCTCTGCGCTTGTCGCATCAAAGTTTAACTGTGCGACGGTTGCTCTAAAGTCATTTAATTTATCGTTCGCTAGCATTACTGGCGTGTCGCCACTATTGTCACCAATTTTTACAGTAAAGTTATTTGCATTACGAATGGTTGCAATATTGCCTACTTTAGCTTCAACAGTAGGGCCTGCATCAAAAATATCAACGTAGCCGTTAAAGGTGAAACCTTCACTCTTTAATAGCTCTATTGCAGGGCGTGTATTGTCATGTACTTTACCAATTACTGCTTGCGCATCTTTACTTAATAAGTTGACATAAATTGGGTACTTAGGCATCAGCTCCGCGATAAACACTTTCTGCCCAATACCTGTTAAGTAATCTGCGGTTGGAAAGTCCATCGAGAAAAAATGCTCTTCAAGCCATTGCCAGAACGGGCTGTCACCATTTTCATTTGATACACCGCGCATTTCTGCGATAACGGTCTCAGCAAAACGTTCTTGATGTTGTTTAATAAACATAAAACGTGCTTTTGACAGTAGCTTGCCGTTATTGTTTTTACGATAGCCGTCTCTTAAAAATAGTGTACATAGCTCGGTTGCACCGGTGTAATCATTACACAGGGTTAGTATATCAACCGCTTTGTAAACATCTAAAGTACGAGATGAATGAATCGCTTTGCTAAGGTGATAATGGTAAAACGCGTCATCAAGGCCTACGGCAGCTTCGATGGCAGAAGTACCCACCACTTCACCAGTTTCGCTATCTTCAAGAACAAACAAGTAGCCTTCATCACCCGGGTGAGATGCACTTTTTGCGAATGAGCTTACTGAATGGTCTATTTTCTTTTGTAATAACGCTTCGTTATTAGGTAAAGACGTAAAGCCATGCCCCGATTCGTGGGCAATCTTCAATAAAGCTGGGTAATCACATTGCTGGATTGGGCGAAGGATCATCATGAGTCCGCTTGCTCCCTTATAAATAACGGTAAAATTAGAATACTAGGGCAAGCTTGCTACTTGCCCTTGATCAGATGAGACGGGTTGATTAACCGTTCACGACTGTAGCAACGGCTTTTTCAAAGCGTGCCATACCTTCACGAATATCAGCTTCTGGAATAACTAAAGACGGTGTAAAACGCACAACATCAGCGCCAGCGACTAACGACATAACACCTTCGTTAATACCGGCAACTAAAAACTCTTTTGCACGTCCTTTGTATTGCTCAGTTACTACAGCGCCGATTAATAAGCCTTGACCACGGATTTCTGAAAACACTTTGTATTTATCATTAACAGCCGTTAGTAATTCACGGAACAATGCTTCTTTTGCTTTAACGCCAGCAAGTACCTCTGGCGTGTTAACTGTATCAAATGCAGCTTCACCTACGGCACAAGCCAATGGGTTACCACCATAAGTAGAACCATGAGTACCTACTTTTAAGTGCTTTGCGATTTCAGTCGTCGTTAGCATTGCGCCAATTGGAAAACCACCGCCTAATGCTTTAGCAGACGTTAAAATATCAGGAGTAACACTTAAACCTTGATAAGCGTATAGTTCACCTGTACGGCCTACACCTGTTTGTACTTCATCAAAAATAAGTAGTGCGTTATGTTTAGTACACAGCTCACGAACGCCTTTAGCAAATTCGTCAGTTGGCGAAACAATACCGCCCTCACCTTGTAGAGGCTCCATCATTACCGCACATGTTTTGTCTGAAATTAGCTTTTCAAAAGCAGCTAAATCGTTGTAATCACAATGTACGATGTCACCTGGCTTAGGGCCAAAACCGTCAGAGTAAGCAGCTTGACCACCTACTGTTACAGTAAAGAATGTACGGCCGTGGAAACCTTTATTAAATGCAATGATTTGTGACTTTTCTGCACCAAATTCTTCAAGCGCTAAACGGCGCGCTAATTTAAGCGCCGCTTCATTTGCTTCTGCACCTGAGTTGGCAAAATAAACTTTTTCAGCAAATGTAGCATCAACTAGCTTTTTAGCTAGGCGAAGCGCAGGTTCATTGGTCATTACATTTGATAAATGCCAAATCTTCTCGCCTTGCTCTTTTAATGCATTAACTAATGCAGGATGACAATGGCCTAGACAGTTAACAGCGATACCACCAGCAAAATCGATGTATTCGCGGTCTTGCTGATCCCATACACGTGAGCCTTCGCCACGAACAGGAATAACGCTTGAAGGTGCGTAGTTTGGTACCATTACTTGATCAAATAATTCGCGATTAACTGTCATTTTTTATCCTCTTAATTGTGATATCACAGAGAGTGTGAATAATTGAATGGTGGATTGGTGCACCATTCCTTTTGGCGTAAATGAGCATAGCTTAAATTGCCAAAAAATACTCTCTGGTTCAATTTTCAGAAGGCCATTATTTCAGAGTTTTATGCTGTTGTCTCTTAGAAAACTTTCATGCAGGCCTTGTTATTCAAGGCTTTGAGATATTATTTCATAGATAGTGAATAACTATTTACTCAGGTTTATAACCAAGACTTTCTTGCATAACTCTGCTCCGTTACTCACTGAGCACACCTTTAGCTCATAAACTAAAGCAGAGTTTTAAACTGACTAATGAATGAATAGTCGCAAAAAAATTAACAAAAAATTTATGAAATTAGTCAATTTTTATATGGAAGTGCTGGAAATTGGTTTTTTCTAGCTGGTTTAGTTCCGATTTAGTGAAATTGAAAAACTCAAACCATCGTGCTGTTTCATCACTTTCTACCATTTGATGCTCAACCAGGGTGAGGTGCTGAGAATAACAGCGAGCCTTTTGTATCACCTCTGTTAAAGGTAATAATGTATCGCCTTTGCCTAACGGCGTTGTGAGTTGCTGCATGGCAAACTTAAAAGGTAAATAACGAAAGGCCATTTTATCAATCACCTTTTGCGTTACCTTTAAAGAGTGCTCACTTAACAAAGTGCTTAAAAAAAGGGGATCAGGCTTGAGCTCTAATAAAGCCGTGTGTAAATCTTTTTGCTGTTCATCCCGCGCTAAACTTACTTTGCGTTGCCATACCAACTCAAAGGTACGTAAGTAAAGTCGTACCAAAGCAATCTTACCTACATCCAATAGCATACCTAGGGTAAATGCATGAATTTCGTTTACACCATTTAATTTAGCTAACTCTTGTGCAGCAATAGCACAAGCCATTGAGTTATCGCGCAAGCGACGTTTTAATAGCGGGAATGGCTCAGTGCTATGAGGCATCCAATGGCGTACCGCAAAGGTTGGCACTACAAATTTTAAGTTATCAAGACCGATATAACGCAGCGCTAAAGACGGATTATCGACTTTAACAGAAGTATGTTTATTACGCTGAGTTCGGTAATAAGGCAGATTCACAAAGGTCACAAGCTCACGGCCTAGCCAGCTCAAGTCGTTAACTAATGGCTCTAAACGACCTACGGATGCAGATTTAACTGACAGAATATCTAAAATTGCAGGTATATTATCTTCGATGCCAATTGTATCATGAATAACAGTATCAATATCAGCTAGCTGCTTTTGCATTGCATGCTCTATCACTTGATGAAGTTGTTCACTCGCTTGCGCACGATACTTATGATGGGCTGTACTGGATTTTTGTCGCTTTGTTTGCGCTGCGACTTCTACTTCAAGTAAGGTGCGCTGTTTTATTGGCTCACCATAATCGATTTCTAAGGTGTGAATATAACCGATTTGGCGCTGAGCAAAGCTATGCCCCAGCAACAGATCATGTGCGCGTTGAGCGAGTGCTTTTGCAGTGACTTGTTGGCGCGATTTGTCTGTCATTAATTAGTATCTTTTATAAATGTTATTTAAAGAGTAAGTTCTAAGCCTAGAACCGAGTTAAAAAGTTGGCAAGTAATTCAAGCCCTTGTTCGGTTAAAATTGCTTCGGGGTGAAATTGTACCCCTTCTAATGCTAAAGTTTTATGTAGTAATCCCATAATTTCGTCAAACTCACCGTCAACTGTTTGCGTCCAAGCAGTAACTTCTAGCTCGCTGGGCAAACTTTGTCGCTGCGCAACCAATGAATGATAACGACAAACCGTTAGCGGATTCGCCAAACCTTTAAACACACCTTTATTATTATGATAAATCGGCGATGTTTTTCCATGCATAACCTGTTTGGCACGTATTACATTACCTCCAAGTGCTTGGGCGATAGTTTGATGTCCTAAGCATATCCCTAAAATAGGGTATATTCCTTTTAATTGCTCAACCACTTGCAATGACACTCCCGCCTCATTAGGCGAACAAGGCCCTGGCGATAAAACAATATGCTGAGGGTTAAGCTGCTTAATTTGTGCAATGGTTAACTCATCGTTGCGCTTTACTAACACCTCTTGATCTAGGCGCTGAAAATATTGCACCAAGTTGTAGGTAAACGAGTCATAGTTGTCGATCATTAGCAGCATGAAATACAGAACCCAAAAGCTTAATCAGAATAATGGGGTCGCATTTTATACCCAAACCACCTCAACACAACCAACAATCGGTGAAATATCAAATCAAGCTCCATTAAAAACCAAAAAACCAGATTGAAACCCACCTTTAAAACCTTATCCCATCCATCGCTGCCAAAACAGCACTCAATTGGTGGAGGTTGTTGATACTTACTTTATAAAACGAGCAGGTGCCGACGATAAACCAATGGCTTAAACACAAACAGATATCATACTGAGCTCTGAAAATGATTTTGAGCAATGTAATATTGGTACCGACATTAAGCTCTATGATAAGAGAAAAAAGTTGCTCACTGTTGATTTATTATTAAATAACCCAAGCTCTATTATGTAGGGTTAATACTCTCTACATTACCTGTATTCAACCTAAAGGAGCAACCTATGTTAGGCGAAGACCATTCATTAACTAAAGAGTTTCCTGAATATCTAAATACCATCACTGCATTAAGTAAAGAAAGTTCCGAGTTTGCAATAAAAGCTAAGCAATATGATGCCATTGATAAAGAAGTGCGTGTATTAGAACTTCAAGATGCACCGATTGATGACCAATCAATGCACCAAATGAAAGTCGAACGTGCTGAATTGAAAGATTGGCTACATCAAGAGTTAATGAACGCTCACGCTTCTTAACCCATTCTAGCCCACCAATGTGGGCTCTAAACTATTTTTATGATGTTGTTTTTTCAAATGCCAAAATAAAAACTTATAGTTGCTACTTTTGATCAGTAACTAGGTGCTCATTCAGTGCTGATTTTTCCTCACTAGATAACGCCTTCTTTGTTTTCGCTTTAAAGTCATAACGTACTAATACTGTTTTACCTAGTGCACAAAGATTATCTTGCTGATAAGCCTCTTGGCGGATAACAAAAGAGCTAGAACCAATATGTTCTACCACAGTTTTCACTTCAACATCATGACCATAAAAAAGCTCACCCACAAAGTTTACTTCTACTTTGGCGATGATCAACTTCCACTCATGTGGATTTAAGTCAGGGGTAAAAAATCTAAAAATAGGTGCTCTGGCCGCTTCAAACCACACAGGGAGTACGGTATTGTTAATGTGTCCTAGTACATCGGTTTCGCTAAAGCGCGGTGTAATTTTTTCTATAAACATAATAATTCCAATAAAGGCAGCTCATGACGGACTTTATCCGCGTTTACGATAACGCCCTAAGCAATGAATTTTGCGATAACTTTATCACGCTCTTTGAACAAAGCCCGCATCTAAAACAAGGTATGACATCGGGCGGCATTGATTTGGCTAAAAAAGACAGCCATGATCTTTATTTAAATAACCACCCAGAATACACTGAGCAACTAAAACATATCCAACAAACCACCGCTGGTTATATATTTAAATATCTGGAAGAGCATATTTTTATGATGATAGGCGCGTTTGGGCTAAAAGTGTATCATCCAAAAACGGGGGTGCCAACGGACCTAACACAAGCTAACTTTGATGAAATAGGTAAGCCACAACTCCCTTTATTAGTGCAGCAAATCTTTAGGCTGGGGAATATTCAAGCGCAGAAATATCAAACCAATAAAGGTGGCTACCCTTATTGGCATAGCGAAGTTTACCCACAAGCTGGCCATAACGAAGCCCTGCACCGCGTGCTACTCTTTATGTTTTACTTAAATGATGTTGAAGAAGGTGGCGAGACTGAGTTTTACTACCAACAACGTAAAATATCTCCCAAAAAAGGCACAATGGTTGTAGCCCCTGGTTACTTCACCCACACCCATCGCGGCAATAAGCCAGTTTCAAATGATAAATATATCTTAACGTCCTGGATCATGTTTAACCGCGCAGAACAAATATATGGACAGCCTCAATCCTAAGCGGTCAGCGGTCAGCGGTCAGCGGTCAGCGGTCAGCGGTCAGCGGTCAGCGGTCAGCGGTCAGCGGTCAGCGGTCAAAAAAATTGATTAACTGCTGACCACTGTCAAGTATTTACATTAAACACAAAACTGGCAGCTTCAAACCAGTTCATCAAACAAATCAAATAACTTATCAAGCTCTTCGGTAGTGTTGTAGTGCATACAACCAATACGTACAACGCCGCCAGTATTCAATACACCCAATTGCTTGCATAAACCTTGTGCGTAAAAGTTACCATCCCAAACACAGATATGCTGTTTACCTAAAAACGCAGAGACCTGGCGCGGTTCAAGCCCTTCAAATGTCAGTGCGAAGGTAGGTGTACGCTCTGATAAACGCTCTAAATCATCAATACCAAATAGCTTGATTTTAGGATAATTAACCAAACGCGTAAGGAAGTGCTCACTCAACGCCATTTCATACTGTTTCGTTTTAGCAAAAGCCGAAGCTAATTTATCACGGCGTGAATAGCTGCCATCAAGCTCACTAATATCTGCGATATAATCCACAGCAGCAATAAGCCCTGCTAATGCCTCAAAACTTTGCGTACCCGTTTCCCAACGTCCTGGGATCACATCTTTGGCTGGCTCAACTTTGTAAGGCGTAAATCCTTCAAGATGCTCACGCTTACCATAAACCATGCCTAGATGTGGGCCAAAAAACTTATAAGCAGAGCAGGCTAAAAAGTCACAATCTAGCGCTTGTACATCCACCAATTCATGAGGCGCATAATGTACAGCATCAACATAAACTAAAGCACCAACTTCATGAGCCATAGCAACAATACGTTGAATATCGTTAATAGATCCAGTGGTGTTTGATGCGTAAGTTACAGCTACAAGCTTAGTATTGGCATTTAGTAAGCTAGCAAAATGTGCTAAATCTAAGCTGCAATCCGCTTCATTGATACGTGCAGTATTAACCTTCACACCCTTATCTTGTGCTGCTTGCTGCCAAGACGATACATTTGAGAAGTGATCTGCATTGGTCACAATGATCTCATCACCCGCTTGCCAATCACGCGAAATGGCTCGGCTAAAACTAAATGTTAGGCTGGTCATATTAGCGCCAAATACAATTTGGTCGCTCGACGGGGCATTTAATAAATCAGCGGCCGCTTGACGCGCATTTGTCATTAGCTCAACAGTTTTATCACTTGAGAAAAACGCCCCGCCCAAGTTAGAGTTGTAATAGCCTAAATAGGCTGACATCGCACTAAGTACTGATTGTGGCACTTGCGAACCACCTGGACCATCCAAAAATATCGGTGACTTACCCGCCACTTGTTGCATTAATGCCGGAAAATGACGACGAAGTTTAGTTAAATTCATTGCAATTCCTTAAGCCGTCAATACAAAGCAGTCTAGGTAACCGTCTTTACTTGCATCAATTTTATTCATTGGTGTGGCATTGTGCCAAACTTCGCGGTCATTAATAAGTGCAAACATACCGTCTTTAATTTCCATTTTAAAACATGGCTCAGCTTGTTTGTTTTCATATACTAAAAGCTCACCACCTTCTAGATTCTCGTGAGATACACCGCAAATACACACGTGATCAAAACCATCTTGATGAATGCCCTCAGGTGCTGGTGGCGTATCACTTTCGATAGCAAGCATTCTAAATTGATGAATCTCAATATCGCGCTCTTCATCTATCCCTGTAATTGCACGAAACTCATTAACGATACTTTTCATGCCTTCGCTTTGCAGTAAGCTTGACTCTAAGTTCTCATACGTGCGTTCAACATTCCCTTGAAAGGTATTAATTGAATCATCTTGTACAAAGGCTTTAGTGGCTTGTAGTTTTAGTTCGTCACCTTGTGCTTTGATCACTGAATAGCGGCGTTTACGAAAAGCACCATCGGCGTACGGATTAGCCGGAAGATTAGCAAATGATGGCTTTACCGCCTCGATATGAGCTTGGTTTACAAACCGAAGTTGCAATAGGTTCTGGTTGTTTAATGCTGTCATAAAATATCACCTAAAAAATAAGAGACTAACTCATAAATATTGAAAGGGATTTTAATGCAAGTAGAGAGAAATTTTTGCGTCTTTATTTAGTTAAAGGCAAGTAAATGCATAAAATTAAGATCTAAAATCGTGTTTTATTGAATTTTTAATTTAAAAATTAAAACGACCACATGGAGTGGCCGTTTTATCAACTACAAAAGGTATTCAATAAACTTATGGTGTTGTCTCTACAAACTCAACATTTACTTCGCACGACTCTGTGATTGGACCTACCTCATAATAGTCAGTTGAGTCCCAAGTACCATTACAGCCTGTTACGCTTGCAACTTCATAACCACTATCTGGGTATAAATTTATCCCGCGGCTTGCACCATCTGATAATAGAAAGCTAGATTCACTAACACTACCGTTACCAATTACATTCACTGTAACGCTGTAGCTTACTGAATACGAAATATTGTAATAACCTTGGTTATCACGTAAATCATCTAAATAACTAACAGTACCACTGCTTAGCGGATTATTTTCAAAGGACAACACTGCGCTATTAGAAGTAATAGCTTCAACCCCAACCACTGTATGCAGTGGATTATCTATAACACCAGCCCTTTGCAAATTAGCGTTATTAGAAAAGTCCAGATTTGTTACGGCTGTACTTACTAAGATAAGATCCTGTAATGATGTCATTGCGCTTATATCTAACTGGGTTAACGCACTATTTCCCCTGATACTTAACGTCTGTAATTGTTGAGGATTAGCAATTGTTGCAAACTCAGTAATGCTAGAATCAACCACAGAAAGATAGGTTAAGTTGGTAAACGGTGAGAAGTTAAAACTGCTATAACTTTGCCCCCCCATACTAATGCTAGAAACAAGGTAAAGTTGATCCCAAGGCACCAGAGACTCTTCAACTCCCCTTACATTAATAGATGCAAGCGAGTCCAATTTTGAAAAGTCTAAATTGTTAATTAAGGTTTCTCTAATATCTAAACTTACAAGTTCAGTCTGGTTACTCAAATCAATTGAGCTTATACCCATACGACCAATTCTCAACCAGGTAAGTTTTTGTAAATTAGTGATATCAAGTTCAGTTACATTTCCTTGATCCCACAAATATGCATCCCTTAACTCTGTTAAATGACCAATATTAAGCTCAGTTAAGTTACCGCTATTAAGCCTTAAAGACTCTAACTGAGTATTGAACGTTAGGTCTAACTGACTTAACACTGTCCCTTGTAAGTCTAAATTCACTAACTGCGTTTGATTTGATAAGTCGATCTGAATCAACGGAGTATAAAATAAGCTCAAATATTGAAGCGACGTATAAGCAGATAAATCAATAGTTACAATATGTTGATTCCTCAGCTCTAAGCGAGTAATTAAACTAGGATCGTAAAACGTAACATTTTCAATTTGTGCTTGCTGCTCAGAGTCAATATTATAACCGATAGAAAACTCAGTTAACCCCTCTAGACTACTTAAATCCAGATCTGTGCCAACATTGATATTCTCCAGTTCTAGCACTTGTAAGTTAGGTAAAACCTCAAGACCTGATAAAGAAGTGATCTCACCATTATACTGATTGTGACAACGTAACTCTGTCACATCCTCTAAGCTAGTTTGATCAGAGCTATCAACACACATTGCCAGTGCAGGATCTGTAATATTTGCTTGAGCAGATAACGGGATAAACTCTTTAAAGGTTACATCGATTTGGCAGCTTTCTTTCACATAAGGGATTCTATAATCACTGCCATCTTCATAGCCATCACAACCAGAAATCTCATCAAGCTCATAACCTGAGTTTGGATTAATAGATGTCGACCAATTTGAGCCATGAGTAACATTACTATCATCTCCTACAGCTAATGAGCCATTCCCATCGCTATTTACTGTTATCGTGTGCTCTGGCGCATCAAATGATAAATACACTTCATCACCGGGCTGGCAAGTATTACCCTTTAAGTATTTACAGAAGGTAACATCACGACGATTGTTATCCATAAGCTCTATGACGGTATCTTGGCCATCAAGTATTAACTCAAGCTTGCCATCAAAGAGCGTAACATTTACAGGCTCAGTATCATCAATTTGGAAAGTATAATATTGTTTATCTTGCGCTTCGTCGTAATCACCATAAGTAACAAACCAGCGGGCAATGCCATTGCTATCATTTTGATAAAGGCCAATATAATCTAAATCATACTCATAAAATTGATTAACCTCTGTTGAAGGGCTGTAATCATGGATATATAGGTGTGCTGTAGTGCCTTCATCAAAGGAACCATCTCCCAAGGTGCGCTCTATAAAATAACGCTGACCATCAACAGCAACTAAGGTATAGATAAATTCTCCCTCTAGAGTGCAGCTATCTAAAGTGACATCACACCAATCAACTCTTTGTGAACGACCATCAACATACTCAGTATATAGGTCACGCTTTAAATGACCATCTTCAAATCCTCTTTGATAAGCGCTTGTAGTAAAGGTAAAGAAAATCTCGCCATCATCATAAACTTGAATTTCAGACCAATGAGTATCAATGCCATGACCATCTCTAAATTGATGGCGACCAGCAAAATTATCTGCCGTAATAGCTTGCTGATTACGGCGTACCATGATGCCCGAGTCTGTATAATGCTCACCTTCAAACACACCTTGAGTAACCACCTGATAACCGACGTTTAGATCTTTAGTGATATAAAGTGACTCTGTTCCGCCATCCTCAGGAAAGTTAAGCACCATAGTGTTATCGGTTACTTGCCAAGTAAAACTCTCATCAGATAAATCGCTGATATTGTGAGATACACCAGTACCATCGTCACTAAAAGTTACTTTATAAACAGTATCCTCACCTACAAGGTCAACAGACCATTCACCTACAATATCATCGTCGTTAATGACTAAACGTTGGTCTAGATTTGTTTTGTTCACCTCATATGAACTTGTATATTCGTCAACAAGCACATCATCTTGGAATTGCTCAATGTCTCGCGCTAATTCAAACCAATTACTGCCTTTCTCAGGGAGTGGAGTTAAAGTCAGTTTTATTGCAATATCTTTAGTCGCAACATTCATCCCTGTGCTATTAGAGTAGCTTTCATATTCTTGTAAAACAAAATCACTTAAAGGAGTAATCTCTATAACCCCCTCAGCACTTCGACTCCACGTTATATCAACTTTACCGTTGTAAGTTAAAGAGCCAGTATTATCTTCAAGCAACTCTACTGTATAAGCACTTGCATAATAGAGATCTTGGTTCCCAATTATGAAGGAACCAATCGACTCTTGCTGCTCTTTAAACGTAGTATTAATTTCGCAATCTACATTACTAGCAAACGCGATATAATACTCGCCTTCAATATAACCTTCACAGCCTTCGATAGAATCTACAACATAACCATCTGCTGGGATTATTTCAAAGCCTACATTTTGATAAATAAATGACTCTTGAATTACCGGTGATAATTCTCCATTATCGTTCGAATTTGCAGTCAGGGTTACTTTAGGGCGCTTAGCTAAGTAGCTAATCTGTGTTGCAGCTGAACACTCAGTACCTTGCTGGTAATGACAAACAATAATCTCATTCTCATCAGCTGAAACAAGTTCTAGAAACCATGTTATGCCATCAACTTCATAGCTCAATACTCCATCAACAAAAGTTAAGCCTGTAAATTGCTCTCCATTTAGCTCTAATGTGTATCCTTCACTCGTAGGATACAAGAAATCAGTTCCACCATTTTCTCTATATAACTCAGTCCATTGACTCAGCAGTTCCTCTGTAAATTCAGTATAATCAAAACTTTTACTATATTGATATACTAAAACACTTTCAATACTCGATGTAATCTTACCTTCAGGATCAAAGTATTCAAATGTTCTTAAAACATAGTAATAATCATCTTTGACATTCAAAAACTCATGACGCATCTGCGCACTTAAATAGCAGCTATCATCAAACCCAGTACAACTAGTAACTGCATTATTATCATAAAGATATAGCTTTCGAGTAAATTTACCGTCACTAATCTCGCCTTGATATGAAGTATGTCCCAATCCAATCATTACAGTACCATCAGGGTAAACATTCATATCAAATGATTGAGCGGTACCAATATAGCCATGCCAACGACCTATGAAGTCTTCATTTGTTAATGAGACAGGCTCTTTTTTGATCAGCAGTCCCGCCGTAGAGTTAGCTGCTTCATCTGAGTTTGCATCTAGAGTGACTAATTGGTAGCCAGCTCTGAGTGCTTTTGTAAACCAAAAGTCTGTTACTCCAACGTCCCCATCATTGTCATACATAACTGACAACTTAGTGCCTGATAATGACCAAGTGAACGGCTCATTATTATCAGTGACTACTTCACCAGTCCCATCATTATTAAAAATAATAGTTTCAGGGTCGTCTGCATGAAAACCCAAATTCACGGTATCTAAAACCCAGGTTCCGATTAAGTCACCTTCGGTAAGCGTTAATGTTTTTGATTTATGAATTAAATTAGACGTATAAACATAAGGCACTTCAGGTGTCAGTGTTTCTTCACCGGTTACAGTGTTAACTGTTTTACGTGATGTAGTCTCTGTAACATCAAGGGTTCGAAATACATCATTTTCAGCTAGAACTTCAAAACTCAAGGTATTGAGGAAAATGGTATTACTCGTATTTTCCTCAGTATTTGTGTATTCATTATTTACTACAGGGTTTTCGAAACTTAACTTAATAACACCATCTACACTTTCCCAAGTTAATTCACTTTGTGTAATCGAATTAAAAGTACCGCTGCCATCTTCATTTAATAGCAAATGATAAGCTCGGCTGTTGTGATAACGTGGAGAGTTAATAATGTAATCACCCACTAGTGAGGTTTTAGAACCGGTTACCAAATCATCATCTTGCTTGATTTCTTCTTTGGTTTTTTCGATAATTTCAGGGTCTTTTTCATTTACTTCATTTTCAAACTTTTGTGCAACAGCTTCATCTGTAACCAACTCTAGAGTACTGTTAACACCTTCAGGTAATTGGTAATCTGGGTTATCTACAACAATTTTGATTAATGTCGCTAATTGAATTTTTTCATCGGCATCAACGTTCAGCAGTGCAGTATCAAGTTCTTCTTCATTACTTGGTTCAACACCGCCACGAGTTAACAATGCATATTCAGCCGTAGTAACATTAGTAATGTTTACGCCAAAGTTATCCGTGCTATCAAGCGTATTATCATCGCCAGCTTGTGCCAAAAGCTTTTCAACCGAGCTTAATTGAGAAACAAATTCAACACCAGGATTTGAAGCATCTAGACCTTTGGCCTTAACTCTTACCAACTTTTTGCTTGATGATTCATCTATATCTAACAATATATTGTAGCGTCCACTTGCATCCGCTTGAGTAGGAAAAGACTCATCACCAACAACAATTTCAAGCATTGCATTGGCAATAGGTTCATCGGTAACCAGGCCTGTAATAGTCACATTCGACACTTTACGCTTAATAACTATTTCTTGTGTTTTTGAAGCCGTAGCACCTTTATCATCGGTTACTGTAACAGTAAAGTTAACTGTTATATCTTCTGTTATATCAGGGGAAGTAAATGTCGCATTGGCCGCTGACAGGCTATCACTTGTCAACTCGATACCAGCATCATGACTCCAGCTATAAGATGCAATGCTACCATCGTTATCAGTTGCATCAGCTTTGAGTGTAAATGCTTCTTGTTCTATCGCTTCAGTGGGAGCGACTAAACTAATAGTTGGGCTTTGATTTGTTGGATCGACTGGTGTAACTGGTGTTGTCCCACCACTGTCATCACCACCGCCTCCACAGCCAGTTAAAAGTAGTGCACTCGTAAATAAACCAATGCGTAGTTTGCTGTTGCAAAAATCCATTCTATTCCCCTCTTAAATGGATAAAGTTCTGTATATTATTTCGCTCATTAGAAATAGAAAAGCCATAGCTGTACTATGGCTTGTATGTATTTCATTGTTATAACTTTTCTTTGACCTTGTTCAATTGTTCTGAAAACGTTAAATTTCTTAAATCTCCTAACCCTACTTTCTCTGTAAGTTCAGCTAATTCGTTTTCAAATTTAAGCAGCTCATTCTCAATTTCTTTATCATCTAACGCTGTTTTTAAGTTTGTATACTCACTATACAAACTATTAATACGAGCAATCTGGTGCGCGACAAGATCGGCTTTTAGCTTTATACCATCGTATTCACGGTAATTTTGCTGTGCATAAACTTGTCCTTGTTCTAAATGTATTTTTACATCACGGTAAACAGCAGGAAAGACGCTAGCTTTATCTGAATTAGCTAATTTATAAATTTTGTGAATATACTCAGAGAAATAAAACTGCACTACGGCATCTTTTTCTAATGCTGTTAGCTGCTCTAAAAGCTGAGGTACATACTGCTCTACTTGTGCTTCTTTACCATCTATAAGTAACTGTTTTAGTTCTTGGTGTTGCTCATTCAATGTAGAATAGCGTTTTTCAAAATGAATCTTTGCGTCAATTTGAGTCAATACAGCAAACTCTTCTCTAACAGGCTTAAGCACTGCTGTAATACGCTCTTTTGAAACTGTAGCCCCTTCAACCAAGATAATAACTTGCTGACTTTGTTCCATAATTTCATCTGCTACTGTATCTGATGAAAACAATGACGCACTATCAAGGGCGTGACCTGGCGATAGTCTTAATTCAGCAAATTCACTTTCAAGCACTTGCCATACTTCTTTAGCCTCATATACTTTTTCTGTGTCGAAGTCAGCGAGCGCTTCCGAATCTATTAAATTATATGCTGTAAGAGCTTCTTGAAAAGCTTGTTCAGCCTTCTCATAAGCTAACTGTACTTGCTCTGGTGTTGCTTCATCACCAGTAAGCCCTGAGGTAATACTACCTAAATCTTTTTGTACTGATTCAATGGTTTTACAGCCCGTTAAACTCACACTTGCTATAATTGTTGCTAGCAATATTTTTTTCATTAGTAGCTCCATTGCATACCAAGTGTATAAGCGATGTTAGTGTACTCAACTTCAGGTACTCTCAAGCGCTGTCCATTTTCTAAATTTTCAGTTACCACATCTCTAGTTTTATAATTTGCGTCTATACCCGCAACAACTGCAACATGCTGAAGCACCTGGTAGCGCATACCCGCTCTTGCAAAGACCCCCCAACCGTTAAAACTATCAGTCAGTGTCGTAGTTTCAAACTGAGTATTCTGGATTTGCGAATACATCGGCGAGCTTACTTCTCCTTCAATGTACCAACTATATTTGTTGAAGCTATCTTGTAATCGGCTATCATAGCGAGCACCTAAACTTAGCAATATGCCCATTTGATCTTCTGAGACTGAAATAACAGGGCTTAAATTTGAGGTATAGTTTTGCTGTTCACCAGTATGCCCACCATCCATGCCAGGTAAGGTATAACGAGCAGGGTTGTCAGGATCATCAGAGATTGCAATTAATGCTTGGTCAAATGCATCTGCGCCCGGCTGCACAAAAGAAAAGTTTGAACGAGTGAAACTTGAAGTAAAGAATCTAACACCGGCGGTAAACTGAACGGCTTGACTGAAATTATACGCAGCTTTTGCGCCGACTTCGGTCGAACGAATTTTAAACGCATTTTCTTGTACAGCGCCAAACTCCCCCATGCTCCAAGTCTCAGTTTCAATTTCAGGGATAAAAGTACTAGCTGAGTCAATATAATAACCCCAGTCGTCATTTAGGCCACTATAAGAAATCTGACGAATAGTTGTATTAGTTACATCAATAGACTGACTTAGCTGACCAAAACCAGCAACATCCCCTAAGGTTTCACTATAGCCAACACTTTCGAAACCAATTCGGATTTCACTGAATGAGGGGTTAGGGGTTGCATACACTGATGCACTAAATAGGACTGTTGTTAGTAAAGGTAGTTTCATTATGACGCCTTCTCACTGCTATCAAGTCACCTTAATAGGAAAGAGTGAGATGCTCACCGTACCCTCCGTGGTAACAAAAAATAACATATGTTAATTTTATATGCGAAAGAGTTTAGACGATCAGAAGTCATCGTCAAGCGAAAATGAATGAAAACTTAATAAAACCCCGCATAAAGCGGTTTTTTGCAATAATTTGATGCTAAAAAGAAACTAGGCGGCTTGTTGAATAATGATACTATCGGCCTTTTGAGTGTATACGTTGGCATGCGATGGAAGTTTAAATATCGATACGTACCTGCCGTTGTCGCATTGATTTTAGCTGCATACTCTTGATATTTTGCTGGCGTAGGTATTTTATTGCAGCTCTTTTGAAACTAGTATAATAACCATAAATAGCAGTAAGCTACATAAAATCAATGTGTATGAACTTTATTCACTTCAGGCATAAAAAAACCCAGCATATGCTGGGTTTTAACATTTTACTATATATTAACGCTTTACTTTTACACGTTCAATAACAGTTACATGTGCTTCAACACGACGGTTTTCAGCATGAGCTGAAGCCGTGTTAGCTTCATTTTTAAGACGCTCTTCACCTAAACCAACAGTGATGATGCGCTCTTTATCAATACCGTCTTCGATTAAACGAGCCGCAACAGCGTCAGCACGCTTTTTCGATAACCATTTATTGTAATCAGCTTTACCTACAGATGAAGTATGACCTTCAAGAAGTACTTCAGTACCTGGGTGCTCATTTAAGAAAGCAACTGCTTTATCAATATCATCTAAATATTGTTCAGATACTTTTGAAGTATTGTTAGGGAAAGTAATTAGTAAGCTCTTAGTTACTTCACGATCTTCATATAATGTACAGCCAGTACCATCTACAGCATCAGTCATAGGTGTGTTAGCACATTGATCGTCAGCATCAGGGATGTTGTCATTATCGCTATCAGTCGGAGCTACTGCAACAGGTACTACTGCAGCTGTTGGCGCCGCTTCAACCGGTGCTGATGAACCTTGCTTACCAAAAATGTAGCTAAGACCTAATTTACCAGCAACATCGGTGTAACCACGATCAAGACCTTGGTATAAAGCTGCTTCAGCATTAAACGCGAAGTTGTCTGTGAAATAATGCTGGTAACCAGCACCTACATTAGCGAATGTAAGATTTTCAGAAACATCTAATTGCTTAAGACCAAAAAGACCATAAAAAGGACCGCCATTAATATGGTAAAGACCATCAATACCTAAACGATCTCCGTCCATGCTGGTTGCAGTCATAGCTGGATCTGAACTCGAAATATCAAAATCCATATCAGCGTATTCTAAACGTGCGCTCCAGTAATCGTTGAAACGGTAACCTAATTCAGCACCCCAACCTGTTGAATCATCAACATTCATGCCATTAGTACCACGGATATTTTCCCATGATGCGTCGTAATAGTCACCAAATGCACCGATAAAGAAGCCTTCTTTTTCGGCTGCAAAACTTGAAGCGCTAGTTGCAGCTAGTGCTATAGCAATAGTAAGTGATTTTAATTTCATTGTTTCCTTCCCATTTTCACAATTAAATTGTAGCTAAGTGACCCTAGCTTAATAAGTTTGACCAGAGTACAAAATCATTTGTTAATCATTACTTAACGAAAACACTTAAATTGTATTTTTATCAATTAAAGCAGTTTTAATAATAAATCGCAGATTTAGTATAGACTAGATAAAAAACTTTATCTAATCAGCATAGTAATTGCATATTGTAATTACTATGAGTAAAAAAGTAGTTACATAGAGTATTAGCGATTTATCGACTAAGTAATGCAAATTTTAAAGTCCATGAGGGCATTATATTGGTTAATTTTAAATCAACAAGTAGAAACCGTATTTATTTTTCAAAAAAATTAATAAATAACAGTCATTAACTAGCCCGCAGTAAAAAAACATCATCAAAACTCATGAGAGTTGCTGCTTTTTATAGCAATGTCTCCTATTCCCTGCTGTGAATCAAAAAATAATTAAAAGCAAGTTAACAGCCAGCTATGACAAAATTAAGTACCGCAAAAAGTTTTGTAAAGCGCATCGTCTTTAGCTTCTGTATACCAGGTTTCTTTGATTTGCGCTTGATACGGTTTTTGCAACACCTTTAAATACTCTCTCAGAGTAGCGCTTTGGCCTGATTGTACAAAGTCATTTAAGATATTTTCTATAATATGATTGCGCGGGATCAATTTAGGATTGTTTTTACGCATAACTTCATAACTGCTCCTATTGGTGCGCTGCAACCATAACTTCGACCATTGAGTTAAGGTTATTGGTATTTCAGCATTATCTTGTAGTGATTCAGTTAATACATCAAAGGTATTGGTGTAATCAAGCTTATGGTCTTTTAATAAAGCCAATAACTGCGCCACCAGCTCACTATCTGAATCCTGATTTCCATCAAGGCCCAATTTTTCTGCCCACATCTGAGTAAACGCGTAGTTAAATTGCTCAGCGAAGCTATTAATTAAAGGGCTTAATAAAGCAATTGCCTGTTCATCATCTTCGCTTATTAACGGCATTAAACTCTCAGCTAGTCGCGCGCAATTCCAGTTTGCAATATTAGGCTGATTGCCAAAGGCATAACGGCCTTGGCGGTCAATGGAGCTAAACACAGTCTCAAAATCGAAATGATTCATCATCGCACACGGGCCATAATCAATAGTCTCACCGCTAATAAGAGTGTTATCAGTATTCATTACACCGTGAATAAACCCCACCCGCATCCAGCTGATCACAAGTGCGATTTGTTTTTTTATTACTTCACTTAAGAAAGCTAAATAACGCTCAGGGCCTGCGCTTTGTATATAAGGATAGTGTCGCTCAATCGCCAGATCTGCTAAGGCTTTTAAACCAGCAACATCACCTTGCGTGGCTAAGTATTGAAATGAACCAACACGAATGTGGCTTGATGCAACACGAGTCACAATTGCGCCACGTTGTGGTGGTTGCCTGTACACGGTTTCGCCCGTTGCGACGACCGCTAAACATCGGGTTGTCGGCACGCCTAGCGCATGCATTGCTTCACTCATTATGTATTCACGTACTGCTGGGCCAATAGCACAACGGCCATCACCACCACGAGAAAACGGTGTCGCACCAGAGCCTTTTAGCTGAATATCCCAAAGTAATCCTTGTTGATCAGCAACAGCCCCAAGTAAATGCGCGCGCCCATCACCTAAGCGAGGCGAAAAGTGACCAAATTGATGGCCAGAATAGCCCAGTGCAACAGGCGCTATATTTGATGTGAGTTGGTTTCCACTAAACACGCCAGCTTGTTGTTCAGAGGCAACATCAATATTCAATTGCTTAGCCACAGCGTCGTTAAATAACAGTAGCGAAGGTGCGCCTACTGGGCTTGGTCTATCGGCTATAGCAAACTGCTCTGCGATGTCGGTATAGCGTGATACTAATTTCATGAAATTACCTTTCGCCGCTATTGCGGTTCAGTTGTTTGAATACCCACACGATTATCACCCACACTGTAGGCTACAATTAAGCTTAGCTCCTGCAAACTTAAGCCACTTTGTTTGTGCAGTTCATTAAAAAAAGCTTGTGCGGCGGTGAGGGATTTTTTAGTTTGTAAGCCACCGTCTATAATTTTATGCGCGCGTAAGTAACTTTCTACGTCGCGAGAAAGTAAAAACGTATCTTTACCTAAAGTGCGTAATGCATAAGGCCCTGTATTACCACCTAAACGTGCGCCATGCTTTTTTAAATACGCCCATAAGCCAATGATGTCGTCTGTAGGCCAATTGGCAATAAACGCACTAAAGCTCCCGTGCTCTTTAGCGACTTCATGGATCATATACGTGTTTTCAGGAATCGTTTGTACTTTTTTAAAGTTACGAATAATACGTTCATCACTGGCTTTTTGTTCCAACATCTCAGGTGGCATCATCAGTAGCTTTTCTACATTAAAATCCCAAAACACTTCTCTAAAGCCAGCCCACTTACTATTAATAACAGACCAATAAAAGCCACTTTGAAAAACCTTGCGGGTAAACTCTTCAAGCCAAGCATCATCGGGCAACTTTTTAAGCTGTGCCTGTGAAAGTGGCGCATGCAGCAATTGCGCTAACATCGCTTTACCGCCTTTTCGCTGTGCTGCTCGTTGATAAATATCCTGAAACTTTTCCATTAATTAACTACCCTTGCTTTGTCTATTTGCTAGTGTACGAAAAAAGCAGTTAATACGTAACCTCTCACCAACAAAGATCAATACATACTGACATAGTTAGCCTTGACACCTAGACGGCTAAAATGCTTTAATCATTGCCATTACCCCTATTTAAGGTGAGAGTTTACTCGTTTTAAACTCTCTCTATGGGCTAGAAGAGGTGCGTTATTCAGGTAACGTATGTGAGGAGCACACACTCCAATGATCATACGTGAGGGGAATTAACGCCGAGAAATAACACTTTTTGTGAAGGGTTATTTCGGGCGACTGGGTTGAATCCCAGCGACTGTCACCAACAACAGCAATGCTGTTGATATGTTTGGTGGAGAGCTTCTGGTCTTAGTATAATAAGGCCTGTGTGCCTTATTATTTAAGCCCATTCGCTCTTCGAATTTTAATGTTCGACTGATGTAAATGCGGCGTATTTTTAATTCTCCTTCATTTTACTCACCGAACACCTGATAAGTTCGTTGCAGATGAAAAACAACTTTAATTTAAACGACTACCCGTTATGGACCGCTCTCATCACGCCTTTTACTGATGACGGCGAAGTAGATTATGTGGTACTTGAACAACTTGTTGCACAACAACAAGCTGCTAATAATGGCATTTTACTACTCGGTAGTACGGGCGAAGGCCTAGCACTTAGCTTGAAAGAGCAACAAGCCATTGTTGAACATGTATGTCAGTTAAAACCTAGTGTGCCATTAATGGTTGCCGTTGGCGGTATGAACCTAGCACAACAAATTGCGTGGGTAGAGTACTGTAATCAACTGCCTATTCACGGTTATTTACTGGGCTCACCACTGTATGCTAAACCGGGCATTGTGGGTCAAACTCACTGGTTCGAAAGTCTGCTCAACGCAAGCAATCACCCCTGCATGCTTTATAACGTCCCTGGGCGCAGTGCGGTAGATATTCCACCAGCCGTTGTTAGCAATTTAAAAAATCATAAAAATTTATGGGCACTTAAAGAAGCAAGCGGCGATATTGCTAAATTTGAAGGTTTTAGAAAAGCCTCGCCAGAGTTAGCAATATTCAGTGGCGATGATGCCCTTATGCCTTATTTTGCTCAAGCAGGAGCAAAAGGTTTAGTTTCTGTAGCAGCTAATGCATGGCCAGAACAAACCCATGAGTTTGTTAAACGCAGCCTCAGCGGTCAGCACCCAAATTTATTTGCCGATTGGTCACAAGCAATCCAAAGCTTGTTTGCCGTAGCGAACCCTATTCCCGTAAAAGTTTTGATGCATCTACAAGGGAGACTAAACAGCCCGCATTTGCGTCCACCATTAACTCACTTAGAGTTAACCCAAACAGATTGCATTAACAATGCAAATAACACCATTTTATCTTGGCATTAAACACAGGTTTTTATAATGAGCTGGTTAGAACTATTA
Source organism: Pseudoalteromonas sp. A601 (assembly GCF_002165575.1). Classification (GTDB taxonomy): domain Bacteria; phylum Pseudomonadota; class Gammaproteobacteria; order Enterobacterales; family Alteromonadaceae; genus Pseudoalteromonas. Next base: position 132,088 of record NZ_MXQF01000011.1, read on the forward strand.
AATAATTTAGAATCAGGCGCTGTTCGCGCTGCAACACAAGACGACAATGGCCAATGGCATGCAAACGTTGAAGTAAAACAAGGTATTTTAGAAGCGTTCAAAAACGGCACTAACACCGAGTTTTCAGGTGGTTTTGTTGATAAGCATAACTTGGCACCGCAAGAGTTTACTGCCGAAAACGGCGTTCGTATGGTACCAGGTGGCTCAAGTGTTCGCCGTGGTGCTCACGTAGCTCAAGGCACGATTATCATGCCACCAGCGTACGTAAACATTGGTGCTTTTATTGACGAAGGGACTATGGTTGATAGCCACGCTTTAGTTGGTTCGTGTGCACAAGTTGGTAAAAACGTGCATTTAAGTGCTGCTGTGCAATTAGGTGGCGTACTTGAGCCTATTGGTGCAAGCCCTGTTGTGGTAGAAGACGATGCATTCATCGGCGCTGGCTGCGTAATCGTTGAAGGGGTTGTAGTTAAAAAAGGTGCTGTACTTGCACCAGGCGTACGTTTGTCAGCCACTATCCCTGTGTATGACTGCGTTAACGAGCGTCAACTTGATAAAGGTGAGCCAATTCCTGAATATGCCATTGTAATTCCAGGCTCTCGTCCGGCTTCTAACGAGTGGGCACGTGAGCAAGGTCTAAGCATGTCATGCGCGTTAATTGTAAAATACCGTGATGAACAAAGTGATGCGTCATTACTGTTAGAAGAGGTTTTACGTTAATGACCTTTTTGAGCACGCCAGTTAAAACCGCCATTGATGAGTTATCAACAAAGCTCGATACCCCATTTTTTGTCTACGACCTTGATTCACTCAATGCACACCTTAAGCGTTTAGTGGCACAAACCGAAGTGAAACTTTGGTATGCGGTTAAAGCCAACCCCCTATCTAAAGTGATACAAAGCTTAGATGGTGCTGGTTTTAACTTTGATGTGGCAAGTAAAGGCGAACTTGAGCAAGTGCTTGCTCAAGGCATTAACAGCGAGCGCGTGCTCAACACCGGGCCTGCTAAAAGCCCAAAACAAATTAAACATTTTATTGAGCGAGGCGTACGTATTTTTGTCGCCGAAAGTCTCAATCAAGTGCGTTGGCTCAATGAGCAAGCAATTGCAAAACAGTGCCAACTACAAGTGTTATTGCGTGTGCAATTACGTTGGCCTGAAGGTGAAAAAAATCCACTAGGGGGCGACAGCCTTACACCATTTGGCTTAGGCTGCGATGAATGGCAAGCACTTAACACGAGTGATTACTCTGCACTGAACTTTGACGGCCTGCATATTTTTCAATGGGGCAATATGCTTAGTAGCGATAAACTCGCACAGCTTTGGTCACAAATGGTCGCGCCACTGCAACAACTTGCTAGTGATTTAGGTATTCTTTTAAAAGTGCTCGATTTAGGCGGTGGTTTAGGTATTCCTTATACACTTGATGCACCTACCCTAAGATGGGATGCGTTAATAACAGCTCTTGCAAAAATCAAACGTGATGCTGGCGTAGAAGAGTTATGGATGGAACTTGGCCGTTATGCAGTCGGCGAATGTGGTCATTATGCAACTCCTGTTGTCGAGTGCAAATTAAACTACGGACAACAACAAGTTATTCTTAGTGGTGGCATTAATCATTTATTGCGCCCAGCGGTTACGAGCCAAGATTTCCCTGTGCAATTACTCCGTGACTCAACGGCTGAAAACCAAGCGATGAGTTTATATGGGCCATTGTGTACAGCATTGGATTGTTTAGGTGAGCATCAATTACCCAATGATTTAAACGAGCAGGACTGGCTCGCGTTTAGTCAATGCGGTGCTTATGGTTTTACTGAAAGTATGCCGTACTTTTTATGCCATGAATTAGCTGCTGAATATGTTTTACAAAATGGTGAATTAAGCTGTATTCGTCAAGCAGAAGATGCCAGCCACTACTTAAGGTAATTGAGATGAGTAATACAACACCAATCAGCCAAGAAAACATCGTCGTAGGTGAAGTTGCAAATGGCTTACCGCTAACAATTCCTGTGTACCGTTTAAAAGGCGATGGCACCGGGCCAAGCGTGTATGTTCAAGCAAATATGCATGGCGCTGAAGTACAAGGCAACGCGGTCATTTATCAATTGCTCGAACAATTAAAGCAACTTAACTTAAAAGGCGATATCACTTTAGTGCCCTACGCCAATCCCATTGGTTGTAATCAAAAGTCAGGGGAGTTTACCCTTGGCCGCTTTGATCCCATTACTGGCATTAACTGGAACCGCATGTATCATTGTAACAGTGAACTGGCGGCTAAGTTTGCAGAGCAATACAGTGATGCCGATGATCAAACATTAAAAGCTGCTTTCAAAGCGGCTCTTATAGACAACGTTGAACAACAGTTATCAGGTCCTGCTTATCGCTTAACTACCGGTAAACGTATTGCACTTAATTTACAAAAGCTCGCACACCAAGCTGATATTGTGCTGGACTTACACACAGGCCCGATTTCTAGCCAGCATTTATACTGCCCTGACTACGCCAAACAAAGCGCTAGCTATTTTAATATTCCTCATGTACTGCTTATTCCAAATGATTTTGATGGCGCAATGGATGAAGCCAGCTTTTGCCCTTGGTGGCAATTAACTGAACAGTTAGCAAAGCAAGGCCGTGAATTTAACGTGCAAGTAGAAGCGTTTACTGTTGAGCTGGGTAGCCAAGAAAAAATCGATTTAAGCGCAGCACTGGATGACGCCAATAGTATTTTAAGCTACTTAAACTATAAGCACGTTTTTGTTGATGCCCCATTTCAACCAAAACAAATGAAACGCTACGGCTGTAACTTAGATGACTACTTTGCTTACTATGCCCCTATGGGCGGTATGGTCGAATATATTGCCCCTCTGGGCGGCCATATTAAAGCTGGTGACCCGATTGCTAAAGTACTGCGAATGGAGTGCTACCTCAGTGAGCAGCCATTACAAACTCTAACACTTGATTGCGATGCAATCGCAATTTTGCACTTTGCCTCAGCAAGTGTGAATCAAGGTACTGAACTCTACAAATTCTTCACTAACGTATTTGAGCTTTAAATTATTTTAGAGCTCACTCCTTCTCATTGCGTGAGAGTAATATAAGCACAAAGTGCTAATATTGCATTGAATAAGCGGCTAAGGCCGCTTTTTCTCTATAAATATGATCAAAGCCAGTAAATCTGTCGTACCATTAGGAGTATTCTCTTATTAGTTAAGTAAAAGTTCACAGTTACTAAGCTATAAAACTCTGTATACTTTTTTAACATATACGTTTCTCAAAGGAATAATAATGACTTGGCGCAACGGGATCTTACTAACGACTTTGTTATCAACAAGTGTGTTAGCACAACAAGCTGACACTGAAAAGGCAAATGAGCAAAACAGCGACATTGAATTAGTTAAACAATGTATTTTGAATGAAGCCATTGCCGGCGATGGTGAACAAACGCTAGCTCAGCTACGCGAAAAGTGTTCTGCACTTGATGAAAGCAAACAAATTACAGCACTCGATAAGCGCAAAGCGCGTGAAGAAGTTAGCCAAAAAAACCGTAATGTAATTACTCCACACAAGCGTAATTACATATTGCCTTTATCTTATGTGTCAAATCCTAATGTTCGTCCATTTGATGGTCTAAACGAACTAGTTCAAGAAAGTGATGGTGAACCACTTGATAACCTTGAAGCAAAATACCAATTATCAATTAAAGTTCCTATTTTCAATGATTTTGACGATAAAGATCAAGCAGTCTATTTTGGTTTCACATTACAATCTTTTTGGCAAATTTATAATAAAGATATATCCTCTCCTTTTCGTGAAACCAACTACGAACCAGAGATTTTTTGGGTAAATTACCTCGATCCTGACAATGTTCTTTGGGGTGATGAGATGGCGATTGCAATTGGTTTAGTACACCAATCAAATGGTCGCAGCCAACCAAACTCACGTTCATGGAATCGTATTTATGCCGATTTTATTTGGGAGAATGAAGGTTTTGTATTTAGCTTTAAACCTTGGTACCGCATTCCTGAAGATAAAAAAGAAGATCCAATGGAAGCCAAAGGTGATGATAACCCTGACATTTATAAATACATGGGCTATTTTGAATTTAGTGGAGCTTATCGCTATGAAGAGCATGAGTTTAGTTTTATGACGCGCAATAACTTAAACTCTGATAACCGTGGTGCTATTCAGCTAGATTGGTCTTTCCCATTGTGGGGGCGATTACGAGGTTACGCACAGTATTTTAACGGATATGGTGAAAGCTTAATTGATTATAATGCAGATATAGAACGTATTGGTGTAGGTATATTACTAACCGACCTGCTCTGACACTTATAATTTTATATAGCAAAAAGCCAAGCACTGCTTGGCTTTTTTAGTCTGAGTTATAACTTATTTTTTTACAACAAATGTACCTTCAAACTCAGCGACTAATGCTTCACCATCATAGATTTCTACAGGCACTTGATAACTCGCTTTACCTTCTGTTTCGAGCTCGCTCAATTTACCTTTGCAACCACTTAAATCGACACTGCCGCGAGGGTCGTTATTAAGTGGTTTTAGGTATTTTATGTTTGCATCCGCAAGCACAATATTGCCTTCAAAACCCGCTTCTCTAAGCGCTAAGTAAGTCGCCCCCCAACCTGTTAACGTCGCTAAACTATAAATAGAACCCGCAAACATGGTGTTATGTAAATTCAAATTAGCATCTAAATCGGCAGTAGTGGTAAATTGCCAATCAGTATAACTTTCAACTTTTATACCCATTGCATCACTAATTGGAATTGATTCACGCCAAATATTTTGTAGCACTTGGGTCCAATTAGGGTGGCGGAACCAACCTGGTTCTGATGGCTTTTGCTTGATCATTTTAAAGTGCTGCACATCATCGTAAGCTAAATGTGCTTTTTCTTTTAGCTCATAGCCATGACGCTGGTAAAATTCTAATGCACGTTCACGAGCAAATAACACAAGTTCATCTGCATCTTGTGTCCATGCTATTTTTTCAAGTTCGTGTAGTAGTCGGCTGCCAATGTGTTGATTACGATTTCCTTCTGCAACCGCCATATAGCGTACTTGCGCTTGTTGTTGGTTATTAAAATGTAAACGCGCGACGCCTAAGACTTCGCCGACCTTGTTTTTAATAAAGCGGTGTTCAGCATCTTGTTCTAAATCATCTTGCTCAGAACCTCTGGGCTGATCCCAAGGTGCGCGCAATACTTGCCAACGTAATTGATAATAAGCTTGCCAATCTTCACTACTTTGCGGGGTAGTTACCTGAAACATACTCTCTCCTGCCGTACAAATACCACGTTACTTTAATGCGCAGTGGTTAAATAAAACAATTTGGTTCTTTATAATTGCAAACTACCATACGCTATCTTTTAAAAACTTGGAATACGACTTTGGTGAGCCTCTGTTTTTACTGTAAAATTTGCACAACAGACTGGCGCTTTATGTTGACTCGTCTAAGCTACTTATATGGAAAATTTAATTGCAGGCTCCGGCGCCGTAAAGCATAGCTTTATTGAAGATTGCCACCGCATCGGACAGCTTATATATTGGCATAAACATGGCTCTGACAGCATTCAAGTACGCCAGCACAAGCAATTTCGCTGGCTACTGATCAATGAGACGTTACAATCTGTGGTTGAAAAAAGCCGCCCGAGCCATCTATTATTTCCACATTTACAGTATTTAGCTTGTTTGTGGCAGCCTTTACCTGCGCCCAAAACAGTACTAGAACTTGGTCTGGGCGCAGGGGCTATTCGTAACTATCTGCAACATGTTTATCCTGACAGCCAACTCATATCGGTGGAGAAAAACCCAAGTATTATTCATTGCTATAAGCGTTTTTTTGGCGGCGATCATGCTACTAATTTACGCTGTTTTGACGCACAAGAAATATTAGAGCAAGGCCAAGAGTATGATTGGATTATCCTTGACCTATTCAGTCAACTCGATGCACCGGGCTTTTTATATAAACATCTTTTTTATCAAAAAGTGCGTAACGCGCTGTCAGCAGATGGCTATTTATTTATTAACTTCTTATCTGCCCATGAGTCCCAACTTAAACAATTGGAGCATTTACTTATCACAACCTTTGGTAAAATACCCAGTATCGAAAAAATATCGGGATACACCAATCATATTGTCATGATCAAAAAATAGTTTATACGTTTAAATTAAAGGTTACAGGCCCATCGTTGCATAAACTTACTTGCATATCAGATGCAAACTGGCCTGTTGCCACCTTTAATCCCTGTTCTTTCGCTTGACTCACAAAGTACTCATATAATTCATTTGCTTGCTGGGGAGCCGCGGCTGATGAGAAACTTGGGCGCATACCTTTTTTGGTATCGGCAGCAAGCGTAAATTGTGATACGACTAGTAACTCGCCTTTGATATCACGCAAGCTCAAATTCATTTTGTCGTTTTCATCACTAAAAATACGGTAATTACTCACCTTGTGTAATAGTTTTTCCGCGCTTGCAGTATCATCTTGCTTTTCAACACCGAGTAACAATAAAATACCTTGCCCTATTTGCCCTATTACTTGCCCATTAACTTCGACTTTAGCGTGCTTAACCCGTTGTATTAGCCCTTGCATTGATCCCTCGATAATTTGATATACATATGATCGGCAGCTCGCCGTACTGCTGATAAATATACCTGACTATCAACACCATGCCCAATTTCATCCAGCACTAATAACTGTGCATGTAGTTGCTTAGCAAACTTTTGTATCGCGCTAAAGCGGCACACTAAGTCATGTCTACCGTGAATAAACCAAATAGGAATGTGTGCCAATTTCTGGCTATTGTTCAATATAAACTGCTCTTCTATAAAACATTGAGCGCTAAAATAATGCACCATCAGCCGCGCCATATTTAAACCATGTTGCGGACAGTTTAACGTCCAATCGGGACAATCTCGGCTCTGCGATAAAACAGACTCCCACTGACACCATAACTTTGCATAATGGCTCGCTCTAATCTGATCATCAACATTAAGTTGCTGTTGATAGAGCGCGAATATACTTTTAACGTCAGCTTGCTTTTGTGCAAACTGCTCATACAGCTCAGGGTAAAATTGTGCCCCCGCACCGTCAGCGCCATATATCCATTGCAGATCAGAGTTTGTTGCTAAAAACGTACCTCGTAATAATAAACTAGCCACGTTTCTATGATGTTTTATCGCGTAGAGTAAACAAATAGTCGCGCCCCATGATGCGCCACATAGCGACCATTTTTCAAGTCCTAATGATTGCCTTAAGTACTCTAAGTCAGCAATTAAATAATCAGTATTATTGCTTGTTAATTGATGAGGGGTTGATAAACCGCATCCGCGTTGACTATATAAAATAATACGATAACGATTAGGATCAAAAAAGCGGCAGTTATCACTGTGTAGACCAAGCCCGGGCCCGCCATGGCAAATTACAACAGGCAAACCAGAAGGCTCGCCGTATTCTTGTACATGAAGCTGATGACCTTCACCCACACTTAGATGAAAGTCACTATAGGGGGCAATACTTAGGTACAACTGCATAACACTGACTCCTGCCTATCAGTGGTGCTGCTATTTACTGTTTTAAAGTCTCTTCACTATCTAAGATATTATCTGGCATATCTTCAACAACATGAGGGCTTATACATACAGTAAACTCTGCACCTAGTAATACCACTGTCCAAGAAAGGTACACCCAAACAAATAAAATGGGAATTGTTGCCACCGCTCCATAAATTAATTCATAAGATGGAAAGTGACTAATATACAAAGCAAACCCTTTTTTGGTTAGCTCAAACAAAACAGCTGCAAAAATAGCTCCAGGGATTGCCGCCTTAAATGGAACGCGTGTGTTTGGAACTAAAGTATAGAGCAAAATAAAGCCGGCCATTGAAATTATAAAGGGTAAAAGTTTTATCAAAAAGCCACTAAAACCAGGAATGCCTTGATCTGCAAATGAAACTAAAGACACAATATACGAAGATATACCGATACTCGCCCCTAATAAAACGGGACCGAGTGTCAGAATCATCCAATATACAGATAAAGAAATCATCAAAGGACGTTTCTTCTTAATCCGCCAAATACGGTTAAGTGTCGCATCAACATTTTTCATCAATAAAAGCGCTATTGCTGCTAAAAAGCTAACCCCCACCGCAGTCATTTGGTTCGCATTACCAGCAAATGAGCTAATATGCTCTTTAATTACATCGGATGATGTTGGCACAAAGTTGGTAAATAAAAAGTTTTCAATCGCAATTCGCGTTTCTTCAAAACCAGGAAAAGCGGAAAAAATAGCAACCGCTACGGCGATTAATGGCACCAATGAAAGTAACGTAACATAAGCTAAATAACCAGCGTTAACAGTGATTTGATCATCAATACAACGATTAAAATATTGCATCCACCAGCTTGGTTGTTGGCGTAAAAATGAGTCAGCCTGTTGCTTAAAATATGCTACCTTTTCATTCATGGTTTTAACTTTCTGCTAAAATTGTTTTGATTATCATAGCAATCCACCACATAATTTAAAAACTAAACGGGAAGAAAAAGGGATCTCAATGAAAAAAATTACTGCACTAAGCGCACCATTGCTCGCACTCACAATGGCGCTATCTGGCTGCCAATCGGCCTACTATTCTGCCATGGAATCCGTTGGCGTTCATAAACGCGATATTTTGGTGGACCGTGTTGAAGAAACAAAAGAATCACAAGAAGAGTCTCAAGAAGAATTTCAATCGGCTTTAGATCGCTTATCTACACTCATTAACTTTGATGGCGGTGATCTAAAAGAGGCGTACGACCAACTTAATAGTGATTACGAGTCAAGCCTTTCAGCTGCCAATGACGTAACTACTAATATAAACAAAGTTGAAGACGTTGCTGAAGCCCTTTTTGAAGAGTGGGCAGATGAGCTGGAACAGTATTCTAATCCCTCTTTAAAGCGTGAAAGTAATAAAAAGTTAACGTCAACCACACGTGATTTTGACAAATTACTACGTTCAATGCGTAACGCAGAAAGTAAAATGGAGCCGGTATTATCATCACTACGAGATAATGTTTTATACTTAAAACATAATCTTAATGCCCAAGCTGTAACCGCAATACAGGGTGAATTTACTAACCTTAAGCGAGATATTAAAGTGTTGATGGATGACATGAATAAGTCTATCGCTGATTCTAATAAGTTCATTGAGCAAATGAATAAAGCAGGATAAGTTGGCGAGTTGGCGAGTTGGCGAGTTGGCGAGTTGGCGAGTTGGCGAGAAAATCATACATTAAGCCTGCATTTTGCAGGCTTTTTATTGTTATTTTTTGTTACTTTTTAAATATTTATTAAGCACTTCTTTTTGGTACACTTTTATCAAAATAAAATTAAAAAGTTACAATAATGAAGTTAAACATCCTTAGTCTAATCACCCTAACTGGCTTTTTAACAGCGTGCGCGGCCGCTAATCATGTGCAGATCATTGCTGGCCCAGATACAGTTGTACCACTTCATAAAGATGGTGAACGGGCTGGTCGCTATCATAACCTTTACCCTGGCAAAAAGACTTACCCTGTTAGTTGTGAAAGTGACTGCTACCCCAGCAATACCAACTTACAATGTGAAGAAGAAAATGAAAATTGCCAGTATCTTGCTGAACAAATAAAACCACAATCAAATACTGGTTTCGTTGTTCGCTGGCTTGGTCACGCAGGATTTATGGTTAAAACGCCAAACGGACAACAAGTGGTGTTCGATCCAGTCAAAGAGCAATTCGACTCCCCCGTTGATTTAGCCTTTAGACTGGCCTCTGGGTTTTATCGTCAACCTGGTGACTGGCTTACAAAAAGCGAACTAAAGAACTTAGATGCAGTGATGTATTCACACATTCATTATGACCACTTCAATAAAGCAGATATTGAAGAAATAGGTAATAAGCCTCGCTACTTAACCCCACTGGGAATGGCTGATAATTTTCCAACAGGTGCCTTTTATATAAGCGAAATGGCTTGGTATGCCAAAACCACTATTGATGATTTAACCATTCATGCACTGCCTGCTCATCACTTTAGTAGCCGTGTTTTAGTGCCTTTTATTTATGAAGATCACGATAAAGACTTATGGAATGGCTGGCTGCTTGAGCAAAATGGTAAGACACTATTTTTTGCCGGAGATACCGGCTACTCGCAGCATTTTAGCGATATTGGGCAGAAATATGGCGAAATTGATATTTGTTTAATGCCAATTGCCTCGTATTATCATGAAGAAGATGGTGATTGGTATAGATATGTTCATACCACACCAGAAGATGCGCTTACAGCTGCGCAAGATCTCAACTGCAAAGTGATGATCCCATGGGGTTATGGTAATTCAAGTTGGAAAATGGGCGACCACAGTAGTCATTCGGCATTACTTCGCTTATTGCATATGTACGATGAAATGGAGTCAACCATTCCTCTGTATATCTTAAATGAAGGAGAAAGTGTCGCTTTATAAAGCGGCACTTGGGTACTCATGCAATTGCTCCTGCGCCTTACATTCATCATCACCCAGCGAGCGACTTATTGGCCCAAGTAACATTTGCAAGACACCGTTAATTACGTTCATTTCTTGGTTTGTGTCAGAACTATCGAGTGAACTATTTTGCACTTGCCGTTGCTGACTTTGCGCGTTACCAACAACAAAATCACAACCTGATTCCATCACTTGTGAAGAAGTGCAACCTGATAACGACACAGCCATAACTAAAAGTAATGCTTTAGCCAAAATAACTCCTTGAATATGTATTAATGTAAACAACGCAGTTACTTTACCTGTTTTTAACACTCAAGAATGTAAAAATTTGTTTTCCCACCTAAACGTTGCTGCACCTGTTATTTAGCATCTGTACCTCTCTACCTATTGTTTTCAAATAATGTTTCAGACAGTATTAATAAAAATGAATATTTGAGAGTTACATGAAAATACACGCACTAACCTTAAGCATTTTAATGAGCAATGCCGCCTTGGCTATCGATGTAGAGCATACAACAACACCTATAGTTATTGATGGTGTTGCTGAAAGCGCATGGGACAAAACAACATGGCAGCCTATGCCATACCTTATGGATGGATCCTTGCCTAATTCAGATAAAGACTTTAAAGGCCGCTACAAATTACTTTGGGATGAAAACACCCTTTATTTACAGGCCGATATTACTGATGATGTACTGATTGATACGCACCCAGATCCAACGGAAAAATACTGGGATGACGACGCACTAGAAATATTTATTGACAGTGATGCATCAGGTGGTAACCATCAATTTAACCATACTGCATTTGCCTACCATATAGGCCTTGATAACCAAGCTGCCGATTTTGGGTCTGATAAAAAGCCCCATTTATACACAGAGCACTTAGTAAGTAACTGGAAACGAAATACCGTAGCACCTTATAACATTACTTGGGAAGTGGCGATAAAACTCTACCCGAATGATTACCAAGAAGGCGCTAAAAATACACCGCTTAAATTAACGGCAAAACAAGTTATCGGGTTTATGCTCGCCTACTGTGATAACGATGGCAGCAAAGTACGCGAACACTTTATGGGCTCACACGAAGTCCAACCTGTAAACGGCGATAGAAACCGTGGATTTATAGACGCAGATGTATTTGGCAAAATTACTTTGCTATCAAGGAAGTGAAAAAGTTGGCGAGTAAGCTAGAGTAAAGTTAGCGAGTTAAACAAGGTTGGGTTGAGCGCAGCGAAGCCCAACGAAAAAACACCCTTCCAACAAAAGCAGGGGCTTTACATTATCAATTATATAATTCTCACACACGTTTATGCTTAGATAAAGAAACGCTGCACCCTGATAAAAAGCGGATTTTAGCCGCTCTTTTGCTCGTGCTTAATAATTTTAACAAGCAAATCAATCCTGCGATTTGTTTTCTTAGTTCCCTCCCTAATCATGCCCTGCACCATGGCAGAAACCACAAAAATAAAACATATAATTTGAAATAATTCAGTTTCAATATCATAGAAGCTATTAGCGATTGACAACAAAACAAATGGTAAAAGAATTGATATGAGATCTTTCAAGCCCCAATCATTTTTGCCTAGTTTTTCAAATTCATCTTTATACTTTTGTAGCTCAGCAAGATGCTCTATCTCTAGTTTTGCCATAACTTCATTTTCGGTATTCACAATAGCTCACGCACTTTTCTCAAATATAACTTCGATAATAACTCAATACCTTTTTCAGGTTCAACGTTTAAAGGGGTTTAGCAGTATCGAGCTGACTGCCCTTCTCTTGCTCACTAATATCCACTAAAAAGCCGCTGTATCTTTCAATACAGCGGCTTTTAAAATCATTGTTCTAAATTAATAGATTATGATTTAGGAGCACGACCCGCACGTTTACGCTCATTTTCAGTTAAATGACGTTTACGAATACGAATGTTCTCAGGTGTTACTTCTACTAGCTCATCATCAGCAATAAACTCAAGCGCTTGCTCAAGTGAATAGTTAAGTGCTGGTGTAAGGGTTTGTGCTTCATCAGTACCAGATGCACGAACGTTAGTAAGTTGCTTACCTTTAAGCGCATTAACTGTAAGGTCGTTATCGCGGCTGTGAATACCGATAACCATACCTTCATATACTTCAACACCGTGACCGATAAATAAACGGCCGCGCTCTTGTAAGTTAAATAATGCGTTAGTCAGTGCTTTACCTGTTGCATTTGCAATCATTACGCCGTTCTTACGCACACCTAGCTCGCCACCTTTATGTGGACCGTAGTGATCGAACGTATGATAAAGTAAGCCAGAACCTGAAGTTAATGTCATGAACTCAGTTTGGAAACCGATTAAGCCACGGCTTGGGATCATAAAGTCCATACGCATACGGCCTTTACCATCTGGTGCCATATCAGTAAGTTCACCTTTACGAAGACCAATTTGCTCCATGATAGAACCTTGGTGCTCTTCTTCACAGTCAATAGTTAGTGTTTCATATGGTTCTTCTAACACGCCATCAACAGTGCGTAAGATTACTTCTGGACGAGATACAGCAAGCTCGTAACCTTCACGACGCATGTTCTCGATTAAGATACCTAGGTGTAATTCACCACGACCCGATACACGGAAGCTATCTGGGTTATCAGTATCTGCAACACGAAGTGCAACGTTGTGTACTAATTCTTTGTCTAAACGCTCACGTATATTACGTGATGTAACAAACTTACCTTCTTTACCACAGAACGGAGAGTTATTTACAGAGAACGTCATTGTTACTGTTGGCTCATCAACACTTAGTGGTGGTAACGCTTCAACATTGTTAGGACAACAAACAGTATCTGAAATCTTAAGTTCGCCAAGACCAGTAACGGTTACGATGTTACCAGCGTAAGCTTTATCTGTGTCAATACGCTCAAGACCTAGGTAGCTTTGAACTGAACCAATTTTACCGTTACGAGTAGTACCGTCAGCACCAATAATTGTTACTTGCTGGTTAGGCGCAACAGAACCACGTTTGATACGGCCTATACCGATTACACCTTTATAAGAGTTGTAATCAAGCTGTGAGATCTGCATTTGGAAGTCACCTTCAGGATCTGCATCCGGTGGTGATACTTCGTCAACGATCATCTTGAACATAGGTTCCATGTTGTCTGATGGCTCGTCTAAATCTAATGTTGCCCAGCCGTTGATAGCTGATGCATAGATTACTTTAAAGTCTAACTGTTCGTCAGTTGCGCCAAGGTTATCGAATAAATCAAAGATTTGATCCATAACCCAATCTGGACGTGCGCCTGGTTTATCAATTTTATTGATAACAACGATTGGTTTTAAGCCTTGCGCGAATGCTTTTTGCGTTACGAAACGCGTTTGCGGCATTGGACCTTCTTGAGCATCAACAAGTAGTAATACTGAGTCAGCCATCGAAAGTACGCGTTCAACTTCACCACCGAAATCGGCGTGTCCCGGGGTATCTACGATATTGATATGGTAGTCTTTCCAAGAAATAGCTGTGTTTTTAGCTAAAATGGTAATACCACGTTCTTTCTCAATGTCGTTTGAGTCCATCACGCGCTCTTCGTTACCGCCGCGTGTTTCTAATGTACCTGATTGCTCAAGTAGTTTGTCAACCAAAGTGGTTTTACCGTGGTCAACGTGCGCGATAATCGCTATATTTCTTAACTGTTCGATGCTCATATATTTACTCAGAGAAGTTTATTCTCATTGATCCTGCAAGATCTACGCACTCATCTGCGTTTTCACCAGATGTCCCAGCATAGGATTTAAAAGGGCGCATATTATCCCTCATTAATGACATGGATGAAAGTTTATCCAATATAAATTTGAAAACTTTCTCAATACTTTTACTAAGTATCTGTTTTATATATGACAAATAAATGAATTAAATTTCATTTATTTCCTAAAAATCAATTTTTGAGCTATTTTGAGGATATTTTTGGCACTATTTTGCAATTGGGTTATGCTGATTTGAGCGTTTAAAATATCAGCTAAATGAAACCTGTAAAGATTGCACCAATATGAAAATACTTCGCACCAAAATGGTGCTTTAATGTATATTTATTTACTTTGCTTATATTTTTTAACAGTGCAAACAGCTAGTTACAAACATGGCACAGAATCAGCTTGCTAGAGAACAAAAGCAATTATGCAGCAATAATAAAACCCAACAGTTGGAGGACACATGTCACAATCGGTTTTAGATTTTATTAAAGAAAATGACGTTAAGTTCATTGATTTACGCTTTACTGATACAAAAGGTAAAGAGCAACATGTTTCTATTCCTCATCACCAAGTTGATGAAGACTTTTTTGAAGACGGTAAGATGTTCGACGGTTCTTCAATCGCGGGCTGGAAAGGCATTAACGAATCAGACATGGTATTAATGCCAGTTCCTGAATCAGTAAAACTAGACCCTTTCACAGAAGAAGCAACACTAATCGTACGTTGTGACGTGGTAGAGCCTTCTACACTACAAGGTTATGAGCGTGACCCACGCTCTGTTGCTAAGCGCGCTGAAGAATACATGCGCTCTACTGGTATCGCTGACACTGTATTATTTGGTCCAGAGCCAGAGTTCTTCCTATTTGATGACGTGAAATACAAATCAGATATGTCTGGTTCAATGTATAAAATTGATGCAGAAGAAGCGTCATGGAACTCAGATAAAGAATACGAAGGCGGTAATACAGGTCACCGTCCAGGTGTTAAAGGTGGCTATTTCCCATGTTCACCAGTTGATTCTTCACAAGATTGGCGTTCAGCAACGTGTTTAGTTCTTGAAGAACTAGGTCAAGTTGTAGAAGCACATCACCACGAAGTTGCAACAGCAGGTCAAAACGAAATCGCTACTCGCTTTAATACTATGGTAATAAAGGCAGATGAGATCCAAGAAATGAAATATGTTATCCATAACATGGCTCACTTATATGGAAAAACAGCGACGTTTATGCCGAAGCCAATCGTTGGTGATAATGGTTCTGGTATGCACTGTCACCAGTCTTTAGCTAAAGACGGTGTTAACTTATTCGCAGGCGACAAGTACGGCGGTCTTTCTGAAGATGCACTTTACTACATCGGTGGTATCATCAAACATGCTAAAGCAATCAATGCATTTGCTAATGCATCAACTAACTCGTACAAGCGTTTAGTTCCAGGCTTTGAAGCGCCAGTAATGCTAGCCTACTCAGCACGTAACCGCTCTGCTTCTATCCGTATTCCAGTAGTACCATCTGAAAAAGGTCGTCGTATTGAAGTACGCTTCCCAGATCCAACTGCTAACCCTTATCTTGCATTTGCATCAATGCTTATGGCTGGTCTTGACGGTATCAAAAACAAGATCCACCCTGGCGATGCAATGGATAAAGATTTATACGATTTACCAGCAGAAGAAGCAGCTGAAATTCCAACAGTTGCAGCGTCACTAGACGAAGCACTAGCAGCACTAAGTGCTGACCGTGAGTTCTTAACTCAAGGTGGTGTATTCACTGACGACCTAATCGATGCTTATATCTCGCTTAAGTCTCAAGAAGTTGAAAAGCTTAACATGACAACTCACCCTGTTGAGTTTGAAATGTACTACAGCGTTTAATACGTTGTAGCTAAAATTGTCTAGTTATAGATAATATATGTGTGTTCTCAAGGCCCGTTTTACGGGCTTTTTTTATGGCAAAATGTTTCATTCTCCACTAAAGTTTAATTAGTGCAAAAAACACAGGGTTCAAGAGTGAAAACAAAGATTTTGGTATTGCTAACGATAATTTTATTCAGCTTTTATGGTTATTCAGGTGATAAAAAAATTTATACTTGGAAGGATAAAAATGGCGCTGTTGTTTTTTCTGACACACCTAAAGTGGGTGCGCAGGAAGTTAAACTAACAAGTCAAATTCTTGCTATGCCTACCACTGACACCAGTATCTTAAATGAAGCCAAACCTGCCGCCGCCAAAAGCTTTAAAATTGTCGTCGCATCTCCAGCCCATGAAGAAACTGTTAGAGAAAATACCGGCTCAGTGTATGTGACCAGCCGAATTTCACCACGCTTTGAGAATGGCTTTACAATTCAATTATTCGTTGATGGCGTAGCCTACGCAGAGCCAAGCAACACTAGCACCTTTGCACTTCGTAACGTTGACCGCGGCGAACATTCCTTACAAGTTAAATTATTTGACCCAAAAGGCAATGTACTATCGGCTAGCCCCAAGAGTGTATTCTTTATGCATCGGCAGTCATCATTATAGCCTACGCTATTTTTTATAATGACGCTCTGATTATAAATATATGTGCTAAGCTGCTAGCTATCATCAACGCACTAAAATGGTGCAACAATGTCCAATAATAAAAAATTCAGCCCTGAACTATTAACCAGTATTTGGAAAAATCTAACAACTGCGGTTATTTTACTCGATAAAAATTTCACTTTAGTTTATGTCAATGACAGTGCAAGTGAACTATTAGGGCTCGGCCCCAAACGCATTCTTAATCAGCCTTTTGATAACCTGTTTAACTACCATTCCGTAGACTTAGAACGCATTGCTAAATACGCTTTAATGGACGGTGTAGATTGCCATCAACATAGAGCTGACGTGGTTTTCGTCGATTCTCGCCATGCAAAACTCGCTATTAGTGCAAGGCGGGTAAAACTCGATGATGAGTATTATATTTTATTTGAGTGTCGACAAACAGACGATGAAATTCGCCATGATCAAGCATCCAATCAAATGCATCAATATCAAGCTGCACGAAACCTCATTCGTGGGCTTGCACACGAAATTAAAAATCCCCTTGGCGGAATTCGCGGAGCGGCGCAATTATTGCAGTATGAGGTTGATCAGCAAGAGCGCGATCAATGTGCAGAGCTAATTATTGAGCAAGCAGACCGTTTAAGAGAGCTTGTGGATAGGCTTCTTGGCCCGAATCAATTACCACAGAAGTCACACGGTAATATTCACCAAACATTAGAATCTGTTGTAAAGCTTAGTATGCTCGACAGCAATGCCAATATTAGCCTAGAAAAAGATTACGACCCAAGTATACCTGACGTATTTATAGACCAAGGTAAAATTCAGCAAGTCGTATTAAATATTATTCGTAATGCACAACAAGCACTAGTCGATGGCGGGGTAATTAAGCTCAAAACACGTATTAGCCATCAACAGCGCCGCCCAGGTAAAGCACCTAAGAAAGCTTTGCTGATCCAAATATCAGATAACGGACCAGGTATTGATAGCAATATTAAAGAAACCTTATTTTATCCAATGATCACCAATAAAGAAGGTGGCTCAGGTTTAGGGCTCTCAATAGCGCAAACGTTGATAGATCAACACAATGGCTATATCGAATGCGATAGCTGGCCTGGTCATACAGAATTTAATATATATCTGCCTTTTGTGGATTAATTAATGTGGAGTGCCCATGAAAACAGTTTGGCTTGTTGATGACGATGCATCTATTCGCTTCGTATTAGAAAAAGCGCTTTCTCGTGCCGGGTTTAATACAGAAAGTTTTGCCAATGCACAAGATGTATTGAGCGCACTAAAATTTAGCCAACCAACGGTACTTGTCTCTGACGTACGTATGCCTGGCATGGATGGTATGGCATTACTAGAGTTAATCGCAGAGCAAAACCCTGGCTTACCTGTGATTATAATGACCGCTCATTCAGATTTAGACTCTGCGGTTAATGCCTTTCAAAAAGGGGCGTTCGAATATCTGGCCAAACCGTTTGACTTAAATGAAGCCGTTGCTTTAGTTGAAAGTGCCTGTCGTGCAAATTCTGCGAAGAAGACTAAACGCAAGGCTGCTCCGCCTAAAAGTGCACATATCATTGGTGAAGCCCCCGCAATGCAAGAGGTGTTTCGTGCTATTGGTAAGTTATCAGCTTCGAGTATGAGTGTATTGATTAATGGAGAGTCAGGCACAGGTAAAGAGCTTGTCGCAAGTGCCTTACATAATCACAGCCCGCGTAAAGAAAATCAATTTATCGCGCTTAACATGGCCGCCATACCTAAAGAACTAGTTGAGTCTGAGTTGTTCGGACATGAAAAAGGCGCTTTCACTGGGGCAGATAGTGTTCGCAAAGGTCGCTTCGAGCAGGCTAACGGCGGTACTCTATTTTTAGATGAAATAGGCGATATGCCATTAGATGTACAAACTCGCTTATTACGCGTATTAGCGGATGGTGAATTTTATCGTGTGGGTGGCCATCAAAGCATTAAGGTTGATGTACGTATCATAGCCGCAACACACCAAAACCTTGAAGACCTAGTTAAACAAGGTAAATTTAGGGATGATTTATTTCATCGTTTGAATGTTGTTCGCCTTCGACTCCCTGCTTTACGTGAACGTACCGAAGATATTGAACGGTTAGCACAGCACTTTTTACACAAAAGCGCTAAAGATTTACAAGTAGAAAGCAAAATACTGAGTCCTAAAGCAACTGAACAGCTACGCCTATTCGGCTGGCCAGGCAATGTGCGTCAATTAGAAAACACCTGCCGCTGGTTAACTGTAATGGCTCCGGGTGAGCTTATAAGTGAGCAAGATTTACCACCCGAAATTCTCGAAGCCGAAGTTTCTCAACAAGAGGGTGACTGGTTAGATTCGTTCCAACAATGGTTAAATCAAGAGCTGAAACAAGGTAAACAGAACATTTGGCCAAACGTACAGGCACAACTAGAAACCCGCTTAATTAAAACGGCTTTAGCTAACTGTGCTGGACACAAGCAAGAAGCGGCAGTTAAGATTGGCTGGGGGCGCAATACATTGACCCGTAAATTAAAAGAGCGCAATATTAGTTAAACAAGATGACTAACGGTATTGATGCGCCATGAAGCTGATCGAGCACATTCCATTAATAAAACAGATGGAAATTATCAATAGACTGAATTTTTTTAAAGAGTTTACCCTTAATGAGCGGCAGGTATTACTTGAATCATTCAGTCATTTATATTTAGTTCATCAAAATCGGTTTCTATTTAAACAATACGATAACGATAAGCAACTCTATATTGTTCTTAGTGGCGCCATTATGGTCTTTAAACATAGCCATCTAGTGGATTTAGGTACTATAGAACCTGGTGAGTTTATTGGCGAAGGTGCATTTATTAATAACCGAGAGCGCAGCACCAGTGCCCGGGCAAAAAGCGACACCATTGTACTTGCCATTACGGCTGAGGCACTGACACGCTTACCTAACGTCATCCGCGAGAAAATTAAAGACCGCATTATTGAAGGTATGAGCGAGCGTATTGCTAAGCTTAGTGCGCATATTGAAAACCACCCTTAATCCATATACACGACCTGCAACGAACAGTTTAGCCAACTTGGCTTATTAACATGCGCTGTGATTGTGTATGTATCTGATGACTTAAGGCCAAAAGGAGTCGCAACCAATGGCTTTGAATGAGTATAAGTTTGTGAGTAATTACTGTAATAGATAACCAAATAACCATATAAGTACTCCCACTGCAAAATCACCTTTGCTCCGCTGGCTAACGTGAACTGGGCATGTTGAGAAGTAAAACTCACCGCTAAATCGTTATCCTCATCCTTTTCACATTCGCTGGTACGTACAGTTTTCGGCATAGTAAATGTTTTATCTGGATCTACATTTTTTAGATAAAAACCAATATTACCATCACCATAAAAATGATTTGCGCGTGTTGTATAACTTATTTCAGGTTGGTATCCCAGCGCTTGCATAATGGCCGCTAACTGCTGCGTTTGTGTGCGTAAAATCTTGTCATTTGCTAACATCAATGTCGCAGCACCAAACTCTCTTGGCACCTCAAGCTCGACATACTCATAAGGTAGTGATTGTGCTTTTAGAGCCACATCAAGCTGCTGACGTTGTTCATCCTGCAAGTTTTCGCTAAAAATATAAACGGTGGGTTGTTGGCATGCAGCCAAAAATGCGAGCAAAATAAATATTAAAAGTCCATTTTTCATGATCACCTCCAAATGATTACACTTGTAGTCTATTGGAGGTGATTATTAAAAGCAACTTAATTCATTTGACTGTTTAACCACGCATCGACACTTTGGCGGGTGTATAACACATCTTTAAACAAGCGATGACGTTCGAACTTAAGCAAACGCTCTTTGTTATTATCCCCACTTACTAATTGACTATGGTTATCGTTAAATTTTGAAATAACCGAAAAGCCCTTTTGTGTACTTTGCGGTTGTTGCTTCACTATTTTTGTAAGGTGTGTCCTGACATCATCGGCAGTTAACATATCCGAGTTATTTAAACCCATTAACTCTTTTCGCATTGCTAATCTTACGCCCATTTTCTACTCCATTTCAATGTAATAGCACTTACATTTGGTTACTGCTATCTAGCGTTGATAAAATTTGAATCATGTATTGGCAAATAACCGGCCAGATTTAAGAGCTGCAGCTTAACCTTCAATTACTGCAGTTTTTTTAAAGACCCAGAAAAAACTAAAAAAGTTTAAAATAAAATTCAGCTTAATTTTTTTCACTGCACAAGGTGTGATGCAAAATTCGCTCTAAGTCTTTATAATAAAGGCTATGCCCTACCTCACTGAGACCAAATATGAACGATGAATACATTGAAATAGAATTAGAAGAAGAACCCATTGAACTATGCAAGTTACTCAAAGTTCTTGATTTAGTTGAAGGTGGTGGCCAAGCAAAGAACCTAATTAGTGAAGGCTACGTGGGTGTTAACCATGAAATATGTACAATAAAGCGGAAAAAATTATACAGTGGCGATGTACTTGAGTTTGATGGTGAATGGTTTCAATTAACGTTAAGTGAAGATGCTACTCCGGCTCAAAGACCAGTACAAAATACGCAACCTGAGGTAACAAAAACAAGCACTACAGAAGCAACACCGGCTAAAAGTAAGCGCAAACGCACTAAAAAGCCAAAAGTAGATGAAAAAACAGGTCGTCGGCCTATTTCATTTGGTTAATTGATTTAAGCCCACGCCTTAGCTTGTAAATTAACTCACCGTCGTCTTTAATTACCTTTTTAAAATAATAATTAAGAAGGTAATTATGGCGAACCCTCCCCCGCCAAACTGGCTAAAAAGCACCGCTTGGGCAGCGCTTGTTTGGAATTTATTAGGTGTTATTGCCTTTATCATACAGATGCTGATGACACCTGAAATGATAAATAAACTTCCTGTAGAACAACAAGCTGCATATTCTAACATTCCTCTTTGGTCAACAGTTGCATTCGCAATTGCGGTATTTGGAGGCACCTTTGGCTCGATACTTTTAATTCTTAAGCGCTCCCTTGCTCGCAGTGTATTTGCATCATCGTTGGCGGCTATTGCCGTACAGCAATTTTATAACTTTATTATCATCAACAGTATAGAACTGCTTGGCGCAAGTGCCGTTTTTATGCCTATGTTTGTCATTATCATCGCGATATTACTTCTGTTAGTCAGTCATAAAGGCGTTAAACAAGGCTGGTTAAAATAATTTTATTGAGAGTCTCCTTCCTGATACTGACTACTTGAAATATGAAAATTAAGGACCAGATCAATTAAATAAAGTGTATTAAAATAATACAATTTTATTTTGGTATGCACTTTGCAATTGATTAAATAATGAAGAGGTTACGCTATTAAGTAAGCGAGTAAGCGATTAAATTTACAATTTAAGGATATTCACCATACCTAACCGGTACCATAAAGGGGCATATAATGAGCAATAGTTTTGACACCCAAAAACAACTCACAATTAACGGTGAGCAATTTCACATTCATTCATTACAAGGACTCGGGGATAAAGCCAAGCGACTACCTTTTTCGCTCAAGATTTTGCTTGAAAACTTGTTACGTAATGAAGATGACGTCAATATAAAAAAGCAAGACATTGAAGCTTTACTTGATTGGGACCCTCAGGCTAAACCCAGCGCCGAAGTGGCATTTACTCCCGCGCGTGTGGTAATGCAGGATTTTACAGGTGTGCCAGCAATTGTTGATTTAGCCGCAATGCGTGATGCCATGGAAAAACTCGGTGGTGATCCGGCGAAAATAAATCCGCTTTCTCCTGCGGAACTTGTTATCGATCACTCAGTACAAGTTGATGGTTACGGCGATGATGGCGCATTTGATTTAAATGCCAAACTCGAATATGAACGCAATAAAGAACGTTATGAATTTTTACGTTGGGGCCAAACTGCTTTTGATAATTTAAAAGTAGTGCCACCAGCTACAGGTATCGTTCACCAAGTAAACTTAGAGTATTTAGCCCGTGTCGTATTTAATGAAGAGCGCAACGGCCAAAAGTTTGCCTACCCTGACACGCTCGTTGGTACCGACTCCCACACGACTATGATCAATGGCTTAGGCGTGCTTGGCTGGGGGGTAGGTGGCATAGAAGCCGAAGCGGCTATGCTTGGTCAGCCTATAAGCTTATTGATCCCACAAGTGGTCGGTATGAAGCTTGACGGTCGCCTACCTGAGGGAACCACAGCAACTGATTTAGTGTTGACTGTGACTGAAATGCTGCGCAACCATGGCGTTGTAGGTAAATTTGTTGAATTCTATGGTGATGGCCTTGCTGATTTACCATTAGCTGATCGCGCGACGATCGCTAACATGGCACCGGAGTATGGTGCTACCTGCGGTATATTCCCAATTGATGACGAAACAATTAATTATTTACGCTTAACTAACCGTGATGAAACGCAATTAAAGCTCATTGAAGATTACGCCAAGCACCAAGGTTTATGGCGTAATGCTGGTGACGAAGCTAATTACACCGATAAGCTAGAATTAAAACTTGATGACGTAGTGCCGAGTTTAGCTGGCCCTAAACGCCCACAAGACAGAATCGCTCTTGATAAAGCTGGCGATATAATTGGCGAGCACTTAAAAGGCTTTCAAGATGAGCGAATAGCCTCTCGAGATAAAAGCGATGAACAACAGGCTCGTATCGAAAGTGAAGGGCCAACTACAAACCCAGATGAACCGGTTGATGAAGCGCAATTTATGGGTGCTGCAAAAGTTAGTTTTAAAGGCCAAGAATTTGAGCTGAATGATGGTGCATGTGTAATTGCAGCCATAACTAGCTGTACTAACACCTCTAATCCAAGTGTAATTTTAGCTGCCGGTTTAGTCGCACAAAAAGCACGCCAATTAGGCATTAATGTAAAACCTTGGGTCAAAACCTCACTAGCACCGGGCTCACAAGTAGTCACAGACTACTTGAAAAGCGCTGAGCTAATGGATGATTTAGAAGCATTAGGGTTTAACCTTGTTGGCTATGGCTGTACTACATGTATTGGTAATTCAGGGCCACTACCTGATGAAATTTCTGAAGCAATTCAAAAACACAAGTTAGTGGTAAGCTCTATACTATCGGGTAACAGGAACTTTGAAGGACGGATTCACCAAGATGTAAAGATGAACTTTTTAGCGTCTCCACCTTTAGTAGTTGCTTATGCAATTGCAGGGCGTACCAATATCGATGTATACAATGAGCCTTTAGCGCAAGATAGCAACGGCAATGACATTTATCTTAAAAATATTTGGCCAAGTGTCAGTGAAGTAAACGAGCTTGTGAAGAAGACAGTTACAAAAGAAATGTTTGCTAGCAGCTACGGTAATGTTTACAAAGGTGATGAACGCTGGCAACAAATTAAAATACCTGATGGCAAATTATATGACTGGAATGATGCTTCTACCTACATCAAAAAAGCGCCATTTTTTGATGGTATGAGTGTTGAACCACCGGGTATTCCAAACATTAGCGGCGCACGCTGTTTGGCTAAACTAGGTGACTCAGTGACCACCGATCATATTTCACCTGCTGGTGCGATTAAAGCTAGTGCACCTGCTGGCGAATACTTACAACGCCATGGAGTTGAAAAATCACAGTTCAATTCCTACGGTTCTCGCCGTGGTAACCATGAAGTGATGATGCGCGGCACTTTTGCCAATGTAAGATTAAAGAACTTACTTGCACCAGGTACTGAAGGAGGCGTTACACGCACGCAACCCGATAATGAACTTGCTAGTATTTTCGACGCAGCAATGGCATACCAAAAACAAGGTATACCTTTAGTCGTTCTTGCTGGGGCTGAGTATGGCACGGGCTCATCGCGAGATTGGGCTGCTAAGGGCTCTTTATTATTAGGTGTTAAAGCCGTGATTGCACAGAGTTACGAGCGCATTCACCGCTCTAATTTAATAGGTATGGGCGTATTACCTTTACAATTTAAAGATGGTGAAAGTCATGAGTCACTGGAGCTTACAGGTCAAGAGCAGTTTGATATTGAAGGCTTGTATGACAAAACGGATGAAGTAAGCGTTATTGTCACCAATAGTGAAGGTAAGCAAGTGAGCTTTAGCGCCGATGTGCGTATTGATACACCAAAAGAGTGGGACTACTACAAGCATGGCGGCATCTTACAATATGTATTAAGAAATATGCTGCAAGAGTAAATAAACAAATGGGGTTGCCTAAAATCAACCCCAGTTTGATTCAAAACAAATCACATTTCATATTATTGGCTACACTGAGTTACATAAAAGCTAGGATAACGAGTGTATGCCTGATCTATCCATCATCAAAATACTTAAAGTATTTATCATCTCAGGGCTGTGCCTAATATTATTAGGTCACTACTTGCTTATGTCTGACTTGTTTGATGCTATTAATAGCGTCCAAAGAATTACAATCAGTGCAATATGTATCGCTATCGGGATTTTATTCTCATTACCAACAAAGATTTACTTAACTATTTACCTTATGCACCTTGAAGCTAAGCATAAGAAACTGAAAAAGATTGAGCTCACCGTTAAAGATAATTAAACACTTTAGGGTCTTTATTCAGCTATTGCTATGTGTGTATTACATCTTAAGTCATATTAAACAAAGTATTACTTATCGCTTCGGACAACAGAAAGCCTCCATCAAAAATTAGCACAAAGTATGATATTAAGCACCTATGAAATGCTGAGCTATGCACCTTAAGGTCGTTTAGGTATATTAACGCGATTGTTCGAGGGCGTTATTACGCAGTTCTAATTGTGACTTTACTTGCTCTGCGTCGTCAAACAGCTTTTTAATAACGATGGGATCATAAGCACTTGTCGGCGCTTTTTTCAGTGGTGTACCGCCCGATTTAGCACTACCTTTAAGTATTGATGTGTCTTCAGCCGCAACCATGGTGACATCATTTGGGTCTAATACCATTTGCTCACTATTACCATTGGGGTTGGGTTGATCTGAATAATGCCATTGCCCAGTCTCATCTTGCCATTTATATATGACAGTTGTAGAAGGCTTTGCACTAGATGTAACCTTTTCCACTACCTTACTACTAGTGTCCGTAACTAACTTTACAGCTTGATCAAGCGTATCACTTGAAAGCGCAACCATTTGTTCTTTTAAAGCGCCAGACTTATTTGTTACTTGCTCTGTAGTTAGCCACGCTTGCCCATCCGGACGCTTCAAGTAAAATAGTGCTACAACACTTATAAGCAATACCATCACAGCTAGATATGCAAAGTACTTCATTTTCAATCCTTTGAGATAAGTTGATATGAACTAAAAAACTACCGTCATTGGTAGCGAGTAATAATTCTACCAAGCTCATCACTATCTTTCAGCTTTTTTAAAAAAATATTAAATGCACCGGCGTTAATAAAATGAAAAACGCAGCCAGGCTGCGTTTTAGAATATTCAGAGAGCTATTTAGGATTAAATCCCATCACCATCAATATGTAGTCCACATTCACGGTTTAAACCAAAGAAGCGCGTTTCTTCTTCCGTCATACCAGGTTCTAGTTTTCGGGTTGTATGGACATCGCCCATAGACACATACCCTTGCTCCCAAAGTGGATGGTAGGGTAAATCATGCTTAGTTAAATATTGATACACATCGCGGTTAGTCCATTCAATAATTGGATAAACCTTCACTGTTCCTCGGCTGATTTCAACAATTTGTTTATCTGCACGAGTAGACGCCTGATCACGGCGCAGGCCACTAAACCAAGTACCAGCATCAATCTCTTTTAAAGCACGGGTCATCGGCTCGACTTTATTAAGCTGATTATATTGCTTAATGCCCGCCTCGCCTTGCTCCCACAATTTACCAAATTTAGCTTCTTGCCATGCAGGACTTAGCGTTGATTTATACACTTTTAAATTAAGTGATAAACGCTCCGTCATCTGCTCAATAAACTGGTAAGTCTCAGGGAATAAATACCCTGTATCAGTCAGTACTACAGGTATATTTGGGCGCTGTGTTGTTACTAAGTGCAACATCACAGCAGCTTGAATACCAAAGCTTGATGATAAAAACTGTGTATCGGGCAAATTATCCAGCGCCCATACAACACGCTGCTCAGCGCTCATATCTTTCAATATACCGTTAGCATCAGCAAGTAAAGCAACTTGGCTTTCTTTATCGAGCTGTAATATGTTTTTAAATTCACTCATAGTAAATTCCAAACCTCAGCAAGCGTTACCGCTTGCTTTTAAATTAAGCGTGAAAATCGGTGACTGACACTTTAACTTCAGCAACAATGCCTTTACGAATCACAAAGTCACCAAAACATTCGCCGTCGTTACGCTCACTTGCCCATTGACCAATTAGCTTGTCAAAGGCATCTAGGTACACGTCTTCGCCGACATTTTCTAAATACAATTTAGGAATACGTGTGCCTTCAAGGTTACCCCCTAAGTACACGTTATATTTTCCAGGTCCTTTACCCACTAAACCAGCTTCAGCCAACATTGCACGACCACAACCATTTGGACAACCGACAACACGCATTATAATGCTGTCATCAGGGATACCATGCTTGGCTAGCAGTGCTTCGGTCTTTTCAACTAAGTTTGGTAAGTAACGCTCAGCTTCTGCCATTGCAAGCGGACAAGTTGGCAATGCTACACACGCCATCGAGTTTTTGCGTTGCTCAGTGTCTTTGTCGTCAATTAATCCGTGATTACGGGCAATTTCTTCGATCACTGCTTTTTGATCGGCTGGCACACCGGCAATAATTAAATTTTGGTTCGCCGTCATGCGCATATCACCTTGGTGAACTTCGGCAATTTTACGACAACCTGTCTTCAGTGGCTTATCTGGGTAATCTAAAATACGGCCACTTTGAATAAATAGCGTTAAGTGATGTTTGCCATCAATCCCTTCAACCCAGCCAATACGATCGCCACGGTGAGTGAATTCAAATGGGCGGCTAGGAGCAAAGGTAACACCTGCACGTTTTTCTACTTCAGCTTTAAATACATCTGAACCAACACGGTCTAAAGTGTATTTAGTTTTTGCATTTTTACGGTTTGAACGATTACCCCAATCACGTTGTACTGATACCACATGCTCAGCAATTTTTAACGTGTCTTCTATGGCAATAAAACCAAAGTCATCCGCTTTACGTGGATACGTAGCAGTATCACCGTGAGTCATAGCAAGACCGCCACCGACTAACACATTAAAACCAACTAGCTTTCCATTTTCTGCAATTGCCACAAAGTTTAAATCATTTGCATGAACGTCCACTTCATTATTAGGTGGGATCGTCACAGTTGTTTTAAACTTACGCGGTAAGTAATTAGACCCTAAAATCGGCTCTTCAGTGGTTTCTGCTTTTTCGCCATTTAACCAAATTTCTGCATACGCTTTGGTTTTTGGTAACAAATGCTCTGAAATTTTTGCTGCCCAATCGTATGCTTCTTGATGAAGCTCAGACTCAACTGGGTTCGTGGTACATAGTACGTTACGGTTCACATCACCTGCTGTTGCAATTGAGTCGATACCCACGCTATTAAGCATTTGGTGCATGCCTTTGATATTTGGCTTTAATACACCATGAAACTGAAACGTTTGACGCGTTGTTAAACGGATACTGCCGTAGCTGGTTTTCTCATCGGCAAATTTATCAATCGCAAGCCACTGTTCAGGTTTGATAATACCGCCAGGCATACGTGCACGCAGCATTACATTGTGTAGTGGCTCAAGCTTTTGCTTAGCACGCTCACCACGAATATCGCGGTCATCTTGTTGATACATACCGTGGAAACGAATTAACTGAAAGTTATCCGCGGTAAAACCACCGGTGATCTCGTCTTTTAAATCTTGCTCTATAGTGCCACGTAAAAAGTTACTTTCTCTTTTCAAACGCTCGTTATCAGAAAGCTTTACGTTTTTATCTTGTTCGCTCATGTTTAATCCTAAATTTGTTACAGTGACGGCTGTTAGCGTTGCTTTTATAAAGTAAGCAATGTGTACTTAGTACACGTCTTTCTGATAGCGATTTGCGCTACGTAAGTCTTTTAAATACTGATCTGCATCTTCAAAGCTCTTACCTGTATTTTCGCTGATGATATCAATCAAAGCATTGTGTACGTCTTTCGCCATACGGTTTGCATCACCACAAATGTAGATGTGTGCGCCCGCTTCTAACCATGCAAAAACGTCTTTACTGTTTTGGCGAAGCTTATCTTGTACATAGACTTTATCAGCTTGGTCGCGACTAAATGCCACATCAACTTTGTTCAATAGGCCTGATTTTAAATAACCTTGAATCTCTACTTGATACAAAAAGTCTTGAGTAAAGTGTGGATTACCGAAGAACAACCAGTTTTTACCCGATGCTTCTCGCGAATCACGCTCTTGTAAAAATGCACGGAACGGCGCGATACCCGTACCAGGGCCGACCATAATCACTGGTGTTTCGTCATTGCTTGGTAAACGGAAATTATCGTTGTGCTCACTAAATACTTTTACTTTGCAGCCTTCTTCAGCACGACGTGCTAAATAACCAGAGCAACCACCTAAATGTTCGCTGCCAAAGGCGTCAAATTCAACAAGGCCAATCGTTAAATGAACTTCGTCTTCAACCTCAGCTTGGCTTGACGCAATTGAATACAAACGTGCTTGTAATTTACGTAGGCAATCAACGAGTGTTTGTGCTTCAATTTTTGCTGGATTTTGGCGGATCACATCAAATATTTGGCGTGGTTCAATGTATTCACGCATTGCCGCTTTATCTTCCACCAGCTTTAATAACTCAGGTGTCCCCGTTGCTACTGCGTACTTTTCAACAAAGCCTGGGTAAGATTGCGTTAGCTCTAATTTTTCAATTAATGCATCACGGATGCTTAGCTCTTCATCACCAATCTTAACTAGGCTTGCAGCATCTATTTGTGTCAGTTCAAGTACTTCGTCGACCAATGCTTCATCATTTAAGAAATACACACCCAGAGAGTCACCAGGCGTATAAGTAATATCGGAGCCCTCAAGAGAGATTTCAACGTGACGAACATCTTTGGTTGAATCACGACCGGTAATCTTTTGCACTGTGCTAAGCTCTGCCGCAAATGGCTTTTGCTTAGTGTATTGACTAGCAGCCGCTGCTGGTGCGCCAAATGGCATAGAAACAACTTGGCCACCTGTATCTTGCTGTGCTTTTAAATCCGGTTCAAAGGCATCTAATGCGCCAGTGATCCAAGTAGCTGCTTCATCATCGTAATCAACATCTAAATCAGCGCGCTGATAGATAGTCTCTGCGCCAAGCTTAGTTAAGCGCTCTTCAAAGTCTTTAGCTGTCTGGCAGAAAAACTCATAGCTTGAGTCACCTAAACCAATTACCGCAATTTTAACGCCATCAAGTTTAGGAGCTTTCTTGGTGGTTAAGAATTCATGTAGTGTTTCTGCATCTTCAGGCGGCTCACCTTCACCGTACGTAGACACAACAACAGTTAAGAACTTTTCTTTTTTCAACGCCGTTGGTTTGTAGTCGGCCATGCTCACTAATTTAACAGCCAAACCGCGTGACTCAGCTTGCTCTTTCAGCTTAGTTGCTACACCTTTTGAGTTACCGGTTTGCGAACCATATAAAATAGTTAATGCAGCTGCTTCACCTGCACTCGGTGCTGCCCCCACAACACCACCTAGGGCTGCAGTATTTGCATTCGCAGCAAGGTAACCACTCACCCAAGCTTGCTGAATTGGATTAAGCTCAGCCACTAAACCTTGTAGCTTTTGTACTTGCTCTTGCGATAGCGGGCTTGCCGCTGCATTGAGTTGACCTAACAACATGAATTCGTCCCCGTAACCCTAAAAATTAACTACAAAATGATTACTTTTATGAGTAAATCAGTTTGCCTAAAATTTATTTCTACTTTAAAGCGTAAATGCCCACTCCAAAGATTTCTCTGAGAGTGAAGAATAACGGGGTATTGGCGAATAAAAAAAGAATAGAATCTGCTTTGTTATTCCATTTAGTTATGGAATTAGATTATTTCCTTCAAAAACAGATTAAAGAGGAGTTTTGAGTTTCTGTATTACACTTGCTCTTCAGCTTGCCTATTAAAACATCTCGCTAATTGATTCCACTGAATTTCAGGCATACAAAACACGCTTTAGGCGTATCGATTTAATAGAACTTGTTATTTCAGTGGTTGCGGGAGCCAGAGTTTATGAAGAGTGAGTGCCTCACGCAGTGATGACGACCTTCGGGTTATGAGTAGCATCAACAAGATATTCACTGAATTTTAGGCACAAAAAAACACTCGTATAGAGTGTCGATTCATTATTACATTTTATTTCAGTTGGTTGCGGGAGCCAGTGTTTATGAAGAGCGAACCGACGACCTTCGGGTTATGAGCAGCATCAACAAGATATTCACTGAATTTCAGACATAAAAAAACACGCTTTAGGCGTGTCTGTTTAATATTCTATATTGTAATTTCAGTTGGTTGCGGGAGCCGGATTTGAACCGACGACCTTCGGGTTATGAGCCCGACGAGCTACCAGGCTGCTCCATCCCGCGCCTGAAATTGTAGATTTATTTATAGTTGCTATACATGACAACTTGGCTTTCAACTCTGATAAGAATTGGTTGCGGGAGCTGTGAAAGGTGAAGAGTGAAGCGACGACCTTTGAAAACTACCAACAGTAACCTAAATTCTCTTAGAATATTGGTTGCGGGAGCCGGATTTGAACCGACGACCTTCGGGTTATGAGCCCGACGAGCTACCAGGCTGCTCCATCCCGCGCCTGTATATTTTAAGTCTATCGACTAGTTAATTTTCACTCTAACCAAGAGTTTACAGTAACCGTTTCTTTAAAAGAATTGGTTTCGGGAGCTGTGAAAGGTGAAGAGTGAACCGACGACCTTTTAAACTACCTGTTGCACCAAATCCTAACTAAAAGAAATGGTTGCGGGAGCCGGATTTGAACCGACGACCTTCGGGTTATGAGCCCGACGAGCTACCAGGCTGCTCCATCCCGCGCCTGTAATTTCCTCTTAACAGTTTCGTATTATTTACGAGCCTGTTTCGAAGAGAGCGCTATAATATAGGAATAAAATTAGAATGCAAGGCCTAAACTACTTAAAGCTGTTCAACCGAACAAAAAGCAGGCAAAGCGCTGATTAAAGCGCTCTTTGGTGCGGACTTATCATTTTCTGGAACTCCCAATCTGGGTGCCCCATCACGATAAAGTCAGGGTTTTCTGTACTCTCTCGTTGATTATATGTAAGCGGATTAAATTCAGCATCTGTTATACATCCTCCCGCTTCTTCAACAATAATTTGTGAAGCACCGGTATCCCACTCACCCGTTGGGCCAATACGTAAAAAGCAATCGGCTTTACCTTCAGCAACAATACATGCTTTTAAAGAACAAGAACCCACAGCAACCGTAGTAAACTGCGTATTTAAATATTGGCTCACCGCCTCTATCTTCTGGCGACGACTAACGGCTAACGTAAGACTGTCTGGGGTAGCAACATTAATCTGTTCATCAATGTCATTGCTACGCTTAAATGCGCCGTTCTGATAACTAGCAAAGTAAGTAACCCCTTTGGCAGGCCAATAAATAACACCCAATACTGGGCGGTTATTTTCTACTAGGGCAATATTTACGGCGAAGTCACCACTTTCAAGAATAAACTCGCCGGTACCATCCATTGGATCAAGTAGCCAGTAACGCTGCCAATCTTGTCTATCTGCAAGCGCTGGTATCGGTGTTTCTTCAGACATAATAGGTATATCAGGAGCAAGTGCTTTTAACCCAGCCACCAATACATCATTGGCGGCTAAATCTGCCTTTGTCACTGGTGTATGGTCGGACTTTTGTTGCTGGCCAATATCATCTTTTTTATAAATTGCCATAATTGCTGCACCTGCACTTTGTGCAAGTTCAATACATGGCTCAAGTAAATTATTCATTCGCAGCT
The DNA here is from genome assembly GCF_002165575.1 of Pseudoalteromonas sp. A601. Lineage (GTDB taxonomy): Bacteria > Pseudomonadota > Gammaproteobacteria > Enterobacterales > Alteromonadaceae > Pseudoalteromonas. The sequence goes on from NZ_MXQF01000011.1 coordinate 164,787, forward strand.
CCCCGATTCAATGCGCTTCATTAATAATAGCAAAGCTGCAACGCTTCGTGCTTCAGTAAAGTCATCTTGTTGTAATAATGACTGCCATTGGGTTAATGGCCACTTAACCACCACTAAAGGTTCTGGTTCGTCACCTTCAAGTGTTTGTGGGTAAAGCTGCTGGGCAAATAGGATATGCATTGTGGCGTTAAAGTAACTGGGCGCCATAGAGACCTTTTTGAGTGGCTCTAATTGCTCAGCACCAAAGCCAACCTCTTCTTTAAGCTCACGGTTTGCCGCTTGCTCTGGAGTTTCACCGGGATCAATTAAGCCTTTAGGAAAACCAAGTTGATAATCGTTTGTGCCTGCACAGTACTCACGTACAAGCAGTAATTCATTATCAACTGTTAATGGCACTATCATCACAGCACCTCGGCCGCCACCGCGGATCCGTTCGTACTGACGTTGTTCATTATTTGAGAACTTTAAATCTAAAGACTCAACTGTAAATAAACGACTTTTAGCAACAACATTGTTGCTAAGTATCTGCGGTGGTGTTGGGTGCTTTTTCTGTGTCATTGGCATTAATTTGCTATCATGGCTTCTTACTACAATCATAAATCTTTTATAGAGAAATGCCTATGCTAAATTGGTCAAAAATCGATACTGTACTATTAGATATGGATGGTACTTTACTTGATCTGCATTTTGATAATCACTTTTGGCTTAATGTTATCCCAGAGCAACTTGCGATTGCGCAAAATATTAGTTTAGCCGATGCCAAAGCTGATATACATAACCGATATCAAGCTGTCCATGGGCAAATTCAGTGGTACTGTTTAGACTATTGGCAGCAACAGCTTAATTTACCTATTATGGAACTTAAACGCCAAACTCAGCATTTAATTAAAGTACGCGAAGATGTACCTGCTTTTTTAACTGCCATGCGTAAAGCAAACAAAGAGCTAATATTACTAACCAATGCGCACCCAGGAAGTGTGATGCTGAAGTTTGAACAAACAGATATAGATAACTATTTAGATGGTGTGGTCTCTACCCACCAATATGGTGTGAGTAAAGAAAGCCAAAGCCTTTGGCAGCAAGTGCAAGCTGATTTAGGGTTTGATAAGCAGCGCACCTTATTTATTGATGACAGTTTGAGCGTATTAAACGCTGCAAAAGAGTTTGGCATAGGCCACTTATTGGCGGTTGCTAACCCTGATAGCAAGCAACCACACAATGAAATCAACGACTATTTAAGTATCACCGATTTTAGCAACGTACACCCTCAACCTTTAGGGTAACGTGCCTCAAGGCCTTGGTATACTAGCTTAGCAAAGTCTGCTTGCTCAGTATCAATGCTTTTTACTACTTCAACTAAGTGCTCGTTGTCTTCTTTACCATGCCATACTTTAATATAACTGCCATCTTTATAGCCATGATCTTGGCGAAAGAAGTTAAGCGTATTTTTACCCACATAACCACGGTATAAATCGTCAATATTCATACCGATTTGTACCATACAACCAGCGAATGCTTCTGCATTAAACACTTTATCGGCAACAGCTGATGCAGCTAGAATTTCAAGGGTTTGTTTGAAGTCATCAGCTGTTTTTGGCGAATTTAGCTGCTTTTCTAGCTGTTTAGCCAACTCTAGATAGCTTGTCTCTCGGTCAATGCGCAGCGATAAACCAAAATGAAAAATATCTACAAGTTCAAGGATTACTTGTTCTGTATCTGGAGTTTGTTTTTTCCACCATTTCCAACCGTAGTGATCTAGCATTTCAGCACATTCAACCCAAATTGCGCGGTTCCACTCAAAACCTTGGCTAAACCATTGCTCATGAACTTTGGTATTCATAGCGTTTTGCATTTCTAGCATCACCACTAGTTTATTTAAATTGGCAGACATGTCTCTTCCAGTTGCTATTTTAATTAACGCTAATAATACAGATAAATTCAGTTTGATGAAATTGTTTATCTTGCTAGCCTGTCTTGTAACCGAACGTTTAAACAATCAATAAGGGAATGAAATGCTAAAACCTATTCTACTCGCTTGTTCCGTACTCATTAGCACAGTTGTATCTGCTGCAACAGCTACAAACATCGCCAATGAAGCTGAAAAAGTCAGCCCACTTATGCCGGGGTTAATGGTTCCTGCTACAACATTAAAAGATAAAGATGGGAACAATGTTGTTTTAAGCAAACGCTTCGCAGAAAAAACAACCGTGCTTATCGTTTACCGTGGCGGCTGGTGCCCGTATTGTTCAAAGCAATTAGCTAGCATTCAAAATATAGAGCAACAAATCGCTGATTTAGGTGCGCAGATTATTGCAGTATCACCTGACAGCCCAGAAAAATTAGCTGAGAGTAAAATAGACTCACCTAATTACCAGCTACTTTCTGATGATAGCCTTACACTAAGCCAAGCGCTTGGCCTTGCATTTTATTTAGACGATAAAACAGCGACTATCTATCGTAACAAACTAGGTGTGAACTTTGTGTCGTTAGATGGCAAAGCTAAGGTAGCACTGCCTGTACCTGCGGTATTTGTAGTAGATAAAAAGGGGCTAGTTAACTTTCAATACGCTAATCCAAACTATAAGGTGCGCTTAACTGAAAACTTACTATTGGCAGCAGTAAAGTCAGTCGCTGAACAATAACCCCCTTTATGATTGACTAGCAGGACCTCTATGCCCTGCTTATCTTCCTGAGGTAAATTCTTGCCAAGAGTTAATTAAATCAACAAAGTCTTCAAAGCCACAGCCACTGCTAAGCCCGTTTTCTTCAAGCATGAGTTCATCATCTTGATAAGCGATTAAATCTTCTGAATCTTGGTGCAATGCATGGGCTTCAAAAATGGCTTCGTCTTTATTTAAGATCAAGTCTATTTCTTGGCCTTGTAAAGTCAGCGGCTCAAAGCTGCTGGCAACTGACGTAATTAAAGCTTGCACCATGGCTATTTTATCTTTGCCGATCTCTTCATTTAACCAGCGGCCAATCACTGCGTGTTCACTGCTAATTTTAATACGCAGCCCACTGATAGGGTCGCGTATAAATTGATATTCCATAATTATAGTCCAGTACTACTTATGCGAAGAATTATAACAAAAGTCAGATACAAAAATAGCGCTATAAAGCGCTATTTTTATCTTTCGGTAAACCTACTACCGGTAGGTTCTAAAGCGTGCGGCATCAATGATCGCCCACAAATGAAATATTGCACCTATGATAGGAGGGATTACCAAAAACCATAGCGCATAACCGCCAAAAACAATTATTGCGAAAACAAGAGCTGCCAAAATTCGCCCTTGTACTAGCTGCCCTAGACCTGGAAAAAATATATTACAAATTGCTGCGATTACATTACCGCCTGAACCTTGCTCTGCCATGTTAACCTCAATTATTAATTTGATTTTCTTATTAGATACTTACACACTTCATGCCAATTATTTAATTCATTAATAATCAATACTTTAAAACTATAGTGACAAAAACAACTTATCTTAAATCGTGATTTTTACTAAATATCAGTCAAATTGGCTACAGCAAATATTGTTTATGACACTAGCTTAGCTAAAAAGCCTTATGAATAAAATAAAGAACATTTTAAAATTAACTGTTTATAAAAACAGTATTTTATTTAGCCTAACAAAAACACCTGTTATACTGCCTGCAATATTGATTGAAAAGGCGTGATGATGGACGTTTCAGAATTACTCGATGGCTTAAATGACAAACAACGGGATGCCGTAGCTGCTCCACTGCAAAATATGCTGGTGCTCGCAGGCGCTGGCTCTGGTAAAACTCGAGTATTAGTTCATCGTATTGCGTGGTTAATGCAAGTAGAACAAGCATCTGCTTACAGCGTTTTCGCGGTAACCTTTACCAATAAAGCAGCAAAAGAAATGCGCTCTCGGGTTGAAGAAACACTCGGCGCACCAGTCGGCGGTATGTGGATAGGTACATTCCATGGTTTATCGCATCGCATTTTACGCGCACATCACCGTGAAGCTAATTTACCTGAAGCATTTCAAATCTTGGACTCTGACGACCAACTAAGAATGATCAAACGCTTATTAAAAGCGATGAACATCGATGATAAAAAATGGCCTGCTAAACAATTTGGTTGGTACATCAGCGCGAAAAAAGATGAAGGTCTTCGCCCAAAAGACATTCAAGCTTATGATATTAATGAGCAAATGATGCTTAAGGTTTATACTGCTTACCAAGAGGCTTGCGATCGTGCCGGTTTGGTTGATTTTGCCGAAATTCTGCTCCGCAGTTTTGAAGTCTTAAAAAATAACCCAACCTTACTGCGCCATTATCAGCAGCGCTTTGCCCACATGTTAGTAGACGAATTCCAAGATACCAACACCATTCAATATGCATGGCTTAAGCTACTTGCTGGCGATACCAATAGCATTATGATTGTTGGTGATGATGATCAAAGTATTTATGGTTGGCGTGGTGCAAAAATTGAGAACATCAAACGTTTCTTAACTGATTTTGAAGCCGAAACAATTCGCCTTGAACAAAACTATCGATCAACAGCCACTATTCTTAAAGCATCCAATGCGTTGATTCAAAACAACTCAGACCGTATGGGTAAAAGCTTGTGGACTGATGGCAATGAAGGTGAGCCAATCTCTATCTATGCTGCGTTTAACGAATTAGATGAAGCACGTTTTGTTAGCAGTAAACTACGTAGTTGGCTTAATGCGGGTAATGCATTACAAGATGCGGCTATTTTATATCGTAGTAATGCGCAATCGCGGGTACTTGAAGAAGCCATGTTACAAGAAGGCTTAAAATACCGCATTTATGGCGGTATGCGATTCTTCGAACGTCAAGAGATCAAAGATGCTTTGGCTTATTTACGCCTTGTTGGTAACCGTCAAGATGATGCTGCATTTGAACGTGTCATCAACACCCCTGCCCGTGGTATTGGCGATAAAACCCTAAGCCATATACGAGATTGTGCTCGTGCTGAATCGTTACCTCTTTGGTATGCGGCAAAAGCCGTTGTTGAACAGCAGCACTTATCTGGCCGTGCAGCTAGCGTTGTTAGTAAGTTTGTAGAGCTTGTTGAGCATATAGAAGAAAAAATTGGCGAGCTTACACTCGAAGAGCAAGCCAAGTACGCAATTCAAACATCGGGCTTAATGGCCATGTACCAAGCAGAAAAGGGCGAGAAAGGCCGTGCCCGAGTAGAAAACTTAGAAGAGCTTATTAGCGCGTGTGGTCAGTACGAATTACCCGAAGACGAAGAGTTTAGTTCACCACTGCAAGGCTTTTTAGCCTACACCTCGCTTGAATCAGGTGATGGCCAAGCAGAAGAACATGAAGACGCTGTGCAAATGATGACACTTCACTCAGCAAAAGGTTTAGAGTTCCCGCTAGTATTTATGGTGGGTGTTGAAGAAGGCATGTTCCCTTCTCAGCAGAGTAATGAAGAATCTGGCCGTTTAGAAGAAGAGCGCCGCCTGTGTTATGTAGGCATGACACGTGCAATGGAAAAGCTTTATATTAGCCATGCCGAAAGCCGCCGTTTATACGGCCAAGAAAAATACCACAGCCCGTCACGCTTTTTACGTGAAATGCCTGAAGATTGTGTTGAAGAAATCCGCATTAAAACTCAAGTCTCTCGCCCACCTGCAGCAGGGCGCTTTAGCTCATCGGTTAGCCATGCAGCATTTGAAGATAGCGGCTTTAATTTAGGGCAACGCGTTGTACATGCAAAATTTGGTATTGGTACTGTGTTAAATTACGAAGGTGCTGGTGCTCAATCACGAGTACAAGTGAACTTTGACGATGTAGGCAGTAAATGGCTAGTAACCCAATATGCACGACTTCAAGCAATTTAACACTGAGCTAAACAAAGTATTATCACAACTTGCCTATGCTAAGCATAGGCAACTATTACTGATCACCGGTGAACAAAACTGGTGCTATTTAGCTGCCCAGCACCTGCTCCACGAGCTAAATGATTCCAAGATCAATGTATTATCCAAAAGCACAGAGCTATCCCCTAGCTTTTGGCCAGAGCACTCTCATCAAATTTTAGGTCAAGAGTTTGATCATGCTATTTATGATAGCTTTAGTGGTATTTTACCCGACAAACTCGCAGCATTAAGCGGCACCGTTAAAGCAGGTGGTTTATTGGTGCTGCTTTTGCCTGAGTTGAGTAACTTAAAAAATTGGTGCGATCCTGCTTTAACCTATTTTCAATCCTATGGGCAAAATCAACCCAGAAGCTTTTTTAACCAACGCTTAGCAAGATTACTAACACAGAGTAAGGCCCTGCATTTTAGCCAACCAAACGGCTACACAGACACTCAAAATAATGCTGTCGAAGCGGGAGTTATTGATTTAACTGAGCAACAAACGTGTATTGAGCAAATTGTAAAAACAGCTAACGGACGAGCAAATCGCCCATTATTAATAAGTGCGGATAGAGGTCGAGGCAAGTCATCAGCGCTGGGCTTCGCTGCTGCACAGCTGTCAGATAAAAAAATAGTGATTTGTGCTCAACAATTTACTGCTTTACACAGTTGTTTTAAACATCTCTCACAAGCACGCAATTTAAGCTACAACGCCTCAGATAAACAACTGGCAAATTTACACTTTAGTCCGCCTGATCAATTACTGAACGAACTTCCAGAATGTGATGTATTGTTTGTTGATGAAGCTGCCTCTATCCCCGTGCCTGTGCTTATAAAAATGCTCACCCATTACCCACGTATTATATTTGCAAGTACCATGGTGGGCTATGAAGGAAATGGCCGAGGCTACACATTAAAATTTAAGCGCTATTTACAAGCCCATTATAAAAACATGCGCAGCATTGAATTAACGCAACCGATTCGGTTTGCTGCTAATGATCCTCTGGAAAATCACCTATCCACCTTACTTGCACTAGGTGCTGACTATCAACAGATCAACATTAGCAGTGACAAAGTTGAGTTTTCGCAATTAAGCCGCGAGCAGCTGGCACACGATGAAGAATTACTAAAGCAAATTGTCAGCTTACTTTCGCTAGCGCATTACCAAAACAGTGTGAATGATTTACGCCATCTGTTAGACGCCCCTTCACAGAGAGTGTTTATTGCATCATTACAAAACAAAGTGGTAGCAGTTTGCTTAGTGGCTATTGAAGGTGGTTTAACAACAGATATTAGCGAGCAAATAGTAATAGGGAAGCGCAGGCCACAAGGGCACTTGATGGCGCAAACACTCGCGCAACTTAGTTTTGACTCAACTATTCTGAACAAATACTGTGCGCGGGTAGTACGTATTGCCGTTTCACCTTCGTTACACCAAAAAAATATTGGCTCACAACTACTAAGGTACTGTGAAAATAAACTAACGCTTGAATGCGATTACTTTGGTGCCAGTTTTGGTGCAAACGCCACATTACTAAAGTTTTGGCAAAGTAACGGCTTTAAATTAGTAAAACTAGGATTTCAACAAGATAAAGCGACAGCAGATCACGCCGCACTAGTCGTAAAAGGCTTAGCTAATGGTAATTTAATAAACCAGCTTGAACAGCAGTTTCAATCAGATTTTGCACTTCAACTACTCGATCAATTCAAATTATTAGATCATCAATTAGTAGAAATTGTGATTACTCAGTGCAGCAATAAACAAGCTATTTCACCCCAAATAAAGCGCCTAGATGCTATTTTAGCAACTGCCTATCAACTATTTACAGTAAAACCGATATTATGGCGTGTATTCTGGCAATCCCCCTCCACCCTAAAAAATTGCGAGACACGTACCAAATACCTATTTATTAGACTAATATTACAAAACTGGTCGTTGCAAGAAGTAAAAATAGCATTAAAGATCAGCGGGAAGAAAACATTAGAGCAACAATTTAAACAGGCAGTAATAAATTGGTATGAAAAACTCACACACACAATTTCTACTTAGTTTTCCCCTTTTATTTTTTATAACCTACAGCTTCACTGCAAAGGCAAACAACCAAACTGTCATAAAATTAGGTATGTCTACTGCCTTAACAGGACCTGCAAAAAAAATTGGCACACAACTTCATTTAGGCAGTGAAGTTTACTTTGAAAAAATAAACAAAAATGGCGGAATAAATGGCGCGCAGATAAAGTTACTTGTTGCTGATGACGGCTATGAACCGAAAAAGACAGTAACAAATACGCGTCATTTTATTAGTAATGAAAACGTTGTAGCATTATTTGGGGCAATGGGCACCCCTACCAGTCATGCTGTTACGCCTATTTTAGAAAAGTTAAAAACCCCGTATTTAATGCCCTTCAGTGGTGCAGAGTTTTTACACACTGCTCCAACTATAAATGTATTTAATATACGAGCCAGTTACTACGATGAAGCAAAAATACAAATAAAGTATTTAGTCGAAGAAAAAAAACACACGAAAATTGGCTTTTTAATTCAAGCTGATGAGTTTGGCTATGTGGTAGAAACAGGTCTTTTAAAGTCTTTATCAAAATACAATTTAAAACCTGTCAAAGTTGCCCGTTACTTGCGAAATACCCACGAGATAACACAAGCACTCGAAGTATTAAAAAGCAGTGGAGCAACAGCAATAAGCCTAGTAGGCACATATAAACCTTTATCTGTGTTTATAAACACTGCTTATGAGCAAGGTTATAAACCTGATTACACCAGCATTTCATTTGCATCAAGCTCTGATTTATTCGCAAACTTAAAGTATTCAACGAATCTGATGGTGACCGAAGTTGTACCAAACCCATTTCAATGCAAATCAGTTTGGTGTACAGAGTTTTTAAAAGACATGAAAAATGCGAATGTAACAACACCTAACAGGCTACATTTTGAAGGCTACCTAAATGCTGTATTTTTTAGTTTAGCGGCACAACACTGCCCACAACCTTTAGAGAACACATGTTTAATGACCCAATTAAATAAAAGCTTTAGAGAAGATCAACAACTAAACTCACTATTCCTAGATAAGAACAGTATAAATGGGCACCTTGTTTATCGCTCATTCTTCTCACTAAAATAACTGTGGTTTTTCTATTATGTTCTATCCTTAAGTTATTATTTTAGTAAGCGAGGAAGCTATGGAGTTAATAAACTTTAGGGTGGGTCAAAAAACAATCTCATTAAAAATATTAGATATACTTTTAACTGAGCGTTTCGAAGATAATTTAACCTCCCTCCCAAACGACAATAAAAGCTTCATCGGCGTCAAAGATTATATGGAAATACCCACTCCCATTTTTGACTTAGGCATTATTCTTAATAAAAGACCCACTCAAGAAGCTAACCAGTCGCTACTTGAGGTATTTAATGACTGGCAAAATAAACAACAAGCTTGGTTTTCGTCTTTAGAGAGCAGCACTATCCACCAAACACTATTTGAACAAAACACTGATATTCAACAATCAAGTTTTGCTAATTGGTATTTTAGTTTTAAAACAGAAAATGATGACCTCCAAGCCATTGTTGAGCGCTTTAATGTGCCACATGAGCGTTTATGCCAACAAGCAAATGAAATAAGTATGCTCACCAAGTCTGGTCATAATGAAAAAGCACAAAAACAGCTAAGCACCGAGCGTAGTGGTAGTTATAAACAATTAATGAGGCTTTTTGACTCCGCAAAAGAGCAACTAAGCCTAGATTATAAACCAATCATAATTTTCACCACTAAAGATGGCATTAATCCTCATATTGGTTTACTTGTTGATAAAGTAGAAGATAGCATTAATTACAAAAAAGAAGATGTTAAACCGCTCGATAAACTTACTGATATTGGTTTTGAAATTGATTCACAAACGAAGAATATGATGCGAGGGCTTATTAAACTTGATCAAAAACATAGCGTACTAATTGACCCCAGCGCAATATTTAGACCCGATCACCTAGTACAACATCAGGCCGAAGAAACAGAAGCATACGGATTGTTTTAGTTTTACGGAGGTTTGCGAGTTTGCGAGTTTGCGAGTTTGC
>NZ_MXQF01000012.1 GCF_002165575.1 Pseudoalteromonas sp. A601
AAACGCCAGTCAGCTTAACTGACTGGCATTAGGCCTGTTAAGGCCTTTTTTATTACTTATGAGTTAGCAAACTTACTCGCTATTACTTATAAGTTTCAAACGCTTCTTTTAAGCGTGCAAGATGAGCATAAACATAGCTACTAGACATACGATCTTGGTTTAAGAAAGTCTTATCAAGATCAATAGAAGAAGCTGGTGTTGTTGCACTTGCAGTGTTAATCAGGTTTACATCTTGGCTAATAATTGTATTTACACTGTGACTCCAACTTTGAGCCCCTTTGACCTGCCAATTACCAGCAGTCATGTCTTTACGAGGTGATAACGGAATACTAAAGCCAATTCCCACCTTTTGTACGTCAGTATCACTATAAATGAGTGCTAAGTTAGCGTCACCAAACCAAAATTTAGTTTCAAGTTTATAACCGCTGTCTTCGTTCCAAAATTGTCCACCAGTTACGTGAAATGAAACGTCTTTTTCAGCCCATAGGTAGCGATAGGATAGTAAAGAGTAATCACGTTTGTCGGTGTTATAATCTTTATATTCAAAATAACCGATTTCAGCTTTTAATTTATGTGCACCAGCGGGGCTTTGCCATGCAGTTTCATTGGTAATCCCCATAAAATCAAAATAGTCTTGGAATAGACCAACTTGAGTTTGGTTATAAATATTAAAAGGTAGCGAGAATGTCTGATAAGCAACAGCTCGCTTTATCCCGGTTTCTTGGCGTGAATTTGAGAATGCAGAGCCTTTTTCAAAGTGATCTGTATTTGCTACATTCACTTGACCAGTAATATTAACACCTGCACCTTGCCATAATGGAATATTTAAATCGGCTTGTAATGCTAATGAGTAGTCATACACACCAAGTTCGGTAGCGTACCTAGAAGATAACGAAGGTGAAAATGCAACTCTAGGAACAAAGTAAGGGCTAGTGGTTGGCGAGTTTCCTGCCCACTTTACTGATGTTATATTTTGACCGCTAAATTGAGTTTTTACTAATAAGTCAGGTGTAATATTTTCATTAATAAAACGTCGGTAATTATCTAATTGACCATTAACTTGTAGTAGCGGGATATCAAGTTTTGATAAACGAACTATAAAGTCATTACTTCCTTCAGGAAAGTATTCGGTAATTCGCCCAAGTACAAGACCTAAAGCATCAATCTCATTACGGTTAAAAACAGAGTTTTCAAACTCAACAATGATTATATCTGTATTTGAGATGCCAACCTTTAGGTTTTCAAAACCATCGTTGGTTAAAGCAGCTTTCAAACCGTGTATTTGTTGATTGTTATTTAAGTTTGTTTTTCTTTTGCTTGCTTGGCGTTGTGGTTTTTTCAAAGTGTTTTGTTTTGCCAAGTGACTAGTTTGTAGTTTTTCGGTTGAGTTTGGGGTATTAAGAGATTTGGTTGGCAAAGCATTAGGCTGAGGCGCAGGTTTTGGTTGTATATAATTAACTTGGGCTTCATCACTTAGCGGCATGCTAATATTCACACCCCAATATACATCATCGTCTGCAAGCTCAGTATTTGAATAAAAGCGATTATTTATAGAAACAGTAGCTAAATCATAAAGCCACTCTTTAGGTATAGTCACTTTAGCACCCAGATTGAATGCCTCAGCATCATGTTCAGCTAAGATACTTAACCACGACAAAGGTTGGTATTCAATACCTGCAAATACTCCGTCTAATTGACGTTTCCCTGTGGTTGAGCGCGCTTCTGATGTGCCTATACCTGCACTGAAACGAAAATCCCACCATTCTTTCGATGCAACGGCATAATACGCTTCATAATTATTTGCAGCGCCGCCTACATCTTTGGCGCCAACAGCGATACTAAGCCAGTCTTTGGGAATAAATGGTATTTGGTATTTGGCATTAAATGATAAATCGCGAATCTGACCTCGGTTTTCATAACTAAACAGTATGTCATGCATTGATGATGAGGCTATTCGACCACTCACTTCTAAACCATCAAAAATCCCTGCAGAAAAAGTAAAGTTATGTCCATCTACATACTGACCTCTAAGATTTAGCTCATTACTGTAGCCTATATCGATATCACCTTTATTCATAACTGCAGCTGTTGGGATATGAAAAATACCGGTAAAGCCATTATAGGCTATACCATGATTAATTTTTTGTTCAGCTAAAACTGATGTACTTGTACTAAGCACACAAAGAGTCGCAAGGGTAATTTTATTATAAGTCACGTGATTAACCAATTTAGATTAGAGTAAGGTTTTAAATCCTTAAAACCCAGAATTATTTTTGCTATAAACATTATAGCAAAAACAACTCAATAACTAGATAAACAAAAGCCGCACAGATGCGCGGCTTTAATAAAGTTCAGTTTGATTTGAAATTAAGAACCAGAACCAGAACCTGAACCAGATACTGGAACAGTCTCTACTTCACACTCAACAGGGATATCAAATGTAACAGCGGTATTATCTGCAGTCACAGAAGTTGATAACCAAGTACCAGTGTTGTAATCATAATAATTTGCTGTGTATGTTCCACCTTGCTCTAAATCAAGATTGAAAGTACCAGATGAATACACAGAACGTTTAAATGAACCGTCTTTAAATACTCTTACAAGTGAAGGTGTTGCAACAGGTGCTGTGTCAACTTCAAACTCATCAGTATTACTACATACTAACTGAGTCGTAACTTGTTTAGTAACAATTACTGGTGGAGCTATTGTAAGTTTTAACGCTTCTCCATCTAAATCACATAAGTTGTCAACAGATAGAGCTGATGCATTTCCGTCAAAGTCTGTAGATAAACCATCTAAAACGTTTACACCATTGCGTAAAACTTTAACCGTAACAGGGAAGCCCGGTGGGTTATAGATTGTAGCCGAAGAGTAATCACCATTGTAGCTGGTTAGAGTACGTCTAAATCCATTAGTTTCAAGTAGGATAGTCGTCTCAGCAGTATTTGCAGTATCAGTATTATCTAAAATATCAAACTGGAAGCTTCCACACTGTCTGTTATTGAAGTAATCAAGGTTCCAATAAGATAAGTGATTTACGTCTACAGAAACGTCAAATGTACTTGCATTACCACTATCAGTTACTTCACCGTAGCTTTCAAAAGACCATTTACCAGCATCTTCGTCGTAGCTCCATACTGGGAAGATATCACCAGCAGCAAGTTTACGAGGCACTGGGTTTGCTACAGTACACACACCGCTTTTAAAGCCATTCGCTTCAGCGAAGGTTGTAATGTCAGTATCCGCAGGTAAAGTTACTGGGCATGGGTTAGATGTCTTCTTATCTACCTGCATTGCAACAGTGATTGTATTACCTTCACCAAAAGTACTAACTTTATTGCCTTCGTCATCAACTAATTCAATCGCAACAAAACCACCTGAAGTAAATGAACCTTCAACTTGCTCTGAAGACTCATCGTTTGGATCTGCGGCAACTGAAAGGGCTAGGCCACCAGGAAATGCATCTAAAGAAGATGTTGTAGCAGCAGCGTCTTCAGCTTCTTCATCATTACGAGTCGCTTCATTGGCAAAGTATGCAACAGTCATTGTAGGAGCTGAAGTTAACGGATTTTCGTCTTTATCTAAGAATTGCGTACCATTTTTAATCTTTACTGTAGTGCCGCCAACTGCAATGCCTGCTTTTTCTACAGATTGAGGTAAAGCAATTTCAGCGTCTGGATCAGTTCCATCACCAACAGTTAAACCTGTACTAGCATCATATGCAATTTCAGTATCGCCAGCGATGTCAGCTAAAGTTTTAGTATCAGCTGCAATAGCAATATCTGAATCCGCTAAAGTACGAGGAGTTAAACGAATTTCTTGAGTTGCAACACTGTCAGTAGTTGTTAAAGCTAATGTGCCAGAGTTATTAAGGTAACCTTCGGCTGAAACAACATAATCGTAGCTAACGCCATCAGCTGGAATAGACTCTACTGTATAACCAAATGCGCTATCAGTAGTTGTTTTGTCTTCGTCATCAAGGGCTTCGCCAGAAGCTGTAAGAAGGCCATCTTCAGAAGATGTGAAGGTGATAGTTGCAGATGCTTCAATTGCTGCACCTGTTACATCAATGATGTTTACTGTCACTGCACCAGCTTGAACTGGAGCTGCAACAGGAGGAACAGCAACGTCAACAGTTTCTTCTGGTGGCGTTGGCGGTTCAACATAATCATTGTTATCGTTGTCACTGAAACAAGCTGTTAAGCTCGCTGTTAGGCCAAGAGCTAGCGCTAGCTTGGTTAGCTTGAATTTATTATTTCCCATAATCGTTACCTTTCTTTCCTTTCTCTTTAAAGTAAACAGACTTAATTGCAGTTCTAAATGTATCACTCAAAGTTCCGGAAAATGGTACTCTTGCTATGATACATAATTAGTTAATGAAGGATAAGCGCACATTATATATACGTCAAGTGAACATTATATATACTTTCATTAAATAAATAAAAAAATTGTAACCGGCGCTACTTTAAATTTGAGCTCTACAATAGAAATGCTATTGATTGCTTAGCGCCGTATAAGTATATGCTAATGTAAATCGCATACCATGTAAAACTTAACATCGTCATTTTGATATATAAATGTTGCAAAACTATGTAGAGCTAATAAAGAAAAGCTAAAAAGCGTTCCTTTTTTGATAAAAGAAGAGTTAGCTTTCTCAAATTTGTGAAAAACTCTCTACGTAATCACTTAGTTTGTCTAGGTCTACTACCTTTAAACCGCCGTTTGCTCTTTCAACTAATCCTTTTTCAACCAGCTCTGAAACAACTCGTCGATATGCTCGCTCAGTTGTGGCAAATCGCTCTGCCTCTGCATTTACTGTTGGGTATGCTCTAAGTAGAGTTGGGTTATTGTTTTCTGCGCGTAATAAACAGTCTTTTGCAATGTTGTAGCCTAGCGGAAGCAGTAGTTTATCAAGGTTTATTTTTTGATTTTCTTGAAATTTTGCGGCAATAGTTTGTGCTGTATATAAGCTTAACTCTGGTTTGTCGAGCAACAATGCACGCCAGTGTTTAAGCTCAATTAAGTTGTAACTAACATCACTAAAGCACGTAACCGTATAGATACATGGATTATTATTAAGTGCTTCAATTTCACCAATCAAAGTATTGTTACAATCTAGTTGGCCTAATAATAGGCGCCGACCATTACCCACATCATAGCTAAACGATATAGTCCCGCTTCTGACCAAAACTAATTTGCTCAGAGGTTGATCTTGATGGATCAGTACTTCTTTTTTTGATTGCTGATAGCGACTACCTGCAAATGTTAAAAGTTGATCAACCAAATAACTAGAAAAATGATATTGAAACATCAAGTATGCTCTTCGGACAATTGTCCTATTTATTACACCTTAATGACGGTAGCATTAAGACTCTAAGAATTTACGCTAACTTACTAACCTGTTTTGAGTCATTATGACCAAAATAGGTTTGATACCTTTATATCCCGTGTAATGATTATTAAAGTAAGCCTTTTGAGGTTACTTTGGGTTTTGAGTAAGTTAGCTTTTTTATACCGCGATTACACTGTTTCATAGAGTGTAAAATAGCATTACCTATAATGCTAACCTAAAGTATTGGAGAGAACAAATGAGTTGGGAATATTTAGGTTATATTGCCTCGGCTTTGCTTGTTGCCTCTCTTACTATGAGTGATGTTGTAAAGCTACGCTGGTTTAATTTAGCAGGCTGTGTTGCATTTACTTTTTACGGTATTGTGATTTCAGCTTGGCCGGTGGCAATTACAAATGGTGTACTTACTTTTGTTAATATTTACCATTTAGTTAAGTTGAGTCAGCAAAAGCCAAAACCAGCAGAGTAGCTTTTATTCTGCTGAATCGGTTTTTTTGTATTTCAGCTCGCCGGCAATCCATGTTTGCTCTACTTCAATTTTAAATATATCTTCAATCGGTACTTTAAAGTAATCTTTATTGATTAAAATAAAGTCAGCCCACTTTCCTTGCTCTAAACTTCCTAATTTAAATTCTTGATGCGCAGCGTATGCAGCACCTAATGTAAAAGCATTAAGTGCTTCTTCATGTGTTAGTGCTTCGTCTGCACGCCAGCCATTTTTAGGTAATTGATTATGATCCATTCTAGTTATGGCGGAATATAGCCCATCAAACGGGTTGGCTAATTCAACAGGGTAGTCAGAGCCAGCGGCGACTACAGAGCCTTGCTCTAAGAAGGTTCGCCACGCATAGGCGCCAGCCAGTTGTGAGTCAGTTAGTCGTTGCTCTGCCATATGCATATCTGAGGTGGCATGCACAGGTTGCATTGAAGGGATAATCTTTAGCGTTTTAAAGCGTGGGATATCAGTTGGGTCCACTATTTGCGCGTGCTCAATTCGGTTTCGTAACAGAATTCCGCCGGTTTTTTTAAATACATTTTCGTAGGCATTTAACACAATTTGATTCGCCTTGTCGCCAATCGCATGGGTATTTGCGCTGAAGCCATTTTCAAAGCTAAGGGTAAAAAGCTGCTCTAACTTTTGCTGATCTTCTAGCATCAAACCTTGATGGTTTTTTCTATCGGCATAATCAGCAAGTAGGGCTGCCCCTCGGCTACCAAGGGCACCATCAGCGTATATTTTTACACTGCGAATTAACATGTAATCATGCAAGTCTTTGTAGCGTCCAGCTTTAAGCATGGTTTCAAGCTCTGGGGACGCTGCACTTAACATAGCCACAATACGCAGTGGTAACGTACCTTGCTCAGCTCGTTGCTTATAGATCTGCCATGTTTGCTTATCGATACCTGCATCATGAGTAGAGGTAATACCTAAACTTAAAAGGTGCTCCCCAGCCATGTCCAGGGCTTGGTTGGTCGATTGCACGGAGCTTTTGGGAATGACCGCATTGATTAAGCTCTCTGCTTTATCGATAAAAATACCATTTGGCGAGCCTGTGGCTGTTTTGATAATTTCGCCGCCTTCAGGTGTCAGTGTCTTAGCTGTTATGCCTGCAAGCTCCATGGCTTTGCTATTAACCCATATTGCGTGCCCATCAACGCGAGACAGTATAACGGGTTTGTCTTTAACGATTAGATCTAAATCAGCAGCCGTCGGGAATTGCTTGTTAGGCCATAATTCTTGATTCCAACCGCGGCCGATAATCCAGCCCTGCTTATTTTTGGCAAAGCTTGCTAATTTAGTCTGAATACTTTTAATAGAGTCACTACCGCGCAAATCGAGTTGTGATAAATTTTTCCCAAGACCAATAACATGACCATGTGCATCTATCAGACCTGGCAGTAATGTTTTTTGCTTTGCATCAAACGCGGGGGCGCGAGGAAAGCTATTTTTTAGTTCATCGTTACCTGTTTTTACAACTTTGCCATCTTTTATTACAAGCGTACTAAATTGTTTTAATTTACCTTTGTAGGTCGGAGTATAGCCATTTGCGTTATAAATTACCGTCGTATCAGCGAAAGCAAACAAAGGAGTGAAAAGTACTATTGCAAGTAAGTGCTTCATTGTTAATTATCTTTTTAACGAGTGATTTATAAACACTATCAGAGAATGAACAACCAGCAAAATATTTAATAAATAATTATATAATATTCATGCTTATCGGCTATGCTTATGAATTAACGCTAAAATAATGAATAAGTCGGAACAAGCATGAAACTCAACGAACTGGCAATGCGCAGCAAATTTATTTTGTTATCTGCCATAATTTGCATTATTTTTATAGTTGCAATGATATTTATTAAGGTTGCAAATAACCAAATTGCGAGTGGGTTTGATAGATTTTACCAACATAATTTTATGGTCAGTAAACTTAGTGCTGAGCTTAAAGAAGCTCAAGACGGCATTATAGCAGATATTCGTGGTTTACAAGTCGTATATTTATTAGGGCTAAATGAGCAAGCACCTGAACTACTGGGTAATATAGGCAATAATATCGTGAAGACAGGCCCTTTAATTGAGCAAATCAATCAGGTGTATACCGGTGATGCAAGCTTATTGATAAAGCTAAAAAACCACTCAACGCGTTATGAAGCTGCCGCTCTGAACTTTAAACAGGCAATGGAGTCATCATCAGATAATAAAGCTGAATACTCAATTTATCGTGAATTTGTTGATTCGCACTTAGCTTTAACAGAATTTTTCGAACGCTTTGAACAAGCCAACACCGCACAAGTTCATCAGTCAAAGCAGGCGGCGCAAGATTCTATTCGTTTTGCCAATAATATATTTTACCTATCAATTGTAATTGCTATCGGCTTAGCTACTTTGTTTAGTCATATTTTGTCGCAAAAAGTTGTGCAAGGTTTAACCGTCGTAAGTCAAAGCGCACACGCTTTGCAACGCGGTGAGTTAGATCAGTACTCAGCGGTTGCCGGTGAAGATGAGGTGGCTGATTTGAGTCGCACACTTGATGCAACAATTGCTCATTTAAATACTACTTTGATTAGCATTTATTATAGCGTTGGAGAAGTTAATAATCACAGCAGTGAGTTACTTACTGCAAATACGCAAATTCAAGGCGCTACATCTGAAGTTTCTGATCATACAACTCAAGCGGTTACAGCGATAGAGGAGTTATCAGTGACAAGTAAAAGTATCGCGGTTAATACGGCTGAGTCTGCAACGGCTTCTGATGGCATGATGAAACTTGCTAGCAGTGGCTTAGAGGCATCAGAACAAACGAAAGAAGCGGTAAGCCATTTACTTGGCACCTTAAATGACACGTCAGAAGTGGTTGATAAACTACAAAGTGAATCCAGTAAAATTGAAACTATTTTGGATGTAATACGTAATATTTCAGAGCAAACTAATTTGCTTGCTTTAAATGCAGCCATCGAAGCGGCTAGAGCTGGTGAACAAGGGCGCGGATTTGCAGTCGTGGCCGATGAAGTACGAACTTTAGCACAGCGCTCTCACAGCTCAGTTAATGAAATCGAAACTATGCTCGGACAGTTACGTTCAGCCAGTCAAAATGCAGTTACTATGATGGCTGATAGTACACGTGTTGCGGCACAAGCCGAAGATAAAATGGATGAAAGTAATAGTTTGCTTAAAGAAATCATGGAGATGATTAACCAAGTAAATGATCAAACACAACAAATTGCTACTGCTGCAGAGGAGCAATCTGCGGTGGCTGCTGATATTAGTCAAAATATGCATACTATTCATACTTTGACAGAGCAAACCGCAGAGATATCTCAGCAAACAGCAGAAACAAGTACTAAAACTGCACAGCAAAGTCAGTCTGTATTAGAGCAGGTGGAATACTTTAAATTAAGTTAAAGACAGATTAACCCACAGAGCTTTTTACTTTGTGGGTTATCTTGGTTTTGAATGAAAGGGTCATTGATTAAGATAAACAGTAAACTCAGCTAGTGAAAGTCGGTTGTCTTTATCTGAGTCGTAGTTTTTAAAGCGTGACCACAGGGCTGGGTCTTTGGCTGACTCTGAACGAGTTAATAAGCCATCTTCATTTCTGTCCAATGCTTTAAATTGTTCCGCTATGCGGTTACTTGTTGCAAAACTGCCACAACTAGTCGCGAGTAATGCCATTAAAAGAGTGTATTTAAAATTATTCATGCGGTTAATATAAGTTGTTAGTTAAGAATTGTTTAAACTCAAGTAAGGAAATTCGGTTATCGCGATCTTTATCCCAATTAGAGTAGCTGTTAAGTAGTTGCGGCTGAGGTTCTAGCTCTGCATGTGTTAAAAAGCCATCCTTATTTTTATCCAAGTGATCAAACCTTTGCTTCACGTCAAGTGCCAAAGCGTTGAAGCTGAACCCTACTAGCAAGCTACAAAAAAGCATCATGTTTTTCATAATTAATTCCTTTAATTGAGCTGTAAAGCAATAAGAGTAAAGCATTTGCCATAATTTAAGTCCCAACAATAAATCCATTTACACACTCCCTCCGGGATTATGGCAAATACTTTAATGCGGTTTAAATTTTGAACTGAGTAAACTCTTTTTCAGAAAGTACTTCATCTTGGTTTTCATCAAGATCACTAAATTGTTTAAATAAATCATCATTTTGTTTAGCTTCAAGTAATGAAATTACACCATCGGAGTCAGTATCTAGTTGGGCAAATCTCACGTTTAATTGAGACGCTAAAACCGAAGCACTAATAGCCAAAAGGAGCAACGAAAAAGCCGCAATTAATTGTTTCATAACACTATCCTTATTGAAGAAATTGTTTAAATTCGGCAAATGAAATCTGACCATTTTGGTCTTTATCTATTTGCTCAAAGCTTTCGTGTAACACAGCATCTTCAGAGGCTTCTCCCTCGCTTAATGTGCCATTGCCATCCTTATCTAGCTCTGCAAATGTGGCCTGTGCGTCTAATGCAAACACATTGCAGCTAAGTAAGGCACTTAAACATATTCCTAGTGATGTCATTACTTTCATTTGATTTCCTTATTAATAATGTCTCTGATTAAGATATAACAAGATCAGTGCCAAAATTAATAACTTTTTAAAATCATAAGGTTAATTGATTTAAGTGTGAGTAGGTAAGAAAAATCTACTTAGTTGTGTGTCTTTTTTGCAACAGGAGTAAAGGTAAGTAGAACTTTTATTTAAAAAACAATATATTAGCTTGTCTCAATCTAGCGGCATTGCTTATACTGCAGTGCTGTATCGGTTTTATTCAATATGTCTATAGCCAAGTCAAATACAACTGACAGGTTGTCATGGCTTGGGTATATTGATTCAGCTAGTGTATAAGTAGGCTAGTTAATAATGATGAGATTAGAATTTAGGAGTAAATATGCCAGCCTCGTTTGCACAAAAATATAAAGCAATTTTAGCGTGGCGGCCAAACTTGATAGGGCAATTTTTATTTAGTACGTTACTTTCGCTCCTTCCTTTATCGTTAGTTGTTATCGTATTTTTGAATGCACTTAATAAGCAACTTGCTGTAACCCAGCAAATAGTGAGTGATAACTACCAAATATCTAAATCCTTTAATAATCTGAAACAAGATCTTAATAGCCTAGAACGTGCTACCCGCCAAAACTGGGTGCTTAAAAGTGCTTCATTAGATGAGTTAATAATTGATAAGTGGCAATCGTCGTTACAAAGTGTCGATGAATTAATATTTTTAAGTGCAAGGGAAAACTATAAGCAGCAATGGCAAAAATTGTATGATGAACTCACCACAGCTCACCAAAAGTTGGTAACTGAAAACTTACAAGATGCTCAATTATTCATACCAGTGAGCGAACTTGTCGCACAGCAAACATTATGGCTACGCGACCAAAACGAAAAAAAAATAACCGATAATCAACGGCAACTAAAGGTACTACAAAACTCATTTATTAACTGGTTAGTGGCACTTATACCGTTAACCTTGTTAGTGAGTGGCGGCTTTTTATGGCGTATAAGTGGTCGCTTAAAAGGTCTGACATCTGTTATTGATAAACTAGGGCAAGGGCATTGGCAGCAAAAAATTGCGGTGCAAGGCTCAGCAGAGCTTGTTGAGTTAGGAAATAAATTACAATGGGTACAAGCGCAACTGCATATGCTTGAACAGCAAAAAGACACTTTTTTACGTCATGTAACCCATGAACTTAAAACACCACTTGCCTCTATGGTCGAAGGCACTGATTTACTAAGCGACGAGATTGTTGGGCCTATCAACAAGGAACAGCAAGCCGTACTTGAATTAATAACACAAAGTATGCTGCGTTTACGCACTATGATCGATAGCTTATTAAGCTATAACGCAATTCGTACCAGCAAAGACAGTATTAATGAAATTGAGTTTTCTCATCTAATTAATAAAATTAATAGCCATTTTGAGCACCGCTTATTAGCACGCGAACAAACATTGAGCTGGCAATCAAGTTTACCTGCTCAACCCATTGCGGTGGCTGCTGAGCTAGTAGAAATGATATTGATCCAATTAATTTCCAATGGTTTAAAGTTCTCCGATAGTGGTGGCTGTGTCAATATTGGATTATCTCAATCAGAAGGTAAATTAGTGATGGTGGTGAGCGACCAAGGTTGTGGTATTCAAGAGCAAGACAAAGTACAAATTTTTAGTGCTTTTTACCAAGGTAAAAATGCCAAAGATACCACAGTCCAAGGAAGTGGCTTAGGCCTAACCATTGTTAAAGAATCAGTAGAGCAATTAATGGGCACTTTAAAAGTAGAGCATAACGAGCCAAGTGGGTGTCGTTTCATTATTCAAATACCTATAATAAGTAAAATCAAAGGAGTTAGCTAACATGGGCGTGCACTTTAAGACCATCTTATTGGTTTGCATCACCAGTCTTGGCCTGACAGGCTGTAAGTTAACAGATGAAACTGTACAGCAAGAAGTAACTGAAACTAAACCTAAACCTGAGGCTATGGCCCATACGCAATCAAGCGATGCATTACCAAACCCAAAGCCGAGACCAAAAACGGACCCTTTCTATCCGCCCGCTGATGTTCTAATAGGTTGGCATGCAAAAGCGTGTGGAGGTTTTAATGTTGCAACAGATAACAAGGAGTTTGTAGGTGCAAAAGATATTCAGCAATTTTTTAATTTTAGCTGTAAAAATAATACCCTGGCCCCTGAAGAAGTGTTAACTAAGCTATTAAAGCTTGATCAAGCTTATTATTGGCCCGATGATATTAAACAATATTGGTGGTTGCAGAAGCAGCAAATTAAACAGCAAATTAATGCGAAAAAACAACAACAGGCGTTGAGCGATAAAATGCAAGAAACCTTATCGTCATTAGCTGCAATTGAACAGCAACTGCTGTTACGCGAAGAAACCAAGGAGCAGTAACATTATGTCGACTCAATCACCTCAAAATGCCCGCGTTCTATTAGTTGATGATGATGCCAGCTTACTTAAATTACTGTCTATTCGTATTGAATCTAAAGGTTATCAAGTCACAACCTGTGAAAGTGGTATGGCGGCGCTGCAATTACTTAAAAGCCATGTGTTTGATGCCGTTATTACCGACTTACGCATGGACGAAATGGATGGTATGGCACTTCATCGTCAGCTGCAAAGCCGCTATCCTGCTTTACCTGTTATTATGATGACAGCCCATGGCTCAATCCCCGATGCGGTAGAGGCCACGAAGCAAGGTATTTTTGCATTTATTACCAAGCCCGTTGATAAAGACGAGTTATTTGACAGTCTTGCAAAAGCTATTGAAATTCATGGGTTAAATGGTGAAGACCAAGCTTCAAGCAGCGCCATTGTAACTCGTAGCGGCGCGATGCTGCATTTACTTGAGCAAGTAAAGTTACTAGGTCCAACGCAGGTTAATGTACTTATTTCCGGTGCTAGCGGGACAGGTAAAGAGCTACTTGCTAATGCTATTCATCAACATAGCCATGTTAGTGAAGGGCCATTTGTAGCCATTAACTGCGGCGCAGTGCCAGGGGAGTTACTTGAATCAGAGCTGTTTGGTCATAAAAAAGGTGCGTTCACAGGGGCTGTAAAAGATCATCAAGGGCTTTTTCAACAAGCGCAAGGAGGCACGTTATTTTTAGATGAAATAGGTGATATGCCATTAAACTTACAAGTTAAGTTATTACGTGTATTACAAGAAAAAACTATCCGCCCAGTGGGCTTTCAAGAAGAAATACCGATTGATGTGCGAATTGTTTCTGCAACACATAAAAATTTACCTGATGCGATTACAAACCAGCAGTTTAGGGAAGATTTATACTACCGTTTAAATGTTGTGAACCTTAAACTACCAGCGCTAAAAGAGCGCCGTGAAGATATTAGCTTACTAGCGCAACACTTTAGTGCCATGATTGCAAAACGTATGGGGCAAACACAAAAGCGGTTTGCTACTGACGCCATGCATGCATTAGTCCGCTACGATTGGCCGGGTAATATTCGCCAATTGCAAAATGTGGTTGAGCAAGTAGTGGCTCTTTCACCTAGTGAAGTGATTTCAGTACATCTGGTTGAAAGTGCGCTGAACAGTAATGAAACCAATGTCGAGCCGCTTTCTCTAAACGACGCTAAAAAAGAGTTTGAACGTGATTACGTTATAAATACGTTAAAAATGGCGGGCGGTAATGTGGCAGAAGGAGCCAAGCTTGCAAAACGAAATCGCTCTGATTTTTATAAGCTAATAAAGAAACACAACATTGATGTTGATAATATTTTGTAGGGGTAAGAATGCAGTTATTTATGGTGTATTTGGGTGGCAGAATTCAGGGTTGCCATATAGAAATGCACGATGTGCGATTTGTGGTAGGTGAATCAATAGAGCAGTGCTATACAAAACTTAAAAGCCAATGGGTTGGTGATAAAAACAGTGTGCATATGGACAGCTTTATGGCAATAAAGCACATTGATGGCTATCAAGTTGAGGTTGTAGAACAGCCTGTTGCGCAGCAAGAAAAACTGTTTTTTGTGAATTTAGGTGCGTATCGCGCTGATAGCCTAGCTGAACAACATGATTTTGCTTTGTATGTAGCAGATAACGCTGAGCAAGCTAAACAACGGGCTAAAGAGCATTTGTTAGCGGGTTTAAGTCATTTGCATAAAGATGACTTGCATGATGTGGATGACTGCTTTGCTATTGATTTACTTGATAGCCAATTACATATTAAGCTGACGCCAAGTGGACAATCTCAAAAAATCAAACCTGATTGGTTTGGTTATCATATTTTATAAGCCGGGGTTTAAGTAAGCGGCTAATCGTTGTCGCTTTGCTCTTGGCGTTCTTTATCTTCACTCTTACTAGCAATCTTAAAAGCAATAATAACAAAGCCAAACATGGCGAAAGGCAGTGCTGCGAGCAAGTACTCAGTGAGGTTGCTGTCAGCGAAACTCGCTTGTAATAAAAAGTGCCCTGCAACGCAAAGTACAATCACAATAAGCAGAATAGGGAGTAAAATAAGTTCTTTTTTGGCTGAGTGGCTTTTCATTGTCTGGCATAGCTTTTTCAAGGTGCGCCATTGTAATGAGCAAACCGCGTTTAGGTCAAATAAGTTGGTTGGAAAATGTCACTACCTTGTGCTGAATCAAGCTTTTTAGTATCGGTTTCATTATCAGTGTAACTACCATCTTCTTGCTGCTCATGGCGGTAGAGTTCGAATATAAAATCAATTTCTTCGCGTTTTAATACAGTTTGCATTCTAACCTCCTAATTCAGCCCTCATGTTTAATGTTAGCCAGCTTATGCTGCTGAGGCTGAATTATAAGTGAATACTTATTGAGCAAATTGTGTAGAAGTGTAACTATCAGCTCTTTTGAGTTATGTCTTTAGATAATGGCAATCGAACAATAAATTCAACCCCATCATTTTGTTGATTATTGAGTGCCGTTACACTGCCTTTATGATATTCACATACTAAACGGGCAATGTATAAACCCAAACCTAAATGCGGTTGCTGCTGAAGCTGCTGGCTACGTACTGATACCATTGAGTCAAAAATATGCTCAGCGAGCCCTTCTGGCAGTAACGGGCCCTTATTTTTAACGGCCAGCACAGCATTATTATCATCTTTTTGTAAAGTGATGCTGATAGCATGATCATCAAGGTTAAACTCCAGCGCATTATTGATAAGTTTATCGAGTAGTTGTGCGATAAACTCAGGCGCGCCAAGCATAGGCATTGGGTTATTATAAATATCGAGTTTAAAAGCATGGTGCGGATAAGTAAGTTGATAGCCTTGCATGCAACCGGTAATTACTTTTTGCAAATCAAATAGCTCAGGTTCATTACTTTGAATACTTTGCTCAAGACGTGTGGCTTCGCTCATGGTGGTAATTATTTTACCCAAGCGCTCGACCCCTTCACTGGCCCGATCTAGGTACTTTTGACTGAGCTCAGATTGCGGCTGCATTTGTAGGTTTTCCAAAGAGCTACGCACTACAGCAACTGGGGTTCTTAATTCATGAGATAGTCGGGACGACATAGTTTCTAAGTAGTTGGTGTAGCCTCCAAGGCGACTGACAATATTGGCAAAACTGCGCGACAGGTCGCCAATTTCATCATTTGAATCTGAATAGTTAATTGTGCCAGTAACTCGCCCTTGTGCATCAATTGCTTGCTCGGCGGTATCACGTAGGCGCCTGATACGGCTTGAAATACGTGAAGCAAAAAAGAATAAAGTTACAGTGCCGATTAGCATCACCGCTAAAATGACATTAAACAGCTTCTCTAGAGACTTATTGCGCAGAGTACGCACGCCATTTGTGGTCTCTTCAGCAATTACGGCGCCAATTACTTTATCTTTTATCCAAATAGGGTAGGCAGCAGATAATATAACGGCTTTGTTATCAGGAGTGAGTCGCCATGATGATGCGGGTGAACCACTGAGTGCTTTAGCTATATGGGTGCCTTGCATAGCAGCAACATCGTGCAGAGTATCTAAAAATTCGTTTTCAGGACGGGTTAGCACTTTATAGTATAGAGGGTGTAAGTAATTTTTTTCAAATCGTTGCCACCAAGTTGCTGCCGGTTTATCGGTAATACCGTCAGCCCAAACACCATCCGCATGGTGGATAGAGCCTGATTGCGCCAGTACGCGGTGATGATTATCAACCACCCAAATACGGCTACCGCTGTGGCCCATGCCTTTTAAAATACGGTTTATTTCAGGTGAAGGGACGAGCACTGAGCCTATGTCGCTTGGGTTTAGAATGTTTGAGGTTGACATTAATTGTGGTTCAACCTTATTAGTATCCCAATCCTCAATTGCAAACCCCAGCTTATTACCTAACATGCTTAACGGGAAGCGTAGTTCGATATTGTAGCCTGTGGCAGTACTGGTAAAATAACCCTGAATTTTAGTAAATGGTTTATTGGTTTGGGCATCAAATGCATTGACCCAACCATCCTGGCGAGCTGCGACAATATAGTGTTTAAACTCATCCTCAGGGGTTTTTAACATGATTTGTAAGTGGTCATTTCGGGTTAAACTTAAGCTGTTTTTAGCACGATAAACAAGTGACTCATCTGTTACTTTAAAAACAGCATATAAAAACTCGCCATACTTACCCACCATATGATCAAAAGACAGATCAGCGCTTTGATGATCGGTTTTATCACCTTGTAAATAACGCTCATCATAATGCCAGATTAAATTTTGATAAGGCTGCCAATCAGATAGCTTGCCATCAAGTTGGATCGGGTTACTGAGGTTATAGGCATACAGGTCTCGGCCTTTAACTACTTGATCTAAAAAGTTACTTTGTGAATCAAATAAAGCTGGGCGTTCATGTAATGCAGTTGCAAGCGCGCGCGTGGTGCCTACGAGTGTTTTTTCTTGGCCTTGGCGTAAAAACTTTTCCATCTCCCATACATATTCATAACCGAGCCAGGGCAGTAAAAATAAAAAGCACGATAGCAATATAAACTTACTGCGTAGGCCAAAACGCAGCATTACACTTGCTCCCAGCGGTAGCCCATACCATATACGGTATCTATGCAGTCAAACCCAGCATCAAGGGCAATAAACTTTTTGCGGATACGTTTTACATGGGAGGTAATGGTTGAGTCATCTACATAAATTTTGGCGTCACTCATCAATTCGTTACGACTTTTCACATGCCCGGGTCGCTGTGCTAGAGAATGCAGCATCCAAAATTCTGTCACTGTTAAATCAACTAATTGCTGCTGCCAAAATACTTGCATACGTTTGGTGTCTAATGTCAGTGGACCCCGGTTTATTAAAGCGGTTTCATCAGCGGGTTGTTCTAGCGCTTCCATACGTCTGAATAATGCGCCAATGCGGGCAGCTAAATGTGCCATGCTGATATCTTTGGTTAAGTAGTCATCAGCTCCCATACGCAGGCCACATACGGTGTCTATTTCACTATCACGAGCGGTTAAAAAAATAATCGGTAAGGTTTTAGAAAGTGAACGCAGGGTTTGGCAAAGCAAAAAACCACCATCAATTTCATGGCCTAGGCCAATATCAACAATGGCTAAATCAGGTAGTGCGTCTTGAAAAGCATGCTCTGCTGTTGCTCTATCGCAAAAGCCACTGACTTGATATCCCTGTGCACTGAGCATCTCCATGTAGTTTTCGCGAATGGCTGTTTCATCTTCAATAATGGCTATTTTTTTCATTCTTTCCGCCTTCGAAGCCCATTTAAATAAACCGGGCCTGTAATTCTCTATACGCACTATACCTAATTTTTTTGTTTTCGCATTGGCAAAAAGGCAATTGCCATTTTTTTGCCACAATTGCTCAGCAGTTTGCCTTTTTTGCTCCCCTTTGTTGCCACTTGCAGTTGTTTTAATAACACCATCCCAATTACAGCAGACGCCAACCAACGTTTGCTGAACAAATGAATAAACAATTAAGTACAAAGGAATAAATCATGAAAAAACTTATTATCGCATGCACCATCGCAACTTTATTCACAGCGCCTAACTTTGCTCATGCAAACAATGAAGAGAAAAAAGAAACTCACCAAGAAACACTTATAGGCCTTAGTACAGGGGCTATTTTAGGAGGCATCGTCGGTGGCCCAGTCGGTGCATTTGTAGGTGCATTTGCTGGTGGCTTAATTGGCGACAAAGAAGTTTCTGAAGATAAAATTGCAGAGCAACAACGTGCGCTTATCGTTATGCAAGATAAAACAGATGATTACCAGCATGTACTTTCTCAGAATGCACAGTTAAGCGAACAACTTGATCATCTTGAGCAAAATAATGAACGTTTGGCGCTGGCACAAATGAATAATCTAATGGCGATGACCATTCAATTTAAAACCGGATCAAGTGAAATAGCCCCCCATTTTGCCAGCCAGCTTGATCAACTCGTTAGCTTGTTACAAAGCCAACCTGAATTGCAATTAGACTTAAATGGCTTTGCAGATCAACGAGGTGATGAACTAGCTAACTTAGCTCTTTCAAAACAGCGAGTATCTGCTGTGCAAAGCTATTTAATTAAACAAGGTATTAGTCATACCCGCTTAACGGCGAACGCCTTTGGCGAACAACAAACAGTTGCAGATAGCGATAGCTATGAAGATAACGTGTTTGATCGCCGCGTAACTTTAACTACTCGCCCAAGTAACCACTCTCAAACTGCGAGTAATTAATTTAGCGCTATTAACCTCACCCATCAAGGGAGTGATTTTATGTTGAGTAAACCAAGCAAAGTGCTTACCCGTGTTCATTTTAAGGCGTGGGTAAGCCTTTTTATTCTTATTATGTTCGGTGCTTGTAGTGTCACTGTGGCAGCAGCTTCACCTGAACTTAAAATGTATGACAGTCAGGGAGCGCCAGTAACGCCGGGTATTATATTGCAAAGTGATGCAAAAATGACGGTAACGGGTCTGATAAACCACGTTATTGTGACTCAGTATTACCGCAACGAAAACCCGTTTGCAGTGAATGCGCGTTATGTATTTCCACTGCCTGATGAAAGTGCGGTACATGCAATGACTATGCGTATTGGCGAGCGTATCATTAAAGGCCAAATAGACAAAAAAGAGCAAGCAGAGCAGCGTTTTCAACAAGCTAAAAAAGCAGGTAAGCAAGCGGCTATCGTCAGGCAGCAACGGGCAAATATGTTCACTACAAATGTAGCCAATATAAACCCAGGCGAAACAGTGATTATCGAGCTTGAGTATCAAGAAGTGATTGATTATCGCAGTGGTACTTTTGCGCTTAGGTTTCCGACGACGATTACACCGCGTTATCATCCACTTAATGGCGAATTATCAGCTACAAACGCTGAAAATAATAAAGCGGGTAACACACAGTTAGCCCCTAATGGTTGGATCAGCCCGATTTATCAAAAATCAATTGAGTCGGATTCTCAACGTGGAAAATTTAGTTTAACTATTAATATCGATGTTGGATTGGAATTGGTTGATATTGAATCTAAATACCACCAAATTGCAGTAACTAATCCTCAGTTTGGGCATTATCAAATTGCACTTGATGAAGGCAACGCCGTTAACCGCGACTTTTTACTGGAATTTAAACCACTTCAAAAAGAGCAAGCGCAAGCTGCGTATTTTACTGAGCAGTTGGAAAATGGTGAACGTTACGGTTTATTAATGCTGATGCCGCCGGATGATCATTTTACCCAAACGCAAAGACTGCCGCGTGAAATGGTTTTTGTAATTGATACCTCGGGCTCAATGCATGGTCAATCTATGGAGCAGGCAAAAAGTGCGTTGTACTATGCATTATCCTTACTCGATGCAAACGATAGCTTTAATATCATAGGGTTTGACGACCAAGTAGCACCGATGAGTAAGCATTCGGTTGCAGCCAATGATTTTAATCTGCGCCGAGCCAAGCGCTTTGTTTACAACCTACAAGCTGATGGCGGTACTAATATTGCTGGTGCGTTAGATGCGGTGCTTGATAACAGTGAGCAAGATGGTTTTGTGCGCCAAGTGGTATTTTTAACTGATGGCAGTGTCAGTAACGAAGCTGAACTATTTACACATATTCGTATGCAGCTGGGTGATACGCGTTTATTTACAGTAGGGATAGGCAGTGCACCAAATAGTTACTTTATGCGACGTGCTGCTGATGTGGGTCGAGGAACATTTACTTTTATTGGTAGTACACATGACGTACAACCGAAAATGCAGCAGCTATTTAATAAACTGGCTCACCCTGCAATCACTCAGTTAACTTTGCAAAGTAATGATAAGCAACTTGAGTATTGGCCATCACCGTTACCTGATTTATATTTTTCAGAGCCAGTTATGGTGGCCATTAAGTTAACAAGCAATGAGGCTGTGAGTCTACTTGGTCAAACAGCGCAAGGACCACTTAATTTAAAGCTTAATGCACAGCAAGGTCAAAATGCAGTGGGCATAAGTCGATTATGGGCACGGCAAAAAATTAAATCGTTATTACTTTATAACGATAAGCAAATAGTAAAAGAGCAAGTTCAAAACCTAGCTTTAGAGCATCAATTACTAAGCCCGTTTACTGCATTTGTCGCGATTGAGCAAACAGCAATAAACACACCTGCTGAACACGATGTACAAGTGGCAAATCAACCAGTGCAAGGACTCACCATGCGATTGCCGCAAACTGATGGGCAAAGTAGATTACACATGTTATTGGGTTGCATTTTACTCACTGGGTTTGTTTTTTTAAGAGTCAAAAAATGAAATTCTGGTTTAGTGTTTTCATCCTGGTGTTAGGTGTTGGTTTGTTCTCGCATGGCAGTTATATACAAGCAAAGGCATGGCTTGCTCAGCACTTGATTGAGCAAGCATGGCAACAAGCGTTAGTTACACCGAATGAACAAGTAAAACCTTGGTTTTACGCTGATAGCTATGTCACAGCACAACTTAATTGGCCAAGCCGAGGCAAAACGTTATCGATTTTGGCAGGAGCAAGCGGCCGTAATTTAGCCTTTGCGCCAAGCCATTATTTACCAAGCGGTGAGCTTGGTTCAGAACACGGCGCCTTAATTGCAGGGCATAACGATACCCACTTTACCTTTTTACAAAAAGTTAAGGTGGGCGAACAGTTTAGCTTACAAACTCAAAGCGGGAATATTGTGCAGTACCAAGTGCGTGGGGTTGAAGTAATTCATCAATCCCAACATGCATTTTTACAGCGCAGCGGCTTGTATTTATTAACCTGTTACCCTTTTGATTCATTAGCCTCTGGCACTGATTTAAGGTTATTGGTTTCAGCCGATAAAGTCTCGTCATCAACATCGACTACCAGCTCTTGATGGCGTTGGCTTACCATGACCCCAATAAAAACTACAGCAATACTTAGCCACTGTCCCAATGTAAGTATTTCACCTAAAATGATGGCGGATAAAATTAACGTGAAAATAGGAATTAAATTAGAATAGGCCGCTGCCGTTAGCACTGATACTTTACTTATGGCGTAGTTATACATGCCATAGCCACCTAAAGTCACACACGAACCAAGATATAAAATACTTAATAGAGCGGTTAAGTCGTGTTGGTTTTCACTTGGTAAATCAATGAATAATAAAAAAGGCGCAAAAAACAAACTGCCGCTAAAACCTTGTAAAGCAATGAGCGTTAAAGGTGAGTAACGCGCCGTTAAGTGCTTTACCGCCACGGTATAAAACGCTGCACAGACCATCGCCATAAGCTCTAAAAAGTTGCCTAACAGTGGATTAGGAGCTTGCTCAGAAGTTGGAGAAAGTAAGGTCAATAAAATACTGCCACCAATGCAAAATGTAAAACCAATAACAATGGCTTTACTTATGTATTCTTTAAGCATAAAAAACGCTAAAAAAGCCACTATGATCGGTAAGCATGACACAATAACACCGGCTTGTGAGGCCGAGGTATATTCCATTGCGTGGCCTTCAAATAAAAAGTACAAACAAGGCTCGGCCAGCGACATCCCAAGCAGGTACTTCCAATCACCGGAGCGGTATTCAAAACGAATAACATAACGCCATAAACACAGTGCCAGCATTAGCGTTGTTAGCATGCGTAAAAAAATCACCAGCGCGGGGTCATAAATAGCAATTGCATACTTGAGTGCAATAAACGAGCTACCCCATAAAAAGGTGGCAATAATTAAACATAAACTGGCAGGCATGATGAACTCTTACTTTAAATTCAGATGAATAAATTAAAATGCGATCCTAGCATGAAATTTTTTAACTTGTTCAAAAAGCGATAACTGGTATAAATAAATCCTTCATCTTTTGTGTAGTAAGTAGCAATGCATAGGGCACAGGTAATAGTAGTTAAGCTGGGAACAAGTGTGCTTACCGGCGGCACCGATAAACTCGACAAAGCACACATGGTTGAACTTGTTCGCCAATGTAGTGAGTTAAAAAAGCAAGGCCATCAAGTTGTGATGGTTTCAAGTGGGGCTGTCGCGGCAGGTCGTGAACAACTCATTAAACCGTGTGGCCGCTCTGTTATTGATAAGCAAATGTTAGCGGCTATCGGTCAAGGGCAGCTGATCCATATTTGGCAAAGCTTATTTGCATTATATGGTATTAATGTCGGGCAAATGTTATTAACTCGTGCTGATTTAGAGGACCGCGATCGTTACCTAAACGCGAGAGACACATTAACGGCTTTACTCAGTCATGATGTTGTGCCAATTATTAACGAAAATGATGCCGTTGCAACCAGTGAAATAAAAGTGGGTGATAATGACAACTTATCGGCACTTGTCGCTATTTTAGCCAATGCAGACAAATTACTGTTATTAACTGATCAAGAAGGGCTCTTCACCAGCGATCCTCGCACAGATGCAAGCGCACAATTAATTGAACAAGTAAGTCATATTGATGATGAGCTACGTCAGCTTGCTGGTGGCAGTGGCACAAATTTAGGCACAGGCGGTATGGCAACTAAGCTGCAAGCAGCTGATATAGCAAGCCGTGCAGGAGTCGAAGTGGTTATTGCCAAAGGCGCTGGCAAAAATGTTATTTTAAACTGCATGAGTGAGCAATTACCTGGCACTCGATTTTTAAAATTAACAGCCCCTCGCGATGGTCGTAAAAAGTGGTTATTAGCCGGGCCAAAAAGTAATGGTCAAATTGTTATTGATGATGGTGCAACGGCTGCAATTAAGCACCAAGGGGCTAGCTTATTAGCAAAAGGTATCCGCATCGCAAAAGGTCAGTTTAGTCGAGGAGATTTAGTTGACTTAGTTGATTTAAACTATCAACTGGTAGCGCGTGGGGTGGCACGTTTTAATAGTCAAGAAGTCGATAAAATCAAAGGCTGCCACTCTACTGAAATCGTTAAGTTATTGGATTTTGATTGCGGTGCAGAAGTGATCCATCGTGATGATTTGGTACTTTTTTAGCATATAAGACCCTAGTTATTTAGTAAAATTTAAATACTGACCTAAACTTAATTAAATGTATTGTTTAGGTTTATTTTAGATGACTAACTCGTGCGGGCATGAGTGGGTAGTCTCAATTACACAGCAAGAGGAAGAGTCTGATTTAGATAGGACTCTTTTGTCTGCAATTATAGAACTTCCTGCAATTAAAAAATTTGCATTGTATATTAATAAATACTCTGGCAGTGATGGCTCACTGGTATTAGTCAATCAAGATTCACTGTTGGAGCGATTAGATAGTCAAGAACTTACGACCATTTTAAATAAAGTGGCAAAAAATAAAGTATGCATCAGCAGTGCCTCCAGTCATTACACTAGTTATATTCCAGCGTATTACTTAGGTGAAGTCATTGGCGTTTTACTTGTTGAATCGGAACATAAACTTCCCGAAAGAAGCTGTATGCTTGCCGTACATGTGCTTAACGTTTATGCCAACCAATTGGCATTAATTCATCGCTCTCGGTTAGACCCTCTTACAGAGCTTTTAAATCGCCAAACATTTGATAAAAAAGTCATAGAGATTATCTCGGGTGACACATTTATCACTTCTTCTGGGGCGTCTGCGAAGCTGTCTTATTGGTTTCTAGCTCTGTTGGATATTGATCACTTTAAGCATGTAAATGACAACTTTGGCCATGTTATTGGTGACGAAGTTATTTTACTCGTTGCTCGGTTGTTAAAAGATAGTTTTAGAATTGATGATATTATATTTAGGTATGGCGGTGAAGAGTTTGCGGTGTTGTTTCAAGCGAGTGATGAGCATGAGGCACTAAATATACTTGATCGGGTACGCTGTAATGTTGCTGAATACCCATTTCCACAAATAAATAACTTAACTATTAGCGCTGGATTTTTAGCGCTGAGTGAAGTAGATATGGTGTCAGCATTAGTTCATAAAGCTGATCTTGCGTTGTATCACTCGAAAAATAATGGCCGTAACCAAGTAACCGCTTATAATGAACTGGAGATAGAGCAAGAGTCCGACGTTGTTGACGACGGTATTGAGCTTTTTTGATGCTATTTTATTAGCTGTTATGCTAAAATCCATGCCCTCAAATTTGTTGTTAGATAGGGTAATAAAATGAAATTAGTTCGTTGGCTTTTAGGTAGTTTAATCTTATTCTTTGATTTTATTTTTACCCCGCGTAGTAAAAAACGCCCAGAAGGCGAGCAAGCTATGCTCGATCAAACAACCAGCCACTTTAAGCTTTATCAATTTAAAGCCTGCCCTTTTTGTGTCAAAGTACGCCGAGCAATAAAGCGACAAGGTTTAAAAGTCGATACGCGTGATGCGAAGAATAATCACGGTTATCGCCAAGAATTATTAGAGCAAGGTGGTAAAATTAAAGTGCCTTGCTTGCGTATTGAAGAAAATGGCCAAGTTAATTGGTTATATGAATCAAACGATATTATCGCCTATTTAGATAAAGTCGCGGCATAACGCGCGCTACCACTTCGAAAATTGCCCTTGCTATGCTAGCATTTGGGCAACTTTTATAGTCCTTTTTAAAGAGAATATACCATGACAATCCGTACTCGTGTTGCTCCGTCACCTACTGGTGACCCGCATCTTGGCACTGCTTATATCGCCTTGTTTAATTACTGCTTTGCTAAACAACAAGGTGGTGAATTTGTACTTCGCATTGAAGATACTGACCAAGTTCGTAGCACGCCAGAATCAGAACAAGCGATTATGGATAGCTTGCGTTGGTTAGGTCTTGAGTGGGATCACGGTCCTGACGTAGGTGGTGAATTTGGCCCTTATCGTCAATCAGAGCGCAGCGATTTATACAAAAAGTTTGCACATCAGTTAGTTGACGAGGGTAAAGCATTTTACTGCTTTGCAACCAGTGAAGAGCTTGACCAAATGCGTGAAGAGCAAATGGCTGAAGGTTTGCGCCCTAAATATGATGGTCGTGGTTTAAAGCTAACGGAAGAACAAATTAAAGCGAATCTTGAAGCGGGTAAGCCGTATGTTATTCGTATGAATATTCCGTCTGAGGGTACCTTTAAGTTTAACGATTACTTACGCGGCGAGATTGAGATCCCATGGGAAAATGTAGACATGCAAGTGCTGTTAAAAGCAGATGGCTTCCCAACGTACTTCTTAGCGAACGTGGTTGATGATCATCACATGGAAATTAGTCATATTTTCCGTGGTGAAGAATGGATAAACTCAGCGCCTAAGTTATTAAAACTATACGAAGACTTTGGTTGGCAAGCGCCTGTACTTGGTCACCTACCATTGTTGCGTAACCCAGATAAATCAAAGCTATCAAAGCGTAAAAATCCAACCTCAATTAATTACTATAAAGAAATGGGTTACTTACCAGAAGCGGTACTAAACTACTTAGGTCGCATGGGGTGGTCAATGCCTGATGAGCGTGAAAAATTTACCCTTGCAGAAATGATTGAACACTTTGATATGAAGCGTGTATCACTGGGCGGCCCAGTATTCGATGTAGATAAGCTAAGCTGGTTAAACGGTATGTGGATCCGTGAAAACCTAACAGATGCAGAGCTTATTCAACGCTTTGTGGATTGGAAGTTTAACGGCGATATGCTTGCTAAAGTCTTACCTGAAGCGAAAACACGTATCAACACACTATCAGATATGGTTGATCTTGCAGGTCACTTTGTGGGTGGTATTCCACAGTACGACCCTACGTTATTAACGGCTGGTAAAGCGGATGAAAACGTTATTCGCCAAGCGTTACAGTTCTTTATTTGGCAACTTGAAGGGCTACGTAGCTGGGAAAAACCTGAAATATTTGCTATTGCTAAAGCCGTAGCAACTTTCCATGAGTTAAAGATCAAAGACTTTTTGGAGCCAATCTT
Organism: Pseudoalteromonas sp. A601; assembly: GCF_002165575.1. Classification (GTDB taxonomy): domain Bacteria; phylum Pseudomonadota; class Gammaproteobacteria; order Enterobacterales; family Alteromonadaceae; genus Pseudoalteromonas. Next base: position 26,577 of record NZ_MXQF01000012.1, read on the forward strand.
TGTCGCTATCACTGGTAAAACGTCATCAACGTCAGTACTTGATGCAATGGAGATTTTAGGCTCTGATTTATCACGTGCTCGTTTACGTGTTGCATTAGCTCATCTAGGTATTTCTAAAAAGCAGGCTAAAAATATTGAGCGCGCTTATCGCGAATACCCAAGCGCTTAAATTATTAATGTGTTAAATATAGCCGAGCTAATATGCTCGGCTTTTTTATCAGGTTATTAATAATCATATGCTTGGCCTACACACCTTTGCCCTTTATCGCATTCATTGCTGTTATTGCTGTAATCATGACATTGTTCGACTAAGTATGCGTTAGCACCAAGACGTAATATATCTTGTTTTAGGTTATCAATCGCTAATCCCTTCAGTTGAGATATTTCATATTGTTCGTAGCCTAGAGGGTTGTATGGTAGACAGCTAAACCCTGTAGCTGTTCCAATTAACTTCGCACCACTTTCATTAGCCTCTTGCCCTGAATAAAACTTATAAAGCCCATGGTGCGCAACCTCGTTTGCTATATAATTTTCATCTAGGTTAGTATGAAAAGTAAAACTTGAGCAACCCGAAAGGCACAATAAAATGGACTGAAAGCTCAGTAATGTGAATTGCCGAGCTTTTTCCACAAACTTTTTTTGTAGCACTGAATATAAATTTAAAAGAGTGCTCAGGCTCAAGCACCTGTACGTTAAACAGTATTTGAATTGAGGTAGCATCTTGTTCATGAGTAAAAACCTATAATCTGTTTTGAAGTGTTTGTTATTAGGTTTACAGACTTTTGATAGTTATTGTCAATAGCAAGCGAAGAGTTTTTAGACGTTAACCAAATTAAGTGCTAAATATTAAAGCGTGATGCCGTATTTTATTTAATACATGGTCGTATCTTTAAGGGGGCTGGCTAGTTTTTTAAAGGTGCACACTTAACAGGTTCTTGTTTGGCTGGTATATATTGTTTGCTGTAAAGAATTAGCTGCAGAGAGTTTGAATTGTATGAAACTTAGCAAGAGGTTAATTACTTACAATCGCTGCTTTTTTGGCTAGAACAAACAAGGTATAATGCTGTTAATTCTATTTTATATTTACAATGCCTCAAAATAGCCTTTACTTGGGTTGTTTTAGCTGTGCCTTGTTATGACTTAAAGCGGCTTACATGTCTAATTTATCTAGTGAAATTAATAAACGACGCACCTTTGCGATCATTTCTCACCCGGATGCGGGTAAAACCACCATTACTGAAAAAGTACTTTTATTTGGACAGGCAATTCAAAAAGCCGGTACTGTAAAAGGTCGTGGCTCTAACCAGCATGCTAAATCTGACTGGATGGACATGGAAAAAGAGCGTGGTATCTCAGTCACCACCTCTGTAATGCAATTTCCATATAATGAGCGCTTAGTTAACTTACTTGATACTCCAGGGCACGAAGACTTCTCAGAAGATACTTATCGTACACTTACTGCCGTGGATTCATGTCTGATGGTTATCGACGCTGCAAAAGGTGTAGAGGACCGTACTCGTAAGTTGATGGAAGTAACGCGTTTACGTACTACGCCAATCGTTACTTTTATGAATAAGTGTGACCGTGATATACGCGACCCGATGGAATTATTAGATGAAGTAGAAACAGAGCTTAATATTGCCTGTGCACCTATCACGTGGCCTATTGGTTGTGGTAAAGAATTTAAAGGTATTTACCATATTCACCGCGAAGAAACGATTTTATATAAAACAGGCCAAGGCCATACAATTCAAGAAGTACGCAGCATCAAAGGGCTAGATAACCCCGAGTTAGATGAAGCCATTGGTGGCGAGCTTGCAGAGCAATTGCGTGAAGAGCTTGAGCTGGTAATTGGTGCATCACATGAATTTGACCTAGATCTGTTCTTAGCGGGCGAGTTATCACCTGTGTATTTTGGTACAGCACTTGGTAACTTTGGTGTCGATCATGTATTAGACGGCCTCACTGAATGGGCTCCAACGCCATTACCGCGTGAAACAGAAGACCGCCAAGTGGTTGCTGACGAAGACAACTTCTCAGGCTTTGTATTTAAAATTCAAGCTAATATGGATCCTAAGCACCGAGACCGTATTGCCTTTATGCGAATTGTATCGGGCAAATATAGTCAAGGTATGAAGATGAACCACGTACGTATTGGTAAACAAGTCAGTATCTCTGATGCGGTGACCTTTATGGCGGGTGACCGTGAGCGTGCAGCAGATGCTTTTGCTGGTGATATTATCGGTTTGCATAACCATGGCACTATTCAAATTGGTGATACGTTCACGCAAGGCGAAAAGCTTAAATTTAGTGGTATTCCAAACTTTGCACCTGAGCTATTCCGCCGTATTCGTTTACGCGATCCACTCAAACAAAAACAGTTATTAAAAGGCTTGGTACAGCTATCTGAAGAAGGTGCAGTGCAAGTGTTTAGGCCACTTATTAATAACGACCTTATAGTAGGTGCTGTGGGTGTGTTGCAGTTTGATGTAGTTGTAGCACGCTTAAAAGCTGAATATAACGTAGATGCGATTTATGAAAGCGTGAATGTAAATACCGCTCGCTGGGTAAGTTCGACTGATGTTAAAAAGTTTGAAGATTTTAAACGTAAGTGTGAAAGCAATTTAGCCTTAGATGGCGGTGATAACTTAACCTACATTGCACCTAGCCGTGTGAATCTTAATTTATCAATTGAGCGTTACCCAGAAGTGACGTTTAACCACACACGTGAAAACTAGACAAAAATTTAATTAAAGCCTGCAATAGCGGGCTGATAAAGGTAACAAATTACATGAATATTCGTACGTTTCTAATTGATAAAGCAATTGCAGCGATGACAGCAGCAGGCTTACCGGCTGATACTAACCCTGCAGTAACACAAAGCACACGTCCACAGTTTGGTGATTACCAAATTAATGGTGCGATGGGCGCTGCGAAAAAAATGAAAAGCAACCCTCGTGAGCTTGCACAAAAAATTATTGATAATTTAGATGTCAGTGACATTGCCGATAAAACAGAAATTGCAGGTCCTGGCTTTATTAATATCCATTTAAAACCTGAATTTTTAGCACACAGTGTTGAAGCGGCCAATCAAGATGCAAAATTGGCTATTGCAGAGCATGCAAAGCCGCAAACTGTTGTGGTTGATTACTCATCACCAAACTTGGCTAAAGAAATGCACGTGGGCCATTTACGTTCAACGATTATTGGTGACTCTGTAGTACGTGCGCTTGAATTTCGTGGTGACAAGGTCATTCGTCAAAATCACATGGGTGATTGGGGCACGCAATTTGGTATGTTGATTGCGCACCTTGAAGACCAAATCAACCAAGGTGTTGACTTAGATAGCGTAGCACTTGCTGATTTAGAGACCTTTTACCGTGACGCGAAAAAGCGTTTTGACGATGAAGAAGGATTTGCCGATAAAGCCCGTGATTATGTTGTTAAATTACAAGGTGGCGATGCACATTGTGAAAAACTGTGGAAGCTGTTTATTGCAACGTCAGTTAAGCACTCGGAAGAAGTATACAAACGCTTAAATGTAACGCTTACAGCCGATGACATCATGGCAGAAAGTGCCTATAACGCAGAGCTAAACGATATTATTGCGTTGTTGAAAAATAAAGAAATTGCTGTTGAGTCGCAAGGCGCACAAGTTGTATTTTTAGATGAGCTGGCAAATAAAGATGGCGAACCATCGGCGTTTATCGTGCAAAAATCAGGTGGCGGTTTCCTATACGCAACAACCGATTTAGCAGCGTGTGACTATCGTTCAAACAAGTTAGGCGCCGAGCGTATCTTAATTTTTGTTGATGCGCGCCAAAGTCTACATTTCAATCAAGTAGAGTTAACAGCTCGTAAAGCTGGTTTATTACGTGATGAAACTAGCTATGAGTTTTGCCCGTTCGGCACCATGATGGGTGAAGATGGTAAGCCATTTAAAACACGCACTGGTGGCACTGTTAAACTTGCAGATTTACTTGAAGAGTCAATTGCCCGTGCCAGTGCAAAATTAGCAGAACGTACCTCAGATTTAAGCGAGCAAGAGCGTAGCGAAATAGCTCGTAAAGTAGGTATTGGCGCAGTTAAATACGCTGACTTATCTAAAAACCGCACCAGCGATTATATTTTCAACTGGGATACCATGCTCAGCTTTGAAGGCGCAACTGCACCATACTTACAATATGCGTATACCCGCGTACGCAGTATATTCCGTAAGTCAGGCGTTGATGCTACATGCTTAAATGCCAGTGTTGCAATCGTTGAGCCACAAGAAAAAGCACTAGCGCTTAAATTGCTTCAGTTGGAAGAAGTACTTGATCAAATGATCAATGAAGCCACACCACACGTATTATGTAGCTACTTGTACGAACTAGCTAGTTTATACATGACATTCTATGAGGCTTGCCCAGTGCTTAAAGAAGGCGTAGAGTCAAACGTGCGTGACAGCCGTTTAGTGTTGTGTAATTTAGTGGCAGATTCATTGCGTACAGGCTTAGATCTGTTAGGCATCGAAGTCATGGAGCAAATGTAATCTGCTGCGTGTAGTTCGCTTTAGCTGCGTTGATAAAACTATTTAGCCTAAGTCACATACAAACCGTATGCTCCTTGGCATAAATAGTTTTACCGCCTTGCTAGCACTTCTACACTTGCAGATGCGTAGTTTGGCATTGAATGACCCTAATCACATACAAGCGCGTATGCTCATAGAGATAGGTCGAGTGTCCGCCTTGTTGTAGGTTGAGTGCAACGAAACCCAACAAAGTTAATATAATCACACGACTTAGACTTGCTTGACTGCCTCGTTGGTTGTCTACTTTGATTAACCTAGAACCTAGAACCTAGAACCTAGAACCTAGAACCTAGAACCTAGAACCTAGAACCTAGAACCTAGAACCTAGAACCTAGAACCTAGAGGGAATTTTATGAAACTTGAAGATATCCGACGTGAATATTTACAAGACGCGTTGAGTGAAGATAATTTATTAGATTGCCCATTTAAACAATTTGAAAGCTGGCTTGAGCATGCTGTTGCAACACAAATGCCCGATCCTACAGCTATGGTGGTGGCGACGGTTGATAAAGAAGGGCAGCCTTCACAGCGTATTGTGTTACTTAAACACCTTGATGATAATGGCTTTGTGTTTTTCACCAATACAGGCTCGCGCAAAGCGCAAGAGCTTAAAGGGAACAACAAAATATCGCTGCACTTTCCATGGCACCATATGGAACGCCAAGTAATTGTATATGGTGAAGCCAAGCCACTACCAACATCAGCTGTAGCAAAATACTTTTTATCACGCCCGAAAGAAAGCCAATTAGCAGCATGGGCTTCAGCTCAAAGCCGCCCGGTTTCGTCACGTAAAGTGTTAATGGAAACCTTTGCTAATATGAAGAATAAATTTTCTAACGGTGAAATTCCACTTCCAGATTTTTGGGGCGGGTATTGTGTCGTTCCCACTAAAGTTGAGTTTTGGCAAGGTGGTGCGCATCGTCTACATGACCGCTTTATGTACCAACGCCAAGCAGATAATAGCTGGCAAGTTACTCGACTGAACCCATAAGCGACTATGGCGTTTATTGATTCCCACTGCCACTTAGATTTTGCTGAATTTGATGCTTCGCGTGAGCAACTAATCAAACAATGTCAACAGCAAGGGGTTAATCAATTTATTGTGCCGGGGATCACCTTGGCACAATCTCGGGCACTACCTTTGTTCAAGCAACAGAATCCCTCAGTTCACATTGCAGTGGGTTTACACCCTTACTTTATGAGTGAGTTTGCTGATGAGCATTTAGTTCAATTAACTGAACTTGCCCAGCAGCAGCGTTCGCTACTTGTTGCAATTGGCGAGTGCGGTATAGATCGCAGTATTGCGAACTTGCCATTACAAATCAAAATATTTGAATATCATGTAGAGCTAGCTAATCAACTTGAGCTACCTTTGATTGTACATCACCGGCAAAGTCATGACTTAATCGCACAGTCATTTAAGCGCTGTAAGCCTCAATTTGGTGGTGTAATTCATGCTTTCTCAGGCTCACTACAACAAGCAAACTATTATATAAAGCAGGGATTTAAGCTAGGTATTGGCGGAGTCATCACGTATCAGCGAGCACAAAAAACTCGCCACGTTGTTGCCCAGCTAGATGCACAGCACTTATTGCTTGAAACAGATTCTCCTTCGATGCCGCTTAGTGGCTATCAAGGCGAGCTTAACACTCCATTGCAATTGCCACTAGTGTTCGAAGAGCTGTGTGATTTAAAGCTGCTTAATCAGCGAGAAAAACTTGTGCTTAAGCAACAGCTTTATGATTCGTGCTCGGCACTTTTTTGCATATAACGGCTCACCTGCCAGCGTTTTAACCCGCGACCTAGTTGCCAAGTGAAAATACATGTGATCACCAGCATGAGTAAGACTTGACGGCCTAAGTCATGAAAATGATTATGGCTTTGTGAAATTGCCGAGCGAGTTAAATAAGTTATCGAGACGAAGCCAATAGGGCGATCATCAGCACTAATTACAGGTTCTACAAAAGGTGTTTTTAATTTACTGATACCCGGTGTTGAGTGAGGGAGTTTGCCCAGTAAGTGATGTGGCTGCCAGTTGTCACTACTTGCAATTAGTACCCCTTGTTGATCATATATCGTAGCAGCTAGAACAAACTCATCTTTACTTATATTGTTACACAGCGCATTTAATGCAGGCTTATTTTTTTCAAGTAAAGGTCGCTGGGCATTAAGCGCCATAAAGCGGGTTAAACTTTTTGCTGTGCTATCGGCATTATCGTAAAGTAGCTGGTGGCTTTGAAAACTACTGTTTACAGCAATCCAAGTTAATAATAAAAAACAGGCCGCAGCAAGGCTTAGGCGCACAAGTCTTTGCCTTAAGGACGCTGAAATTGGATTTTTAATATGGTTATTTTTCATAGTCATTGCTTACACTGCTGACAGCTTTTGTTTTTGATGTTACAACTAAGGTAACTATAACCTTAAATCCCTGCCAATGGCGAATTTACTGTAAAATTAGCAGGGAGACATTAGTCTCATTTTGGAGTCATCATGACATTGGAACGCCTTGCGGCATGTTCAGCAACGCACATATCGTCGCAGTTAGTATTAGGCACATGGGTTAAATTCAGCGAGGCTGAATTTGTACAAACACAGTTACCTACAAACCCTCAAGGTACTTTTAGCGTTGCTTTTGATACTGATTTTGATGGCGAAAAAATCGCGGCAATTATTGAGTTTTTACGTGGGAACAATATTGCTGTTGATGCAATATGCCGTTATCAACCTTCTTCAGATTTAACACCTGCAATTTGCTTTTACAGTAATGAGACACATCAAGCATTAAATCCATTGAGCTTAAATGAGTTTGCCCATACTAAAGGTTTCCAGTTAGTACAATTGCAAACACCACCTGATTTAGAAAAACCAGGCTTATTAGTTATGGATATGGACTCAACAGCCATTACTATAGAATGTATTGACGAAATTGCACGTTTAGCAAATGTGTATGACGAAGTTGCTGCGGTTACAGCCCAAGCGATGGCGGGTAAACTGGATTTTAGCGAGAGCTTACATCAGCGAGTAGCAAAATTAGAAGGCATAGAGCAGAGCTTAATTGACGAATTAAAAAATGCGTTACCGTTAATGCCGGGCATTGCAGCATTATGCCAAGTGCTGAAACAACATAACTGGTATTTAGCCATTGCTTCAGGTGGTTTTGTACCGTTTGCTGAGCAAGTTCAAAAGCTACTCAACTTAGATGAAGTGCACGCAAATATACTCGAATTTAAAGATAATAAACTCACAGGAAGAGTACTTGGAACAATTGTAGATACCAATCAAAAAGCACTGGTATTAGGTAATTTAACTGAGCAGTTAAACTTAACACAACAGCAAACAGTTGCGATAGGTGACGGCGCAAACGATTTAACCATGATGGCGAAGGCGGGTTTAGGTGTGGCTGTTCACGGTAAACCTAAAGTCGTTGAGCAAGCACAAGCGGCTATATGCCACGGTTCATTATTGCAATTACTGTATTTAATGACGATCCCTAAGTAACAAACTTTGGATTAGCATAAGCTAACCGTATTGATATTGTTAGCTTATGCGATTTAACCATGTTTGCTTACGTGAGGTCATTTCATTAATAAGATCAGCTTTAAAGTCTAAGTGGCTAAGAGTTTCTTCTGTTACATCAACCATATCGCCAACCCCAGCAACCGACCATAACGCTTCTTCTAAATCTTTTGCTTTATGCATCGCATATTGGCTAACGTATTTTAGTTCATTCGATAAATAATCAGTATCGGGGCGACCTGTGCGTGATATATATAAACGCATTACAAACACTAATTCGCTTTTAAGACCTTTTTTTAAAAATAAGTGATGAGCAGTGAAATCATCAATTGCAGTACATTGGCTTTTTACAGCTTCATCGACTGTTGATTTCTTTGGATCAAAACGAATAAATAAAGTAAATGGTAGAGGTGGATCTTGTCGGCTGCGGTCTTTAATCAACGGAGTGATAGTTTCAGTAATTTGATCTGTAGATAAAAACGGGGTTAAATTGGTTTTATCGTTTAATAGGCCAAAACTTTGTAATATACGATGTATTGCACTTGGGTATAAGCCTTGACCTATTGCGCCGGTTTCAAAGTGGGCAGCCTCTTTATGCAGATAAAAAGGGAGTTGGCATACGGTTTTTGTAACCATGTTGCGCAGCGCCGTGGAAAGCCCTGGTACTTTTGGTGCTTCTTCAGAAATCTTTAATTTATCTTTATTATTCTCAATTAGCTGAGTGAAAAATGTCACACCCATATGTGGAGTATCAGCAATACGTATTGCTTTTAAATTAATTGTAGTGAGTGATTTGCTCACTGCCATTACTTCATATTTTAACTGGGATAGCTGATGTTTTTTGGTGATTTTTTGTAGCTCAGGCAAGCTTAACTCTACTATATCACCTTTATTTAGGTCAGTAGCTTTCTCGCACTCTATTTGCATGCCCATAACAGAGAAGTCGCGACTATGAGCTTTGATTATGTGCTCTGCGCTCGCACTAACTACGATCTCTGTTTTATATAGGTAACGTTTATGAGCACGTAAATTAACGTACTCTAAATCAACCATTTCAAGTTTTGGCGGCGCTTTATGTTTGCCGTGACCAAATTGCTTTAGTTGATTCACCACGCTTTTATCGTATTTAAAAGTTTGGTAATGGCTTTGTTCAGTTTGAGTGCCTACTGACGTTAACACCACTAAATACTTAACGTTTTTAATCATACCTTGTACACGAGGCGAGGGCGGTTTATTGAGTTTTTCAATATCTTTCCCAGCAGTATTCGGCAGGCTTAATAGAATATATGAATCTTCTGGGTGACTAGGCATTAACTGTACTTTGAAGCAGTGCCAGCTTTCTTTTTGACTGCCAAAGCCAAAAAATAAATTCCTTAATTCAGGTTCTCTTGCAAGTTCGCTTCGGGTTGCCGAATAATAATATACTTTCCCAGCAACAACATGAGTAAAAGTATAAAGGTAGTCTTCTTTAACTTGTGCAGGGTCGTTTAATAGTGCAGTTATGCGTTGCTGATTTAAAATAGTATACAAACAAGATAGCTTTCGTTCATCACAAAAGTAACGGTGAATAAAAATGTTATTCTCGGTAGTAAGTACAAGGCTTGGATAGAGCTTGTCATCTTGTAAACTAAAAAATGTATAGAGTGAGGTTACGCGCGGAATGTAATACTGTTCATAGCCTTTTGATACAACAGCATCGAGAGTATTATCTAAATTAACCTTGTAACGGCGCTTATTGCCATGAATAAAGCTTTCTAAAAACTCATCAAACTTAATGTTGTTCTCTACGAATGTGCGCTTTAAACGAACATGGTTAAACTCAGTTGACACTCGTTCAACGGCAACAACCTCATACTGAATACCACTTTTAAGGCCCAGTTCAAAGTCTTGCTCAAGGCCTACGAGCCTTAAACTGAGCAGCTGACCTCGAGATACATTATAGCGTGGAGCAAGCTTTATCTTTGCACCACTGAGTGAAATATCAGAGGTTGTGGCGGCAACTTTATTACCTTCTTTTAGCTCTACTGTAATCTTAATCGAGTAGTTCATTCGCTCTTCGCGACGACTTTCATAAGAGGCAAACTTTATTACTTGGCAATTAAGTGATTGCTGTTCTGCTGATTCTGGTTGAGTCGCAAGTTGGGCGGCTTTTTTTTGCATCACCTTATGGTTGTTATCGGTACTCATAACCGCTTCATAAACAGCAAGGGTATAACCACCGTGACGTTGAATCGCCTTTTCAAATACTGAAATGGCTGTTTCATCCATAAAGTGCTGCTTACCGTCATACTCATAAGGTTTTACTTGGCCGGCCACCTGGCCTCGTAAATCAATAAAGCGAGCAATAGGTTGTGACAGACGCGACATTTCCATCTTTAGTAAAAACTGCTCAGGCTTGGTTAAGCCTGCTGTTTTTGCCCTAAAGATTCCGTCAAATTTGGTGTTACCTAAATACGATTTAAGTTCTTCAACTAAATCTTCGTATTTAAGAAGTATGTCTTCACTCATCTATAAAACCATCACCGTCTATTTTAAAAGTAGGTATACTGACACCAATTAAAGGTAACAGGCTATTTTATAATTAGCGCATATGTGCATAAATAATTATATAAAATGTTACTTGGTAGCTACTTTTTAGTTTTTATTATTATAATTTGCCAAATAAATGGCTCATTACTTTAAACCATATCTAAAGTAAAAATAAAGCAAAAAGTGTGCCTTGTAGGAAATAGGATCGTGATATTTAGATTGTGGTGCCGCTTTAACAGATTGGCAAGTTATGTTGCTATGTAAAAGCGCTGAATGCAAAATAATAGTTTAAATAACAGCAAAACTCATTTAGAGAAAATAGGTAAGATTTAAATGGCGAAAGCGGCAAAAGTAGAATTTATGTGTAGCGAATGTGGCATGAACTATCAGCGTTGGCAAGGACAATGCCGCTGCGGTGCATGGAATACATTGGTTGAGTTTAAGCCATCAGCAGGGCAAAATAAAAAAGCATCTTCACGTGCCAGTGTCGGTGGTTATGCCGGTGGTATCGGTGGTGGCTCTAAAAAAATAAACGACGTTGCTACCACTGAAGCTGAAAAACAACTTACAGAGATTGGTGAGCTTGATCGTGTTTTAAGCGGCGGTGTAACAACTGGTTCAGTAAATATTATTTCTGGCGATCCTGGAGCTGGTAAAACAACATTACTTTCTGATTTAGTCGCGCGAATGTCACAACGTATGCCATCGCTATACTGTACGGCAGAAGAATCATTATCGCAGTTTAAAAATCGAGTAAACCGTTTAAAGCTAGACTATAACGCTGACGAGTTGTATTTACTTTCTGAAACCAGTGTTGAAACCATTATTGAAGAGCTTGAAAGCAATAAAATAAAGTTTGCTGTTATTGATTCAATTCAAGCCGTTGTAACTGATACAGCCAATGGTAGCCCTGGTTCCCCATCACAAGTTAAAAGTGCCGCGCAAGCGCTTACTCAATACTGTAAGCAAAATGACGTCACTATGTTCATTATTGCCCATGTAAACAAAAATAATGAAATAGCAGGGCCACAAACCTTAGTACACATTGTTGATGCGCTACTGCACATAGATACCAATGACGGGCAAATACGCACCTTGCGTGCTAATAAAAATCGCTTTGGTGATATTGACACTGTGGGCATTTTTAGAATGTGTGAACGTGGCATGCTCAGTGTTGATAACCCCAGTGAAATATTTTTATCAGGCTCTAGCACTGACTCACCGGGGTCAGCCATTACATGTATTCGCAAAGGTAACCGTAACTTATTGCTCGAAATTCAATGTCTAACTACCGAAACAGAAGCTGAATTTCCACAACGTGTCTGCGTTGGCTTAAATATGAATCGTATTAAAATGCTGACGGGGATTTTACGAAAGCACACTAAAACTAAAATTTTCCACGATACATTTTTTAATATTGTCGGAGGCCTAAGGATCGATGAAACCGAAACCTGTATTGATTTAGCATTAGTAACTGCTTTGTTGAGTAGTCTTAATGAATTTGTCGTGCCTCGCACTACCTGTATTATGGGGGAATTGAGCTTAAACGGCGATGTACGACCTATTGACAGTGGAGTGCCACGAGTGAAAGAAGCCGCACAGCATGGTTTTACTGAGATATTTATTCCGTTTCGTAATTACCATAAATCAATGGAAGGGCTAGGCGCTAAAATTACTCCGGTTAAAACAGTGCATGAGCTACTTAGTCTGATTAATTAAATAATGATCAGTAAAAGCGCTTAACTGGCTATGTTTATCAATGTTACCCTTGAGCCAAGATAATTAAATGCAAAGATTTGAATAAGGAAATAAAATGAAAAAACTGGCCATTATTGCAGGTGTTGTAATTATTGCTATCGGCGGTGTTAGTTACGCTAATCACGCGCTTACACAAGAAGTCAAAGTGGAAGTTGATCGCCAACTTGCCATGTTGAGCCAACAAACAGGCTCAGCAGTTACTTATGAAGATTTATCGGCTAGCGTGTTTTCAAAAAGTGTAGAGCTTTCAAATGTTAGCATCACGGGTTTTGATGAGAAAGCAATTGCCAACATTAACAGTATTTTGGTAGCCGGTTATGATGCAGAAAAAATAGCCCCGCGCACAGAGGTGGCTGTTAATGGTTTTAAATTCAGTGATGACTTTACTGCCCAATTACCTACTGACGCTAATAATCAGTTAGCTAGTGCGAGTTATGACTTACACACCTTAATGAATTACGATGCTGATTCGGGCGACAGTGATATTACTTTAAACATTAATGCCAATGACATTGTTGCCTTTAACTTAGACTTAGGCCTAGCCAAATCAACAGCGCTAATGGAGGCGTCATTAGCGGTAAGTAAATTACAGCAAGCAAGTGGCTCTCAACAATTAACATTAGAACAACAATTACAGCAGCAAACTTTGATGATGCAAGCACTTGCTGAACTTGAACCTCGAACAATTAAAATAAACTTAAACAACCAAGGTGAATTTAAAGCGCTTGTTGAACAAATGCTTGAAAAGCAAGGTATGACCCTTGAACAAATGCAGCAAATGGTTGATGTACAATTACAGCAAGCCCCAGTGAGCGACGAGCTTGCCGCAGCTATTAAAAACTTCACTCAAGGTTTAGGTTCATTAACTGTCTCGGCGAGCCTACCAGAGGGGCAAACCATGGACGAAATTAACCAGCAGATATTTACTTTAATGGGGCAACCAAACGATCTAGCTGAGTTTATAAACCTAGAAGCGAAGGGCGAATAATAGCTGTCAGCTATCAGCCGTAAGCTGTCAGTTTAAGACCGCGGTAGTTTTGAGTTATCTGAAAGCGTGAGTTTACCTCGCGCTTTTTTGTTTGCTTGAGGAGCTAGGTACTAGGAAAACACAGAGACGCGAATACTTTTGGGTCTAAAACCTGTATTACTCTAAAGCGTAGCGCCTCTTTATGAATAATTCACTAAATTTTTTGCTCAAAGAGAAGGGAATGAGAAGTAAATGAGGATTAACTTGAGGGCTAATTAGCTACTTAAAACATGATACATTAAGAATTAGGCTGCTCCCCCTAAAATAAGCCAATCAAACACCCGCTAAAACATCAACTAAAACAACTCTTATTCAATAAGCAAATTCGTTTACTTCGTCTGTCGATGCCGCTGTTAAGCCAGTAGCTTTCGACAAACACAAATAGAGTGCGTTACGCAGTATACTCTATACTGCGCCCTCATCGCAGCCTAGTTTTTCAAACTTTACAGGGCTCTCAGCTCAATTAAAGACTTTAATTGAGCTGAGAGCCGCACTGTTCTTTGCAAAGTAACATTTATCTCACTCAAAATAAAAGCCGTGCTTGACTCAACAAGCACGGCTTTTATTTTATGCTAGCACCTAGCACCTAGCACCTAGCACCTAGCAATCTAGTGCAATATACGCGCTCTGATAGTACCTTCAACTGCACTGAGTTCTTTCAATGCAACTTCTGACTGATCAGTGTCTACGTCAATTACTACATAACCAATGGCTTCGTCGGTTTGTAAGTACTGTGCGGCGATATTGATACCGTGCTGTGCAAACGCTTGGTTAATTTGCGTTAGTACACCAGGGCGGTTGTGGTGAACATGTAATAAACGGCTGCGATTAGCAAGTTCTGGCAATGATACTTCAGGGAAGTTAACGGCGGTAATTGTTGAGCCATTATCTGAGTATTTAGCCAATTTCCCCGCGACTTCAATACCAATGTTTTCTTGTGCTTCTTGTGTTGAGCCACCAATGTGCGGTGTTAAAATTACGTTGTCGAATTCACGCAGTGGTGATACAAATTCGTCATCGTTTGATTTTGGCTCGACAGGGAATACATCAATGGCAGCGCCACTTAACTTTTTATCACGAAGTGCTTCTGCAAGCGCATCTATATCAACCACAGTGCCGCGAGATGCATTGATCAAGATTGCACCTTGTTTCATTACTGAGATTTCAGCACTACCGATTAAGTTTTTAGTTTGCGGTGTTTCTGGTACGTGTAAACTAATCACATCGGCGCGTTGCAACAACTGAGTTAAATTATGGACTTGTGTTGCATTACCCAGGGTTAGCTTGTCTTCAATATCGTAAAACTCAACGTTCATGCCGATGTTTTCTGCCATGATGCTAAGTTGTGTACCAATGTGGCCGTAACCAATAATACCGAGTGTTTTACCACGAGCTTCAAATGAACCATTGGCTGTTTTTAACCAGCCGCCGCGATGAGCGATAGCATTACGCTCTGGAATACCGCGGAACAAGAGTAAAATCTCGCCAAGTACAAGCTCTGCAACTGAACGAGTATTAGAAAACGGCGCGTTAAATACTGCAATACCGCGTTGGCGTGCTGCATTTAAATGAACTTGGTTGGTACCGATACAAAAGCAACCAATTGCCACTAGCTTTTCAGCAGCTTCAAGTACAGCTTCAGTAATATGAGTACGAGAACGAAGACCTACAAAGTGCACGTCTTTAATGCGCTCGAGCAGTTCGTCCTCAGGTAACGATGTTTTTACGTAATCAATGTTGCTGTATCCATTACGCTTTAGTGTTTCAACTGCACTTTGGTGTACACCTTCAAGCAAGAGAATTTTAATTTTGTCTTTTGCTAACGATACCTTACTCATAATCCTCATTCCTATTTTATTTGCGGCCCATTTTTGGTGCCTATGATTACTTTATCAGCGCCACGTTCGGCAAATAAGCCGTTGGTGACTACACCGACAATTTGATTAATTGTCTGCTCTAATTGTTTGGCGTTATTAATAGCTAAATTATGAACGTCTAAAATGACGTTGCCATTATCAGTAATAACCCCTTGACGGTACACAGGGTCGCCGCCAAGCTTTAATAATTCACGCGCTACATAGCTACGTGCCATTGGGATAACTTCAACGGGAAGTGGAAATTGGCCCAATGTATCAACCAGTTTTGTGTCATCTACAATACACACAAACTGCTTGGCAACGGCGGCAACAATTTTCTCACGAGTCAGTGCTGCGCCACCGCCTTTAATCATTTCGTTTTTGGCGTTAATTTCATCTGCGCCATCTACGTAAACATCTAAACTTGCTACATCATTTAACTCAAATACTTCAATACCCAGTGCTTTGAGTTTTTCGGTTGATGCATCAGAGCTTGAAACCGCACCTGTTATGGTGTCTTTTATTGAACCTAAAGCATCAATAAAGTGGTTAACGGTAGAGCCCGTGCCAACGCCTACAATGGTATTTTCTTCTACAAATTCTAGGGCTGCCCACGCTGCCGCTTTTTTTAGTTCATCTTGTGTCATGGTATTTGCTCAATAGGTGGAGTTACTTACCTTTAGTATACAAATTTATTGCTTACCAATGGTAGGTTTTCTGTGGGGTAATGATTAAATTTAATGGAACATCCCACGATTCAACAGGTAAACTTTCAACGTGTTGGCATTGATGTGCCAAACCAATGAGTTGAGGTTTTTGCCAGTTTTCGTTGTGGTAACGCGCCAAGGTTTTATCATAAAAACCACCACCCATACCTAATCGATTACCGTTACTATCAAATGCAACTAAAGGCATTAATAAGTAATCTAAGTCCTGTAAAGGGCATATCTGACTACAATTTAACTTAGGCTCCAAGATACCATAGCGATTTGGCCTCATGGGTGAATTTTCTTCATAGCGTTGAAAGTATAATGTAGTGCCATTAAATGGGTGAATTACAGGTAGGTATAATGTGTGGTCTTTAGACCAAAGTTCTTTAATTAACAATGATGTGTCGAGTTCTGCGTCATTGCTAAAATAAATGCCAATATGTGAGTTTTTAGCGCTTTTTGTTGTTCTTAGGTATTGAATAAAATTCACTTTTAGCTGTTTGGCAGCAGTTTTTTGTTCGATTTTTGATAAAGAATTACGTTTTTTTCGAATTTCTTGGCGTATTTGCGCTCGTTTATTGTTCATGTTTATTATTTTGTTTAGTTGTTATGTGTCTAAAAAAGTGAATAAATCAGGAAAAGCGAATGATAACCCCAGCACGACAAGTAATATTAAGACCATTGCAATGAGAGAATAAAGTAACGTATTGCTGCGTTTTTTAATCGGCGTGTTGAGATCTTCATCAAGGAGTAGATCATCCGTTTGCCATTCATCACTTTCAGGCTCTACTGGTTGCTCTGTGGTTGCGGATATTCGTTGTTCTAAATCATCCAGTTTTTCTTCAATGCGTATTAAACTACTAGTAATGTAGTCGAGAGCATTAAAAATACGCTCATCACGTTGCTGAGATGCTTCATCACTTTGAGTGTTTGATTGTGGCTGTGTAAGAGGTTGTAATTTACTTTTGATGCCAACAGTTGCAAGTAATTTAGCTTGTTTTAAAGCTTTTTCTTTTGCGCAGGGGGCAAACAGCGGTTTGTTTTCAAAAAATGCAGCTATTTTGCTGTGAGGCGCTTTTAACTTTGCTGCAAGCTTTGCTTGTGCATCATCAGGTTGAATGCCTTGTGCGAGTCCTGCAAATATTACGCGATAGTTTTCTGACATCTTTGTTTTCCAAAAATGTTAAATCAATGGTTTGAGTATAAACAAAGAACAGCCCGTGTAAACGGGCTGAGTAAATATAGTCTAAATATCAGCAATTAATACTTAGCTGATTCACCTTCTTTAGGCAGTGCATTTAACATGAACTCGCGTAAGTCATTGTTCGAACTTTCCAAGTCAGCATGACGAAGATACATCATATGACCACTACGGTAGCCTTTAAAGCTTAAACGGTCGCGCATTTTACTGCTTGGGTCTAGTTGCCACATGGTATATTTAGCATCAAAGTAATTAGTTGCGCCGTCATAATAACCTGCTTGTACGAGTACGTTTAGGTACGGGTTTTGTGCCATAGCTAAACGTAAATTTTCGCCGGTATTGTTTTTACTACGATCCCAAGGGTGCACGTTGCCAAATAAGTTGTATTTAACATCGGTTTTATAATTGAGTTCATTACGTAAGTAATGATTAATAGCTGGCGTAAATGAATGTAACCATGAGGTTAGCTCTGCCCAGTAATCAGGAGATTCACCTGCATCGCGTTTATCCATGCCTAAATAGCGAGAATCTAAGCGCCCTAAAGTTTGGCCGCGCTCACGTAATAACTCTTTCCAGAAAAAGTTAGTTGGAATGTCTAAGTTATTTTGTGCAACAAACTTTTCAGACACACCAGCGTAAAGTGCCATTTGCTTTATGATAGCGCGTTTTTCTTCATCGCCAATAAAACCGCCTTTTGCAATGGCGGGGATCAACTTATTTATTGTGAAATCTTCGACTTCTGGAAGTAATTCATCTAAATCTTTAGCTTGTAGGGCAGGGCTTAGCGCTTTGTGATACCAAGCTGTCGCTGCAAAATAAGGCAGGCGGTTTGCTGCTTTTACAGGACCGTCACGTTTAATGCCGATATCGGTAGGCGATACAAGCACAACACCGTTAATGTACATCCACTGGCGATTTTGTAATTCGTGGGCAAGGCCTGAAACCCGAGTAGTACCGTAGCTTTCACCAATTAAAAACTTTGGTGAACGCCAACGTTCAGTTCGATTTACAAACGTATTTAACCATTCAGCTAAATACTTAATGTCGGCATTAACACCAAAAAACATTTTTTGTTGTGCGTCTTTACTTGGTAACTCACCTTTTTCGTTTTCTAAAACGCGTGAATAACCGGTATTCACTGGGTTTACATACACGATATCAGCGACATCAAGCACGGAGTATGGGTTGTCTTTTACGCCATATGGCTGAATCGGGTAGCCTTCGTCATCAATTTTTAACACCCGTGGTCCAGTATAGGCTAAATGCATCCATACAGATGCTGAACCTGGCCCACCATTGAATGAAATGAGTAATGGACGTTTCGTTCTGTCGTCAACTTTGTCACGTTCATAATACGTATATTGCAGCGTTGCGACAGCATCACCTTTATCATCCCACACCGGCTGAGTACCCGTGGTTGCGGTATAAGAAAAGCGTTCACCGTTAATCCGAGCTTTGTGCTCAGTAACTACGGTGCTATCTACGTCAATACGACGTTGGTTTTCATTGGCAAAGCTAACTTGTGAAGCAGTTAAAGTAAGTGAAGCTAATGAGAGGCTAATGATACTAATAAGTTTCATGCGGGATCCTTTTTTAATATTTTATCCATTAAAGATAATTTCACTCAAAATAACAAAGTTAATGAGACTAGGTGCAGGTATTACTCGGTAAGAGGTAGAAGTTAATCCTAGTTATAAATAAATAAGCTATGTTTTTTTGGTGGAATTACTATTATTTGATTTTGATTATGTGCGCAATAAAGTATATTTGGATGATTAAGCTAATTATCAGCCTTTGGCTGTTATGTAGTAAAGTTTAGTTGTGTTATTTGAGTTTGAGAAGATTTATGCAAAGAGTTTTAGTCGTTGAAGATAGTAAAGTAGTACAACAAGTTTTGCGCCATTTATCTGCTCATTATTTAAATGTCGCAGTTGATTTTGCATGGTCATTAGCTGAGGCTAAAGAATTTGTAGCCAAGTATGAGTATACGCTTGCACTCGTTGATTTAACGCTACCAGATGCGCCTAATGGTGAGGTCGTAAAATACACTTTAGAGCAAAATGTACCAACTGTAGTACTTACCTCGAAAATTGATGAATATCAGCGCCAACAAATGCTTGAGTTAGGTGTGGTTGATTATGTTATTAAAGATAATCGTGATTCATACCATTATGCCGTTAAATTGGTCGCACAATTACTTCGCAATCAGGGATGTAAAGCTCTTATTGCCGATGATTCAATGCTTAGTCGTTCATTAATGAAACAAATGCTCGAAAAGCAATTATTTGATGTACAAGACGCCTGTGATGGTGAGCAAGCGTTAGAAGTACTGAAAGCTGATCCCGATATTAAGCTACTTATGACTGATTACGCTATGCCAACGATGGATGGCTTTGAGTTAGTAAAAGCTGTCCGTAATTTTAGGGGCAGGGATGACTTGGTTATCATTGGCTTATCTGGTGCTGGCAAACATGGGTTGTCTGCACGGTTTATAAAATACGGTGCTAATGACTTTTTAACGAAACCTTTTATGAATGAAGAGTTTCATTGTCGTATTCTACAAACAATGGAGCAGCTATCGCTTATTGCTGATATTAAAGAGAGTGCGTATAGAGATGATTTAACGGGTTTATATAATCGTCGCTATTTTTATCAATTTGCTGAAAAGTTATTAAAAGAAACTTCACGGCCAAGCTGTTTAGCGCTTTTAGATATCGACTTTTTCAAAATGATTAATGACAAATTTGGTCATGAAGCAGGTGATCAAACCCTTAAGCAAGTTGCTTCTTTACTGCGCAGTTCATTTAAAGACTATACGGTGTCTCGTGTTGGTGGTGAGGAGTTTGCAATTGTTTTAACGGATCTAAGTTTAGATCAAGCTTATTCATTAATGGATGCATTTAGAGCCCGTATCTCAGCTTATGATTTTGTAATTAATGGCCAGTCTTTCACTATAACAGTGAGTGTCGGACTCACCACTTTCCAAAACGTGACGCTTACTAATGCCATGCGTATTGCAGATAAGGCATTATACAAAGCAAAAGCACAAGAACGAGACTGTGTGGTAAAACAGAGCTAAAATTTGCACCAGCTCAGTTAGTTTGTAGAAAAAACGCACCTAAATGGTGCGTTTTTTGTTTCTTTATTTTAACTTTAGGTTTTAACTTATTGTTTTTAAATTATTTTAAATAGTGGCACAAAGGTTGGATTATCTAAGGAAACAGGATAACAATAAGCGTCCGAAGGGGGCCACTATGAAAATGATTAGTGCAATAATAAAGCCATTCAAACTAGATGATGTGCGTGAAGCACTGGCTGATTTAGGCATTGAGGGAATGACAGTTGTTGACGTCAAAGGGTTTGGTCGTCAGCGTGGACATACTGAGCTGTATCGTGGTGCAGAATACCAAGTCGATTTTATTCCTAAAATAAAACTCGAAATTGCTACTCGTACTGAGAACTGTGAACGGGTTGTCGAAACCATTACTAAAATTGCATCAACAGGCAAAATTGGTGACGGTAAGATTTTCGTTTACGACTTAGATCAAATTGTTCGTATTCGTACGGGCGAATTAGATGATGAAGCAATTTAAGGGGGCACATTATGGAAAACACAATTGTAGAACTGAAGTTTTCATTAGATACATTTTATTTTTTAATCTCAGGTATTTTAGTTATGTGGATGGCAGCAGGTTTTGCCATGCTCGAAGCGGGCTTAGTTCGTTCAAAAAATACCACTGAAATTCTAACTAAAAACGTCGCACTATATGCAATAGCGTGTACGATGTTTTTACTGGTTGGCTACAACATTATGTATGTAGACAACACTGAGGGCGGCTTAGTGCCATCGTTAGGTGCTTTAATAGGTAGCCAAGCGGCGGATGCTGACCACTCATTAGAGTCAGATTTTTTCTTCCAAGTTGTTTTTGTTGCAACAGCTATGTCGATTGTTTCAGGTGCTGTTGCTGAACGTATGAAGTTATGGGCATTCCTTGCTTTTGCTATCGTATTAACAGGTTTTATCTACCCAATTGAAGGCTATTGGACTTGGGGTGGTGGTTTCTTATCTGAAATGGGCTTTGTTGATTTTGCAGGCTCTGCCATCGTTCATGGTACTGGTGCTGCTGCTGCACTTGCTGGTGTATTAATGTTAGGTGCTCGTAAAGGTAAATACGGTAAAAATGGTGAAATTTACCCAATTCCTGGTTCTAACCTACCTCTTGCTACACTCGGTACATTTATTCTATGGATGGGTTGGTTTGGTTTTAACGGTGGTTCTCAACTGTTAATTTCTGATGCTGAAAATGCTACAGCTGTAGGTCAAATTTTATTAAATACAAACGCTGCTGCCGCAACGGGCGCAATTGCAGCATTATTCGTATGTAAAGTATTGTGGGGTAAAGCAGATTTAACCATGGTACTAAACGGTGCGCTTGCTGGCTTGGTTGTTATCACTGCTGATCCGCTATCTCCATCACCTCTTATGGCATGTTTATTAGGTATTCTTGGCGGTTCACTGGTTGTGTTTAGCATCGTAGCACTCGATAAAGTTAAAATAGATGACCCTGTAGGTGCTATTTCTGTACACGGCGTATGTGGTGCATTAGGTATTATCTTAGTACCAGTATCAAATGCTGATGCGAGCTTTGTGAATCAGGTTATCGGCTTAGTATGTATCTTAGCCTTTGTATTTATCGCTTCATTGATTGTATGGGTAATTCTACAAAAAACGATGGGTATCCGTGTAACAGAAGAAGAAGAACTAAACGGTATGGATCAACACGATTGTGGCATCGATGCTTACCCTGAGTTTGTTTCTGTACGCAGTAACTAATAACTAAAAATTGTAAATTTCATTGTGTGTTCAAAGTAAAGCCCTAACCTAGGTTAGGGCTTTTTTGTGGTTAATTTTTAACGTTGTTAGTATTTATAGAGCACTCATTTAATGAAGTCATAATCACCCATAGGTAGTTAAATAATTGTTTTATAGCCAAGTACTGCAGTTAATTTGTTGCTTCGGGTTTCTTGTCTGTGCTTTAGCTGTACACTTATAGTGTTTTTTACTTAGTGCAATTAGATTTACTCTGCATTGCTCTCAGTAAGTGTGATTAAAACAGCTCAGTGCTCGCGGGATCATTATTTTATTAACAACAAAACTTAGGATCAGATTTTTACTAGCTATAGATCGTAACAGATCAGATTTTTACTAAGGATCTTAGCTGTAGAGCTTACTTTAGTATGAAAAATAGTCAGTCAAATTGGTTTTTGATTAAATAATCAACATGTTGTAACTGGGACTTAGTACAACGATGATCTCGGATCTGGTTTGGTTAGTATGATCGTGATCTCTCAGCCAAGAGCTTAGTATGATTTTGATCCAAACATATTAGCTAAACTTTTATGAGCAATTGGCTATAACTGAGCTTTTAGAATGAGGTTGGTAAATAACTAACGAGTCTTTAATATTGCATTTTTATTAAAAATTCTCGGGGAAATGCACTTTTACGACCCTGTATTAGGTAAATTTGTGTTTTTTTCACCCTCTTTTTACTTTACACGTTACACTTTCATAAAACTGTCATACTTAGTCATAATAATGAAAACTAGTTCGATAACGAAAGAGATAAATTGGAATGTCACGTAAAGTACTTGTCGTCGATGACGAAGCACCCATTAGAGAGATGTTGGTTTTTGTATTAGAACAAAATGGTTTTCAAGCAATTGAAGCAGAAGACTATGATTCTGCTATTGCGGCAATGGTTGAGCCGTATCCTGATATGGTGTTATTGGATTGGATGTTACCGGGCGGTAGCGGTATTCAAATCGCTAAAAAGTTCAAGCAGAGCGAGCACACACGCCAGATCCCGATTATTATGCTGACAGCCCGTGGCGAAGAAGAAGATAAAGTGCGTGGCTTAGAAGTAGGTGCGGATGATTATGTAACGAAACCATTTTCACCAAAAGAATTAATGGCCCGAATTAAAGCCGTTATCCGTCGTGTTTCCCCGACTTCATTAGAAGAAGCTATTGAAGTACATGGTTTACGTCTAGACCCCATTTCTCATCGTGTAACCTCTGAGGGGAGCGAATTAGATATGGGGCCTACTGAGTTTAGATTGCTGCATTTCTTTATGACTCATCCTGAACGAGTTTATAGCCGTGAACAGTTGCTTGATAACGTGTGGGGAACGAATGTCTATGTTGAAGATAGAACCGTAGATGTACATATTCGTCGATTACGCAAAGCTATTGCGCCTCTAGGTCATGACCGTTTAGTACAAACAGTGCGTGGTGCAGGGTATCGTTTTTCCAGTAAATTATAGTTTTATAAAACGACAGGCTAATTATTACATTGGCTTAAATTTACTTTCTCTAAGGTAAAGTGAGTGTATGTACCGAGTTGTTAATAAGCAGGCGTTAGCGAAGCGCTTGCTTATCTATTTTCTTCCTTTGTTATTGATTGGCGTGCTTGTTGGCGCGCCATTTTTGCTTTTATTTTTAGGCTCCTTTTCACTGCTTGTTTGGCATTACCATCAACTTTATAGACTCAGTGATTGGCTGCTTAACCAGCGTAGCTTTAACCCGCCTGAGGGCGAGGGGGCCTGGGAGCAAGTGTTTGAAGGGATCTATCATTTACAACACCGAAATCGTAAAAAGCGTAATGAATTAGCTGATTTGATCCGTCGCTTTCGCGATGGTGCCGAAGCTGTTCCTGATGCTGTGATAGTCTTGCAACGGGATCTAAGTATTATTTGGTGTAATCAATTAGCATTAAAAGTACTTGGTTTGCAGTGGCCAACAGATCATGGACAGCGCTTAGATAATTTAATTCGGGATCCGAAATTTGCTAAATATATGCATGCTGAAAAATTTGATGAAGCACTTGAGCTTGATAACGGGCATGCAGTGGGGCAAGTGTTAGAGTTTAGAGTTATGCCTTATGCGACTTCGCAATTGATGGTCGTTGTTCGTGATGTGACTCGATTAAAGCAACTTGAACAAATGCGTAAAGACTTTGTCGCGAATGTATCTCATGAGCTTCGCACGCCTTTAACCGTCGTAACAGGTTATTTAGAAATGTTTGATGGCGATATGATGCCGCCACCTGCAATGTGGAATAAAGCACAAACAACCATGCTTGAGCAATGTAAACGTATGGATAGCTTAGTTAATCAATTATTGTCACTTTCTCGTATTGAAGGCTCAAGACGCCAAGAGGGGGATAAAGCGGTAAATGTACCTCAGCTACTCACTTATATTGGTACAGAAGCACAATCTTTAAACCAAGATAAAGAACATGAATTAATATTTGATATTGACTCCAGTTTAGATATCAAAGGCGCGGAAGAAGAACTGCGAAGCGCTTTTTCTAACTTGGTGTTTAATGCTATTCATTACACTAAACCTGGCGGTAAGATCATTGTTAGTTGGCAAGTTAAAGATAAGCAAGCACATTTTTCAGTCGTCGATAATGGTGATGGCATAGCCCCTGAGCATATTAACCGTCTAACAGAGCGTTTTTATCGAGTTGATAAAGCTCGTAGCAGAACAACGGGTGGCTCAGGGCTGGGGTTAGCAATAACCAAACATGTGCTGACTCGACATGACAGCCAATTAAAAATAAAAAGTAAGTTAGGTGAAGGCTCGTGTTTTTCATTTTCTTTTGGTAAAGACAAAATAGTATGAACACAAAGTTCAGATTTAGTGCAAAGTCATAAAAGTGTAATGTTTGAGTAATCTAATTGTCATTTAGTGTCTTTACAGTGGTGCACAGTTAGGAAATGGGACGAACAAATCGGAGTAACCCCTATGAAATTTAAAAGTTTAGTTGCCGCAATGGGTGTGGCTGTTACAACATTGGTATCTGCACAGGCTTTAGCTGTAGATTCAGCACTTCCAGAATATCAAAAGACCAGCGGGATTTCAGGTAACTTCTCATCAGTGGGCTCTGATACTCTGGCCAATATGATGACGTTTTGGGCTGAAGAGTACAAACGTATTTACCCAAATGTAAATATTCAAATTCAAGCCGCTGGCTCTTCAACTGCGCCACCTGCGCTAACTGAAGGCACTGCAAATTTCGGCCCTATGAGCCGTAAAATGAAATCAAAAGAAATCGAAGCGTTTGAAAAACGTTATGGTTATAAACCAACTGAAGTACGTGTTGCAATCGATGCATTAGCTGTATTTGTACACAAAGATAACCCTATTAAAGGCCTACGTATTGACGAAGTAGATGCAATTTTTTCTTCTACTCGTAAATGTGGCGCGTCTGCTGAAGTAACTCGCTGGAGTGATGTTGGCTTAACAGGTGATTGGGCTGCTAAAGATATTCAGCTTTATGGACGTAACTCGGTATCAGGTACGTATGGTTACTTCAAGAAAATGGCTCTGTGTAAAGGCGATTTTCGTAACAACGTAAATGAGCAGCCTGGTTCAGCTTCTGTTGTTCAATCAATTTCATCATCTGTAAATGCAATTGGTTACTCAGGTATTGGTTATATCACTTCTGGTGTTCGCACTGTGCCGCTGGCAAAGAAAGGTGATAACTTTGTTGATGCCACAATTGATAACGTAGCAAAAGGTAAATATCCGCTATCTCGCTTTTTATATGTTTATATCAATAAACACCCGAACAAACCGCTTTCGCCAATTGATGCAGAGTTCTTAAAAATGGTGTTGTCTCTTGATGGGCAAACTATTGTTGAGAAAGATGGTTATGTCCCACTTTCAGCTCAATTAGCAGCGAAAGAACTTAAAAAGCTAGGTCTTCTTTAATAGCTAAACGAATTAAAAAATAGTTTATATATAAAAAACCGCTCAATTTAGAGCGGTTTTTTTATAGGTGAAAATAATTAACTTTTAGCCAGTATTTTCTTCTTAATACGGCGTTGCACACGTTTAACTCTGCCTGTTTTAGCTTGTTTATTAAAGCTTTGAATTGGCATTGAACATGGGTATTCCTGTGGTAAAAATGGCTTAGTAAATTTAGCATCTTTATCCGCCGGTAAGCTGATAGTCTGCTCGTGTTCACGTAAAGCTTTTAGAGTATCATCTTCAATAGCTTCACTAGGGCAGATAAAAATTCCCATGCGGCGTAGTTTTACGCCTAAACCAATGCTACTAGAATAGCGTACGATAGGTGCCGCGAGTATTAAACCAATTAGTATTGGCGATAGCCACCAGAAAAAAGTAGGTGTGTAGTAATAAGCAATACTACCCCATGCAATAGCAACTAAGGTGGCGAATAACGTATAACTAATGGCTTCTTTCCAAGGAACCATACGGCCAGATCGTGGTTGCGCATCCCAAGATACTTTCTTACCCAGAAAAACACAGATCACAAAGTAACTATGAAATACCATCATTAAAGGCGCAACGATGATCGCGAACACAGTTTCGATCAGCGAGCCTAATATTAGTTTTATAGAACCACCAAACTCTTTATTGCGATGGATTAACGTGACGACTAATCCCATTAACTTTGGTAGTAGTAATAATACAATGGTGATAAACAATAATGAATCTATCAACTCTGTTTTAGCTATTTGCCAGGTCGGAAACAATTGATATGGCTGATTAAAGTAAACATTACTATTAACTGCACGGGTTACAGCATCAATGGTGCTGAGTGCTAGCATAGATAACCAAATTAATGATGAAATATAAGCCGTTGCACCGAGTAAAAAGTGCAGTTTATTCAACAACTTAATACCTGATGAAGGAAGCAGGCCTAAATGTTGAATATTACCTTGCACCCAGCGTCTATCGCGAATCGCATAATCTAAAATATTACTTGGCACTTCTTCATAGCTGCCCTGAACATCACTTAATAAAATGACATCCCAACCAGCACGGTTCAACAGTGATGCTTCAACAAAATCGTGACTAAGAATTTCACCACCGAAAGGGGCTTTTCCTTCAAGAACAGGTAAGCCACAGCAGTTAATAAACGCATCAACTCGAATGATTGCATTGTGGCCCCAGTAGTTGGCTTGATTTGTTTGCCAAAATGCTGAGCCTGTCGCAAGCATTGGGCTATATAAAACTGACGCAAACTGTAAAAAGCGACCGAAGAATGTTTCCTGCCTAACGGGGATCGGAATAGTCTGGATCAACCCTGAATTTGGGTTGTTGATCATGCTTGTCGTCAGTTCTAACATACATTGACCTGTCATGATGCTGTCGGCATCAAGCACAATCATATGCTCATACTGGCTACCCCAGCGCTCACAAAAATCGGCAAGATTACCGACTTTACGGTGTTTGTTATCAGTGCGGTTACGATAAAATAGTTGCTTAGCCGTATCACCTAAGCGAGCGGTTAAGTCGTGCCATGCTTTTAATTCGTTGCGAGCAATTTCTTTATTTTGAGTGTCACTTAACAGGTAAAAGTCAAAGTGTTCAAATTGACCCGTTTTTAAAAGCGAGCGTAAGCTCACTTCAAAACCGGCAATAACACGTTCAGTGTCTTCATTATAAATAGGCATGACCACCGCTGTTTTGGTTTTACTTATCGCGTCGGTATCTATTTGTATTGGCTTTTGACGTTTTAGTGTTAAAGGATCAATTCTGAAAAGCTGTAAAATAAAGCCCATACAACCACTGCAGAATGCGGTAACAATCCAAGCGAAGGTAATCGAAAATAAGCCAAGTAATGCATACTCAAGTGGGGTCATGCCGTTTGAATTTAAAATATCAAACATGATCCACATACCGTATGCAGATATAAACAGCGATAAAAAGCTAAATAATGCTATTCGTGTTTTTTTCAATGGCATTGCAGCACTGGCTGCTCTTGCCTTATTGGATGTCATTTGGATACCAGACATAGCTCCATACCTCGCTAATTTCTTTGTCGCGTAGTTTTAATGATAAGCGCATGTCAACTGGCTTATCTCCTTCTGGCGCGATTTTAAAAGCAACACGCCATCCTTGATTATTGGGTAATTGTTGAACCGTCTTATCGCTGACGGTACCGCTAGATAGTTCTAAGTTAGCCTGTAAGATTAGATCAGCTGATAACTGATTAATATTTTCGCCTGTGAAATCAACGGTAAATTGCCTATGGCTTTTAGGTGGAGGGTTTTGCTCGCCAGGTAACGCAGCACTGCCAATGCGAGTTCGTAATACGCTGGCTTTGCTCTGCTCTGCGACAGTAGAGTTAAAGGTTTCAAGTGAGTAATTAAAACTCATTGACTCACCCGCTTTAAGCGGTTTTTCTGGCACCCAATAACTAACAATATTATCGTTAGTTTCAGTATCAGTTGGAATTTCAACTAATTCAACGTGCCCTTTACCCCAATCTCCGATCGGTTTTACCCAAAAACTTGGACGTGCATGATAATGTGCTTCTGTGTCTAGATAGTTGTTAAACTCGCGGTCTCTTTGAGCTAAGCCAAATCCTTTAGGGTTGGTATAGCTGAACGCAGTAACACTGAGCTGTTGAGGATTATTAAGTGCGCGCCAGACCCATTGGTTGTCAGTTGATTGAATTAACAAACCATCTGAGTCATGAACCTCAGGGCGGTAATCATCAAAAAATTTAGTGCTGTTTTCACCGTGATAAAACATGCTTGTTAGGGGCGCTATTCCTAGTTTTTTAATGTCTTTGCGCGCAAAGATTTTCATTTGGGTATTAATTTCAGTTTGAGTTGATGGGCTGATCTCAAAGCGATAAGCACCCGCCACAGAAGGACTGTCTAGTAACGCGTAAATTACAATATTAGTATCTTCAGCTTTTGGCTTTACTAACCAAAACTCTTTAAAAACAGGAAATTCTTCACCAGAACTAAGCGCTGTATCAATGGCTAAGCCACGTGCCGAAATACCATAAACTTGGTCAGGACCCACTAAGCGAAAATAAGACGCGCCCTGAAATACTGCAACTTCATCTTTATATTGTGTGTTATTTAAAGGAAAGTGAACACGAAAACCTGCATGACCAAGTTGAGTATTACCTAGTGCGGCTGTAATTTCTTGCTCTAGAGGTGCAGCTGTGGCGTCATAACGGTAGAAATCAGTTTTAAATGGCACGCTTTTTACATGAGCATCACTATTAACCGTATTAATAGTCACGGGGTTTTTATATAAAAAACCTGGGTGGAACAGTTGTACCTCGTATAAGCACTCATCTTTCCAAATTGCTTGCTCTTGACGAAAACGAATAGCGCGGTAATCTTGGTAGTTGATGCTTTGCAGGGCTTCTATGGCTATGTCTTGCGGTGGAATATACTCATTAGCGGCAAGTTGCTTTGCCCGCGCAGAAATTACATCAAATAGTTTTTCAGACGACACTGTAAATAGTGTCGGTTGAGTATCGCTTTGTATCTCAGTAACATCAGTTTGTTTTTTTTCTGTCTTTAGATCTGCTACTTGTTTAGTTGCTACATCCGCTGCCACTTCAGGCTCTGTTGATTCTTGTGCAGCAATAACGTTGCATGCACATACACTAAGTAATATGCCTACCAAGGTCTTTCTATTCATAGGTAAATGTAAAGCGCGCTGCGTTAGCGTTTTCATTAGGTATTTCCTTTAGCCATTAACTAAATCAGTAGTGCAAAAAACAAACCTGAATTAAAACCTTTTAATTCAATAGGTTTGATAATTGCATAATTTAAAAAGTGTATTTTATGTACAGAAGTGGGAAGAAATTACATCAGATACTATGATGTTTACTTACTGTCATAGGCTAATATTACTAAAGTGAACCTTGCGCTAATATGAATAATGGTTAATTTATGGCATTAAAAGGGTGGATTATAGAGTTGATAATGAGCTTACGGTGTCTACTACCAGTAAGCTCAATGGAGGTATTACTTTACTGCGCCTAGGGCTTCAGCATTCGCTTTACATTGGTTATACGTTTCGATGCATTTAGTGCTGCATACTTTATGAACCATGCCTTCGCCAGTACTTTGCTGTTCACAGTTGGCTTCACATTGATAGTTTTGCTGAGCACATTGCTGCATCTCTGGGTTTTCAATATGATTTTGACAGCCTGATAACACGCTAAAAATGACAGCTGCACTTGCTAACTTAAATAATAAATTCATACTTGTTCCTGACTATTGTTATTAATATCAACTTGTAAATTATCGATTAGCCTTACTTCGCCTAAAAATACGGCAGCTAAAATCACTAGTTTGTCATCATCAAGTGTAGCGTTTTTTAGGGTGTCTCGCTGAGCTATTTCAAAATAGTCTGGTTTTAATCCTGCTGTAGTAAGCGATTCTTTCGCTTTCTGACAAATAGCGCTAAAATCACGTTGACCAGCTAATAGTTGCTCAGCGCAATTATTCAACGTTTTAAACAGTGTTGTGGCTGTATTTTTTTGTGATTCAGATAAGTAACCATTGCGTGAGCTCATTGCAAGGCCTGACACTTCGCGGGTGGTGGGGACGCCAATAACTTCAACAGGAATTGATAGGTCACGTACCATAGTTTTTATTACTTGCAGTTGTTGGAAGTCTTTTTCGCCAAAGCAAGCAAAGTCAGGCTGTACTAAATTAAATAATTTAGTCACCACAGTTGCCACACCTTTGAAGTGACCAGGTCGTGAGCCACCGCAATACCCCATTGAGATATCGGGTACATCAACAAAACTTTGTGCACCTAACCCGTTAGGGTAGATGGCACTAACGCTCGGTGTAAAGACAATATCAGTACCTAGCTCGGCTAAGCCTTGTTTATCTGCATTGAGCGTACGTGGGTAATTATCTAAATCTTCGTTAACTCCAAACTGCATCGGATTAACAAAAATACTAACAACCACTTTATCAGCCATGGTCTTTGCTTTTTCAACTAATGAAAAATGACCTTGGTGTAAATTGCCCATTGTTGGTACTAGGGCAATACTTAACCCTGCTTGTCGCCATGCTTTAATTTGGCTGCGTAATGACTTGATCTCAGTAATTGACTGCATTAGTTAAACTCATGCTCGCTGCTTGGAAAGACGCCGCTTTTAACATCTGCGCAGTATTTTTTAACGGCATCAGGCATGTTACCTGTTTCAAGTAAAAAGTTTTTCGAAAATTTAGGAATATAGCCTGCTGAAATACCTACCAAATCATGCATAACTAAAATTTGACCGTCGGTTTGATTACCAGCACCGATACCGATAGTTGGAATATCTACAGCATCGGTTATACGCTTTGCAAGTGCTGAGGGGATACATTCGAGCACTATTAATTGTGCGCCTGCTTTAGCGAGTGCTTGGGCATCACTTATCATTTTTTGTGCTTGTTCGTCACCACGACCTTGAATTTTAAAACCACCAAATACATGAACTGACTGAGGTGTTAAACCTAAGTGACCGCATACAGGAATGCCCTGTTGAGTCAAAGCTTTGATAGAGTCATGAAGCCAT
Organism: Pseudoalteromonas sp. A601; assembly: GCF_002165575.1. Taxonomy (GTDB): domain Bacteria; phylum Pseudomonadota; class Gammaproteobacteria; order Enterobacterales; family Alteromonadaceae; genus Pseudoalteromonas. The sequence continues at coordinate 58,115 of NZ_MXQF01000012.1, forward strand.
TCACCGCCTTCAAGCTTAACCATGTTTGCCCCTGCACGCATCAATTGTGCGGCATTTTGACAGCTTTGTTCTGGGTTTGAGTAGGTCATAAATGGCATGTCAGCAATAACAAATAAGTCGCGACTACCAGCACGTACACTGCGGGTATGGTAGGCAATATCTTGATTGGTCACAGCTAAAGTGTCATCGCCACCTTGTAGCACCATTCCAAGTGAATCTCCGACCAAAATAACGTCTACACCGTTATCATAAAATAGCTTGGCAAAGCTGGCGTCATAAGCCGTTAAAGCGGTTATTTTTTGTTGTTCTGCTTTCATTTTAATGAGAGTAGAAACTGTTATTTTAGACATAATATCCTCGTAGGCAACGCCCTGAAATTAGTTACAGAGGTAATTGTTGTAGTTCGTTTAATGCTAAGGTCGCGGTCATTGTGTTTAATTTTATACCGGATGGCAATAAAAGGTTTGGTGCAATTTCAAGTAAGGGGTACACCACAAACTCGCGTTCGGTTAAACCGTAATGAGGGACCGTCAAACGCTCAGTATTTATTATTTGTTTGCCAAATAATAAAATATCAATATCGAGTGTACGTGGCCCCCAACGCTCTTTTTTGCGAACACGACCATGTTCAAGCTCTATTTTTTGCGTTAAATCGAGTAGCTGCTCTGGGCTTAGCGCTGTTTTTATGGCAGCCACAGCATTGACATAATCTGGCTGGTCTTGCGGCCCCATTGGCTTACTTGCGTAATGGCGGGATACCGTAATAAACTCACTGCGGGGCAGTCCTCGTAAGGCAACTACCGCATTTTTAAGCTGTTCTCGTGGGGCATTCAAATTTGCCCCTAGACCAAGATAGACGATTTCCATTTATTTACTCAGCCGTCGGCTTTGGGCTTCGGCGGCGGGTACGTCTGCGGCCTTTAGGCGCCCCTTGACTACCTAGTGATTTGACCATGTCTTTTTGACCATTGATGTCTTTACTCAAATATGCAGTCCACCAGCTTGCCAATTCTTGATGTTCTTGTTCACCTGCTTGCACACGTAATAATAAGAAATCATAAGCTGCTTTAAAGCGAGGCTGTTGCGTTAATCTATAAGCACGTTGACCTGCACGTTTGTCTAAGCGTTGCTGAATATGCCAAATATCACGAGCGCCTAAGGTAAAACGCTTTGGCACGGCAATATGTTGTGCATTTTCGCTGAGGACTTTATTCATTGCTTGTACGTATGCATCATATTCAGATAGTTGTTCACTCAGTTGTAACTGCTTAGCAATTTTTAATAGTGGGAACCAAAGCAACGCCGCAAAAATAAACGCTGGTGTGACTTTTTTATCAGCATTAATACGCTCGTCTGTATTACGAAACATTTGCTGGATAAGTGAAAACTCTAAACCATCTGGATTTTTATCTAAAATACTATCCAGCGCAGGGAACAGCGACTTAAACAGGCTATAACGTCGCAGCATAAGGAAATTTTCTTCTGCTTTACCGTTTAAAAATAATTTTAGTGTTTCTTCAAATAAACGCGCCGGCGGAATGTTATCTAACAAGCTTGCCAGTTCTGTTATTGGCTTCTCTGTTGCTGGCGCAATAGTCATATCTAATTTAGTGGCAAAGCGAACGGCACGTAACATGCGAACCGGATCTTCTCTGTAACGTGTTTTTGGATCACCAATCAGTTCTATTTGTCTGGCATTGATTGCGGCTATACCATTGGCAAAATCATGAATAGAGAAATCATTAATTGAGTAATACAGCGCGTTTATTGTAAAGTCACGGCGCTCGGCATCTTCTTCAATACTGCCAAAGACGTTATCTCGCAATAATTGGCCTTGCTCGCTTGATTGGCTAATTTGGTTTTTGTCTTCAGCGGCTTCATGATGGCCACGCATTGTGGCTACTTCAATGATTTCACGGCCAAAAACAATGTGCGCTAAACGAAAGCGGCGGCCAATTAAACGGCAGTTACGAAACAGCTTCTTTACTTGTTCTGGTGTGGCATTGGTTACAACATCAAAATCTTTTGGTTGCTGGCCTAACAAAATATCACGAATACAACCACCGACAAGGTAAGCATCAAAGCCCCCGTCTTTTAGGCGATATAATACCTTGATTGCATTTGGGCTAAATTGTTTACGAGAAATACCATGCTCATTACGTCCTATCACCAAAGGCTGTGTCGAGTCTTGCTGCTGGTTTGTCTGCGCGCCATTTGGGCCTATAATTTGCCGACAAAATTGAAAAAGCTTGGAAATAATAATCTGTCTCCTACAGAATTTGGTTGATTGATAGCGCATAGCTATCAAAAATCTAACCAAGTATAGCTGTATTTTGTTATTAACTGCACGAGGAATGTGCATACTTGGCGATAAACGTATTGCGTTTAAGGTTTGCTAAGGTTGGGTATAATATACCAGTGCAGCTTAAAAATTAAGTTGAAGACTTTAAAATAAACGCTATTTAGCGAATTTTTACTTAATTATGTGAGTAAAATGCGTCGCTTGGTTATCTGCTGACTGAGAAATTTGAATTTGTGCTACTTTTGGCACCGCAGATAACTTATAGCGATTTACGGCCCAGTCCATCATTTGCTCAATACTCAATGTTAAAACTTCTTGCTCTGGTGCTAAACCCAAAAACTCAAAAGCACTAAAAAGAGCAGGTTTTGGCTGCTGCTTAGAAATAGCCGGAGCATAATTTTGCTTAGATAATTTAAAACCTGGTTTGGCAACAGCTAAAGGGAGGTGGGCGTAATTCGGTATATTGGCATCGAGTTGTTTAAATAAACTGAGTTGTCTGGCTGTGGGCACTAATAAATCAGCTCCGCGTACGATATTAGTAATGCCCTGTTTGATATCGTCAGCTACTACAACCAGCTGATAAGCAAATAAACCATCACTGCGTTTGATTATATAATCTTCATGGGCGAGGGCTGGATCAACGGCAACATCGCCTTGGATGAGATCGTGATAATGTGTTGTCGCATGTTGCTGGATTAAGCGCAGGGCGCCGCTTGCGTTATCTAAAGCACGACGCTTGCAGTGGCCTTGGTATATACCACCCAGTGCTTTGATCTGTTTGCGTGAGCAGTTACAGGCATAAACAAGTTGCTGGGTTTGGAGTTGGTGTAGATAGTGGTGGTAAAGCTCATGGCGCTTAGTTTGATAAACAACTTGCTCGTCCCAGTACAAGCCATAGGCTTCCAATGTTTTGAGAATATCGTCAGCAGCACCTTTTACAACGCGGGTTGTATCTATATCTTCGATACGTACTAACCAGCTGCCTTGATTGTTTTTTGCATCAAGGTAACTACCCACAGCCGCTACCAATGAACCAAAATGAAGAGGCCCAGAAGGAGACGGCGCAAAGCGACCGCGATAGTTGCGCACTGGCGCAGTAACGGCTGTGGTAATAGACATGGTTTAACTAAAAGTTATTAACCGCGTCCAGATTGTTTTTCTTTGATCTCAGCTAGCGTTTTGCAGTCTACGCATAAATCAGCAGTAGGACGTGCTTCTAAACGGCGGATACCAATTTCAATTCCACATGATTCACAAAACCCAAAATCGTCTTCTTTGATAAGGATAATTGTTTTTTCAATTTTTTTGATCAGTTTACGCTCGCGGTCACGGGTTCTAAGTTCTAAAGAGAACTCTTCTTCTTGTGCAGCACGGTCAACTGGATCTGGAAAGTTAGCAGCTTCATCTTGCATGTGTGATTTAGTGCGGTCTACTTCGTTACGTAAATCATTGCGCCATGCTTCCAAAATAGTTTTAAAATGAGCACGTTGTGCTTCATTCATATACTCTTCGCCCGGTTTTTCCTGATACGGTTCTAATCCGGCCTGAGCCAATAACCCTAATTTTTTTTGGTCTGGCATAACTTTCTCCTAAATCCTTAATATAATGCCCAGCTTTAGCCGGCGGCTATAAATAACAGAATCCTATGGCCTAGGCAAATTTATTTTTAATTAATTAGCTGTGGTTAAATTATTTTTACTGCTTTAAAAGGTATCAGGCGGTAATTATGATTGCTTTTTAAGCACAGTGTGATTTTTTAACTGGCCTAGTTATATGGGCAAAAATATTTTTTACAACTTAATTTTTTATTTGTATTAATTTGATTGGTGGAATGGACGTTTCATTGATTAAGAAATAAAAATTACTTTTTCGTCCAAAGTTATTTCTTTGGCCGAAATTTTTGCTTTGTAAGCCAACACTTCAACGCCCTTCGCAATCGCTTCTGTTAATAACTGGGCGTATTTTTCATCGATATGTTTTGCTGCACTCACTTGGGTTATGCCCTCATGTAATACGGCAAATAGCAATACAGCACGATGGCCCTGCTCAACCATTTCAATTAATTCGCGAATATGTTTTTGCCCACGAAGGGTTTGTGCATCAGGAAAATATCCCTGTCCAGTTGTTGGCGAATCTTGACTTAATAAGGTGACGGATTTTACTTCCACGTAGCAATTAGGGCAGCTGGTATCGCTGAGTAAAAAGTCAATTCGGCTATTTTCTTGGCCATATTTCACTTCACTTTGTAATTGCTGATAACCACTAAGCTCACTAATAATATTCGTTTGAATAGCTTCTTCGACCACTTTGTTTGCCATTGCAGTATTAACACATATGAGGTGTTGAAACTGATTTTGCGTCAGCTCTAAAGAATGCGGATATTTACGCTTTGTATTATCGCTGGTTGAGTAAAATGCGTTGAACTGAGGCTCGGCGCAACCTGTCATTTTACCCGTGTTAGCGCAATGCGCAGTAAATTCAGTACCATCCACTAAGCGTAAGTCGGCTAAAAATCGTTTGTAGCGCTTAATTAATATGGCTTGTTGTAATGGCTTAGCAAATTTCATTATTTAGTCTCAATAAGTTGGGAAGTTGTGCCAGCTATAGTAGACTCAGTGCCACTAATTAGCGCAAAGAGTATTCTAACATGTCTGAAAAATTTGTTGTTCAATTAAGCGAACAAGCGGCTGCATCTCATTGGGGCGAAAATGCCACACTTTCATTTAATGAGCACGGTGCTACAGTCCACCTAGCCGAGCAAGAGACCTTAAAAAACGTGCAAAAAGCGGCGCGTACCATTGCCAATCAAGGTGTTAAAAATGTGGTTTTAGCTGGCGACTGCTGGTGTACTGAAACACAATGGGCATTTTATCAAGGCTTTGTTTCTCCTAAAACGTTAGCTGGCGTTGAGTTTGCAGAAAATGCAAAAACAGACAGCCAAGAGCTAAACTCATTATTACGTGCTGCCACTTGGGCGCGTGAAATGATCAACGGCACAGCGGATGATATTTTCCCAGAAAGCCTTGCAGGTAAAGCGGCTGAATTTATTCAATCACTTGCGCCAGAGCATGTCAGCTACCAAATTATTAAAGGCGATGCATTACTTGAGCAGCAATGGATTGGTATCCATGCTGTTGGCCGTGGAAGTGATCGCCCACCAGTATTATTAGCATTAGATTACAACCCTACTGGGGATGATAATGCACCAGTAGATGCGGCTTTAGTTGGTAAAGGTATCACGTTTGACTCAGGTGGTTACTCAATTAAGTCAAGTGAAGGCATGTTGGGTATGAAATGCGATATGGGTGGTGCAGCGACTGTTACAGCTGGTTTAGCTTTAGCAATTAGCCGCGGTATCAACAAACGTATCAAGCTATTTTTATGTTGTGCGGAGAACATGATTTCGGGCCATGCATACAAACTAGGTGACATACTTACTTATAAAAATGGCACAACGGTTGAGATTGTAAATACCGATGCAGAAGGACGTTTAGTACTTGCCGATGGTCTTATGGCTGCAGGCGAAACAGGTGCACCGCTTATCATCAATGCCGCAACTCTAACTGGCGCAGCATTGGTTGCAGTTGGTCAAGAGTACAATGCCTTATTTGGTCTTGATAAAGAATTTGTGCGTGAAGTTGAAGGCTTTGCAGAGCAAGAAATGGAAGCCGGCTGGCCATTACCACTTGAAAAGTGGCACCAACAAAATTGTCCATCGCCTTATGCTGATACTGCAAATAGCCGTGCGCAAAAAGGTGGCGGTTACGGTGGCGCATCAAATGCTGCGGGTTTCTTATCACGCTTTGTACCAAACGATGGTAAAGGCTGGGTGCATATTGATTTAGCTGCTGCGTTTAATATGGGTAGCACAGGCCAATGGGCTGCTGGCGCAACAACTGTTGGTATGCGCACCGTTGCACGTACTTTGCTTGAAAAAGCGTAAAGTAAGCTAGTTTATAGAGTACTTTATTGATCAGGCTTTATGTTGTTTATTAAATAAATTCAATATTCTAAGTTTGATTCAATAGTAAAAAGGCCGCAAATGCGGCCTTTTTAGGTTTTAAAGTAAACGATTCTTTAAACTGATTTACTTGCTACCCATTGATCAACAAAGCTTTCAAGTACGTTAAGTGGCACAGCGCCATTTTTTAGTACTACGTCGTGGAATTGGCGAATATCAAACTTATCACCAAGTTTAACTTTTGCCGCTTCTCGTAGTTCTAAAATCTTTAACATACCCACTTTGTAAGCCGTTGCTTGTGAAGGCATTACAACGTGGCGTTCAACCATTTTAACGCCGTCAGACGTCGCGTTTGGTGTATTATTAACGTAGTAATCAATACCTTGTTGGCGAGTCCATTTCATTTCGTGGATACCTGTATCTACTACTAAGCGACATGCACGCCATAGCTCCATTGATAAGCGACCAAAGTCAGAGTAAGGGTCTTCATAAAGGCCCATTTCTTTTGGTAGTAATTCAGAGTATAAACCCCAGCCTTCGATGTAGGCTGTGTAGCCACCGAATTTACGGAATTTAGGCACACCCTCAAGCTCTTGCGAAATCGCAATTTGCATATGGTGACCCGGAATACCTTCATGATAAGCTAATGCTTCCATTTGGTACGTTGGCATTGCTTCCATGTCGTAAAGGTTGGCATAATAAATACCAGGGCGTGAGCCATCTGGCGCAGGTTGTTGGTAAAATGCTTTACCAGCGGCTTTCTCACGGAAGGCTTCAACAGCTTTCACTTTTAGATCTGCCTTTGGCTTAACAATGAATAGCTCATCTAAGCGAGACTTCATGTTATCAATAAGGCCTGTGGCTTCATCAAGGTAGCGTTGCTTACCTTGTGCTGTATTTGGGTAATAAAACTGTTTGTCAGTTTTCATAAACTGCATGAAGGCTTTTAAGTCGCCCTCAAAGCCAACTTTATTTTTGATTTCACGCATTTCATCATGAATGCGTGATACTTCAGCTAAACCTATGGTGTGAATTTCTTTTGCCGTTAGGTCTGTGGTTGTAGTACGGGCTAACGCATTGTTATAAAAAGCTTCGCCATCAGGAAATTTCCATGCACCGTCACGATCATCTGCGCGTTTTTCAAGCTGAGCAAGGTAATTGATTAGCTTAGAGTAAGATGGTTTTACAGCGGCTTTGAGTGCTTTTTCAGCATCACTGATCAAAGCGTCTTTATCGGCTTGATCTATTTCTAATGCTGTTACTTTACGTTTGAAATCAGCGAGTAATGTTGAATCTTCACCTTTTTCAAATGGCGCACCAATAATGATGTTTTGGCTAGAGTCAATGACGTGAGGGAATACGAACTTAGGCGCAATAATGCCTTTATCTGCACGTGTTTCTAGATCTTTGATAAGTTGGTCGATGACTGTAGTTACACCATTAAGACGCGAGATATATGCTTTAGCATCTGCAACATCAGCAATTTGGTGTTGGTTAATTAAAAATGCAGGGATCATTGAATGAACACCAAACATTTGGTTTACAGGGTAGTTATGGTAACGCCATTTAAAGTCTGCAATCGTGTTTTCAAGATCTTGCTTTTTAAGGTCGTAACTTACTTTGGTACTTTCATCAAGTAAGTCACGGTTAATTGCATTGAGTGCTACTAGGTCGTCTTTAGTTTGCTGTAAGTCTTCAAGAGCGCGCTCTTCGCTGCCATCATCCCACTTATCGTAATCTTTTTTGATACCCATATAAGTTTGGTAAACCGGGCTGCTCATCACATCACGGTTAAAGGTATCTTCAAAAAAAGCATTGGCTTTGTCGATTTCACTCTGTACAGGTTGTGCTTGTACGCTTGGAGTAGTTTGTTGCTCAGGCGTTTGCTGGCAGCCACCTAGCAGTGCAATACTCACTGCGGCAGCGATAAAGGTAAGTTTACGCATGTTTTCCCTTTTGTTGTTAGAAACCAATAAAGGTTATAAATTAATTATTATTAGTGAGTAGTCACAAGAAATTACTTATAACTATACAAATAATTCTAGCAGGTCATTCAAAAAACGATGACCTTTTTGGCTTACTTGCCAATGGCTATCCCTATCAATTAGTAAGCCTGTATTTATCGCTTTATTCAAGGCTTCAGATTGGCTCTGCAGCGATAAATTTGTAAGTGCAGGTAAATCACTTTTTGGGCAAGCTTCAAATAGACGAAAACGATTCATATAAAACTCAAATGGTAAATCGTCTTGCTCTACAGGCCATTGCTTAAATAAATACGGTTTAGCCAAATCCATATACCCGCGAGGATGCTTTACTTTTTCGGTGCGAGTAATTACTCCTGTTTTTGCATCAGTGACCTTACCATGCGCCCCACAACCAATGCCTAAATAGTCGCCAAACCGCCAATAATTCAAGTTATGTTGACATTGAAAGCCCGGCTTTGCATAACCTGAAATTTCATATTGCTGGTAACCTGCTTGAGCGAGCAATGCCTGACCTTGCTCTTGAATATCCCACAAAGTGTCGTCGGGTGGCAGTGTTGGGGGCTTTGAGGCAAATTTAGTATTGGCTTCAATGGTGAGTTGATACCAAGATATATGAGGCGGGTTTAACGCAATGACTTTTTTTAAGTCACTGAGGGCATCCTCAACAGATTGCCCGGGCAACCCATGCATTAAATCGAGATTAAAGCTGTTTAAACCGGCTTCGTGAGCTTGCTCTGCTGCATAAGTGGCTTCATCAGAGCCATGAATACGGCCTAGAGCTTTTAGCTTATCATTTTGCATGCTTTGCACGCCAATTGATATTCGATTAATACCCGCGGCGACATATTCTTTAAAGCGCCCAGTTTCTACCGTACCAGGGTTAGCTTCTAACGTGATTTCACAGTTATCAGATAAGCCAATGAGAGAATCAACGGCGTTTAAAAGACGGACATAGGCGTCACCAGTTAATAAACTTGGGGTGCCACCACCAATAAAGATCGAATGAATTTTTCGTCCTTGTACAAGGTGTAAATCAGCTTTTAAATCATCAATTAAATGTTGAACGTATTCTTTTTCAGGAATATCGCCTTTTTGCCCATGACTATTAAAGTCACAATAAGGGCATTTTTGCACGCACCAAGGTACGTGTACATATAAACTTAAAGGGGGTAATTTCACAGGCCGCCTTTAAGCTTAAGCTCTGCTAATAAGGCTTTTAATGCTTGGCCTCGATGGCTAATGGCATTTTTTTGCTCTTTACTAAGCAGGGCACTGGTGCAATTAAGTTCTGGTACATAAAATATAGGGTCATAACCAAAGCCACCTTGGCCGTCTTGGCTTTGGGTAATTTTCCCTTCCCAACTGGCACTACAAATTAGTGGGGTAGGGTCATTGGCGTGGCGCATTAGTACCAATACACACCAAAAGCGAGCACTGCGAGTTGGGTTATCGCCTAGTTCAATTAATAGCTTATCTATGTTGTCTTGATCGCTTGCATCAGCGCCTGCATAGCGAGCCGAATAAACTCCTGGTGCGCCATTGAGGCCATCGACCTCTAAGCCTGAGTCATCCGCAATGGCAGGGTGCCCTGTTATTTTTGCTGCATGTCGAGCTTTAATAATTGCATTTTCTACGAACGTAGTGCCTGTCTCTGGTACTTCTGGGACGTTAAAATTGCTTTGTGGTAACACTTCTATTTCAAGGGAGCTTAGCATCTTTGCTAATTCAGTTACCTTTCCTTGGTTACCCGTGGCTAAAACTAAGGTTTTTTTCATGATTTAATCTACGTAAAATTTTTGTTGGAACTGCAATTTTTGAAATTGATTGTTTTGTTTAATTTCGATATCAAATCGTAAAATTTCCTCGTTGGTAAATTTTACTTGAGCAAGGTAGTAAATAGAATCGCCTTCAATCACTTCTTTAAATTCTAAAGCTTGTTTATTGCCTAATAAGTTTTTTGCAGTTCCTGTAAGTGATGCTGTTTGCGCTGTATTATCGGCATCGTTTTTTAAAATCGAAATATTAACAATGCCTTTATAGTTACTGCGCTCAAGGCCATAGGCTTGTGCAATCTTGGGCTGAACAAACGTTGATGGAAAGGCAATATAGTGAACTTGCCACGGGCCAAGCTCTTTATACTGCGCACCTTGCATTTGCTCACTGTGGGCACTAAAGGTAATTCCTGCTAATGCGAAAAATAAGATACTTGCTAGTTTTTTCATAAAAGACTCATAATAAAAGAGGCCTATTTAGGCCTCTGAGAAAGGGAGTGTTTAGCCGATTAAATCCATAAACAGGATTTGTGCAAATTGCAGTGCGATAATCAATACTAAAATTGATAAATCAAAGCCACCTAAAGGCGGTAAAACCTTGCGGATGGGCTTAAGCATAGGCTCTGTCAGCTGGTGGAATACAGCTTCAATGGGGTTGTAACCTTGGCTTACCCAACTTAATAAAGCGCGGATGATAAGTACCCAAAACAATAAATTTAAGCCCTCTTTTATCACTGTAATAAAGGCAGAAACAAACACGGTTTGCGCAGACCAACCACCATAAAACATAAGCATCAAGGTCGAGATTTTTGCAATTGCAACAATGAATGCCAATAACAGAGAGGCGAGGTCAAGCCCACCAAAACCGGGAATAATTTTACGTAGTGGGTTTACAGCAAATGAAGTTGCTTTAACCACAAACTGGCTCAATGGATTGTAAAAGTCAGCTTTGGCTGCTTGCAGCCAAAAGCGTAGTAAAACCACCATTAAAAATAGATCAAATACAATCCCGACTAAAAATTGCATGGCATTCATAATTTACCTCGAAAAATAAGCATATCAGCTTAGTTAAAGTTCTTGTTCCATTTGCTCGGCACGGGCAATACACGCATCCATTGCATCAGCAACAGTAGCTGTTAAGCCTTGTGCTTTTAAATGTTCGACTGCAGCATGCGTTGTTCCACCTTTAGATGTTACATTGGCACGTAATTGAGAAATACTAATGTCAGGCTGTGATAGTGCCATCTCTGCAGCACCTAATGCGGTTTGCTGTACTAAGCGACGAGCATCTTCATCATTAAAGCCCAGTGCTTTGGCTTTCTCTTCGATGGCTTCCATAAATAAGAAGAAATAAGCAGGTGATGAACCTGTAACAGCAATCACGTCATTGATTTGAGACTCTTGCTCAACCCATACTGCAATACCGGTTGATTCAAATACTTGTTGTACAAAGACGTGTTCATCAGCGGTCTCACCGTCGCCAAAGAGACCCGATACACCACGACCAAGCAACGATGGGGTGTTCGGCATACAACGGACCATTTTTACGTTTTGCCCTAACATCTCACGAAGGCGTTTAACGGTCAGGCCTGCAGCCACAGAAATAAAGAGTTTATCACTAAAATCGATGCCTGAATCTTGGAATGATTGGCATAAATCACCCATCATTTGCGGTTTAACGGATAACACAATCACATCGGCATCACGCAGTGCTGCGTTATTATCTGAGGTGGTATTCACCCCGAAGTCCGCTGCTACCTTAGTAAGTTTTTCTTGATTGCGGTTAGTGGCAATAATATTTGATGCCTTAAACCCATTTTTTACCATGCCACCAATAATGGCGTAGCTCATGTTACCTGTGCCTATGAATGCAATTGTTTTATCTGACATATCTTAGTTATCACCTTAGCTTCGTTGGCCAAAAATATCCGTGCCGATGCGTACCATGGTGGAGCCTGCAGCAATGGCTGCTTCTACATCACCACTCATCCCCATCGACAGGGTGTCTATTTGAGGATATTGGGACTTAAGTCTATCAAAGCAAGCACGTAATTGCTCAAAATATTGCATTTGTTGCTGCGTATTGTCGGTTTTTGCTGGGATAGTCATCAGCCCACGTAAGATCAGGTTAGGACAATCATCGACAAATTGCGCCAGTGCAGGGAGTGCATCCGGGTGGCAGCCTGACTTAGCTTCTTCTAGGCTGATATTAACTTGAATCAACACATTAAGCGGGTCTTTATTACTTGGACGCTGATTATTTAAGCGCTTGGCTATTTTTTCACGATCGATACTTTGCACCCAGTCAAAGTGACTTGCCACTAAAGCGGTTTTGTTTGATTGAATTGGGCCAATAAAATGCCAAACAATATCGCTATAATCTGCAAGTTGGGTTACTTTATCTACAGCTTCTTGAACGTAGGACTCACCAAATTCTCGGTGGCCTTGTTGATAAGCCGCTAAAATAAAGTCAGCAGGTTTTGTTTTAGAGACTGCAAGTAAGCAAATATCTTGCTCTTTGCGGTTATTTTTTTTTGCCGCTAATGCAATTCTAGCGTAGGCGGATTTAAGTCGTTCTGCTATTGTAACCATATAATTATCAGTTAGTTGTGGAGTCATAAATGGATATTACCGAATTATTAGCCTTTAGTGTGCAGCATAAAGCATCCGATTTACACTTATCATCAGGGGTTGCTCCGATGATCCGAGTTGATGGCGATGTGCGTCGAATTAATATTCCAGCTCTGGAAGACAAAGATGTAAACAGCTTAGTCTACGATATTATGAACGATAATCAACGTAAGGACTACGAGCAAAACCTAGAAGTGGATTTTTCCTTTGAAGTGCCAAATCTTGCTCGTTTTCGTGTGAATGCATTTAATTCTAACCGTGGACCCGCTGCGGTATTTCGTACTATCCCAAGTGAAGTGCTTACACTGGATGATTTAGGCGCACCTGATATTTTCAAAACGATTTCTGATAATCCTCGGGGCTTAGTGTTAGTGACTGGGCCGACAGGCTCGGGTAAATCAACAACTTTGGCGGCGATGGTCGATTATATTAACCAAAATAAACATCACCATATTTTAACCATCGAAGATCCTATCGAATTTGTTCATGACAATAAACTGTCACTCATTAACCAGCGTGAAGTTCATCGCGATACCCACAGTTTCTCCAATGCATTACGTAGTGCATTACGCGAAGACCCCGATGTTATTTTGGTCGGTGAGCTTCGTGATTTGGAAACCATTCGTCTTGCTATGACGGCGGCTGAAACAGGGCACTTAGTTTTTGGTACACTGCACACCACCTCGGCACCTAAAACCATTGACCGTATTATTGATGTGTTCCCAGGTGAAGAAAAAGACATGGTACGTTCAATGCTCTCTGAATCACTGCGTGCGGTTATTTCGCAAACATTGTTGAAAAAAGTTGGCGGTGGGCGAGTTGCAGCCCACGAAATTATGATTGGCGTCCCTGCTATTCGTAACTTAATTCGTGAAGATAAAATTGCGCAAATGTATTCATCTATTCAAACGGGTTCGTCTCATGGCATGCAAACGATGGATCAATGTTTGATTAATTTAGTGAATCACGGTGTGGTTTCTAACGCAGAAGCACGCGCTAAAGCGCAAGATAAAACTAATTTTGGCGGCTAGACCGAAGGATAAGAAATATAATGACTCATTCTCTTAACTATTTTTTACAACTGATGATAAACAAGCAAGCTTCTGATTTGTTTGTTTCGAGTCAGCTACCGGTCAGCGCTAAAATTAATGGCGAATTGATTGCATTGGGAGACGATAAAATTTCGGATGAGGAATCCTTAGCGTTAGTTGAATCGGCAATGAGTGAAAAGCAAAAAGCCGAATTTCATAACTCTAAAGAGTGTAATTTTGCCATTGCTACTGATGAGGGGCGCTTTAGGGTTTCTGCGTTTTGGCAGCGCGACTGTGCTGGAATGGTCATTCGTCGCATTGTGACTACAATACCTGATGTGAATGAATTAGGCCTACCTTCAACTCTGACCGATGTCATAATGGCTAAACGTGGTTTAGTGTTGTTTGTAGGTGGTACTGGTACGGGTAAATCAACTTCATTAGCAGCACTGTTGGGCTACCGTAACCGTAACCAGCGAGGCCATATATTAACCATTGAAGATCCGATCGAATTTGTACATGAACACCGCAAGAGTATTATTACTCAGCGTGAAGTAGGACTTGATACAGAGAGCTTTGAATCAGCTCTTAAAAGTTCCTTACGCCAAGCGCCAGATGTTATATTGATTGGTGAAATTCGCTCGCAAGAAACAATGGAGTATGCACTAAGCTTTGCCGAAACAGGGCATTTGTGTGTTGCTACTTTGCACGCGAACAACGCCAACCAAGCAATCGACCGAATTATGCACCTTGTGCCAAAAGAAAAGCACGATAAGCTAAAGTATGATTTATCCTTAAATTTACGGGCAATCATAGCTCAACAATTAGTGCCTACTGCTGATGGAAATAGTCGTGTTGCTGCAATTGAGATTTTACTTAATACACCAATCATCGGCGAACTAATTAAAAAAGGTGATATTGGCGGTATTAAAGAAGCGATGGCTAAGTCAAAAGATATGGGGATGCAAACCTTTGATCAAGCTTTATTTGAGCTATACAAGCAACAACGTATAAGCTATGCAGATGCATTGCACCATGCTGATTCACCAAATGATTTACGTTTGATGATTAAATTAAGAGATAACGAACAGCAGGGAGCTGGCTTTTTACAAGGTGTAACCATAGATGGTTTAGACCAAAAGGGTTCGTAATATGCAAAGTAGTCCTAAATGGTGTTTTTTGGCGTTGCTGTTTATCAGTTTAAGCACACCGTTTTTTGCTATTTCTCAACAAGATGTCATCCCTATTTATTTACGGGATGACGTTTACCATGATTACGTCCGTTTTTTAGACGGTGAAACCCCCGATAAAATTAACGATTTTAGCGGTAAATTCATTCGCCGTGATGTGGTCGATATGATCATTGCCCAGAAGGCATTACATTTGGGTGGGTTTAAAAAACGCTTTGATTACCAAGTTGGTAAGGTCAATTTTAGAAACACTAGGCTGCTTGAGCAAGGTGAGTTACTTATTAGCTTTGATACTTATTGGTATCAAGATGCCAAGCTGCTGGAAGAAAAAGTGCTAATTAGTGAACCAGTGATCCGTAAAGGAGAGTACTACGCTGGCATTTTTACTGCCCCTGATAATCAAGCAGTTTTCAAAATCCAGCATTTATCAGATTTTAATCAACTAACCAGTGTATCCACTCCACGCTGGCGAACAGATTGGCGCACGCTTGCACAACTACCGTTAAAAAACCTTATTCGTGAAGATGAGTGGTTAAGCCAAGTTCGAATGGTTTCCATGCAGTGGGTTGATTTTATGCTGATGCCCTTAATGCCTGCGATTAATAATCATTATGAGCTTGAAAATATCACCTTAAAAGCAATTCCTAAGGTTTTAATATTATTAGATGATAGTCGCCACTTTGTGGTATCAAAACTTCACCCAGAAGGCTACAGAGCGTTTGCTGCGTTACAAAAAGGCTTGCAAATAATGCGCGACCAAGGTGCAATTGAAAGAGCATATCGACAAGCTGGGTTTATTCCTGAGCTGACCGATCAAGTGATTATTAACCTACCACTTACCCGTAAGCTTGTTCAAAATAGCTCTCTAAAATAATCACTGCAGACATGTTATCCACGTTGCCTTTGCCTAAGCTCTTGTAACCACCTTGTTCAAATAACCGAGCCTTGGCGTCAGCTGTAGTTAAACGCTCGTCTTGGGTCTCTACGGGTAGGCCAAAATTATTATGTAAGCGGTTGGCAAACTTCTTAGCTTTGAATGTGACTTCTTGATTTGTTCCATCCATGTTCAGTGGTAAGCCAACTACTAATAGATCTGGCTGCCATTCATCAACGTGTTTTTTAATAAAATCCCAGTTTGGTATGCCATCTTTGGCTTTTACAGCGCTGAGACTTGAGGCTGATCCAGTCAGTTCTTGGCCAATGGCAATACCAATACTGGTCGTGCCAAAATCAAAGCCCATCACAGTACGTTCACCTTTGGGCTTAAGTTGTTTTTTGCTCATTGTTTCTTCTATTTAAAGTGCGTTGCGTTTAGGCATGACCTGCTTCAGCGCTTAATTGGCTAATATCAAAACCTAACGTTTCAACGGCCTTTTCCCAGCGTTGCTCCACTGGAGTGTTAAATATAATGTCAGGGTCCGCTTTGATGATAAGCCACGAATTTTCAAGTAGCTCTTGTTCCAGTTGACCTTGCTCCCACCCAGCATAGCCTAAAGTTATAATAAATTGCTCCGGTGCTTGCGTGGTCGTTAGGCTTGCTAATACATCTTTTGAAGTCGTAATCATTATTTCACTACTAAGCTCTTGGCTTGCTGCATAGCCCGGCTTTGGTGAGTGCAACACAAAACCACGATCGGTTTTTACAGGCCCGCCAGCAAACACGGCGACTTGTGATGCTTGATTTGATTTATCGTTATCGATTTCAATTTTATCAAGTAAATCACCTACAGTGATATTAATAGGCTGGTTAATAACCAGCCCCATAGCCCCATCTTCATTGTGCTCACAGATATACGTTACTGCACGTTTAAACAAAGGGTCTTGCATTGAAGGCATTGCGATTAAAAAGTGATTTTCTAATGATTGCATAACGTTACCCCTTTATTATATTGAAAATTAAGTATGGCTTAGTTTTCTCTCTATCGCATCAAATAAGATGCCGGTAATTGAAATATCATAAGCAGCCTCAATCTCTTTGACGCAAGTAGGGGCTGTTACGTTTATCTCGGTTAGCTTATCGCCAATAATATCAAGCCCAACAAAAACCAAGCCCTTTGCTTTTAATGTTGGTGCCACTGCTTGGGCTATTTTAAGGTCTGACTCACTAATAGGACGAGCTTCACCACGACCGCCAGCAGCTAGATTGCCACGGGTTTCACCATTTTGTGGAATACGCGCTAAACAATAGGGGATCACCTCACCATCAACAACCAGTACGCGCTTGTCGCCTTGTTTGATTTCAGGGATGTAATTTTGCGCCATCGCAAAGCGGCTACCATGCTCCGTCAAAGTTTCGCAAATGACGCCTATATTGGCATCATTTTCTGTCACTCTAAAAATAGATGCGCCACCCATACCATCTAAAGGCTTGAGGATAATATCTTTATGCTCAGCTAAAAATGCTCTAATTTGATGCTTATCTCTAGTTACTAAGGTATCTGGAGTATGTTCACTGAACCATGCGGTAAAGAGCTTTTCGTTAGCATCACGTAAGCTTTGTGGTTTATTGACGATTAATGTCCCTTCAAGTTCAGCACGTTCCAGAATATAGGTTGCATAAATATATTCAGTATCAAACGGCGGATCTTTACGCATTAAAATAACGTCTAAATCAGCAAGGGCAATGGTGGCTTTTTTTTCAAGTTCATACCAGTGGCTTTCATTATCAAATACTTGTGCTTTAGCTGCTGTTGCAAAAGCTTTACCTTTGCGTAGAGATAAATCATCCATTTCCATGTAATAAATTTCATAGCCACGACTTTGAGCTTGCATCATCATTGCAAAGCCTGTGTCTTTTTTAATGTTAAACCCGCTGATTGGATCTGAAATTATACCTAATTTAATTGCCATGTCGTTGCCTTACTAAATATGTTGCAATAGATATGAGGGTGCTTTTAGTAATTTCAATTAGCTAAATCACCAAACTGTAGTTGTAATGCACTTAAGACCGTTAAAGCGGCGGTTTCAGTTCGTAAAACCCGTGGGCCAATGCGAATATCTGTAAAACCTTGCTGTTTGGTTTGTGCTATTTCTTCATCAGTAAAGCCACCTTCAGGGCCAACTAAAAAGCGAACACCACTTTTGGGTACTGTGATTGTCTTAATCGAATGTTCGGCACGTGGGTGCAGAGTCAGCTTTATTTCATCACTGCTTTGTTTTAGCCACTCATTTATATCAATAGGGGGGTGGATGGTGGTAATACGATTACGACCTGATTGCTCTGCTGCAGAAATAGCTATTTTTTGCCATTGTTGGTGTTTCTTTGCTAAACGCTCAGCACTGAGTTTCACACCACAACGTTTACTAAAAATAGGGGTGATCTCTGTAATACCTAATTCAACAGACTTTTGAATGGTAAAGTCCATTTTATCGCCGCGAGATATACCTTGACCTAAATGAATACTCAATGGTGATTCAACGTCTATGTCGTTAAATTCAAGTGGCATAGCAACGACAGACTTTTTGCCAACTTCGATGAGTTCACACAAGTATTCACCGCCTTGGCCGTTAAATAATGATATTTGTTCACCCACCTTCATACGTAACACTCGACCAATATGACCTGCTGCATCATCGTTTAAATGAACGGGGGTTGAAAGTGCGATTTCGCTTGCTTGATATATATGAGGAACGCGCATGATGACCTTAAGATAAATAGCTAATGTAGCTTATGGTATGTAACGCTGCTCTTTGGTGCAAATATTATTAGCAGAACTAAACTTTAACTGTTTATTTTTTCATTTAAGGCGTCTAAATCTAGAGGTGTTTCTGCAATATCATCTTGACAGGATAAGTGGTTACTGTGTGCTTGTTCGGTGACCGGTTCAAAATGATAGCCGTGTTCAACCTCACTCACTAAAAATCGTACATTGTGCAGTGAGTTGAAGATAAAACGTTGATTGTCATCTGCAAGTAAATAATCGGTTTGATTAAATAAAACGCCTACAATATCGTGATGTTCGTGTAAGTAGCTTGCCAGCTCTGACACGCTAATTTCATTATTAAAATCACAGTAACAATAATCTTTGATAAGCTCATCAAACATCAATTTTACGAGCTGGCGGGTATTTATACCAGCAACTACTAAAGTGCTAGGGGTGCTGGTGCTAGCTTGACCAAAATAGTGTTCAGTGAATTGTCGGCTAAATTCACTGTCATTATCGATCAACAAGTAATTATCTACTTTAAACGGCATGGGGCCCCACATGTTGGTATTTTCAATAGCTAAATTGAAAACATACTAATAAGTAAATAGCCTATAACGCTGAAAACAGCAAATTCGATACAGGCAATACCAATGTTATCTTGATGGTCAATTTCAAGTGCAGTATCAATATTGGGTAAAGAAATGAACTTAATAATGGCCGTTAGTATATACAGTAATAACCACATCGTGCCGCAATGTAAAGCTAATGTGAAGATATTCTCTACCATTTTTCCGTTATGGAAAATTGCGCTTGCCAGCCCTGCATAAATCGCTAACGCTAAACCAATAGATTTTCCCGCATAACGTATGCCTATGGAAGTATTTTCTAGATTGAAGTTACTTTGTAGTGAGGCACCTTGATTTGCTCTAGCAAATCGATATTCGCGTAATTTACTATCTAAAGCAAAAATTCCCTGCAATAAAAAGAAGCTAACAAATGCGATTAATAAGCTACTAAACCCCTGAGTATGTGACCAGTTATAAAGGCCTAAGGTAATAATACAGTTTGCGATTAACATGCCAGAATCAACCAAAGCTGCACATACGTTTTGTTTTAAAATAGCTGCTTCTTCATTAAATCGATGCAAAATCCATTTACGATGAATTAAATGACCGATTTTAATGAAGCTAAATAAAAGTACAATTAATGTAATAACCTTTAAGGGGTTTGATTGTGCTGCGCTGATGCTAATTTCCTCAAACAAATAGGCAATGGTTGCAACGACTACACTTATCTCTGAAGCAAAACTAATACCCATAGCAAAGTTGTCATGTTGGGCAAGTTCTTCTTTCAAAGCTTGCTTTGCCTTGAAGTGGTTTAGTCCTCGTAAGCCTATTACGGTTAAACAAATAACCGCAAAACAAATGGCAATCGCGAGTAAACTAGTGTTAGATAAAGACAAATATGACATGTTGAACCTAGATAACAATTAATAATTTCATTCTAGTATGATTACTGCTGATATAAAAGAGAGTATTTAATGAGCCAACAACTCCCCACACAAATACAGACCCTTGGTACGGAACGCTTTGTAGAACTATATGCTGAGCGTCCAGTAAACGAGAAAATTATCAAGCTACTTGGCTTGAGTGAATTTGCTTGGCGTTGTTTAGAGTCTCAACCTGAGCTTATTGATATGTTGCTTTCAGAGCGTGACATGTTGCTGCGGGACTGCCCTTGCCCTTTTTTAGGCTATGAGCTTAGTAATATAGATGAAGTTGTAGGCTATAAAATACTACGCCAGTACAGAGAGCGCTACTGGCTCAAAGTGGCATTCTTGGATATGTGTTGTGATAACGATATAGCAGATAGTATTCGCTATATTTCTATGTTGGCAGACAGCTTAATCGATGGTGCAAATCGTTGGGCTTTTGCACAAGTAGCTAAAGTTAATGGTGAGCCTGTGGATGAGCAGGGCAACGCTATGCAAATGTTGGTTTTAGGGATGGGCAAGCTAGGGGGAAAAGAGCTTAATTATTCCTCTGATATCGATTTGATATTTGCTTATCCGCAAAGTGTAAAAACACAAGGCGGTCGACGCTCACTCGAAGCGCAAGTTTTTTATACTAAAGTTGCACAAAAATTGATTGCGTCATTGAACCAAAATACAGCTGATGGGCAGGTATTTAGAGTCGATATGCGGCTTCGTCCTTTTGGTGAAAGCGGCCCGTTAGTGATGAGTTTTAATGCAATAGAAGATTATTATCAAGAGCAAGGGCGAGAGTGGGAACGCTATGCCATGCTAAAAGGTCGTTTAATTGGTGAGCAAACTCAATACAGCGATGAATTTTACCAGTTATTAAAGCCTTTTGTGTATAGGCGTTATATTGACTTTTCAGTGATAGAATCACTGCGTAAAATGAAGCAAATGATTGCTCAAGAGGTGAGGCGTAAACGCTTAACCAATAATATTAAGCTTGGTGCGGGTGGCATACGTGAAGTTGAATTTGTGGTACAGGCATTACAAATGGTTCGCGGTGGACGTGAGGCTAATTTACAAACGCAATCACTGCTTAAAGCCCTTACAGAGCTAAGTGCAACCAATGTAATAGCTTCAGACGAAGCTAAACTCCTACAAAGTAATTACTTGTTTTTACGTAAAGTTGAACAGTACCTACAAATCTTTGATGATCAACAAACACAAACATTACCAGATGATGAACTTAATCAGCTGCGTCTAAATTTTTTACTAGGGCACATTGATTTTAGTCACACACTCGATGAAACAAATAACATTATGGCTGCGGTACATAGTGAGTTTGAATTAGTCATTGGTTATGACAGTGAGCCTGATGATCCTTGTGAAAGTGCCTTTGTAAGTGCATGGGAGCATAATGATGTAAGTTTACTGTCAGAGGCTGATGACAGTTGGCAACAGCCTTTGAGTGACTTTAGGGAGCGATCAGCTAAAGCAAAGATAGGTTTACGAGGTCGTGATATTCTCGATAAATTAATGCCATTGCTGCTAAAGCAGTTAACTCAGTGCAATGCATCAGACGCGGTGTTTAGTATGATTAGTCAAGTGCTGAATAAAGTCATTTCGCGTACTGCATACCTTGAGCTGTTATATGAGAATCCTGGTGCGCTGAAACAGCTTGTAACCTTGTGTTGCCACAGTAAGTGGATCGGCGAACATATTTCTCGTTACCCAATTTTGCTTGATGAGCTGATAGACCCTGCTGTGCTTTATAAACCCACGCCATTGACGGCTTATAAAGATGAAGTACGACAATATTTTTTACGTATAGATAGTGACGATTTAGAGCAACAAATGGAAGCGTTACGCCAATTTAAGCAAACTCATCAGTTACGTATAGCAGCAGCTGATGCGACAGGCGTGTTAGATGTGATGAAGGTTAGCGATCACTTAACAGCACTTGCTGAAGCGATTGTTGACCAAGCAGTAAACATCGCTTGGCAGCAAATGGCCACGCGTTTTGGTATTCCGCCCAACACAGATGATGAAAATAAAGGGTTTGGTGTTATAGCATATGGTAAAACAGGAGGTTTTGAAGTTGGTTATGATTCGGATTTAGATTTGGTATTTGTACATAATCACGACGGTACAAGCCAAACAAACGGCAAAAAAAGTATATCTTCTAGGCAGTTTTATTTAAAACTCGCGCAGCGCTTAATGCATTTATTTAATACGCGTACGGCATCAGGTATTTTATATGAGCTCGATACACGTCTAAGGCCTGAAGGAGCCTCAGGGTTGATGGCTATTAACTTGGAAAGTTTCCATCATTATCAATTAACGCAAGCTTGGACTTGGGAGCACCAAGCGCTAGTACGCTCAAGAATGATTTTAGGGCAAGTAGAACTGCAACAAAGGTTTGAGCAAATCCGCTTAGAAATACTTTCGCAACAGCGTGATAATGCCGTGCTAAAAGGTGATGTTATCAAGATGCGCGAGAAGATGCGCAGTCACTTAGCTAAAGGCAATGATACACAGTTTGATTTAAAACAAGATGCCGGTGGCATGGCTGATATTGAGTTTATAACCCAGTACCTGGTGCTAAAAAACGCGCATACATTTTCTCAGTTAACGACTTTTTCAGATAATGTGAGAATTCTGACTGACGCAGCTCGATTAGGTTGTATTGATACACCGTTGAAACAAGGGCTAATTGCAGCCTACATTGAATATCGCTCTCGCTACCATGTGCTAAGTTTGGATCAGCAAGGGCGTTGTGTTAGCCGTGAAGAGCTTAGTGAGCATATTAGTTTGGTTACTAAAGCTTGGCAGGAAATTTTTGAACTAATTAAATAGCCGTGAATTTAGAAGTCTGAGCGAGTGTAAGTATTCACTTGCTCTCATTCAGATAAACACTAACTTTTTAAGCGTCGGCAGTTTTCTCTTACATATTCAGAAGGGAGCTCAGTAATCACTGCTGCCCTTTGTTTAAAGCAAAAGAAGGTGTATACCTCGTTTTCAAAATCATCATTTATAGCACGGCCAACTTGGTATAAAGTCGAGTTGAAATTACTATCTACTCGAAAATGATCTTTGACTACGTAGTCTTTGCTTAAATACCAATAGAGCACGATATCTTCATTGCGTGCGTATTGCGACATCACTTTTTTAAGAGTCGAGCCATTTTCAAAACGTCTTGCTGTGAACTCACCAGTCCAATTTGGAGATGATGGTTCGACAACTCGCGCGCGTTCAATTAATGCTGCATCAATATTTAACTCAGGTTTTGGTAGTTTTAAAACATATTTATCTCGTTCATTATTTTTATTTACTTGATTACGCAACGCCGAATAAAACCGCGATAACCCTTGCGCAGCAGCATTTTTTGTTTCTTTCATGTCCATAACGGGGCCATGACCAAATAAAAAATAAATGGCGGCTATAATTAATATAACTGCTAGTGATAAATGCTTAACCCAAAACCACATAACTCATACTCTTGTTTTTGTGTTTGTTCATAAAATCATATTAAACCACGAAAGTCATCTTCTACTTATAGTAAGAAGGCGCGTTTTCGTCAGGGCGAGTTTTAAAACGTCTGTGTAGCCACATGTATTGCTCGGGTGCTATTGTTACAGCCTGTTCCATGCGTTGATTCACTCGTGTTACATCTTGTTTGTCATCGCCACTTGGGAAATTCTCAAGCAATGGGAATATTTCTAGGTGATACTTACCGTCTTTGTCACGCTGGCTAGCAAAACTGACGACCTCACAATGTTTACTCGCCGCGAATAATAGCGTTCCTGTTGTTGTTGCCGCCTCAGCTACTGCGAAAAAAGGGGCAAACTCACAGCGCTTTCGGCCATAGTCTTGATCTGGTAAGTAGTAACACACTTTTTTGTTTTTAAGCGCTTGTAGTAGCCCTTTAACGTCACGTTTGCCAATTAAAAACTCATTAGAGCGTAAACGACCATTAGTTGTAAAATATTCCATTAACGGATTATTGTGCGGGCGATAAAAGCCAACACCTTGACAGTTTATTCCCATCACTCGGCTGGCCATTTCTAAGTGTAGAATGTGGGGGACTAACAACAAAGCGCCTTTGCCTGATTGATTAATTTTTTCTAGGTGTTCTAGTCCTTTAATCGAGCCGAATACTTTATTTACTCGCCATTGTGGCCACCACCATGCCATACCTGTTTCCATCATGGCGATGCCAGTATTCTCCATATTTTCTAGCACTAGTTGTTGTTGTTCGTGTTCAGGCATATCAGGAAAACACAGTTTGATATTTACTTCAGCAATGTGTCGGCGCTTCTTCATAAAGCGGTGTACTAAACGCCCTAAATATTTACCCATTAGTAATTGTAGTTTATGAGGAAGCCATGAGATCAAATAAAGAAAAAATACGCCAACCCAAGTTAACCAATAGCGAGGACCTAAAAAAGACAGCTTGAAAGCAGAGGAATTAACCACAAAAAAACATCTCAGAAAATAAAAGAAGTAGTTTAACTGTATGTGTTTAAAAACACAAAAAAGCCAGCATTAAGCTGGCTTGATAGTTAAAAAGCGATGGAATTAATTGCTTAAATAGCTTTTAATCCCTGATTAATAGCAATTAAATCTTCACTGGTAAGGGTACCAGCGGCTTGCTTTAAGCGTAATGTAGAAACCACATAGCGGTAACGTACATTGGCTAGGTTACTTTTTGCATTGTACAGATTTTGCGTGCTAATGAGTACGTCAACAATGGTACGAGTACCCACCTCAAACCCCGCTTCAGTAGCTTTTAATGCACTTTCTGCTGAAACAACAGCTTGCTCAAGAGCTTTAAAGGTAGCAATGTCAGACACAACTTGATTATAAGATGTAATAACAGAGCGAGTTACACCACGCAACGATGCTTCTAAGTCTTCACTGGCAGCAACGTAAAATGCACGGGCTTGCTCTGTTGCTGCAGTTGTTGCACCACCAGAATAAATCGGCACAGTAAAATCAAGACCTACCGTTGCGCTATCACCACGAGGTTTCATAGTGTTGCTATTATAATCGGTTAATGAATCCCCATAAGTTGCATTAAGGGTTAGTTTTGGATAGTGCCCAGATTGCGCTAAATCAATTTGATCTTTAGCAATATCGACCGTTACTTTTGCAACTTGTAAATTTAAGTTCTTTTGCTCAGCCAATTTTACATAGTCAGTTGATTGTTTGTTTGGCTTTACTGTCGAAAATGTTTGGGTATCTAGCGTGTCTAACTTGGCATGATATTTACCAGTGATTTCACGAAGTTGCTCTCGAGCAGTTTCAACGCCGTTTTTAGCCACAATCTCTTGTGCAACTGAGTTATCATATTGTGCTTGTGCTTCGTGAACATCAGTGATAGCTGTAAGGCCAACAGCATAGCGTTGTTTAGTTTGCTCAAGTTGACGCTCGATTGCACGTTTTTCTGACTGTACAAATTCAAGATTGTCGATGGCACTTAATACATTAAAATAGCCATCCGCAACACGAACTATTAAATCTTGCTGTGCAAAATCATATTGTGCAGAAGCTTGTAAAGCTTGTTTGTCGGCGATATCTAAAGAATTCCATGCACCTAGGTCAAAAAGTGTTTGATTTAAACTCAGTCCACGGCTGAATGTATCAGTATCACCGTCTATTTTTGCATAGCCTAATGGGTCAGTACCTTCATATGTTGTGCTATCTGTCTTATCATAGCCCATTGAAAAGCCAATTTGCGGTAGTAAGGCGCTTAAAGCTTTATCACTGTTATAAGATTGTGCATCGGCTTGTGCTTTAG
This sequence comes from Pseudoalteromonas sp. A601, assembly GCF_002165575.1. Classification (GTDB taxonomy): domain Bacteria; phylum Pseudomonadota; class Gammaproteobacteria; order Enterobacterales; family Alteromonadaceae; genus Pseudoalteromonas. The sequence continues at coordinate 83,911 of NZ_MXQF01000012.1, forward strand.
CTTTTAAAACCGTTGGATCATTTGCAGTGGCAATTTCGTATACTTGTAATAAATCTTCAGCATTTGAAGCTGTAGCAGTCAATGCGCATGATAAGCCGATCAGCGCAGCAAGAATGTTCTTTTTCATTAGTTGTTCAGTCCTTAGACAGTTTGCGTACTAAAAGCATGGTAACCTGTTTTGTCAAATAACTAAAAAAAATTTGTGTAAAACAGCGCAAACAAGTGTAACAGAATATAATAAACCGCAAAATTTTTGAGTTAAGAAACCGATTAAGGAAATAAATGACTAATAAAGCGATTACTCAATTTACCAATAATGATGTTGACGTTGCGCCAATCGAAAACTTATACAGTGGCTTTTTTAAAATTAACCTTTATCAATTTGAACATGCTTTATTTGCCGGAGGTAAGTCACAAACCATTAAGCGTGAAATTCTTGAGCGTGGTGATGCTGTTGCTGTGCTTCCTTATGATCCCCTTACTAATAAAATATTGCTTATAGAGCAGATACGCATTGGTGCTATGCGTAGTAAAGAGTCGCCTTGGCTTTTAGAGTGTATAGCTGGTATGACTGATGGCAACATTGATTATGAAGCCGTTGTTAAACGCGAAGCCTTTGAAGAAGCTGGCCTTCAATTGCAGCAACTTGAGTATATGTTATCGTACTTATCAAGCCCTGGTGGCACCACTGAGCGTCTTTATCTTTATTTAGCCATCGTAGATTTAAGCCAACATACTAGCGGTGTTTTTGGTCTTGAGACAGAAGGGGAAGATATTAAGACACATGTGATAGATTTTGACGAGGCCTTAGCGCGTCTAAGCAGTGGTGAAATAGATAATGCGGCAACGGTGATATCTTTGCAGTGGTTAGCGCTCAATCGCGAGCGTATAATAAGTAAGTAGACTACTTTTAACTCTTAACTTTATGGCGGTAACTTGACAGCAACAGCAGTGAAACAACGATATATCCAAAGCTTACCTAAATACCTTACTTTGTGTGAGCATAATTACCTGCGCGCTTTAAAGCTGTTACCGCTAAGTAAAGAGGTTGGTCAAACACGCCGCGTTCAATTAGGTGAGCATCAGTTTGAAATTAACGTTGATGGCTGTGCCAAGTACACCATGGATATTTCAATAACTCAGTTATCTGGTGTTATTCAAGGCATGACGCCGTTATTTTTAACTGTGCGTTTGTACCATGATGCGAAAGTTGCTGAGATTGTTCATCACGATTATCATCAAAGAATTAAGCCATCATATGGCTACCCGAATCCTTTAATGCATCAAAAAGATGAAAAATATCAACTCAATGCTTTTTTATACGATTGGCTAGTGGCCTGTATTGATAGTGGCCGTGCAGTGCTTAATTGGGACGTTAATAATGGCTTGGTTTGAACAAAGTGTTCAGTTTAATCGTGAAGTATTAAAGCTGGCTCATGTTACAGATAGTCATTTGTTCGCCAGTCGTCATGGCGAATATTTTGGAGTCAACACTGCCGACCACTTCCTCGCTTGTTTAACACACATGGCGACGAAAAACTTAGATGCAGTGGTATTTGGCGGCGATTTAACCCAAGATCACAGCGTAGAGTCATATTCATTATTTGCTCAATTAATAGCAGAGTCACCATTAACTTGTCCTGTTTTTTGGTTGCCGGGGAATCATGATGAGCTAAATTTATTAACATCTCTGGCTAATAAGCAAATCTCAAATGCGAAGCGACTAATCACTAATAGCTTTGCTGTACTTCTACTTAATTCAAAAGGAGCAACACCTGCCGGATGGGTAACTGATGCTCACCTAACAGAAGTGGTAGACTGTTTAGAGCAAAAAAAATTGCCGAGTGTTGTTTTTTGCCATCATAACCCATTACCAATAAATGGTTATTTGGATAAGCACATGCTAGAAAATGGCCCGCAATTGCTAAATAGGCTCAATAACAGCAATTATGTAAACTGGTTGTTTCATGGTCATGTACATAACAATTATGAGTTTGATTACAGGGATATGAAAGTGGTTTCAACCCCTGCAAGCTCTGTACAATTTTTAAAAAACACACCTGATTGGCAACAACAAAATCAAGGTGCAGCTTATAGGCTTATTACTCTATCTATGAGTGCAGAGAGTGGAAATTTGACCTGCGACACGGAATTGGTATGGTTAAACGTGTAATTTATATTCATGGCTTTAATAGTAGCGAAAAATCATATAAAGCTGTGCGCTTTGGCGAGTATATGGCAAACTATGACGTTGAATATTTTGTGCCGCGCTTAAACCATGAGCCTTTACATGCCATTATTCAATTAGAGCAACTACTAACGCCAGAGACAGTTTTAGTTGGTAGTTCTTTAGGTGGTTTTTATGCCACGTATTTATCGCAAAAATATCAGCTTCGTGCAGTGGTCATTAATCCTGCGGTTGAGCCTTTTTTATTATTGAGTTCATTTTTAGGGCCTAATTATAACCCTTATCAGGATACCCACTACGAGCTAAATAAAAGCCATATTAGTGCGTTAAAATCACTGTTCATAACACCGCTAACTTACCCATCATTACTGTATTTATTACAGCAAACGGGCGATGAAGTACTCGGCTTTGAACAGGCAGTTAATTATTATTCACAGTGTAAACAACATATTGAGTTTGGTGGCGATCACAGTTTTCAAAACATTGAGAGCACCTTTGTAAGTATTGTGGATTTTCTTAAAATCACGTAAAACATAGCTAAGCGCATAAAAAGATAAAAACTATGAGTCAGCAAAATTATAACGCCGAAGCCATTGAAGTCTTAAATGGTTTAGAACCCGTAAAACGCCGTCCAGGTATGTACACAGATACCACGCGCCCTAATCATTTAGGCCAAGAGGTGATCGATAATAGTGTCGATGAAGCAATGGCTGGGCACGCGAGTAAAATCGACGTCATTCTACATGAGGACAACTCGTTAGAGGTGAGTGACGATGGCCGTGGTATGCCAATAGATATTCATCCTGAAGAGGGTATTCCTGGGGTCGAGCTGATTTTTACCAAATTGCATGCCGGTGGTAAATTCTCAAATAAAAACTATCAATTTTCAGGTGGTTTACATGGCGTAGGTATTTCGGTTGTTAATGCACTATCTACTCGTGTTGAAGTTATTGTGCGCCGTGATGCGCAGCAATTTATGATGGCGTTTGAAAATGGCGACAAAGTTGAAGATTTAAACGTTATTGGCACTGTGGGTAAACGTAACACAGGTACAACCGTGCGTTTTTGGCCTGATGCCAGCTACTTTGATTCTGCTAACTTTTCACTGACTAAATTACATCATTTACTTAAAGCCAAAGCTGTATTATGCCCCGGTTTACGCATTAAGTTTATTAACAAGCAAACTAAAGAAACTCAAGAGTGGTATTACGAAACGGGCTTACGTGATTACTTAAATGAAGCTGTAAAGGGCTATGAAGTCTTACCAAAAGAACCGTTTACAGGGGAATTTTCCAGCTCCACAGAAGGGGCTGATTGGGCTGTTGTATGGCTACCTGAAGGCGGAGAGTCAATTGCAGAAAGTTATGTAAACTTAATTCCGACTGCGCAAGGTGGTACGCATGTAAATGGCTTGCGCCAAGGCTTATTAGAAGCAATGCGTGAGTTTTGTGAATTTAGAAACCTGCTTCCACGAGGCGTTAAACTGACTCCTGACGATATCTGGGAGCGTTGTAGTTATGTCTTGTCAGTTAAAATGCAAGATCCTCAATTTGCAGGCCAAACGAAAGAAAAGCTTTCATCGCGCTCTTGCTCAGCGTTTGTATCAGGGGTGGTGAAAGATGCATTTAGTTTGTGGCTCAACGAGCACACTGATATTGCTGAGCTTTTATCTGAGTTATGTATTTCAAATGCTCAGCGTCGTCTTCGTGCTGCTAAAAAAGTTGTTCGTAAACGCGTGACGGCAGGCCCTGCATTACCAGGTAAATTAACGGACTGTAGTGCGGCCGATAATGATCGCACTGAATTGTTTTTAGTTGAGGGTGATTCTGCTGGTGGCTCTGCCAAGCAAGCTCGAGATCGAGAGTTTCAAGCAATTATGCCGCTGCGTGGTAAAATTTTAAATACGTGGGAAGTAGAGTCAGGCCAAATATTAGCTTCACAAGAAGTGCATGATATATCGGTTGCATTAGGAATGGACCCTGATTCAAAAGACTTATCAGCACTGCGATATAATAAAATATGTATTTTAGCGGATGCTGACTCTGATGGGTTACACATTGCAACTTTACTCTGCGCACTCTTTGTTCGTCACTTTCCTGAGTTAGTTAAGCAAGGTCATGTATATGTGGCTATGCCGCCTCTATTTCGCATTGATATTGGTAAAGAGGTTTACTATGCACTGGATGAAGATGAAAAATCGGGTATCTTAGCGCGCATAGAAGCGGAGAAAAAACGCGGTAAAGTTAACGTGCAACGCTTTAAAGGCCTGGGCGAAATGAACCCGCTGCAATTGCGTGAAACCACTATGGATCCGAATACGCGTCGCTTAGTGCAGCTAACATTAGACGAAGAGCAACACACTCTCGAAATGATGGATATGTTGCTTGCTAAAAAGCGCTCTTCAGACAGACGTCAATGGTTAGAAGATCACGGAAATCGCGCTCAAGTATAACTACAAAGGAAGCAGCTTATGCACCCTCAACTTGGTAGGCTTTATTAGTGGCTGTTTTAAATCGCTATTTGTTAAGCTTCGCATTAGCAGTGTTTTTTAGCACTACTAATGCGAATACTTCAGTTGAGCAGCAATGGTTAGAGGAAAAGCTGGCCATTGCTGCAGAAAAAAGCATTGAGAACCCAACGCTTGCTGTTATATACCTTAATAATATCCTAAAAGATAAAGCACCTACGTTAACTGAAATTCAACGCATAAAACTACAAATCACGCTTGCTGAAAACTACCTGCTTAATAGTGATATGAATAAAGCAGTTGAATTAGTCAAACAGATACAACGTTATCAAGAGTTACTCGATGCGACTTCAGCGGTTAGCTACTTTATTGTTAAATCGGATATATACTTGCTGCAAGGGGATTCTAAGTTAGCATTAGCTGAATTAGATAAAGCTAAAGAAAAAATAACGCTGTTAGATGATAAAGCTAAAGGTAACCTTTATGCTGCTTTTGCCAACTATCACGTTAGTAATCACAACGAGAGTAAAGCAAAAGATTATTATTATAAAGCCTACGAAGTCTTTCTTAAAAGTGGCGATGACTTACAGCTCGCTTACATTGAATCTATGATGTCACAATCTTATGAGGCTTTATATGATTTTGATAAAGCTATTGAGCTGCAAAAAAAAGCCCTGTCTTATTTTAGTCGTAAAAATTTATCGTTTGATATGATGGTTTCTTATTATCATCTAGCTAAGATTTATCTCAAGCTTTCACGTAGTTCAGACGTAATTTTGAATGCTGAGCAAATTTTAAAGATTAACGCAGAGTCACAATCATCCTGCCCTAAATTTAATTACTATGCATATATCACTCTTACGCAAGCATACTTACAATTAGGTAATATTGAACAAAGCGTTAAGTTTTTAGATTTAAGTAATCAGTTTGTGGTCGGTATTGAAGACGTCTATAAGAAGATAGACCACTTCTTAATTCAAACTGAAATTGAAATAACACAATCAAAACTTGAACAAGCTAACCGAACAATTACTGAAACTAACGAGCTTTTAAGTGATATTCCAGCTGAAAGTGCAATAAATTTTTTACTTCGGTTAAAAAAATTGCAAGCAAAATTGTCCATAAAAGAAGGCGACTTTGAACGAGCAACTGAGGAATATCAATCATATATTTCGCTCAATGAGCAGCATTATAACTATATACGTGAACTGTTTCGCTCTGAGAATAAAGCCCAATTTGACATCAAAAAATTGGAACTAGAGAAGCAATTACTCGAAAAAGATAAAGAACTTAATGAATTTGCTATGTTAGAGATTAAGCAAGAACAAGCACTTCATCATACAGCTATGTTCAGTATTTTGATGTTCTTGCTCGTGTTACTTATTTTTACATGGCGCCAGTATCGATTGAAACGAGAGTTTAATGTACTCGCTAATACTGATTATTTAACCGGTGTGGCAAATAGGCGAAAAGTCATGGACTATGCAGAGCTGCAATGGCAAGAGTTAAAACAAGGCTATAATAAATTTGCGCTAATTAGCTTTGACTTAGATCACTTTAAAAAAGTGAACGATAACTACGGTCATCCAGCTGGTGATTTAGTATTAAAAACCATTGTTAACGTTGCCCAGCAAGCAATTCGTGAAAATGACTTCTTGGGACGGATTGGTGGCGAAGAGTTTTTAGTTGTTTTGACTGGCACGGAGCAAGTTGAAGCCACTGAAATTGCTTACAGAATAAAAAGTGCCATCGAAAAAGCACAAATCCAGAGCGATAAAGGAATAATTAGAGTCACTGCAAGTTTAGGCGTGACTCAAAAGAATGAGCAAACAAGCACATTCAAAGATTTACTAAAGCAAGCAGACAAAGCCTTATATGCTGCTAAAGAAAATGGCCGAAACAGGGTAGAGGTTTATGAATAAATTACTGACATTAATAATCAGTTTAGGGCTGTTAAGTACACCCGCAGGTGCAGCAAACATACTTAAAGAGCTGAGCGTCGCTCAAGGCTTTGAAGTGAGTATTTTTGCCGATGATGTAGAGAATGCTCGCCAAATTGCAGTGTCTAAAAAAGGCATTGTTTATGTTGGCTCTCGTAAAGCGGGCAAGGTATATGCACTGATAGATCACAACAGTGATGGTGTTGCAGATAAACAGATTTTAGTCGCCAGTGACTTATCAATGCCATCAGGGCTTGCCATTAAAGGTGATGATTTATATGTAGGTGAAGTACACCGTATTATTCGCTTCAAAAATATAGATAAACAACTCAAAGCACCAAAATATGAGGTCGTTTATGATGCATTACCGACAGAGCGTCATCACGGTTGGAAATTCCTACGCTTCGCACCTACCGGCGAATTGATAATCCCAGTAGGCGTACCCTGTAATATTTGCGCTGAAGATGAGCGATTTGGTCGAATATTTGCACTGGATGTAAATACCAAGCAAATTACCACACTTGCTAAAGGTGTGCGCAATTCGGTTGGCTTTGATTTTCATCCAAGCACACAAGCTATGTGGTTTAGCGATAATGGACGAGATATGATGGGTGATGACATACCGCCTGATGAATTAAATCGCTTAACTAATGAGGGTGAACACTTTGGCTTTCCTTATGTACATGCGGGAGCTATTTTAGATCCTGAGTTTGGTAAAGGTAAAAGTACCAGCGATTATACGGCACCCGCATTAGCGTTAGCTGCTCATGTGGCCCCACTGGGTATTCACTTTTATAACGGTAAGCAATTTCCGAGCGATTACAAACAACAGTTATTTGTTGCTGAGCATGGTTCATGGAATCGCAGTAAAAAGTCAGGATATAAAGTGGCTGTTGCCACTATTGAGCAAGGACGTGTGATAAAATACACGCCGTTTATAACGGGCTTTATGAAAAACGAAGAAACATTGGGTCGTCCGGTTGCTTTTGCAGAACTTGCCGATGGCAGCTTATTGATCTCCGATGATTACGCCAATGTGATCTACCGTGTAAGCTATAAAAAAAATTAGGTAGGCTTTGATGAGTGATACAGATACCTTGCTGATGCAAGGAGTTGAGCAACAAACAATGGGGCGTTTTACAGAAGACGCTTATTTGAATTATTCCATGTATGTGATCATGGACAGGGCATTGCCACATATTGGCGATGGTTTAAAACCGGTCCAGCGCCGTATTATTTATGCGATGAGTGAGCTGGGATTATCGGCTGCAGCTAAATATAAAAAATCAGCACGTACCGTCGGTGATGTATTGGGTAAATATCACCCTCACGGTGATAGTGCCTGCTACGAAGCTATGGTGTTAATGGCGCAACCGTTTTCTTATCGTTATCCATTAGTGGATGGTCAAGGTAACTGGGGGGCGGCGGATGATCCTAAGTCATTTGCAGCAATGCGTTATACTGAAGCTCGTTTATCCAAATTCTCGGAAGTGCTGCTCAAAGAGCTAGGCCAAGGTACCGTTGATTGGACTCCTAACTTTGATGGCACCATGGATGAACCACAGGTTCTACCCGCTCGACTGCCACATATTTTATTAAACGGTATTACCGGCATTGCAGTTGGTATGGCGACAGATATTCCACCGCATAATGTGCGAGAAGTGGCCAGCGCATGCTGTTTATTACTTGATAAACCAAAAACTGAGCTGAATGAGTTGCTTGAATTAGTTCATGCTCCAGATTATCCAACTGATGCTGAAATAATCACTCCAAAAGCAGATATTCAAAAGATTTATCAGACTGGGCGTGGCTCAATAAAAATGCGTGCAGTTTATACGCAGGAGCAAGGTGATATTGTTATCACTGCATTGCCACATCAATGCTCTGGTAGTAAGGTCCTTGAGCAAATAGCCGCGCAAATGAATGCGAAAAAGCTGCCAATGGTGGCTGATTTACGTGATGAGTCAGATCACGAAAACCCAACGCGTATAGTGATTATTCCACGTTCAAATCGCATTAAAGCAGAGCCGTTAATGGCTCACTTATTTGCCACCACAGATCTTGAAAAAAACTACCGTGTTAATTTAAATATGCTTGGCCTTGATGGCCGCCCGCAGGTTAAAGACTTACGCAGTATTTTGACTGAGTGGTTAGTCTTTAGACGCGAAACAGTGCGTCGTCGTTTGCAATACCGGTTAGACAAAGTACTTGCACGCTTGCATATCCTTGAAGGTTTACTAGCCGCCTTTTTAAATATCGACGAAGTTATCGAGATCATTCGCTCAGAAGATAAACCAAAGCCAGTTTTAATGCAGCGCTTTGATATAACTGAAATTCAAGCTGAAGCAATTTTAGAATTAAAGTTACGTCACTTAGCTAAACTTGAAGAATTTAAGATTCGCGGTGAGCAAGATGAGTTAGCAAAAGAGCGTGACAAGCTTGAGCTTACTTTAGGTTCAGATCGTCGTATGTCGACGTTACTGAAAAAAGAAATTCAAGAAGCGGCTGAGTTGTACGGCGATGATCGTCGTTCGCCTGTTGTTGAGCGTATTGAAGCAAAAGCATTGAGCGAAAAAGATTTAATCCCTTCAGAATCAGTGACGGTTGTATTATCTGAAAAAGGGTGGGCACGAGTCGGTAAAGGCCATGATTTAGATGTTGAGGGCTTAAATTACAGAGCGGGTGATGAATACAAAGCATCTGCGCGTGGTAAGAGCAATCAACCTGCCGTGTTCTTAGATTCAGCAGGACGGGCATTCGCTACCGATGCACATGGCTTACCATCAGCGAGAAGCCAAGGCGAGCCAATGACGGGGCGTTTCAACCTCAGTGCAGGGGCTAACTTCGAACATGTTGTCATGGGAGAAGATAAACAAGTATTACTGATGGCCTCTGATGCAGGTTATGGTTTTATTACTGACTTTGTTGATTTAGTCAGTAAAAACAAAAACGGTAAAGCACTTGTAAGTGTGCCTAAAGGTGGGCAGTTACTTGCACCGATCCGCGTCAATGATGTAGCGACAGATTACTGCATGGCTATTTCAAATGAAGGGCGGATGTTGCTTTTCCCATTGCGTGACTTACCAAAACTAGGCAAAGGTAAAGGAAATAAAATAATTTCCATCCCAAGTGCAAAAGTGCAAGCTCGTGAAGAGTTTGTAAAAGTGCTCACAGTCGTGCCACAAGGCTCTAGCGTGACACTGCATGCAGGTAAGCGTAAGTTAACACTCAAACCGAGTGATCTTGAGCATTATCACGGAGAACGGGGGCGTCGCGGAAATAAGCTACCACGAGGCTTACAACGTGTTGATGAGGCTGAAGTTGAGTTCATGCCAAATGACGAGATAAACGAATCCTCTCAGCCAGAATAAAGACAGCTATACTTTATAATCATACGGCCTGCTAATGCAGGCCTTTTGTTTTTAAAGGATAAATTAATTTAAGCTTACAAGTGTGCGCTAAACTCTCGTTTAGCGACTAAAATAACGCTATAATGCCCGCGCTTTAATTATTGGAGAGTATTTTTGCTAGCTTTTATTCGTATCTTAATCATGGCTTTGTTTATTTTGTTGAGCTGCTTTTGCGGCTTAATATTGTGTTTAGTTAAACCATTTCATAAAAATAATGTACATATTATTGCAAGTTGGTTTGGCTCAATGGCTAAAATGCTTGGTGTTAAACTCATTATTACACGCCACAGCGAAGCACAAAGTGCAGGACCTGCTGTGTACTTAGCAAATCATCAGAATAATTATGATTTATTTACATTACCCGCTGCAGTGCCAGAAAACTGTGTAAGTTTAGGTAAAAAAAGTTTGAAATGGATCCCGTTCTTTGGTCAGCTTTATTGGCTGTCTGGAAATATTCTTATAGATAGGACGAATCGTTCAAAGGCGGCGGGTACGATTTCAAAAGCAGCTGAAAAAATCAAACAAAATGGTTTATCTGTATGGATGTTTCCTGAAGGAACGCGTAGCTATGGCCGAGGCCTATTGGCTTTTAAAACAGGGGCATTTCATACGGCTTTGAATGCACAGGTTCCAGTTATACCCGTGTGTATGAGTACAACGAATAAAACCATTAAACTAAACCGCTGGGACAATGGTACAATCTACATTGACATGTTAGCACCACAGCACCTTGATAAAGAGATAAGTGCGCGTGAGCACGCAAGCCGCGTTCACGCTATAATGGCAGCTAGAATTACCGAATTAGATGCGCAAGTGAGAGAAAAGTAATGGAAAATTGGCGTGAAATTAGTGAAGACATCGTAACTTCTTTATTAGAAGATGGCTCTGATCCTGAAATCCTATATGAAGTAGAGCACCATTTTGTTTGTGAAGACTTCGTAAAACTTGAGCAAGCCGCACTTGCTGCGTTTAAACTAGGCTATGATGTTGAAGAACCTGCTGAATTAGAGCTTGAAGATGGCGCTAAAATTTGGGGGTTTGATATAGTTGTTGAAGCTGAGTTAGACGTAGACGTAATTATGGAAGACGTTGATAAGCTTGCTCAACTTGCTGTTGATACCGGTGTTGAGTACGACGGCTGGGGTACTTATTTCCAAGAATAAGTGCTAGCCACTAGGTCCTAGCCACTAGGGCCTAGAGCAATTTACCAACCCGCCAGTTTTCTCATACTTATTTATTGTTCCTGCTTTTAGTTATAGACATTTATACTGGATAGTTGATAATAAAAAGCCATTATTGAAAAAAGTAACTTATTGCTATTTATGCTCATTACCCTTCCTATTTCCGAGCTTGTGCCAGGTATGTTTGTTGACAGTGTTAGCAAACAGTATGAAGGCGTTGATAGTATAAAAATTAAAACTCGTGGATTAGTCCGCGATAAATCGATTATTCAACGCCTTATCTCTGAAGGTGTGCAAGAGTTACTGATAGACTTTACCCAAAGTGACGTAGGGATTCCTGCTAAATATCAGGAAAAACCTGATACCACCGCAGAAAAAGCGCAACCAGGTAAAGCAAAGGAAAAAGAAAAAAAAGTAGTTTCTGTTGAGCAAGAGTTTGCCAAAGCCAGCGTTAGCTATGAGCAGCATAACCGAAAGTTACAAAGTTTATATGGCGATGTAACATCGGGTTTGAAAATGAATATCTCGTTATTAGACGATATCGCCAAAGATATCGTTGCTTCAGTATTTCGAAATCATAATGCCATGACAATTCTGACTCGGCTCAAAGATAAGAATATGTATAACTGGCGTCATATGACCAATTGCGCGATTTTAGTGACAGTTTTTGCTAAGTATCTCGGTTATAAAGAAGAAATCGTACAAGAGCTGGCAATGGGGGCATTGTTACATGATTTAGGTCAAGCTAAATTACCACAGGGAATATTCTCTAAGCCTGAAGAAGTGAACGAGCTCGAGATGCAGGCAATAAAAAAGCACGTTGCTCAGAGCCTTGGGCTTGTAAAAGGTGAAAAGGGAATAACGCCATTGATGCTTGATATGATAGTTAATCATCATGAGCGCTTAGATGGTAGCGGTTATCCGCGAGGAATAGCTGGAGAGAAGTTAAGTCGCCCGGCTAGGATCATGGCTATTGTCGATGTATATGATGCGATGAGCTCTGATAGGCCGCATCAATTAGGAGATGAACCTATCAATGTTTTACGCTATTTACTGGGTAGTAAGCACTTATTTGATAGTGAATTAGTACAGCGGTTTATTAAATGTTTAGGCGTACACCCAGTTGGCACCATAGTTAAGCTAAACAATGAACGTTTAGCGTTAGTCACTGAAGGAAACCATCAAAACCCAATTAAGCCTAAAGTTAAAATATTTTACAATGCTAAGCATAACCACCATGTTACGGCAAAAGATATTGACTTAACGTCGCCTGAGCATGATTTAAAAATCCTCGCTAGCATAAAGCCCCTTGATTATCAGCTTAATTTGGCTCGTTTGTTAAAAGAGCACTTGCTGGTTTAGTATCTTTTGTAATTGATTTATCACAGTGCTTTTTGGTTGACTGTCTTGCGGATAATAATGCCCCACTAAAACAACTCACCATTAATACTAGCCATAGTAGTGTGCCTTTCTCCGAGTGAAGTGCACCACAGCAACATAGTAAAGCTATAAAAGCAGCCACTATCGCTCCTAACCAATAATGATTAACAGGGTTATCGCATTCACCGGCTCTGGTACATGCGCAAAAGTTTGCTTTACAAAAACTAAATACGCTGCCTCCACAAAAAACAAGGGCCATAATAATTAATACTATTTCCACAGCTATCCCCCTTCACTGGTGTTTGCAAATAGTCTAATTGCGCAGATTAACCAAGTCAATGTAAATGATAATTAATTACAATTAGAGCTTTAACTCTAATATCACATTTCTCATCCGATGAGTTTTAAAAAAATGTTAAAGTGTAGTTAAAAACCCTATTTTTTGCCATTTTTTGCCATATTCATGAAGTTTTTTACAAAAAATTAAGGTAGTGTAGCGAAGTTTTGAAAATAATTACTTGATCCTAAATAACCTGTGCACAGGTTAAGAACAACTAAATGGGTATCCAAGCTTTGCTTTGGTTAAGGAAACACAATGAAATTTACTAAAACTCTTATTGCAGCATCTCTTGCTGTTATGTCTGCAGATACTTTTGCAGCGGCATTTCAATTAGCTGAGCAAAATGCTTCAGGCTTAGGCCGTGCGTATGCAGGTGAAGCTGCAGTTGCTGATGATGCTTCTGTCGTTGCTCGTAATCCCGCTCTTATGTCTATTTTTAAAGAAAATCAACTAAGTGTAGCTGGTATCGCCGTAATCCCTGACGTTAGCTTACGTGGTACGCAGGCGAGTAATTCATCTGTAAACCCAAGTCAATTAAATGATAGCAGCATTGCTCCTGCTGCATTCGTTCCTGCGGGTTATTTTGTTATGCCTATCGATGACAAGTTTGCTGTCGGATTTGGTGCGTTTTCAAATTTTGGTTTATCAACTGAGTTTGAAGCCGATTACCCTGCAGGGCAACTTGCTGGTGAAACCGAGATTGTGACTGTAAACATGAATGTTAGTGGTTCATATAAAATTAATGAACAATTTAGCGTAGGCCTTGGCCTTAACTATGTTTATGCAGATGCAAAAATTGTTCGTAATTTTGGTGCTACGTCAGAGCAAACTCAAGCTCAGTTTGATCAATTATCGCAAGCTGGGTTGTTACCTCCAGATTTTCGTGTTCCATCACAAGCTGAGGCTGTGCATTTAGAGGGAGACGATTACGGGTTTGGTTGGAATATAGGTGGTATGTACCAGTTTGACGAAAATAGTCGTTTTGGTTTTAACTATCGTAGCGAAACAGATATCACTTTTGAAGGCGAGTTTTCAAGTCAGCTTCCAGTTGGCTTAGGTGTTGGCTCTGGTGGGGCAAGCCTTCCTGGTCGCGTTGAGATTACGTTGCCGGCAATTGCTGAGTTTTCAGGCTCACATCAGTTAGATGAAAAAGCAGGCTTACATTATAGTGTTTTATGGACCGGCTGGAGTAGTTTCCAAAAGCTACAAGCAGATGTTGATGGGCGTGATGAACCTGGTTTCTCAAAAAATGAGAACTTCTCGAACTCAATGCGCTATTCAATTGGTGGTGACTACCAGTTTAATGACGCCGTTTTATTACGTGCAGGCCTTGCATATGATGAGTCTCCAGCTGATAAAAACCATATGTCAATTTCTATCCCAGATACAGATCGTTTTTGGTACTCATTTGGTGCTAACTACACAATGAGTGAGCAGGCAAACCTAGATATTGGTATGAGTATTTTACGTGGTAAAACACAGAATTTCACTGAATCAGATAACCAGGGTCAGCAGTGGGGCTTTGAATCAAAAGGCCATGCAGTGTTAATTGGTGCACAGTATAACTACACGTTTTAACCTTTTCTGCTAAGCGAGGCGATTCGCTTTCTGATATAAAACAAAAAAGCCGCGTTATGAAGTTTCATAACGCGGCTTTTTTGTTTTCACTGCTTTATAAGTAGGTCATTAATGACCTACTATATCTTTAAGTGAAAAAATCTAATCTGCATTCACTGGAATAATTTGTTCTTATATTGCAAAATAATTGAAATAAAATAGGAGTCGAACGATTATTTTAGTTTCTATATAGATAACAACTCAACTTTTGATAGTATATTGTCGGCATATACTAAATATCACTACATCAGGAATAATAATGACTAGCAGCTCAGCACATACTTCATTAATCCAAGAATTAAACACAATTGTAGGTAGTAAATTTACGCTAACTGATGATTCGAAAATGCAACCCTACTGCAAAGGGTTTCGCTTTGGTTCTGGTAACGCTTTAGCGGTGATAAAACCGGCAACATTAGTTCAAGTTTGGCAAGCGTTAAAGGCGTGTGTTGCAAGCGATGTGATAGTGATAATGCAAGCGGCTAATACGGGACTAACCGGTGGCTCTACACCTAATGGCAATGACTATGATCGACCTATTGTTGTGATTAATACAATGCGTATAAGTGATGTCCAGTTAATAGATAATGCAAAGCAAATAGTTGGTCTGGCTGGGGCGACTTTATTTGGTTTAGAAGATGTATTAAAACAGTATGGTCGTGAACCACACTCGGTTATTGGTTCGTCGTGTATCGGTGCTTCTATAGTTGGTGGTGTTTGTAATAACTCTGGTGGTGCTTTAGTACAGCGTGGCCCTGCTTATACTGAACTGTCTTTATTCGCTCAAATAGATGAGCAAGGTCATTTATCTTTAGTAAACAATTTAGGCATACACCTAGGTGATACTCCAGAAGATATTTTGACAAATTTACAAAATAAAAACTACACTGAGAAAGATGTAGAATTTGGCGAGCAACGAGCATCTGATAATGAATATCACGAACGTATTAGAGATGTTGATGCAGATACACCATCACGATTCAATAATGACGGACGTCGCTTATATCAAGCCTCAGGCTGTGCAGGAAAGTTAGCTGTTTTTGCTGTACGCATGGATACATTTCCTATTCCTGAAAAATATCAAGTATTTTACCTTGGTACTAATGACGCTAACGTATTAGCGCAAATTCGCCGGGATATGCTGTCATCCTTTAAGACTCTGCCTGTTTCAGGCGAGTACATCCATAGAGAGTGCTATGATGCATGTAAAAAATACGGCAAAGATACGTTTTTAGTGATTGATAAACTAGGTTCAAAGTTCATTCCTAAGATGTTCGCTATGAAGCGAAGCGTTGATCGTATTGCTGATAAGCTTTCATTTTTACCGACTAAGTTCTCAGAGCGCGTTATGCAGTATTTGAGTTATTTATGGCCAAATCACTTACCTAGAAGAATGGAAAACTTTCGTGATAAATATGAACACCATTGGATAGTTGAAATGAGTGGTGATGGAGTTGACGAAGCCAAAGCTTACTTTGATAAGTTTTTTAAAGAGAACGAAGGCAGTTACTTCGAATGCACTAAAGATGAAGGTAAAAAAGCAATTTTACATCGCTTTGTAGCCGGCGGCGCTATTGGGCGTATGCATGCAATGCGCGCTAAAGAGCTTGGTGATGTGATGACCATAGATGTAGCATTTCCCCGTAATGAAAAAGAGTGGTTTGAGCAACTACCAAAAGAGTTAGATGACCAAATAGAAGTGAAACTTTATTACGGGCATTTATTTTGTCATGTTATGCATCAAAACTACATTATGAAAAAAGGCGTTGATGCAAAGGCTGTGAAAAATAAAATCTTACAAACGTTTGATGAGCGTGGTGCAGAATATCCTGCCGAGCATAATGTGGGCCATGAATATCTAGCTAAAGGTGCCTTAAGATCATTTTATAAAGAACTTGATCCAACCAATTCTTTTAATCCAGGTATAGGTAAAACAAGTAAGTGTAAACATTGGTCTTGATAATAAAGTGTTAACTTTGTAAATTCTTTTGTTTTCTTATCCTCTAAATATTTTATTCCCAAAAATTAAATAAATTGTTGGGAATAAAATTATTTTTCTGAAATTGCTTTTCTTAACTACTTTTTAATTAAATCGGCTTTATTGTTTATCCATCTGATTTTTAAGATAATTAAATTTAATGTCAGCTCTTAAATTAATATGTATATCAGCTCTACTTATAGCTAAGTGGGCTAAAATAGCATGAGTTAATTTTTTTCATCTATTGAGTTTATTTTTATCAGTTGTCACAGCAGAGCTATTACTCTAAATTTATAGTCAAGCAAACAATAGGACTAACCAAAACAGGTTACTGCTTATTTCGGCTACTAAGCCAAGTTATAAATGTCATGAGTTTGCAGCCTTAAGGCTAAGAAAAGAATCTTTATAATTGTGTGTGAAGATGTTGTCAAAAAGACGACTCAAGTTAGGGATTAACTTGGCTTGAGTTGCTTTTTATTTTAACCACCACGCAGTTAGATGAACCCAGTTTTCATCAATGAATTTAAAGTGCACAGATTGCACTTAAAACCGAATCTTTATAATTGTGTGTGAAGATGTTGTCAAAGGCGGCTCAAGTTTTTTTAAGCTTGGGCTGTTTTTATATCTGCTGTATACATTTCTCCCCTAAATATTGCTTATTCCTAAATACAATAACCTAAATATTTTTCTTATTATTTTTTCCTTGTAGCGTATGTTGATTTTGTTATACTTCTGAACGAATTTTCAGTACTTACTGAAAGCTTATTGATTTAGATCATCCATACATAGTTAAAAATATAGTATATGAACAACATTTTTTAGTAAGGTTTTATTCGTTTGAGTTTAAATACGTGTTCGCCATCCTGCATATTAACAACGTTAGGTCGTTGGCAATTGGCTGTGCGTGCAACACTTGCTGGACGAGAACTTTTATCTGTATTTTTAATCTTACTGCTTAATTTGTCTATGATTGCCAGTGGAGCAATTGAAGATGCTATAGAGCTTAAAAGCTTATTAACCGAAGGGGCTGTTTATGAGTCATCTTTAGTTAATGTGTTTAGTTTTTTAACTTACCCTGTAATATCGTGTCAGTTACTTATCGGGTTATGTTGGTTACTATTTCATTATATCCCATCACGTCGTGCGGGTATTATTTTACGTAAAACGACCTTTTCACTTGTCCAAACACTAAAGTCTCAAATTACAAGCCATGCCCATGGTTGTCGCGCTCCCCCTAGCTTTAACGGTTGAATGCTATCTAATTTAGTTAAGTCAATACCAAGCTTTATTCTCAAAATAGATAGCAGCAGTGTGTCTGTTATTCAACCATCCCTAATTAACTCATTCAAGCTTTTGGGTTTGCTGTAAAGCTGTTTGAGAAATATAAAGCGTTGTTTATGTAAAAACTAAGCAGCTCGCATCAAATTATATAACCATTTTACGTCAAACTTTATTGCTTGAACGCATCGCAACGTATTTTGGCTGTAAGTTGTAGGGTAGTCATTTGTTAAATCGAAATCTATGTAATAGTGCTCTAGGCACTCTTTTACTGGCACTGACCGGCTGTAAAGGTGGAGTGCTTGATCCCAAAGGGCAAATCGGAATAGACGAAAAAAATCTAATTATCATCGCCACTGTATTAATGCTCATAGTGGTAATTCCAGTAATAGTTATGACGCTGTACTTTGCGTGGAAATATCGCGATGGACAAGATCATGAAGTATATGCCCCAAAATGGGCACATTCAACAAAAATTGAAGCGGCGGTATGGGCTATTCCTATTGTGATAGTCATTATATTAGGTGTTATTACTTGGCAATCTACCCAAGAGCTTGACCCATATAAACCGTTAGAAGGTAAAGGTGAGCACTTAACGGTAGAAGTAGTTTCGCTCAATTGGAAATGGTTGTTTATTTACCCAGAGCAAGGCATTGCTTCTGTGAATGAACTCGTGTTTCCTGCCAATGTTCCTGTGGAATATAAAATAACTTCGCAAAGCACCATGAATTCTTTTTTCATTCCCCAACTGGGTAGCCAAATTTACTCTATGGCTGGTATGGAAACCAAACTGCATTTAATCGCTAATGAACCAGGCACGTTTAAAGGTTTTTCTGCTAACTACAGCGGCGCAGGTTTTACTGGCATGAAATTCAATGCCATTGCTACACCAACGCAAGCTGACTTTGATACTTGGGTAAACAAGGTTAAAAGTCAAAAAAATACACTTTATAAAGCGGATTACGATGCATTGGCACAGCCTAGCGAAAATAACCCTGTTAGCTATTTTAGCGATGTTGAAGAGGGCTTGTTTCATACTATTGTTATGAAATATATGCAGGCGCATGGTGATATGAACAAGAAGCATAAAGCATTGCCTGAACACAGTGGTCACACAATGCATAGTGAAGGCGAGGAATAATTATGTCGTTATTTGGAAAATTAACATTAGATGCAATTCCGTTCCATGAACCCATTTTAATGGTGACAATGGCGGTAGTAGTGATTGCAGCAGCATTAATAGCTACATTGGTTACAAAATATAACAAATGGGGTGTGCTATGGCACGATTGGATCACCTCGATTGATCATAAACGCTTAGGTGTAATGTATATCATTCTTGCGCTTATTATGCTTTTTCGTGGTTTTTCTGATGCCATTATGATGCGAGCACAGTTAGCGCTCGCGACAAGTGGTGCACCGGGTTATTTACCACCAGAGCATTACGATCAAATATTTACAGCTCACGGTGTGATCATGATCATCTTTATGGCGATGCCATTTATGATTGGTTTAATGAACATTATTTTGCCCTTGCAAATTGGTGCTCGTGATGTGGCCTTTCCATTTTTAAATAACTTAAGTTTTTGGTTAACCGCAGGTGGAGCAATATTAATTAATATTTCTCTATTTTGTGGGGAGTTTGCAAGAACTGGTTGGGTGGCTTATCCGCCATTATCGGAGATGTCCTTTAGCCCGGGGGTCGGGGTCGATTATTATATTTGGGCATTACAAATATCGGGTATTGGTACGTTGTTAACAGCAGTAAATTTCTTAGTCACTGTATTTAAAATGCGTGCACCTGGAATGCGCTTAATGCAAATGCCAATTTTTACTTGGACATGCACTTGGGCAAATATCTTAATCGCTGCGTCATTCCCAATATTAACAGCTGTGCTGACTATGCTAACACTGGATCGCTATTTAGATTTTCACTTTTTTACTAATGAAGCGGGCGGTAACGCCATGATGTATATCAACCTGTTCTGGGCTTGGGGTCACCCTGAGGTGTATATATTGATTTTACCTGCTTTTGGTATTTTTTCCGAAGTCATCTCTACCTTTACTGGTAAGCGTTTATTTGGGTATAAATCTATGGTTTATGCCAGTGGTGCTATCTCAATCTTGGGCTTCATCGTGTGGCTACATCACTTTTTTACTATGGGATCGAGCGCTAATGTCAATGCCTTCTTTGGGGTAATGACCATGGTGATTGCGGTACCCACCGGTGTGAAGTTATTTAATTGGCTATTTACTATTTACCGTGGTCGATTACGGTTTACCGTGCCAGTACTATGGACGCTAGGTTTTATGGTCACCTTTACAGTAGGTGGTATGACAGGTGTATTACTTGCTATTCCTGGCGCTGACTATGTCTTACACAATAGTTTGTTTCTAATTGCACATTTCCATAACACGATTATAGGTGGTGCGGTATTTGGTTACTTAGCAGGTTTTGCTTTTTGGTTTCCTAAAGCTATGGGCTTTAAACTTCATGAAGGGTGGGGTAGAGCGTCATTCTGGTGCTGGTTAGTCGGTTTCTTTGTTGCATTTATGCCTTTGTATGTGCTTGGCTTTTTGGGAATGACACGACGTTTAAATCACTCTAACAACCCTGATTGGAATATCTGGTTATATATCGCCTTTGTTGGAGCGGTGATTATTATGTTCGGCATTGTATTTCAAGTGGTGCAGCTGTTTGTTAGCTTTAAAAACCGCGAAGCATTAAAAGATACAACAGGTGATCCGTGGAATGGTCATACGCTTGAGTGGTCTACCTCATCACCACCACAGTACTATAACTTTGCAACGATCCCACATGTTCACGACATAGATACGTGGACAGACATGAAAGAGAAAGGCCAAGCGTATCAGCAAAAGTCGAGTTACGCGCCAATCCACATGCCAAAAAACACCTCGGCAGGGGTGATGATGAGTGCCTGTTTTACCACATTCTGTTTTGCCATGATCTGGCATATTTGGTGGTTGGCAATTGTCGGTGTTATTGCTGGAGCCGCGGTATTCTTTAAACGCTGTTACACCAGCGATATTGATTACTATGTGCAACCAGAAGAAATTCTTGAAATTGAAAGTGCACATAATGCCAGTGCAACAACATTTAACCAAGGTAAGGAGTTCAGCGCATGAGTTCGATCCCTACTGATATGAATATCATCAATCATGATGCCCATGCTCACGAGCATCATGATACCGGTGGTGACACGGTATTTGGTTTTTGGCTTTATCTAATGACCGACTGCTTATTATTCGCCTCATTTTTTGCCACTTATGCTGTTCTTTATATGAATACCGCTGGTGGTGTGTCAGGCAAAGACATTTTTGAACTGGATTTTGTAGCGCTTGAAACCGCAGCATTACTTTTAAGTAGTATCACCTTTGGTTTTGCGATGATCTTTGCCCGTGCCCAGAAAAAGGCTGCGACGTTAGCGTGGTTAGCGGCTACTTTTGCTTTAGGTGCTGTGTTTATCTCTATGGAAATTTATGAGTTTAATCACTTAATTACTCATGGTAATGGCCCACAGCAGAGTGCTTTTTTATCTGCGTTCTTCTCATTAGTTGGCTTACACGGCTTGCATGTGACGGCAGGTTTAATTTGGATGGCAACGATGATGATTGAAATATCACGGCGGGGTCTAAAGTCTGCCACCGTTACCCGTTTAAGTTGCCTCAGCTTGTTTTGGCATTTTCTAGATGTGGTATGGATTTGTGTTTTCACCGTTGTATATCTAATGGGGGTAATGTAATGAGCCATAGTGAATCTCATGCTTTAAACGAGCTACAAACACAAAGCGACAATGCAGCTACACATGGCAGCGTTAAAGATTATTTAATTGGTTTTGTTTTATCGATTGTACTGACGGTGATTCCATTTTGGGCGGTCATGAATGGTACGCTCTCAAAGCCAACGACCTTTGCCTGCATCGTCATAATGGCCATTGTGCAAATTTGGGTGCACTTAAAATACTTCTTACATCTGAACTTTAAAACTGAGGAGGGTAAAGCGAGCTCATTATCGTTTATTTTTAGTGCTTTGATCATCGTGATGGTGGTAGGGCTGTCGGTGTGGATCATCTACGAATCGAACGCCATGATGATGTACTAGCCCCCAGCTAGTACATTGTTAACAGAAAAGAAAAGGGGACAGAAGATGTTTCGTCGTTACTTAAAGGTCACTAAACCCGGTATTATTATGGGCAATGTCATCTCGGTTGCGGGTGGTTTTTTACTTGCTTCGCAAGGGAGTATTGATGGCTGGTTAATGCTTGCAACATTAGTGGGTTTATCTTTGGTCGTAGCTTCAGGTTGTGCGATTAATAATGTGATTGACCGTGATATTGATAGGTTTATGGCGCGTACTAAAACACGGGTGACTGTAACCGGTGAAATGTCAGCTAAAGCAGCTTTACTACATGCTACTGCGCTTGGGGTATTAGGTTTTGCTCTACTAGTAATTTTTACTAACTGGATTGCCGTTTTTTTTGCTGCTTTTGGTTATGTGATATATGTAGGGATTTACAGCTTATACATGAAGCGTCGCTCAGTGTATGGCACATTTGTAGGGAGTTTATCAGGCGCTGCCCCCCCTGTTGTGGGCTATTGCGCCGTGACAGCACAATTTGATGTTGGCGCATTAATTTTACTGGTAATGTTTAGTTTATGGCAAATGCCACATTCTTACGCGATTGCTATTTTTCGCTATAAAGACTACCAAGCTGCACGCATTCCAGTACTGCCAGTAGCGCACGGTATTGATAAAGCAAAGCACCATATTGTGTTATATATCGCCGTATATGCGTTAGTGGTGATGCTCTTAACAATTGGCGGTTATACCGGTATGGCGTTTTTAGCGGTTGCTTGCACCACTAGCTTTTGGTGGTTATTAATGGCACTAAGAGGTTATCGCCGCAATATTGATATTAGTGGATGGGCGCGCCAAGTGTTTGCGTTTTCAATCCTTAATATTACTGCTTTGAGCATTGCTATGGCAGTTGATTACCAAAGTGTGCCATCCCAATTATTTGTACTTAATTAAAACCAATTTTATTCCAAAGTTAACAAAGGCTCTGAGTTCTCCGAGGAGCCTTTTTTCTTTATGTGTTAGTTTTCTAATTGCAAGTCTTCGCTATCAAAATAAAGTGGCTTTAAAGTGCCGCAGTTAATGAATTTATAGGTTAACTCGCTTTCTTTTGGCACACGTTTAGAAGTACGGAATTTTTGCAAACAGGCACTGGTTAGATCAACATAAATAAGGTGGTTATAGCTAGGAGCCTGACTTATTTTATGAATGTAAATGCGCTCATTTTCTTTTAAAGTGATTAAATCATAATCTTGCCATTGCGATGACTCAGCTAAATCGTTCAGCTCTCGTGCATAGAGGCGTTTACTCATTTCTATGGTGCGATTTTTATATACTAAGATGCCATCGCGGCGGGAATCACCGTTATACACATCAGCAGTGATTGTAATCTCTTCATCACGCATTAAACGTTGGATATTAAATGGCTTAGGCTTAATTGTTATCAGTTCTGCACCTCTTACAACATTTAAAAAAGCGACATCGGGGTTTTCTATTTTGTATACGATTTGCACATCGTGAGGTTGTTTGTATGTGGGAAGATTGACGGCAAAAATACGTGAACCCTGATTCACCAATGCCATGGCATGTTCTGCATTATAAGCTGGGTTTATAGGTGGTAATTCTTTTGCCTCTTCCTCGCAATACGCTACAGTTGGTAGTCCTAGCAGCAACATAAAAAATAAAAATCGCATAATAACCTCAATTAATTTATAGGTTTAAAGTGTAGCTTAAATTTGTACTAACATGATTAAAAACGTGCTGCTTGCTCTACAACAATGGCATGGCGCTGGGCGAGACGCAAATGGTCTCGGTCATAGCCGCCACCAATCACGGTTGCCACTGGTGTATTATGCTCAATACAGCGTTTTAGAACCAAGTTATCTCGTTTTTCAATACCTTGCCAGGTTATGTCGAGTTTACCTAAACCGTCTTCTTGCCATATATCAACACCGGCATCATAAAGCACTAAATCGGGGTTGAGCTGCTTAAGCAAAAATTGCAATGTGTCATCTACTACACCTAGGTATTCATCGTCTTGCATGTTATTTGCCAGACCAATATCTAAATCGCTGGGGGACTTTCTAAATGGGAAGTTCTTTTCGCAGTGAATTGAGCAAGTATAGACATAAGGCTGGTGAGTAAGCATTGCTGCGGTGCCATCACCTTGGTGTACGTCGAGGTCAAAAATAAGTACATTGGTCACTTCACGGTTTTGTATAAGGGTTTGTGCTGTAAAAGCAAGGTCGTTCACCATACAAAATCCTGAACCAAAATCTGTATGCGCATGATGAGTCCCGCCAGCTAAGTGGCAGGCGATACCACTTTTAAGCGCAAGACGTGCTGTTTCAAGAGTGCCAAGTGGCGCTGTAAAAGTACGGGCTATAAGTGGTTCTGACCAAGGTAGACCAATGCGTCTTAGGGCTTTTTCTTCGAGATTATTATGCCATAAGTCAGCTAAATAATTTGCGCAGTGGACGAGCTCAAGATCATCTGGACTACCGAGCCTTGGTTGAGTTAAATTGTTATTAACGAGCCCTAGCTGTTTTACGTGCTGATATAAATTAGCAAATTTACTCATCACAAAGCGGTGTTTAGGATCAAAGTTAAATGAGTAATTTGGATGATAAACCAGAGGCAAATGTGGGTTTAAAGTCATAACAGCGCATTTTTAATAATTTACGCCATGGTAATCAAGTTACAGCAGATAGTCTATTTTTGTGGAGTGTGGATAAGCATCGCGAGTTCACGGTGTAATAGCGCGTCATCACCTAAATTAAGCTCTACCAAACGTTTTAAATGCGTAATACTATCAATATCTATATGAGTACAATGCAAACCAAAGTGCAGAGGCTCAATATGACTAATCTCAACCGCCATAGCAATGCTTACTTGGCTATCAGGCAAGGTAAAGGCAAGTTCAGCTGATTGGTGTTTGTCAGCTTTTAAGCCATTGGGGTGGCTAATCAATACACCATTGAGTGATACATCGAGTAATTCACAATTGTACTTTTGATCGTTTATTAAAAGTGTTGCGGGAGTAGAAAACAACACGCGAGTATATTGGCGACGATTATCCATAAAAGTTAAGACCCAGTAATGAATACAGGAGCTCATATTATAGTCAATAATTTACTAATTGAGAGTGGGTTTTGCTCATTTGAAATAAAAAGCCCCGCATAAATGCAGGGCTTAAAATATGTTTAGTACCTAGTACCTAGTACCTAGAACCTAGAACCTAGAACCTAGAACCTAGAACCTAGAACCTAGAACCTAGAACCTAGAACCTAGAACCTAACCAATTTTCTTGTATTTAATACGCTTCGGTTGCGCTGCAGCTGCACCGAGGGTTTTCTTTAACCATTCTTCATATTCGGTGTAGTTACCATCGAAGAAGTTAATTTGGCCTTCATCACGGTAATCAAGAATGTGCGTAGCAATACGGTCTAAGAACCAACGGTCATGCGAGATACACATTACATTACCCGGGAACTCTAAAATTGCATTCTCAAGGGCACGCAATGTTTCAACGTCCAAATCATTGGTTGGCTCATCCAGCAGGATAACGTTGCCGCCAGCCTTTAATAACTTAGCTAGGTGTAAACGGTTACGCTCACCACCAGATAGGTCTTTAACAAACTTTTGTTGGTCATTACCTTTAAAGTTAAAGCGGCCTACGTAAGCGCGGCTTGGGAATTCAAAGTTGCCAATTTTAAGCACATCTTGGCCATCAGCTATTTCTTGGAAAACCGTATTGCTGTCGTCCATGTTGCCACGGAATTGATCAACTGTTGCAAGCTCAACTGTTTCACCAATAGTGATATCACCGCTATCTGGCTTTTCTTCACCGCTTAGCATTTTAAACAGGGTTGATTTACCCGCACCATTGGCACCGATAATGCCCACAATAGCGCCCTTAGGCATGGTGAAGTTTAAGTCATCAATGAGTACGCGGTCACCAAAGCTCTTCTTCAAGTTTTTAACTTCAATTACTTGGTCGCCTAAACGCGGGCCAGGTGGAATAAATAGCTCGTTGGTTTCGTTACGTTTTTGGTAATCAGAGTGTTGTAACTCACTAAACTGTGCCATACGTGCTTTAGACTTAGCTTGACGGCCTTTCGGGTTTGAACGTACCCATTCAAGTTCTTGTGCAATTGACTTTTGACGGGCTTTTTCAGATTTCTGCTCTTGTTGCAAACGCGCGTCTTTTTGTTCAAGCCAAGAAGAGTAGTTACCTTCCCATGGGATACCTTCACCACGGTCAAGCTCTAGAATCCAACCCGCTACGTTATCTAGGAAATAACGGTCATGGGTTACTGCCACAACGGTGCCTTCGTAATCATGTAAGAAGCGCTCAAGCCATGCAACAGATTCAGCATCTAAGTGGTTAGTAGGCTCATCAAGAATAAGCATGTCTGGTTTTTCTAATAATAAACGACAAATCGCGATACGACGACGCTCACCACCGGATAAAACCTCAACTTTAGCATCCCAAGGCGGCAGGCGAAGTGCATCAGCAGCACGTTCTAATACGTTATCAATGTTGTGGCCGTCATGGGCTTGAATGATCGCTTCAAGTTGACCTTGCTCTTTAGCTAGTGCGTCGAAATCAGCGTCTTCCATCGCGTATTCGTTATAAACTTCATCAAGACGACTTAATGCGTTTTTAACTTCACTGACCGCTTCTTCAACGGTTTCGCGCACGGTTTTGCTTTCATCAAGTACCGGCTCTTGTGGTAAGTAACCAATTTTAATACCCGGTTGAGGATGTGCTTCACCTTCAAACTCTTGATCAACGCCAGCCATAATACGTAGTAAGCTTGATTTACCCGAGCCGTTTAAGCCAAGTACACCAATTTTTGCGCCAGGGAAAAAATGCAATGAGATATCTTTTAAAATAGTGCGCTTAGGTGGCACTACTTTCGATACTCGACTCATCGAGAAAATAAACTTATCTGGTAAAACCATGGAAAAAGCCTTCGAATTATAAATAAAATTATGATGGCTTATTGTAGAGTCTCATAGCCTAAACAGTCAACGAATCAGCAAAGTGAGCCCTGTGTTTTTAAGTAAATAGGCGATATACCAAATTCATTTAGACATCTATACATCTAGAGGTTGAAATTTACTGCTAACCGTTCATAATTAGTCATTGGTTAAAATAATGCTTGGAGTGAATGAATGCCTATTACAGTGAAAGATGAATTGCCTGCAATTGCAAAGTTACGTCAAGAAAACGTATTTGTAATGCCAAAAACCCGTGCGAAAACACAAGAAATTCGCCCGATGCGACTGGCCATCTTAAACTTAATGCCGAATAAAGTTGAAACCGAAGTTCAGTTTATTCGCTTACTGGCAAACTCACCGCTGCAAGTAAATGTTGAGCTGTTACGGTTAGATACTCACCGCAGCAGCAGTAATTCTGAAGAGCACCTAGACACCTTTTACCGTTATTTCTCAGAAGTAAAAGACAACAACTACGATGCTATGTTAGTTACCGGCGCACCGCTTGCGCATTTAGAATACGACGATGTCGCTTATTGGGATGAGCTCAAAGTGATACTCGATTGGGCTGAGCAACATGTAACATCAACCTTGTTTTCGTGTTGGGCGGCACATGCAGGGTTGTTTCACCATTATGGTTTAAAGCGCGAATTAAAACCGAAGAAGCTCAGTGGTGTATTTACTCATCATTGCTACTTTGAACACGCCGCGCTTACACGTGGTTTTGATGATACCTTTGTGGTGCCACATTCTCGTTTTGGTCACATTGATATTGAAAAAATAAACGCCTGCGAAGATTTAGTTGTATTGGCAGGCTCAGAGCAGGTGGGTGCTTACTTACTTAAGAACAAGTCGGGGAGTCAGGTGTATATTACAGGTCATCCAGAATACGATGCCGACACATTAAAGGGCGAATACCAACGTGACCTTGCAAAAGAGCCCAACGCCGCTATGCCTGAAAATTACTTTCCCGATAACAACCCAGATAACGAGCCGTCGAAAACCTGGCAAAGCCATGCTTTCTTGTTATTTTCGAATTGGTTAAATTACTATGTGTATCAAACCACACCTTATGATATTAATCTCGTTAGCCAAGCAGTAAGGACTAACAACTATGCCGAGTAATACAGTGAATAAATATGCAGAATTAACCGAAGCGCTCAAACAGCGAATTTTAATTCTCGACGGCGCTATGGGCACCATGATCCAAGAGCATAAATTAGAAGAAGAAGACTACCGTGGTGAGCGTTTTAAAGACTGGCATGTATTAATTAAAGGCAATAACGACTTGTTAAGCCTGACTCAGCCTAAAATAATTGCTGATATTCACCGTGGCTTTTTAAATGCTGGTGCCGATATTATTGAAACCAATACCTTTAACTCGACCACTGTCTCAATGGAAGATTACGACATGGCAAGTATCAGCCGTGAGGTAAACCTCGAGTCAGCCAAGTTAGCACGCAGTATTTGTGACGAGTTCACCGCTAAAAATCCTGATAAACCACGTTATGTGGCTGGTGTACTTGGGCCAACGTCAAAAACTTGTTCTATTTCACCTGATGTAAATGACCCAGGTTATCGTAATATCACCTTTGATAAATTAGTCACGGCGTATGTTGAGTCTACCCTTGCTTTAATGGAAGGCGGCGTTGATTTAATTTTGATAGAGACTATTTTTGATACCTTAAACGCCAAAGCAGCCTCATTCGCTGTTGAAGAAGCGTTTGAGCAAGCAGGGCGTACATTACCGGTGATGATCTCAGGTACCATTACTGATGCATCAGGGCGCACGCTTTCAGGGCAAACTACCGAAGCGTTTTATAATTCAATCCGTCATATTAAGCCTATTTCTATTGGCCTTAACTGCGCACTAGGCCCTGATTTATTACGCCAATATGTAGAAGAGTTATCACGGGTGTGCGAAACCTTTGTCTCTGTTCACCCTAATGCAGGCTTACCTAATGAATTTGGTGAATACGATTTAGAAGCGCCTGAAATGGCTGTTGAGATCATTGATTGGGGCAAATCGGGTTTTATAAATATTGTTGGCGGTTGCTGCGGTACAACACCTGCTCATATTAGAGCGTTTGCTAAAGGCCTTGAAGCGGTTAAACCTCGTGTATTACCTGAGCTTGAAGTGCGCATGCGCTTATCTGGCCTTGAAGCGTGTAACTTAAATTAGGAAACCGACATGACACAACAAATTGCAGTATTTACTAACGTCGGTGAGCGTACCAATGTAACCGGCTCAGCCATGTTCAAGCGATTGATCATGGAAGAAGACTATGAAACCGCCCTTAATGTTGCCCGCGAACAAGTTGAAAATGGCGCACAGGTAATTGATATCAACATGGACGAAGCCATGCTGGACTCAAAAGCCGCGATGGTGAAGTTTTTAAACTTAATTGCCTCAGAGCCTGATATTTCTAAAGTACCCATCATGGTTGATTCCTCTAAATGGGAAGTGATTGAAGCGGGCTTAAAGTGTATTCAAGGCAAGGCGATTGTTAACTCAATCTCACTAAAGGAAGGTGAAGAGCCATTTAAACGCCAAGCCAAAATTATTAAACGCTTTGGCGCTGCTGCTGTTGTTATGGCGTTTGATATCGATGGCCAAGCAGACACCGCAGATCGTAAGTTTGAAATATGTGAGCGCAGTTACCGTATTTTAGTTGATGAAATAGGCTTCCCACCGGAAGATATTATTTTCGACCCAAATATCTTTGCGGTTGCCACAGGTATTGAAGAGCATGATAACTACGCGGTCGAGTTTATTGAAGGCACGCGTCGCATCAAGCAAAACTTACCCCATTGTAAAGTGTCGGGTGGGGTATCAAACGTATCGTTCTCGTTCCGTGGTAACAACCCTGTACGTGAAGCGATTCACTCGGTATTTTTATACCATGCCATAAAAGCAGGCATGGATATGGGCATAGTCAACGCAGGGCAACTTGCCGTTTATGATGATATACCAGATGAGCTACGTAAAGCCGTTGAAGACGTTATTTTAAATACCGACTCAGGTGCCGGTGAGCGTTTAGTAGAGCTTGCGCCTAAGTTCTCAGGTATGGCACAAGCTGAGCGTGTTGAAGATTTAGAATGGCGTACGTGGCCTGTTGAAAAACGTCTTGAACATGCGCTTGTAAAAGGTATTACCGAATACATAGACGAAGACACCGAAGAATGCCGCGCGGGTGCCGATAAACCCATACACGTAATCGAAGGGCCATTAATGGATGGCATGAACGTGGTAGGTGATTTATTTGGCGCGGGTAAAATGTTTCTACCTCAAGTGGTAAAATCAGCCCGGGTAATGAAGCGTGCTGTGGCATACCTTGACCCATTCATTGAAGCTGAAAAAGAAGAAGGTGCCACTAACGGTAAAGTTGTAATGGCTACCGTTAAAGGTGACGTGCACGACATAGGTAAAAACATCGTGGGCGTTGTTCTGCAATGTAATAACTACGAAGTAATTGATTTAGGTGTAATGGTACCGGCAGAAAAAATACTGCAAACAGCGATAGATGAAAAAGCCGATATTATTGGTCTATCAGGCCTTATTACCCCATCGCTTGATGAAATGGTACACGTTGCCAAAGAAATGAAGCGTCGCGGTTTTGAACTACCGTTATTAATTGGTGGTGCGACAACATCCAAAGCGCATACAGCTGTAAAAATTGAGCCACAATATGACAAAGGTGTGGTATACGTAAATAACGCTAGCCGTGCCGTAGGCGTGGTTTCAAACTTGTTATCAAAAGAGCTAAAACCCGCCTTTTTAGAAAAAACCAAAGCTGAATATGTAAAAGTACGTGAGCAGCAAGCACGTAAAAAGCCGCGTTCAAAACCGGTGACAATTCAACGTGCTCGTGATAACGCAGCCCAACTTGATTGGGATAACTACACACCGCCGGTGCCAAAAAAGCTGGGTGTGACTGAGTTTAAAAATGTATCGATTGCGACATTACGTAAATACATCGACTGGACGCCATATTTTATGACCTGGTCAATCGCGGGTAAATACCCACGCATAATGACTGATGAAGTTGTCGGCGAGCAAGCACAAAGTTTATTTAAAGACGCCAATGAGATGCTCGACGAGCTTGAACAATCAGGTGGCTTACAGCCGCTTGGAGTCATTGGTTTATTCCCAGCTAACCGCGTAGGCGATGACATTGAAATCTACACCGACGAAAGCCGAACTGAGTTACTAACTACATCGTGCCATTTACGTCAGCAAACCGAAAAAACTGACTTTGCGAACTACTGCTTAGCCGATTATATCGCGCCAAAAGGCACACCTGATTACTTTGGTGCGTTTGCGGTAACCGGCGGGCTTGAAGAAGATGACCTTGCGGATGCATTTGATGCCAAGCAAGATGACTATAATAAAATTATGGTCAAAGCGGTTGCCGACCGGCTCGCTGAAGCATTTGCCGAGTACTTACACGAGAAAGTACGTAAAGAGTATTGGGGTTTTGCACCGGATGAAAACTTATCGAACGATGAGCTTATCCGTGAAAACTACCAAGGTATTCGCCCAGCCCCTGGCTACCCTGCGTGCCCTGAGCATACTGAGAAAAAGAAAATCTGGGAGCTACTTGATACCGAAAAGCGCATTGGCATGCAACTCACCAGCTCATACGCGATGTGGCCAGGTGCCGCGGTATCAGGTTGGTACTTCTCACACCCAGAGGCTAAGTACTACGCCGTAGCGGCAGTACAAAGAGATCAGGTGGAAGATTACGCCAAGCGAACCAACATGACGCTAGCAGAAGCCGAGCGTTGGTTATCGCCCAACTTGGGGTATGAGCCACAATAGAGCTATTTAACAGTTTTTAATCTATAATAAAAGCTACTAGTACGATTCGTTTTGGTGGCTTTTTTG
This sequence comes from Pseudoalteromonas sp. A601, assembly GCF_002165575.1. Lineage (GTDB taxonomy): Bacteria > Pseudomonadota > Gammaproteobacteria > Enterobacterales > Alteromonadaceae > Pseudoalteromonas. The sequence goes on from NZ_MXQF01000012.1 coordinate 115,678, forward strand.
TTTTTAAGGTATCGTTTATGAGGTGTTTTCTATGTTTGTTACTCTTGTGTTTTAATGGGGTAAAAGCTGAATCAGCATTCGCGATTGATGTTGTACATAGTGAAAATTTTGATAAGCGTTATCTCTCTTTTTTAAATGGGCGTGAGGTAATGGAAGTTGATAGCTTTTATCCTACAACTAACGGAACTCACCTAGAAATTATTGAAAGAATATTATTACAACAAGCACTCTACTTAGGGGGAGAAACTCGACCTGTAACATTTCGTTCTAAGCCCCAAGCGAGTGCGTCTGAGTTTGATGCAATAATTGATGGTAAAAGTTTAATGTTAGCGAGAACTGTTTGGCATGATGAATTACTTGATTTTAAAGGCTCACTTTATATTAGCGAACCAATAATCAATCTTGGAGAATATCAAGCGGGTTTATTTGTTTCAGTTAATAATAAAAAAGAAACTGATAATTTAAAATTGAGTGACTTAACGGTTGTTGTGAATCCGCGGTGGCGAGTGGACTGGTTAGCATTAAGTAATTCACCGATCACAATGATAAGCCATATTGGTAAGTGGGAAGATATGCTTGCTATGGTTGATGCGCATATAGTAGACGCAATGATGATTAATTTTAGCGTGGGTGAAGAGCTTGAATTGAATTATGAAGGTAAACATTTTACTCCTATTAAAAATGTTAAAGTTGTCCTGCCAGATACACGCCATTTTATTGTCAGTAAAACTCACCCAGAAGGTAAAAAAGTAATTGCTGCATTGGAGAAAGGATTGAAAATATTAAGACACCGAGGAGTAATTACTAAAGCTTTGAAGCAATCAGGTTTTATTAATGAAGCGACAAGTGGTTGGCAAATAATTAACCAGCAAATGATAGCTCCTAAAATTAATGATTAAAGTTTATTTATTTCTCATCATCGCAATGTCTTTCTTTAGTGGCTCTGTTTATTCACAAACTGAGCAAGAGTTAGGGTATGGCTCACAAGAAAAGCTGGAGTTTTATTATAAGAAACTCAAAAAGGATATTGCTGCTGATGATAACTTCTCTATCATGCAATATTTACCGCAGTTAAGAACTTTAGCTGTATCACAAAAATCCAATGATATAGAAATTGAAACCTACTTATTAGAAGCCAAAATAAAACGTCGCTATGGATCTTACGAACAAGGTCTTAAGTTAAACTACCAAGCTTTATCTTTAGCGAAATCATATAATAATGAAATTTATATAGCTTGGGCATATCTCCATTTGGCGAATTTACAGCTAGAGTTAGATAAATTTAGTTCAGCTTTAGAATATCTTCAAAACGCTATCGATTTCTATGAGAAAGAACAAAGTGACTACACTGCGCTTATGTATCTTTGGCAAAGTAAAATATATTTAGCTATGGGGAGTTATTATCAAGCATTAGAGTCGAGTAAGAAAGCATTAAACCTAGTTAACAGTAATGCCAAAATACACTTTGATGTTTCAGTTAATCATGCAACTATTTTATTAAAGTTAGGAAAAGACGTTGCAGCAGATACAGCATTGAAAAACGTAGATTCGTCTTTTATTGATAGCGCACCAGGGCAGATGAAACTTCAATATTACCTAGCGCTCGCAAATTTAAATCTGCAAAAAGGTAATTTTTTGCAGGCTACCAAAATAGCAGTAAAACAATTAAATCAAAACCCTAATACCCGTTTTCTAGAAGAGCGAGCACAACTACAGTACTTGGTTGCAATGGCGTATAGGCAACTCAAACAGTATAAACTTGCGTATGAATATCTAGCTCTTCATACATTCAGCAAAAAAACATTTAACCTTCAGCGCCGCAATAATAAGTTACTACAACTTGAAGCCCATTATAATTTTGATATTCAAAGCCAAAAATTACAAGTGTTGAGTAAAGATAATGCGTTAAAAGAGCAACGTTTGTTACAGCAAGAGCAGTTGTTTGAGAATCATAAACTAGAGCAACAAAAGTGGATTTTAGCTGTTGTTTTATTTTTTGGGGCAATGGGCTTTATCTATTGGCGTTGGCAGAATCAACGATACTTGGTGAAATTACAGAAGCGAGTTGATGAGCGAACGGCTGAACTTGCTAAAAGTAATGAACGTTTAAAAGCATTCAGTTTCACAGATAGCCTTACCAGATTAAATAACAGGCATTACCTATACAATGCTATAAATAGCGTACTAGAAAAGCAATCCAATCTAGTTTTTGCTCTTATTGATATCGATCACTTTAAAAAAATTAATGATACCTATGGGCATAATGTGGGTGATCAGGTATTAGAACAGTTTTCGTCGATCTTAAAAAAGTACCGTACTAGCGAAGACTTGTTAATACGTTGGGGTGGTGAAGAGTTTTTATTTATTAGCTCAAATAAATACCATGATTCGGCGAAAATGTTTGAACAAATTAGACAGGAAGTGTCTGCACATCCATTTGTTTCATTATCCGGAGAGAAACTTACCATAACTTGCTCGATAGGGTTTGCAAACTATCCGTTTGTAAAAGATTCACCGCAAGACTTTTCGTGGGAGCAAGTTGTTGAACTAGCGGATGGTGGGTTGTATTTAGCTAAAGAAAACCAACGCAACGCTTGGGTTGGATTATCGGCAAATGAAAACGTTTTAACTTGGGACAAAGACGCAATTAATAACTATCGAGAGTATATACAAAGGGGACATTTGATAGTGAAAACAAATATTAAAACTAATATTTCGATATTGTAATTATTTAATCCTATAGGGTGGTTTTTCGTTCAAATTTGATGTGAGTTTTCAGAGCTGTGGTGATAACCATAACTATACGTTTAAAAATGGCCGATACAGCTATGTACTGCAAGTAACAGTAATTGGCTGTGATACCTCACCTTCAGGTTGGCTTGAAGTATATAAAGACGATAAGCAGTTATTATTTGAAAACGTGGTGAGCAATAAATAAAAGTTATATGTAAAAATAAAAAACCGCCAAACGGCGGTTTTTTGCTAAGCGGTTATATATTAGTGACTTTTTTCAAAGTCGTTAACTTCGCGCTCGGCTTCTTCTTTAGATCTACCATATTTCTGCTGGATTTTACCAACCAGTTCAGTACGGCTACCTTCGATTTTGTCTAAGTCGTCATTAGTTAAGTCGCCCCATTTTTGTTGCGCTTTACCTTTAAGTTCTTTCCAATTACCTTCGATACGATCACTGTTCATAATTAGCTCCTTATAGTGGTTAATGAATTTACTTTCACTTCTAAAGGAGCAAGGCTTATACCAATCCTAAATAAAAATATTTAATCACGAATTATCAGTTGATTATGAATTCTTGTTACGGCTGAGTAGGTTTGGGAGTTATAAAGACTTTAAAAAATATACCTCATTTTTGTAATTTTTTCTGACTTGTAATTCACAGTAGAAACCGTTTGCTGTAGTTTTTGCTACAATGGCGCAAAGTCATTGAGAGAAAATTGTCGTGCTGCCGGTTCAAGATATATATCAACAACTCACTGCAATATTAAAAGCTAATCCTATTACTTTGCTGCAAGCTCCACCTGGTGCGGGTAAGTCAACTTGGTTGCCACTAAACTTAATGCGTGATGGGCACTATAAACGTATTGTAATGCTTGAACCACGACGTTTAGCTGCGCGTAATATTGCAAGTTATTTAGCTCGTTGCCAAGATGAACCTGTTGGGCAGAGTGTAGGGCTTCGGGTGCGAGGCGAAAGTAAAGTAAGCGCTAATACCCGCCTTGAGATTGTGACCGAGGGCATGCTCACGCGCATGCTACAAAATGATCCAGAGCTAAGTGATGTTGATTTACTGATATTTGATGAATTCCATGAACGCTCTATCGCAGCCGATACTTCCTTAGCTTTTGCACTTGAAACACAAGCTGCACTGCGTGAAGACTTAACTATTTTACTTATGTCGGCAACACTTGATACGCAGCGTTATGTGGCTTTTTTTGACTGCCCAGTAGTGCAATCACAAGGGCGCAGTTTTCCAATTGACGAAGTATATATTCCGATAAAAGATGAAAGCCGCTGGCTTGATGACATCTCGCAAATTATAAAACAGGCACTCAATGAGCAAATAGGTAGCGCGCTGGTGTTTTTACCAGGGCAACGTGAAATAGTGCGTGTGCAACAAGCGCTTAATGATTTACCGGCAGATTGTGAGGTGTTTACACTGTTTGGTGAGCAAGATAAAAACCAGCAACAAGCAGCCATAGCACCTGCAGATAAAGGGAAGCGTAAAGTAGTGCTCACCACCAATGTTGCTGAAACCAGCTTGACCATTGAAGGCATTCGCATTGTTGTGGATAGTGGTAAACGTCGTGCTGCGAGCTTTAATTTAAAAACAGGGGTAACAGAGCTCACTACTCAAAGTATTTCTCGCTCATCAGCAGTACAACGGGCAGGACGTGCAGGGCGTATTGAGCCCGGCGTGGTTTACAGGTTGGGCTCCAAGCAAACCTTTGAGCGGCGTAATAGCCACGATAACCCTGAAATTCTCACCTCAGATATAAGTCAGCTCATACTCGAGGCAAAGCTCTGGGGCGCTGATATCAGCGAGTTAACCTTGCTTGATAAACCAACTGAGCAGCAATGCAGCCAAGCGCTAAGTTTACTGCAAATGTTAGAAGCGGTTGATGATAAGGGAAAGCTGAGTGTTTTAGGCAGTAAAATGCTGACGTTTGGTGCTGATATTCGCTTGGCACACATGTTATTAAAAGCGCAGCAGCTTGAAACACAAAATGCGGGGATTTATCGTTTAGCCATTTATTTGGTCGCATTATTAGAAAGCCGCGTTAATTGCGCTGCCGAGCTTAATGTTGCTTTGCATAGTATGCAACAACGACCCCATCCAGTTTTTAAACAGCAGCTTAAATATTGGCAAAACCGTTTAAAGGTGAGCGATGATAAAAGCGAACTAAAGAGTGAATACCTTAGCGTGCTGGTGGCGCTGGCTTATCCTGATCGCATTGCAAAAAAACGAGGAAATGGTTACTTACTTGCTAATGGCGCTGGCGCTGAACTAAATAGTGATTATTGGCACAACGACGAATACCTAGCGATTGCAACGATGGGCGGCCATAAAGGTGGGCGGATATTTGCAGCAACAGCTTTGAGCCCATTTGAGCTTGAGGAGTATTTACCGCATTTATTTAGTGAGCAAACGCGTTGTGAATTTGACGAAAAAGCAGCACGTTTTATTCACCAAGATGAAGTTAAACTCGGTGCTATAACTCTTAGCAGTCAACCAAGTAAGCAAAAACTTGATAAAAATGAGCGTGCCAAAGCATGGCTTAACTTATTTAATAAACAGGGCTTTGCACTATTTAACGAGCAACCCGATGCCCAGCAATTACTTATTCGTATGTGCTTAGCTTATAAACTTTTACCCGAGCAATTTCCGTTCATAACAGAGCAGTCACTTATTGACCAAGCCGATACTTGGCTTGGCGTATACCTACAATATATCAAAACGCTTGAGCAGCTTAAAAAGTTAAACTACTTTGAAGCACTGCAAAATTGCTTTGATTGGCAACAGCAAACGGCTTTAAAGTCACTATTACCACTTAGATTAATCGTACCAAGCGGTTCAAATATTCGTATTGAATATCAATTCGATGGCCCTGCAAAACTCAGTGTGCGGATGCAAGAAGTATACGGCATGACAACCTCCCCGGTACTTGCTCAAGGTAAGCTCCCGTTACTAATGGAGTTATTATCGCCAGGTAAACGTTCGTTGCAGTTGACCCAAGATTTAGCTCACTTTTGGGCAACCAGTTACCGCGAAGTGCAAAAAGAAATGAAAGGTAGATACCCCAAGCACTTCTGGCCAGATGATCCAGCTAATAGTGTTGCCACCAATAAAGTAAAAAGTAGGATGTGAGTAGAATTAGCAAGAGCAAAGTTAGCAAGGATGAAGTTAGTAAGAGCAAAGTTCATAAATTATGCTTTTATAATTAACAGCTCTTTAGTAGGCTGGGACTGCTAATCTTTAACAAGGAGTTATGATGAAAAAGCACTGTATTTTATTCTGTTTTATGGTTTTTGCTATATTTAATCTACAAGCAAGTGAAGAGCAACCTGTCGCTAAGCAGTGGTTAGCTGTGGTAGATAGTGGCGATTACGCGTTGAGTTGGCAGCAAAGTGATGCGTTCTTTAAAGAAAATGTTAGCCAAGACCTATGGGTATCAAAACTAGGTGAAGTTCGTACCCCGCTGGGTGATGTAAAATCCCGTGAGCAAGTAAACCGTAAAACGTTTGACTCGTTGCCTCAGTTACCAAAAGGTGAGTATGTGTTACTGCAATTTAATACTGATTTTGCAAACAGGCCTGAGTCGACTGAAACAATTACTTTAAAAAAGTCAGCCGAGCAATGGCAAGTGATTGGCTATTTTATTCAATAGCCAATGTGCTACCTAATCAACCCAGGAGTCTATGTGTCTAATCATATTACGCTTGCTCAATATGTAAAAAAACGTACTGGCGTACCTTTAGGCGCTAGCGGTTCTATGAGTAACATGCTTAAACGCTCTTTTGGTGCGCCATCTTTTTATTTATTTTGGCGTTATTGGAACCCAATCTGGAGCTACTATTTGTCACGCTATGTGATGAAGCCTACATCATCATTTTTGCCTCATTGGTGTGCCGTGATCATCACGTTTGCAATCAGTGGGGCATTACATGATTTAGCCGTTATGCTAATAAAATTCAAGCTATTGTTCTTCTTCACACCTTGGTTTAGTTTAATGGCAGTGTGTGCGGTGTTAAGTCTCAAGCTGAGATTATCGTTTTTGCACTTTCCAATGTCTGTTAGAGCTTTCATTAATTTTCTTTATATTAGCGGTAGTTTTTACCTCACTGAACTATTTTTATAAATACAGCATTAAAATATAAAGCTATACATTTCATTTATTTGTTGTTTATATGGCGTATGTAATTTAAACAATGGAATACCTGATGAAAAAAATAACGGCTATATTTTCAGTGGTTTTAATGTGTATGTCACTCAGTGTTACGGCTGCCAATAAAGAACTCGAAACGCTCGCTCAACAATACTTTTCTACTATGATTGCTACTCAAGCGCCGAGTGCGACGCATAAAGAGTTAGAAGCGTTTTTGGCGTTATTAAGTGATGATGTAGGTAACCAACATATTCCATTCCAACCTGATGATACCCGCGCACCTGACGGTAAAGAAAATATGCGCAAAGGCATGACGTTTTATTTAGCTGCTCACACCGAGTATGAAGCCAAACTGCTTAACACATTTATTTTTAATAACTCAGGTTTTGCAATTCGTTATAGTCATCATGCTAAAGGCATTCATCCGCAAAACCAGCAGCCTATAGAATATAGCCAGACTATTATGGATGTTATTGAAGTAGAAGACGGAAAAATAGTGATGATACGTAAATACCACCAGTAGCTTTATTTTAAACAACCAAAAAGGAGCTTTTAATGCCACATTTTGTGATTGATTGTGCCAGTTCAATTCTAGAGCTATGCGATGAAGCAACTCTAAACGAAGCGATACACAAGGTTGCTCATAGCACCGACTTATTTGTTGAAAGTGATATAAAAGTAAGAGTTAACTCCTTTGATAGCTACTTAGTCGGAAATAAGCAAGAGCCATTTATTCATGTATTTACACACATAATGCAAGGGCGAACTACAGAACAAAAAGCGGCACTATCTAAAGCGGTCGTCACTAAATTAAATGAAATGTTTCCTGATATTAAAAATATAGCTATGAATATAAATGACTTTGAAAAAGCGACTTACTTCAATAAAACCCAACTTTAAGCTTTCACCTAAAAAAAGAATACCATGCTACGTTTAAGAGAGCTCAAATCAGACGATCAAACTTTACTCGTCAACTACTTAAATAACCCGGATGTAAAACGGTTTTTATCCCCTAAAATACCGTCACCATACACAATGGATGATGCATGCTGGTGGATTGAAATTGGCAGTAAGGCAGGCGGAATTTTTGCCATTGAAAAAGATGGCTTATTTATAGGTTGCGTAAGCGCTATAGCCGGTGAGCTCGAGTATTCTAAGTCGGCAGAGGTTGGCTATTGGCTTGCCAAGGATTATTGGGGGCAGGGGATTGTGACTAAAGCCTTAGCATTACTAATAGCGCAGGTTCAAGCAACAACGGATATTGTGCGCTTACACGCTGTTGTGTTTGAAGGGAATACAGGCTCAAGTAAAGTTTTACTAAAGTCTGGCTTTAAGCACGAAGCCTTGCTAGAAAAAGCCATTTATAAAGAGAATTGTTTTTACAATGCGAATTTATATGGTCAACTAATAAGCAAATAAATCAACTTAATAATTAATGTACAAAACAAATGCCCATAGTTAGAGTGTTGCTTAGTATTCATTGCCTTTCGTAAACTCTAGTTTTAACCACTCTTTTAACTGCAAAATATCATCTTGCTCGGCTTTTGCTTTCGTTGTGGCGAAATAAAACTGCTGATATGGGTTTAATACTGGCTCATCAATTTGTATCAACATACCATGTTTTATATCATCTCTTACGAACTGCTTGTGGGTGACTAAAATACCTAGCTGCCTCATTGCCGCTTGAGTAGCTTGTACTGAAATACTAAACGTTAAGTTCTTATGTTGCCTTGGCTTTTTAAGGTTCTTAGCATCACACCAGACTTGCCAATCATTGAGGCGACGTGGGTTTTCTACAAAAATAGCGGGATAAGTATTGAATATAGTCTGTATATCTTGGATTGTATCCTTAAGTAGTTGTGGGCTACATACTAATATTAGCTCATCATCACCAAGCTTCTCGCACTGGTATTTAGTCCAATCTTTAGCATGTCCATGGATTAATGCAGCATCAACACCTTGGCGCTCTAAATCAAATTCACCGACTAAATTCGATAAGCGAACGTCAATTTGTGGAGCCGCGGATTGAAATTGTGCCACTCGTGGGATCCACCAATGCAGTGCCATTGAATTTACCATATTCAACGTAATATACGGCTGAGGGAGCTGACTATGACTCGCTTCTTGACTGGCAGCAATGATCTCTTCAATCGCAGGTAATACTCGTTGATAATAACGTTTTCCTACTGAATTTAATGACACCGTGCGGCCATGGCGGGTAAACAATTGAGTATTCAGCTTTGCTTCTAATGATTTTATCGCTTGGCTAACAGCGGAGTGGCTAACGCTCAATTGCTCAGCGGCATGCACCATACTGCTAGACTCAGCAACAGCAATAAAGCTATAGAGTGATTTTAATGGTACGTTCTTAATCATATGTCATTACCAATGGTTAAGTTTTTCTTACATGTTAGTGCGGTATTATTCGCTTTTTTATTAATTAGATTCAAGTTAAATTACCGTCACCCTCATTATCTTGCTGAAAATACTGTTAAAAAGTATTTTCTATTCGGAATTTAATTTATGCCTCTTCACTTTAAGCCTAGCTTATTTATGTTGTTGTCCACATTTACTTTAATGGCTTTAGGTGTTGTTATTCAAAATATGACGACACAAGGTATCATTTGGCGCTGGGACTTATTACTCGGGTTGGCGGCCGGTTTCTTTAATGGCTGCTCGCAAGTTGCGTTGTTTCGAGCCAGTAAAGTGGACTTACCTGTTATGGTAATTAATGGTTGGAGTTTTGCATTTGCAGCTATGATTGTTATGCCAATGCTTACGATTACACAACCCAATTATACGGCAAGTTTAATACACATGAACGAGTTGAGTTGGGGAGTTGTAACTTTGCTGATTATGCTTGGTTTTAGCACTGCATCAACACAGTTTTACCGCTCTAAAGCGTATTGCTTAGTGGCATCAAATTCAGAGTTAGCACCGCTGATCTACACGAATCTCATTTTTGCTTTTTTGTTTCAAATATTATTTTACGATACCAATATGACTTGGCTTCAAGTTGTCGGCACAGGGTTGATAATTTTAGCCAGTTTATTGAACACCTTTGGACCGAGGTATTTGGATTATTGGAAATTAGGCGTTTAAATAGCTGAACAGTGAAGTAGGAAGTGTTCCCCAAGTATGTGGTACTCGGTATTAGTCCTGAAACCATAAGGTCTCAGGGCGGGGATCTGCGGTTTACCGTAGGCTTCTCGGTACATGCCGAGCTTGCACAATAGTAGACGAACAGAAACCCTAACATAAAATTTATCGGCTCAGGGACTTAACCAAGCTCCAACAACCTAGGGAACGCCTTTAGTATATAAGACATAAACCAAACCTTACACCCCAAATTGAAAAAACTTCTATCACTTGCTTGGTTTTTCAACGCTGGTAACTGGCTATTTACTTTTCGGATTGCTTTTTGACCTCAATCATACAATTAATTGGAGTTGCTATTTATCGAGTGGTAGCATTGAGTTAAATCCCACAGTGAAGATATTATCATGAGCGAATTACCAGATTACCAACAAGCCCAACTCCTATTGGAAAAAAACCAAATTTTTGTTTCCCCAGCAGAAGCCCACGGCGTGATCAGTGGTTTACTCGCATGTGGTTTGAACATTGAAGCCAAAGATTACTTAGCGTTATTAAGCGATGTGTTTAATGATGGCCAAGCATTCAGTAATGATCTAAAAACCTTTTTTGCCACTATTTATAAGCAGGTTGTTGAAAGCTTTAGTGGTGAAGAGTTTCAGTTTGACTTATTTTTACCAAGCGATGATGAAACTTTAATAGATCAAGCGAATGGTTTGGTGTCTTGGGTTGCCGGTTTTATGCTTGGTTTTGGTTTAAAACAAAAAGATTACGGTAAACTGTCGGCTGACGTGAAAGAAGTGATCAGTGATTTTAGTGAAATTACGCGTCTAGACACCATGTTTGATGAAACTGAAGAGGACGCTCAAGCGCTTCATGAAGTAATTGAGTACGTACGAGTTTCTGCATTGTTATGTTTTGCTGAGCTTGGCAAAGAGCAAACCACTGACACGAAAAAAACACTTCACTAAAAACAGCAAAGCAGGGTTAACTATGCCAACAGTGTGTATTGATAAAGCCGAATTTAAAGCGCGTCGAGAACACTTGCTTTCGCTTATGGGGCCAAATAGTGTTGCAATTATCCCTGCTGCTAGCGAAGTTACTCGCAGTCGAGATACTGACTATGCCTTTCGCCAAGATAGCGACTTTTATTACTTAACAGGGTTCAATGAACCAGACGCGGTATTAGTGTTATCTACCCTTAGTGATAAGCAAAGCACACTGTTTTGTTTAAACAAGGATAAACTTGCGGAGATATGGCATGGTCGCCGAATTGGTTTTGAAAAAGCGAAAAAAGATTACTTATTCGACCAAACATGTGCACTCAGTGAACTAACTGAACAATTATTGAATTTGGTGAACGGCCAGCAGATATTATTTTATGCACAAGGTAGTTATCCAAAGTTTGATGACAAAGTGTGGTCATTATTAGGCACACTGCGAAGTAACCGTACATTAAAAGCACCTACAACGATTAAAGATATTAGCGCTTTGATCCATGAAATGCGTTTATTTAAATCACCTGCAGAGGTGAATATTATGCGCAGTGCATGTGAAATTAGTGCCCAAGGGCATATTCGAGCGATGCAATTTGCTAAACCGGGCGCGACTGAGTATCAATTAGAGGCTGAGCTACATCATCACTATGCGATGAACGGTGCGCGTTATCCTGCTTATGGCACCATTGTTGGTGGAGGCGATAATGCTAATATTTTACACTATACCGATAATTGTGATGTGTTAAACGATGGTGATTTAGTGCTTATTGATTCGGGTTGTGAGCTACAAGGTTATGCTGCGGATATAACGCGTACCTTTCCTGTAAATGGTCAATTCAGTGAGCCTCAGGCTCAGCTCTATAATATCGTATTAGCTGCTCAAGAAGCTGCATTCATTGAAGTTAAACCTGGTGGTTGCCTTTCAAAAGCAAATAAACGCGCAATGATCGTACTTACTCAAGGCTTAATTGATTTAGGTATTCTGCAAGGTGAATTACACGAGCTTTTGGCTAGCCAAGCGTGTAAGGCGTTTTATATGCACGGCCTTGGTCATTGGCTTGGTTTAGATGTGCACGATGTTGGTGACTACAAGCAAGATGAAAAAGAACGCTCATTTGAAGCTGGCATGGTGCTTACCATTGAGCCTGGGCTTTATATTAGTCTTGATGCTAAAGCACCAGAGCAATTTAAAGGTATTGGCATTCGTATTGAAGATAACCTACTAGTTACAGAGCAAGGTTATGAAAACTTGACTCAAAGTGTGCCTAAAAGTATCCGTGAAATTGAAGCGCTTATGAGCCTAAAGGCTAACTAAACCCTAGGAGTAAAGCGTGGCAGAACAGTTTGATGTTGTAATAATCGGTGGCGGCTTAGCGGGGGCGAGTTGTGCGTTAAGCCTTGCCAGTGGCGCATCTGATTTATCTATCGCGGTTGTTGAAGCTAATCAACCCAGTGATGATTATCACCCGAGTTTTGATGATCGCAGTATTGCACTAGCCCAACAGTCGGTGCAATTTTTACAAACTGCCAATATATTTGACCCACAAGCTTCGTTTGCAGCTGTTATTAAACAAGTTAGCGTGTCAGATCGCGGTCATTTTGGTAAAACACATATTGATTGCAATGAATTTGCGCAAAGCGCTTTGGGTTATGTAGTTGAGGTTAATCCATTTGGCCGGTCTTTACATAATCAATTAATGAATACCGCGGTTAAAGTATTTTGTCCTGACACCATTGCAAGTTTGAATTACCAAGTAGATTCAGCACAGCTAACACTTGAGTCGGGGGCTGAGTTAAACGCAAAACTTGTGATCATTGCTGATGGCGCACAGTCCCCAACGCGACAATTAGTCAATATTAACTTTACAACCGAGCCTTATTCACAAGGCGCGATTATTGCGAACATTGAAGTGGCGGGTGGTCATCATGACCATGCATTTGAACGTTTCACAGAGCACGGGCCTATAGCACTACTACCTATGAGCAAGAACCGTTACTCATTAGTATGGTGTATGGAGCCTGAGCAAATCAAGCAGCATATGGCGCTTGATGATATGGCATTCATCATGGCACTACAAAATGCATTTGGTTATCGCGCCGGACAATTTGTTAAAGCAGGTGTACGCACCAGCTATCCACTCGTTTATGGCCGTGCGGACTCACTCTATAGCCATCGCACCTTATTAATAGGCAACTCAGGGCATGCTATTCACCCTATCGCAGGGCAGGGTTTTAATTTAGGTTTGCGTGATATACAAGTACTATGTGACTTAACAAAAGGGGAGCATGAGATTGGGAGTTATGCATTTTTGCGTCATTACGCTCAGCTGCGAAGCCAAGATATAAATACTGTTATGACGCTAACCGATGGCTTGGTTCGATTATTTTCAAACACCTCTCGTGTTTTAGCATTCGGCCGCAGCTGCGGTTTATTCACAATGGATTTATGTTCTTCATTTAAAGCTCCGTTAGCAAAACAATTGATGGGGCAAGTAAAGCAAGGTAAACGACTATGAAACAAGCACAAGTATGTGTAGTTGGTGGCGGGTGTGTGGGGCTCACACTTGCACTGGGTTTAGCAAAAGCTAACGTTAGTGTCATTGTCATTGATGCCGCTGCGAAACAGCAATTACCAGGTGATGATTATGGTTTGCGTGTCAGTGCATTAAGCCTTGCTAGCCAAGCGTTATTTGAATCAATTGGTGTGTGGCCACAAATTGTTGCTCAGCGCGCTCGCGCATACACCCATATGGATGTTCGAGATCAAGATAGCTTTGGTAAAATAGCATTTAATAGCGATGAGCTTGATTTACCTCAGTTAGGTCACATTGTAGAAAATGACATTATTCGCTATGCATTAATAAATGAGCTTGAAAAGCACAGTCAAGCGACCCTGATGTTTGAAACGCGGTATCAACAAATTCATCAAAGTGAAAATGATGTATTTGTTACTCTTGAATCAGGTGAACCAATTATTGCTAAGCTTTTGGTGGCAGCGGACGGTGCTAACTCTTCAATTCGAAAACAGTTTAACTTACCTATCACGTTTAAAGATTATGATCATAATGCGATTGTTGCGACGGTAAAAACCGCCGAGCCACATAATAATACTGCACGCCAGGTATTCTTACCTACTGGGCCATTAGCATTTTTACCTCTGACAGATAAACACACGCATTCAATTGTTTGGTCAACGAGCCCTGAGCATTGTCAGTCCCTATTAGCGATGGATGATGCTGATTTTAATAAAGCGGTTATGGCTGCACTGGATGGTCAGTGTGGTTTATGCGAGATACAAAGTCAGCGTGCTGCATTTCCACTTAAAATGCGTTACGCCCAGCAATGGGTTGCAGGTAAAGTGGTGCTCATCGGCGATGCTGCACATACAATTCACCCCCTCGCAGGGCTTGGGATGAATTTAGGCCTGAAAGATGCCAGTTATTTGATTGAATTACTCAGTGAGCAAAATACAGAGTTTGCCAGTGATCGCACCTTGCGTGATTACGAACGCACCCGCAAGCTCGATGCGCAAAAGCATATTGCTATGATGCAAGGTTTAAAAGAGTTATTTGCAGGTACTCACCCAGTTAAAAAGTTGATACGCGGTGTTGGTTTGAGCATGGTTGATAACCTAGGGCCGATAAAACATCTTTTTGCCAAACAAGCGATTGGTAAATAAAAGCAGCGGCGTGTATAAAAAAAAGAGCGCCAATGGCGCTCAACAAGGGGAGTGTAATTCTTTAAAATCGGTATTTATTGTTCTAGCTCAACGAGCATTTTATTTTCTATGATCTCTATACCTTGAGTGTTCTCGATAAATTTTTGCGCAAGGGCACGTTCAAAACCGTTGCTCGCGATGCCATTTAATTCAATTTTGTTACCTATCACGGTTAAGTTTAGCTGTGAGAGGTTTAAGTTTGGGTTGTTAAGTAACTTGTTAACTGTAAGCTGTTGTAAAGTGGGTTGAGTTGAAGCGCTACTGACCATAATACTGCTTGGCGCTGCACTCACTTGCGTTGCACAGGCAAGTAAAAAAACACAACTAAGCGATATAAGTGATACGGTTAATTTGAAGCGGTTCATGATTTCCCTCAAGCTTGCTTAATTAAAGATATATTCTTAATTACAAATACCATTCCAATAATTAACCTTATGAAAATACTAGGTATTTAATTTTATCATGTGAAAATTAAATCTAACTTGGGTATTTTTTACATTCGAATAAGTAAAAAACTCTTTGCCCAATAGAACGATGAGTTTGGCGGCTAAAAGTTAAAATATTTTATTTACACTTTGACTGAGCAACACCGCGAATTTGTTCCATAACATAAATAAGCGTATTTCCTGAGTCTTAAACTTGTACCAGCCAATAACTAAGTTTAATAGGGGAGGGAGTATTTTTGTATGAACTAAGTTGACAGCGTTGTCTTTGCATGTTTCTATAAGAGGGTTGTGAATTAAATGTTAATTTACAGCGCAAAATTTTTACATCCAAGGAATATAAAATGAGCGTGTCAAAGACCCCTAGATTCAAAATAACCGCATTAACAAGTGCTATTTTATTATCAGCTGCAGGCTCTGTGATGGCCGAGCAGGTTGAAGCAGAACGTTTTATTGTGCATTTATCTGAGCAAACAACTGCGATGCATACTACCTTCGCCCGTAGCCAAGCACAGGTTAATGATATGAAACGTAGTTTAATGAATAACATTGCCACACAGGTGAATATTGATGTTATTCAACCTTTGCCTGGGGTAAATGCTATGGCCGTTATGCTAACAGCAGAACAAAAACAACGGTTATTACAAAACTCTGAAGTGGCGACTATTGAAGTGGATCCTAAACGTTACTTAATGGCTGAAAGTACACCTTATGGCATTACTATGGTTCAGGCTCAACAGCTCTCTGATGATCTCACTGGTAACCAAAAAGTATGTATTATGGATACAGGCTATACCCTTAGCCACCCAGATTTGCCTAATACAGGCATAACAGGAAGTGATGGTTATGGAGCTAATAATACAGGGAATTGGTACAATGATGGTAATGGGCACGGCACCCATGTAGCTGGAACAATTGCAGCACTTGGTGGTAATGGCTTAGGTGTTGTTGGTGTTAATTCTTCAGGTCAATTAGGGCTACATATTGTAAAAGTATTTAATGACCAAGGTAATTGGGCATATGGCTCAGATCTCGTTGCTGCAATTGGCCAATGTCAATCGGCTGGTGCAAGCGTTACCAGTATGAGTTTAGGTGGTTCGCAATCATCAAATGCTGAACGTCAAGCTTTTGCTAATAGCTATGCGCAAGGTATGTTGCATATTGCAGCGGCGGGTAATGATGCCAATAGCGCGTTAAGCTACCCGGCATCTTATGATTCGGTAGTATCGGTGGCGGCGGTTGATCAATCTGGTAATAAAGCATCGTTCTCTCAATATAATGCTCAAGTTGAACTAGCGGCTCCAGGCGTAGGTACAAATTCGACTTGGAATAATGGTGGCTATAAAAGCATTAGTGGTACTTCAATGGCGACACCGCATGTATCGGGTGTGGCTGCGCTAGTATGGAGTCATTACCCTAATTGTAGTAACCAGCAAATTCGAGATGCGTTAAATGTGAGCGCAGAAGATAGAGGTACGCCAGGACGAGATACGTCATATGGCTTTGGAATTGTTAAAGCAAAAGCAGCTTACGATTATTTAGCACAATCAGAATGTGGTGGTGGCAGTGATGTTGATAATGCGCCTGTTGCAAGTTTCAGTGCAACCGTAAATGATAAACAGGTTACTTTTAATAATACCTCTACGGATGATAAAGGGATCAGCAGTTATAACTGGAGCTTTGGTGATGGTAATTCATCAACCGTTGAAAATCCAACGCACATATTTGCTGTTGATGGTAACTACAGCGTTACTTTAGAAGTAACAGATACAATTGGACAAACAAGCCGACGAAGTCAAACTGTGACAATTACATCATCAGAAGATGGTTGTGATGGTCTTGCAAGTTGGGATGCGACAAAAGCATACCGGATTGCAGATCAAGTTGAATTTGAACAAGCGAAATATAAAGCCACATGGTGGTCTACTGGAGCAAATCCGGCAATTTTCTCGAATGTATGGTCATATCAAGGTGATTGTCATAATTCTGGAGACGACAATCAAGCACCTAAGGCTAATTTTGATTATAGTGTAAATGGGTTGATTGTTAGCTTTAGTAATTTATCAACGGATGATGTGGCGGTAACTGCTTCTAATTGGAACTTTGGTGATGGTGTGACTGCTAATACAAAAACACCGAGCCATACTTATCAAGTTTCAGGTTTATATGATGTAACCTTAACGGTGAGTGATGCGCAGGGGTTTAGCCATAGTTTGGTTAAAACGGTTACAGTAACGGATGATAGTACACCTCCAGCTTGTAGTGGGTTGCCTATGTGGAGTGCAACCACAGCTTATACCGCAGGTAATGAGGTCGCATATAACGGTATTCGTTACCAAGCTAAATGGTGGACGCAAGGTGCTAATCCAGCAGATAATTCATCAGCATGGGCGGTATGGAAAGATTTAGGTGCGTGCCAATAACAGCCATAAAAGTAAAAAGCCGAGCTTGTAAGTGCTCGGCTTTTTTAATTGTGGTTATTTTTTCTTTTTAACTTTTGCCTTCGCCTTTTTACGGGCTTTAATTTTAGCTGGATCTTTTAGTTTCTTGACTGGCATTTTAGCTTCTTTATGCTGTGGCTCAATGCCTTTTATTACGCGGCGTTTAAGTTTTTGCTCAGTGTAACGCTCAACCTTAGCTAAAACGGCCACATCGTGCGCTTCCACTAATGAAATCGCGATGCCTTTTTTACCTGCGCGACCAGTACGACCAATACGATGTACATATACGTCGGCGGTACGTGGCATATCAAAGTTAATGACATGGCTAATGTCAGCTACATCAATACCGCGTGCGGCAACATCTGTTGCAACCAATATTTTGGTACGGCCACTGTGGAAGTTTTCCATTGCTTTCATGCGTTTGTCTTGTGGCATTTCGCCACGTAACCAGGCTGCTTTTACCCCGTTGTTGGTGAGTTCACCAATGAGGGTTTCAAGGCGCTCTCGAGTTTTAACAAACACAATTGCTTTGCTGACATCTGGGCCATTTAAGGTATTAACTAATAGCTCAAGCTTATGATGGTAGTCATCGGCTAAATGTACCCATTGATGGATCTTAGCTTTTTCTTTACGTGACGACTCTGCTTCAAGCAGTGCCGGATCATTTAAAATACGCTCTGCGAATTGCTCTACGCTGTCGCCTTCAAGTGTTGCTGAAAATAGAAAGCACTGACGACGGTTTTTAGCTTCATCACAAATGCGCAGCATTTCTTTACGAAAGCCCATATCTAACATACGGTCTGCTTCATCTAAAATAAGCATCTCAACATTTTCAGCATGAAAGTTTTCTGTTTCTAAGTATTCCATTAATCGCCCAGGGGTAGCGATTAAGATATCGTTATTTTTTTCAAAAATTTCTTTATGCGTGCCGTAATTAATACCGCCTGTAACCACACCTATTTTTAAATGTGTTTGTTTGGCAAGTAACTCACATTGTTCATGAATTTGATACGCAAGTTCACGGGTCGGGGTCATAATTAACACTCGCGCAAAGCCAGGCTCGCGGCGTGGGAAATCCAGTAAGTATTGAATTGCTGGAATTAAAAATGCAGCGGTTTTACCTGTGCCTGTAGGCGCTGATGCTAAAATATCACGCCCTTGCAGTGCTTCAGGAATAGCTTGTTGCTGAATGCTGGTTGGGGTCTCATAACCCATTTTAGCGACGGCGTTTAGTAACTTGTTATCGATATCAAAATCAGAAAATTGCATAGAGTGTCAAAAATAGAGGACAATTGACGTTAATTATACGCGCTATACTGCGGTTGGTGAACGAAAAGGTGAAAAAATGTCAGGTTTTGTGTTTAAACAATTTAAAGTCGAGCATGACCAATGCGCTATGAAGGTATCGACCGATGGCATTTTACTGGGAGCGTGGGCAAAATTAGTCAGCGGTCAAAGAGCGCTTGATATTGGCACTGGCACTGGTTTACTTGCATTAATGTGCAAACAGCGCGCTGCTAACTTGGTTATAACCGCTGTTGAAATAGACGAGCCTGCTTACATTCAAGCAAAACAAAATATCGCAAATAGCCCTTGGCCTGATATTGCACTTTTCCATCAAAGTATTCAAAATTTTGCAGCTGATGAACTATTTGACGTGGTGATCAGCAATCCTCCTTACTTTAATAATAGTTTAAAAGGGGATGATACCGCACGAAACGCGGCACGCCATACTGACGGCTTGAGTTTTAGCCAGTTGATTGCTGCATTTAAACGATTAACGCATCATGCTGCACTGTTTAACTTAATTTTACCAAGCAGCGAAGCTCAATTATTTATAGCACAAGCGTCTGCGCAAGGGCTTTATTTACAACATCTTTGTTTAGTGCAAACTAAAAAAACTAAGCCTGCAACGCGCAGCTTAATGTGTTTTGGCTATCAAGAGGTTGATTGCAATCCTCAGCATTTAATTATTCATAATGAAGACGGCCAATACAGTGATGATTTTGTTAAGCTGTGTAAGGACTTTTACTTAAAAATGTAAGCTTTATTGAATAGTAGGTACAAATAACGCACACTGACCAAAATGACTCGGAGTAAATAGATATGGATAATCAATTACCTAAATCACTCATGATACTGCTAGCAGTGTTACAAGGGATTGCTTTAACATTGTTATATCGCAGCCTTGAAGCCGCAACATGGCCCGCCGCCGACCCTATTTGGTTTACCTCTTTAGCTACATTTGTAATCAGTTTTCCTTTACTGACCTTACTCGCTGTGGAGCAAGGTAATATAAAAAAACTGCTTATTTATTTGCTTCCTTTTTGCTTATTGTTGTCACTATTGGGCGCATACATTGGATCTGAGCATTACCCGTTAGCGTTTATTGATAATGATTGGCTAACTGCTACGTTTGTAATGACCTCTTTGGTAGCAAGCTTTAAAGCTTTAATGTATATCCAGCAGTTTATAGATAAAGAGGCGATTCATTATGCTCAGTTGTTTAAACTTTCATGGCGTAATTTTCTTTTATTTATAGAGTGTTGGTTATTTGTATTAATTTTCTGGGGCATTTTAAATTTAGGCGCAGCCTTATTTGACGCGTTGGACATTGAATTTTTCACAACGCTATTAAGAAAAGAATGGTTTTGGATCCCTACAATTACCTTAGCGTTTGCTTTTGCGAGCATTGTATTTAGAAGCTTGTTAAATGCAGAGCAAAGCATAGCAACATTACTGCAAGTTCTAATCAAGTTTTTACTGCCTGTTTTAACTATTGTTTCTTTTGGCTTTTTAGCGACTTTACCCTTTGCTGGGCTTGAAAAATTATGGCAAACAGGCAGGGGGACTTCGTTAGTGTTGTGGCTGCAACTATTAACACTCTTTTTTATAAATACGGTTTATCAACAGGCGTCATTACAGCGCCCTTACAATGTTGTATTACATAGATTGATTATTATAGGTGTTGGTTTATTACCTATTTATAGCTTAATTGCGGCTTATGGGTTGTGGTTACGTGTTGATCAATATGGCTTAAGTGTTGCTAGATGCTGGGCCATTTTAATGTGCTTTCTACTGGCGTGTTTTTCGTTTGGCTATTTAGTTGGGATTATCAAAAAGCGTGATGCGTGGCTTGAGGTTCAAAACAAGGTCAATATTGGCATGGGGCTCATTGTGCTGGTAAGTATGCTGCTGGTAAATTCACCTTTGTTAAATTTTCAACGTATCGCGAGTGATAGCCAGATTGCGCGCTTAAATGATGGTAAAGTCACGCTTGAAGAGTTTGATTATAATTACTTTGCATCAAATCTGGGACGGCAAGGTTATCTTGCAATGCAAGATTTGAAAGCGCAAATAAAAAACTCGCACCCAGAGCAAGTGACAATTATTGAGCGAATGTATGTAAACACTGATTTTAAAACCGCAGAAAAGTCTACAACCCTCTCTGAATTTATTGCCCACAGTGTATTTTGGCCAGAACAAGAGGTGTTTTCTGATGAATTGATTGAGGCTGTATTCAATAGCATGCATTTTAGCAACTGGGCGCCTTTGCATAGTTATTCATTTTATTTTGTCGCTATTGATTTAAATAACGATGAGCAGTTAGATTATGTTTTCATTGATGAAACAAATGATTTCACCAATGCTAAATTATGGTCTCATAATGGTAGTAAATGGCAGCAATACTACATGACTACGGATAACCCAGACCAAATCAAGTGGTTAAAAAGTCTAATAAACGCCAATGATATAAGCGTAGAGCAGCCTCAATATAACCACTTAAGAGTCGGTGATGCAGTATTTAAAGTCACAAATGAAATAGAAAATTAAAATTACTCGTTCACTCTGTGATCGTTGCTTTGATCCCTGATTTGTCTAGAACAAGAGTATATGAATTATCGTATGATGTATGACAAATAGACAAAGGTTCATTATTAAATTTAATATCTGAATTACAGTCATCAACATAATACCAATTACTTATTTCACCTTGCTCGAGATTAAAGGTTTTACTATTAATTGTAATTGGCATATCTGTTGACGCTAAAAATCGGATAGCGAAAAAGCTACTTTTATTTTTACTTTGATTTTGAATGATGCTTAAGTTGAGTCGTTCATTATTTTGCCAAGCAATAAAGTGATAATCTTGTTCGTTTTTCACTTTGTATGTTTTTTTTACTCGTTTAGTCTTGTGAGTATGATCTTGAATATAAAAGGTGATTTCTCGATTAGTGTTGTGTTCATGAGTGACTGATTTGGGCTCTGAGTCAGTTGAAAGTGTATCTATATAATACTTGTTTTTCTCTACATCACGGGGATCTCCATCTAGCTGTGTATTAGCTATATGATAATCAATCTCTAGATCTGTAGCATTTACTAATGTGTAGTCATTTTTGTAAAAGCTAGAACCAAAATTTGCGGTTTCTAAGTCTTCAGAATTACAGCCAGTAAAAGCTATAGGAAATAATAACAAGCTAATTGTTTTTTTGAACATAGGTAAATCCTTTTAATTTATTTGAACGCATAAATCATAATTCATCACTTAGTATTAATGTGTATAAAAATGTAATTTTTTGTATTAAACAAGGTAAAAGGAGTGATGGGAATATGTCTACACAAACCACCTCAAGATGCAGAATTCAGCGCTTCACAGAGGCTTAATATCAAGGCGTTAGAAGCGATTTATACTTAGCCCTCGAGGTTACAAACCTCGCGCCGTGATTAAACCGCCCCTAGTTTGAATAAGCTTTAATCCGCAAAGGTCAATAGACCCTAAACAAAAGAGAGTTGTTTGATAACCAACTTAAATCGCTTTTAATTTTGAGGACACAGCAAGGAACAACCTTTTGTTAATTAAAGGCTTTCACTGTACTCGGTCATTACTTGCTCAACCCAACTAGCTATGCGCTCATCGCTCTGCTCATATTGGCTGTCTTCGTCAAGAGCAAGGCCGACAAAATGTTTACCATCGGTGGTGAGTGCTTTTGATGCTTCAAATTCGTAGCTAGCATCGTTAGGCCATAAGCCTAATTGAGTAAACTCTTGACTGCTAATTTCATCATGTAGCATACCTAGCGCATCTTGAAACCATTGGCCGTAACCCTGCTGGTCGCCCATGCCAAATAAGGCGATGGTTTTTCCGGTTAGGTTAACGTCTTTAATGTCATCCCAGATTGATTCCCAATCCTCTTGTAACTCACCAAAGTCCCACGTTGAAATACCAAAGATGATAAAGTCGTAATTCTCTGCATTTTTTAGAGGCTCATCTTTGATGTTATGTAAACTGACAATGTCTTGCCCAATAATATCGCGGATTTTTTCTGCTGCTATTTCGGTATAGCATGTTGTAGAGCCGTAAAATAAACCAATTTGCATCGTATTTATCACTGTGTGTTTGCCTGATATGATAGGCTCAAGTTTACCGTAAGGTATTACTAATTGATACCTTGATTAAAATGGAACAACTGTGACTAAGTTTGCAAAAAATGAATCATTAAGCCCACTTACAGAGCACCAAGATGAGCTTATTAACAATAGCGACTATCTTGAGTCGTTTTTAGATAATCTTTATCTTGAGCAGCATGTTAGTGATAACACGTTATCTGCATATCGAAGTGACCTAGATAAGTTCTGTTTATTTTTAGAGGGGCAAGATTTACTCACGGTATCGGCCTTAGACATTGAAAGTTATTTAGCGCATCGGGTTGATTTAGGTTTAAAGCCACGCAGCACAGCGCGTAGCATTAGTGCGTTAAAACGCTTTTATCAATATTTAGTACGCGAGAAGTACATGAGTGAATCGCCGATGGTGAATATCGCTCAGCCAAAAGCGGGCCAGACACTACCTAAAACGCTTTCTGAAAATGAAGTTGAAGCATTACTTGCAGCCCCCAATGTTGATGAACCCATGGGGCTGCGCGATAAAGCCATGTTAGAGCTCTTATATGCTACGGGCTTGCGGGTCAGTGAGCTTGTTGGTTTACGCATGGAGCAAATAAACATGCGCCAGTCTGTTGTGTTTGTTAAAGGCAAAGGCAATAAAGAGCGTTTGGTGCCACTTGGCGAAGAAGCCATGTATTGGCTTGAGCAGTTTTTAAAATTAGGGCGCGGGCAAATGATCAAGCATGCCACCGATTTTGTGTTTCCCTCTAAACGCGGAGTAGGCATGACGAGACAAACTTTTTGGCATCGGATCAAACACTATGCTATTTTGGCATCGGTTGAGTCGCCTTTATCGCCCCATACGCTGCGTCATGCTTTTGCAACGCATTTACTTAATCATGGTGCAGACCTTAGAGTTGTGCAAATGATGTTAGGGCATAGCGATTTATCGACGACACAAATTTATACCCATGTTGCGAATGAACGATTAAAATCGGTACATCAGCAACATCACCCGCGTGCTTAGTGAAATTTTTTTAGTACACTAGCGGTCATAGTAAAGATGAATTATCAGGATATAAGAGAACAATATGAAAAAGTTAGTATTAGCCGGTGCAATGTTAGGCACCAGTTTAAGTGCGTTTGCAAATGGTGTATTAGCCGTACCTGATGCCAATGACCCAATTGTGACTAAGTTTGCTGAGCTAGGCGTTACTGTAAAGCATATTAATCCAAGCCCTGTGGCTGGATTGAAAGAGTTAATTACCGATAAAGGTGTATTGTACGCAAGTGCAGATGGCCAATATTTAATGCAGGGCACCTTAATTGACTTAAACAATCGTAGTAATTTAACCGAACAGGCTCTTAACGGTGTTCGTAAAGAGGGGTTATCTGAATACGAAAACTCAATGATTGTTTACAAAGCGCCAAATGAAAAACACAGTATTACTGTTTTTACAGATATCAGCTGTGGTTATTGCCGTAAATTACACCGTGAGCTTGACGATTTACTCGAGGCGGGTATTACTGTTAAATATTTAGCGTTCCCACGTGGCGGTTTACAAGGTTCTGGTTATGCTGATTTAATGAATGTTTGGTGTGCCAAAGATCAACAAGAAGCACTCACTGAGGCAAAAGCAGGCGCTGACACTAAAGTGATACAAGGTTGTGCTGCACCAGTTGCTGAACACTATCAGTTAGGTCAGAGTTTTGGTATTAGTGGCACACCAGCTATTATTTTAGAAGATGGTACCATGATCCCAGGTTACCAACCTGCGGCAGCGCTTAGTGCTGCACTTGAAGCGAACAAGTCTTCATAATTAAATAAAACGTTTAAAAAAGGCCGTTTTAGGCCTTTTTTTGTTAGCTCTCCTAGCTTAAAAGTATCGCCTGCTGCATGAAAAAAATAATTCAAGCTCGACAATGTGTTGATGACTCACACCTACCCAATAATTTACACCCAGTTATTAAGCAAATTTACGCCAATCGCCAAGTAAGCCATGCCGATGAACTAAATAATAGCGCAGCCACATTGCATGATTTTAGGTTGTTTAAAGATATTGATAAAGCTACTGAGCTATTAATCTGGGCGTTGCAAACACAAAGTAAAATTCTTATTGTGGGTGATTTTGATGCTGATGGTGCTACCAGTACCGCAACATTAATGCACGGCCTGAGCATGTTTGGTTTTGCCCATTTAGATTACCTTATTCCTGACCGATTTAGCCTCGGGTATGGACTAAGCCCAGCGCTTGCTGAGCAAATAGTCACAATAGCGCCAGATTTAGTGATCACTGTTGATAATGGTATTTCATGTATTGCAGGTATTGAGATTGTTAAAGCCGCAGGAATTAAAGTCCTAGTAACTGACCACCACTTGCAAGGTGAGCAATTACCAAATGCCGATGCTATAGTTAACCCAAACCGTCACGACTGCGATTTTCCATCTAAATCAATTGCAGGTGTTGGGGTCGCGTTTTATCTACTGATAGCACTGAGGAGTGCATTACGTGATTTAGGCCACTTTGAACAGCAACAACCACCCAATTTAGCTGAATTACTTGATATCGTTGCGCTTGGTACAGTGGCGGATGTGGTCGCGCTGGATGCGAATAATCGCACTTTAGTGCATCAGGGGTTAGCACGAATTCGCAGTGGCAATACCCGCCCAGGGATTATCGCATTAATTGAAGTTGCAAATCGCAATGCTGCACGCTTAAGTGCCAGTGACTTTGGTTTTTCATTAGCACCACGCTTAAACGCAGCAGGGCGCTTAGATGATATGAGCTTAGGGATAGCGTGTTTGTTATCAGCGGATTTAAATCAAGCAAGGCGTATTGCTGGCGAGCTCGACAGCTTAAATCATGAGCGCCGCGAAATAGAGCAAGGCATGCAAGCTGAGGCACAAGCGGTACTCGACCGCCTAGCATTTAGTAGTGATACCGTACCAGATGCCATTTGTTTATATCAGCAAGATTGGCATCAAGGTGTAATTGGTATTTTAGCGGGACGCTTAAAAGAAAAGTATCACAGGCCCACCGTTATATTCGCTGGTGGTGATAATGGCGAAATCAAAGGCTCTTGCCGTTCGATTGAAGGGCTGCACATGCGTGACCTACTCGAGCGTTTGAATACCTTACACCCACATTTAATTAGTAAGTTTGGTGGTCATGCCATGGCTGCGGGACTGAGTATTAATGAACAACACTTTAGTGAGTTTAAACAGGCTTTTGAGCAAGCAGTTACCGCGCAATTAAGCGAAGAGTATAAGCAGTGCGTTATTCTTACTGACGGTGAGTTACCCGCTGATTGCTTTAACATGGATTTTGCGCAGCTAATTAAACAAGCAGGGCCATGGGGGCAGCAATTTCCTGAGCCAGTGTTTGAGCACACCTTTGAAGTTGTACAGCAGCGTATTGTTGGTGAAAAACATTTAAAACTAGTGCTTAAACATCAATCTGGTCATTTGGTAGATGCGATTGCATTTGGCGTTGACGTTAAAGCGTGGCCTGACACTGAAGTGCGTTTTGTTGATGTTGCTTATCAGCTGGATATAAATGAGTTTAGAGGTAAATATACGCTGCAATTAATTGTCCGTGAGCTACAAAAGAGCCCTTAAAAAATATCGCACTAGGGCGTATAAAGTACTAATAAAACGCGCGGTTTTTTGTTAAAATCGGGCGTTTTTATTATTTAAAGAAATTTATAGGGCAAATTGCCGTGTAAATCAGCCATTTTGGAGTAACGTAGATGTTTGAAGTGAATCCTGTGATTAATCAAATCAAGGAAATTCGCGAACGTACCGAGCTGCTTCGGGGGTACCTTTGACTACGCTCATAAACAAGAGCGCCTAGAAGAGGTTAACGCCGAACTTGAAGACTCAGCGGTATGGAATGAGCCTGAACGTGCGCAAGCACTTGGCCGTGAAAAATCAGCACTAGAGGCTGTTGTCGAAACGATTGACAACCTTGTTGCTGGTGCCGACGATGTTGAAGGTTTACTTGAACTTGCCATTGAAGCTGAAGACGAAGAGACTTTTAACGAGGCGCAAAGCGAGCTAGATGACTTAAACGAGCAGCTCGAAGGTTTAGAGTTCCGTCGTATGTTCTCAGGCCCCCACGATTCAAACGATGCTTACTTAGATTTACAATCTGGCTCAGGCGGCACCGAAGCACAAGACTGGTGTAACATGCTGCTGCGTATGTACTTACGTTGGGGTGAAGCGAAAGGCTTTAAAGTTGAATTAGTTGAAGCCACTGACGGTGATGTTGCGGGTATCAAAGGCGCCACAGTACGCTTTGTTGGTGAATACGCTTATGGCTGGTTGCGCACAGAAACAGGTGTTCATCGTCTTGTGCGTAAGAGTCCATTTGATTCAAGTGGCCGTCGTCACACATCTTTTGCTTCAGCATTTGTATACCCTGAGATAGACGATAATATCGAAATTGATATTAACCCGTCTGATTTACGAATTGACGTATACCGCGCATCAGGTGCGGGTGGTCAGCACGTAAATACCACAGAATCTGCGGTACGTATTACCCACGTGCCAACAAATACGGTTGTACAGTGTCAAAACGAGCGTTCTCAGCATAAAAATAAAGCGCAAGCGATGAAGCAGTTAAAAGCAAAATTATTTGAGCTCGAACTGCAACAACAAAATGCTGAAAAACAAAGCCAAGAAGACGCCAAATCGGATATCGGTTGGGGTAGTCAAATTCGTTCATATGTACTTGATGACGCCCGTATTAAAGATTTGCGTACTGGCGTTGAAAACCGTAATACCCAATCGGTACTTGACGGTAACTTAGACAAATTTATTGAAGCCAGCCTAAAATCTGGTTTATAACCACCAAGCTAAAAAAGAGCTAAAAAATGACTGATCAAATCCAAGACGAAAATAAGTTAATCGCTGAGCGTCGTGGCAAATTAGACGCTATTCGCGAAAATTGCCCAGCCAACGGTCATCCAAACCAATTCCGTCGTGAGCATTACACGGCAGATTTGCAGGCTGAGTTTGGTGATAAATCGAAAGAAGAGTTAGTAGGGCTTCAGCATGTAGTTTCAATTGCTGGACGTATCCTTGCTAAGCGTGGTCCTTTCCTTGCAATTCAAGACATGAAAGGTCGCGTACAAGCGTATGCATCTAAAGATGTACAAAAAGACTTAAAAGCAAAATATGGTCAACTAGATATCGGCGATATCATCGGTGTTAAAGGTGCACTTAATAAATCAGGTAAAGGCGATTTATACGTAGAAATGACTGAGTATCAATTGCTTACTAAGTCATTACGCCCACTTCCTGAAAAATTCCATGGTCTATCGGATCAAGAAACTAAGTATCGCCAACGTTATGTTGATTTGATCACTAACGAAGCAACTCGTGAGACGTTCCGTATTCGCTCACAAGTAGTTGAAGGTATTCGTCGTTTCTTAGCTGACCGTGACTTCATGGAAGTAGAAACACCGATGCTACAGGTTATTCCTGGTGGCGCAACGGCGCGTCCATTTGTGACTCACCACAATGCTCTTGATATCGACATGTACTTACGTATTGCACCAGAGCTTTACTTAAAGCGCTTGGTGGTAGGTGGTTTTGACCGCGTATTTGAAATTAACCGTAACTTTCGTAACGAAGGGTTATCAACACGTCACAACCCAGAATTCACTATGATTGAGTTCTACCAAGCATACGCTGATTACATCGACTTAATGAACATCACCGAAGATATGCTTCGTACAGTGGCAACAAACGTACTTGGCAGCCCAATTGTTGTTAATACAACAAAAGACGAAAACGGTGAAGTGATTGACTCAGTAGAGTATGACTTTGGTCAACCGTTTACCCGTTTAAGCATGGCGGATGCAATCTTAAAATATAACCCAGACTTTGATGCTGCGGTATTTAACGACCCAGAAAATCATTTTGAAGAATTAAAAGCGTATGCTAAACAAGTGCACGTTAAAATTCCTGAAAACTGTGTGTGGGGCCCTGGTAAGTTCTTATGTGAGATATTTGAAGAAACGGCCGAGCACATGCTTATCCAACCTACATTTATCACAGGCTATCCGTGGGAAGTATCACCACTTGCACGTCGTAACGATGAAAACCCATTTGTTACTGACCGTTTTGAGTTCTTTGTTGGCGGCCGCGAGCTTGCTAATGGTTTCTCTGAGCTTAACGATGCACAAGATCAAGCAGAGCGTTTCACGCGTCAAGTTGAAGAAAAAGACGCGGGCGATGATGAAGCAATGCATTACGACGAAGATTACATTCGCGCACTTGAATATGGCCTACCGCCAACAGCAGGTGAGGGCATTGGTATTGACCGTTTAGTTATGTTGTTTACTGATTCACCTACAATCAAAGACGTTATCTTGTTCCCGCATATGCGTCCACAAGCTGACTAATACTATTTTTATTAAATAGTAGAAAAACGCCGCTTAAATGCGGCGTTTTTGTGTACGATATATCTGCAAGGTGCGTACGCTATTTCGTAGTATTAAATCTAACATAGTCGATAATCAGCTTTTTGCTGATGTAATTAACTGATTTTTATTAAATTAGATAATTATTTAGATGTAATCTTATTAAAAAGTACAAAGATATAAATATCGGGTAGATTATTAAGTGTAAATACAGCGTAAAGTATGTACTCGGATTTAGAAATTAACCCTAAAGTGTTTTATAGATAAATGGATTTAGATATGAAAGATAAGAAACAGCCAAAGCTAAGCTCTTTGGATAGCTTCACAGATGAACAGCAAAGACAAAACTACTATCGTGCGTGTATTGCCGAATTTCAACAATTAGGTTATCAAGATCAGTATTTAGAACAGCTAGGTGATGAGCTTGTTCCATTGTTGGGTGTTGAGGCTGATATTAAAAAATCCTAAGTTGCTTAATCATCAAGCTTAAAACGCTCTTTTTTTACACTAATGTGTATTCTCTAACCGAACAGCTACTTTTAACAAGAAAAGTGTTTGACATATTTTCTGAAATCTTTATTATACGCCCCACAAGACGGAGAGGTGGCCGAGTGGCCGAAGGCGCTCCCCTGCTAAGGGAGTATAGGGTTTGTAGCTCTATCGAGGGTTCGAATCCCTCCTTCTCCGCCATTTATTTTTATAAATTGTCTCTTGTAATGTAAAGAATGGGCGCATAGCTCAGCTGGATAGAGTACCTGGCTACGAACCAGGCGGTCGGAGGTTCGAATCCTCCTGCGCCCACCATCCTTTACTTGCTTGTTAAAAGCGCACTCTACTTAGAGTATAAATAAGAAATCAAAAAGTGGGCGCATAGCTCAGCTGGATAGAGTACCTGGCTACGAACCAGGCGGTCGGAGGTTCGAATCCTCCTGCGCCCACCACTTTTGAATACAGTTAGTTTAGCAACTGATTAAAGCCGTCAGATAAGACCTTAAAATCGAAATAGAATGTGGGCGCATAGCTCAGCTGGATAGAGTACCTGGCTACGAACCAGGCGGTCGGAGGTTCGAATCCTCCTGCGCCCACCACTTTTAACTCATGCTTCAGAGTATAAAAAAGTAAAGTGTTGGTTTAACAACCAAGCGGTCGGAGGTTCACTTTTTGAAGATACGTCCTACGTCCACCACTTTCTATTACTATTTAAGTTAATAGAAAATAGCCGACACAAGTCGGTTTTTTTATGTCCTTAAATAGAGTGTATGAGTCAGATAAGACCTTAAAATCAAAAATAGAATGTGGGCGCATAGCTCAGCTGGATAGAGTACCTGGCTACGAACCAGGCGGTCGGAGGTTCGAATCCTCCTGCGCCCACCACTTTCTATAATTTTTATAGAAAAAGTAACCGACGAGAGTCGGTTTTTTTATGTCTGAAATTTGCAATAAGCTCTGGTTTATCCCGCGCTTTTTAAAGATTAAACCACCAACTGAGCGGTCTCAGGTTCACTCTTACAAGATACGTCCTGCGCCCACCACTTTCTATAATTTTTATAGAAAAAGTAACCGACGAGAGTCGGTTTTTTTATGTATGAAATTTGCAATAAGCTCTGGTTTATCCCGCGCTTTTTAAAGATTAAACCACCAACCGAGCGGTCTCAGGTTCACTCTTACAAGATACGTCCTGCGCCCACCACTTTCTATAATTTTTATAGAAAAAGTAACCGACGAGAGTCGGTTTTTTTATGTATGAAATTTGCAATAAGCTCTGGTTTATCCCGCGCTTTTTAAAGATTAAACCACCAACCGAGCGGTCTCAGGTTCACTCTTACAAGATACGTCCTGCGCCCACCACTTTCTATAATTTTTATAGAAAAAGTAACCGACGAGAGTCGGTTTTTTTATGTATGAAATTTGCAATAAGCTCTGGTTTATCCCGCGCTTTTTAAAGATTAAACCACCAACCGAGCGGTCTCAGGTTCACTCTTACAAGATACGTCCTGCGCCCACCACTTTCTATAATTTTTATAGAAAAAGTAACCGACGAGAGTCGGTTTTTTTATGTCTGAAATTTGCAATAAGCTCTGGTTTATCCCGTGCTTTTTAAAGATTAAACCACCAACTGAGCGGTCTCAGGTTCACTCTTACAAGATACGTCCTGCGCCCACCACTTTCTATTACTATTTAAGTTAATAGAAAACAGCCGACGATAGTCGGTTTTTTTATGTCTGAAATTTGCAATAAGCTCTGGTTTATCCCGTGCTTTTTAAAGATTAAACCACCAACTGAGCGGTCTCAGGTTCACTCTTACAAGATACGTCCTGCGCCCACCACTTTCTATTACTATTTAAGTTAATAGAAAACAGCCGACGATAGTCGGTTTTTTTATGTCTGAAATTTGCAATAAGCTCTGGTTTATCCCGTGCTTTTTAAAGATTAAACCACCAACTGAGCGGTCTCAGGTTCACTCTTACAAGATACGTCCTGCGCCCACCACTTTCTATTACTATTTAAGTTAATAGAAAACAGCCGACGATAGTCGGTTTTTTTATGTCTGAAATTTGCAATAAGCTCTGGTTTATCCCGTGCTTTTTAAAGATTAAACCACCAACTGAGCGGTCTCAGGTTCACTCTTACAAGATACGTCCTGCGCCCACCACTTTCTATTACTATTTAAGCATTTCGTTATTTCACCTTCTTTTTTCTTTGTGTAATAGGTTTTAAGTCAATTATTAACAATGAGCTTAAGAGGCATTTCGCTTTAAGAACTAGGAGGAAAGTTTTTAATTGATATCAGAATCAAATCTGGCGTGGGCTTGCATTGCTTTAAATGTAGCTGAGATTAATATATTTTTGTTTTGACAATTAAGTATAAACCTACTTCATAAGCGATTACATGAGTAATTTGGGTGGCGCTAAATCCTAAATAGTTAAAATCAGCCAAGTAGATAAATTTGCTTAGCCGTAAATTTGTGTTAGATTTAATAAAATATTCCTTTAATGTCGTTTTATTTAGAATTTAATTTTCATTATTTGTTCGAGCTATCTACATTGTTTAAACCTCAACTTGTTGCCATGTAGATAGGAGATAAATAGACTAGCGAATAAAAAATAACAACAATGGTAAAAACGAAACTAACAGATCAACTCATTTGTTAGTGATTCAACAAATTCTAGGGGGACATATGCGTCGTTCAATTATCGCCATTTCTATAGCTCTAAGTTGTGCTCTTTGTAGTCCTGTACAGGCTCAAGGTTGGCAATCTGATGTAATTGGCGTTACTCAGTCACAGCTGAGTGCGCAGCATTGGCTTAAACAAAATGTATCAGCCAAAGTGTTAATGCAGCCAGAGCAGATCCAAGCATTTAACCAAAAGCTAATTAGCGATAACGATTACATTGTAGACCCGCTTGATTATAAAAAAACACTCAGTAAAGACGATTTAGAAGCGGCTATTTTAAAAGCGAGTTCAGTGCCTAAAAGTCCGCGTTTTTATACTGATGGTCGTCAGCTGAGTGCCAAGCATTTTGCTAAATATACCAATAATTTAAATCTAAATGCAGTAAAAAATACTAATAAAGTGCGTTTTGGTATGGTGGTAAAGCGCACCGCATTACGTACTTTTCCAACATGGGATCGTGTTTTAAATAGTGGTTTAGATAAAGATCTCGATCGTTTTCAAGAAAGTGGCATGTTCCCTGGTGAAAGTGTAGCTGTACTGCACCAAAGTACAGATAAAAAGTGGCTTTTAGTTCGCGCTTATAATTATTTGGCTTGGACGCCAGCTGAAGATATTGCTTTTGGTGATGCGAATACTATTCGAGAGTACAAAAACCAAGTTGACTTTTTATTAGTAACGGGTGCCAAAGTGAGGACTGCATATGTGCCAGATGATAACTCTCGCTCAGAAGTACAGCTCGATATGGGGGTGCGCTTACCTTTAATGGCAGCAAAAGATGTTCCGCATTTACTAAATGGTCAAAATACCTATGCAAGTCATGTTGTGCAGTTACCGACACGAAACGAGCAAGGGCTATTAGAAATAAAACCTGCAATGATCAGTAAATCTGCGGATGTAAATATGGGGTATTTACCCTACACTGAAGCTAATTTGATCAAACAAGGTTTTAAATTTTTAGGTGAACGTTATGGTTGGGGCCATGACTACAATGGCCGGGATTGCACCGGTTTTGTTGGTGAAATTTATAAAAGTTTTGGTTTATTAATGCCTCGTAATTCAGGGCAACAAGGTAGTAGTGAGTACGGCACTAATAACCGTTTTGATAAACAAAGCACCGAGCAACAAAAGCTTGGTGTAACACAGCAAATGAAAATAGGTGATCTTATTTATATCCCTGGCCATGTAATGATGTACCTGGGTGAACAAAACGGCCAGCCATACGTGATCCACGACGTAAAAGGGTTAGGTTACAACAATGCTGATGGCAGTTTTTACTCAGGGTCACTTAACGGTGTATCGGTAACACCGTTGCTGCCTTTACGTTTATCCCAAAAGGTGAGCTATTTAGACCGAGTTTATAATATTAAGCGTATTCGTTAGGAGCCAATATGAAAATAAAAACAATACGTTTTGCCAAACTTAAAGTGCCGCTAGTTACCCCTTTTAAAACAGCGTTACGAGAAGTCAGTTTTATTGAAGACTTAGTGATTATTATTGAGACAAACTGCGGCCAACTAGGTTACGGTAGTGCAGCATCAACACCTGTTATTACGGGTGATACCCACCAAGGTATGATGAGTGTAATTAGTCAATTTATTGCCCCAAAATTGATTGATAGAGAGATAGAAAATATTAATCAGATTTGCCAGATTATTCAATCAACAGTGGTAGGCAATTACAGCGCAAAAGCAGCTTTAGAACTGGCTGTTTATGACCTGTGGGGTAAGTTGTATCAAGCACCGCTTTATAAGTTACTTGGTGGTGGCAGCAAAGATCTTAGAACCGACATAACCATTAGTGTTGATGCGATTGATAAAATGCTTGCTGATTGCCAACTTGCAGTGCAACAAGGCTTTGATATTTTAAAAGTAAAAATAGGCAACGACCTACAGCAAGACATTGCTCGCATTAATGCTATCTACCAAGATTATGGCCAACAAGCGCAAATACGCTTAGATGTAAATCAAGGCTGGTCAGCGAAGCAAACGGTGTTTGCGTTACAACAGCTTGAAAATAACAATGTACAATTAGAGCTTGTCGAACAACCCGTTAAAAGTGATGATTTTAAAGGATTAAAATACATAACAGAGCGTGTTAATACACCCATAATGGCTGATGAAAGTGCGTTCTCGCCGCAGCAGGTTATTCAG
The DNA here is from genome assembly GCF_002165575.1 of Pseudoalteromonas sp. A601. Lineage (GTDB taxonomy): Bacteria > Pseudomonadota > Gammaproteobacteria > Enterobacterales > Alteromonadaceae > Pseudoalteromonas. Next base: position 150,410 of record NZ_MXQF01000012.1, read on the forward strand.
TTGCTAGAACAAAACGCAGTAGATATTATCAATATTAAAGTGATGAAGACTGGCGGCCTTAGTCGCGCGATAGAAATCGCCAATATTACCGCACAATATCAAGCACAATGCATGATTGGTTGTATGCTTGAAGGAAGTATCGCAGTAGCAGGCGCAGCTCATTTGGCATCAGCAAAAGCGCAGCAAATCACTAAAATTGATTTAGACGGCCCTGCACTTGGCCAGTACGATCCAGTACAAGGTGGGGTTGAGTTTAAAGGGCCTGCAATCACGTTAGGTGATGCGCCAGGTTTAGGGATAATTAAAATAGATGGGTTACAAGATATAACCGATGGAGTCTGGCCAATATGAAAAAATATATAAAAATAACCACTGCGGCACTTATATTGAGTAGTTCTGTGGGGTGTGCGCAGCAACATGTTAGTGCTCAAAACACGGTTATACCAGAGCAAACAAAACAATTGGTAGTCGTAATTGCTGATGATTGGCAAACCACACAAGCGCAATTGTATCGTTTTGAACAAAGTGAGAGTGGGTGGCAACAAGTCGGTGATGATTATTCTGTGGTATTAGGGCGCACAGGTTTAGCATGGGGAATAGGCTTACATCCAGAGCAAGGGGGCCTGCAAAAGCAAGAAGGTGATGGTAAAGCGCCTGCAGGTATTTTTGAGCTAGGTACCGCATTTGGTTATTTAGACTCATTACAAACTAACATGACCTATCAAGGTATGACAGCTAACGACTATTGCATAGATGTAAAAGGCTCGCCATTTTATAATCAATTAGTTGATAAGTCAGTCGTGGGTGATACGGCGGTTAAAGGGTCGTCCGAATGGATGCGCCGTGATATCTATAGTCAAGACAATCTGTATAAAAAAGGCATTGTTGTAAAGCATAATAGTGAAAATATCGATGGTGCTGGTAGTTGTATTTTTATGCATTTATGGCGAGCCCAAGATAAGCCAACCGCTGGCTGTACAGCTATGACTGAGCAAAATATGGATAGTTTATTAGCATGGTTAGATAAAAAAAATGCCCCATTAATGGTGAGCTTACCAAAGCAGCAATATGCACAAAAGCAAGTAGTGTGGAACCTGCCTAGTATTAAATAGCAGATTTTAAAGCAGAGTTGAGCAAATGAAATAATAAAATCATTTGCTTTTAATTTATTTGATGGAATAATATATTCCTTAAGTTGTTTTTTGTTGGGATAATAAATGAGTGCACAATACACCTTGTTAGATTGGCTCGTGTTTGCAAGCTACGGTGCAATTTTATTGCTTAGTGGCTGGTGGTTTAATCGTAAGCGTGCCAATTCAAGCCAAGATTTCTTTTTAGGCGGCAATAGTATGCCAACATGGATGGTGGCAATTTCGGTATTAGCAACATCGCAATCAGCCGCTACGTTTATTGGTGGGCCAGATCAAGGCTATCAAGGGGATTTGTCTTATTTAGCAACTAATATTGGTGCTTTCATAGCTGCCTTTATAGTATCTGTATTTTTGATCCCTAAGTTTTACCAGCAAAAAGTTTATACCGTATATGAGCTGCTTGAAAAACGCATTGGCCCAAAAGCTAAGCGTCGTAGTGGATTAATGTATTTATTTGGTCGCGTGTTTGCCAGTGGTGCACGTTTATATATGGCGGCTATAGCGGTAGCTATGATTTTGTATGGCAATATAGAAGCGCAAAGTGTGATCATAGCCACTTTATTGTTGGCTTTAGCTGGTTTGTTATACACCGTGTTTGGTGGCATTCGAAGTGTAATTTATTCAGATGTGCTGCAAAGCATTGTTTATGTAAGTGCCGCAATTGCCGTTATTTGGTGTTTGTTATTGTTAATACCGGCGGATTTTTCGACCATTATGGCAACTTTAAATGAGCCTGCTCCTGGTGCTGACTCTAAATTAGCCATTTTTAAGTTTGATCTCGATTTTGGCCCCAGTGGTGTGTTCAATATCGCCTCGGTATTAACCGGATTTGTACTATTAAATATTGCAGCGTTTGGCTTAGATCAAGACATGACACAGCGGTTGTTAACCTGCAAAAGCGAGAAAGAAGGTAGTAAAGCCTTAGTACTTTCGATTGTGATGGTTATTCCAGTCATGTTGGTTTTTATCTTTATCGGCCTATTGCTTTATGTGGTTTATCAACAACCCTTATTGATGAACAGTGATGGTGCTCAAGTAGTGCAAGAGTTTAATGGTGAGAAGATTACTATTTTCATGTACTACGTACTCAATGAAGCCCCTGCCGGGGTAAAAGGACTTGTCAGCGTAGGTATTATAGCGGCGGCAATTTCTACACTAAATTCCGGTTTAAGTTCAATGTCTTCAGTTATAGTACAAGATTTGTATCGCCCATATTTAGAAGCTAAAAACAAGCAGGTCGCTGACAGTCATTTTGTTAAGGCAGGACGCGTGGGAATGGCGTTTGTGAGTCTTTCTTTAGCCGTTATGGCCATCCTTTGTTATTTTTGGCAGCAGTACTCTGATATGCCACTGTTAAAGTTTGCGCTAAGTGTCATGGTATTTTCGTATAGTGGTTTGTTAGGTGTGTATTTTACTACTTTGTTCACCAAACGTGGCAGTGAAAGTTCAGTGCTTGCAGCTTTGATTATAGGCTTTTTAGTCACTTTATTAATGCAGCCATACATGATTGACTGGTTATTACCGCAGGAGCAACGTTTTTACTTAGGCTTTACTTGGCAGCTTTGTATCGGCACTGCATTAGCCACAATAGTGTGTTGTTTAGGGAAGCCTGTATTAAGGAAGTCGGCGGATGAGTAAAATAAATTATTTACTCGCACTTGATGGCGGTGGAACTAAAATTACTGCACATATTATTCACTTAAACAGTGATACCACCTATGTGGCGCATGGCGGCGAAGCATCATTAAGTAATAACTTTCAAACGGCATTAAACAACATTGAAGCCATGATCTACAACTTGCTTGAGCAAAGTAACGCAAAACTAGACGAAGTTATTGCGGTCATGGGTGTGGCCGGAGGTGGCTCAAAAGAGCTGTCGGAACGGTTAACTGCAGCCCTTGAGCTTGGTTGTGACATTAAGTTTGCTCAATTACATATATACAGTGATGCAATAAGCTCTTTGTATGGTGCAAATGAAGGCAAGCCCGTTGCCATGGTAGCCTTAGGTACAGGCGCGGTTGGAGCAAGACTAACCGAAGATGGTAACACTCACCTTATTGGTGGCTGGGGCTTTATGGCTGATGATTTTGGTGGCGGCGCACATTTAGGTTTGAGCGCAGTTCAAGCGCTTCTTAACGATATAGATTGTTTTGGTGCGCCAAACAGTAAGGTAACTAAACAAATAGCTAATCTCATTGGTTGCCAACGGGCTCAGCTTAGTACCTGGTTACATGCAGCTAAAGCCATTGACTATGCTCGTTTTACATACCTTATTTTTGAACTGCAAGACGACTGCGAAGTCGCACACACATTACTAAAAAATCATGCTCGACAAGTTGAGTATTTAATTAAAAAAACACGCGCAAACAGCGAATTACCTGTTATGTTAACAGGTGGCTTAGCTGATGTTACGATAGCGCTATTAAATCAGCAAATGCAGCAATTGATTACCCCTAGGTTGGGAGATTCATTGCGTGGTGCCACCTTATTGGCACACCAGCATTTGCAAAATGACTATATAGGATAAACCGATGAGTTCTGAATACGCATTTGAACAACAACGTACACTTTTAGAGGAACTAAATGGTATCGTCTCAGAAGGGCAGAACCCAGATACTCTAGATATTGACTTGCTTGATAGCATGCAAATCTTGACCAAAATAAATCAAGAAGATCAGAAGGTTGCCCAAGCTGTTAAATTGGTTATTCCACAAATTAGTGAAGCGGTTGACTATATTGAAACAGCGTTTAAACAAGGTGGCCGACTGATCTATATAGGTGCAGGCACAAGCGGGCGCTTAGGGATTTTAGATGCCGTAGAATGCGCACCAACATATAGCGTTAATGATCAACAAGTGATGGGGATTATTGCCGGCGGCGAAACAGCGTTTAAAAAAGCCGTTGAAGGAGCTGAAGATAGCCTTACTTTAGGTGTTGAGGATTTAAAAGCGATTAATTTACAAGCCAAAGATGTTGTAGTGGGGATTGCCGCCAGTGGCCGTACTCCTTATGTACGTGCTGCAATTGAATACGCTAAATCTGTGGGTTGTAAAACGGTTGGTGTTACCTGTAATCCTAATTCGTTAGTGATGAAGTTACCTGATATTGGTATTTGCCCAGTTGTTGGTGCAGAGGCGGTAACAGGTTCAACTCGGATGAAGTCTGGCACAGCGCAAAAGCTCGTTTTAAATATGCTTAGTACTGCCAGTATGATCCGCACAGGTAAGGTATATAAAAACCTCATGGTGGATGTAAATGCTAGCAATGAAAAGCTTCATGCCCGTGCTATTCGTATTGTTATGCAAGCAACCGACTGCTCACATCAGCGAGCTGTTGATGCACTCGCACAGGCAAAACAAAGCGCGAAGTTAGCTATCTTAATTGTGCTAACAGGTAAAGATGCAGCGCAAGCAGAGCAAATGCTCACTCAAGCTGATGGCTTTTTACGTAAAGCAGTGGAGTTATAGATGTTTTTAAGAGCGCTTGTGTTATTAGCTTGCTTAGTGTTAGTGGCTTGTAACAATTCACCGCACGCTGAAGTCACTCAACCTGTGAGTCTAAAACTACAGGTAGCTGCAGCGCAATTTGAGCATTATTTACCTGAGCTACAAGGTAAGCGAGTTGGCTTAGTTGTTAATCAAACATCGCAAGTCGATGGTGTGCACCTTGTTGATGTGTTACGCGCTGAAGGAGTAAACATCGTTAAAATCTTTGCTCCTGAGCATGGTTTTCGTGGCGATCATGATGCAGGTGCTCATGTAAAAAGTGCTGTAGATGCTAAAACAGGCATTGATGTAGTGTCGATTTACGGCAGTAATAAAAAGCCCGATGCCGAAGTACTGAGTGAACTTGATGTGATCATTTTTGATATTCAAGATGTGGGTGTGCGCTTTTACACTTATATCAGCTCGATGCATTATATGATGGAAGCCGCGGCGCAAAACAACGTAAAATTTATGGTACTTGATAGACCAAACCCAAACATTGCTTATGTTGACGGGCCAATTTTAGAGTCTGAGTTTCGCTCTTTTGTTGGGATGCACCCCATTCCAGTGTTACATGGTATGACTGTGGGTGAACTAGCCAAAATGATCAAAGGTGAGAATTGGATAGATAGCGCTAACGAACTTGATTTGAGCGTATTTCCTGTAGCCAATTATACTCGCAATACCTCATACCAAGTGCCCGTAAAGCCAAGCCCTAATTTACCTAATGCACAATCAATTACCTTGTATCCGTCATTATGTTTTTTCGAAGCAACACCCATCACGATAGGGCGTGGTACTGACTTTCCCTTTCAAGTTGTTGGGTATTCGCCTGTAGCTCTAGGAGAGTTTAGCTTTACACCTCGTGCGATTAAAGGCGCGTCTATGAACCCTAAATTTAAAGATGTGACGGTGCAAGGCGTAGATTTACGTGACAGTATGATAAAGGGACTCGATTTAAGCTTATTTATTAGTGCTTATAAAAAACTCACCGTTAATGAACAGGTGTTTTTCGAACGTGCAAGTTTTATGGATAAGCTGGCCGGCACCGATAAACTGCGCTTAGCAATTGAAGCAGGGCAAACCGAACACCAAATTAAACAGAGTTGGCAGCAAGGTTTAGAGCGCTTTAAACAACAGCGAAAGCCGTATTTGCTGTATCAGTAAAAGCATAAAAGCAGTACAGTATTAACTTGATAAACGCAGACTAGTCTGCGTTTTTATTGCGCTTAAAAAAGGCGTGTAGCTAAATTTAATGGAATAGAAATAATGAACCTGTAAGAAAGTGGTCTGATTTTTTAGTTAATTCGAGTCTTGTCCAATCTCACATGAGTACCCGTATTTTACCAAGCCAAGCAAATGTACATGCAGTTACATTAAAAGATAAAGATTACTTAACCTGAACTCTGGTTAAGAGATGTACTAATGTATTGACATTAAATCACAAATATATTTATTAGTCTCCAGCCGGAGACTTTTAGCGATAACAAGGCGAATTTACGCGTCAATAGCTGGCCTATTGCAAGTAAATTCAACGCAGTTAGCGTTGAAAGTAGTCGCTGGAGATAGATTTATTATCCAGAGTTCAGGTTACTTAAGCAAAGCGCTTGAAATGGATGGACAAGTTCTAATTGAGCTTTGTTATTGCTCTATCTATGAACAATGCTGGGTAGTCGACAGAAACAACCAACCCAAAGAGGTTGCTCAATGTGAAATTGCTACTGATCAGCGCTTTGTGCAATAAGTTCTGTATTTAAGGTATAAAAAAGGCCACTGATGTGGCCTTACCCTGGATTGGGGGAAATTAGTGCTTGGTTGTCTAACCCTTAAAATTCAAAGTTGAATGAAAGTTGTAACGTACGGGGGTTGTAGTAGTTACGGTATTCCCCAAATGTTTCTGAACTCATATATGGGTTATTGTTGTAACCTGTTTGGCGATTAAATACGTTAAACAAGTCAGCTCTAAATTGCATCTCGAAATCACCTGCAACTTTAAAGTCTTGCGTATAGTTTAGATCAAGTTGCCAGTGGCTCGCACTGCGACGGCTACCTGCAGGCTCTCCATAGCGGCTTGTGTCGCTTGAATAACCATAGATTGAACCATCCCATGCTTCCCATGGTTTACCTGATTGAAATACAAAGTAAGCGCCCACATTCGCTTCCCAAGGAACCGTGTAGTAACCATAAACTTTTAACAAGTGTGGTTTATCACCTGATAATGTGCCGGAGCGGTTATCCCATGGATAGCGACCACGACCATCACCATAGTAAGACGACCCAATAAAGTTATTCGCATCATTAGTCGCGGTGGTATTATCTTGGTCAAAGTTACCGTAGTAATGACTCCATACGTATGATGCATTTACATAGCTGTTTTCACCCATGTACTCAGCTTCAATGCTGGCTTCCCAGTATTTGGTTTCGCCGCCATCAACTTCAGCAATAACATAAGAAGAACCACCAATCTCATCACGAATCGCATCTAGATTATCGACATATAACCCTTGTGCAGCAATATCAGCTGGTACACCTGATGCTTCAACCTCTGAATAATCAGTTAAGCGTCCAGTATTCGGCATATCTTCCCAAAAGTGATTACCTTTACGATGACGTACGTGAGCACGAAGTACTAAATCAGAACCGACATACTTAGTCGTACCAATTGTAAATTCGGTTACACGTCGTGGTTTCATGTCATCGGCAAATACTTTACCTGATGAACCTTGGCGAGGCTCTGCATAGATAACATTACCTGCATCATCAAATTCTACTTCGACTTCAGCACGAGTATTACGGTCCCATGATGCTGCACGTGCTAGTGAACTTGCTTCAGGGTTATAGATTGAGAAGTTAGCAAATACTGAATCTTCATCAGAGTAGGTCCAAGTTGCACCTAATCGCGGCTGCAGCATGTCAGTCCAATCTGTTTGGTACATTTCATATTTATTACCCGGAGCAACTTCGTAACCTGATAGTGTGCCAGATGCTTCGCGTAAACCTTGACCATACCAAGTGTCTTGGCTTACTAGTAAGCCAAGGTTGTAAGTCCAGTCACCCACTTCAATCGTGTCATTAATTTCAAAGTTAAGACTACGTGTTTCAGATTTTATTCCTGAAACGGGTGTGCTGCCATCAGTTGCAAGGCTCATTTGTTGAACATATGCACGATAAACAACTGGCGCAGTACTGCCTTCTTCTAAGCTTTCATCAAGCCCACCTACGTAAGAAACTCGGCCCCATCCATTTGATAAACGAGTAAGCTCTTCAACGCCTTTCTCCCACTTAGCACCAAAGTGAAGTGTGTGGTATGTATCACCCCAATCAAATTCGTGTTCAAGGTTTACTTCAAAGCTATCGCGAGAAAAGTCCTGGTTATCATATTGATAATAAGCACCTACGCCACCGCCACCAAGCATTTGACCATCTTCAGTATAACCATATTGGTTAATAAGTGGCGTTGCACCGTTATTAAAGGCATCAATCTGTGCTTGGGTATAACTCCCTTCTGGGTCGTAATCACGAATACTAGGGACTGAGAAGTAACCCATTTGTTCTAGGTTACTGATATCGAGCTGACTAGATAGCGACGGAGTTACAGATAACACGTTATCTGGCTGTGAGCCTGTATCTAGGTCAAATTTACTATATTGAAATGAGAGCGTAGTTGCTGAACCTAAAATCCAAGAACCATCTAACGTAAAGATATCTTGCGATGCTTTATCACCAACAGATACTGAGTCAGTTTCATAAGCACCAACAGAACGACCATTGATCTCTTTATCTGAAGTACGTTGTGAAATGTTTAACAGGAGATCATCAGTAGGGGCCCAAGTTAATTTACCAAAGTACTCATCACGTACGCTTTCGTAGTCTTTTACTTCACCGTAGGCGGTATCTTTATTCGAACGTGTTTCTTCTGGGCGGTAGTAAGAGGTATAAAAATACAATTCATCTTCAATCAGCGGGCCGCCTAAACTAGCTGTTAACCAGCTTTTATCAAGTTCATAGCTTTCTGAACCAACAGGTGTTGCAACAAAGCTTTTAGGTTGCACTTTATATTCAACGTTGCCGTGAAATTCATCAGTACCAGACTTTGATACAGTATTGATTGAAAAACCACCCGAGCGATTAAATCCAACGGCTTTTGCACCACCTCTGTCCATAGTAACAAACTCAACATCGTGAGTAGACGGTTCAGACGCTAAGTTACCATACATAGGCAATGATACATTTACGCCATCAAAGCCATATGAATTATCAACCCCTGAACCACCAGCAGATGGGCCAAGGGTTGAGTTTTGTGAAAGCTCAACACCGGGTACTAGTTTTAATAAATCGCGATAGTCTTGACCTACAGGTACGCTTTCAATCGCTTTTTTACCAAGCGAGTTACTTAATGACGAATTACCTTGGCGGAATAACTTACTGCCTGTTACCGTAATTACTTCAACGCTTTCTTTATTAGCACTTAGTACTACATTTGCACTCGAAGTTTGCTCAAGCAGTACATCAACGGTCATCGTTTGGGTAATACCGTTGTTGTCTTCAAACGTTAGCTCGTAAGTACCTGGTTTTAGTTGCGGTAAATCATAACTACCATCTTCACGCGTTACAACAGTACGTGCTTTTGGCATGACGTTACTGCGAGCTGTGATCGTTATTCCTGCGAGTGATTGGTTTGCTTGTTCTGTTACTACTTTACCTTTAATTGCACCGTTTAAGTTGGCGAGTGCTGGAGCACTACTCAGAGCTGCGGCTATCAGCGCACCTGTTATTGCAGTTTTTGGTACTCGCAAAGCGCGGTGTGTTGCTTGCGCTAAAGAGCTTATATTGAAGGTTGGTGCATGTTTTTTCATCGTTTCCCCGTCCTTATTATAAGTTTGTTTATTGCTCTGAACTGTGTTGATTTCCCGAATAGAGTCATAAACTTTTATTATTTGTTGCCATTCTATTAAACATGTGTTGCCAGTACTGGTCAAGAATAATTTCTTCTGAAACTGTTGTTTGATAGAAATAATATATATTAAAAGTATGGTGGTTATAATTTTTCACAATATGACTAAAGATAAATTTTAATAAAGTTGAATTAAAGTAATGAGTTACCTTGAGTCCCTCTTTGGAAAATATTTTCTTAAGTAAATAGCAAACGGGGTTGATTTGTAATTTAATAGTATCTTTTAAAATTAAATAATTATTTATGGAGGTAGCGTTGAAATATTTTATAGAGAAAAAGGATGTTGTTGGATTCAATTGAAAATAAAAAGGCCGCGAATGCGGCCTGTTCTATAGTGATATGTATTTAGTGGTTTCTAAACTCGCCAACTACATCATTAGAGTGCTCTAACAACTTGCGGCCTTGGCGACTAGACTGGGTTAATGCAATAAATAGGATGTCGATTACAAAATCTTGCGCGGTGCGAGCAAGAATAGATGATAAGCGCACGGATTCTTCTTCTGCAACAGAGTACAGTTTCACATTTGCTGCATCCGCCACGGGACTATTGCCAAACTTAGTAACAGAAATTACATGGCTATTGTTATGCTTTGCTTGTTTTACCACTTCAGCAATTTCACGAGTTACCCCTGATTCACTAATCGCGATCACTAAATCACCCTTACCAAACGTTGATACATAAGAAAGTTGTGCATGACCATCGGGTTCTGCGATAGCGGGCATACCAAGCTTTTGTAGTTTATAAGAGAAATCTTTTGCTACGAGCGCTGAGCCGCCTAAGCCACAAATTAAAATACGTTTAGCGGATTTAAGCAAACTAACAGCTTGTTCAAAAGAGGGGGCATCGTTAAGGTTTTTAGTTTCACTTAGTACGGCTAGCTTGCTACTTAATAATTTTTCGGCAATTTGTTCTAATGAATCACTTAATGTGATTTTACCGTGTAATTTCGGCTCGCTGGTTTCATCATTCAATGCATCGATAACCGCTAATTTAAAGGCAGGGAACCCTTTATAGCCCAGTTTCTGTGAAAATTTAACGACACTTGATTGGCTAACACCAACAACCTTGGCTAACTCAACAGAAGAAAGATTACGTATAGCATTAGCTGAATTCAATGTGAAGTCTGCTAGTTTTGCTTCACTGCTTGACAAAGACTGACGCAATGCTTTGATTTTAACAAATGTAGACATAGTGCTCGCTTATTAAAGTATTTAGTGTATTTATAGCATTAAATGAAATTAGCTTGTACTTATTTTGGGTTCACCTGTTGCTATAATTTATATATTAAATTTATAAGTAAATATAATATTCCAATTAGTTGTAAGTTTTTATTTGGAATAATACTTAAGAATAATAGGAATAATATAGTTTGACAACCAAATTAAGAAAAACTCTAATTAAAGCAATCGTAGAATCATTTTAGATATAAAATATCTTTCGCTATCTGTTTTTTGTAAATAAATTATTTACAACTTGTTCATCTGTGGTAGTGTTTAGCATAGGGAAAAGGTGAGATTGGTACTTGATAGTTTAAGCCTCACTATTTATGTTTATTATGATTTTTCAGTAATGAGAGAACTATGACGTTTGTATCTTGGTTTAAAAAGCTTGGCTTATTGACGACGGCAACCTTACTTGTAAGTTGTGCTTCTACGCCTTATGAATTTACTCAGTCAGCTAATTATAGCCATCGCGTTAAATTTTTAGTGATGCATTACACAGCCATTGATTATGAAAAATCGATGCGCGTATTGGTCGAAGAAGGCGGCCTAAGTGCTCATTACTTATTACCTGAATCAAACGATGCGAGCTACCCCGAAGACGAACTTAAAATTATTCAGTTAGTGGATGAGCACGATAGAGCATGGCATGCCGGACGCAGCTTTTGGCAAGGCCGAGAAGATTTAAACGACCAGTCCATTGGTATTGAAATAGTCAATGTGCCCACTTGCCATTACCCTGAGGTGCCCGCTGATGTACACATGGAAAATGATGCATCAAAACTGTGTATCTTTCCTGATTATGATGCCAAGCAAATGGAATTATTGATTGAATTAAGTAAAGGTATTTTAGCGCGTAATCCAGATATTGGGCCTACTCAAGTGGTCGGTCATTCCGATATTGCACCGAGCCGTAAAAACGATCCGGGCCCACGATTTCCCTGGTATCAACTTTATAAAGCTGGCATTGGCGCGTGGTACGAAAGTGAAACCGTTGATAAGTATTGGCAACAATTTAGTTTAGTTAAACCGTCGATAGCGTTAATGCAAAAAGCATTACGTGGCTATGGTTATGACGTTCAAGCAACAAACCAACTTGACCCACAAACACTTGATACCTTAAGCGCATTTCAAATGCACTTTTTACCTTGGCATGTAAGTGGTAATGCCGATGCCCGTAGTGCATCTGTACTGTTTGCTTTGATGGAAAAGTACTTTCCTAAAAAATTAACTAAGTTAATGGCACAATATGAAAAAGAACAAACAGTAGATGTCGCCAAACCAATCATCTTAAGTAATGCACAAGTTGTTGCACGGATCCCTGATAACAACCCAAGTAGCCGATTATTAGTAAATGACAGAGGGACTTTTAAAGCATATAAAGGCCGTGGCGAGCTTATTATTGAAAACACTAATGCAACCAGTGCGGATATTTTTATCAATGGTGAAAAAATCAACATTGCAAACCCATTAACCCCTCAACAACATTATAAATATAGCCTTTCTAAGCGCACTCATAATGGCACTAATACCTTCAAAGTAGATAACGTTATGCCTGAAGGTGCAAGTTTAACTTTACGATTTTCCTACCCAACACTTGCCAATAAAACCGCAAAAAAAGTGAGTTTTAAAGAAGTAGATACACTTATCAACGAAGAAGTAAACCAAGGTTTCCCCGGTGCTGTTCTTGCCGTGGTAAAAGATGGTCAGCTGATTAAGTTAAGCCACTATGGGGATGCAAAAAAATACTCTGCAGATGGAAGTTTACTAGCCCATCCGCAAAAAATGCACGCTGATACCCTATTTGATATTGCATCCAACACAAAAATGTTTGCCACTAACTTTGCGTTAATGAAGCTGGCTAGTGAAGGTCAACTGGATGTTGAAAAGCCACTATTTTATTACCTACCAGAATTTAGAGGTGCAGGGCGCGAGCAGCGCTTAGTGAAAGATTTATTGACCCATAGCGCAGGTTACCCTGCGGTGGTGGACTTTCACCGTAAAGATAATAAATTTGGCGAACGATTTTTCTCGCAAAATAGCTTGCGCACTAAAAACTTGTTACTAACAGGCATCCCCTTTGTGGCTGGGCGTAATGTAAGGCACCTCTATTCAGATATTGACTACATGTTACTTGGCGTATTAGTTGAGCGTATTACAGGGCAATCACTCGATAGTTACGTAGAAGGGCAAATTTACCAACCCTTGGGCTTAACTCAAACTGTTTATAATCCACTGCAAAAAGGCTTTAGCAAAAATAAAATCGCCGCGACTGAGCTGCAAGGTAATACCCGAGGTGGACGTTTAGAATTTGAAAATGTACGTACAACGGTATTGCAAGGCCAAGTGCACGATGAAAAAGCATTTTATGCACTTGGCGGTGTTGCAGGCCATGCCGGTTTGTTTAGCACCGGGCATGATCTGAGCATAATGATGCAGCTGCTATTAAATGGCGGTGGCTATGGCAACAAACAATTATTTACTCCACAAGTAATTGAGCAATTTACTAACGCACAAGCGAGCAACGAAACTTATGGTTTAGGCTGGCGAAGAGCCGGTCATGGGGCGCAAAAATGGCATTTTGGCCCTTATGCAAGCGCGCAAGCATATGGTCATACAGGGTGGACTGGCACAGTAACGGTTATCGACCCTGTGTATGACTTAGCAATCGTATTATTAACAAATGCCCGCCATACACCCATTGAAGGCAGTGACACTCACTATGAGTTTATCGGTAAAAAGTTTGAAACAGGCAAGTATGGCTCAGTGATTTCGCTTGTTTATGAAGCTCTTTTAAATCATTAGTCGAATTATGTTGAGTTTATTACGCAACATATTAAGCTAGTGGGCTTATTTTGGCCTCAGGCTGATAATAATTATAACAGCGGCATAGTCGCAACTTAAAAGGTTTTTGTATGTCTTGGTATTCCATTTTACCGCCGTTGATAGCGATACTAATCGTATTTTGGCGCAAAGAAGTGATTATGGCACTGCTTGTTGCCGTTGCTTCATCAGAGTTTTTATTAGCCTTACAAGGCGACGGTAACACGCTGTTTAATACTTTTATCAACACCATTGAACGTGTCGTAAGTGTGGCAAGCTCACCGGGTAATAGCCGCATACTCATATTTAGTATTTTGATAGGTGCATTGCTTGCTTATATTCGTGAGTCTGGCGGTGTGGCTGCCACTGTTAATATGTTGATGAACAAAGGCGTGGCCAAAAGCAAACGCCAAGTTGGCTTTTTAACTATGTTCTCAGGGATTGCAGTATTTATTGAATCTAACCTAAGTGTACTTACTGCGGGTATTTTGTCGCGTGGTTTATTCGATAAATTCAAAATGAGCCGCGCCCGTTTAGCTTATGTGATTGACAGCACCAGTGCGCCAGTGTGTATTTTAATATTACTCAATGGTTGGGGCGCATACGTACTTGGCTTATTGGGTAACTATGAAATGGACGAATCGGCTGTATCGGTTTTATGGGGCAGCATAGGCTATAACTTCTATGCAATCATTACCTTGTTGATAGTGTTTTACACCATTTCATTTGATAAAGTTCACGGTCCACTTAAAAAAGCAGAAGAACAATTAGAACATCAACAAACAGAACTACAAGAAGAAGTAAAAGGTACAAAAGCACGTTACATGCTAGTGCCGCTAATTACCTTAATTGGTAGTATGGTTGGCTTTATGTATTGGTCAGGTAATGGTGATATTGCCAGCGGTAGTGGTTCTAAATCAGTACTGTATGCCACTATTTTAGCCTGCGTAGTTGCTTACTTTTTAATGGTGTCATCACGTGAGTTTACTCACCATAAATTAGTTGATATTGGCTTTAAAGGCATGGGCGAGCTACTGCCTTTAGTTGCTATTGTTTTGCTATCACTTACTTTAGGTGCCAGCTTAAAAGACTTAGGCACGGGCGTATTTGTGGCAGGGCTGGTGGGTGATTACTTACCTATATACTTAGTGGTGCCAGTACTGTTTGTAACCGGTGCGGTTATCTCGTTCACCACGGGTACGTCTTGGGGCACGTTTGCAATACTTATCCCCATTGGTGTGCCACTGATCCAAGCGCTAGGTTTACCGCCTTCATTAGTGATTGCGGCAATCTTAGGTGGCGGCGTATTTGGCGATCATTGCTCGCCAATATCCGACACCAGTGCAGTTTCAGCAATTGCATCAGGTTGTGACTTACTCACTCACGTTAAAACCCAAATGCCGTATGCGCTATTCGCTGGTGGCTTAACATTTGTGGCTTACCTCATTACAAGCATTATAGTGTTGTAGAGAGTTAGCGAGAGTAAAGTTAACGAGAAAGCCTGCAAATTTGCAGGCTTTTTATTTTTGGGTAAATTTATTTCACAAAGAGAAAGGAATGAGAAGGAAATGAGTGATTCAATAATACTCCTCCTCAGCGCAGCGGCTCATAACGTCTTTGTGAACCTTTAATGGTAAAAGTAATTTGCTAATATAAATACAATATTGCGAAGCGCGAACCGCTATACTTTCGGTACTATTCGGTAAATTCCCATACCATCAATGCCCAGATATAAATCACCACTTGGGTGAGTTGAAATACTGCGTACGCGGCCAGCGCCTTCAAACAGCTTACTGTGACCCGTTACTTTATTGCCATCAAGCTCAACTAATACTAAGTGAGCAAACTTCATTGCACCAACGAGTACGTGACCTTGCCATTGTGGGTACTTATTACTGGTAACAAATTCCATACCAGAGGGCGCAATAGACGGTACCCAAACCCAGTCTGGTTGCTCCATTCCTTCACGGCTTGTTTCATCGGTAATTTTAGTACCAATATAATTAATGCCGTGGGTTATTTCTGGCCAGCCATAGTTAGCGCCTGCTTTAATAATATTGATTTCATCACCGCCACGAGGGCCATGTTCATGACTCCAAATTGCGCCCGTTTGCGGGTGTTTTGCCATGCCTTGAGGGTTACGGTGGCCATACGAATAGATACTCTTATGCGCATTTGGCTGACTTACAAATGGGTTTGACTCAGGAATTGAGCCATCGCTGTTAATGCGGTGAATTTTACCTGCATCGTACTCAAGGCTTTGCGGGTGAACATCACGCTTACCGCGATCACCGATAGAAAAATATAAATAACCGTCGTTATCAAACTCAATACGCGAACCATAATGTTTGGTTGCCGTGGTATTTGGCGCACCATCAAACAGTAGTTGAGTATTAACGAGCGCCATGTCTTTTAGTTGTGCGCGCATGATTGACGTATTATAGCCTTCGCCATCACCTTCATAACCAGAATATGAAAAGTAAATCCAGCCGTTGTCGTTAAAATTAGGATCAAGTTCAATATCTAATAAGCCGCCTTGTCCTTGAGCATGTACTTTAGGCACGCCAGTGATTTTTTGATCTAGCAATTTGCCATCACGAATAAGCCTAAGTTCGCCAGCGCGGTCAGTCACTAATAAATCTTGTTCGTTAAGCCACGCCATTCCCCAAGGGATTTGAATGCCTTTAGCGATTAATTCAAGCTCATATTTATCAGCGCTTTTAGCGACAGGAATTTCTTGCTCGGTTTGCTGTGCACATGCCTGTAAGCTTGTTAAACCAATGAGGCTGATGATTAAGCTAGTACAAAAAGACTTTTTCATAATGACTCCAATTTTTAAACATGATGCTATTAGCCTAGCGCGTTATGAGTGAGATTGTTATTAACTTTCACGAAAGTACGACTATTTACGTAAATATCAGATAAATGACGGAGTCGCCGCGCGGATGTTGTAGGTTGGTTAGAGTGCAACGAAACCCAACGAGCTTAAATTGTAGAATGTCATTTAGGACGAAAAAGTGAATTTCACCACAGAGGCGCTTCGCTGCACCGAGGTTAAATATTTGATGTGGGAGTTGGCTTTAGCCTCGAAGGGTTTAACACCATAGGCTCTGAGCTTGCTGGGCTTTTATCCCAAAAAGTTGCATCATCTTGGCTGAAGGTTTTTTCTGCTAACTTGCTAACTTGCTAACTTGCTAACTTGCTAACTTGCTAACTTGCTAACTTGCTAACTTGCTAACTTGCTAACTTGCTAACTTTTGTCGGGATAAATCCGCGACCTACATTAGAAACCTTATTCAAGGTTTTTTGCCAGATTGCTGGCAGCAACCAAGGTGCGCTCGGTTTTCAAATTGATTCTGCTGCAAGTAATTTATCCCTGAAGCTGGGTTCCTGTCAGCATCCATGCTTCCACTTCCTCGCGCTGCGAAACTTCGTTTCGGTCACTCGTCACCCAGCGCCCCCGAGCATCACGCTTAATCCTTCAATGCGTAATTGATGTGAACGTAAACGGCGAAGATAGGCCAACTTTCACATCCATGTACGCTCCCCAGTTCGGCCATCCATGGCCTCTCGTTCAAAGCTACGCTTTTCACCCATGGCCTAGTTCCGCCTTAACGCGCATCCATGCGCGATATTACTCATCAATTGCTTCTTTTCAGGGCGTGATGACGGGGGAAAGGGTGTTAAACGTGAGATTAGTTTTTAGTCTTGGTAAGATGCAAGACCTGACCTTGTGTATTTTTTTCTAAAAGCAAAGTTCAGCTTGATAGTCTGGATCATCATCTCCAGGAGCCGAATGTGTTTTAGATTGTGTTTGCATTTCTGCACTAAGTGAGACTGGTAGTCCTGTTTTTGAAAATACATTTAAATTTAATTCTTCATCATAGTGGTATTTTTGTTCGTTAGAGTTTTTTAATTCTAATGCAAACCCTAACAGAAAAGACTTGTTTTTCTTCATTTCTGATCCTTTTTATAAACCCAAACCCCATTATTTTCTATTACTTTATCCCCAATAATCCAGTATATCAATGCAATAGCAGACAGAGTGCTAACTATGCATAATTTTAAGCTTTCTAAAATTAAATCATTGAATGATGTAGTAGCGCCTAAAGTTAATAGAATCCCAATAAATGTTATTAATGCTCTTTGCGCTCTTTGGATATAAAATAAACGTTCACTATTAGGCTGGATTACTTGTTCATATTCCCAGATTTTACCTATAAGAATCTCTTTTCTCGCTTCTATTTCACACTTATCTTGAATTGAAAAGATATTATGGTGAGTAAACTGTTTTCTGCTCTGAGTTTTAAAGCTTTTGTTTGCATACCAAACCGCTCTTGCTAACCACAATGCAGCAAAAATATATATGGCTGTAATTAAGGGATCTGACTCATTACTTTGTAATGTATTTCTAGCAAAAAAAACCAGTATTGCAGAGCAAGCGCCTAGAGTACCTATTATTAATCCTGCTCTTTTCTCAGCCGATTCGCCTCTTTTATATTCTGAATCAATTTTTTCATCTAAAAATTTCTCACTAATTTTTAAGACTTCTATGTCAGAAGAAGTTACTTTTTGTTGAAGCTCACTTTCATTAAGCATTTTTTATCTCGTTCTTGATTAATTCTGAGGTGATAGCTTTCCTAATTCCTTGTTTTGTAATCTGTTCAATCCAAGCCCACTGCCCGTTAGGGTTCATCTCAAGGAAGTAAAACGTCTTATCCAAGGAATAGATTAAATCGATTGCAGAAAATTTCAAATTAAAATGTCTTGTTATTTTTATACATGCGGCTTCGA
Organism: Pseudoalteromonas sp. A601; assembly: GCF_002165575.1. Lineage (GTDB taxonomy): Bacteria > Pseudomonadota > Gammaproteobacteria > Enterobacterales > Alteromonadaceae > Pseudoalteromonas. Next base: position 168,838 of record NZ_MXQF01000012.1, read on the forward strand.
TATCAACAGGTAGGTTTATTATCTTATGTTCTAAATTAATTTCGTAATAGTCAGAGAGTCGCCAATCTGTTGAGGTTTCTTGAAATTCCTGAGAGCTTATTTCTGTAGCAAATACTCTATCTCCAACGACAGTTACCCGTATGTCACTGTTTTTTCTATGAACTCCTGAAAAATCATAGGTACTTTTGCAAAATTTTTAATGGTAGAGAGCTGTTTAGAATTAAGTTTTTGTGTTGCTACTACTTTAGCTTTATAGCCATCATACTGAAAACCGTGCTTAACCGCTTTAGCTATAATCTGTTGATTATTACTTTGGTAGAAACTATAAATTTTCTCAATGTTTGATGTAATACAAGTATTCGGAATATTAAATCCAACAGACTTTGCTATTTGAAGTTGTTCAGGTTTATTGCTCGCTCTTAAAATATTATGTGGGGCGTTTAGCCATATTTTTTCAGGTATAACTCTCCATAAACTTTTTAGTGTTTCACCAACTTCCCTCATACCAAACTCTTTATCAGAGTTACTTAAGTTTAGATCAGGAAGCTGTGGCTGACGGATGTAAGCTCCATAAATCATAGTTGTTGATAATTTATAATTATCTGAATACCTATGAATAATAACTTCACTACCTTTAGAACTGATATCAAAGTTAACTTCCCACTTTAACTGAAAGTCTTCCGTATTTAATCGGACATATTTTATTTTTTTCTCAGATAAATAATGAACAAGGTAGTCAGTCGCCAAATCTGTTTTATTAGAAATAATTAATATCAATTTTTAGATTTCCATTTTTTTAAAACTTCTTGAATTCAAGTATTAAGTGCAATCAT
>NZ_MXQF01000013.1 GCF_002165575.1 Pseudoalteromonas sp. A601
AGTCTCTGGCAAACACGGGGCGATTCAGTTTCTCTTTTAGCCATTAAATATAAATGTAACACATAACCAAAATATCTTGTATCACTAACAAACCATTGTTGTTTCTAATTGTTTTTAACCTTATTTAATATCACTCCACCAAATCAAACTTGCATAGATGGAAAAACAAATGAAAACAATTATTTTAATAGGTGCCTTGGGTAAGATGGGGCAAGCTGCGTTAACAGGTTTAGGAAAGCATAAGGTAATTACCGCGGGTCGTTCAGGTAATGTTGATCATATAGTTGATATTACAGATGAGCAATCTATCAGGAACTTATACAAAAATGTGGGGCATTTTGATGCAGTTGTTAATACTGTAGGAGTTTGTGAGTATGCCAACTTTACTGAAATGACTGAAGGTCAGTGGATGACAACCGTAATGAGTAAAATGATGGGGCAAATTAACCTAGTTCGTATTGGCCAAGAATATATTGCAGATCGAGGTTCATTTACGTTAATCAGTGGAATTTTAAATATAAAGCCAATTCCACTTGCCATTGCTGATGCAACAACAAGTGGTGCAATAGATACTTTTGTTAAATGTGTATCTCTAGAAATGCCAAGAAATACCCGAATTAATGTTGTTAACCCTACAGTATTATCTGAAGCTTGGGATGTTTATGGTGAAATGATGCCTGGATTTCAACCTGTACCAGGAGCTTTAGTCGGTAAAGCTTTTGAGCGTTCAGTAGATGGCTTTATTAACGGTGAAGTTATTTTAGTAGACGCTTAATTTTATTTAATTGGAGACACTAAAAGAAAGTGATCTCCAATTATCAAACAACGTTTGACTCACTGGCATTAAATACCAACCATAAGTTTAACTCTCAGGACAAAATCATGAAAAAATACACTCTGATAATTATCTGCATATCTCTGTCAGCTTGTAGTAGTTTTCAATCCTCTAGTGACGAAGAACCCAAATTAAAGCAAACTGAAGTCAATCAGGTTTGTAAAAAAATATTGAGACACAAAAGTCTAATAAACAGCTGTCGACCACTTAACGCACACTAGGCTCTACATCTAGTTTTGATTCATATAGTGCCATCCTAATTTCGCCAAAGTGTCATGAGCGGTCATTCAAGCGTAACTCGTTTTTGCCCCAAAACGAGTTTAGGCGACGGTCTCAAATGAGCGATAAGCGATCATTGAGATTGGATAAATTTTAAAAATAACCAATATAGCTTATAAATACAGCAATCCAGACGAATGAACATATCAATAGCGCAATTAATACTGCTGCGGAGCCTAAATCTTTAGCGAGACCTGACAATGGATGAATCTCTAAGCCAACTCTGTCTATTGTTGCTTCTATTGCTGTATTAACAACCTCTGCGAATATCACAAATAAAACAGAGATTAGTAGCATGACCTTTTCGTAAATACCTATCTGCCAAATAGAAATAATAGTTAGCGATAAAGCGAGTAAAAAAAGCTCTTGTTTAAAAGCAGCTTCATTTTTAGCAAGCCATTTAAATGCACGCTGTGAATTTTTAAAAGCTAAAACTACTCGATTAATACCTGACGGCTTATTTGCACTATCAAATTGCATTGGAAACTCTCTTTATAGACTTAGGGCCTTACAGGCGTTAAAAATATCGTATTCAGGTTGGTATTGACTGCTGCTTACTTGAGTTAAGCCAAGTAAAGTGTCAAAAATATTGTCGTGTGAAAATACTTTTGAGCGTTGTAACTCAATACAATCATTAAATTTAGAGTTAGCGAGCTTATTACTCCAAAAAATCATTGGGATATGAGTTTGCTCGGTTGGTGCTAATGCATAAGGAAACCCATGAAGATATAAGCCTTTTTCACCAAGTGACTCACCGTGATCTGACACATACAAGAGTGATTTTTCTATTTCGTTACTTGCTTGTAATACTTTTATCAACTGGCTTAACACCTTGTCTGTGTATGCGATAGTATTATCATATGTGTTTGTTAGTTCAGTTGTACTACAGTTCTGAATATCGCTTCGAGAGCAATCAGGTTTAAACAAACTTTCGTGTTCAGGGTAACGACGATAATAAGTTGGTCCATGTGAACCTATCATATGTAGAACAACCAATTTATGTTTAGCATTACTAGTCGCTATCTTGTCTGCTAGTTTCGTAACTAATATTTCATCAAAACAGTAATGACCATCACATAATGGATGTTCTTTATTTGGCTCAATGTTGTCTGATTTAATGCGAGCACACACTCCTTTACAGCTGCTGTTATTATCAATCCATGTTACTTCAATACCACTACGTTGAATTATGTCTAGAGCATTTTCTTGACTACTAGCAAGCCGAGAATCATATTCTTTGCGGTTCAGTCGTGAAAACATACAAGGGACTGAAATAGCCGTCGCCGTTCCACATGATGAAACATCACTAAAATACTTTACGCCTAACTTGGGAGTATAAGCATTCGTTGCTCTACTATAGCCTTGTAGTGAAAAGTTAGCCGCCCGAGCTGTTTCCCCGACAACTATTACAGTTAGCGAGGTGCTCGTTTTATTTTTTAAAGTGGGCAAATTATCGAGTACCTTGAAAGGTAATGGTGGATAAAAGTAATTATCCCTCAGGTATTTATAACTTGCTGTATAGAATGCAAACGGGGTGATATAACTTGTTAGCTGTCGGTTGTTGCGGCCAACAGAAGCGTACTCTTTATAAAAGGGTACAGCGATTAAGGCACAACAGAGCAAAGCTGATAGATTTAGCTTCGTAAAACTTTTTAAACGTACTCTAAAACTCCCAATAATTGTGAACTTGGAAAATAAGTAAGTAGGTACAACCCCCAATAGAAAAATAAATAACACAAGCTGAAAGTTTAAGTATGAAAATGCTTCACCTGAATTTGTTTCAACAATATTTTGTAACATGCTCTTGTCAAAAATAACGCCATAATTAAGTGTTGAATAAAACAACAATGAGCAAACTAAAACACTAAATAGAAGTATAGGTTTAACAAAAGTAATTAAGGACAACCAACTTAAAACTAAAACAGTCAATGAGAAAAGCAATAAAGGGATCGACGCGATAAAAAGCCAATTTATATGCCCTGATTGTGTTGCAGCCATAAAAGTATTGTATAAAAAAAAGCCATTAAATGCGATAACGATATACATTGAAACTAAGCAAACAAATTGACAGTAACTTACTTGCCAAGACGAAATACAAAATCTTTTAAAAGCAATTTTCATAGTTATTCCTTATCACTACTTTTATCAGCTAAACGATAAAGCTGCTCGGTGTAAGCTAAGTTGCTAAATAACACATGAGCGAGTGCTTTTTCTGCCAACGTTTGATCAACATTTTGCTGTTCATTTTTTTCTTGTATTTTGGTTTGTTTGTTATAGCGCCAATAGCTGGTTTGTTGATTTGGCATTAGGATGACAGCGCGATCATTTTCTAGGTATGCAAAATTGTCGTAGTACTGCATCATCGCACGTTCAACTGGATAACTTTTAGTTAGATCAAAGCCCAGCATAGGGGTTGCTTGGTCAATTCCTAAAAGTGACAACAAAGTAACAGGTAGATCAATTTGACTAACGAGTCTTGGATCGCGTTTACTTTTCATATCGCTGTTTAAAATAACAGCGGGTATATGAAAAGACTTCAAAGGGACAGGTTCAGAGCCAAAAACACGCACATCATGGTCTGCCACAACCAAAAATACGGTGTTTTCCCAGTACGACCGTGTTTTTGCTTTATTTATAAATTTTCCTAGTGCGTAATCGGCATACTTTATTGCAAGATCACGCTTATAGTTTTCAGGGTTATGTCCTTTGGGTAGCGATACTTTGCCTTGTGGTATATCAAACGGATCGTGATTACTAGAAGTAAATACAAGACTAAAAAATGGCTCTGTCGAATTACTTAATTTAGTCAGTTCTTTATCTGCTTGATTGAATAAGTCCTCATCACTTACCCCCCAAGAGGAGATAAACTGGGGATTTTCAATATGGTTGATGTCAACAATATCGTTAAACCCGTTTCCTAGAAAAAAGCTTTTCATATTGTCAAAATGGCTTTCACCGCCGTAGATAAACTGTGTTTTGTAACCTTCTTGACTCAAGACATCCGCTAGTGAAAAAAAGTTATGCTGTGATTTAGATAGTTTAACTACTGAGCGAGATGGTGATGGTGTAAAACCTGTGGTAATTGCTTCAATACCTCTTACGGAGCGCGTGCCCGTAGCATAAAGGTTGTCAAACCCCCACCCTTGTTGATATAGCTTATCAAGTTCAGGTGTAATATCTAACCCTCCAAGTTCTCCAACAAATCGGGCACCTAAACTTTCCTCAAGTATTATAACTAAGTTTTTTTTAACACCAGACACAAAAGGCTTGTTGTGCGCCAAGGTTGGAATATTTCCAGCGACAAACTGTTTTCGATAAGAAGCCTTTTTGACCGTATCTATAATTTGTTGACGAGGCATTGTGCCATACAAATTACTGGCACTTTTTTCGTTACCCATGTTTTTCAGCGCAAACGCAACACTGTAAGTGGAGTTAAGAACAAGTGAGTTTACTAGTGAATCTTGAGAAAAATAGACTAATGCAGGGTTAAGCGGCCGGTGACTCAATGTACCTCTGGCAGAAAATAAGCAGATTATTAAAGCAGCCATTAGAATGGATAAATTGGATGCTTTTTTCAGCGACTGTGGTTGTGTGAATGCTCTACATAAAAAGCGATAGCTATAAACGCTTGTTAACGTAGCCAAAAGCAATGTACTTAGCATTGCTAAAAGATGGCCATGCACTAACATTGAGAAGACTTCTTGTGGGTAATCAAGGTATTCAATATATAATCGGTTAGGCCTTACATCATATTGATTGATGAATGCAGGTGTTGATGCTTCAACAATAACAACTACAGTTACAACAACGCTACCGTAAAGTGTAAAAATACGTTGGAACAGCTCTGTTTTAGGGCGTGCAACTACATTCAGTATCAGTATAAAAACCCCAATAGTTGCTAAGTATCCAATGCTACTTAAGTCTATTCTGATAGCTCCTGATATGATCGGCCAGATATCACCATCATTTAATCTTGAATGTTGCCAAAACAATAAAGCAATGCGGGAAGTTATAAAGATTGATATCAATATAATAGTAAAACGCAACAAGGGTTTTAAAACGGAAGTATTTGCTGTCATAGTTGTGCTCGATCTTAATAATTGCAGCAATACTAAAAACCGAAACTTAAGAAATCCTGAGTCTAAACTTAATATTGGCTAAACTATGGAAACTTAAGCAAGTCTTAAGTAAAACTTAAGCTATATGGCGTAACCTAATGATGAAGATGCATTTCAGGTGAATGAGTAACACATGAAGTTATTAATAATTGAAGATTCAGCGTCACTAAGGCGTAGTTTACGAATTGGCTTAGCAAATCTAGGCTTTGCGGTTGATGACACCGGTGATGGTGCACAAGGGCTGAGTATGGCGATGACGGGTGAGTATGAGCTTATAATACTTGATATTATGTTACCGAGTATCGATGGTATTACTTTATTGCAAACCATAAGAACCAAACAGCTTGATTCTAAAGTCTTAATTTTGTCAGCTAAGCAAGAACCTGAAGACCGTGTTTTAGGGCTTTTAACTGGAGCGGATGATTACCTTACTAAACCCTTTTCATTTGATGAGCTCCACGCTCGACTATTAAATTTAATGCGCCGTGGTGGATTGAAGATGATGAGTGATATCATAACTATTGATAATTTAGCACTGAATTTACAGTTAAAACTGCTAAAAGTGGCTGACAATGTTATTGACTTAACACCCAACGAGTACAAAATTGTCGAATGTTTATTTAGCAATCAAAATAAAGTGTTTAGTGCTGAGAAGCTAAGTACCTACCTTGCAGGGCAATATGATTTGATATCAAAGAACTCGATTGAAGCCCATTTATCATCTGCTCGCAAAAAAGTAAGAGTTGCAGGAGGGGAGCTGCCAATTCAGACCAAACGTGGTTTTGGTTATATTGTACAAGGACAATAATGAAATCTATTCGCAGTAAATTAGTTGTTACACTCTCGGTAACTATAACAGGCTTTGTTTTATGCATTTTGTTAGCAACCGACATTGCTGTTGATAGTTGGATAGACAATGAGTTTGATCGCAGCCTGCAATCCAAAGCAGGTATGTTAATGACCTTAGTACATAAAACTGATGAAGGTTTTTCGTTTAGTTTTTCTAGTGAGTTTATGCCTGAGTTCGCAGGGGAAATAGAGCCTGAGTACTTTCTAGTATGGAGCAAAGAAGGTATTTTTACCCGCTCCAAAAGTTTAGATTTATTTGAGGTTAAAAACTTACCATTTGAAGACTTGGAGATTGGCGAATCAAAAATACGCCCTTTACAATTACCTGATGGCCGAGATGGTCGTGTGTTTTATAGTCGTTTTATACCACAAGGAAAAGACAATACATCAGAAGATACATATAAAAAAACAAATGATGAGCCACTGACTTTAGCTTATGCAGCGTCTTCTGAGGAAGTTGATTTTGTACTTTGGTTGATTGACGTTATTTTTATAGTGACCACAATTACAGTTATTGTATTTATTCGATTATTTGTCAGGAAGGCGATAGATACATCACTTGCGCCATTAATTAAACTCAACCAAGATATCAGTCAGTTAAGTATTACTAGTGAAGGTTCACAGATATTTATACAAGAGCCAGTTAAAGAGCTCTTGCCTATTGTTGAAAGTTTAAACGCCTTTATTAAAGAGAATAGACAACTTTACCTAAGGGAAAAGCGACTTACATCCGATATTGCCCATGAAATAAAAACGCCCATTGCCGAACTTATAAATATGGCAGAAGTTGCTATCAGGTTTCCAAATGAGAAAGAACTCAATGATGATTTTAAACCTGAAGCGTTGAAAATAAGTTTACGGCTTAAAAATATCGTGTCGAACTTATTGCTATTACATAAATACAGTGATGGTAAGCTAATAAAACAAGATGCTTGTGATTTAAATCAAGTTATTACCAGAGTCATAGAAAACAGTGATTTATCGCGTGTAAATTTGGAGTTGAATGAGAATGCACCAGCAATTATGAGCAACTTGTTTGCCCTCGAATCAATTATTAGTAATTTAGTTAACAACGCGAAACAATACAGTCCACTAGATTCAAAAATTTTAGTCTCCACGAAGACTGCAAAAGAAAAACTTTTAATTTTGTCAGTTACTAACTCCCTTATTGAACCTTTGAGTGATAATGATATAGACCAATTATTTGACCCTTTATGGCAAAAAGACACTTCAAGAACATCGAATAATAACTTTGGATTGGGGTTATCAATCGCTAAAACGCTTAGCAAAGCAATTGATGCGCAATTAAGTGCAGAAGTTAGTGACAAAAATATCACATTTTCTTTAGCCTTAAACACGGATTAGCTTATTTAGCACCTACATAGAAATAAAGGCTGGGGAGTGCAATTATGTAATGAGACTCCTAAATACTTAATTTTACTGGCAGCTATCAAACAATCAACTCCATTTCTGCGGTTTAGCAGGATGTTGTTATCTCTATACATGGTACAGAGCCTCTAACTCGTTTTTGTCCAAAAACGAGTTTACTCGACCGTCTGCTTCTCGCTCAATCTTGCCTTTTACCTTAATGACCTTAATTACCTTAATGCTTATATGCAGTAATTACTTTATCAAAAGCTTTAACAAATATACTACCCAAGTATAAATATCACGTTTTATACCAAACCAGCAGAGCCCTTATCGAGATAGAGTCTGGTACGGGGTTGTAGGCCTTAATATAAGGCTTGCTGTGTTTGACCATTTTTTCGTTAAATTACTTCCGATATTACTACTCACCATAATTTTAATAGTCACATTTGGGTATGAAGTTGTTTATTCCACATTGTGGAATGTAGTTAATTCCAACTAAACGTAATTGATTAACACTATGTACTTATTTATTAATATAAGTGTGAACTTCAATATCTAAAACGATTTCAAAATAGGGGAGGGTACTAAAAACTATCAAGTTATAAATAAGCTTTCCACATTGTGGAATCACTTAACTCGCTTTTAACTATATATCTTTGTACTAAACATACCCTCTGTAGCACTACAGCTTATGAAACTCTAAAAATGGCAGCATTTACCTTATCCATATTTCAAGATAACAGTATTCTGGTGTGTTACACCAGAATACTGTTATCTTGAAATGAGTTATGACTTATACAATCCAATTCAATTGCTGATTTGGGGTTTGATAACTCTACCTCCTTATCAAAACACCATAATTATGTATTTTTCCTTTTGAACATATCTTAAAGTTGGTGTTACACACCAGTTTTGAGTTACTTACTAGTTCAAATACCAGAATGTTGTTATCTACCACCAGAATAGAGTAACCATTAATAATCCCTATGGCTTGAACCAATGACAAACACCACTTTTCGGGTATCTTAATAAATAATAACCAGTAATATGTCATTGATAGTTTAAAATCTATCCATTTGGGATTTTCCAATTACATAAAACTGGTTATCACACCAGAATCCAGTTATCTCAAAAGGTAAATCACCAGAATCGTGTTATCAAATGCAATTATGTTCAGTAGAACTTAAGATTTCACACCAGATTTATGTAATCTAAAACAACCTAAAAGCCAGAATAGTGTCATTTAAGGCTGGTTTTCATTATAAGCTAGTCAGAAATAGGGAAATAAACCAAGTAAAATGATGAAAAACACCATAAATATGTAATTACAACTATATAAACAACACTATTCTGGTCTGGAACACCATAAATCTGTCATCGCTAATATATTTAATTCGATAAACATTACCTTCTATTAGCTTAAAAAGGCTATAGGAGGGCTTTATAGGTGCGTTTAATTTACATAAAACTGGCATAGAACACCACTTTAATGTAAACATAAAAACCAGAATGCCGTTGCTCACAATAATTACATTTTACAATAAAAACAATATACTACAGTAAAAATAGAGCTTTAAAACTATCTAACTCAATAAAATTGCTTATTAGAATCATGTTCTCAACCGAGTATAATGACATATTTATGGTGTAAATAAGGTTTCATTACATATTTATGGTGTGGATCACCACTTTTATGTGTTCACAACATAAAAAACACCATAAAAGTGTATTCATAAGCTTTGTGCTTACATATTTCTGGTGAAAAAAACCAGTATTGTGTACACTCAATAATTATGAATACAGATTTGTGGTGATAGCCGGATGACCAAACAGTTAAGTAATAAGCCAATTTCACGAAATAACCTGCCAAAACATATCAAACAGGGCCATAAACTCGTGTTTAGTCGTAAAGATCTATCTCAACGTGAAGCTGACTTGTTTGCGTTAATGATGGCTCAAATGAAAAGCGGCGACTGGGCAAATACAACACCACAATATACATTTACTGCAAGTCAGTTATCTGAATGGCTCAATATCGATTCAAAGCATGTTGGTTCGATTCTATCACCAGCTGCTGAACGCCTTTCTAGCTATAAGATAGGTATTAAAGTCGAAAACGAAGGTGGCGACGAAGACTTTGATTACAAACCCTTATTTAAACGTATTAGGTATAAAAAAGGGCTACTGACAATGGTACCAAACGATATGCTGGAAAGTGAGTATATCGAATATCGACAAGGCTTTGCATTGATCACAACAAAAACATACCTTGATATTAAACAGGAGTATGCAAAGCGCCTGTATGAGATTCTAAGCCGCTTTAAGAAAGATGGCTACGAGATGCATTTCATTAAAATTGAAGAGCTTAAGGGACTGTTTGGGCTACTCGATGAGAAAGGTAAATTAAAGAAAAACAAAGCTTCATTCGCTAATAACGGCGTATTTATGAAACGTTGTATTAGAGACAGTATTGAAAAACTGAGTAATCACCCTATAGCCAGAAAAGAGTTTTTATTTTTAAATAGTGAAAACAACGAAGTAGGGTATGAGTTAAGGACTCAGGGTAAAAAAATATCAGAAATTAAATTTTTAGTTCGCTGGGTAGACAAGGGAACTATAGAAGAGCTTAATACACATGATGCATTAAAAATAGTTAAAGAGCTTATTTCTAAACAAGTAACCAGCAAACAAAAACTTTCACCAGCTGAGTTAACGCAATTAATGTTGGCGTATAGGTATTTAGGCCAAGATGAAGAAGCTGATAGAGTTGAAAAAGCACTGCAAGCATTTCAAAAATCAGAGCCTGAATTTGAGGAATATGAAGAAGAGAAGGGTGTTAAAGACGAGTTAGCATCAATAATGCAATTAACAAAAGATATAGAGTATTAAATCACACCATAAAGGTGTTATCTTAATACCAATTTGCTGATCAATAACACCAATATTATGATCAACTTGACCAGTAAAATGATCTAAAACACGAGTTTTGTGATCAACAACGCCATAAATGTGATCTAAAAAGGCGTTTAAGTTTTTTTAAATCAATACGTTATAAACCCTATAGATCTAATACTATTTATAGTTCTTTATATTAATAATAGAATTTATAGGGTGTGTGGATATGTTAGTAACTACATCCACTCAGGTTTAACCACGTATAAATACTTCATTCGATATAGCTAGCATCTTACTTTGCTAATACTGACATAGGCTAAAAAACAAAAAGACTATACTAATTAATTCTCCGACCTTACTTAACGGATAGATTAAAGTGTCATTAAAAGTTCATATTTTAAGGCTAAAATTAATAATGTAGATTTTAGTCTAACTATAAAAATAATGAAATTTCATGTCATTCAACTCTAACCTATCATTTCAAGAAATCTTCGATAAAAGCATGATGGATCGTGTAAAAAGATTCATCACGCACAGAAACTCAAATGTTAGTAATACTGAGGACCTTGTTCAAGAAACAATGGTTAAAGCATTAAGTAGAAAAAAAACCACAGAAATTGAAAACATTAATGCTTATATAAACCAAGTAGCTAAATCAGTTATTTGTGATAACTGGGAACGCACAAAAGAGCAAGAAGCCTTAGAGTGTAATGATCTGCTAGTTAGTAATAATGAAAATCCAGAATTAATTGCTATAAATCAACAGAAAATTATACAGTTGCACAGTGTATTAGACTCGCTACCTGAACTTAGACGAAAAGTATTTATATTACGTCGTGTTGAAGGCTTAAGTTATGATGAAATAAGTGAGCAGCTTGAGATAAGCCAAGATGCTATAAAAAAACATATAACTAGAGCCATGGCACAGATTACATTGCATGTTGATAGATATAATTAAGCTAGGCATACATACAATGAATCATAATGGACCTCTAGCGATGAAAAAAAATAATTTAGAAGAAGCAGCTAACTGGATTGATAGACTGCATGAATTAGATAATGATGAAAAACAGGAATTAACCATTTGGTTACAGAATAAAGATAATAAAATCGCTTTCGATAAAATTGCTAAAGTCTTTGGAGATGATGAAATAAAAAACGCTTTACATATTTATTCTGTGGAAAGTAAAACCAACAAAAAAAGATTAAAATCACAATCCAGTACATTACCTGTGAGAATTGGACTTGCTGCATGTGTCGCTGCGTTAACAGTAATTTCTTATTTATCCCTTACTCCTGAACAACATACCTTAAAAAATCAATCAGTATCAGCTTTAAATACCATAGAACAAAGTACTGTCGTTAACTCTAAGCTAGGCGAAAGAAAATCAACACTATTAGAAGACGGATCTTTTGTACATCTAAACGCAGATAGTGACATAAGCGTTACATTAAAAAAAACCTCGAGATACGTAGAATTTAATAAAGGACAAGTTTTTTTTGATATCGCAAAAGATTCTAAACGGCCATTCATAATAGAGTCAAATCAAGCAACTATTAAAGTATTAGGTACATCTTTTGATGTTGAGAAAGATCATGAAAATACAGTAGTTACAGTGTATGAAGGTAAGGTATCGGTAACATCAGGAAGAACAGTTACTTTAATTCCACCACAGCAAGCCATAGTTAAAGACAATGAGATAATTGTAAAAAATAACCTCAAGTTAAACCAATTACCAGCTTGGAGAACAGGGTGGATTGAATTAAACCAGCAACCATTTTTTATTCTTATTGATAAACTGCAAAGTTATAGTGCTAAAAAAATTATTATTAGTAGCCAACTTGATAAAACAATAGTTAGTGGGCGATTTAAGCTAGATACCCCATATGAAAGTATTCAATTAGTTGCTGCAACTTATGATTGGTCTGTGTCTGAAGATGATACTCATATTTACATCCAATCTTCATAGAATATCGTAAATTGGCTCTTTAAGAGGCAGGAAAATGGATTTTAAAATTAAAGGGTTTTGTAAAATCTATTTCATCTTATTTTGCTCGCTATTCACTTACTCCGCTGAAGCAAATACCAGATCACTATATCTTCCCGCAGGTGACTTGGGTCAAATATTACAAGAAATTGCTATCAAATTTGGGGTTTCATTTAGTTACGACCCTGCTTTAATCAAGGGTAAATCCAATGTGTTACTAAATGGACGCTATACATTAGATGAATCACTAAGGCTCATTTTATCTGAGCATAACATTACATACGAACTTAAAAATAGTGGCTTTATTCTTTATAGAAAACCAAGCAAATCAGTTCAACCTTTTATTGAAGAAATAACAGTTACCAGTAGTTTTAATCAAATTAGCGAAGAACTAACACTCACCCCCAAAAATATTATTGATGACCTTTCTTTTGAGGAGATTAAACGAAGCCCAAGTACTAATTTAGCTGAGGCTATACAGCAAATGTCAGGAGTTACAATTACTCGTGAACTAGGTGAAGGAAAAAAGACATCAATTCGTGGTGGCACCCCTGACTTTAGTTTGACTACATTAAATGGCATGCCGGTGTTAGCAAATAATGATTCACCTATGGATAGTCGTATTCAAAAAGAAAAAGATCGTAGCTTTGATTTAAATATTTTACCTGCAGAGTTGTTTAGATCTGTGAGTATACAAAAAGCATATTCTGCACCATCTTTGCCCGGTGGCATCTCTGGGACGATAGAGCTTGATTTGATTAATCCGTCAGATTTAGGCGACTTTTATTTCTATATTTCACCACAAATTGGCTTTAATGATTATTCTACTGATCTGGCTAAAAATATTTCTTCTATTATTTCTAACTCATGGGAGAATTGGGGGGTACTTGCAAGCATTACTTATTCAGAACGAAGCTCTGAAGAGCAGGGCGCAAATACTTTTAGGTGGCGAAATATACCGTTTGACGATGTAGATTTATCAGCGCTGTCACAGCATGATAGGGATAGTTTAGTAAACGGGGATTATATAATTCCAAGAGGAAACCGTTACTCTGTATGGCAGGCAAGCCATGAACGGCTCGGTGCTAACTTATCCTTAGAATATAATACTGAAGATACTCATATTGACTTAGATATTCTTACTGGTTATCTGAAAGGCAATCGATATGAATTTCACGTTTATCCTAGAGGTGAAAACTCAACGCCTGTTGTTAAAAATTTATCAGTGATCACTGATGTTGAGGTAAATGAGTATAACGAGCTTGTGTATGCTAATTACAAGCAGGCAAACGTTTCTACCGAAAACAGAGCTCAGTCAATTGAAACCACGTATGAGCAAAGCACTCTTTCTATAAGTAAAAACTTAACAAACAAACTGAAAATGAATGCTCTTTTAGGTGTTGAGTTATCAAAATATAACATCCCTTATAGCAATAAGGTTTATACCCGAGGGGTAAGTGATGTTTCTATAGACTATAGAAATACCCCTTATTATGCGGATATCCAATATAGTGAAAACTTAGAATCATTAGATATGTGGGTACTCGATCATGGTGATTTGGAAACGTATAGCTCAAGTAATAAATACTACTTTGCTCAAGTAGATTTCAATTACCTTGTAAACAACACGTTTGAGATCCAATTTGGCGCTGATTGGGCTGCACATAAGAGCAAAGTTGCAAATAAAAAATTAAACGATATTGCGCTTGATAGGGAGTCTGGTTCTCCTTTGCATTTGAATGAAGTACCCAGTGCTTTTATTAATGCTCAAAACGCACATAAAAAGCTTAAATGGCTAAAACTACACACCAATGATACATTGCAGTTTTTTGGGCTTGACCCTTACCGCATTGAACAAAACATAGGTCAAACTAGTTATGAAAATGAGGCTGTCACAGAGTACAGCAAAGGTGTTTACTCATCGTTAAATATTTCACTGGAAAACTGGATAACCGATGTTGGTTTTCGTTACCAATCTGATCAAATAACTTCAATTAAAGCACCGTCTACGCCGATAACTTATGGGGTGTTTTTACCAACCGTTAATACGGCCTACGCTATTAATAATGATTGGCAGGTATATTTGGGTTACTCAAAAAACTATTCAAAACCTACGTTAGAATCCTTAGATTTTTATGGTAATGCCCACTTAACAGAACATTCAAAGTATGTGTTTAATCCTGATCTAAAGCCTTATATTTCTAATAACACTGATATATCTTTTAACGGACAAGTTGGTGCTAATAAAGCATTGGGCATTTTATTTTTTTATAAAGATATAAAAGATTACATTGTTACAACGTTGATAGATGGTGATAACAGGCAGGGCTATAACACTAGCTCAGAGACTCTTATTTGGCATGATAATGCAGAGAGTGCCTATCAATGGGGGAGCGAGGTTAGCTTTAAGTATTTGCTACAAAATACTTATTGGGGTTTTAGTATGAATGCCTCTTATAACGAAGGAAAAGTAACATATTACAATCCTGCAACCGGGTTACCGCTTTTTAAAAAACAACTTCCTTACTTGTCAGACGTAACAGCATCAGGAACAATTTTTTATGACAGTCCTAAGGCATTGTTTAAGATATCTTCAGTCTATCGCGGCAGCTATATAGAAAGAGCGGGCGAAATATTAATTGATGAAGATGAAACTGGATTTTTACCAACGACCTATTTTAATGCCTTTTTTAGTTATTCATTCATAGATAACTGGCAAGTAAAGTTGAGTGCATTTAATTTAACTAACGAAGAAGTTCGTCAATACAGTAATTCTAATTACCGTGCGAATAACACGACAACGAGTGGGAGAAGTGTTTATTTAGGCTTTAGTTACACTTACAGATAAAAGGCTAGTTTTAGTGAGTTAAAAAAGCCCTGAAGCTAACTCCAGGGCTGTATTATTTTATTTTTCAATTACAGCAAACTTACCATCTGTATGGACGAAACCCCAAATCACATTAGCGTTTTTAGAGTATCCCCAGTAGCGTTGCTGACAGCCATTAATAGCATAACTGCCTTCTGGGTGTTGCTCAGTCAGTCTATAGTGAACTGAGTAATGATCAGAATAACCAGTTTCAACGTAGCATTCAGGGCTAAATGCTGGAACCCATTGGTTGATTTCACTGTCATATCGGCCAACAGTTAATGTTTCTAAATCTTTACCTTGTGGTGCCACGATACTGATAGCCATTGCATCTGCAAAATCTAGTTTATCGTCATTATATCTATTGTTCCATGAGTCGCTATTACTACAGCCAGCTTGATAGTCACTGGTGCTGGTATCACCACTTAACGAAGCTTCTAAATCACGGCCTTTATTAAGTACACCATCACGTGAGACATGTGTAGCGTTTAATACTTCACATCCACTGCGGTTAATATAAGTAAGTGACTCTGGTGCGGCTGGATCTATAGAGCCAAACTCGTTAAATTTAGTACCATCTTGGTTTTGGTTACCGCTGATATATAAAATATCAGATAATGTCACGTCACTTGTATCACTAAACCAGCTAAGAGTTACAAGCTCTCTCAACATTTCCACGCGATCAATGTTTGCAGCATATGAGGTATTGTACGTCATATTGTAGCCATCAATGATGGTTGCTTCAGTGCCAATGTAGCCTTCCTCAGAAGGGGCTTTACTGTGTAAAAAGTAGTTTTCATTAGGCTCAACAACGCGCTTAGTTGCATCTTTTGTATATGAGGCTTCATCTACCGCTACCCATTGTATGTCTTCACATACTTTGGTGGTTTCTACAGAGCCTTTCACCATGAAGTCACCCTCATAATGACACCATTGGTTTGTGTCTTTATCGTAATGAGCGCCTAGGTTCATATCTACTTCAGATAAATTATGATTAGCATAATAGTTAGTTGTTTTCATTTGACGGCCGTTTATTTCAACGACTACAAAAGAGATACCTGCAGCTAATCCATTGGTTGACTCTGCATATTTCAACCCATTGCTATTCACATAACTCTGAACAGTATCTTCACGAACAAAGTTATCAATATATAAGCTTGTTTCATACTCTTCTTGACTACCATAAAGGTTTTCATATGACTTCCATGATGCGCTTCCACCAACAATTTGTGTGAAACCATTGGAAGTATCTTTGTGTGCTTTATCAGTATGAATAAGGCTACGTGTATATTGGTGATCGTGTCCTGAAATATAAGTCACTTGATAGTCATTAAATAGAGTTAATACGTCATTTGCTAATCCTGGTGCAGAGTCATCTTGAAGTAACAAGTAACCTAATTGTCCAATATCATAACCGTCAACATTAGGTTCTTGGTTTTCTTCTAGTGCACTGACGGCTTCTTCTAAAATTGCAGATAAGCGAGTTAACTCTGCTTGTTCAACATTACTGCTCACTGCTGCGTCATAGTTTGCTTGAGCAAGATCTGCGGCTGCTTGGAGTGCTCTTTCAGTCGCTTCATATGCTTCATATTGTTCTACTTGGTAAGTTTGTGGGCGCTTTTTAGTTGAAAGAGGTTCATGGCCAAACGCTACAATGTGATCTACGTTTTCAGCATTTGCAGTAATTACTTCTTGTAGCCATTTATATAAAGTTAACCATGTGCCTTTAAAAGTGCTGTTATGGATATCTGCAAAGTAAAAATCTAGTCCAATAAATAGCGTATTATCTTTAACAAAATAATAAACCAGATCTTCTAACTCAGGGTAGCCAGTAATAACACCCTGATCTAAGTAACCTTGAATAATTTTACCAGTATAAGCTTGGTATAATGCATAACCCTGATCAAAATCTACTTGGTTTTTACCTTCATATGGATTGATATCATTGTAAACGTTGTTTACAGATTGACGTTCCCACTCTTGAGTATTTTTGAACCATGCAGGCCAATTACGTCCATTAACAATCTCGTGATTTCCTCGCACTGGGAATAGGTCAATTCCTGCATCTTGTAATGGCGAAGCTACTTTATCCATCCATTGAACATAATCTGATTCTGCTCTGTATTCAGTGATATCACCCGTTGCTAAAACAAGGTCAACATCTAGTTCTATCATTTTATCAGCTACAGCTTCCACTAGTGGTACAGGCAATATTTTCCAATCCGGTCCAAAGTCTTTTCTATCTTCAGGGCTAACAACGATTGCTGCACCTGCACTGTCAGTTTCAATGTAAGGTTGGAGAGGATCTTCTACATTGACTAAATAGCTAATGCCATCTTCATCCCAATCACCTGGTTTGACACTGTCTGCTTGGCTTTCAGTACCTGCATCGTAGAAACCATCACCGTTAAAGTCAACACCAAGCCACTCACATATTGGGCTACCATCTACGCTAACATCATTGCCATTTTTGTCCACGCACACATAGGCTTTCATATTGTCATCATCACGACCTTGGGTATCTGGAAAAATAGCAAAGCGCCAAACTTTATCGCTCTCTTCAGGTAAGATATTAGCGCCCGATGTGCTATTAAGCCCTAAAACTGGTTTTTGCTTAGTAAGCTGTTCAATGATTGATGTTAATGAGTCAATTTTAGCTTGAAGGGCATCTATGTCAGCATCTGAATTTGTTGTAAGCGAACTTAGTTGATCTGTTAACGCAGCAATTTCTTCTTTTAATGCGGTCACATCTTCATCTGACGCTGTAATGCTGTTGTTTAACTTTAATGTAAGTTCAGCAATATTTTTTTGTATTAATTCACTTTCTAATTGAGTTAGCTCATTACTTTCACTTAATTGCGTTGCTAATAAGTTTAGCTCTGATTTTAACGCTTCAACTTCTTCGTCAGGCAGATGTGTTAAACCATCTAACTGAGCTGTTAAAGAATTAATTTGAGATAACATATCTGATGCTTGTTCATCGCTTAAAGAGTTTTCTGCATTAACAGCGGCGAGGCTTTCTTCTAATTGAGCAACTTGCTGTTCTAGGCTGTTAATTTCGTCTTTATTATCGTCAAAGCTACAGGCAGATAGCACTGCTGCAGCGGCTAAAGTGAGGGTAAACTTATGTAGTTTCATTACGTTTCCTTGATAAAAGTGAAGAGATAAATTTCTCAACTACACAACTCGACCTCGAAAACTCATTTAGGTGGACAAATTATATTTTTTATTTTTCTTCTTTAATTTCATATAAATGAAATAATAGTCATATAAAGAAAAGTTGATTTTTAGTCACGATTAAAAAATTAGGAAAGGGAAAAATTAGATTTATGACACGGTAGTAATAGTGCATTCCACAATGTGGAAAATACATTTTTGGGTAGGAAAGAGATTAAAAGTTGAAGTAGCTCCCTCTGAAAAACAAAGGGAGCAATGAAATTTATTAATTTTTAAATATTTGTGAAGATGCCGCTTTAGGGCCATCGTAATCATATTTAAACCAATCAACATCTATGTAACCAGCATCCTCTTTTTCATTCCATGAGAAGAAACCTAAACGGTCACCAGTCCATTTACCAAAAGCTATAGTGAATGTTGGTCCAAATGCTTTAAAGCTCTTTCCATCAAAGCTGTATTCATAAGTAGCCTGATTTCGAGCGTTAGATGTTCGAACAAATAATGTATCGCTGGTTAATTCTGGCCCTATGGTTTTTTCACTCATGCCATTCATGTAAAACAAGTGCTTCTTGCCATGCTCATCCATTTCAACACCTAGAAGATTAAAAACCCCACCATATCGAACAAAGCCAGCTAATTGATTTGGTTTCATACCTGATATATCAAATTTAGCAACAGCTGTGCCTGTTGTGATCCCCATCATTCTTTGGCTAACAGTATTGCTTGCTCTCCAAAAATCACCATCAGAGCCATCATTATTGGTCCATTCATTGATTTTTGGGCCATGCCCTTGCTTATTTGGTAATACCTTACTCGCTTTGAGGCGCAACCAACCTGGACGCTCTGTTAAAGACCAATGACTATCCCTTGGATTATGGTTCCATTCCCATTGTGGGCCTAATTTTGCTGATGAAAAATCATCGTCACTTTTTGGCGCTGTGATCGGGTAACCATTGATAGGCTTTTTATAACGTTTAACAGGCTCGCCGATACCGTCATTATCTTCATCAACACCAATAATAGGCCACCCATCTACCCATGTAACAGGTTCAAGTGCTTGTGGTCTGCCTTGAAAAGGAATATCGTCATTTTGAATAAGTTGATGCATATACCACCACGATTTATCAGGGGCTTGCATCAAGCCACCTTGACTCGCACTGCGATGATTAAACTCAGTTCCTTTCTCTAAAACGGTTTTTACCTCATAAGGACCATAAATACTTTCTTTAGAGCGAAGAACAAGTTGTTTTCTATCGTTTTTAGGGTTTTTAACCCCTGGCTTAGTCGATTTATCACCCATGGTCCATTGAGCCATAAAAATGTACCAAGTTCCGTCAATTTTATAAATTTTGGCTGCTTCAGCTCCCATACCTGTATAAACTAGCTTCCCTTCATCAAGAATTTTTGTTCCGTCCCAGCTCATTTCATAAATACGGTTTTCATTGCCTTCAATTTCATTATCTTCAGATTTTTGTTTTGCACCTGTATTGATGATCACATAGGCTTTTCCTGTTTCTTTATCCCAAAAAACAGCTGGGTCATCTAACACATCAGCTTTAGGTAGCATCATAATTGGTTCACTCCAGGGACCCGCGATGTCGTCTGCAGTTGTGACCATTAATCCATGTTGATAATCAATTTGGTATACGTACCACTTTCCTTCATGATACGCGATATCGCCAGCCCAAGTACCAAATGAATAACCGTTCATACGGTCCCAATTGTACTCTGGAGCCCAAGATAGTTTGGGGAATGCATGACCCACGTTGGTCCAGTTCACCATATCTTTAGATTCTAAAATAGGCATACCCGGTGACATATGCTGTTTAGAAGTGATCATGTAATACGTATCACCAACTTGCTCTATATCAGAGTCAGGGTAATCAGCATTTAAGATAGGGTTAATATAGGTGCCATCACCTTGATCACCAAAGCTACCGACTTGTGCTGGCTGAAGTACTTTTTCAGGCGCCTTGGTTTGTTGATTGGATACTTGAGAATTACAACCACTTAAGATTGTTGCGAGAGTGAGAGCTAGTGTACTCAGTTTTATTTTCCGTGGCGTTAGTTTCATATTTTTACTTATTGTGTGTTGATGATTAATTTTGAGTTAATTAGATTAGTTTTGATGAAAACCTAAGTCAACCTCTCTTTTATAGTGACTCAGTTTATGAAATGTCATAGTTAGACTTAATTTGAACTTAGAATAGAGCTCTTTAGTTTGGTTTTTTTACTAATAATACGAAATGGATAATATAGATCTGTGTGATTTGAATAATTAAGCTGTATAGATATAAGAGGAATTAATATGAAATAGTTCACTGGTTGGTTCCTATTTATATCATGAGTTACATTTACCTATTGTTATATAATGACTTATTTAACTTTTTCATAAGATGAGGAGAGCATTTAGTTAATATTACTTGTCATTATTGTGTTTTTTGTGTGAAAATCGTCAATATCGCTCAATACTAATCTTTTGTGATTGTTTTATAGTTACAAGAGTGATGCATATGCTATTTGGTTTATTTATCTTAGCACCGTAGAGTGATTGGGTAGCTAATGCTAGTTTGAGGATTATTAAAAAGCTTCGAATAAAAATGCTCAATAAGTGCAGGGGGTTAACGCACATATTTAAATGTGAAAAGAAGAGTAGGGAAATCACTTCTTTATCTACATTCTTATTTTGCAAACGCAGGTAGAGGAAAAAATGATAAAAAACACACACAAATTAGCTGGGGTTCTTGGTTTTCTACTCTTAAGTTTAACGAAACCAGTTATTGCATCAGAAAAGCCTAATGTCATATTTATTTTGACTGATGATCTTGGTTTTAATCAGGTCGGTGCTTATGGCAACACGCCAATCAAAACACCTAATTTAGATAATATAGCGAATAAAGGTATTCGATTTAATCAGGCTTATGCCGGTAATACGGTATGTTCACCTTCTCGAGTTTCACTTTTTACAGGTCGAGATGGCCGCTATATGACTAATAACTCGAATACGGTGCAATTAGTCGAAAGTGACATTACGGTTGCGCATGTTTTAAAGCATGCAGGTTATGACACAGCCCTATTCGGTAAATACTCTATTGGCTCTCAAATGGGCGTAACCGATCCGCTGGCGATGGGGTTTGATACTTGGTACGGTATGTATTCAATTTTAGAAGGTCATAGACAGTACCCGCAAATTTTGTGGCGTGATGGAAAAAAAGTACGCATTACAGAAAATGAGGGTGGCAAAAAAGGAGCATATGCTCAGGAGTTGTTTGCTGATGAAGCGATTGACTATATTGAGCAAGATCGTGAAAACCCGTTTTTTGTTATGTTAACTTTCTCTTCTCCGCATGCTGAACTAGCGGTACCTGAGAAATACAGCAAACAATATTCTTTCAAAGAAAAACCATATACGGGCATGTCTACAGGTGAACCGAGCGACAAATATGCCGCTTACTATCCTGAGCCGGTAGAAAAGCCAAATGCTGTTTTAGCTGGTATGGTCAGCGCGTTAGACGATTACATTGGACAGATAACTAAAGCACTAGAAAAAAAAGGAATTCTAGATAATACACTGATTGTATTTACATCTGACAATGGGCCGCATGATGAAGGTGGTGCTGATCCTAAGGCACTTAAAGCTGCGGCACCGTATAAAGGGCAAAAACGCGACCTGTATGATGGCGGTATACATGTACCTATGTTAGTTCAATGGCCGGATAAAATTAAAAAACCTCGTGTAGATGAAACACCATGGTTGTTTGCAGATGTTTTACCTACTTTAGCTGATATTACTGGCGTTGATCTTAATCTGGTTCCTCGCGTTAAAACTAATGGTGTATCAATAAAAGGGTTATTACAAGATTCGCCAGAGTCACAACCTGAAAGAGTTTTATATTGGGAGTTTGCTAAACAAGTGGGTGATCCAAACTCAGGTGTTATTGGTGATACTTTCCAAGCAGCACGTAAAGGAGACTTTAAAGCTGTGCGTTATGGTGTTGACTCAGATGTTGAGCTTTACAACATTATTAAAGATCCGAGTGAATCAAAAAACCTAGCATCAAATTATAAATCGATGACAAAAGAGTTCTTCGAGCTTTTTGAAAAATATAAAGATTAATTAACAATCTTATATTAAATACTATTGTGGCGCACAATACATAGTGCGTCACAACTACCTTAAACTACCAGCAAGCAGCCGCTCAACTCGCTTCAATCTTTTTCGCTCATAATGTTGCATTTTAAATCACATTGATTTATTGTTGCTGCAAATAAGTTAAATTTTTATAAATAATTACCCTAAGCGTTAATAAGGGTTAGTGCAGTGATAACCACTGGTGATTTATCACTCAACAACACTTCAATACGTAAGGCTGACAGCTTTCGTGATGAACACACAATAATAATTAGGATTTTAATATGAATAAAAAGTTTAAGTTAGCACTGATACCACTTGCTGTCAGTCTACTGTTAACTGGATGTGGGGAGTCAAATAAGGCTGCTCAGGCTGGAGATTCTGCTGTAAAAGCTAAAACAGAAGCGGTTTCAACGGTACAACCTTCAGCAACTCTAGAAGCTGGCTCTATTGTTGTATCTGCAAGAGACGTCGCAGATCGTGCGGCAAACTGGCAATTAGAGCAACTTGGCAATTTATCTTATATACCTGAATCTCACCGCGCTAAGTCAGAGAACCCTAAATTTTGGATTCAAGCATCATTTTATATAGGTTTAACTCGTTGGGCTGAAACAACAAGTAATAAAGACTACTTACGATACATTGAAGAAATGGCGAAAGAGCAAAACTATGAATTGCTTCTGGATCGCCCTTATCACGCAGATGACCATACAATTGGCCAAACATACTTATGGTTAACCGAGCAAACAGGTAATAAAGACGCTTATAAGCCGACTCAAGAATTATTCGACAAGATCTTAGCTAACCCACCTAAAGTTGGTTTAGAAATGCTTGATGAAACCAGTACTACTCAAAATGGCTCTCATTTCGAAGGTAATTGTCAAGACCGTTGGTGCTGGGCTGATGCCTTATATATGGCACCAAGAACGTGGTTAAAATTAAGTAATGTAACTGGTGATCCAAAATACTTTGAATATGCAGATAAGGAATTTTGGGCAAGTGCTGATTATTTGTTTTCTGACAAATATGGCTTATTTTTCCGGGATAGTCGTTACTTTGACATGAAAAGTGAAAACGGTAAGCCTGTATTTTGGGGACGCGGTAATGGTTGGGTTTTTGCTGCTATTCCACTCATTATAGATGATTTACCTGCAGGCCACCCCTCAAGAGACCGCTATATTGAATTATATAAAAAGAATGCAGCAGGTTTAATGAAACTACAACGTGAGAACGGATATTGGCCTGCATCGCTGATGGATCCTGATATTGTAAAAACTCCAGAAGTTAGTGCAACAGGATTTATTACCTTTGGCCTAGCGTGGGGTGTAAACAATGGAATTTTGACTGATGCAAGATCAAAAGAAATTGTAGAAAAAGGCTGGCATGCCATTGAAGACGCTGTAGAACCAAATGGTCGTGTTAACTGGGTGCAGCATGTTGGTAAGTCCCCAGATCCTGTTAAAAAGACCGATTCACAATTATATGGTGTTGGTGCTGTGCTTTTAGCGGCATCTGAAATGGTTAAATGGGAAGACTAAACTCTTCTTTAAAAAGTAATTCCCTTCACTTTACCTCTTCAGAGGATTAAGTTTTTATTCCTATTAATAAAATTTTATTAATAGGAATTTTTTTATCCGTAGGCTTTACGTACTGTGAAGAAGACCCTATCGGGAGTACGAAGTAATGAAAAAAATTTTCTCTCTCTTTTTAATAATACTATTATCGGCATGTAATGCGCCGCAAGATAAAGAGCGTTCATTAGCTCAACCTGATAACTTATTAGTGGAAAGTAAAGCGAGCCCTTTAAATGTCCATAACACTAATCCAAGGTTGTCATGGCATTCAAATATTAGAAACCAATCTCATTATCAAGTTCAGGTAAGCCTAGACAGCCAGTTCAGTTCAAAAGCATTGCTATGGGATAGCGGTAAGGTTCAATCGAAACAATCACTTAATATTGCGTATCAAGGCGCTAAGTTAAATACTAATGATGAGGTTTATTGGCGTGTAAGAGTATGGCAGCCAGATACAGAGCATGCAAGTCAATGGAGTAAGGCTAGTAAGTGGGAAATGGGGCTGCTTGAGCAAAGTGATTGGCAAGCCAAGTGGTTGCAAGTAAAAAAACAAATAACCACACCATTAACGGAAAATGTTAAACAGTGGGGACTTTATGCAACAGGCACACACAAAGAAGGGTTACAAAAATTACCAAAACAAAAAGCTGAAACACAAAAGCTAGTTGTAGAGCAAGTAAACGCACAAGCTACAGCAAGTTTATTTCGTCATACATTTGCAACCCAGCAAGATAAAAGCGTAGTTAAAGCTAAGCTTCATAGTACTGCTGCGGGATATTACGAAGTTTATCTTAATGGTTTGAGGGTTTCAGATCGCATTATGGACCCAGGTCAAACAGATTTCGATAAACGTATTTTATACAACACTGATGAAGTTTCGAATTTCCTTTTATTTGGTAAGAATACAATCGCAGTTCACCTAGGGAGTGGCTGGTATGATGAAAATATTGCTTTTAGTCGCTGGAAAAACCCTGACGGGTCAAAGGATAAGCCATCAAAAACCCTCTCTTATGGTCAGCCTAAATTTATAGCTCAATTAGAGCTTACCTATGATGATGGTTCTACACAGTTAGTAGCATCTAATGAAAATTGGCTAAGCCACCCTTCAGCCGTTGTGAAAGAGGGCGTTTTTTCTGGCGAATTGTATGATGCTAATAAAGTGGTTAACGATTGGAATGTAAATACTGAAAACCTATCAGGCTGGGTACCAGTTAAAGCACTCGCACAGTGGCCTACAGAAAAGCTCGAACCGCAACTTTTACCAGCTATTCGCCCAGTAAAAAGCATGGCTGTACGAAAAATATTTCAACCTAAACCAAACGTTTGGGTGTTAGATTTTGGGCAAAACTTTACTGGCGTGCCGACATTTGATCTTGATAAATTAGGATTACGAGAAGGGCAGGCTATTTATTTTAGATATGCTGAGTGGGCCGATATTGAGGGCAATATTAGCCAAAAAACAGGGGGGAGCGCGCCATTATTAAAGCAAGTGGATGGATATATTGCATCGGGTGAAGATGCATCAACGTGGACTCCTGAATTCACTTGGCATGGCTTTCGCTATTTAGAAATTACAGGGCTTGAAAAAGCGCCCACTATTGACGCAATCACCGCTCATTTAGTAAGAAGCGATGTAAAAATAGCAGGTACTTTTGAAAGCTCAAATGAATTGATCAATCGTATTCATGATTTAGCGTTATGGACCTACGAAAGCAATTTAATGGCAGTACCAATGGATTGTCCTATTCGCGAGCGTGCTGGTTGGACGGGGGATGCACATGCAGCTCTTATTACTGGAAATTACAATTACAACATGGGTAATTTTTGGCAGAAATATTTGGGCGATTTTAAAACGGCCACTTTTCAAGCTCCTGCTGTTGTGCCGGGTAAGAGAACTCACGGTGGTAATTTTGATTGGGCTGTAGCTGAAATCATGATTGCTTGGGAACATTACCGCCACCACGGTGATTTACAAGTTCTAAAAGCGCAGTTTAATAGTTTAGTTGAATATATGGAGTTAGCTGAAACTAAATTAGATAATGGTTTACTTCGTATTGGATATGGAGATTGGTGCGACCCAGTTCTTAAGCCCGGAATGGGCAGAAAGCGTTGTAACCCCCAACATACGTCACCAACTATTACTAGTTCAGCGTTACTCGCTCATGGTTCAGATTTGATGAGTAAAATTGCAGAATTACTTAATGAGCCTCAAAAAGAACAATACTACTCCAACCTATTCCAATCGATAAGCAAGCAGTTTAATAAAGAGTTTTATAACACTGAAACAGGACATTATGGCAGTCAAACAGCGGATGCAATGGCGATTCGTTTTGGTATTGCGCCAGCTCTGCTACGCCGATCAATTGCAGACGCCCTTAATAAAGATGTTGTTGAAAAGTGGAATGGGCATGGTTCCGTTGGTGCTCTAGGGCAAACTTATTTGTATTTAGCTCTGAGCGATTATGGTTATGGCGATACTGCATTTAATATTTTCACAGCGAAAGGCTACCCCGGTTACTCATATCAATTCGATAAGCTGAATGCTACTACCTTGTGGGAGCGAAAAGGCGTTATAGATCCTGATCTTGACCCCGAGCGAAGAAATGCACCAGGGCGTTCATTGAACCACCCATTTCACAGTGGCTACGATGGTTGGTTTTACGAAGGACTAGGTGGGATTCGGCCTTTAGATAATGAACCAGGCTATCAAACCTTTGAATTACGCCCTGTCTTCCCAAAAGAGCTTGAATGGGTTGATGTTACTTACGAGTCTGGTTACGGCAAGATAAAAAGTAAATGGGCTCAAAAAGAAAATGTTATTAAGTGGAGCTTTGAAATTCCTAATAACAGCAGTGCTTACGTAACACTTCCTAATAAGCCAAAGGCGCTTTTTGAGGCGGGTGAATACACTTTTGAATTTAGCCGTTAGTTATTACTAACACACCAAGTCGACGTTGATACCAGTGTGCTGTGGATGGATTCTCAAATCGCATTGATATCGCTATCTGGGTATCTAAATTTGTTAGCTCCCATACACTGCAATGTATTTATTAATTATCAACAGTACAAAGCCTAAAGACTAATTTAACACACAAACTATAAAGGTAATAAACAATGATTATCCGTACAGTATTAATTTCAATGACAGCAGTATTAACGCTCTGTGCTTGTAATGCGCAAAATCAAAATGTGCAATTAGAGAGTAAAGCTTCTGCGTTGTACACACAATTGGGTGATGATCCAAATTGGCAAATGGTTAAAGACAGTGACGCGTTAAGACCACATCACACTAATACTAATAAGGGGTTTAAAGGCTCTAAAATTGATGTAAATAACGCTCTTGTTGAAGTTGGTCCTTATGCGAATAACTCAATCATCCAAGACAATTTAGCGATTCATACTGTTGGCCATGCGTCAATTCGTCGTAATGAGTTCGAACGTTGGACTCGTTGGTACCAAGAAGACGGTAATACACAAGTTTTCCGCTTATTTAAAGATGAAGAAAATCTTCGAAATCAACGTGAAAATGCAGCACGCATAGAAAGCTTTAGCGTGACCGATAAGTGGGCGCCACAAGACGGCGTATGGCGAGAGTGGGAAGGGCGTTTCACTATTATAAAGTCAGCTGGATGTGCACTACCGCACATGTGCTCAATATTTCAAGCTAAAGGAAATAATGTCGACCACTGGTCTGTGATGATCCGCTTAGATGAACACGGAAATATTTGGTATGTACCGCGAAAAGAGCAGCCTGAGATAGGAAATAACAAGTACATAGTAGCTAAAAATATGAATGGTAAAGGCTTTGATGTGCGAGTAAGGGATAACGGTATAGATTACGAAGTTTATATTGATGGCAATAAAGTTGGTAATGGCCAATGGCCACGTACAGAAGAAATAGGTTTCCGCTGGGGGATATATGTTGGTCGTAGCGAAGTAACAGATGACATTATGCTTTTTGCTACCGGTGTAACAATGCGATAAGCACTTATAAAGTAATGCTTATATAACGTATCTTAGAGGAATATCACCATGAGAAAATTGATAAGATCATTAAGTAGTTTTGTTAATAGGGCAATTAAAGTTCATGTAAGTCTATTTTCTGTTTTTATATTTTTAGCAGGTTGTGCAGAACATAATCAGCACTCTACTGAATCAGAATCTAGCAAAGTTGTAGCGCAAGTAGCTGCTCCGATACAGTTAAAAGTGGGGGAAGGGTTTGTCAATCCACTTGGTTATTATGAACAACGGCCACGTTTTAGTTGGAAAATACCCCAGTACGGCAAAGCTCAGTTTCAATCTGCTTATCAAATTCAGGTTGCGACTTCAGCTAAATTTCTTGATACCCAAGTTATTTGGGATAGCGAAAAGGTTGTCTCAGACAATAGCGCTTGGATAAGCTATCAAGGTAAAAACTTATTGTCTCGTCAAAAGGTTTATTGGCGAGTAAAAATGTGGGATGAAAATGATCAAGCTTCTAAATGGAGTGAGGTTAACCACCTTGAAATAGGTCTATTGAATAATGATGACTGGCAAGCAAAATGGATAGGCCATCCAGATGCTAATGAGTTTGATGAAGATAGTGTGTTTAATCGAACCGTCAAAGGTGGGCGTTTCCCCGCACCTAATAATAAATACTACCGACCACACTACTTACGCAAGGGTTTTAGTTTAGATAAAGACATCTATCAAGCACGGTTATACATCACATCAAAAGGTGTATTTAAACCTTTTATAAATGGTAAAGCCATTAGTAATGATGTGATGACTCCCGGTTGGACTCCTTATCACAAACGTATCGAAACACTCACTTATGATGTGACATCACATTTAAAAATAGGTGAAAATACATTAGCTGCAATTGTTGCTGAAGGTTGGCACAGCGGAAGAATATTCCACCCAACAGAGCAGCAGTATATGTTACCTATGCGCCTATTGGCGCAATTAGAAGTCACATTTACAGATGGCACTCAACAAATCGTTGCATCAAATAAAGATTGGCAATCGACTGACCAAGGCCCAATTCGCGAAGCGAGTAATTATGATGGGGAAATTTATGATGCTAATTTTGAACTAACTAATTGGCACAGCGCTGACTTTGATAAAAATCAAGATGCAGATAAATGGCAAAAGGTTATTACGGAACCACTTGAACAGCATGTGTTATTGAAGCCTAAGCGTCATTCTACGGTTCGTGAAACGTTAACTATTCCAGCAGTAAAAATTGTTAGCCAGAAAAATGGCATAACAATTTTTGATATGGGGCAAAATATGGTGGGAGTGCCAGAAATCAATATTCCTGTCATTAAAAATCAGCAAGTCAAATTACGTTTTGCAGAAGCTATTGATAAAGGTGAGTTTGCCGTAACTAACTTACGCTCAGCGAAAGCGACCGATCTTTATACTCCGAGTAAAACAGGCGTGATCCGTTATCAGCCAACCTTTACTTTTCATGGTTATCAGTTTGTTGAGTTATCTGGATACGATCAAACCAAACCACCTTCCCTTGATTGGATTAAAGGTAAAGTATTGCATTCTAATTTTGACGTTTACGATAATTTCACCAGTACTAACGCTAATCTAAATCAGCTGTCAGATAATGTATCGTGGGGATTACGTGGTAACTTTTTAGATATACCAACCGATTGCCCACAGCGTGATGAACGTTTAGGTTGGACAGGTGATGCGCAAGTATTTGCTCAGACATCGATGTATAAAGCCGACGTTTATGGATTTTGGGCCGCATGGCTTGAAAGTGTTCGTGAAGAACAAAGTATTGATGGTATGGTTCCAAACTTTGTTCCTTTTCGTAATTTTTTGACCAGTTTAACAGGTTCTGCATGGGGCGATGCTGCAACGATTGTACCTTGGGAGCTTTATCAATTTACTGGCGACAAAACTATTCTTGCAGAAAACTACATCATGATGAAACGTTGGTTGGGTTATCATACATTTAACAGTTATCAGCATATTTCTACCATGAGTAGCCATGGAGACTGGCTACAACCTTTCACCAGTGATGGTAATAATGGTGGCGACACTCACAGAGATTTAATTGCAACGGCTTATTACGCCTATTCAGCAGATATTGTTGCTAAAACGGCTCGCATTCTAGGTTACCACACTGATGCTGATCAATATGACGTTTTGTTCAATAATATTAAACGCAAGTTTCGAGATTACTTCTTTGATGAAAACTTGTTACTTCGCACCAATATTATCAAACCGCCGATCTACAATAATGGCAGTGAAAGACAAGGCCCAACAAAAAAAATATCACCTAAAACAACACAAACCAGTTATTTGCTGCCCCTCGCTTTTGATCTGTTTGCTGTTGAAGAACAAAATCAAGCGGTTGAACAGTTGGTTACTTTAATTGACAAGAGCGACCGCCACTTACGCACTGGATTCTTAGGTACGCCACTATTAGCGCCAGTATTACAAAAATTTGGTCATAGCGATCTCATGTATGAGATTTTATTTAAAGAAAGCTATCCCTCATGGTTTTATTCGATAAAAAACGGCGCTACTACCACCTGGGAGCGTTGGGATTCTTATTCGCTAGAAACTGGTTTTAATGGTGAGAAAATGAATTCGCTTAATCACTATGCTTACGGCGCTATTGCTAGTTGGTTTTATCGTGGAATGCTAGGTATTGAACAAACTCAGCCTGGCTTTAAACATTTTAAAGTTGAGCCGCAGTTTACTACTAAACTGTCAGAGGTTAGCGGTAGTCACCCAACCCCTCAAGGTGAAATTGCAGTTAGTTGGTCGATAAAAAATCAGCAACTTAGTATGTATTTAACTGTGCCAAAAAATACTGAGGCGTCATTGGTACTTCCAGACATAAAAAACATCAGTATTATTCGTAATGATTCCATGAATGTACAAAGTACTGACTTATTACCACCTGGTAACTATGAAATTAAAGGTAATTTTATTTAATGAGTACAACCTAGCGCCATCATAGATGGCGCTAGGTATTGCTTAGGAGTCACACCTGAATTCGTAATTTCTCACGGATTGTCAATAAATCAAGCTACATCCATCGTTCTTATAAGGTATGCGTTGATTTTTAAATATGAGCCCAATAATCTTCAATAGATTCCCTCGTGGGTTCTACTTTATTCATTATTTCAGAGTATTTATTTGTGACGTTAATGCTAAAGTTAAATTCTTCTTCGAAGTACTCATACCATAAAAATTCGTGTTTTTTATTTGTATTATCTTTTACCTTGATTAATTTATTTT
Source organism: Pseudoalteromonas sp. A601 (assembly GCF_002165575.1). Taxonomy (GTDB): domain Bacteria; phylum Pseudomonadota; class Gammaproteobacteria; order Enterobacterales; family Alteromonadaceae; genus Pseudoalteromonas. Next base: position 31,336 of record NZ_MXQF01000013.1, read on the forward strand.
TTCTCGCTTTGGTTAACATCTCCATCATTGTACGCCAATTTCCTGTGCCAATAGTTTCTTCTTCTCTTGTAGCTAGAGAGTTATCAGACATAGTGGTATTTGAAAGTACAAAGCTTTCGCCTAAAACGGATATTATTTCGTTAAGGGGAGCAAGCTCAGAATAAGTGGCAGGGCAGGCTCCTGAAGCTATCGAATTAAGCAGGTCATAGGATTCCTCATCAATAACTCCGTATTCTAAAGCTTGCTTATGGTTAAATAATCCTACGTTTTTAAAAAATACCATAATTTTGTAATGAAGTTCGTAATTCACATCAAAGCTACCAAGGCAATGATCTGAGCTGATTAAAGCTAATGAAGTACCAATTGAAATTTCAGAATAATTTTGTGCGTCTATTAAATATTTTGATAATAATTCTCGGTTTTCATCTTCACTGCGTTTTTGATGTTTGGGTTGCATTTTCATTTGATCAGAAAATCTGTTCATGAAATTGATTACTTTCTCTTCTGATATATGGGCAGTTCGAGTTATATTAGCTCCTGAATCACTACAGTTTAAAATACCGTATAATAAGAATGAGGCTACTGTGCATAACAAAATAAATATCTCCAATGCTTGTTATAGTTACATCTATGATGAAAGTTGTTTGATTAAACCGTAAGAAAATAAAGCTGTTATAAGGCTAGTCGTAACACTTAATGCCACATGCCTCCAATTAAATGGGGCTTGTTTCACGGGGAGTGTCCTGTTAGCTGTAAATCCGCAATAGAGAGCAACGATTACTGCAAATAAAGGTAGAACACCTGATATTGCGGCTAAACAAATACCTTTTTTTAGTTTACCGTAACCACAAACGTAACTAGCGCCAAAAAGTAAGGCCCACCAGTTGAATTCTATGGACTTTTTTGGGTAACTAAGCTTAAAAGGTTTTACCTTTAATTTTGCTGGTGATAAATTTTCCATCATCTTTCCAGTTATGCTTTCAGAACTGGGAATTTTGATTGAATCTAAAGCTTGACCAAGACTTTTACTAGTTTCAGGAAAGCTTCTTATCTTCATAGAATTAATAGTTTTATTTTGTTCTTCTAATTTACTTTCAATTATTTCTTGCCCTTTCTTTAATTCAAGCATGATTTTATACAATTGCTCAATTGTTACACTATTCGGCGAAGTGTTTGGTGTTGTTAGTGTTGTGATGATCCCTTTTTGTCTGAGAATATGTTGATAGTCTTTTGCTCGCTGATATGAGGCCCTAAAAACCGGAAGTTTTTCAAAAAAAGCATTTATCTGCTGAGAGTTAGCTTTGAAAATTTTCTCGATTATTTCTTTTCCCTCATCAAGAGTAATATCATTAATTAAACTCTCAAAAACTAAAGCTTGTTTAACAGTCAAGCTACTTACTCCTTTATAAAATACTGACAACCTGAAGCAGGCGGGGGAGCATTATAAATATAACACTGTGATTATCAATGATATTTTTTTGGTAAAACAGTTGCTTTTTAATAGATGCTTTTAAAATTTTTTGATCCCTGTTACTACTTTAAGCCTGAGAAAACAAATTAAGCCCTATAGTTTAATAAGCTTCCTTTCATAATATTTAGCCCTTCAATTAAGTAGAAAAGAATAAATGTGTAAGTAAAATGTAGCAAAATAATTTATTATTTGACATTATCAATCAAAGTGGGTCAATATCAGTCATTGTGAATGTTTTGTTCAGTCGATATGCAACAGGTGAACAGGCGTCAATGTAAGGCGCGTCTGCTACATCATTATGTAGTGGCTGATTTTTAAAAGAGGGTTTAATGAGAAAAATAACAACTAAAAGTGCTTTGGCTGCTGCTGTTTTATTTGCATTACCGGTATGTGATGCGGTTGAAACGAATAGTAAGCAAGGTACTCTTTTAAATGAAAATGTTCAGTTTTGTCGTGCCACACTTGATAAAGCCCAATTGCAATTGGACGATTTCAGACAAGCGTACACAAACCCAAATAAAATCCCTACCTCTTTTAGTGACGGTAAAGTCAATTTCATTACTCCAATGGGATGGACAAGTGGCTTTGTCGCAGGCAGCTTTTGGTATATGTATGAGCACAATCAAGATCAAAGCTGGCTAAACACCGCCGTAGAGTGGACGAGTGCATTAGAAGATATGCGTTTTAATCGTAAAACTCATGATGTGGGTTTTATTATGAATAACAGCTTTGGTAATGGGGTAAGACTAACGGGTAATAAAAGTTATACTCCTATTTTAGTTAGTACAGCTCAAACATTGATGGAGCGTTACAACCCCAAAATTGGTGCTACATTCTCATGGAGTTGGGGTGTTTGGGAGTTTCCGGTCATTATCGATAACATGATGAATTTAGAATTGTTATTTAATGCGTCAATTGCGACAGGGGACAAAACCTATTATAACGCTGCTGTAAGTCATGCCACAGTGACGATGAAACATCATTTTAGGGATGATTTCAGCTCATACCACCTAGTTAATTACAGCCGAGATACAGGGCTACCAGTTTCAAAACAAACCTTTCAAGGCATTACTGATGACTCATCTTGGTCTCGAGGCCAAGCATGGGGTGCTTATGGCTATACAATGGTTTATCGCTACACAAAAGATGAAAAATTTTTAAACCATGCACGAAATATTGTTAACTATATCCTTACACATAAGAATATGCCTGAAGATCTAGTTCCGTATTTTGATTATAACGCACCAGATGATCCTGAAATTCATAACTATCGCGATTCGTCAGCTGCATCTCTTCTTGCAAGTGGACTACTTGAGTTGGCCACCTATGTTGAAAAAGAAGAAGCTACACGTTATCGCAAAGCCGCGATGACAATGTTACGAAGCTTAAGCTCACCAGAGTACTTAGCTGAAAAAGGTGAAAATGGTTACTTCTTACTTAAACAAGCTACGGGTAATTACCCCGCCGGTAAAGAGCTAAATGCCGCGTTAAATTATGGCGATTATTATTTTTTAGAAGCGCTTAATCGCTGTAAAAATATAATCTAATTTTAAATACCCTTGCAACAATAAACACACAATAATTTAGGAATTACCGACAATGTTTGTAATCAACAGCAAAATAAAACGGGAAATACCAGTGCGTACTTTTTGGGGCTCTAACGCAGTCGCAACTTGTTTTATCCTTTTTATAACACTCATCGTATTTAGAGCGTCGGCTACAGAAGTAGAACGCCCTTCAATTTGGGTTAAAAAATCTGAACGTCCAGAAATTTTAAATAAAATTAAAACAGAACCTTGGGCTAAGTCATTATTTGAAGAGCTTAAACATCGTGTCGAGCCAATCGCTGCACTTAACAAAGAGCAACGTCTAAAACCACTTGAAGAATTACCACTAATTTGGAATAAAGATCAGTCGCAAGCACCTACGTTACCACTTTTTAGAGTTAAAAATGGTGGCACTAAAGAGCAGTTACAGCTGGTTATTAAAGCGCTGCAAGACGGTGTTGATTGTGGTGTGATGTATTATATAACTCAGGAAGATAAATACGCCGCCTGTGGTGCTGACATACTTAATACATATACCAACGCATTAATGCTAATGAAAGTTCATAAAGAAGGCGCAATGAACTCAAGTTGGATGTTCCCGGGTGATCACCTTTATGAAGCACGTGTTATTGGTGCTCAATTACCGATTATTTATGATTTTGTTTATCCGTATCTGAAGTCAGGGGGGAAGGTTTACGATCTGCAATCAGATAACCTAGTAACGTTTGATTTCATGCAAGCACAACAGGTTTTTGAAACTTATGTGTGGTTGGCACTTAACAAAGGGTTATTAGACTCGAATTGGCCTGTACTAGAATCATCAAGCTTAGTGCATAATATCCTAGCGTTAGATGATCCAAATAAAATTGCTAAAAACCTGCCGTATTACACACATGTGGATACAAAGCATCAAGCTTCGTTAAATACGGTTGCAAGAAAGTTTGAAAATGAAGGTGATATCTGGCCGGAGTCTTTTCAGTATTCAAAACATGTTGCAGCGTTTTCGGTGTATTTAATGACTTTACTTGACCGCTATGACCCTACACTAAAATTGGGACAAAAATATACCAATATTCCTGCGGCATTTACATCATATTATGATCTTCAATATCCTAATAATGAATACCCCTATATTGGTGATGGTCACCGTACTTATAAACCAGAGTATTCTGCTTTAGAAATGTCATTGTTGTTAGCAAAATTAAATAACAACGAAAAACAGATAAATGACTTTAGTAATTACCTCGCTTCAAGCATAAATGCTGGCGTATATGATCGTGGGCATCTGCATAAGCGTTCTTATGGCGCGAGCCCGTATTACACGCCATTACAGTTATTATGGTTTACCAAAGAAATACAAAGCAGCCAAGAAGTAGACGTAGCACCACCACGCCCCAGAACAAAGCGTTTAGAATATGCGGGAATGAATATTCAACGAAATATCAGTAAGCAAAATCCTGTAAAAGATAGCCTAATGGCGTTTGTTGCTGGTGGTTCGTATATTCATGGTCATGCCTCAGGTATGGATATGGAGTTATATGGTCAAGGTCACGTACTTGGCGTTGATGGTGGTAAAGGCACTTACAGAACACCAATTCATGAAAATTATTATCGTTTATTTGCCGCACATAACTCAGTGATAAGTAATGGTGCATCTGCCTCTAGCGGTGATTGGATCAACTTAGGTATTAACCGCGTGCAGTCTATCGCTATGGAGCCTGCTGCCGGTGAAGAAGGGGTGTCAGATAAGTACTCATTTAATATGTCATCGTTTTATGATGAATTTAATAAAATAGCACCGGCTGATCACCAACGTACTTTAGCTTTAATAAAGCTTTCAGATACCAAAGGGTATTACCTTGACATATTTAGAGCTAAAAGTAGTTATAACGATGAGTTTCATGATTATGTGTATCACAACATTGGCGACAAAGTTGATATAACGTCAGACTCTAAAAAAGTAAATCTACAATCAGACGCTGAACGTTATCAAGCTGCTGCTAAAACCCCTTGGGTTAAGCATAAAGACTATCAACATCCAGGGTGGCATTACTTTGAAGATGTTAAAACAGCTAAAACGTCTTCACAGCAGTATGAGGCAACATTTACAGCGTCTAAACTAGGGGATAAATCAATTGTAATGCGCGCATTGATCCCAGCAGGGCTAGATGTAGAGCTTACTACTGTTAATGCTCCGCAAGCTTACGGCGCGTCGGCATCTTATAATAAAAAACCATTGCCAACGTTTGTAATGCGCCACCAAGGCCAAACGTGGAGTAACCCATTTGTGGTTGCGTATGAATCGATTACCGAAGGTGAGGATTATGCGTTAACGTCTGTTGAACGACTTTACTCAAAAGGTGTATTTAAAGGCATGAAAGTAAGCGCAACAATAAATAACAAGTCGTTGACGCAGTACATCATTGTTCAGGAAAATATCAACGATAAATATGAAGACAATAGTTTAGGGATTCATTTCCAAGGCAAATTTGCTGTTATAACTACGGATGAGCAAAACAAACTTGTCGATATGTACATCGGGCACGGTAAGAGCTTGCAGTATAAAGAACATACGCTTAATACATCGTACGAAAAGTCAGGTTATTTGGAACTGTAACAGCCAGATACTTCTTATTTAAAAATCAAACAGTGTGGTTTGTTCATATCGTTAAGAATAAGCCACCACTAAATGAATCGCTATCGAGTACTTTATTTATTACGCTCTGCGATTCAGCTTCGATACAAACACACCGAGACACACTATGCAATTATTAGCACCTCATAAAGCTTTTAAGCTGAGTAAAAAAACCATCATTTTAAATTTAATGCTGACAGCCGGTCTTCTTACGTCTGCTTGCTCATCCAATTCGGTAGCGACTACCGAGAAATCGTTTATGAGTGAAAGATCTGAATTAATAAAAAAATACTCAGTAACTGATAACGTGTTTTCAACATTAGAAAATCAAGTTGACCCGAATGATCCGCAAAGTAGTGAATATTGGCGCTGGAGAATTGATCAGTACTTATATGGGGCTTACCCTGAGTATCAAGCTATTTATGATAACTATACCGAAGGTAAAACATTCCATCAGATATACGAATTACCTCAAGAAGATCTTGGGCCAAAAAAAGTACTACCGTCATCACTACCAAAGCTCCCCGACGGGTACTTTACCGATAACTTACAAGGAAACCCGCATACAGGATGGCGTGATGTAATTGGTGATAAAGTATTTATTACCTATCAAGGACATTTAACAGACCCATATATTGCCAGCTATGATCTGAAAACGCATCGATGGGATGGACCTTATAAAGCGGCAGAAAGTACACTCTCCAAGGGCGATAGAAAAATTGATAGCCACGGTCGGCCAATTATTGAACAGGATAGCAAGGGGCACTTTCATATTATTTATGGGGGACATGGCGGTGAAAGAGAGGACGGGTTAAATCCGTTGTCAATTGATACGCCGCATGCTGGCGGTAGGATGCTGCATGTAATGTCAGAAAAACCAAATGATATCAGTAAGTTTGTATACGTGAATGACATCACACCGTTCGCTTCATATACCGCGAGTGAAAAAATGGCTAATGGTGATATTTATCTATTTACTCGAGCGGGCACGCATAAATCGCCATGGGTATATTACAAAATGAAAAATGGTGAGCAAACTTTTGAGCCTCCCGTCGTTATCACTATACCAACCCCGCAGGTAGAAAACCCTATTAATGTAGACACCTTTTATATTAATCCCATGAAAGTGTCGGATACGGAAATAGTGATCAGTTCTTTATGGCATGAATGCAACTTCTTAGAGGTGCATGACAAGTCAACGTATAGTCGTATTAACGCTTATTATATGAAGCTGGATACTACAACTGACACATTTTATAACGCCGAAAACGAAAAGTTAACATTACCAATTACGTTAGAAGTCGCAAATCAAAAAACACTTGCCTTTGATTCTACGCAAAGAGAAGAGACTCCCTTTACTACAGCCCCTCTTATTCTGGCTGACAAAGTTCCAGCTGTTGCTTATCAAGCGCGAACTAAAGACTACAGAGAATGGCGAATGACAGTCTTTAAAGATGGTCAATGGGAGCATAGTAAACCCATGCCTGGCACTGCTAACAGAACCTTAGTTGACAGTGAAAACAACACGATATCAAACATAGGAAAGCTAGAAATATTAACTAAAGAACCTAATAGCTATACAGCGGCTGTCACTTATAAAGACCGGCAAGGTAAAGCAGTTTTTGCTATTGCAAAAAGTGCTGATGCTCAACGTTGGCGCATTGACCAAACTTACTTAAATCTAGCTAAATCAAGAATCGAAATGGAAATTGTAAAAGCCAGCAATGGTCAAGGAGTGGCTGTTTTACTCAACGTTAAAAAAGGCAGTGCACAGCGTCTGTATCTATGGCGTGATGGTCAGTTTCGTCCACGCTAATTAATACATACTCTTTATTTGCAGAGGACGTATGAGTTGTATTCATTCCCTTTGCTTGTATAAGACGACAGTGTTGCAGATTAAAATATTAAAGGATAATTACTATGAAAATTATTTTTAAAAATAGCAAGCTAGTTTACAGCTTTATACTGCTTATGAGCTCGTTGTGTATTAGTTCTAAAGGCGCAGCAACTGAGGAAGTCAGAACAACCAAAAATACAGAAAAACAAAATATTGTGATGATAGTGATTGACGACCTTAGACCGGTGCTTGGCGCATATGGAGATGAAAAAGCGTATACCCCCAATATTGATGCTTTGGCGAAAGAGGGGGTTACGTTTGACTATGCATATAGCAATGTACCAGTGTGTGGAGCATCTCGAGCAAGTATGTTGACTGGCTTAAGACCAACAAAAAACCGTTTCATCGACTATAAAGCGATGGCAGAGAAAGATGCGCCTAATTCAAAATCACTGCCGCAAGTTTTAAGAGAGTCTGGCTACCATACAATTGGTTTGGGTAAGATTTTTCATAATGCTAAAGATTTAGCAACAGTGAGCTGGAGTGAAAAAATACAGGTATCTGGTATGCCTCATGCAACAATGTTAAACCCAGATTCGAAAAACTATATCAAAGAAAATGCTCACGTTGAATGGCTAAAAAATGGTCCTTGGTATGAAACCGCTGATGTGCCTGATGAAGCATACCCAGATGGAAAAGTTAAGCAAAAAGCATTACAAGCTCTAACGCGGTTATCAGCAGAACAACAACCGTTTTTTATGAGTGTGGGTTTTATCAGACCACATTTACCTTTTTATGCACCGAAAAAGTATTACGATTTGCACCCAAAAGAAAAATTCACTCCCTTTTTCTTTCGTGAGCGTCCTCATTTAGCGCCTAGTTCTTTACGTGGCTCAGGTGAGATTCACACCTATCACTTTAAAGATTATGAGTATAATAGTGATGCATTCCACCTTTCTTCAATTCAAGGCTATTATGCTTCAGTCAGTTACATTGATGCATTAGTGGGTGACATTGTTGATAAAATAGATGATCTTGGTTTACGCGATAACACAACAATCATGTTGCTCAGTGATCATGGTTTTCAGCTTGGCGAGCATAATTTTTGGACTAAGCACACTTTGCTGGACACGTCATTACGTATACCTATGATTGTTTCTTCGCCACATGCAGTGAAAAATCAAAAAACTAATGCATTAGTTGAGCTCATTGATATTTTCCCTACTATCACAGAAATAGCTAATATCAATCCATCAATAAAAATTGATGGGGAAAGCTTTGTTGATGTCCTAAAACAGCCAGATCGTGTACATAAAAAACAAGTATATAGCCGCTTTAAAACAGGGGACTCTATCATCACAGATAATTATATTTTCTCGTCTTATATCACAGAAGATAACAAGGTTGAGGAAATGCTATACGATCACTCAGAAGATCCTCACGAAATAAATAACGTCGTTAATGACCCGCGTTATCAAAAACAAGCTGCCGCGTTAAGAGAGCAGTTAACAGCTTGTATAACGCTACGTAATTGCAAAACTAACTAATGGCTTGATGCTACCGTTGTCTAGTGAATCTCCTAGGCAACGGTAATATAAGAGTTAAATCAAATTTTATTTCTATACCATAAAATAACTAGAGTTGAACATGAAACAATCATCAACAGTAATAAGTTTGGTTAGTTTATTAGTATTAATGCTAATAAATACAACTAAAGTACATGCGAACACTACAGTTGCTCAAAGCACTAATATCGAGAACAACAGTAAGCCAAATATCATTTTTTACTTGGCTGATGACCAAGACATTACAGATTACGGTGTATATGGTAACGAGAAAGTTCATACACCAGCCATTGATAAGTTGGCACAAGAGGGGATGCTGTTTAATCGAGCATTTACAGCACAAGCCATATGCGCGCCAAGTAGAACGCAACTTTTTACTGGTAAATACCCTTTAAAGAATGGTGCATTTGCAAACCATACTCCAACTAAGCCAGATATTTCCTCTGTTACTAAGCAAATGAGAGAGTTAGGTTACCAAGTTGTATTAGCGGGTAAAAGCCACGTAAAGCCAGCCAGTGTGTATGATTGGGATCAGGAGTGGGAACCAGTACCAAAAGAAGGTGTTCCGCGAGACTATATTCCACTTGAAAATATTGAACGCTACTTTAAATCTGCTACAAAACCATTTGTTATGTTTATTACCTCTAAGTATCCGCATGGCAAGTACTTTGATGTAAAGAACCCAGAAGTAAAAGATATTAAGTTTCACCCATTTGATAGTCACCTTAAATCAGATAAAGCCTATATTAAGAAAAGAGCAGGCTATTATCGCAGTATTGCTGAGGATAATACGCAAATCGAACACGTCTTAAAAATGGTTGATAAATACTTAACAGACAACACCTTATTTATATACAGCGCAGATCATGGGGTATCTGGTAAATTTACAGTTAAAGACATCGGTTTAAATATACCATTTGTAGCACGATGGCCGCGGGTTATTAAACCTGGGTCTACTTCAGGGCAATTGATCCACTATACAGATGTATTGCCTACCTTTATGGATATTGCTGGTGGCAAGCAAGACTCAAGTATGGATGGGAAAAGCTTCTTACCTATTCTTGAAGGTAATGATGCTCCAATTCATCAGTATGTATACGGCATACGAACTAATCAAAATATTATCAACGCGCATATTTTTCCATCTCGTATGATCCGTGATAAACGCTATAAGTACATTCGTAATTTTAACGCACTTGAAGTTTTGGATAAAAACTTAACCGATAACCCTAATATTAATGTGTTTATTCTCCAAGGTGCTATGAAGCATAAAGATGAATCTTTTGAAGAGTTATATGATTTAGACAACGATCCATTTGAGCAAATAAACTTAATTAATGACCCTCAATTACAAAACGTAAAACAACGGCTAAAAACACAATTATTCAGCTGGATGGCAGAGCAGGGTGATATCTTGGATGAGCGACTTGGAAACCTGCCTATCATAAGTGCACCATTATTTAAGTTAGATCAAAATAGACCGCCACTGAGAACCAGTGTGAGTAAAGAGCATCAAAATATATTAAAGCCAGAGGATTACTATGTAATCGAGCATTGGGAAAATAAAAAATAAAAACAACCGAAGGGGCAAGTTGATATAGTGCTTTTATATCCTCTTTGTTGCTTGGCCCAGATTATTGGTTACTAGCAAGGCTCCTTTTGATACGGTATAAGCTAGGGTATATGGGCACCAAGCGGTAAAGTTGCGCAGTAACAACCAGCTGTTTGTGTTTCTCAACATTTAGATAAACAATTCTTAACCCTCGAATAGGGTTGCTGGAAACCTGAAAAACTTAAAATTAGAATATAAGGTGAATTAAAGTGAGTAACTGCTTTCATTATGCTTTTAAAGTTAAAGATATTGCTAGTACAAAAGACTTCTACATAAAAGTATTAGGGTGTCCAGAGGGAAGGTCGACTGATAGCTGGGTTGATTTTGATTTGTATGGAAATCAATTATCTGCACATGTGGGTGTTGTAGATAAAGAGCTCGACTATTGTGGAAAAGTTGACGGAGTATCGGTGCCAATTCCACATTTTGGTTGCATACTTACTTCAGCTCAATTTGATGAGCTGGCAGAAAGGCTGGAGAAAGCAAAGGTGAAGTTCATTATAAAACCTCAAATTAGATATGAGGGCAAAAGCGGTCAGCAAAAAACAATGTTTGTGCTCGATTATAGTGGAAACCCTTTAGAGTTTAAGTCATTTGAGAGTGATGACGAGCTATTTAAGTCTTGAGCCTAATATCTGAGTGGTATTTTCGGACAGTTTTGTCGTGATAGTTGTTTGGAATACATATAATCACCTATATCGATGATTATAATTTTAAAGTTATTGAAGTGTAGAGATAAAATTAATCATTCCACACTGTGGAATGATTAAATGCGACTGACTCAGTTGCATAGGTCAGACAAAATTAAACTTGCAGCGTTTTATATTTTTTTACCATATCCTGATCAATCTCCTTGATTAGATTAGGTGACAAGCCTAGATGTTTGGCTTCATGGCTAAACGAACGTAATGTTTCAAATATTTCTTCAGCCATAAGCAAAATTGCTTTCTTTGAAGATAACCCCGACTGAGCCGCTAACTGATCAAGTGCGCTCTTGGGTGTGTGGCCATTACCACCAAATGCCGTCATATGCTCTTTGTAAGGATTAGGACTGTAAACAATGTCGTAGAAAGGCGATAACGTCCAGTTATCGGCGTCACTGGCAAGAAAACTGAAGTTCTTGGAGTGATCATCTTGGTTAACAGTCAGGTAATTAAACAAGCAGCGTTTAATGAGCTTCTGAGATTCAGTGACACTGCACATGATGCGCGTAGCTTTAACCAAATCAATATAGTCCAGAGAAGGCTCTCGAAACGGTGCATCTAACAACCCACACGCAGAAATCATATGGACTCGACCGCCTTGCTCGGTGCAATCGAATCGTTCCTGCTCTAGCCAAAATCGTCCACTACCCGTATCAATCAAATTAAAATCAGGAACCTCAATGCCGACATTACGGGCCATCTGCATGTAGCAATATTCGACTAATGATTCAGAATGCTTCAAGTCAAACTTTTCAGACGTCAGCTTAACGATAAGCTTTGTACCTGGTGCGTCATCTAATGTTGAATATTCCCCATTTGATAAACGTGTTATGTTCATTTTGGGCCTAGCACCACCCGAACCACCAGTATTCATTAAGTGCTCAAGCAGAGCTGACTCGGTGCCTTCAAACTCTTCAATCGCAGCGCGGCCAAGGGTAATGATATCAATTGACTCCTTGGACTCATCAAGTAAATCTAATTCTGGCTCATAGCTCAACGCACCCATGCATCTGTCACCTAGGTAAGCCAAACGCTCTAACGCGGTCACTTCCTTTGGGTTATGGTTGTTCTGTCTAAATACACGATCCATGAGATAAAGACCCCAACCATCTGGGAGACTATCCCCAAAAACCCCATGAATGCCGTAATGTGGCTCTCTAGGCGCAGCTTGCAGGCTTGTATCTGCCTTTAAATTAAATGGAGCTAGAGAGGTTGGGTGAGCACCTAAATAATCCTCATCAAATTGAAAAAAGCTTTGCTTTCTATTTTCAACGAGCTTGCCAACAAGTACTTTTTCACCTGTGCTAAGCGTTCGTTTTACGGTTAGTGCTGATTCAAGCATGTTTGAGCACATCCTCTACTGATTTAAATTCAGGCTCAGAGGGCTTTGTTAGCTCTTTCACTTTTTTCAAGTCACCGACTGTTTCATAAAGCATGAGGAACTGACGCAATGAGATGTTGCCAGATGATTCAAACTTGCGGATTGTCGCGTAAGGTACGCCAGAGAGATCAGCCAGCTTTTGAACACTGAGTTTATCCTTTTTTCGAGCTGATTTGATAAACTCTTTGAGATCCATCTGCAAGTCATAAGCGGTATAAAGGGATAACATACAGTCCTCTAAAAATTGCTATTATCTTGTCGATTATAGCACAAATATTGATTTTATTGCTATCACTGTAGCAGCTTCGGTTGTGGCTGGCGTTGTTTTATAGCATAAATGATAGAGCTAACGTTATGTTTTTGTGTTGCTACAGTAGTAACATTTTAAAAGGTTTTTAATTTTTATTTGCTATCATGGTAACAGATATTAAGGCTGACGCCTTTCTGGTATACAAGCTAGGAGTCTAACATTGAGCTAAGTTGAAATGTCGGCTTAAAAAGTTCGCGGGTGTTCCTCACTTGTTATTCAATATCCGGAATTAGTTAGCCATAATATTTGTATATAATTTAGGCGGTTACCACATCAGGGGGGAACCTTATTTAAGTCGTAGTCTTCATGTGTAAGTTTTAACATATATCAATTTTTATAAAGCGATACATAGGCTATCGAGCATATATAAATTCCATTTCTTTATCTGGGTTGTATTTGCGTATTACAGACAAGAATAGTTGCTTCTCACGAGAATGTTGCTCAGTACAGGTATTCACTTACTCTATAGCGCATCCCCAGAAGCTAACCATCTTGGATTTATGGTCCCGCGCTTGTTACTTTTATGCTTAATTGATCAGTATTGTGCACATAATCACATATCAATAAGATAAACAGGAAAGGTCGAAGGTGAAGGCCGACTCGATATATAAATTTCGCTTTATGGTAGATATTATATTACGGCTTATCAGGGGTTAAATGCATCGCTTGAATATTTGAGCTTGATTTAATTATGGTTGAAACCTTCACAAGGGTGGGCTCAAATTTTAATTGAGACCAGCTATTCAAACTTCCACATCGTATTATTCTGCAACTTTGTATCTTATCCAGTATTCATCAATCTATGATTCAATCTTAGCAACGACTCCCTCTTTTAGCTTCAATAGATGCTGTTCGATTTGAGGTACTTTGGTGGACTTTGGATTCTCCATTTTGTTCTGAGGTTTATATTTTCTGACAGACGTCAAGAGGTGATAAATTTTAGAGGGTTAAATTGAGGGCTGTACATTCGCGCCTAATCAGCGGGATTAAAAAAGCATAAAGTGCACACAAATCTAATTGGGGGCACTTTCCACAAAATGCCCCAACAGGGAAAAAGTATTGAAACTGCCCCCAATTAATAGGGGCATAATTTATTGTTTGCATAATGTTGTTTTTGACGTGCTTTATTTTTAAAAAAACTGCCCATAGTTGGTGCGTTTTTCCCTAAACTGCCCCCAATTAATAGGGGTAATATCTAAAGTGCATTTTTTTACAAGCGCACATTGGGGTTTTTTTACTAAAACTGCCCCCAATTAATAGGGGTAGTTAACTTAAAGGCCTTTTTCTTCATTGCGTGTGAGCAGAACTGGGTAATATAAATAAAGAAAAACTGCCCATAGTTGGTGCGTTTTTCCCTAAACTGCCCCCAATTAATAGGGGTAATATCTAAAGTGCATTTTTTTACAAGCGCACATTGGGGTTTTTTTACTAAAACTGCCCCCAATTAATAGGGGTAGTTAACTTAAAGGCCTTTTTCTTCATTGCGTGTGAGCAGAACTGGGTAATATAAATAAAGAAAAACTGCCCATAGTTGGTGCGTTTTTCCCTAAACTGCCCCCAATTAATAGGGGTAATATCTAAAGTGCATTTTTTTACAAGCGCACATTGGGGTTTTTTTACTAAAACTGCCCCCAATTAATAGGGGCAGTAACCTAGCTGATATTGTTTCTTCGTTGCCTGTGACTTGGTTTGGGTAAAAACATAACAATACTGACTGAAATGTGTGCCGAAAAGACAATATCACTAGAAGTAATGTATCAGCAGTCATAGGTTGTAGTTTGTATTTCCTGTTGATGTGACGATACTGCTCCCGCCAGATATGCGATGTTTTTGATCTCAATTACACAAGGGGAACTAAACAGCCCTAAATTGACCCTTTTTTACTCGTGGCTTAAGAGGCTAATTTGAACTTTAAGCCAAGTAATACTTCGAGTACCAAATTGACCCTAAACTAACCCTAAATTGACCCTTTTTTACTCATGGCTTAAGAGGCTAATTTGAACTTTAAGCCAAGTAATGCGTCGAGTACCAAATTGACCCTAAATTAGCCTTAAATTGACCTTTTTTTTACTCATGGCTTAAGAGGCTAATTTGAACTTTGGGCCAATTAATACTTCGAGTACCAAATTGACCCTAAATTAGCCCTAAATTAACCCTTATTTGAGCTAATTAGGAATACTCATATTGAATGAAAACATGCAATTGATAGTATTTCAAAAGTATTGCTCAAAAAATGAGGGAACACCATACTGCTATTCTGTGTCACTTTGAGAAGAAAACAAAAAGTCGAGCGGATTCAATCTATACATAAAGAAACTAAGTTACTGCGTTAACATTTTCGTTTTGGAATTAACACCTTAAATGTTTTATCCTAAAGTAATAAAATATATTTGGTTAACATGGGCTTGCTGTTTTGTATCTATAAACGAAGATGGTATATCAAACACAGATCTGGTCTTAAGTAAGTTATTGTGCGTTCTGCGGTATTATTGATAGAAATGAGGAGGCTATAAAATTCAGCCGAGATATTTCGTCAATTATCATCTTAATTCAATTAAGCCTAGTGCAATAGCTTCTTGCTTAAAGCGACCAAATATATTTACTACCTGTTCATAAGAGGTTGTTAAATGCTTTTCTGGTACTTCTTTAGGCTGCTCAAAAGTTATATCGTCAGCATTTAGAGCAATTAGCTTAGGCGGTGTTTCTAAAATCCCCATTCTAATATCACTAGATAAAATAGTTACTACTCCATCTTTTGTGTCATTATTTACTTCTGGTTTCATAGTTTCAAACTTGACTACATCAGCTTCAAAAGGTACATCCTGTTTAACACGATAAATATACTCCAAAAGTTTAGGTTCCGCGGGCACATACATTATAGCCTCTTGGTTTGTTGAGTCTGTTATTCTCAAAATCCGACCTAAAACCTGCCTGAAGTGCATTTCTGTTTTAATATTAGTTAAATGGCAGCAAATCTGTAATCGTGGAATATTAGTACCTTCACTAATCATCCCAACTGAAATAATCCACCTACTTGCGGAATGTCTAAATTGTTGAATAATACCCATTGAGTTACTTTCTCTGTAAGTCACTACTACACTTTTTTCATTAAAGCATGCTTGCATTACTGCAGCTATTTTTGTAGCGTGATCGACAGATGATGCCACAATGAACCCTGCAGCATCAGGGTTAAAAGTTCGTATACTTTTTAATTTTTTATGAGCTGAATAAATTATATATTTAATAACATTTTCGTTATTGATAATGTGTTTATAGGGAACAGTTGATTGACTAAGTAAACTTTTAAAGCTACTGAATGTTTTGGTCTCATCACCATTCACGACTGAGATATTGCTGTTATCCACAGCGATAATCTGTGGTATTCGGCAAACATTATCTCTTAGAGCATCAGAAAGCCCATATATATAATCGCATGAAATTTTATTAGTTGACTGCACATAGCTAGAAAGAGCAATTGGAGCTTCATCTGAACGCCAAGGAGTTCCTGTTAATGCTAATGTATATTTAGCCTTATTTTGAATGTTTAATATTATCTGTTCTCCCCAAGCATTAGAGTTTCCAAGGTTAGAGCCAGCACAGTGATGAATTTCATCAAAAATAACGAACACCCTAAATCGGTTGAATAATTGCCAAAATGAGTCATCAAAATATTGTAAATTTTGATATGTTAGAGAGTTTCCCTTAGCCCCCATTTTTCCATCAAATTGCATCTGCGTTATCTCTTGTAAGCTTTCAGCAAAGTCTTTAGCAACCAGGGTAGAAGGAGAAAAACATATAACTAAATCAATAAGGTTATTTTTCAGCAATTGGTTGGCTAGTTCTGAAGCCATTACCGTCTTCCCCGAACCAGGGGTTGCTAACGCTAAAAAGTGTCTTGCACCGTTGATATATTTAGTTAACGCTAGTTCAATACATTCAGCTTGCCATTTTCTTAATTTCATAGTTTATTTTGCTTCATTAATTCCTCTATAGCCCTTATCTTTCCAAGTATTCTGCTATTATTATCTTTAGCTGTATTAAACAGAGGCTGTATATCTTCAACTAACTCAGGGTGCTCGGAATAAAGCTCTTTGAAAGCTTCTGACTCGCCGATATTCAATAATAGTTCTGCTTTATAGTGATTCAATTTTGCAACTAAAGTGTTATGTGCTTTTTCGTTGAAGCTTGCTTTCACTGGTGGTGCTTTTTGTATGGAATTGAGGTACTGAACATCAAATGATTTCGTTTTACTAAAACGGGTTTGACCTTTTTTATTTGTATTTTTCTTAACTAGCCAACCTTTTTTTACAAGCTTTAGAAGTTCAGCATATAACTTTTTTCTCACCACTATAGGATCTAAGGAGGGGTCATTCTTTAAAGTAATATAAGATGAGCGGACTTCACTGGTTGTAAAATTATCAAAATTTGGCGCATTTATAATTTTTGCAACACTAAGATCTATTTTCAAAATAACCTCTAAACAAAATTGAGTTGCTCCTATTTCGGAGCAATAATAAGGTTTTTTTTTGTAACAATCAAGCTCCGCATTCGGAGCAAATGATGTTATGAATATTATTGGAAAGAATATAAAGCGAATTAGAGAAGATAAGTTGTGGACACAAGAGGTTCTAGTCGCTAAATGTCAGATAGAACAATGGGAGATAACGCGGAGTACATTAGCCAAAATAGAATCTAATGTTAGAAGAGTTACCGATATAGAAGTTAAGCGTTTTGCACAAATTCTTGAAGTCTCAACTGATGAGTTATTTATCGAGCGTTCAGGGACTTGAAAATTGATTTTATACCACTCATGACAACCTAAGAATGGGTTTATTATTATTTTCTAGATATCAAATAATTTACATGTAATGTCATATAAAGATGTCGTATGAGTGCATGGCATTGATATAGATACGAATGTAAATTTAGTGCTGTTATATAAATTGCTGCACTTGATTACTTTATATGCTCCTTTCATTGGGGTGTGTAAGAAAGTTGCCAAATAGGGCTCTAAACCGTATTTTTCCGAGTAGTGTTGGGAGATATAAATTTAGGAGCTCTTCATGAATAGCAAAGTTGGTATCTTTTGGTTTGTTGAAAACACATTAGTTTATAAAACTCAAAATGCCATAGATTTAAAACCTGACCTACTTGGCTTTGTTGATAGTTCTTTGCAACACCAAATCGAATGGGAAGAAAATCTACTATATGAGCAATTTGCTTTAAGTCGAGGGCGTTCAAAATTCTGTGTCAGCTCAATACAGACTACTACAACTTCCCCAGAGGCCGTACTGTGTTTAATTCTAATTTGCAAACGTCATTCATTTATTTAGATAAAAAACTATTTAAGAAGCATATTTTGAATGACATAAAAGCTAATTTTTCTTTAGCGAACACAAGCATTAAGTGTTTTACAGATCCTCATTACAACTGCTTCTATAGCTTCAAGAAATAAGGGGTTAAAATAAGATAAACGCTTTAATGAGTTTTTCTTCGTCCTTTATATGTTAATTTCTTTAGAAACTAATGATACACTTAAAATCATATTCACTCACAAAGGTGTAAAATCAGTCATGAAAATAGCGTTAATGTTTGAAAATAGCCAAGCGGCTAAAAATCCAATAATTTTAAACGAACTTGAAAGTGTTGCCTTACCGTTAGAGCATAGTGTTTTTAACGTGGGGATGAATAGCGAAAACGATCATCACCTGACATATGTACATTTAGGTATTATGGCAGGGATTTTAATTAATGCTAAAGCCGTTGATTTTGTATTCGCAGGATGTGGAACTGGTCAAGGTGCAATGATGTCTTTAAATGCTCATGATGGTGTTTTCTGTGGCTATTGTATTGACCCTTCAGATGCCTTTTTGTTTAATCAAGTTAATAATGGTAACGCATTAGCACTGCCGTTTGCTAAAGGGTTTGGTTGGGGCGCTGAGTTAAATGCGCGCTATATCTTTGAAAAAGCTCTGACAGGTGAGCGTGGAGCAGGTTACCCTGTTGAACGTAGAGAGCCTCAGGTTCAGAATGCATCAATTCTAACTCAAGTGAAGTCTGCTTTAGTGAATCGCAGCTATGTTGATTCATTGAAGAACCTTGATCAAGAACTGGTTAAAACCGCAGTATCTGGTGAGCGGTTCCAAGCGTGTTTATTTGAGAATGGCCAAGACCAAGACCTAATTGATTACGTTAAGTCTTTATTAGCTTAATAACCGGTTGGCATTTAATTGCTGACGGTAAATAATGGCCCTTGAGTTGGTACTAACTTAAGGGCTATTTTTATTTACAGCGCTTTTGATCACTTATCCAGTCTTTACTGATTTCAGATGGTGGTATGTCTTTGCTTCATTGGCAATTACTTTCCTTATCGAATCACTTAATAACACCTGCATATTCTCCCCACCTTTTTGTTGTTAAATCAAAATCACTTGCCTCAAGCTTCTTAGTCTGCATTACGCAGTTATTTTCATTGGTGCAATTTGGGCTTAAGGAAGCTGGCCAGTTAAGATGGTGATCAAAAGATGAATATTGACAGTTTGTTAATTTGTTAATATTCAATTACAATCATATTGGTTCAATTTAGGTCAGTAAAATAGCTATTACAAATTACCGACTTTTATCAAGATAGAGAAATTAATATGAAAAAACTTTTACTACCTTTTATTATTTTAAGCACTCTTTTAAGCGTAGCATGTAGTCATAACGCAACACTTTTGGAGGGTGAAACAAAAGAAGATTCTCCCAAGCAAACGATAAAAGTCAAATTTGAAGCACTGAACCCCCCTAAGGGCCGCTTGGCCATAGTAATAGATGGGAACTCTCCTGATCCAGATGATATTGGTGCAACACCTGTCATGTTGGCACTTTTACAAGATACGGGCTTATCTAGCCGACTCGTTCATTTATCTCACTCTTGTGATTTAGACCCTTTTAGAAACAAAGCTCGATATCAAATTGATGCCGAAAATGAAATGCGTCGACAAAATAAACTAGACGAACTAAGTCGCAGAGGTATTGGTTTATTTGGACCATTTAATAATTTACGTGATTTTTATAACTGCAGGGTTGATCAAGTAGGGGCAACACAAGACTTAGTTGATGCAATCAACGCATCGTCTATTGAGAATCCGCTTTGGATAATTGAAGCGGGCGAACCTGATCTTATAGGTTATGCGTTGGAAGCTGCACAAAAAAGTAAGGTGCAACATGTTCATGTTGTTTCGCATCACCCTGCAAATGATAACAGTGGTGACTTTTTCACTTGGCAGCAAATTTTAGACTTTGGAGTAAAAGAACACCAAATAGGAGATCAAAACGTTGGACTCCAAGGGCCTATAGCTGATTGGGATTGGGCCAAAAATCATCCAGACAGTGGTATTGCCTTTATTTGGGAAATGATGGCCTATGCTGAGAAGGACGGTGTTGTGCCATTTCAGACTAATAAATTTGATTGCTCGGATGCAGGAATGATTTATTGGTGGATAACAGGTGCTGACAATGGCGGCAATAAACATTCAACGCCAAAAGAAATAAAAGAAGTATTACTGTTAGATACGATTAGTAAAGGCTAAAGCATGGGACTCTCAAACATGAAATCTAAGCTTTTTAATTTACCAATAGTAATCGCTAGTTTTGCAGCGTCAGCAACAAATATTAATGCGGGGCAGGTTTATCATGAAGATTCAGGCTTCGTGGTGATTGAAGCAGAAAATTTTTCAGCCCAACACCTAGATGATAAGAGGCGGTGGTTGGTGTTTTCAAAAAATACAGCTACTCATAATTTTGCTGATGCAGACCAAGCTCATTACCATGATGCAAGTAACGGGGCTTATATTGAAATACTTCCCGACACCCGTAGCAATCATCATGAAACGCTAGTTAGAAACGATAACTTCACAAACAATGCCGGCACAATGGCTGTGCTTAGTTATCCGGTTTATTTTGAAACGCCCGGAAGATATTACGCTTGGGCAAGAGCATACAGCACTGGAAGTGAAGATAATGGTGTGCATTTAGGCATAAATGGGCAATGGCCAGAATCATCGCAGCGCTTGCAATTATGTGAGGGTAAACATGCTTGGACATGGTCTTCTGCACAGCGAATTGAAACAAATCATTGCGGTACACCCAATACCATTTATATTGATATACCCCATAAAGGTGTTCATAACATTATGGTATCAATGCGTGAAGATGGTTTTGAGCTCGACAAACTGCTCTTAACTAAAGATAAGAGTTACATACCTGCGGATAAAGATAAATCAGAAACACTCAGCAACCCCAAGCCATTACAAGAAAAAACACAACTGTTTAAGATATCGGATTACACGCGGATTTTACACGCCATAGACGACTTTAAGATAGAAAATACGGGTGAAATTCCCTATTACCAACATAAAGCAGAGAATGCTTTGGCTATAAATGCGGTGAAAACTGCTTACAGAAATAAATTTGCGCGTGCAGAATATATTGTGCAAGCCAAAGAAGCCGGAAGCTATATTCTTAACTTAGTAACATTGGCAGAAATAGACGGCGAGTCGACATATATTGTTTCAATAAACGACAAAGTGATTGGCGAGTTTACTAACCCTGAAACGAGTAATGATTACCAAGAAATATACTTTAGCATGCAAAGGGTTGAACTAACTTCAGGAGATATAATAAGCGTTTCTTCTAAAGCCGTCACCAATGGTAAAGTTCCTGAAAACGGAGGGACCGCATATGCCAGAGGCAGATGGCGTGCGCTAGTACTTAGCAGAATTAATTAATGACGTATATATTGTTGCCGTGATTTGTTGTGCGCGGCGCAAATCGAAATACCATTTTACTCCAATCAGGTAATGCTTGCGCTTGTTTTTGCAACATTACCATCGATTCACCTTGATCAAGCATAATAATAGTCTGGTTTTGCGAGGAGTTTTGGCACAAAAAAGGGCTAAAACGATTCTTAAACATAAATAGAGACAATACTTATTTAAGGTGGCGATATTTACTGTTACGCCATAGTTTCAATTGAATTTGATTGAAAATGATATATTGTGACTGTTGTGAGAGCGAATTGTTACATATTTAATATAAATATGGAGTAATTTATCGAAAGTGCATAGCCATTTTATTAATCCAATGGTTTTGCTTTTTTAAACATTAGGAGGTAGTTCGCCTGTGAGTCGCATTCAGTTTAGTTATAAAGTTATTATGGCTGGGGTACTTTTATTTTGTGCAAATACTGTATTTGCAGAGGCAAAAAAAGAGAACGACAGTAAGAAAAGCAGCGCTACTAAGCCAAATATCTTATGGCTAGTGTTAGAAGATATGAGCCCTATTATTGAGCCGTATGGTGATAAAACTATAAAGACGCCAACAATCACTGAACTTGCCAATCAAGGGGTAACTTATACGAATGTTTACTCAACCTCGGGTGTATGCGCTCCGAGTAGAGCTGCAATAGCCCTTGGTATGTATCCTTCATCTGTTGGCGCGAATAATATGCGTACAACGTCAAATACAGAAGAAACTGGTTTACCAAAGTATGAAGCGGTACCACCAGCCAGTGCAAAGATGTTAAGTCAATATCTGCGTGAACATGGTTATTACACGACGAATAACTTAAAAACAGATTATCAATTTCAGGCACCAAAAGGCGCATGGGATGAAAGCGGTCCTTACGCCCACTGGCGTAATCGCAAAGCTGGACAACCATTTTATGCAGTGGTCAACTTTACAACGACTCATGAGTCTGGGTTATTTGAACCTTATGGCTTTAGAAAAATAGAATCACGTCATTATTTTTCTGATGATAGGAAAAAGATTGCCCAATTGCCTCAACACCATGCGGTAAAATCATCTGAAGCAGACACACCGGTTCTAGTGGCCAAAGATCTTGATTTTCCTATCCCTCCTTATTTACCAGATACGCCAATCGTCAGACGTGATTTATGGAAAATGTACAATAACTTAGCAGAGACAGATAATCAGATTGCAGCCGTATTGCAGCAGTTAAAAGACGATGGTTTGTACGATAATACAATTATTATGTTTTATTCAGATCACGGTGGCCCCTTACCACGACAAAAACGATTAGTGTACGACAGTGGCCTCAAGGTGCCTTTTATAATTCGTTATCCCAATGCTAAAAACGCAGGAGAAAAAGATGATCAACTTGTCAGTTTTGTTGATTTTGCGCCAACACTTTTGAACTTAGCTAGTATAGATAAACCTACACACATGCAAGGTAGAAACTTTTTAGGCAAACAACAAGCTGCCAAACGAGAGTATATTCATGCTGCGGCGGATAGATTTGATGGCTTTACAGATGTTATTCGTGCCGTAAGAAATGAACGTTTCAAATACATTCGAAACTACCGACCAGAGCAAAGCTATTATTTGCCAGTGGCTTATCGTGAAAAAATACCTACCATGCAAGAGCTATTGCGTTTACGAGATGCAGATCAACTTACACCGGCACAAGCTTTATGGTTTAGAGATAAAAAAGACCCTGAAGAATTATTTGATTTAAACAATGACCCCCATGAGCTAAATAATATTATTACCGACCCTAGCTATAAAGAAGTGGTTTCTGAGCTTAGTGATGAAATGGACCGTTGGTTAAATGAAATAAACGATGATCCAAGCCTTCCTGAAGCTCAACTTATTCAAAAACTCTGGGCAGGAAGTGAGTTACAGCCAGAAACCGCAAAGCCACAATTTAAATTTAGTAATGGCATAATGCATTTAAGTAGTCCAACGCCTGGTGCGGTGATTTCTTATCAATTAAGCAACACCAATACACCTGAGCTTTGGCAATTATACAAAGGACCTTTTAAATTGGAGCGAGCAAAATCTGTTAAAGCCGTTGCTCATAGAATAGGTTTTAGCGAAAGCGAGAGTACTATATACGATTATGACCCAATTATTAACTCACATCATTAGTGTTTTAAGTAGAAAAAAATGATAAAAATACTCAAGATTATAGTAGTTGTAACGCTTTTGATGGGCAGCTTTTTTTCTATTGCTAATGAGGAGTGTTCTTCATGTCATAGCAAGGAGGTGTCTGATTGGCAGCAGTCTCACCATGCCGGCGCAATGGCGCAAGCCACGTCAGATAAAGTATTAGGTGACTTTAGTGGTGCAATTGTTGAACATTTTTCTCAAAAAGCATTGTTTTACACTAAAGATAATGAGTTTTTAATCGATTTAACTGAGAACAATACAAAGCAGACTTATAAAGTAAGCTATGTATTTGGTTTTACCCCACTTCAGCAATACCTTATTGAAGTAGAGCAGGGGAAATACCAAGTTTTTCCTTTCGCATGGGATAGCCGAGAGGCTAAAAAGGGTGGGCAGCGCTGGTATGCAAATTATGAAAACGAAGACGTAAAGCCTAATGATCGTCTGCATTGGTTACAGCCCTTACAAAATTGGAACGGGATGTGTGCAGATTGCCATTCCGATAATTTAAAGCGTAATTATGACGTAGAAAAAGATGTGTTTGATACGCACTTTTCAAACATAAATGTGGGATGTGCTTCTTGTCATGCTGATATATCTGAAGATCACAAAACAAACCCCTTAGCAAAGTCAAATAGAGTAAAACCCACAGATACATCTGGTTGGAAAATAACAGGGAATAACAACATTGCTACTTGGCATGGTGAAGAGCGTGACAATAGCTTTATGGAAACATGTTATGCCTGTCATTCATTACGCAGTCCACTTACAGATGGTTTTAACAACAAAAAAGGTTTTTTAGACCAGTTTAGTCCTTCTTTTTTAGAACCTAATTTGTATTACCCTGACGGACAAATTAAAGAAGAAGTTTATGTATTTGGCTCTTTCAAACAAAGTAAAATGTATCAGGCAGGTGTAAATTGTGTTGATTGCCATGATAAACATACTATGAAAGTTAAATCGCAAACGAATGGCCTTTGTCTTCAATGTCACAAAAGTAGTGAATATAATGCGCCAAAGCATCATCGCCATAAAGAAACATCAGTGGGCAGTCAGTGCGTTAATTGTCATATGCCCACTAACCGCTATATGGGCGTGGACGATAGGCGAGACCATAGTTTTAAAATTCCTCGCCCTGATATTTCTATTGATTATGATACACCTAATGCATGCACTCAGTGCCATGATGATAAAACTAACGAATGGGCTAAGAGCAGTTTAGAAAAGTGGCACGGTAAAGCTCCAGAACTGTCTAATAGTCAGCGTGCTATGTTAGAACTTCGATCAGCTAATAGGGTGCCCTTGAATATCCATTTAGAACTGATTAATGATATTTCATTGAGCGAAATAGACAGAGCTAGCGCTATTACATATCTAGCGAATTCTGGCTCAGAATTAAATGATTCGACTATAACAAAGTGGGTAAACTCACCGTTACCTTTGATCAGGTTAGCCATAGCTAAAATAGGATATATGTTACCTGAGGTAGAGCGCCTAAAAAGTTATAGTGAATTATTAGGTGATAAATTTAAAGCTGTCCGAGTTGCTGCTGCACAAAACTTAAGCCACTATAACAATCTATCAGATGAATTGAGCCACGCAATTGTTGAACTCGCGCAGTCTAATAAAATTAATTCATGGCGTGGAGAAGGCCACATCAATCAGAGCATGTTAGCACTCAATAAGCAGGATGTTAGCTCTGCAATTAATTCATTGCAAAAAGGCATTGCAGTAGATCCTTACTTCGCTCCTAATTATATAAATTTATCTGATATATATTTCCGCCAAGGTTATGCCGACAAAGTGAATGAAGTACTTGAACAAGGATTAACAGCTTTACCTCGCTCGGCTGCGTTGAATTATGCAAACGGAATGGCGCAAATCAGGAGTAATAAAAAGGTCGAAGCGGTTAGTTACTTTAAAAGAGCAATGGAACTACAAAGTGATAATGTACAGTATGCTTATTTATATTACCTTGCCTTAGATAATGCCGGTTTCACTTCAAAAGCGCTTAATGAATTAAAAAGTAATTTAAAAAATTATAATAACTCAGAACAGTTTATTGAGCTCAAATTTAGTTTTGAAAATAAACTAAGAAAGAGCGAATAACATTACCTATCGACTGTGCGAAAAGATTGTTTTATCGGGGATGACCTTAATTTCCAGATTTAGATGTTTCGCACAGCGCTATTTTAAACTAATAACTTTTCAATACTTGTTCTTCTATGCCCGGCTAGTTGGCTCTTTGATGTATATGCCATGACTCGGCCTGTTAATTAAGTTGGTAACACCTCAGAAACTGTTAAATAAGTAAATAAATGCCCACATTTTTACTTGTCACTGCTTCTATAAATATAATTGAAACAAGCATTTTAATGCTTTCGCATGTTTATTTTTGTTTGTAAATGATATCTATTGATCACTATTGATTTTTGTTATATTTACAGTTAACTAAAAATTAACTTTAAGGTCATTAGATTTTACATTGAGACAGTCGTAGAGAAATAAAGACAACATTAAGCACAACCGAGCCAACTCAGGCTTTTTAACACAATTATAAATAGAGATAATCATGAAAAGTCACACAATAAAAAGTAAGCTTAAGCTTACATCGATACTATTTTTTAGTTCTGCATTAAGTGTAGCTGCCCACGCTGAAGTAGAGTTAGAGCAGCAAGTTAAGATTTCAGATATAGGTTTGCATTTTGACGGCCAAGATTTAGATTTCAGCAGTGTTGATAGCCCTGATACGGGAGAGAAGTATGACTTCTTTTTTGGCCGGAATATATCAGCGCATGGTGATGCGGTAAAAACGTATAAAAACTATGTGTTTATGACTTGGTATCAGGGTGGAAAAGAAAAACGTAACGTAATGTTGAGCCGCTATAATACGTTAACAGGCACTTTAGCCACGATTGAATTTCCGCATCGTCATACGGGCTTTAGAGGAGATCCTCTGGTTGGGGAGTCGCATAATACGATTGGGTTAGCCATAAGCCCTGTTAATGGCACAATTCACATGGTTTATGATATGCACGCCTATGACGATAACAATCATGGTGGAAAATTTAAGGATGACTTTTTTCGTTACTCATTTAGTGAAACTGGTGTAGCTGATTTACCTGACGATCAATTTACATTGGATAAATTTGTTAAAGATACTAGTAGTGTCAGTCAAGGCCCAGACGATTATAAACATTTAACTATGACAGGAGATTTAGCGGATAAAGGCAACTTTGCACGTTTAACATATCCTAAATTCTTCACTAATACTGATGGTACATTGTTACTTTATATGCGTTTAGGGGGTAATAATAATGGGGCTTATGTGTTTAATCGATATGACGCAGAGACACAAAAGTGGTCCAGTTTCACTAAGTTTAATCATAACAATCAAAAAAGCTATGGCAATGCTTATAATTGGGGCCTATATGGCAACATGAAGTATGTTAATGGCAAGCTGCGTGTTGGTTATCAACAACGCAGTAACGATAACGATGATAGGTACAAGTATCAAAATGGTGTTTTTTACGCTTATTCAGATCACCCTGATGGAGCCGGCCAGTGGAAAAATCATCAGGGAGAACCCATGACTTGGCCATTGGTCAACTCAGATGAAATCAAAGTATTAGAACCTGGAGATTATATAGATCATCAAGAAGCAAACTCAGTTTATATTGTTGGGAGCTTTGATTGGACAGTAACAAAAAAAGGAGATGTGCATTTTATAAGTAAAGTTCGCTCAACTGACAGAAACCGCCCTGACTATCAAGAAATATACTTACATTCATACAAGCCTGCTAGCGAAACTGAATTTATTACAACAACCGACTTTGTTGGTGCCAGTGAGATCTATACTGCTGGCGATAACATCTACATTATAGGTTTAAATAATGGCCGCCCTTACGTTGAGAAAGCAGAAGGTGGAACCAATAATTTTACGCGAGTATATGAAGCGACTGATGGTCCTGTATTCGATCACGGCACCATTTATATTAAAGATGGCAAAGTCTATTACTATTTGATGGAACGAGGCGCGGGTAATGCCTTACCACTTCACTTGCAAATCATTGATTTAGATATTGAAGCTGATGCAAACGCACCTGTTGTGAATTTTCCGTCCACATCACTAACTGTAGAGGAAGGTTATAATGAGTTATCTTTCAGCGTCTCTGCGACAAGTCCTGATGTTCAACGCACGATAAGTAAAGTTGATTTATATGTCGATGATACGTTTATTCGTTCAGATTCTGCTGCGCCCTTTGTTTGGGGCCATAAAAATAAACCCGCGGAACTATTAGGACTATTACCAGGTACTCACACTTTTAAGGCGGTTGCTACTGATAGTGAAGGCAATGTTGGCTCGTCTACCATGCAGTTAATTGTGCAATCGAATGGTCCTAAATTGAGCTTTCCTGAACCTAACTTAACGCTACAAGAAGGCTATGAGCAGCTTTCTATTACCTTGCAAGCGACAAGCCCAGTAACTGGTCGCAGTATAGACTCGGTGACTTTATATATTAATGGCGAACTTGTTCGTAAAGATAGCGCAGCGCCTTTTAATTTTGGCCATCAGTTAAGCCCTCATGAAACTGGTGCAATGGGCTGGTTGGACACTCATGAACCAAACCCATCACCTCTGGCGGTTGGCACTCATACTTTCACAGCTGTGGCTATCGACAGCGAAGGAGATGAAGGCACCGCAACAATGATCTTAAAGATACAAGGCGAACCAAAACCTCCTATTGTAATGTTCCCTGAAGAATCGATAACTGTTTTTGCAGGTTATGAAAAATTGGGGGTGACAATTGCGGCAGAATCTCCTGAGGATGATCGAACTATTCAGTCCGTTACGCTTTATGTAAACGGTGAGTTGGTGCGAACAGACACTAAACCTATATGGAATTTTGGTCACTCGTACGCCCCTTATGAGCTTGGCGCTATGGGATGGTTAGAACAACATGAGCCTAACCCTAATCCGCTTGGTGTTGGCCAGCATACAATTACAGCTGTGGCTGTTGATAGTGAAGGTCTTGAAGGAGAAGGTTCGATGACGTTGATCGTCGAGGAAGTCCCTGCACCGAATGTTAATTTTGTTGAATCAGAGGTTAGTTTAAATGTTGGTTATGAGTCTTTATCGCTCTCAGTGCATAGTGAGTCTGTGGTAAATGGAGTTGATATAGAGCGTGTTGAGCTTTATGTTGATGATACGTTGGTTCGCGATCTTTGGCAGCCACCATTTACATGGGGTGGGGAAGAATACCCCGCTGAGTTACAGGGCCTACCAGCTGGTGTTCATGCTCTAAAAGCTGTAGCTACTGACAGTAATGGTAAATCATCACGGGTGGAAATGCCTCTTGTGGTTAAACCTTCGATCGTATCGGTGACTTCAGAGCATAGAGATTACTTGGCATCAAACCTGTTAGATGGTGATGTATCAGATGCGTCTAGCTGGCGTGCTGCTAAAAAGGGGACTCAATCTGTTGTGATTGATTTAGGGGAATCAAAAACCATAACAGGCACGCAACTTTGGTCAGAGCCTGGGCAGGATATCAAATATCAGGTATCTGTTTCTGATTATCTAGACAGTGACTATAGCAAAGTTGCAAAACATAAGAGTAAATTTAAACATAAATGCAAACATAAGCATAATCATAAATGTGAAAGTAAGTTCGATAATCAAAGCAATCAACCTACAGTTACATCATTTTATGCAGAAGGTCGATACGTTAAGTTAAAGGCTATAGATAAGTGGCCAAATATCAATGAATTTGAAGTGTTATTTCAACACTAGTACTCACTCCTTCTAAAAAATACAGTTGCTCGTTATTCGGTGATACCTAGCGGGCGACTGACGCTTACAGAAATAGAGCTTCAAAGTAGAACAAAGCTGGTTTGACGTTAACATTTTGCTCATTTTGAATATTTAGGTTGCGCAAAATCGACTATATATGCCAATATCAATCAAAATAAATCACACGCAATCATGTTATGGAGGCTACTTTGATGCGCTTAAAGCTATTCTTGTTTGTTTTATTCTCGTTTTGTATCGGTGTTTGTAAGGCTGAGCAACGCGTTAATCTTCTTGATCCGCAGTTGAGTCAATTTGAGAATGTATATGCAGATGGTGATGCAAAATTTGTAGATGGCGAGTTACATTTATTATCAACCCAGAATTGGTTTTTAACGACGAAGCTACGTTATGACAATTTTATCCTTACGGTGGATATTAAAATGCCGCAAGTGAAAGAATACAGCAATTCCGGCGTTATTTTCAGAGGTCAAATTGAAGAAAATGACAAAGGTAAATTTGTTGTTGGCTATCAGGCGGAAATTGATCCGAGTGAGCGACGTTGGAGCGGCGGATTATTCGATCAAGGTCGCAGAAAGTGGCTTTATCCTTTACACCCTAAACGCAGTCATCGGGATGAAGATTTCATAAAAAGCTATTTACCCCAGTGGTCAGAGCAACAAGCGAGTGCTTATAAACAGGGCGATTGGAATCATCTACGGATTGAGTGTAATGGTTCTACGTTAAAAATATTCCTCAATGGCGTGCTTACTACCCATGTTGAAGACACTAAAGATAAAGAAGGTGTGATAGGGCTGCAACACCACGGTAGCAAATTATATAAAGAAACTGGTCATAGCGATAACGTTGTTAGGTTTAGAAATATCTTTATCGAAAAGTTAATTTAAAAAACCAACTAAAAATAAAAACTATAAACATGAGGATGAGCAAATGTATGACGTAATCGTTGTTGGTTCTGGTATAACTGGTGGTTGGGCTGCTAAAGAATTTTGTGAAAAAGGCTTTAAAACATTAGTCATTGAGCGTGGTAGGCACATCGATCATCGCGGGGCTGAATATACAGATATGCAGGCACCTTGGCAGATAGAGAATCGTAATAAAGTCCCAGAACTTTTTGATGAAGAAGGTCGCTATGCGATGATTGAGCGTAAAGGCTATTTTAAAAACGCAACAAAACAGTTTTTCATTGATGATAAAGAACACCCTATCTCTTATCCAAAAGAGAGCCCTTTTAAATGGATTCGTGGTTATCAATTGGGCGGTCGCTCACTCACATGGGGTAGGCAGTCACTACGCTGGGGAGTTAAAGATTTTCAAGCAAATGCGAAAGATGGCAACGGAGTTCCTTGGCCTATTGGTTATGAAGATTTAGCCCCTTGGTATGATTACGTAGAGTCTTTTATCGGTGTATCGGCTAATAAAGATGGTTTGGATACGCTACCTGATGGTGTGTTTCAGAAACCGTGGGAAATGAGTTGTGCTGAGAAATTTATCTCAGAAAACTTGAAGGAAGCATATTCGGATAGACGGTTGATTATTGGCCGTTCAGCTAACTTAACTGAGCCGACGAAAGAACAGATTGAACTAGGACGAGGGCAATGCCAAGCGCGTGCTTACTGTAACCGTGGGTGTACTTTTGGTGGCTATTTTAGCTCATTATCAGCGACATTACCCGCAGCTGAGCGTACCGGTAATTTAACAGTCGTTACCGATTCAATTGTTGAGTCAGTTAATTACGATGACAAACTTGGTAAGGCAACTGGTGTAACGGTTATTGATGCGCACACGAAACAGAAACGTCAATATCGTGCAAAAGTCATATTTTTATGTGCCTCTGCGTTGGGGACGGTTCAAATTTTACTAAATTCTAAATCTAAGTCATTTCCAAATGGTATAGCTAATTCAAGTGAAGCTGTAGGTCATTACATTATGGATCATTTTTCCGGTGTATTAGCAAACGGTGAAGTACCTGGATTTGATGATAAGTTCTCGATAGGGCGCAGGCCAATTGCAACTTATATTCCTAATTATCGTCATGAGCAAAAAGATGGCGTCGATTTTGTCAGAGGGTTTGGTTTTCAGGGGACAGCTCAAAACCGCAGTAATACCGGCACTGCTGCAAGAAGAGTTGGCATTGGTGCGACAGTGAAAGATGAAAGTAATCAAGCTGGTCCTTGGCGGTTCCGAGCGATTATGTACGGCGAAATGCTACCAAACTATGATAATCACGCACGATTACATCCAACGGATAAAGATCAATGGGGTATTCCAATATTGCATATTGATGCTCGTATTAGAGATAACGAGCGCAAGATGATTAAACAGGCAGCAAAAGACATTAAAGAAATTTTAACCGTTGGTGGGTGCGTTGATATCCAAGTGAATGAATTTCCTGAAAGCAAACCTATTTTTGTCGGCGATCGCGTACATGAAATGGGAGGAGCGTGTATGGGAGAAGACCCCAAAAATTCGGTATTGAACAAGTGGGCTCAAACTCATGATGTAAAAAACTTATTTGTTACTGACGGTGCTTGTATGTCTTCTTGCGCGACGCAAAATCCCTCTTTGACATATATGGCAATTACAGCTCGCGCTGCAGACTACGCAACTAAGTTAATCTCGCAAGGTCTTTTGTAAGGAGACTTCAATGTCTAATATTAATATCAGTCGACGTGTTTTTATTGGGGCGTCAATGTATTTAGTGGCAACACCTATATGGGCTTCTGTTTTTAATAGCGCTAATGCGTTAGCTGTATTTACTGAAAGTGGTCAGTTTTTTACTGCTGATGAGTTAACTATTCTCACTGATATCGCAGAAATCATGATCCCAAGAACCAACCAGCCCGGCGCTACAGATGCTCATGTAATTAATGTGCTAGATGGCTTGATGTTGAGTTGGGCTGGTGTAGAGACAAAGTTTAGATATAAATCGATTATCAAACAGGTTGAACAAATTGCACTAGCAAGTTTTAAGAGTGATTATAAAAGTGTCTCACAGTCTGATAGAGAAAGCCTTATCACTGAGTTGGATAAGCGTGCATTTGCAGATCGAACATCAGAATTATCGATAAGCTATCGAAAGTTAAAAGAAATGATATTTCATATTTTTTATACTTCAGAGGAGGCTAATCCTAATTTTATGTTGGTACCCGGCACTTATAAAGGGGATATCAGCAAAGAGCTGTTGGATTTATATAATGCTCGTGGAAGAGTGAGCTAGATTGTCAAAATATTTAATAACTCTGAGCAAAGCCATCATTAAGATGGTTTTTTTATATGAGTGATTTATCTACGAAAGGAGTTTTTTGATCAAAATCACTCAAGTATGGTCACTGAATTTCTTTCTTGTCTGCATTATAAATTCAAAAAACACTGTTAACTCTATTTTAAAGCGTGGTTTTCTCAATGAATATCAAATAATAACAATGTTAACTCGATGATTAATATTGGTTTATTTATAAAAAGACCGAAAGTGATTATTTTTGATTTTAAAATGATTTTTGTTGTGTTACCGTATTGTTAATTAGCAAGGCTTAGTTGTTAATTGAGGAATGTGTAAAGCAAGCTCATATAAAATAAATAGTAACCAACACACACAATTTATGGGGAACACAATGATGAATAAAGAGAGAAAAAAAATGACCTCGACGGCACTGCTTGGTGGTTCGTTAGGTCTAGCTCTGACAGTATTCGCACCTTCAATTTTGGCTCAAGAAGTTAAACAGGCAATAGATACAAATCAGGAAACTTCAAAAGCAAGAGATGCCAAAATTCAAGAAAGAGAAGCAGAATTTGAAATTATTGAAGTGCAAGGTATTCGTGGATCATTAGAGAATGCTCTAAATACTAAAAGAGATGCCCCATCAATTGTAGATGCAATTTCTGCATCAGATATAGATGCACTGCCGGCACTTGATTTAGGTGAAGCACTGCAAGCTGTACCTGGTGTTCAAATTGAACGCTCCGGTGAGGGTCGTCAGTCTGAGATTAGTTTGCGTGGTTTAGGCGGTGGTTTTGTTAAAACAACTTCAGCTGGACAGAGCTTTGCGACACCAAGTAGAAGTTTTAGCGATGTTGGTTCAAGTAACCCATTTGCAGCATTTGAGGCGAGTGTATTTGATGGTGTAACCGTTGTAAAATCTCCTACTGCTGATATGCAAGCGGGTGGAATAGCAGGTATCGTCGATAAACAACTACAGCGTGCACTAGCTAAACCAGATGGTAAATATAACATAAGTATTGGTGGTCGTTATGAAGATTTGACTCAAAACTGGGATGAATCTATAAAGTTCTCAATGAGTAAACATCTTATCGAAGATGAACTTGCAGTAGCCTTTAAAGTCGCGGGCTCTGGG
Source organism: Pseudoalteromonas sp. A601 (assembly GCF_002165575.1). Taxonomy (GTDB): domain Bacteria; phylum Pseudomonadota; class Gammaproteobacteria; order Enterobacterales; family Alteromonadaceae; genus Pseudoalteromonas. The sequence continues at coordinate 65,515 of NZ_MXQF01000013.1, forward strand.
CAAACTTTCCGTCGTGATACTGCTAACTTTACAAATTATGCTCCGCTAATTGGTCAAAACGATGCTGCAACGGATGCAAACTTACGTGTAAACTCAGACACCATTGATGCATACCGCGCTAAGTATGGTATTCCTGATGATGCAGCAATCCGCAGCCCATCCTCAATACGAAACGTAACAGAATACAGTGAAGGTGATCGTATTTCCTTTACAGGTAATATCGAATGGCGCCCTACCAGCGATATGACTGTAGGTGCTCACTTACTATATACTAAGCGTGACTTAGACAGTGGTACCAAACAAGACGCTCAATTTAGCGCTGGTTATAATCAAAACAAACCGCAAAATAGTGACAGGTTCTATATGATTGAGCCTGATATGAACACAGCACCATTTATATATGACAGCCTGGAAGATGGCACTCCTGTATATGCCGTTAGCAAAACAGCTATAACAGATGGTGAGTATCTTTTTACAAATCGTGAAACCACTTTCTTTGAAGAAGCAAAAGGTTTATTTCTATACGGCGACTACGTTGTAGATGACTGGACATTTAACGCGATGCTAACGCATTCAGAATCAGAGAATAAATTCCAGAATATAGGTTTGGATTTTAGACATACAGGTCACCATAAAGCGACAACTAAAGTAAATGGGGTTAATGTTGATACTGTTCCGACAGGTATTGATATTCAATTAGACTCCGCTCAAGGTGACTTGAGTCAAGCGTCTGTTGCTGCACAAGGCTGGGATAATTGGAACTATGATGTTGATTGGCAAAGCCCGACGGCATTAAATGCATTGTCGCTGACTACAGCTGATGCATTAAATGATGGCCGCCGCTTAAGCCATTACGTTACCGGTCGAATTGATAATCCTGTACGTGAAATGTCAACTGGTGAGTTTGATGCTAAACGTTATCTAGATTTTGGATTCGGCGATGGCTTTATGTTCGGCGCAATGAAGTTTGGCGTACGTTATAGCCGTGAAGTGCTTGAAAACTTTGACCAACAAATTGGAGCTGTCGGTGTTAATGCTGATGCTGTCGGTAGCTTTACTATTAGTGATGCACTTGTTTCAGATGGTCAAACAGAGTTCTTTAATGGTAATTTCCCTGGTACATTTGGTGCTAATACTGGCTGGCAAACCATTGATAACTTACCTCATATAGCGGCATTGCAAGATGGCATGGCTGATATTGAAGGGGGTATTAAAGCGGGCGATAGTGGATTTTACGAGCGTTTTAATGGGCCGCATCCACAACGATATGCAACTAATTTTGACGTAGAGCAAACTATATCTTCAGCTTACTTTATGACTGATATTTATGGTGATATCGGCAACGTACCGTGGCGAGGTAACGTTGGTATGCGTTATGTGTATACTAACAATGACTTTGACGGCATCAAGCGAGATCGCGAAGCCGGTGACGTTTTAGTAGCAACTCAACTTAGTGATGATTATGATCACTGGTTACCTTCGCTTAACTTATCGTTTGAATTACAAGAAGATCTAGTCTTTCGTACTGCTTATAGTAAAGGGTTTGTACGTCCAAACTTACGTGTGATGACGCCAACAACAGAAGTTAATGGTAGTAATACTAGCGTTAAGGTTGATAAACCAGCAAGCCTTGTTAAACCGTACGATGCAGACAACTATGATCTGTCACTCGAATGGTACAACCGCGATGGTAGTGCAATCTCTGTTGGCCTTTTCCGCAAAGAGCTAACGGGCTTTTTTGAAGATAGAGATACATGCCCAGAAGGCGATCCTTTAGTTATTGATGCGTTAGGCAGCGATGTAGTTCGTGAAGATAATACAGCAACGGGTGGCTTTACTTGTACGCAAGTTGAACCGTACTTGGGGGATGATGGCACAGAGTACAATCGTGCTGTACGCGTTGTTGAAAAGTATAACGATAATGACACAATTGAACTTACTGGTGTTGAATTGGCTATTCAACAGAAACTAGATTTTTTACCGTATCCGTGGAACGGCTTCGGTGGTGTGTTTAACTATACTTATATAGACCAAGATGGTACCGAAGATAGCACGCTGTACTCAGTGGCACCTGAGTCGTTTAACGTAATTGGTTATTATGAGAATGATGGCTTTAGCTTCAGACTTGCATATAACTGGAAGGATGATTCTTACTTAAAAGGTCAAAACTCGTATCTAGGCGTCCAGCCTCGTGTGCAAAAAGCAACGGGTCGCTTAGATCTTGTAACTTCATATAAGTTTACTAAAAACTTTAGAGGTTACTTAAGAGGTTATAACTTAACTGATGAACAACGTTATGAATACTGGGGTAACAATGAAAGTGCGGTTTCGCGTGTTGATTATACAGGCCGTATTTATGAAGTGAGCTTCAGCTACAGCTTTTAATTAAAACTTGAATCTCTTATTAAAAACCTAACAATCATTTATATTGTTAGGTTTTTTTTGATCCTAAGTCATTAGTAATGGAATGAATAATCTGAGGTGTTAGTAAACTCTTTAACTATTTCGGTTTAAGGGGATTACTGAGGCAGAGAATTATCTCTATCCTGAGATGTAATGTATAAATATGCTAGAACCGTAAAGCGTATACATTGTCTGGCTGTTTTTAATTGCCAAACCCAGCCTTACAAGCGTTATCTTTTTTGGCTCAGTGTTTTGTAATTGATTACATAATCAGGCTCCATTAGATACGTCTGAAGCTTAATGAAGGTTAATCGAGTAGTTGCTAAGATACTGCATATCAGCACAATACTTTGCTTAATATAGATCAAACTCACAAAATGATTAAAGTTACAGTGATATATTCAAGTTAAAATAATGAACTAAAGCGATGGGGTAAGGCTTTAGTTCATATTGTATAAGATTAAATAAGTAACTAAGCTCGAACGTTGAGTTTATGTAATTTATAAATTGTTGTTAGGTTGATAACTATTACTGTGGCTTCAAGTAATATTCCACCAAGTGATCCAACAATAATATTGTTTATAAGCCACAGGCAAGAACCCACAAACACAACCCAGCGCATTTTTATTCCATTGAGGCAAAATAATGCGTACGTACCTATGCACGATCCAGCTATGGCGATGTAGTCAGTCCATTGATTAACGGTGAAATAACCAATCAAAGCGGTAAGTATAATGAATAAGCCAGCGAACCATTTGGCTTTTGTTTGTAATGATGTTGCTGTTCGCCCAGCTGCGAATAAACAGCATAGTGAGGAAGTTACTGCATTTAATAAATAAAAGTGTAATGCATGGTTTAAATTCATTACTATCATCATTATTTTAAAGCGGCGATCATCTTTTTGCATAAAACACAGTATTGCTAAAATGTAGCTAACAAACCCTAAAGCTTGCACAAAATAACTATCAAACACTTACTCTCCTTTGAGCGTTACTGATTAAATGAAGCTGCAACAATTAAGTCGCCGTAATAGATTAAAAACAGATTTACAGGGGGGTAATTGCCTTCGTTAGTCATTTCTGTTGGTGATGAATGAAAATACTTCGGGGCAATTATCCATGGTAGGGTCAACCTAACCCAAACTATTCGTCAGTTATATAAACTGTACCAACAGTAGATTCATCTAATAGTGACTGCCATTCACGAGTGTCCCAATTTGCGGAGTTACCTCTACTAATTGCGGTACGCATATTTCTAACAAATTGACTAAAATCTCTAGCCTCTCGATCACGATAAGACAGTGCCAATAAATAGTAGTACTCAGGGTTATTGGTTTGTTCATGCTCAATATTTTTTAAATTTTGCACTGCAGATTCAATACTGTGCAAAGACTTATCTTTGGCTGTGAGCTTAATATCAATAGCTCTAATAGCTGCGTTTGTATCGCCTTTGTCCATCGCTGATGAAAACCAAAATAACGCTTTGCTTTGATCTTGTTGCACCCAAGGGCTTGAGTTCAAAAGCATACCTAAGCGGTACTCTGCACGGATAAGGCCATATTTGCTTGCTTGGGATATCCACTTAATTGCTTCTGGGATATTGCGTTGCTCTCTATAAAGTAACATCCCATACTCATACATAGCACTAGGGTGACCTAGTTTGGCGATAGCTAATAATTTTTGTTCAGCCTCTTGCGGCTCTGATGTTAGCCAAGGAAAATTTAATAATGCCATCGCGTATTGATATCGTTCGTTTAATGTTGTTCCTTGTTTTAACCTTTTCGACGTGCGTAATATTTGTGCATACATAGGCTCATTTTTATCAATCAAGATTGATTTTGAATAAACTGCTGCACCAAGAAATACTCTGTGAACAAAACTTATATGTTGATTATTTATTGATGGTTTTGGCTGAGGGAAGAGAATAAACTCGTTTATGAGTCTTTTAGCAGAGCCACCCATGTTTTGCACTTCAAAATAATTACGAATCGAACCATCTGCAGCAATATCAATATCTAGGATTAGATAAGGTTCCTTAGGGGTCGACATATAGGTGGCATCTTCATTTCCACCTTCTTCAATGGCTAAGTTATTTAAACTAGCAATCGAATCTTCCATAAAGTCTTCACTATAGAAAAGGTGTTTCAATTTTTCATTTCCATCAAAAGTAACTTTTGAAGGCAATGAGCCTTGTAGGATTACAGGGAAATACTTGGCATCAATAGCTTGTTTACCCAACTTTACTTTATAGTCATCCATTACTTTGATAAAAGTAGCTTTAGAGTCAGTAGAGAGTGTCGCTAGTGTGTTATCTATCACTTTTTGTGCATCAAAATAGTCATATTCTGCCGCTAAAGAGTAATAAATGAGGGCATTGACAACATCTTGTTTTACTCCTAAGCCCTTGGCGTACATTCTTGCTAATTGATAATATGCATGTGGATTACCAAGTTTAGCTGCTTCTATATAGCCAGCCTTTGCTAAATCATATTGCTGGGCTGTGAAATAACTGTCTGTTTTAAGAATATCAGCAGCCATTAGGGTTGAGGCATGCACGACTGCTACTAAGAATAGCCATTTTATTTTTTTCTTCATCATCTTTACCATAATGATAGCCAATGTTGTGAGTGTTATTGACTCATTTTTACTGTTGGATCCGGGGCCTTATATATTCCGGGCTTAATTTTGATATTAATTTGCGCTTTATCTTTAGGCCATGATAGTAAAACTAATTGCTGCCTATCATTATCCCAAATAACCTCACTTGGTTGTGTATTCTTGCTTGAGCTATGAACTTCTAAGCCTGATTTTATCGGGCTTTTACTCATAATGAGATCATCGCCAATGTAGACAGTAAATCCATCTGGATAATGTCTATCCGCACCAACAAAAATACGTGAAACCCCTTTAGTATTATCAGTTGTGATATTTAAATCTAAAGTGCGTGTGGCAAAGTGAAATTTAAAGTTTTTGATGTCACCAGCAATTATTTGTGGGTATGGGCGTGCAATAATGTCAGTTATATACTTTCTTTCTACAGTACCAATTGCTTGTTCATCACTGAAAATAGCCCATGTGGAAGGACCTCCAGGTAAGAAATTTTGATAACTACGATTGCCTAGAAACCATGCTTTAATAGAGCCAACTCCCATTTCATCGAAAATTTCAGCTGTTTTTATGTAAAACTCAATGTAATTTAGTTGTTCTTTGACTGAGTTATCTGTTGTTACTAGAGTCGGGAATCCCCATTCACCAATGAGTATCGGTGCACCTAATAATTGAGATTCTTTATCAAATCTTTCCATCGTTGGAGCTATGTAATCTAAATGCTCTTGGTAGATATGTGGGGCAAAAATAATATTTTTACGATCTATTCTTTTTGTTATTTCTGCATATTGGTTTTTGTTGATGGCATCGCCTTTATTCATGAAAATGGTTTGTATTAAAAACTGTTTATTGTCGCTGTAAGGAATAGCAGCATCGATAATTTTTTCATATAGCGGGATCAAATAGCGACGAGTTAGCTGATCGTAAGAAATATCCATATCTTTTTTACGAGGCTCATTAACTAAATCATACCCAATCACATAATCATCATCTTTAAACGCTTCCCATATATGCTTCCAAGCATTGATATAAGTTTCTTGTTCATTACTTTTGTTTAGGTATAACTCTTCCCATGAAAAATCAGTTGCACCATAAACAGTCATTTTAAATACTGTTTTAATGCCAGCCTCGCGGCCTAACTTAGTGGCACGTTTAACTCTGGCTAAATATTCAGGTTCAAACGTGTTGTCGCCAAGCTCACTTAATTTGCCCATTTCAAGTCGAATAACTTGAACATTGGCACCCATTCTTACCATTCTTAAATAGTCTTCAGGGTTGAAGTCCACCGCACCTGCATGGTCATTGGTATTAATGACATAACCTCTAGGGATCATATGTCTACCATCATTATCTCTTAAACCGTGTTTAATATCGGCAAAACTGAATGGTGATAATAACCATATCGTTACTAGTAGCAAAACCTTACAAATGCGATGTGACATAACGACTCCTATATTTTAATCTAAGTGGAATACCTGTTCGATAGGTGTAACAATCGGCGAATTGTCGGCGTTTGTTTCCATAATGTCAGACATAAATGCCCACCACTTTTTAACAATTGGTGTAAGTGGTAAGTCGTCCATTTTGTGATCATTAGTTCTTTTCAAAACAGCAAATAGTGTGTTTGACGATGGCTCATGAAATATTGAGTAATCAGATACACCTGCGTTTTCTAGCTCTATAACTAGTTCAGGCCAGATCTCGTCATGACGCTTTTTATATTCAGCTTCATTGCCTGCTAGTAAAGTCATGGTGAATGCAATTTTTTCCATGTTAATACCTATATTATTTTTTAAATGTATCTAAATAGTTTTGCCATTGAGTACGTGTTGTAATCTCGCCTGCTGCCTCCCATGCAAAACCAGCATGGTACTCAAGTGAGCCATCTTTATCTGATTTTGTGAATATCCATATGTGACTCTCGTCTTTTGCTTGTTTAGCTATATGTTGAATATCTTGTACTTTAGAAGGATCTATAATGGCGCCAGTACCGAGAGCTTTGCCGTCAAACATTTCCCAAGCAGAGATTCGCCCTGTTTGTTCATTATGCGCCACTAAGGCTTTCTCATCATGAGTTGTAATGCCGATAGCAATTGGGAGTGAGGCCGGTTTACCATTGAGCTTGAACGTGGAGTTGACTTTATAAAGATTAGAGCCCATTGCGAGAGAAATCGTTTTTGATTCGTTAACTAACCCTAGTGGTGTTTGCCATTCATATTGAAGAGTGAATACGACTTTTTCTGGGCCATTTTGCTGAATTTCAAAACTCTTATAGTTATGGGCTGTATAATCCTTACCATCCACCCAGATTGCAGAACCACCAACACCACGACTAATACCGACATGGTATGGGTCATAACCTTCACCTGAGTCTGTGTGGTATGAAGCAGTGCCTTTAAATGCTTGGTCGTACCATTTATCTATGATCGAATAATCAACCTTTTTTAGCCAAGCATCCACGCCACTTGCGTGTCCTTTTATAGGGGCCGCTGGTCCATACACTCGAAAAGCAACTTTATCATTCTCCCATGCAAAGTCGTCCTGTCGTTTAGGGACATATACAGCATATGCCTTTACTTCTTTAGCGTAGGTATTTTGCTCTTGAACTACGGTTGAGGTTGCATCTGCACAGCCGGTTAACACAGCATAGCTGGTGGCTATAACGAGCAATGAAGATGTTTTTAAATTAAGCGATTTTTTCATCGGAATACCTATTTATCGTGTGTTTATAATGAGTTAACTGTGCATTTTTTAATTATTCAATGCGCCATAGTTATATTAATTATCCTGCACTTTATATTTCAAATTAGCGAACATAGGAGCGACTTGGCTGAGAGTTAATATATTTTGTTGCATCTGCGTGATTGATATTGCATCATTGTGACTAATATTGCAATTTAATGTGTTAATCTTGACTGTATAAAGTTGATTTCAATTGCAGCAACTAGAACAGGGTGGGGGATCAATTTTGAATAGACGAAAATTTCTCATTGGAAGTGCTGGTTTTGCTGCAGCAACCATGACTGCATACGAGCTTGACTGGTTAACTCAATTAAAGAAAGAATACCCGAATGTGTTAATGCTAATTATTGATGATTTAAATGATTGGATTGGGCCACTAGCTGGGCACCCAAACACAAAAACGCCTAATATTGACCGACTCGCCAACATGGGAACGGTGTTTACCAATGCGCATGCTCCCGCTCCTTTATGTGGTCCATCACGTGCGAGTATTATGACGGGGCTTGCGCCCTCCTCTACGGGTATATATGGGCACATTCATGATAAAGATATTAAAAATGCAAACGATAAAGCCAGCCAATCTATTTTTTTAAGCGAGTACTTTAGAAAGCATGGTTACTACACTGCAGCTGTTGGTAAAGTTTTTCATGAACGAGTAGCGCCAGATAGCTTTGATACCTATGGCGGTCGTACAGCGGGGTTTGGCCCGTATCCACAAAGCAGAATGAAATGGCATGATCCACGCACAAATACTGACTGGGGGGCATTTCCCGATACAGATCAGCAGATGCCAGATTATGAATCAGCGCAATGGCTTGCGAAGCAGCTTGCGATGGATTACGACAAGCCATTTTTTATGGTAGGTGGTTTTTTACGCCCGCATGTGCCTTGGCATGTACCTCAGAAATGGTTTGATATGCATCCTGTCGAAGAGCTTGAATTACCTGCATACTTTAAAAATGATTTAGATGATGTGCCAGAGATTGCCACGCAAGTATCGGAATTACCTATGATGCCTACCACTGAATGGGCTATTGAAAGTGGTGAGTGGAAAAATATGGTTCAAGCATATTTAGCAAGTATTTCATTTGTTGACTCTTGTGTCGGAACTGTACTTGATGCGCTTGAAAAAAGTGAATATGCGGATAACACGGCTATTGTTCTATGGGGAGATCATGGTTACCAATTAGGAGAAAAAGGTAAGTTCGCTAAAATGGCTTTGTGGGAAAGAGCAACTCGCACACCATTAATAATCAAACCACCAAAGTCATCTGGTGGACAAGTAAGTAACCGTCCTGTCAGTTTACTTGATTTATACCCTACGCTTATCAAAATGTGTGGGTTACCCGAAAACCCGTTAAATCAAGGCCAAGATTTATCGCCATTGCTAAATAACCCAGATGCGCAATGGGAGCATGCTGCAGTCACAACGTATGGCCCAAATAACCATGCAGTGAAAACAGAGCGTTATCGCTATATACGCTACGAAGACGGTAGTGAAGAGTTATACGACCATGAAAATGATAAGAATGAATGGCATAACGTCGCGGAGGCAGACGAGTATAAAAATGTGAAAGCGCGTTTATCAGCCTTCCTGCCTAAAGAAAATGCCAGTTGGTCTGCTGCTTCATACTATACAGGTAACCCGTATTTTTCAGATTTGACCGAAAGATCATTAACAAAGAGTAAGTAATAAACCCGCGGAAAAAATAGCTTGTTGGTAAAAACTAAATATTCAACGGTTTTAGAGAAACACTTGGATTTTGAACAAATAGAAAGGGATTTTAGCTCTATTTAAACAAAGTTCGATATGCAGATATCGAATTAAAATTCTATAAAGATAACAACACACACAATTTGGATAATTATGAACAATAAAGAAAATGTACTTTTAATTGTCATGGTTTGCTTTGTCGCAACAATTGGCGGTTTTTTATTTGGTTTTGATAGTGGTGTTATAAATGGCACTGTAGATGGCTTGCAAGCTGCATTTGGTTCAAGCAGTGCGGGCACAGGATTCAACGTATCAAGTATGTTGATTGGCTGCGCAATTGGTGCTTTTAGTGCCGGCCGATTAGCTGATAAATTTGGTCGCCGCCGAATCTTACTTGTTGCAGCTGTGTTTTTTATTATTAGTGCCTGGGGATCTGGGGCTGCAGATTCATCTTTAGAATTTGTGATCTATCGTATCTTAGGTGGTTTAGCTGTAGGTGCTGCATCAGTGATGACGCCAGCTTACATTAGCGAAATTGCTCCAGCACGATACAGAGGTACACTGTCTACTTTACAACAAGTTGCAATCCTTTTTGGTCTGTTTAGTGCATTTGTTAGCAATTACTTTTTGGCAAACAGCGCTGGTGGTTCAACTGCCTTATTTTGGCTTGATTTAGAGACATGGCGTTGGATGTTTTGGGTTGAGCTAGTACCTGCAAGTTTATTTTTTATCGCTTTATTTTTTATCCCAGAAAGCCCACGTTATTTAATTATGGCGGGGAAAAAACAGGCTGCAATAAATGTACTGTCTCGCTTATATGGTTCTGAGTCAGCGCAATCAAAACATGACGAGATAGCAGCTTCACTTGCTGTTGATAAACACCAACCAAAACTTTCTGATTTAATTGATAAATCTAAAAACAGATTACGCCCAATTGTATGGGTGGGTATTGGTCTTGCTACATTCCAGCAATTAGTCGGTATCAATGTGGTTTTTTATTATGGAGCAGTGCTTTGGCAAGCGGCAGGTTTTACAGAGTCTGATGCATTACTCATTAATATAATCAGCGGTATGGTCAGTATTTTAGCGGTATTTATTACTATGTACTTTATTGACAAAGTAGGTCGAAAGCCATTTCTACTGATTGGCTCTGTTGGCATGACAGTTACGCTTTCGATTATGGTTTACGCTTTTTTAAACGCAGAAACTGGCGCATCGGGAAACTTAGAGTTGGGTGATCAAGGTATTGTTGCTTTGATAGCTGCAAATGCATACGTGTTTTTCTTTAACTTATCGTGGGGCCCTGTTATGTGGGTCATGTTAGGTGAAATGTTCCCTAACCAAATCCGCGGCTCAGGCCTTGCGGTCGCAGGTTTTGCACAGTGGATCGCCAACTTCTTAATTACTTGGTCATTCCCAATTATGCTTACTGGTATTGGTTTAGCTGGGGCTTATGGTTTTTACGCAGTTTGCGCGCTAATTTCGGTGGTATTTGTATTTAAATTCTTAAATGAAACGAAAGGCAAAGAACTCGAAGAGATGGGTGGGTAATTCTATATATTTCAGATAACAGTGTGGGGCTAATGAAACCCAAGTCCCACCTTTTGACTCACAATGACATTTATAGTCAGAAAATTATAAGCTAGGAAAAATATGAAATTACATACTATATTCATTTCTTTATGCGTTATTTTATTGAGTGCCTGTGGTGGAAAAGCCAATACTTCTGCTGTTGAGTCACCGCAAACATCTACGTTGAAAAAGCCAAACATTTTAATGATTGTAGTTGATGACTTAGGTTGGTCTGACGTAGGTTACAACCAAACTACTGACTTATTTGAAACCCCCAATATTGATGAACTCTCAAAGCAAAGCTTACGTTTTGATCAAGCTTACGCGGGAGCAGCAAATTGTGCACCCAGTCGTGCGGTTTTAATGTCTGGCCAATATGGTCCACGTCATGGTGTTTATACGGTCTCTCCATCGACGAGAGGAAATGAGAAGACGCGTAAATTAATTCCAATTAAGAATAAGCGTGGGCTAAACCTAGAAGTAATTACATTGGCTGAATCGTTAAAAGCAGCGGGTTATGCGACGGGTCACTTTGGAAAATGGCATTTGGGAGCAGATCCGGATAAACAAGGCTTTGACACAAATGTTGCTGGTAGCCACCAAGGGATGACCTTTCATTATTTTAGTCCTTATAAATTACCTAATATTGAAGATGGACCAAAAGGAGAGTACCTAACAGATCGCTTGACTACAGAAGTAATTGATTGGGTAAAATCTAAAAAGAATGAGCCATTTTTTGCGTACTTACCTTATTATACTGTACATACCCCATTTCAAGCGGTCGCTGATATTGTAAAAAAATATCAGGATAAAGGTATTAAAGATATAAAACAGGCAACTTATGCGGCGATGGTAGAGTCGATGGATACTAATGTTGGCCGTATATTGTCGATGCTCGAGGCTGAAAACTTAGCTGATGATACCCTCGTTATTTTCACCTCTGATAATGGTGGTTACCGCATGTCATCATTTCCTTCACCATTAAGAGCAGGTAAGGGCTCTTATTATGATGGTGGATTACGTGTTCCTTTATTGGTTCGTTGGCCTGATGTGATAACTCCCAATATTGAGCAGACACCAGTTATTAATGCCGATTTTTATCCAACACTTTTGAGCTTTGCTAATGCTGAGCAACCAGACCAAGAGTTGGATGGAATGGATCTGAGCTCACTACTACTAGGAAACGAAACAATTACATCTCGTGATTTGTTTTGGCATTTTCCTATTTATCTTCAAGCACATCACGCTTTAACTGACCAAGGACAAGATCCCTTATTTAGAACTCGCCCCGGCAGTGCTATTAGAAGCGGTAATTGGAAACTAATTCAATATTATGAAAATAATGAATTTGAATTGTACGATCTTGCTACTGACCAAGGTGAAACGGTGAATTTAGTTAACAGTGCGCCTGAAAAGTTTAAAGAACTTAAAACAAAGCTACTAAATTGGCAGCAACAAATTGGTGCTGATATACCTACGCAATTAAACCCCAAGTACGATGCTCAGTTGAATGAGCAATTAATTGCTGAGAAGTTATTGCAAATTAAAGAGCAGTAAACCGACAAAATATTAATTTACAGTATGTGGTAACACGCTAAAAATCGATGATGCTTATCTCATTGTGATATAGGATTTTGTTACCACATTTATATCTTGTAGCTTAAATAGATAACGATATTTAACAGATCTATTTAAATTTGAGAGAATTTATTATGCACTTAAGGCGTACTAATCTTAAAGCTAAGTATATATTTCTTTGTAGCTTAGCATTTTTATCTATTCTAGTGAGTTTTGCATCGCAATCGCGTCAACATGAACAAACAGTTACTTCAATAGCGATTGACCGTGTGTGGTCTGGGCATCGCATTAAACCTTATTTGTTAACTAGAGGGCAGCAACAGTTTGTTGCTTACTATGATGCAAATCGGCAAATGACGATTGCACACCGCCACCTAACTGGAAAATGGCGTTATTATAAAGTTGATAGTTGGCTTGGTTGGGATAGCCATAACTATGTCACGATGGAGTTAGATTCTGACGGGCATTTGCATGTAATGGGTAATATGCATGCTGACCCTATTGAATATTTTCGTACTAGCGAGCCTTTGAATGTTCGTTCACTGAAACGTATCGATGTTATGGCTGATGAGGCATTAGAGCAAAGAATGACCTATCCAATATTCTTGTTAAATAAGAATAATGAGCTAATTGCCAAGTATCGGGATGGTGGCAGTGGTAACGGAAATGAAATCTATAATATCTATGACACTAAATCAAAAACTTGGTCGCGTTTGCATGCAAATAAATTTCTAGATGGTGAAGGGAAGATGAGTGGCTATTTTGAAGGGCCAACGCTAGGCCCTGACGGAATGTTTCACCTGATTTGGGTATGGAGAAATACCCCTAATGCAGCGACTAACCATAGCCTATCTTATGCAAAGAGTCCTGATCTCGTTAATTGGCAGGATTCAAATGGGCAAAAGTTAGCGTTACCCATCACTTTAAAAATGACAGAAGTTGTTGATCCTGTCCCTCCGTTTGGAGGCATGATCAATGGGAATGTTAAGTTAGGGTTTGATCAGCAGAAAAAGCCAATAATTGTTTATCATAAATATGATGATAACGGTGATACACAAATCTATATTGCTCGTAAAGGCAGCTCAGATGACTGGGAAAGCAAAAAGATTAGTAGTTGGAAGGGCTTTAGATGGGACTTTGGCGGGCACGGTTCACTAGGCCGTTTTATGGTTAAACCTTATGCACCGCAAGTGATAGATGAACAGACATTAGGTGTTACGGTTAGACGTGAAGATGATGTTATGCGCTTTATAGTAGATGCTAATAGCTTAGAGACAGTTAAAGTTGAAAAAGCAGATATTTTTCCTCCGATGATTGAAAAGCAAACTTTAGCTGCTAATAAGCATCTTGCAAAAGATAAAACTATAAAGCTAGAGCACCATGTTTTTGAAGGACAAGGTGATTCAAGCTCAAATGGCAAAAAATATTACCTCTCATGGCAAAGCCAGCCTGGCAACAGAGATAAAGCTCATAGTGTGATTACTGAACCGAGTGTTTTACTTTTAAATGAAATAGCTCAGCCTTAGCACACCGCCACCTAATAGTTTGTCAAGCCGCTAATAAGTTACTTATTAGCGGCTTTTGAATTATAGGAGGGTACATTACTTTTTATCACAAATAGTAGATTGTAGTATTTCTGACTTATTAAGTTGCATTATCGCTCAAATTAAATCAATATTACTCATATAAACGGGCATTAAAGTGCACCTTAATATAACTAAAACTTTATAATCAACAGGTTATTGGTGATCGAATGAAAAAAGTAAGTGTGTTAGCAGCAGCTGTAACTCTATTCCTATCTGGGTGTAGTAATAATAACTTAAAAAAAGTAGAGCAAAGCGATCACTTTGCTGATGATGCGATTGGAAATCCTTTAGCGATCGTTCAACACCCAGCTGGGATTTACCGAGATGGTATCACCTATGTCTCTTATCAAGGACCACTTGAAGATCCGTATGTTGCTTCTTACAACCATAAAACACAAGAGTGGAAAGGCCCTTATAAAGCAGGGATAAGCGACATGGGTAAAGACCCATCGAGAAAGATAGATAACCACGGTAAACCAACAATGTTAATGGACGACCTAGGTTACATTCATGTTTTCTTCGGTGGTCACGGTGGTATGCCGCACCATGGGAAAAACCCCTTGGGTAATATACATTATGGGCGAAATATACATGTCGTTTCAAAAAATCCGTATGACATTAGTAGTTGGGAAGAGCTAGACACAATACCTGTATTTGGCACGTATAACCAAGCGGTCAAAATGGATAATGGCGATATTTATTTATTTTATAGACATGGAGCACACCGAAGCGATTGGGTTTATCAAAAATCAACAGATCACGGACGTACATTTGAAAAACCTGTTTCATTCTTAAAGCACAAACGACGCGATGACCTTGATGCAGTAGATAGCTGGTATGCTTGGGTTGAAAAAGGTGAAAATGACGAAATCATTGTTGGCTATGATTATCATATTTGTTGGGATGGTAAAGCCGGTATTAACGGCCGAGGTCACACTACAGAGCGGCATAATGCTTATTATATGACGTTTAATACTAAAGATGGCACATGGCGTAATGTTCAAGATGAACAATTAAATCTCCCTATTACACGTGAGGTGGCCGATCAGAAGACTTTGGCCTTCAACACCGGGGAAAAATGGACGTTTAATGGCTCTGTACATTTAGACGCCAAAGGCCATCCACATTTAGCTACTAATGTCGGAAAAGATTTAGGTTATAAAACAGGTGGTCCGAAGCAAACGACGCATATTCGCTGGGATGGATCTAATTGGATTGTGAACGATGCCGTAAATGTAGCAGCGGTTGCGAGTAATCAAGATACACGCGGTGATTTCATGGTTAAATCACCTGATGAAGTTAGCTTTATTCTTGAATTTAAAGATGGAGATGATGGCGTTATTTCATACTGGAACAGCAATGACGCAGGTAAAACCTTCGATAAAGGTGATGAACTAATTCGCCGTAAAGGAGCAAACTGGGCATTAACGTCAATAATCCAAGATGGACACCCTGATGCAAGAATGATTGTTGCTGAAAAGCAGAAGGGAGAAGCTAATCGAAGAGTCTATTTAATTGGTGATAATGGACCAGTTAAACGCTTGAAGTCAGAAGTAGGTAATTAAAAATGCGCCGAGCTTTGGGAAGCTTAGCGCATTAGTTGGATAAAGCTGGGTCGATTATGCGTTGGCGTTTATTAATGCCAACGCTGTATTTACTACATTGTCGGCGGTAAAGCCAAAGTGCTCTAGTAATACATTACCAGGGGCTGACTCACCGAATGTGCTCATACCAATCACTTTGCCTTGTAAGCCAACATATTTTAGCCAGTAATCTTGGTGTGATGTTTCAATTGCGATACGGTTTACCACTGAGGTAGGAAGTATAGCTTGTTGATAATCACTCGATTGCTGATCAAAAATTGTGGTGCTTGGCATCGATACCACACGCACGGCTACACCCTTTGCTGCAAGCTCTTTTGACGCTTGCATTGCTAAATCTACCTCAGAGCCGGTAGCTATTAAAATTAGCTCTGGTGTTGCAGAACAATCAGCTAGAATATAACCGCCTTTTTCTATGTCACTTATTTGCTGAGCGTTACGTTGCTGGTGGTTTAGCCCTTGGCGACTAAAAATAAGCGCTGTAGGTTGCTGCTGATTTTGTATGGCATTTTTCCACGACACAGCGGTTTCTACCGCATCACATGGGCGCCATGTTACTAAGTTTGGCGTCATACGTAGATTAGCAAGTTGCTCAATAGGTTGATGAGTTGGGCCGTCTTCACCTTGGCCTATAGAGTCGTGGGTATATACAAATATATTTTGGATCCCCATCAGTGCCGACATTCTTACAGCGTTACGGGCATATTCCATAAACATTAAAAATGTTGCACCGTAATTAATAAAACCACTGTGCAGTGATATGCCATTCATAATACCGCTCATACCAAACTCACGCACACCATAAAACAGGTAATTACCGCTGGCATCCTCTGCGCTTATTCCTTTTGAGCCTGACCAAAGCGTTAAGTTAGAACCAGCTAAGTCGGCCGAGCCACCCAGTAACTCAGGTAAATGTGGAGCCAACGCTTCAATAGTGTTTTGCGAGGCTTTTCGGCTGGCAATGTTTGCTGCGTCTTTATCACATTGTGCAATATAGTTATTTGCGATGTCTTCAAAGTTGTCAGGCAGGGCACGTTTAATAACGCGACGCTCGAACTCTTTGGCAAGTTCAGGATAATGGCTAGCGTATTCGTCAAACAATTGTTGCCATTGTTGTTGTTTTTCATCACCGCTTTTTTTTGCATCCCAATGGGCGTATATATCATTGCTGATACTAAATGCCTCACTCGGTAGATTTAAAAATTTACGTGCTGCAGCTATTTCATCATTGCCCAGTGGTGAACCGTGGCAATCGTGAGAGCCTGATTTATTTGGCGAGCCAAAACCAATCACGGTTTTACAACACAGCAAGGTGGGCTTATCGGTTACTTGTTTAGCTTGTGCAATGGCGTCAGCTATTTGTATAGGGTCGTGACCGTCAATATCTGTAATTACATGCCAGCCATAAGCATCAAAGCGCTTAGCTGTGTCGTCAGTAAACCAGCCTTCTACGTGACCGTCGATAGAAATACCGTTGTCATCCCAAAAGGCAATCAGTTTTCCAAGGCCTAATGTGCCTGCAAGAGAACATGCTTCATGGGAGATACCTTCCATTAAACAGCCATCACCCATGAAACAGTATGTATAATGATCAACCAGATCAAAACCATCTTGGTTAAATTGGGCTGCGAGGGCTTTTTCGGCAATCGCCATGCCTACAGCATTTGATATACCTGCGCCAAGCGGGCCTGTGGTTGTTTCAACGCCTGGTGTATAACCGTACTCTGGGTGCCCAGGGGTTTTTGAATGCATTTGTCTAAATTGCTTTAGTTCATCAAGTGGTAACTCGTACCCGCTTAAATGCAATAAAGAATAAATGAGCATTGAACCGTGACCGTTGCTGAGTACAAAGCGGTCTCTGTTTGGCCAATTTGGATCGTTTGGATTGTGATTTAAAAAGTCGTTCCACAGTACTTCGGCGATATCGGCCATCCCCATAGGAGCACCTGGGTGACCAGAGTTGGCTTGCTGTACTGCATCCATGCTCAGTGCGCGTATGGCATTTGCAAAGGGGGCACGAGAAGAAAGCTGAGTCATATATTACCTCAAATGTCATTAAAAAAGCCTGCATGTAAAGTGGCAGAGCAGGCTTGAGGGGAGCTAGTCTAGTAAGTCTTCAACTAATTTAGCTAAAATACGCTGATCTTTAGCAAAGTTGCGAATACCCTCACCGAGTTTTTCACAGGCCATGGCATCTTCGTTGTGTTGCCATAAAAATTGCTCGTGAGTCAGCGGAGTTATTTCGCTTTGTGACGCTTTGGAAATCTTTGCACTGTCGAGCTTAGTTTCAAGCGTACCTTCTTCATTTTGCAAGCTATTAAGCAATGCAGGCGAGATTGTCAGTAAATCACAGCCTGCAAGTTCAATAATTTCTTCGATGTTTCTAAAGCTTGCACCCATCACTACGGTTTTATAGTCGTACTTTTTGTAGTACTGATAAATTCCTGTGACTGATTGCACACCTGGGTCTTCGCTTGGGGCGTAATCTTTGTTCTCTCGTGCATTGTACCAATCTAGAATACGACCAACAAACGGGGAAATAAGGGTAACATTAGCTTGTGCACAAGCGATTGCTTGAGGCATCGAAAAAAGCAGTGTTAAGTTACACTTAATACCTTCTTTTTCTAATTGCTCGGCGGCTTTAATACCTTCCCATGTTGAAGCAAGTTTAATAAGTATACGGTCTTTTGAAATACCAGCTTGCTCGTAAAGCGAAATCAGTTTACGACCTTTTGCAATACTCGCTTGTGTATCAAATGATAAACGTGCATCTACTTCACTTGATATACGACCAGGGATCACCTTTAATATTTCGCAGCCAAAATTAACAATAAGTTGATCGCAAATTGCATCAACATCATTGCCAGCTTTATCTATTGCATCATCTATTAAATGTTTATACTGAGGTAATTTTGCTGCTTGTAGTATTAATGATGGGTTCGTTGTGGCATCAACTGGTTGCAGGGCTTTAATTGATTCCACATCACCACTGTCAGCAACGACTGTGGTTACTTTTTTGAGTTGTTCTAACAAGTTCATAATGATGTACGCCCCGGTTTTTAAGCCGAGGCGATGTCCTTATACGTAGCGGTTTACAATATTTTCAAGCAGTTCCTGACGACCAGAAACTTGCTTAGGATCGATGTTGTTCTCGTGTACTAGCGCAGCAAGGCTTTCTAATGACTGTTCGCCTTTCAGAATGCTCTGACCCAAGTCTTCTTTCCAACCTGCGTAGCGTTTTTCAACAAAATCAGCAAGCTCACCGCCTTCAATCATGGCTGCTGCATTAAGTAATGCTTTTGCCATCGTATCCATTCCGCCAATATGGCCAATAAATAGATCATCGCGTTCACATGATTGGCGGCGCAGTTTAGTATCAAAGTTAAAGCCACCAGTCGTTAAACCGCCTGATTTTAAAATCTCGTACATAACGAGCGTACATTCAGCTACATCGTTAGGGAATTGATCTGTATCCCAACCATTTTGCATGTCACCACGGTTAGCATCAATACTACCCATAATGCCTTCAGCACAGGCAACGGCAATTTCGTGGTGGAAGCTATGACCCGCAAGTGTTGCGTGGTTTGCCTCAATGTTTACTTTAATTTCGTCTTGTAAACCGTGTTTGTGTAAGAAACCTGCAACCGTTGCTGTATCGTAATCGTACTGGTGTTTTGTAGGCTCTTGTGGTTTTGGTTCAATTAATAATGTGCCTTTGAAACCAATTTTTTTCTTATGCTCAACTACCATTTTTAAGAAGCGCGCGTACTGCTCGCTTTCTTGCGCAAGATCTGTATTTAGTAGCGTATCGTAACCTTCACGGCCACCCCAAAGTACGTAGTTTTCACCGCCTAAACGATGGGTAATTTCCATAGCATGTTTAACTTGTGCTGCTGCGTATGCATATGTATCTGGATTTGGATTTGTAGCACCGCCAGCACAAAAACGTTTGTTTGAGAATAAGTTAGCCGTACCCCAAAGTAGTTTTACACCAGTGCGCTGCATTTCTTTTTCGATAATGTTTGCAATGTGCGTTACGTTATCATGGCTTTCCTGTAGTGTTGCGCCTTCAGGTGCAATATCAACATCATGAAAACAAAAGTAAGGTACGCCTAGTTTTTCGAAAAATTCAAACGCAACTTTTACTTTTTGTTCTGCAAGTTCAAGTTGGTTGCCGACAGGTTGGATCCAAGGGCGGTCGAACGTACCTTCACCAAAAATATCAAAACCTGTAGAACAAAAATTATGCCAGTAGCAGGCAGCAAAACGTAAATGTTCTTTCATTGTTTTGCCAAGAACAACCTTGTTTTCGTCGTAGTAACGAAATGCAAATGGGTTTTTAGAGTTTTCACCCTCAAATTTAATTTTTTCAACGTTAGAAAAGAATTGCTCGCTCATAATGTGCTCCATTAATTTAAAATTATTCTATTAAAAGTATGTTTTTACACTTTGATAAAGTGCTTTGTATGTTGTGTATTGCTGTGCATAAAAGTCTTGCATAACAGGGTCTGGCTCAATTGTTTGCGTTACTTTGCCATTAACACACACTTGTTGTGCAGGGAGTTGCTCTACTCCTATTCGGGCAAGTCTTGCAGCGCCAAATGCAGGGCCAACTTCTGAACCTTCTCGGTAAATTAGTGGGCGATTAAGTACGCTTGCGATGATTTTTCCCCATAGTGGGCTTTTTGCGCCGCCACCTATAACAGTTACATCGTCAATTTGTGCACCTGCATCAAGCAGTACTTGCTGTCCGTCGGCAAAAGCAAAAGCGACGCCTTCTAAAACTGCGCGGCCAAGGGTTGCTGCATCGGTATCACTGTCTAATCCAAAAAACACACCTTTGGCATCAGGGTTATTATGCGGGGTACGTTCGCCGGTTAAATAAGGTAAAAATATCACTGAACTCGGCTTGCTAAAGTCGCATTTACGAACTTGTTCAAGCAATGCGCCTTCATTTTCAAAGCCGGTTAATTTAGTGACCCAGCTTAAACAGCTTGCAGCGCTTAACACCACTGACATTTGATGCCAAGTATTTGTAATACAATGACAAAACGTATGTACGGCACCTGCTGGGTTAGGTAAGTATTTTTCGTTGGCAACAAAGTAAACGCCTGACGTACCTAATGATAGAAATGCTTGATTTGGTGTTATAACGCCGACACCAGCCGCGCCTGCCGCATTATCGCCACCACCGGCAATTACAGGGACTTGTTCCATGCCCCATTTTGTCGCAACCTCAGCGGTTAACGTGCCAGTGATCTCTGTTCCTTCAAATAGCGTCGGCATGTGTTGTTCAGTTAATCCTGTTGCTACAAGCATTTTTTCTGACCAAGCTCTTTTTTCTACATCAAGCCATAATGTGCCTGCAGAGTCCGACATATCTGAAGCAAAATCGCCGGTCATTAAAAAGCGTAAGTAGTCTTTTGGTAGTAATACTTTAGCGACTTTTGCAAAGTTTTCTGGCTCATGCTCTTTTAACCATACCAACTTAGGCGCTGTAAAACCGGGCATTGCAATATTGCCGGTAATGTTACGAGAGTCCGGCTCTCGTTTTTCAAGTTCTACGCACTGTGCTGCGCTACGTCCGTCGTTCCATAAAACGGCAGGTCGGATAATATTATTGTCTTTATCAAGTAATGTAGCGCCATGCATTTGACCAGAAAGCCCAACCGCTTTGACCGATTGCAGTAATGCAGGGTGAGTATTTTTAAGTTCATCAATTGCGGTGCAGGTGGCAAGCCACCAATCAGTAGGGTTTTGCTCAGAGTAAAGTGGAGCAGGACGAGACACGTTTAATGGGCTGCTTGCTTGAGCAAGTAAACAATCTTGCTCGTCTAAAATAATTACTTTTACACCTGAAGTGCCTAAATCGATACCAAGGAACATAAATTGTTATACTCGAATGCTGTTTAGTGTTAGCGCTAACACTATTGGTTTGGTATTATGAAGTCAAGTTAGTTTTAAGCTATGTAGGATAAATGTCACATTGCGTTGTAATTGAGGTTGCAAAAAAACTGGTGAAAAATTATTTACTCATGTGTAAGTTAGTGTGTGATAGAAATGTATGGGTAAATTTATCTGTTGTTATATCTATTACACCAGTGAAAGTTAGCGATAACATTTGTTGGTGCTGATTTTTATCTAAAATAGAATGATTTAAACACTGCAGGCAATATCAAGCTTTGTAATTATGTATAATGTGAAATTAAGAGGTTAATTATAACAATCGAATGATTGTTAGTAGGTAATATTAAACATGGCCGATCATAAAAGAGCAAGAATACAAGATGTAGCCGAGCAGGCTGGAGTATCAATGATGACAGTTTCGCGTGTGCTCAATCAAGACAAGAAAGTGAGCGATAAAACGCGTGAAAAAGTAATGGCGGTTGTTGAACAATTAAATTACCGGCCAAATGTGTCAGCAAGACGCCTCGCAAGTACTAAATCGTTCTTTTTAGGGCTTTTGTACGATAACCCAAGTGATACATATATTAGCCAATTTCTGTTAGCAGCATTAAAAAAATGCCGAACTTTGGGTTATCATCTTATCGTAGATGAAGCCCATACTGATATAAATAAGACGATTGAATCGGTGAAGCAACTTATTGATGTAACACAAGTTGATGGCATGATTTTACTACCACCTATGTGCGATAACGAAGCTGTTTTAGATGTACTAACTAAAGCTGATGTTCCTTTTGTCCGAATAACTCCAGATACTAAATTAAATCGCTCACCATATATTTGCATGGACGATTACCAAGCGGCCTTTGATGTGACAGAGCATTTAATAAATCAAGGTCATAGTAAAATTGCACATATTATTGGCGACACTAAACAAGGTGTTAGTCGCATGCGTTATCAAGGTTATTTAGATGCACTGCGCTCTAATCAAATAGTGACGCCACCTGAGTATATAGAGCAGGGCAGTTTTACCTATCAATCAGGTATGGAAGCTGCGATGAAGTTACTTTCACTTGATGATAAGCCGACAGCAATTTTTGCAGCAAACGATGATATGGCAGCCGCGGTTATTTCAATTGCTCAAAAGCAAGGTATTAATATTCCAAATGAACTGTCGGTCGTGGGTTTTGATGATACGCAACTTGCAACGGTTGTGTGGCCAAATATTTCTACAGTAAGGCAACCTATTAACGAAATGGCTGAGTTGTCTATTACATTACTGGCATCTGGGCAGTATAACGATTTAAGTAATGTAAAAAGCTTAGACTTACGACATATTTTAGATTTTGAGCTGATAGAAAGAGAATCTAGTTCAATAAAGAGCAATTAAAAATTTGGTAATGATGCTGGCATAACTTGAGCTGAAGTTTATTGTTCGCTGACAACGTATAGACGTTGAATTAGATAGTTATAAAGTTGCATTTTGTTCTTTTGGCTAATGTAACTTTTCAGCGGTGTAATTTTAGCTGGTTCTTCCCCAAAAATAATTACGGGGATATGACCATAAAACATTACAGTGGCTGTATCATCCATAAAAGAGACATTTAATTTTGGAGCAACGGGAAGAGGGCGTTTAATTTTAATAAGAGCCCCTGCCTTAGCATTAATTAGATCAATTTCTTTATTGACCCAGGGAGCCCATTCGGCTTTTGTTTGACCTGTAGGTGGATTTTCTCTACTACCTTTTAAGTATGCTAAAAACTCTTCTTTTTTTATAGTTCGCATACTATTTTTATTACACCAAGTAAAACCGACGCGCTTCACTGGTGCTGAGGATGATTTTATCAGGCGGTAAATTTGTAATGTAATTGCGTTTGGGCAAATATTTTGAATGAGTTCTCGTTTTTGACCAGGGTTTAATTTTGATGTAGTAAGCAGGCTTTTAATACGTTGCTTGTGCCGGTTACAATGAGCAATCAACTCTGTCACTTGCTCTCTATGTATAGGATCTAATTGAATAAAACCAGGTAAGCGAAATGGATATTTCGCTGAGTGATCGTAATCAGGCGTAAACCTTGAGAATGCACCAACTGACATACTTAAAGCAGTAAACCCTGTATAAGTTTGCGGCGCGAGAAACTCCCAGCCACTCGTATTGTTTGCTATATCGCCTGAGGAAGGTGGTAATTTATAGCATTCAGCATGAATTACTGTCGCATCCAATAAGTAGTCGTTTAGTGTATTAACGGCATCCACTAGTAAACGATATTCAAATTCAATTTCACTATATAAAGTCATAAAAGCTATACCATCATACTAATAAAGGTAACTATGGCACACCCTAAACGCCTTGTATATTTTAATTTTGATCCGGTTATCGTCTAACTGGTGATCTTGAATTTAAAATGTTCAAAACAGATGGAGGAGTGTTTCGTATAATATTAATTACTAGTATGATGGTATAGTTTTAGACAAAGAAAAACATTACTGTCTTTCTTTTGTGTATGAAAATTCTAGCAATATTTCATCTAAGTTATCTAAAGCAAAACCTCTAAAGGAAACTTCATAGCCTTTCTTATTTAAGCTCTGTAGTAAACTTTTGGATTTCATTATTAGCTTGGCCTCGCTGTAACGTTTATAACGGCGCTTAACTTCAGCAATTAGTATTTTTTTATTAAAGTCATCTATTGCAACAATATCGATTTCATCTTCACCTTTGCTATCCCAGTAACTACCGATATTATTAAACAGCTTAGACTCTGCAAGAATTGCTTTAAATAGTTCTTCCAGTTGTGATCCTGAATAGGTATCAAAGTCACGATCAATAATGCGTTTTATAAAATCGTAGTTTTCTATCTCTACTGCACTTCTATTACTGTAGATAAACCTAAACCAAAAACTTAAAAATTCATCAGCTATTTCATAGCGAATATCTCTAGAATTATCTTTTGCAGTGATAGGCCTGAGCTTATTAATAATATCAAAATCTTTTTCAAGCTTTTCAAGATTTACGCCAACACCTGTATTGAGGTAGCTTTCTATTCTAGGACGACTATTATATCCATTGGCTATAGCACCTAAAACATCAAAATAGGCTCTGTGCTCTGATCCAAAGTCTTCTACAAGTCGGTGCATACCTTCTTTGATTAATGGAGAGCCATTAGAAATCAGCTTCTCTAAAGGGGCGGAGCCTGAGTTATTCAACCATTCTAAATATTTAGGGATGCCGCCTGATAAACACCACCAAACAAGGAAGTCATTAGGGTTATACTTACCATTATCTTCCATTATTTCTTTAATATAACTAGGTGTTAGAGGATTAATTTTAAAAAAGTGATCGTCACGGTTGAGCAATGGTTGCTTTTCATCTTTAAAGAGCTTAGTCATAAGGTTATATAAAGAGCCGCAGCAGACTAAGTGCATCATGGATTTATTTTTATAGTTATCCCATAAGTTTTGTAAGTCGGAAAAGAGGCTATTATTAACTCTTTCAATATCCTGAAATTCATCTATAACTAGAGTAATAGGCGTCATTGTTGAATAGTCTAATAAAAATTCAAAAACATCTTTTAAAGATTCTGGGTGAAAAAACTTTGTATTGAATGTGCTTTGTATAATTGCGCTAAACTCAGCTACTAACGCACTTTCTGATTTACGACTGATAAATAGATAGATATGTTGATTAGTTACTTCTTTAAATACTTCGTTGAGCAAACGAGTTTTACCTACACGACGACGACCAACGACAACACTTAATCGTCCTTTCGTTTTCTCTGTATTATCAGAGATATTTCTCAGCTCCTTTAGCTGTAACTCGCGGTTATAAAACTTTTGCATCTCATTTACCTAACACTGATTACTGATTAATTACACTATACACTACTGTATTTTTTATTACAGTATCTTTCATTACAGTACACAAGCAATATTCTAGCTAAAGATTACATCCAAAATCATTGTGTTAAGGTATAGTCTTAAACAACTTATCATCTACGGTGTCCATTACATCTTGGTGCTCTACTTGAATATATCGCTCAGTCGTTTTGATACTCGAATGCCCCATGAGCTTGGCTATATGCTTTATATCAGCACCGTTGCTATCTAATAAAGTCGCATATGAACGCCGCAAACTATGTGGCGCTATATCCTTGTCGATCAAGCCATATTTTCTACACAACATATACATAGCTTCTGTAGACAAACCACTTATCCGGCTTTCGTTGCTTACTAACCACGCAGGCAGAGAGCCTGATTTATAAATCCGAACGAACAACGGACCTGGTGTAGTTCCTCGTACATCGAGCCATTCTTGTAAAGCTGCTAAAGTGACATTATGTAATTTTACCTCACGCTGTTTACGTCCTTTGCCGTCAAAAATAATCGTGTGAGATTGAAGATTGATATTTTCTAGCTTTAGGTTTACAAGTTCAAACCGCCTTAAGCCACAGCCAATAAATAGATGAAAAATAGCTTTATCGCGCACGGCCATTAACGAGTTGCTACTTGTTATATTAATGGTATGAAGCAACTCTTTGAATTCAAATTCATTTAACACATTGTGTTTTTTCTGCCTTCCAGCCTGCGGCTTTTGTACTGATTTAATGCGCTCCCAATGTTTAGTATCAATAAGGTCTAATAGGTATGCTTCAAAAAGCACACGCTTAATTACTGAAATATATAAACTAATTGTGTCGGGGGCTTTAGCTTTATCAATTAATATCTTAATTAATTGGTTTAATGTATTTCTATCAAAGTTTTGCCAAATAATGCTGTAATAACCGGGTTGACCTAGGTGTTTCGCTATTGATTGTAATACTCGTATGACAGTCTGTTGTGAATTAGCTGATTTAAGTGACATTAAATAAGCATAAATAGGGCAATTATCATCACGCACAACTGGCGCAGTTTTTTCCGCCCGTATGCTAAGACCTAGGTCCTTGCTACCATTTGTAAAGTGTTTCAGTCGTGCATTCATATTGCTATTGCAACACCATCCCGAAAATTAATTATCACTAGCAATATACTCATCAATGTCATTCGTATTTCTACCAGATTTTATCACTTGGGCTTAATTAGAAATTATAGTGTAATTTAAAATTCTAAGTATTACTACCGTAAAGGTTTATTTATGGTATAAAATATTATGTTAAAAAGACTTGTAACTTAATTATCATGCCTCGTTGTTGGTTTAATGAAAATTTTCTTAGATAGCTATAAATAGAGTATAGATAGAGATTCTGCTGTAAAACTCTAATAAAACTATGGAATGACATACTCCTGATTTCAGGCTTAGTAGTGTGTATGACGATAAGCTAGAGGAAGGCTAACCAACCAAAGTCCGATACTGGAAACAATGATCTTAAGCGGATGTTTTATAACAAATAACCATGAATCGCATTATAAAGAAGCAGAGATTAAAATTCATCCTGTTTAACATAATCTAACTTATGGGAATTTAAATTAAATCAGTAAAACTTTGCTTTAAACCAGATCAAAATTTTACTCACTCACACCGCTTACTGAGTATGAAAAAGCAAAAAGGCTACATTCAGTCCTCTTAGGCGTTGATATTCCGACATATAATTTCACTTTAGTGTCTTAAATTAACAATAGTAAGTTAAATACTGATCCAGGACATACTGTCGTCTAATCTCGGGGGAAGAGAATATTATAGCCGTATTAATAGCAGATCCTGTTTTTACCACGTATTTTCGCACGATATAAATTATCATCCGCAGATTTTATAGCCAAATCCAAAGTATCTTTTGAATAAATGACTTCAACACCACCGCTGACCGTGAGCTTTATTGATTGATTGTTTATATTCATAGAAGTATTTAAAAGTTTCAAGCGAAGCTTTTCTGCTATTTCAATAGCTAAGTTTTTATCAGTACCTTCTAAAACCAATAAAAACTCTTCACCTCCCCAGCGTGCAATAATATCATTACTACGGCAGGTTTGAGTAAAAACATTAGCAAAATGCACGAGTGCTTGATCACCAACACCATGCCCATATGAGTCATTAATTTTTTTAAAGTTATCTATATCAAATAAAACAATTGAGAGTGGAAGTTCCTTGGAGATATTCAACTCATTATTACTTAAATAGTCTACTGTAAAACGACGATTGGGTAACCCAGTCAAAGGATCTTGATTTGCGAGAAACTGATTTTCCTTTGCTAGAACAATGAGTTTTTGGCTGTATCTTTCCCTGAAATACTCATAAAAACCACTCAACAATGCAACTATGAAAAAGCATAAAATGATTCTAACAATCAACTCTGGCGAGTGATATTCATACACTCCGAAATAGTCTGTAGCAATGAAAGCAGTAATCACTGATATTAGAAATAATAAACTGTCAAATGCACCTAGTATCAACCCACGGATGAAAAAAGTTACTGGAGATACAATAAGAATCCATATAGGTCCAGTCCCTTTTACCCCTCCAGTGAAAACAAGGAACAACATTAAAATATAAAGTGTATATGAAATTATTGAAGCTGCTATTTTTTCTTTTCTACATATAAAACAAGAGTATAAGAAAAGACAAGATGAAATAGTAAGAGATAAAAATAATATATATTTTTGATCTAGTATTGCTACAATCGCCATCAAAGAAGTCGCAGAGCACCCAATACATGCGAAATACTTAATTATAAACTTTCTTTCACCTTGATCTGAATAATTTAACAATTGACCTACCACATGCTATTAACAAATATAGGGGGCTTACATGTACCTCACTATATACTAATAAATTGGTCCTGTAGAAGCACAAGTACAACCATCTCATTGATATCGTTTATATTTGCCCCTCGAGTATGCTTGCTCTCAAACGGGTTAAATATTATTTAGTTTAGCCTCAGCATATGAACGCCATTTATTTTGGTATTCCTTTAAACTAGTTAAATTTGTGTAAGTTGAAGGTTCGCATTCAATTTCGCATTTAACATTGCCCCAGTCCGATAAGTAACCAGCACCTTGAACAGTACCGGTAGAATCCATTGATAATATTACATTATTATCTTCTCTTAACTGGTTCAGAACAGCGCATAACAGTGGGTTTTTCAAAAACGCACCTTCAATGAAAATATCGCCTTTGGCGTCAAGCATATCCAACTGGTAATCAATCATCAGAGCACAGTAAATAGTTGCTAGCGCAATACCGCTGACTTTATCTGTATTAGAAATAAAGCTACCTTCAGGACCACCAAAAGGACCACTTCCTTCACTGAAATCGGGTAGAGCAAATACTTGATGGTCAATAACACTTTGTATGTCATTTACGTTAAATTGCTCACCAAGCCAGGAACCAGCTTGTTCACAAATAGCTTCAAACTCTCTCCCCCCCATAAACCTGGCACAAGCAATGGGCTGCGACATCGCATCAATATTGGCAAGCATATCTTTTTTTGCATCTAAATTAGCAAGCGATACTTGAGATGACATCAAAATAGTCCAAGTGCCTGTTGATACAACAGTAAAAGGAGCGTCTTTTTGAGTAAGTTTATATCGTAAAAAGCTAGCGTTACTATCATGAATACCATTATAAAAATGACAGTGTGGATCAAGTCCAAGCTCAGTTATAAGAGTCGGTGTTACTTGGCCACAATCAAACCATGCAGGTTCTATTTTAGGGAGCAACTTTCCACAATCTAGGTAATCAACCAAAGAAGAGTAATTATTATTTTTGATCGACCATAAATCAGTATGGCAACCCAATGAAGTAATCTCATTCACTCTTTGTCCGGTGAAGCGCCATACCCAATATTGTGGGTACATGAGAATATCTGTAACTTTATGAAATTTTTCGGGATAATTTGTTTTTAACCAATATAATTGACGACCTAAGTTTAATCCTGCAGGTAAAGATGGCGAAAAGGTGTCATCGAATTTAGGTCGAATACTTTCATATTCTGGGCTTTGATCATAAACACCGGTATATTCATAATCCAAAATAGGAAGGACAAGACCATCGGTATCAGATGAATTACGATCGATTAATGCTGCTGTTGCACCATGCGTTGTTATATTTATCGCATTGATTCGGTAAGCAGGTGTGATCTCTTTAATTCCTGCAATAAGCCAACCCCAAATCTCATTTGTGTTTATACTAGGAAAGACACCTTCATTTACTACTGTATTTTTCATTTGCTTGGAAAATATAGAGTTAAATTTACTATCTAACACATGCAGTTTTACATGAGTTTTGCCTATATCAATTACTAGTGAGTATGCAGTTGCTTGAGTTGTCATTTTTATTACTTATTATTCATATAATTAAGACCAAAACTTACAAAAATTCTATTAATATCTTCGTAAATGTACGAGTTACTTAGGTAAGTCACAATAATTAATACGAGTTTACACTTAACTCAAGTGATTGCAAATGATTTATATAGACTTAAATTGACTGAAAATAAATTGGTAAACATGCTCTTTACACTCATTACTCTCATTAAACTGGTCTAGGGAAAAATTACTATACCAATTAAACAATTTTAACTTACTGTTTTTAATAAAGGTTTTGTGTAATCTATTTTTTCCTTTTTAGGTCATATAATGATAAACTTTTATGAAAATACTGTAATTAATTGGTATGTAACCCTCAAGGGTGAACAAAATGGATAGTTATAAATGTTAGAAAAACATAGACAGCAGCTGATTAAAGAAATTGTAGATCAAAACCACTTTGCGAGCGTTAAGGTTTTAACAGGTAAATTAAACTCATCTGAAGCAACTATTCGCCGTGATTTAACTAAAATGTCTAAGCGTGGCGAAATAGTCAAAATTCGCGGCGGAGCTGAATCAAGTCAAAATCAAAGAAAAAATATTCAAAGTTCGGCCTTTAACGTTGATAAAACTAAACGCACTGACACTAAAAGGCTTATAGCAAAAAAAGCTGTTGAATTATGCTCAGATAATGATTCCATTATTATTAATGGTGGTAGCTCTACTTATATGATGGGTGAGTTCCTACAAGATAAAAACCTTAATATTCTGACTAATTCCTTTGTTTTAGCAAATTACCTTTCTGATAATAGCGATAATTTAATTTCACTCCCTGGTGGTGAAATATATAGAGAACAAGGCATCATTTTAAGTTCTTATGAGAAGGACAACACAGAACATTATCGTAGCTCAATGATGTTTATGGGTACCCCTGGAATAGGTAAATTTGGTGTAATGGAGTCAGATCCATTATTAATCCTTTCAGAGCAAAAACTTAAAAAACAAACAGATAAATTAATTGTACTCGCTGATAGCACAAAGCTAGGTAAACGTAGCAACTTTGTATTTTGCTCTTTAGAAGAAGTTGATATCCTAATTACTGACTCTAAAGCCGACTCACAGCTAATTGAATATTTCCAAGAACAGGGTATTGAGGTCATCGTTGTCGAATCTCTTGATGACTAATCTACATACTTATATCTAAGTTTTACTATCCATTACTGTTCACATCTTAGACCTAGTCTACCTAGGGCTAAGATGTGATTTTATTTCTAAATTTAAACTGCCCTGCAACAGCGTTTCACTCTGACCACGAAATCACTCTGAAATTTTAAATAAAAGTTTGCCTCTCTTATTTTAGATTACTCAAAAATCAATCAACTTCTTTTACACAGTTCCACAGTGTGGAAATTCAATCATCGGAATTTTCCGGTTGTTGCGCTATTTTTTAAGCCAGTTTTTCAATTCCCCATTTACATTAACATAAATATGCAGCATTATACGTTTAATTCTTAAAAAGCTGCATAATGCAAGGTATGAAGATGGATGATAGGATTTTAAAAATTGCGACGAGAGCTAAACTCACTTTAGAGACGCTTTCAGAAAAAATAACCAGCTCAAAGATAGAGTTTGATGCTGAGAATTATGAACAAACCTTTTCTAAATCCGCGGTAGCAAGTCTACCGGACCTTGCTAAAGCAAAAGTAGATAAAGCTGTGGCAGAGATGGAGCTACAGGGTTATCAGTTTCAAAAGAAACAAGCTGGCCTAAATAACGTTTATAGTATGGGGCATAAAGATGTAACTGCAATTTATGAACATCGAGAGGTTCCTAAATATCGTGAGCAATTTAAAGAAGCTCATACAGTTTTTTTAACAAACTTAAAAGGTGGAGTTGCTAAAACAGTAAGCTCTGTAACCCTTGCACATGGTTTAAGATGTACACCAGCACTAATAAAACATGACTTAAGAATACTTGTACTAGATTTAGATCCGCAAGCAAGTGCGACAATGTTTATGAAACATGATTTATCAATTGGTATCGTGGATGAAACTGTCGCTCAGGCAATGCTACAAAACGTTAGCCGTGAAGAGTTACTTAATGATTTTATTAAGCCGTCTAGTATAGCTGGTGTTGATATAATCCCTGCATCAATTGAGGATGCGTTTATTGCATCACAGTTTGAACAATTGGCGAATGAACACCTGCCGAACCAAAATATATATGATGTTTTGAAAAATAATGTAATTGGTAAGTTAAAGCATGATTACGACTTTATTTTTATAGATAGTGGTCCCCACCTTGATGCATTCTTGCTTAACTCTTTCGTTGCAGCTGATACTTTTTTAATTCCAGTGCCTCCTGCACAAGTTGATTTTCATTCTACTCTAAAGTTTATGCAGCGTTTACCTGAATTATTCGACATGGCAGAAAGTGCTGGCAGTGAAATTAAGCTTAATTCTATTTTTGGCTATATGGCCAAAATAGCTAGGAAGTCAGACCATGCTGATGCACAAAGCTTATTAAGAGAAGTTTGCGGCGCTGATATGTTAGACACTTCACTTCCGCTATCAACAGCATTTGAACGATGCGGTGAAAGCTTTGGAACCGTTTTTTCAACGAACCCTAAATTTTACCCTGGTGATAGAGATGCACTTAAAAAAGCACGAATTAAAGCTGAAGAGTTCACTCGTTCAGTATTCGACACAATTACATTTAATAGAAAGAATGAAGGTTAATTCGCTATGAGTAATAAAAAAAGAACAGTAATAGGGCGTAAAATATCTAATACAAACTTAGATGCCCTCATTACACATGATAATAGCGATAGTTTAATCGACAGCTCACCCATTGATGGCCGTGATATTAAATGGGAAAGAATTACGATTGAAAGCCAAGACGTATTTAATAAATGCGTTAAATCTATCTATAACAAGCGCTCATTTGATGATTTATCTTTAGCATCTGTTTTAGACATTTACCACTCAATTAGATCTTCTAACGGAAATACTGAGCCAGTTAGAGCTGAGTTAGTAAATGGTAAATACGAAATACTGGGTGGTTTAAGACGCGCCTACACTGTCTCGCTTCTCCCTAAAACGAAGCTGAGCCTCATTGTTGCAAAAGACTTAACAGAAAAAGAACGAGCGCATTTTGCTCGTGTGATGGATGAGTACGCTGAGCCTAGCTTTATGGATAAAGCTAAATCTATTCAAGCATTAAAAACAAAGCTAGATAGTAACAACGATAAAGAAATTACAGGCTTAGAACTAAGTGATCTCTTAGGCATGAAGAAAAGCAATGTTTATTATGCGCTAAGTTATGCAAATTTACCTAAGCAGATAATTAATTTATTTCCAGCTTTAAAATATGTTGCCACACCATTATTACGTGAGTTAGTAAAACACAATAAAGATGGATATCTCGAAACGATTGCTGAACAGTTCAGCCCTATTGAACCAGTTACACTAACCGGAAATGAAACTGCCGAAGAAATAAGCCTTCTTGAAGAAGAGTTAGAGAAAGCATCAAAAAACCTGCAAAAAGAGTTAATTGCAGAAATCCGTGCTGACAAGGCTACAGATCCTATAAGCTATGATGGAAAATTCAAAGACGTTATTGGCAAAGAGTTTACGGGAGTTAAGATTAAAACGACCAAATCAGTTCT
Source organism: Pseudoalteromonas sp. A601 (assembly GCF_002165575.1). GTDB lineage: Bacteria > Pseudomonadota > Gammaproteobacteria > Enterobacterales > Alteromonadaceae > Pseudoalteromonas. Next base: position 99,123 of record NZ_MXQF01000013.1, read on the forward strand.
AAACATTTCCATTGATGAAACAAGGATAGATCCTGTTATTTTAGAGCGCTTGATAGACGCTTTTAATGAAGGTTGAATATATAAGCACCTTCTTATGAAGGTGCTTTTTGATTAGATATACAAGCCAATATTAATCAGCAAATTGGCGCACAAGGCTATTTAGAGTTTCTTTTGCATCACCAAATATCATCCGGCAATTTGGCTTAAAGAATAACGGGTTATCAACACCCGCAAACCCCGTTGCCATGCCGCGCTTAAGTACAAACACATTCTTCGCTAAGTCCGCATTAATAACTGGCATACCGTAAATTGGGCTGCCCACCATTTCCCTTGCCGCCGGATTCACTACGTCATTCGCACCAATCACTATCGCCACATCAAACCCTTCTATCCGTGGGTTAATTTCATCCATTTCAAATAACTGCTCATACGATACATCCGCCTCAGCAAGCAGTACATTCATGTGTCCCGGCATACGCCCTGCCACAGGGTGGATCGCATACGCCACTTCAGCACCATTGTTTTCCAACAGCGCTTGCAGCTCTTTCATCGTGTGCTGTGCTTGCGCCACTGCCATGCCATAACCCGGGATAACCAGTACCGACTGCGCCGCTTCTAATACATAAAATGCATCATCTGGGCTCAGTGGTTTAATTTCACCCTCAATTTTCATCTCACTCGTGTGTACTTTTTGAAAGCCCGACGTCAACACATTCACCAATGAGCGGTTCATCGCCTTACACATGATATTTGTTAAAATAATACCGCTGGCGCCCACCAACGCACCGGCCACAATCAGCAAGTTGTTTTCCAGTGCAAAACCCGCTGCACATGCTGCTAACCCGGAGTAGCTGTTCAGCAATGAAATCACCACGGGCATATCCGCACCACCAATTGGCAGTACTAACATCACCCCCATTAATAGCGCTAAACCAATGGCCACATAGTGCCACGTCGTCATCGCCGGTTCAGTCACCAATAAATAACCTGATGCCGCTATCGCCAAAATAAGCACCACGTTTGCAATGGCCTGACCTTTAAAAACAATCGGACGACCCACTATACGTTCGCTTAACTTTGCCCACGCAACCACACTACCTGAAAACGTCACCGCACCAATAAGTAATGCTATAAAGCTCACTATCAACACAAATACGCTGGCAAACGCGTCATTGACTATCGCTGCATACGCCACCGCTAAACTCGCTAAACCACCCACACCATTAAACAATGACACAAGCTCAGGCATCGACGTCATTTCAACTTTCTTCGCCGCATACACACCCACCGCAGAGCCAAGCATTATCGCCCCTAAAATAAACTCGAACGAGATAATCTGTTTATCGAGTAACGTCACCACCACCGCAATTAACATCGCAAGCCCTGATAACAGGTTACCTTTTCGCGCGGTAGAAGGGTGGCTTAATAGTTTTAAACCAAAAATAAAGAGCAACGCACACACCACATAGGTAGCATTTATTAATATTGAAAAATCACTCATCGCTCTCTCCTAACGCTTTTTAAACATGGCAAGCATACGGTCAGTGACTAAATAACCACCCACCACATTCACGGTTGCCAACATGACAGCGGCCGCACCCAGCCATGTCGCGAGTTCATGTGACTCACCACCGGCTAAACTCAGTGCACCAATCACGGTAATCCCCGAGATTGCATTGGCACCTGACATCAGCGGCGTATGTAACGTCGCGGGCACCTTACGAATAAGCTCAAACCCAACAAAGATAGCGAGCATTAATATAAATAAAAGATAAATACCGGTCATGATGCTTTCTCCACTGGTTGTTGCGCGCGTAGTTCACTGATTGTTTGATTGGTGATATCGCCTTGATGCGTAATCACTGCACTCTTTTGAATGTCATCTTCAAGGTCAATCGCAAACTGCTTGCTGTCTTTTTGCCAAAACTCACTAACTAAGTTAAACAGGTTATTGGCGTACATTTGTGACGCATTAAGGGCCACTTCATTTGACCAGTTCCCCGTGCCAATGATTTTAACCCCGTCAATCACAGTGGTGTCACCTGGGACTGAGCCAGCTACATTGCCGCCACTCTCGGCGGCCATATCCACAATCACTGAGCCCGCTTTCATTTGCCCAATGGTGTCGTGATTGATTAACACAGGTGGCCTACGACCAAACAGCTGTGCTGTCGTGATAACAATATCTGATTGCGCAATACACTGTGCTTGCGCCGCCTGCTGCTTTGCCATCTGCTCTGGGGTGAGTGCTTGCGCATACCCTTGTGCCGTTTGCCCTGTATCACCTAAGTCGATGTCTAAAAACTTGGCACCTAATGAGCGCACTTGCTCTGCAACCACAGTTCGCGTATCAAATGCAGTCACTGCCGCTCCTAAGCGTTTTGCGGTCGCAATGGCTTGAAGCCCAGCCACACCTGCGCCGATAATAAACACTTTCGCAGGCTTAATCGTGCCCGCCGCTGTCATCATCATCGGCAGAATGCTCGGTAATTCCGCGATGGCTTTTGTCACCATCACATACCCTGCCAAACTGGCTTGTGAGCTCAGGGCATCCATTTTTTGACAGCGCGTGCTACGCGGTATCATTTCCATGCTAAAACTGGTGACCTGATGTTGGCACAGTAAGTCCACATAATCATGGCTATTAAACGGGTCTAAAAAGCTGATAACAGCTTTACCTTTCGCATGAGGAATATCCTCTACCGGCAATTTATCAACCGATAAAATCACATCCGCTTGCGCTAAAATACCAGCGCGGTCTTTAAGCACCGTGGCGCCTGCGTCTTCATATTCTTTATCGCTGATAAAAATACCGTCGCCAAGACCTGATTCAACAATCACGTCTGCCCCTAACAACACATACGCTTTGACATTCGCGGGTAATAACCCACACCGCCGCTCACGGCTAGCCGCCTCTTTTAAACACACTATTTTGGCCATAAATTTTCCTCATTCCTAAATTTAAGGTGCAACAATTCCTCCGACTAAATATGTCGGATAATATTTAAAACCCACTCGGTGGGTTAAGTTGGGTGACCCCAAACAGGCAAGGCTAGATGGTGACCTTGCAAACACTGTTTGGGGCTATAACGTACTGGCGAACGCCAGTACGTGGTAGGCGAACGCTTAGTTAAGATGCATCATCGAATTAACGTAGTGCACTCACCTCAATGTGGTCCATATCATCAAACTCTTGGTTTTCACCCCCCATCGCCCAAATGAACGTGTAGTTCGATGTGCCCACACCGCTGTGGATTGACCAACTCGGTGACGCTATCGCCACTTCACTTTCAATCGGCAATGTACGTACTTCTGTTGGCTCACCCATTAAATGAAATACTTTTTCATCTTTCGGTAAGTCAAAGTACATATACACTTCGGTACGTCTAAAATGAGTGTGCGGAGGCTTCGTATTCCACACACTGCCTTTTTTAAGCTCGGTAATACCCATCACTAACTGACAGCTATCCACAATACCGGGGCGAATCGATTGGAAAATTGTGCGCTCATTGGAGGTCTCTTGTGACCCAAGCTCAATGAACTTCGCTTTACTTTTTGGGACGTGCACGGTCTTAGTGACACGGTGTGCAGGGTACGAAGCTAAATAGAACTTCGCTGGGTTCGCCGCATCCGTTGAAGAAAATACCACTTCTTGGCTTTCTTTGGCGATATACAAACTGTCACGGTTGTTCATTGGGTACGCTGTCCCATCAACGGTAATAAGCCCTTCACCACCAATATTTATCACACCCGCTTCACGGCGTTGACAAAAATAGTCCGCGGCTAACTCTTTATGCGTTGGCAATACAATCGCCTCAGCTGCAGGCGTAATACCACCGATAACAGCACGGTCAACATCGGTATACGTTAAGTTAATTTTACCGGCTTCAAATAATGGTGCTGTAACGAACGCATCACGCAACTCTTCATTACGCATTGTCTTGTAGCTTCTAATATCTGCTGAGAACATAAAGTCCATAATTGCCCCTTTGTATAATTTGTTTATACATCTATAAATTTTGAAATAATAATGGCTTAGCGAGCCATCCATCCGCCATCAACTAACATGACATGGCCATTTACATAATTTGCTGCATTACTTGATAAAAAGACTGTCGCACCGGCTAGATCTTCAGGTTTACCCCAAACACCACTTGGAATACGAGCCGTGATACTTTCATGACGTTCTTTATCCTGACGTAGGTTATAAGTGTTGTCTGTTTCGAAGTAACCTGGTGCGATTGCATTTACTTGAATATTGCTCGATGCCCATTCATTTGCTAATGCTTTCGTTAACTGCGCGACGCCACCTTTACTCGCTGCATAAGCAGGTACAGTAATACCACCTGAAAAGCTTAGTAATGATGCGATGTTGATGATTTTACCTGAGCCTTGTTTTAGCATGTATTTACCAGCTTCACGGCAAAATTTAAACACACCATTTAGGTTTGTGTTGATAACTTCATTCCAATCATCGTCTGAAAACTCATGGGCTGGTGAGCGCTTAATAGTGCCTGCATTATTGACTAAAATATCTATTCGCCCGAACTCACTGATAGTATTTGTAACGGCTTGCTTGATTTGGTCGCCATCGCCTTGATCACAACCTAGTGCCAAACAGGTCACACCTTTTTCTTTCAATAATGAGATAGTACTTTCAACATTCTCAACCTTTGAGCCAACGGCTACAACTGTTGCGCCTGCTTCGCCTAAGGCCAGTGCCATAGCTTGCCCTAAGCCACGGCTAGCTCCGGTAACAACTGCCACTTTATTTTCTAAACCAAATTGTTGCTGTAAATATGTGTTCATTATTAAATTCCTATTTAACGGTTTAAATTAAAGGTCTTCTTAGATTAAACCTAAAAGTTGAGGTAAAAATTCACTAATCGAAGGGAAGATTGTGACTAAAATAAGTGCAACTACCATCGCCACGTATAATGGCAATATGGGTTTAACAATTTGACTGATTGAAACCTTACCAATGCTACAGCCAACAAATAGCACGCTACCTACTGGTGGTGTACATAATCCTATTGATAGATTTAAAATCATCATAATGCCGAAATGCAAAGGTGATATCCCAAGAGATTCGGCAACAGGTAAAAAGATAGGCGTGAAAATCAGCACTGCTGGAGTCATGTCCATGAATGTGCCAATTAGCAATAACGTAATATTAATAATTAAAAGAATAATTAATGGATTCTCTGATAATGCTAGTAATGTTTGACTAATTGTCTGCGGGATCAATTCATAAGACATTAACCAAGACATTGCTGATGATGCACCTATCAATAACATCACAATGGCGGTTGTATTCACCGATTTCAGTAAAATAGGATAAAGATCTTTGTAACTCAGCTCTTTATAAAACACCAAAGACACAACTAGTGAATATAAAACAGCGATAGCGCCTGCTTCAGTTGGTGTGAAAAACCCGCCGATAATGCCACCAATTATCAAGAAAATTAAAAATAAACTCGGTACTGCACCAAAAAGAGATGGCCAAAACGGTCCAATTGACTCTTTTGATAAGGGTTGAATATTTTTACGTTTAACATATATAGCCGCGCCAGCAATCAATAAAAGCGTCACTAATAAGCCTGGTAAATACCCAGCAATAAACAATGCGGCAATTGAAACTCCACCACTAGCAAGTGAATATATGATTAATATATTACTGGGAGGAATAAGCATACCTGTCGTTGCAGCAGTTACAGTTACAGCTGTACTGAATGGTTTATCATACCCCTCTTTTTTCATTGCAGGGATCATAAAGCCACCAATTGCTGATGTTGCAGCAACTGCAGAACCAGAAATTGAGCCAAAAAGAGCACATGAGATTACATTTACGAATGCTAATCCGCCAGGAAGGCGTCCAACTAATACTTTTGCAAATTCAATCAACCTCAATGCAATACCACCTTGTCCCATGATGTACCCAGACAAAATGAAGTAAGGAATAGCAAGCAAAGCAAAACTATCAATCCCAGCCGTTAATCGCTGAGCTATTGTTGTCAGAGCAGGTAAAGTGTCTATCGTCGCCAACATAGTAACTAATGTTGCGAATATAATAGCCAGTGCAATGGGTAAATTAATTAACAGTAATAGTGCAAAGACACCAAACAAAATTATGCTAGTCATAGGATGTCCTCCTGCTCTACTGAATGACTTGGAGCATTAAAAAAGAAATAAATGCTATAGAGTAAAAATAACAATCCACTAAGCGGTAAAACGATATATACACCGGCCATTGGTACATTTAACACTGCAGAGTGCTGCCCTAAGGTCCAAGTGAGGTTTACTAAGTTAAGCCCACCAATTATCAATACGGTGATCGCAAATATAGCCACTAGTAAACAACATAGTTGAAAAACTACTTTTGCTTTCGCTTCAGATAAATTTCTTACAATCAAGTCAAAACCTAAGTGACTATGTTCTCGATAGGCGTAAGCACCTCCAAGCAAACTTATCCAGATAAGTAAAAACCGAGCAACTTCTTCAGTAAATGAGCTTGGCTGAGGGAGTACAAACCGTGTTAAAACTTGCCAAGTTACATCAACCACTAATAAAGCCATCATAATGGCGAGTAAAACCCGTAAAGAACGATCAATTGTGTGTAAGATGTTTTCAAATTGTTTCACTGTGGCTCTCCCATAGCTTTAATGCTTTCAACGAGCGGCTCCAGGATCGTACCTTCCAATGAATCATAAATAGGTCTTACGCTATCTTGGAACTGCGTTTTATCTGCGACTATAATCTCAACTCCAGCTTCTTCTACTTTTTGCAAAGACATTGCAGTCGATTCTGCCCAAAGTATTTTTTGATATTCAGTTGCTTCACTCATCGCCTGGCTTAACCATTGCTGTTCTTGTGGCTTAAGCTTATTCCAGACTTTAGTACCTATAACAATCACGTCTGGAATCGAGGTATGCTCATCTAACAAATAATATTTACTCACCTCGTAATGTTTTGAAAAGTAAAAGCTAGGTGGATTATTTTCTGCCCCTCCAACAATTCCTTGCTGCAAAGATGTATAAAGCTCTCCCCAGCTTACAGGTGTAGCAGCACCACCCATCGTATTAACCATATCAACTGCTGTTTGACTGCTCATTACGCGAATTTTTAATCCTGCAAGATCTTGCGGACTTTCTACTTTACGTTTAGTTGTGTAAAAGCTGCGGCTACCAGCATCAAAATAGCCTAAGCCTTTAATTAAAAATGGAGTACCGGCATCAAGCAGGTCATGCCCAATTTCACTGTCTAACGTTTTCCAATAATGAGCATGGTCATTAAATAAATACGGAAGACTGAAAACTTTCATTTGTGGCACAAATGCTTCGAGTGAACTGGCAGAAACTTTTGTCATACCCATGCTACCAATCTGTAGCAGTTCCAAGACTTCGCGCTCAGTACCTACTTGTGCAGAAGGATAGATAACTAACTCCATTGTTCCACCAGATAGCTGCTTCAGAACTTCACTCATGTGAACGAGAGATTTATGAACAGGGTGTTGAGTATCTAAATGGTGTGCCAGACGTATCGATGTATGTCTTTCATCTTTGTTATTACATGCACAAAGCACCAAGCAAAAAAGTGCCGCTATGAAGCACTTAAAAAAAGATTTATTAAGCATCATAAGCCTCCACTTGTCAGCGCTATTTCTTTATCTATAATAGCGCCTTTATGCATTATCACGGTGCTTGCACACTGCTGACCGGCACTAATACAATCACCAACCGATTTGCCTTGTAATTTAGCTGCTAAATATGCGCCATTGAAAGAATCCCCAGCTGCTGTTGTGTCAACAGGAGTTAAGATTGATTTTAATGGATAGAAAAAGCGCTGCTTGTCTTTATATAAATGACAACCATGATGACCATTTTTAACCACGACTTCTTTAACTCCGGCATCAGCCCAACGATCGATACATTCATCGACTGAATGTTGCCCGTATAAAGATTTTTCATCATCAAAGCTGATTAAAGCAATATCCGTTACTGTCATCATCTTAGTAAACACATCAATCGCACTGCTTACATCCATCCAATTACGAGCACGATAGTTATTATCAAATACAACTTGCCCGCCATTTTTACGGTATGTTTTTAAGCAATCAAATAGCGCAATTAAATCGTCATGAGGAAAGAGAGATAAAGTTATACCACTGAGGAAAATAACTTCATATTCCAGTATTTCATCTAATACTTCTGGGAAATCAGTCAGCATTGAGCGAACAGGTGAGTTTTGGCGCCAATAATTAAAATAGCGTTCCCCGGTGTCGTCATTGTTAATTATGTATAAGCCAGGCAATTGCCCCTTTTTAATTTTTACATGCTCAACATTAACACCTTCATTTTGCCATGCTTCAAGCATACTCTCGCTGTATAGGTCATCTCCTAACACAGTAAAGTAATCAGCTGCTCCACCACAACGGCATAAATAAACAGCAGTATTTAAAGTATCTCCGCCGAAACCTAATTTAAATTGTTCTTCTGCCTGTTGACTTAATTCAACCATGCATTCACCTAATACTGCGACTTTCACTATTACATCCTTAGATTCAATTAACATAAGCGGCTTTAATTAAAATCATGCTGGTTAATGCGCACTTTCATCAAAAGTGTTAAAAATTTACAGAATGATTTTAACCTCAGGTTATATGATTGTAAATGATTACTTTGAGCGATTTTGACCGAATAGTTATATATTGTCAAATAATCAAATATTATGAAATAGTTTTTGATTAAAATAAAAACTTCCAATATGCGAAAATCACGTTTAAATACATTAAACGGCCACCAAAAGTCACCTATTGTCATAAACTGTCTTTTTAAATCAAACTGTGTTATGTTATGAAGACTATTTTAAAATGGCTAATCTATCGGTAAATATGAATAAATCTTCTGGAAAAAGTGAGTCAAGTGAACAAATGTTGCCAATGCTTGAAAAGCACAGACAGCAATTGATCATTGATATTTTAGAAAAGAGTCAATTCGCAAGTGTTAGAAGTTTGACTCAACAACTCAATGCTTCCGAAGCAACAATCCGGCGTGATATCACAAAAATGGCCAAGCGCGGAGAAATTACGAAAATCAGAGGCGGTGCGGAGTCTGCGAATAAAGAGAAGAAAAAAAACCAAATAGCCAGTACTTCTTTTAGTGTAGATAAAACCAAGCAAGCAGATACAAAAAGACTAATTGCGAAACGTGCTGTAGAGCTATGCTCAGATGCAGACTCTATTATAATAAACGGTGGTAGCTCAACTTATATGATGGGTGAGTTTCTATGTAGTTTACAATTAAATATCCTTACCAATTCTTTTGTTTTAGCCAATTACATTACTGAAAATAGTGATAATCAAGTTTCTCTGCCAGGCGGCGAGATTTATAGAGATCAAGGTATTATTCTTAGCTCGTATGAAAGCGATACCATAGAGAACTACCGGGCTACTATGATGTTCATGGGCACTCCAGGGATAGGGGAGTTTGGTGTAATGGAGTCAGACCCTCTACTCATTAGATCAGAACAAAAATTAAAGAAGCAGACTGAAAAGCTAGTTATTTTAGCCGATAGTACTAAGCTCGGTCAGCACAGTAATTTTATATTTTGCCCTCTGTCTGAAGTCGACATTTTAATCACTGACTCAAACGCAGATAAAAAACTTATACAAGATTTTGAAAACCTGGGGATTCAAGTAATTATAGTACCTTTTGCAACGGTGTAAGTTAGCTATATAAGCCCTTATTTAGGGCTTATATAAGGGTTAATATTATCAAGTTACCAAAAGACTCGCTCAAAGCCCGTGTTTCTTTTGTAACTCCTGTTTTTAGCATTATCGACAACCACAACCTCTAACGACTCGTTAGCTAATGACGCATCATTGAATTGGGGATCATCAATAAACACTTTATCAGGTACCTTCAATGGATATTTTTCTTGTTGTAAGTATCTATAAAAAGTATGTATTTTAACATCCCCCATATTAAAGCACTCTACAGAATATTTCTCCCAATCTGTATTAGTTGCAAGAATAACGAGCCTATTATATTCATACAGGCTAATTAATTGCCGCTCCAATAATGCTGCTGTAAAACCTTTTGCGGCTTCAACATAATTAGCAGTGCTCAATACAATCAAATCGCACGCATGAATACTTTGCCTGAGTGTAATTAGAGCTTGTTTTGGTACAAGATCACTATCTAACAAACCGAGAGTTAATTTTTTAGCCGTATTGAAAATTTTTTCTTCTGCATTTTCAATATTCCGGAGTAAATCGAGGGTGCCTACAAGCAGTGTATATGAGTTTTCATACGTTTTACTTTTGGCTTCCCACTCCAAAACAAGTGCTTTAAAAGCGCTAGGGTCACATAACTCTTGCATAGTTAAAAACCATAGATCATTACCACTTTTAGTTAAAGTACCATCAATATCAAATATATGAGTAAGCAAAACCTACACGCTCCAGTCTAAACATGATTTAAAAATCATTACTACCTTCAAACTTTCATACTATATCAGTACAAATCCAATCACAATCACTCATTATCTACCAAATAATACCAATTTAATAAAGAAGCGCATTTCAAATCTAATAAGCATAAAAAGAAATTGTTTTAGCGATAATTTTGTTCATCTATTATTGAATACTCACTGAGTAACTTTACAGTAATACTCAACCTGCTCTTTTGAACCTATAGCTACAGGGACCCGCTGGTGAAGTGACGTTGGTTCAATTGCTAAAATTGACTGGCCTAAACTTGTAGCTAAGCCACCGCTATTTTCAACCAACAAAGCAAGTGGATTGGCTTCATAGAGCAACCTAATTTTCCCATTTTCATTACCGCTTCTTGAATCTTGTGGATACAAGAATAGCCCACCACGGCTAATGATACGGTGAATATCACCTACCATAGCAGCATTCCACCTCATAGATGAGCCAGTAAATGTATCATTTTGATACAACACCTCATCAAAATAAGACTGAATATTTTTAGGCCAGTATCGATAGTTAGCAATATTGACTGAGAATTCTTTGGTTTTTACCGGTATTTCAAAGTTATTTTCAGTTAACAAATAGCCTCCATGTGTCGCATCTAATGTGTAACAACGCGTAGGGCCACCAGTTGTCATGGCAAGTAAAGTTGAAGCACCATAGAGTACATAGCCGGCACACACTTGTTGATCACCTTTTTGAGCAAATTGCAGCTCACTATCATCTGGGACATCATTTCTTGCCTTATAGATCGTAAAGATAGTGCCTATCTGCCCATTGATATCAACATTAGATGAGCCATCTAATGGATCAAATGCAACAATATAGGGGGCCTTGGGTGTGCCTGCAACAACAAAGTCCTCTTCTTCTGAAGCAATAGCACGAACAGAATCATCATCCAATAACATATCTTTGAGTAATTGGTTTGCGATAACATCCAGCTTCTTTTGAACTTCCCCTTGGATATTTTCATCTAATGTAGAACCTAAAACGCCCGCTAAAGCCCCTTGACTCACTCTAAATGATATCTCTTTTGATGCCGCAAGAATTGTTCGGATTAACATAATTAATTCAAGCTCAACATTATCTTTTTTTAGTACCGGTATTAATCTTTGCAATTTTCTTTCCTACGTTTTTATTATGTTCTGTGAACGTCATTGCACAACTGCGTTTTCAGCACATTAACTAAAACACTCACTACCTATTTATCAGCAAAACAATATACTCCGCACTTATTTATGTGTATATTAAGAATAAATAAATAAACTGTTTCGAAATAAGACATAATTAAGGCTAATTCATGATAGGTGCTTCTGAACTCGCTATTTTTGCAGCAGTCGTTGAGGAAAACTCATTCAGTCAGGCAGCATTAAAAATTGGCTTATCAAAAACAGTTATTAGTAAGAAAATTTCTGCGTTAGAGCAAGATTTAAACACCCAACTACTTTATAGAACGACAAGAAAACTAAGCCTCACAGATGCAGGTAAACTCCTGTATAAGCATGCAAAGGGAATTAATCAGCAAGCAAATGACGCTTTCACTGCGATTAATGAGCTATCCCAAGAAATATCTGGTCATATTATTATGTCTGTACCCACAATCTCAGGAGAATTACTCTTAGCAGATTTAGTCGCTAAATTTTGTAAAAAGTACCCTAAAGTTACAATTGAGCTAAGGCTTGAGAATAAATTAATAGATTTAGTTGAAGAAGGTGTAGATTTGGCTATAAGAACAGCTGATCTCGCAGATTCATCTTTAATTGCAGTGCCTTTATTGCAATCTAGCTGGGTTGTTTGTTGCTCTCCTAAATATTTGAATTCTTCCAGACACCAACTCGAACAAATCGATGACCTAAAAGCTCATAACTGTCTTTGTTATGATTTACAAGCAAACGGTGGCAATGAGTGGCGCTTCACTGAGTATGACTTGCAAAGATCGATTCTCGTTAAAGGGAGTATGTCTTCTAATAATGCCTTGTCACTAAAAAAAGCAGCACTTAACGATATAGGTATAATTTACGTTCCAAAATGCAGCGTTTATAACGAGCTACAAAATGGCTCTCTTGTACAGGTGCTAAACCAATATAAAGCACGCTCTTTAGGTGTATTTGCTATTTATCCTTATACTCGCCATAAACCAGAAAAAATCACACTACTTATTGAAAGTATAAAAAAAGAATACCAATCGCTTGAGCATATCTTTAACTAAGCATACACACACTTACAATCGAAGTTAGTCTTGAAAACAACGCCGAAAAAATACGATAGTTAAGTAACTCGCGTATATTACGAACCTTTTCGCTTTCCTCCCGAAAACCACAGCTTGACATTTAACACAACATTAACCAATATAACCAAAAGCAATCAACACCAATCACCAAAACTCAAGTTGATTGCCTTATTACTCACTTACACACACAAAAATAGGTAACACACATGTATAAATTTAGTCAGTTAATCCATTAGTCACTTGTTTAAGTACCGCCATGAGTGGCTCACCATTATCCTCTTGGTGATATGCATACAGATAGAAACAGAAAAATTAAAACAGCTATAACAGTCACTCCCCAACTTATTTTATGCGTGTTTTGCATGTCAGTTCTTGCTATCCGCGCATGGAACAAATTAGTATTTGCAGGGTAGGAAAAAATATGGATTTAAGCTTTAGAAAGAAAATAATACTTAGCGTCATCACACCTATTGTTGCCATCATCGCAATTTTTGTAGTTCTTACTTATAACAATTCTATTGATACTTTTGAGAACGATTTAAAACACTACCAAACCGATATAAAGCAGGCTAAACGCTATCATTTAAAAAGCTTAGTTAGCTTAGCACTCAATACCATTAAAGAACCAGTCGCAACAGGGAACAAAGAACAAGCGATCGATATTATAAATACCCTCAATTTTGACTCAACAAACTACTTTTTTATTATGACACTAGATGGTATTGCTCTGGCAAATGGACGAAATCCAGCTATACGTGGGAAGGATCTAAGTAAAAATAAAAGTGTTTTGAAACAAATTGAATCTGTGACAAAAAAAGACGGTTATCTAACCTACCTTTCAGGTCGTCCAGGTGATAACTCTGCAATTTATGAGAAAATGGCCTATTTAGAAATGATTCCTGGTACAAACTGGTATATTGGAACCGGTTTTTATATTGATGAAATAGCACATACAATTCAAGAAAAACGGCTTAATGGGGAAACTAAACTTAACTCATTTATTAGAAACCTAATTTTTGTTTCATTGTGCTCTCTAGCAATTGTGATCGCTCTCGCCCTTGTATTTGTTAAACAATTATACAAAATCATTGGCGGTGAACCCTACGAAATAGAATCAGTAGTCAAACGAATTGCATCTGGTGACTTTACATCAACAAGTAGCAAGACAGTCGACCCAACAGGTATCTATGGTGCCGTGCAACAGATGGTAAATAAACTAAAAAGTATTATTTACGATATTAATGATGCCTCATCAACACTTAATACTTCAGCGGAAACAATGATAAATAGCGCCCACTCAGTTAAAGAAGATTCTCAGACTCAGATGGAACAGCTTGAGTTAACTGCAACAGCTATGAACCAGATGACTTTTACAGCTGAAGAGGTTGCTCGTAATGCACTAGAGGCGTCAAACTCAACTCAAAAAGCAAACGAAAATGCTAATCAAGGCAATGAAATCGTTGCTTCTATGAATGAAAGCATCACCAGCTTAGTGTCTGGCATGCAAGAAGTTGAACAGGTGATCACCGAGCTAGAAGATAAAACCATGGGAATTGGTAGTATTTTAGACGTTATTAGAGGGATATCCGAGCAAACAAACTTATTAGCACTAAATGCGGCTATAGAGGCGGCAAGAGCGGGAGAACAAGGAAGAGGGTTTGCTGTTGTAGCTGATGAAGTACGTCACTTAGCAACCAGAACCCAGCAAAGTACTGATGAGATCCAATTAATGATTACACAACTGCAAAACTCTGCAAAACAATCAGTATCACTTATGGGAACCAATACGCAAGGAGCTCAATCTACTTATGAAAAATCTGTCACTGCTCGTAAAGCACTAGAAGATATACGTGAGTCAATTTCCTTTATCGAAAATATGAACACGCAAATAGCAACAGCTGCAGAAGAGCAAACCAATGTAGCCACAGATATAAATAAAAGTATTGTTTCAATTAGAGATTTAGCTAATAAAACGGCTGCGAGCTCTGATGGAACACTTGAAAATGCGAATGAATTATCGACTATATCTCATGAGCTACAACAAGCAGTAAAAGCTTTTAAATTAGATTAATCGATGGGTTCAAAACTCTGCGTCATTACTCTTTAACAAGTAAAAGTAGTGGCACAGGTTTCCTAGTACTAGCACTATCTAAGGAGCCGAATTACTCCATTCGGCTCCTTCTAAACATCGCTACCTACTTTACATCCAAGGATCCACGGACGATATTATAAATTGCCGTATTATCTACGGTACGGCCTACAAAGGCATCTGCATTTACACCCCAAGCAGAAATTGGTACGTCAGCATTAGTATGGCTTCCCCACATCCAAGTAACTTCAGGAATGTTACCAACACCATTAGTTTTATCAAGCTGTAAACCACCAGTTTCATGATCTGCGGTTACTAGAACCATAGTATCAGTGCGAACTTCAGCCCAACTAATAACACTTTCGACAGTTTTATCGAATTCTAATGTTTCCGTAATCACCCTTTCCGTGTCATTTATATGTCCGGCAAAATCAATTTGTGAGCCTTCAATCATTAGCACGTAGCCATTTGGGTTTTTTGACAAAATTTCGATTGCTGCAGTAGCCATCTCATTCAGTTGAGGAATATCTTGTTCTTCATAAGATTTTTGTCCTGACATTGGCAAGATATAAGGAATCTCATTTTCTCCAAATATTCCGGCAAAATATATTTCGGCGCTATCATCTTCCGCTGGTAATTGAGATAAGGCTGGTATTAGGTCTGTTTTATTTTTAACTACCGTATAACCTGCACTTTCAGCCTCGGAGCTAATGACATCAACGCCATCAACTAGTTTGCTACCGCAGAAAGTAACATTAGGTTTCACATCGCCATACATACTTGCAGCTAAAGTTGCAAAGTCATTTCTGTTAGGCCCATGAGCTGCAAATCCAGCAGGAGTAGCATGAACACAATGAGATGTGGCAACAACACCAACAGACTTACCTAAACTTTTTGCATATTCCAATATTGTCAACAAATCCGAGTGATCACCAGGACTTGCTTGTGAAATTGTACCCGAATTAACTTTTCGACCAGTTGCCATAGCTGATGAGGCTGCTGCCGAGTCTGTATAGTAGTTCTTTCCAATCTCAGGTAAGTTTTCATGACCCAATGTATCAGCACTTGCTGTTTTAATTGCACCACGATGCCTACTAGATTCTAAAAATAAGGACTCTCCCTTATATGCCCCTGTGACAGCTATTTGCGGATAACCCATACCATCGCCAATCATTAAAATAACGTTCTTTGCTTCATCAAGAGCAATAACGTCTACATCATGACTGTCACTGGATTCTGTTTCAGTACCTTGGTTTGTTGTTAACGTTACACTGTAGCGCCCAACTCCATCAGCTGTTGCCAACTGGCGTCTAGATGCTGGGCTTTGTGTTTCATCATCACTAAGGCTAACATTAGTATCACCTTCAGCTACCCAATGGTAGGTATCAACGGCATCACTTCCGTCTGAGGTCAAACTTGTTGATACATTAACACCAGTAACTGTATCGTGGCGGGCAACTGCTTTTAACTTTGACATAGATAGAGGCACAGCAAGTTGTCCATCACCTAGAATTGATACCGTAAAAATATAAGTACCCGGCTCAACATTAGCGGACATGGAATTACCAGGGTAAGTAGTTAAAGAAGAAGTACTTTCTTTCAAATTAATCGGCTTATTCTCCAATGAACCATAGACCAACGGTTCCTCTAAGCCTTGATACATCTTAAAATTAATTGTTTTAGCTTGCTCGAAGCTCATAATAAGTTCGTAATTACCTGCCCCCTTATAAGTAAATTCAGAGTCAGCTGCTGCAGTCCAATCATTGAATGTCCCAACTAAAAACATAGGCTTAGATAAACTATCAGCATCTGTGGCGGTAATATTTTCAATGAGTAAACTTGGAGTATCAATACCAGCAGAGGCGTCTAAAGTGAAGCGATATACTTGATCTTCATCTCCTGTTACCGTGATATCCATATTTTGATTTGCAAAATCGTCAAATTTACGCTGTAAGTTCATTGGTGTATCAAAAACGACTTCCGCTGCAGAATCCAACCCTATTGCCAAGTCTCGCTCTGCACTCCAGTCTGTATCTGCGATTTTGAAAGAGTACTCACCTGGTTGCATGCTAAACAATGCAATGTACACTCCATCTCCTTGGTAGTGCAATTGCGCCTCGGGGTTGGCTGCCCAGCTATTCATGGAACCTTTGATAAAAAGGCGACAATCTTTATCCGCATCTTCTTCTAATTCACTTTCAGTACATTTGAAAGGTCCTAAATCAATGCTTTTTGCAATAGGTGCGCTGACTTCGACTTCTTTTATGACTTCGACTTCTTTTATGACTTCGACTTCTTTTATGACTTCGACTTCTTTGATGACTTCGACTTCTTCAACAACGTTTACGTATTCTGTTTTTGTGTCTTCAGAACAACCAACAATACTAGCAATTGTAAGTGCCAATATTGTTTTCGAAATACTGTGCTTTCTCATGTTATTTCCCTTATTAATGATTTTTAAGTTAAATGCTAAAGAGCGATATCATCATAAGGAGGCTATATGTTGAGTATGTTTCACTGCAAACGTATTCATAAATTTGGGTATTAACTTTATCTCAAACCAAGATTTAAATAGAACGATATAGTGAGTTTTTAGTAAAAAGGATTTAAGATTTTTGGTGTGAAATATATTCGACCATTGCCGTAGAGTAAGACACCCGCCTAGATGGGTTTTATAACCTAATATCATACTATTAAACAAGCCATATCACACAATAGCACTTTTAAATTGCTCTGATATAATGCAAATAATAGAAACGAAGGGGGAATGCTTTATGAACATAATACAAATCACATGTTTGATTATATTATTGCTAACTGTCGCTGTTTTAGTTGGCGGGTTATATTTCATCCGTAACGTTAAATGAAATTATTAAGTAGGTCTTATCTTGGTTCAATCTTAAGCAAATAACGATTAGATTAGCTCACCAGACTATATTTTTTACTCCTGGGTACACAGCCTAAGAGTCTGCTTTATTACCCCTTAAAGTGAAAAAGTCGCTTTATGTTTAAAAAAGCGACCTTTGTTAAATACGCTGAGCTAGTACAGCTGAGCTAACTAAAATTTTAAATCACTCTCTCGAGTTCAAAAACGATGCTCTTGAGCTTACTTCTTCACTTCTCTCATTCTCATATTTACTAATGTAGTCAGCAGTGCGCTTACGCAGCTCATCAACTTTAGATTTATATTCTGGTAATTGTGCAAGATTAAATTTCTCTAGTGGATCTTCTTTTAAATTATAGAGCTGTAAGTGATCATTTTTATAAAAATCAACAAACTTCCAAGTATTTGTTCTAAGTCCAACCATTGGGGGTATCGATACCCTTTTAGGTTGATACATATGTTCAAACAAAAACTCTTCTCTCCATGAAGGCATTTCTTCACCTTCAACAAGACCAACTAAGCTATCACCTTGATACGCTTTCGGTATTTCAACATCTGCATAATCCAAAATAGTTGGCGCTATATCAATATTAAGCACTGTTTTATCGATGCTTACTCCTTTTTGTTTAGTATTACGCGGATCATAAATAATTAAAGGGACTCTTAGGTCCTCTTCCCAACCAAACCATTTACCAGCTAATTGGCGTTCATTAAGGCTATACCCGTTATCGCCGGTGTAAATAACTATTGTATTTTGCAGCATACCCTGTTTTTCAAGTTGAGCGATAATCTGACCAACGCCTTCATCAACAGCAGTTATTGCACGGTAGTGGCGCTTAATCATTTTTTGGTACATTGCATCATTTGCATACCTGTACTCCCAGCGGACACGCCCGATAGACTTCTGTAAGAATTCAGGTAATGCTGCAAATGTTGCATCATCAGATAACTTAGCAGGTGGAATTGTTATATCAGAATATAGATTCTCAAATTTTGCTGGATAGTGATATTGATCTTGCTTGTCACTATCGAGTGCATGAGGGTTCCAAAAGTTAACATTTAGTACCCAAGGCTTTGTAGAGTCTTGCGCTCTTTCAATAAAATCTTTTGCCCTTTGCGCTATATAATGAGTTTGAGGGATATCATCCCCTCGATAAGTATTCGTTTTAGAATGTAGCAACGGCTCAAAATAATCAAACCTATCAAAGTCTTCACCTGATAGTTTGATTTCATACTTACCCACGAATCCCGATGTGTAACCCTGTTCTTTCAATTTCTTAGGATAAATATTATCGGACTCTATCACACCGGTTGCAGGGCGACTAAAAGTAAAGTCATGAGTTCGCTCAGTTAAGCCAGTTAGTATACTCACTCGGCTCGAAGCACAAATAGGTGTGGTAACAAATGAATTAGAAAAGCTCACTCCTTTACTTGCTAACTCATCTAAATTAGGCGTTTTTATAATAGGATGATCTTTTCCGAGTAAATCCCAACGATGGTCATCAGCGAGAATAAATAGAATATTGGGACGTTTATTCGTTGCACTTTCCCCCCCTTCCTTTTGAGCTCCATGGGAGTTACACCCAATGGCTAACAAGGTTATAAAAAACAGAGCTTTAAAATTTAATTTCATTTCATCTACCCAATAAATTGCAATCACTAACCATAACGTAAAATCAAAACCAATCACAATCATGACTCATTTAGCTTGAAAATGACAGTTTTAATGTTACTGTAAAGAAATAATTGATTAACAAAAACACACACAAAATGAATAAATCGAGAAAACATTGTTTATTTCAAATAATTGTTAAGCCATTACTGCTAGCATTAATAATATGCTTTAACGTGGCATGCAGCAGTGAAAGAGAAACACCCAGTCCAACACAACCAGCTTTTGAATCAATTGCAGCACCAGTTGATTTAAAAGTAGGTGAAGGCTTTGAGTCCCCTATTGGTTACTATGAAAGTGAGCCGAGATTTTCGTGGCAAATAGGTAAAGCCGCTCATTCAAATTTCCAGTCAGCTTATCAAGTTCAAGTAAGTACCACTCTTAGTTTACTCTCTAAACAACCCGATTTATGGGATAGTAAAAAAGTAAACTCATCAAATTCTGGTTGGGTTAAATACCAAGGTCAACCGTTTACTTCAAGACAAAAAGTATATTGGCGCGTTAGAGTTTGGAATGAAAAACATCAAGCTTCACAATGGAGTGAACCTCAAAGTATAGAGCTTGGTCTATTAAGTAACAGCGACTGGCAGGCGCAATGGGTCGGTCATCCAGATACAAAACAATCTAACAAGCCTTCAAAAAGCACTATTGCTACTCCTCAATATTTTAGAAAATCATTTAACATCAACAAAGAAATAGAAAAAGCACGCTTGTATATTACTTCCAAAGGGGTTTTTAAACCTTTTATTAACGGAGAAGAAATTTCTAAAGTCGACGTTATGACTCCTGGATGGACCCCATACAGCAAACGAATTGAAACACTTACATATGACCTGACTCACAAACTAACACAAGGTGAGAATACCCTTGCATCAATTTTAGCGGGTGGCTGGTTTTCAGCCCGGATTGCAGATTTAAAAGACACAGATCATATTCACTCTCCGCTTTTACTTGCTCAACTCGAAATACAATTTACAGATGGCTCTAAACAAGTGATCACAACAGATCAGTCTTGGAAAGTAACACAAAATGGACCTATTCGTTTTGCTAGTAATTACGACGGTGAGCATTATTCACAAGCATTAGAGCAGCCTAATTGGAATAAAAATAACTTTAACAGTGCTACATGGCAGAGTGCATATACACAAAAGATTGATCCATCGATTAAACTCAGCCCAAAAAGACACGAACCCATAAGAATTATCAATGAGCTTTCACCGATTAAAATAATGAATATTTCAAAAGATAGTGTGGTGTTCGATTTTGGTCAAAATATGGTTGGGGTGCCAGAAATAAAGGTACCTGGTATAGCGAATCAAAAAATAAAAGTTGAGTTTGCAGAAGCGCTACACATGGGCGAGTTTTATACCGATAACTACCGAAGCGCGCAATCAACAAACTACATTACACCATCAAAGTCTGGGCTGATTAAATATAAACCTACCTTCACTTTTCATGGATACCGATACTTAAAATTATCTGGCTTCGATAAATCAAAAACCCCATCTAAAGGCTGGGTTAAGGCGCTAGTACAACATTCTGATATCAAACTTTACGATAACTTTGACTCTTCACACCCTAAGTTAAATAAGCTTTTCAGTAATATTAACTGGGGTCTTAAAAGTAACTTCTATGATGTGCCATTAGACTGTCCGCAACGAGATGAGAGGTTAGGCTGGACTGGCGACGCTAATGCGTTTGTTACACCTTCGATGTACATGGCTGACTCATATGGTTTTTGGTCAGCTTGGCTCGAGAGTATGCGCGAAGAGCAAACAGATAACGGCAAAATCCCCTTATATATTCCGTATGTTGAATGGATTAAATGGACCTCTTCAGGTTGGGGCGAT
The DNA here is from genome assembly GCF_002165575.1 of Pseudoalteromonas sp. A601. Lineage (GTDB taxonomy): Bacteria > Pseudomonadota > Gammaproteobacteria > Enterobacterales > Alteromonadaceae > Pseudoalteromonas. Next base: position 120,340 of record NZ_MXQF01000013.1, read on the forward strand.
GCTGCAACTATTATCCCTTGGGAGCTTTACATAATGACCGGTGATGAGTCGGTGCTAGTAGATAATTACGAAATGATGAAGAATTGGCTAAATTACCATAAGAGCCAAAGTAAGAATCACATTTCTAATATGCAAACATTTGGCGACTGGTTACAACCTTACCCAAAAGCACAAGGTAAAAAAGCAAACCGAGGAGATACTGATTTTAGTCTAATTGGCACCGCCTTCTACGCTCGCTCTGTCGAATTAACGCTCAAAACTGCCGAAGTACTTAATTTGCAAGCTGATATTGAGCAACTAACGAAGTTGCATCAACAGATAAAAACAGCATTTAGAAGCACTTTCTTTGATCAAAACCTAATACCAAAAAAAGGCGAACCAACACAAACAGCTTACCTACTTGCATTAGAGTTCAATTTACTTGAGCAAGCAGATATTAAAACAGCTCAAAGCATGCTAATTAAACTGATTCAAGAAGCCGACAATCACCTGCGCACTGGTTTCTTAGGTACACCATTATTAGCTTCAGCTTTACAAAAAGCAGGGCGTAGCGATTTAGTCTATCAATTACTATTTAAAGAAAGCTATCCATCATGGTTTTATTCAATTAACAATGGCGCAACAACAACGTGGGAGCGCTGGAATTCTTATTCACTAGAAGATGGTTTTAACCCGCAGGGAATGAACTCTTTAAATCACTATGCTTACGGCACTATTTCAAGATGGTTCTATGAAGGGATATTAGGTGTCACACCATCAAAAGCGGGATTTAAAGAGTTTGAAGTATCTCCACAATTTTCTCAGTATCTACATGAGGTTGGCGGAACAATACAAACACCTAATGGTGCCATTGAGCTTAGTTGGACATTAAAGGGGGATGAAGCAACTATTTCTCTTACAGTACCAAAAAACTCCACTGCAATACTGGATTTGGCTCATTTAAGCGATGTAACGATTTTACAGCAAAATAAAAATGTTGCTCATAAGATAAGATTAACACCAGGTGAGTATGTAATAAATGGCAAAATTTAACGCAATTGCAGCATTATTAATGCTGACACTTACAGCATGCAGTACAAGCCAAAACCAACATGCTTTGGATGATACTAGTAGCAAAGAACCATTAAATGTACTCGTTTTTCTGATCGATGATTTACGAAGTGACCTTGGTACTTATGGACACGAGCATGTAAAAAGCCCAAATATTGATAAGCTGGCTACAGAGGGCGTGAAATTTACTCACGCTTATGCACAGCAGGCAATTTGTGGGCCTTCGCGAGTTAGCATTATGACAGGGTTACGACCTGAAACGACCGGGTTGTATACAATTCGCAAAGATGGACGTTTACGCCCCAATCAACCTGATGTTGTTTCTATGCCACAACTCTTTAAGGAAAACGGCTATAAAACTATCAGCATAGGCAAGGTTTATCATAGTGTAACGGACGATCAAGAAAATTGGTCAACGCATATTAAAAAGCTTGATAACTTTTACGCGAATCCGGAAAACGAAAAAACTCGATTTGCTTATGAAGCTGGCGACGTAGATGATAACTTTTATAAAGATGGCAAAGTAGCAACGGATGCTATCAATTCTTTAAAACAACTTAAAGATGATAAGTTTTTAATGTTTGTCGGTTTTAGTAAACCACACCTCCCCTTTAACGCCCCTAAAAAATACTGGGAGCTGTACGATAGAGAACAATTTACCGTGCCCAGTCGAAAAAAACCTGACGACATGTATCGGTTAGCGCTTACTAAATGGGGCGAGCTGCGCATGTACGGCGGTATACCTAAAGAAGGTGATACCAGCGACGAGCTCACTAAAACCCTAATACATGCTTATTATGCTTCAGTGAGTTACATGGACGCTCAAGTAGGCCGCGTAATGCAAGCTTTAGATGAAATGGATTTACGAGACAACACCTTAGTTATTCTGATGAGCGATCATGGTTACAAATTAGGGGAATATGGCGCGTGGAATAAGCACACCAATATGGAACTAGACACAAAAGTTCCCCTTATTATCAGTCGTGAGTTATCACATGAAAACCGTAAAGCGGGTGTAACGTCAAACGCACTTGTTGAAAATGTTGATATTTTCCCATCGGTTGCTCAAGCGGCAGGCTTAGAAATGCCGAAAGTAGATGGCCAAAGCTTATTACCTTTGCTTGGTAACCCTGATATGCAATTTAAAGAAGCAGCATACAGTTTATTTAATCGCGGGAAAATTATGGGTGTTTCTGTCACAAACGGTCAATGGCGTTACACAGAATGGCGCAATGCCGCAACCCAAGAAATTAAAGATACTGAACTATACGATCACACCACCAGCGATGTAGCCACAGCAAATATTTCAGGTAGACCACAATACCATGAACTCGAACAACATTTAAAAGCACTATTGCATAACAAGTTTCCTCTTAATGCACCTTCGTTTTATGAAAAACGACATGTGAATAATCATTAAGATGAGGTAAGGAAAAATCATGAAGCTACTGAGAAAAATGTTATTGCCGGCACTCCTATGTACTGCCGGCTGCCAATCAGCGTTATCACCTGAAAAAAATGAGGCGACGGTTGATGTAAAAGCCCAACCGTCAACAACGTTATATGCTGACTTTACCAGTGATACTGAACAAGCGGGTATCATTTACGATTTCTTTGACGTTGCAGTAAGAACAGAGCGTGGAAACCCAAAATCAAAACCTGCAACATTTGGCCGCAAAGCTAAAGTCAATACAGTACGCATGTTAGGTGGATGGTACAATCAAGATTTAACGGGCGATACGTACTTGTGGGACGGAGAAAAATACACGTACAACTTCGATCAAGCGACTAAACGAATTGATAGCTGGCTCAATGATGACTGGGACGTTTTTCAAATAGTATTAGATAACCCACCTTGGGCATTTCAGCAAGGCTATACATTTGTAGATAAACCAAACGGTAAAAATTATTTAGAAAAAGACCGAGTTGGCGTATATGGGAATGGTTTGCCACCTAATGATCCTAAGGCTTGGCATAATTATATCGAAGCCTTCATAACACACCTTGTTAAAACCTATGGCGAAGATGTTGTTCTGAAATGGCGCTTTAGAGTTGGCTCAGAAATAGACACTCGACCACAACACTGGGCTGCTACTCGTCAAGAATTCTTTGATCATTACTTAAACACTGTTACTGCTGTTAAATCAGTGCTACCCGATGCGATAGTAGGTACTCACTTTAGAGAAGCAAGTCATAAAAGTACGTATGTAGATTATACTGGTAATACCGAAGAAGCCTATGCACCATACTTTGTTACTTGGGCAAAACAGAATAACGTACCTTATGATTTCTTAGCTATTTCATATTATCCGCACATCACCCACCCTCACGAAATGGATATGGAACAAGTATATCAGGAACAGATAGCACCGATCCTTGAAAACCCTGACTATAATCCAAATGCCAATTTCGAAATTCATGAATATAAATTCATAGTAAAAATGAAACGTGCAGGCTTTGTGAGTGTCGCAACCTCACATAACTCTGCATTTTTTGCCATGCTATCAAAGATGATGCTAGAGAAAGACATAAAAGAGGTTTTTCAATGGGGTAATGCTAAAAATGGATCGTACAGTCCTGAGGCAATGACCCAGTTAGCACTGAATGATATGGTCGGTGATACGTTTTACAACAATACTGTTAACGGAGATCCAGCCGTAAAAGGAAATCGCGTCGATGGTATTTTCTCTCAAAAGCAAGGTAACCAAAATATTGATGTCCTGTTGTTTAATTTTAATAAAGACAATATGGAATATCAAAAGCCAGAGCCCATTTCACTGTCATTACGGGTAGATCAAAATAAGGGTACAAAATTCCAGTACCGTGTTGCCCAGATAGATCAAACAAGCAACCTTGATCAATTATTTTTTGCTGAGCACCCAAAAGCCAACATACCACAGAGCCAAGGTGGATGGCGTAAAGAAGATGCCCACCCCACCGCTTCTGTTGCAAACGCATTAAATGAAAAGGGTATTCAAGCTTATGAACAAACTTACTCAAAATATGGCAAAAAAAATAAACTAAATTGGGGTAAATGGCAGCAAGGCGAAACGACGTCTAGTGATCTCTCTGGAAGCTCATTAGTAGAAATTAACAATACGTTGCCCTCTTTTGCTGTGCAAAAGTATCAGATCCGTTGGTAATTTACCCTTTAATAACTTGATTAAAATGAAGAAGTAAATTTAATGAAAAATATAAATTATCTATTACCAGCTTTAGCATTAGTGCTTACTGGTTGTAGTACTCAAACAGAAAATAAGAATAATACCACCCCACCCTTGAAAACGGTTATCTATGAATCGTTCGAGCAAGGGGGCTGGAATGCTGAAAACACGACGTTAAGTATTAGCACCCATCAACCAGGGCTAAACACTGCATTACCAAAAAACTTCTTATTCGCACAATTACAAGGGCCGCACTCTTTTAGCGCGGAGCAATCGATTGTTCGCTATGGAGACTACTCAGCTAGACTACACTGGAAACATGCCAACCAAACAAAATACAATGGCGACCCAAAAGTACTTGATAACACGGATAGAAAGGCTATGTTTCATGGCCATAAAGCCCAGAGTAATATTGCCACGGTTTGGTATGGATTTAGCGCTTACTTCCCAAGTGAGGATACACAATTAAAAGAAGGGCAAGGTGCATTGTTCTTCCAGATACATGGTGCGAGAGATGGTAATAAAGAACCTAATCGCATCCCTCCAGTTTCTATCAACTTGGTCAAAGACGGCTTTACCATGGGTTATTCATGGGACAGTAAAAAACTCAGCACGAGCACTCACGGAGAAGGCAATAAAACGTTTGAGATACCAGCCAAGCTAGCAGATTATCAAGACCGTTGGGTCGATTTCGTTCTAAAAGTCAAAACGAATCCTTTTGAAAATAAAGGCGAACTAAACCTATGGATCGATGGTAAACACGTAGTTAATCGTACCAATATTAAAGTTGGTTATAACGATGATATGGGTGTTTATCCATCATTCGGTTGGTACTTATGGGGTGATTATGCCAAGCGTGATCAAGATGTAATCATGTACCTCGATGAAGTTCGTCAAGCACAAGGGGATGATATTAACTACCAGGACGTTGCGCCAAAGGCTAACTAGTATGGCGTTCTATAGTGGGTTTAGCCAAGTGCTAAACCCACATGCTCTGTAAATTACCCTACAAGACTAAAAAACGCTTCCTTCTAAACTAAACCTGTGCCTTAAATTTTTTAAAGAGAACAATATGAAATTCAAGACTCATCACCTTCAGCCATTAGCTATAGTTGTATTTTCATTTAATGCACTAGCAGAGCAATTATCCTCTGATTCATTTAAAGATCCTCAAAAGAATTACTTACCAAAAACATGGATGCATGCCATGAATGGTAACCTCAGTAAACCGGGATTTACTGAGGACTTTAAAGCCATGAAAGAAGCCGGGATTGGGGGAGCAATCTTTTTCCATGTGCACCGACGTAATAAACTCTATTCATCTGATGGCCCTATCCGTTTTGGCACTGAAGAATTTTATGATCATCTTGTCCATGCTGCAGCAGAAGCCGATAAAAATGACATTGAGTTTGGTATCCATAACGCCGATGGCTGGACTTCAAGTGGTGGGCCATGGGTGACTCCAGAAATGTCAATGAAACGTATTACTTGGTCGGAGCAAGCAGTACAAATAAATCAAGATGGTGCTAAGATTCTTCCACCGCAACCCGGTTTTTATGAGCAGTTTTATCGCGATGTCGCCGTTATTGCGCTACCAGCAAATAAATATAACCAAAGCAATGCGTTTGCCAATGCGAAAATAACCGTCTCAGATCCTACATTAAACCCTGCTTTACTGACTGACAATGACTGGGATAGCACATTAACGTTCAATAAAAATCAAGAAGATAACTACTGGGTACAAGTCGAAGTTGATAAACCTACGTCCTTACGCAGTTTACACATTGAAACCCCTGATCGCCATGGCGATGCTGCCTTACAAATATCGGCTGATGGTATTAATTTCACTACAGTCGTTGAAAAACTAAGGCGCCCTCGCCCAGGTGCTAGATTATGGGCTTTTAGCCCGCAACTTGTCAGTGATAAAACAGATGGCTATAAAGCTAAGTATTTTCGCTTAGTTTTCGATAAACCAATTACACTTAAACGTTTCGACTTATGGTCTGTACCACGAATTGATGATTGGTTTTCAATGAATTCGATGGAACGGGGCCGCGTAAGCTTATCACCAAACATTAACCCTGAAGCGATCACTAAAGCAAAAGATGTTGTAGTATTAAACCGTGGTGAGTTACCCAAACATGGCATAAAACTCCCTAAAGGAGACTGGCGCATCTTGCGTTTTGGTTACACCAGCACCGGCGCTTATAACGTTCCCGCCACTATTGAAGGCGAAGGGTTAGAAGTGGATAAATTTGATGCTAAAGCCCTACAGTTTCACTTTGATGCTTTTGTAGGTAAGTTAATGAGAAAAGTACAAGCAAAAGGCATCAAGTCACTTAAAACCACTGAAATTGACAGTTATGAAGTGGGTGGACAAAACTGGACCGCAGGTATAGAAAACACCTTCCAAGAAAAGTTTGGTTACGACTTAATTAAATGGTTACCTTTATTAACAGGGCGTGTCATTGAATCACCTGAGCATACGGGTGCTATTTTACAAGAGTTACGTCAGCATCAGTCTGATTTAATGGTTGAAAACTACTTTGGTGAATTTACCCGTTTATCTCACCAATATGGTTTAGAGTCATACATTGAACCTTATGGCTGGGGTCCATTTGATGAACTAGCCTCAGGCGGTAAAGCAGACCGTTTAATGGGTGAGTTTTGGGTAAAATCATTCCCAGGAACAGACAAGGTCTATCATGGGCGTACTAGTGCTGCCATTTCATCTGGTCATATTTACGGTAAAAAAATCATTTCCGCGGAATCATTTACCTCTACAACCGTAAACTGGAAAGGTCACCCATACTTCTATAAGCATCATGGCGACCGAATGTGGGCACGAGGCATTAACGAAACCATGTTCCATCGCTTCGCCCATCAGCCAAATAATCATATTAAGCCTGGTATGACAATGGACTCAATTGGGTCTCATATCGATCGCACTCAAACATGGTGGAATAATGGTGGCACGCATTGGTTTAAATATTTAGCCCGTGGATCTTACCTATTACAACAAGGTGTGCCAGACGCAGATTTTTTAGTGCATTTAGGTGACGTTGCACCAATACGAGGAAATAGCGGTGTTGAAATACCCGCAGGCTTTGGACACGACTTTACCAACACCGATGTATTGCTTAACCGAATCAGTGTAAAAGATGGCTGGTTAGTCCTACCTGAAGGAACTCGATATAAAGCGTTATACTTGACCCAAACGGACTACCTCCACTTAAACACGTTGAAACGTATTCAGACATTAGTAGCCGATGGCGCAACTGTTATTGGTAACAAGCCAAAACAAGTCATTGGTTTTAGTGAGTGGCCAAAAAAAGCCGAATTTAAACAAATTGCTGATGAACTTTGGCCAAACACCGCAAACACTATAAACCCATATAAAAAAGGGATGGTAAGCAACGCCACTCTTGAAGAGTCGATTAAGCAGTTAAAATTGCAACCCGATTTACTGATAAACGATGAACCCGTCAAAGTATTTGCTAAACGTCGTATCGATGGTAATGACTTATATTTTTTTCATAGCGAAAAGCCAGAATTTCAACAAATCAGTGTCGATATCCGTAACGGTGATGGTACTCCAGAAATTTGGAATAATACTGATGGCACAATTGAGCAAATCAAAAGTTTTCGCAGAAACGGTAATCGAATCATCATTGATTTAGCACTTGAACCTTATGCTAGCCGGTTTATTTTGATCCGTCGCGATAATAAAACACCACAATATACCGGTGCCTACTCTCAACTGGTGAAAGATGTATACCTAAACGCTGAAAAAGGAGCGAAAATAAAAGAACTGGCTGGCCCGTGGAACATTAAGTTTGATCAAAGATTGGCAGGCCCAGGATTAGTTACATTTGATAAATTACAAGATTGGAGCACACGCTCAGAAGAAGGTATCAAGCATTATTCTGGCACCGCTCATTATTCCAAAACATTTTCTATCACTAAACAGCAAATCAATTCTGATAAAGCTATTTACCTTGATTTAGGTGAGGTACAGCAAATAGCTGAAGTCACACTCAATGGTAAAAAGCTAAGCACATTGTGGAAACCACCATTCGCTTTAGACATCAGTAATGAGCTCAAGGCTGGTAACAACGAACTCGAAGTAAAAGTAACCAATACATGGGTTAACCGATTAATTGGTGATGAGGCATTACCTGACACCAGTGGCTATAAAATGACAGGTAAAACTGTGCCTTGGCTCAATGCAAATGAGCCACCGCCAAAGAGTGAGCGTGTGACTTTCACAGGTTATAACTTTTTTGCAAAAGAGAAAAATAAAAAGCTGCAGAGCTCAGGGTTAATAGGTCCTGTTCGCATCATAGAACCTGAACAATAACCGCTAACAGTAATACAGTGAATGTATAAGTGACGCTATAAAAGTCTTAATTTTATAGCATCACTTATTTTTTGTTGCTCACATATCTGCTCATACAACTTAGATAAATTAGGACTCACCTGACTGGCAACTATGAGCGAAGCAGACGGTCGGGTAAACTCGTTTTTGGACAAAAGTGAGTTAGAGCCTAAGGTCAGCTTTGTGCCAAAAGAAGACATAGGGAATGCTGTGCTTTGCAGGAAACTTTTTGAAGCTGTGTGATTCATAGGTCTCATTTTACACAGTACCTATATAAGGAATCATTACGTATGGGCTAAGACAGAGCACACGTGTTACTGGACTTTCCAACGAACTAGAGCGATAGAGTAAAGTGGTTGTTATTTTTTTAATGAGGATAAACTTTGAAGTTATGATCAAACCAAAGCACGTAAAAAATATTTTGCCTTCTAATACCTACAACAGGGTGTTTAGCTTTATATCGGAAGGCAAGAAAGTATTCTGTATCTTCAGGAATCTCTTTCGGGATAGCCACTTTAATTGAATTTCTAGCAATCTTTTCGCATCCTAAGCCATGTCGATTTTCTTCTTGAATCTCTCTCCAAGAGAGGTGTTTACGACGAAAAATAGCTTCAGCAAAAAAAGCTTTATGGTTTTTATCTAGTTTACTAAAACAATGCTTTCCATTTACAACGCGCTCCAAAGAAAAAACTATTTTGCTGCTATCATAGTCTTGAGTATTCTCGTTTACCTGGAATCGAGACTTATTACCTTGAGTATTTTTAGATGCTTTATCCGCATCTTTAATCTTTCCTTTGATTTTTCCAGCCATGCGTTTATTAATTTAGCCTAGTTTTAAAATATTCAACAATTTCATTAAAAGGTATTGTACCCGCTGTTGATTCATGATTTAGCCAAGGCGCCTCTTCATGAGTCATATTTCTTAGCTTCCAGGCACTATATTTACCAAAGACTTCAGCAACTTCATATATGACTTCTAGCTGTTCTTTTTCAAACTTCTCTTCTAAATCAGGGTTAACGTCCAGTTCTACTGGGTTTCGACCAAACTTTTTAAGCTCATGATATAAAGTTGGTACAACCGGCCCGTGCTCCCAAGCTTTTATCTCATCATCAAATAATTTCTTACCTGTCAATGCACCGCAGAAACCGAGGCAATACCATACTAACTTTTGCAGTTTTAGATTAGACAAATCACTGTCTTCTTGATTTTGGTAATTAACCAAAACCTTAGCAACATCTAGTGCTGTGACCATATCCTACTCCTTACTCAAAATTTTGCGGATGTTAACACTGAATGTATAAACAGTATAGTGCGCAGCGCAAATAAAACACAGTATTTAAATAGTGCGTTAATCGAACATATTTCTAATAACGTAACATTCAATTTGCTACTATACCTTGCTAATATCAGTTTCCAACCGCTTATGAAGTCCGATTGACGCGTCTTGTTAGAAGTCCTTTACCATGATACTTCGAAAAGCCAAGAATCTTCTTTTTCAGAGTGCATAGTTATTTTGTAACCTTTACTTTTTACTTCAGATAAAACTTCTTCTAGCTCTTCTTTTGTAACGGCACTTTTTAATAACGATTTTGCAAAAGAGAACTTTCCACGTTCTGAGTGAACTTTTACAGATTCGCAAATTTGGTTGAATACTTGAGATGACGAAAGATCAAATTTTTCAGCTGTTTTTCTTGATTCACTTGCTGATTCTAATACTTTACTCATTTGTAGCTCCATAAAATTCCAACACATTAATAGTGCGCACATTTCTGCCAACACCACGCTCATTTATTTATCTTATATAGTTTTAACAAATAACCTAAAGTATTACTACTACTAAGTTTTCTAAAGCTTTAAGTAAAGTTAAATGGCACAATATGAGCAATCAATTAACTATTATATTTGGCCAATCTCAATGACCGCTGATCGCTCATACCCGAATTCTTTTGTAGCGAGCTAAGCTTAAAACTCCATAAACACCGGAGTACAACTAATGCACCAGTTAACTATATATCAGCCTAAAGAGCCTTGGAATAAAAATAAGCTTGTAGGACAAAAGTTACCTCTAAAATTACAGCAAATATGGGCTATCCGAATACGACTGGAACTTTTTCATAAAATAAGAGATCTAGCACTATTTAACCTAGCCATAGATAGCAAACTAAGAGGGTGTGATTTAGTTTCACTAAAAGTTAATGACATTGCACATGGTAAAACAATCCAATCACGGGCAATAGTCGTTCAAAAAAAGACTGGTATGCCTGTTCAATTTGAAATTACTGGAAATACAAGGAAATCAATTGTGGCGCTCATAGAGCAATTTACTCTCAATTCTTATGATTACTTGTTTAAGTCACGAATTCATTCCTCTGAACACCTTTCAACCCGTCAATATGGACGTATAGTTGACTCTTGGGTCACCTCAATTGGGTTAGATAAGACTCAATATGGCACTCATTCAATGAGACGTACCAAACCATCACTAATTTACAAAAAAACTAAAAATTTAAGAGCCTGTCAGCTTCTACTTGGCCATAGAAAACTAGAGAGCACTGTCAGGTACTTGGGAATAGAAGTTGATGATGCGTTAGAAGTATCAGAACAGATCGATGCTTAAATTTGAACCTAAGCCAGACTCGAAGTTAGAGTCTGGCACGTGCGAATTGCAGACGGTCAGGAGAATAATGTCTGGAGTCAAGATTTGACCCCTTTGCTTTGAATGCTTTGAATATCTAGCTCTCCCTTAATTTTATATAAGTAGTAAAGCAGAACTGACTCAACTGTTACTAATACAATTGTAAGGCCATATTTAATTAACATTTTTCGCTGTTTTATATAAGATTGGTAATTCAAAATTGCGCTTTTTAATGTCTCTTTCATACTTAACAGGCTTACAAAAGCCAATAACTTGTAAGTATATTAAAAATACTAAAGCTTGGTCATCACCATCTGTAAATTGGATGTTTCTTTTTATCCATTTATAGTCAAATGTTTGCTTGCCACCTTTCTTCTCGAGAAGTTCCATGATATGGCTCGTCCAATTATCATCAACTTTACTAACATGGCGAATAAACTTTTCTTTGGATTGAGTATATGCTTTGTAGACTAAATGTGAATCAAAGATATTATAAACCCAATCTTCTCCTTCAAGCACAGGTGTTACATGGATGTGTGGACTGTTGTAATAAAACTCATTGGCTTCCTCTAAAAGCTCCTTTAAAAAGACAAGCATGTAGCGAGGAGTACATGAACTGTTGCCATCCAAAAAGTGCGTATCAAAAAAATCATAGTTCAATATTGGCTCTTCATTACCTTCGGAACATTCATGAAGCAAGTCTGAAGAGAATAGTTTGTTAATTATTAATAGGTCTAACTTTTCAAAAAGTGTTCTCTTACTTTTTTTTCTACCAAAGAGCTTATTATAGTAATGAGAGCACTTGTATTTAACTCCAGATTTATTCTCTTTAAGCAGTACTTTTTCATACCAACGCAATTGGTAATCTGACATATCACTAGATTCAAAAATATTTGTCATTTGCCAGATACCTGCATCTTGTAATGCAAGGTACATTCTTCGTGCAACAAATGCCCTAATTTCTTCTCTATTCCAAACAAGCCTTAAAGTATTATCTTCTGCTTTATCAGGACCAAGAGCTGAGAAGTCCAAACGATCATATAAGTCAGATCTTAGAAATACTTTAAAACCTATTCTATCTTCAGTGTAAAGGTCGTCTTCAAGCTCTAGTAATGATTCAATATATGACCTTTGAGTTTCATACTCTTCACCAGCAACAAACTTATCTAATTTATCAATAATGACTGTAGCTTGACGAATCCCTCTTTCTTCGATTGATTTAGATATATTTTCTATGACTTTATCTAAATTAAGCTCAATCTGTTTGATAGATTTTTCAGCACCTTTTGATAACTCAACATCAACTGGTATATCTGAAAGTTTAGCTTTTATTTTGAAAGATACTTTTCCAAATAGCTCTTTTAGTCGACTTAATATTGATAAATGACCACCTCTTCCACCTGTTCGGCTTAAAAACTCGCTAAGGTAGGTCTCATAATCATTGTCAGGAAAATTATTAAGAGATGATATTTCTTCTGATATTCGTCTACAAATCTGAAATTTCCATAATAACTGGAAGGTTAGCTTCTGAGATAGGATTGGGAAATATTTTTTTGAATCTTCTTTCAGTTGTTCAAACTGTATTTGTTCATCGATCGTTACAATTAGGTCATTCTTATAAACATCTAGAATTTCACTCTTGTTTCTCATCAAATTGAAAATAGCACTTTTCCCTGTACCAAAAGCTCCAATAATTATGGAGTGATTATCATTTTTAAATGATTTTATTGATCTTGTTGCTATAAAACTTCGTTCGACTAAAGGGTCTCTATGACCATCCATGTTCCCTAAATCTAAAGTAGCCAATAATTCCGTTGGAAAAGGATCTTTTAAGTTGCACCGAACTTTACTCATACTTATTTCCCTATAATTGAACTTAATTCTGGAAAGATAATACCTAATTAGGTTTACAGTACGCTAATCGCGCATATTTCTGCCGATATAACGCTCATTTACCTACTTTATATAGTTTTAACAAATTACCTAAGATATTACTATCACATAATTTTTATTATCTTAAAGCAAAGTTAAATGGAACAATATGCGCGCGTTGCTCGTTTACTTGAATATATGTGCAAACGACACAGTTTGACCAATCAATTAACTTGTTATATTTAGCCAACCTCAACGTCTGCTGATCGCTCAAAGGCGACCTTAGAGTATTTACGTTAACTCATAAAGGGGCAGAATAATGCTAGCGACGGTGTAATGTGGGACAGAGATAGCGCTAAATATTAGCTATTGACGACATAGTCTCTTGTTAGTTGAGCACTCAACTTGCCCACCAAATCCTTTATTTGAGATTTTGTATGATCATTTAGAGCTAAACGCTCACTTTCATTGACTAAGAAACCTACTAGATCAACAGAAATACGGATTAAATCTACTAATTCATGGAGCGTAAAGACATAGCCAGATGGATGTTGATGAATGAATGTATTCCTAACAGTCTGCAAACGGCTAATGTTCACTCTTTCAAACCGCTGACTATCAATTACTTGGCTACCCATGTAAGGCAGAAAGTACTCTATCCGCAATTTTTCGTAAAGCCATTCGATATTATCTAAATCACCATACTCAGAGTGAAAACTATCTTTTTTCCGAACTAGGCGTGAGTCCGATGTAATGAGAGCTAAACACATTGCTGCTTGAACAGCGTTGTGACCGTATATCACTGCCCATTTGAAGTATGAATTTTGCCCACTTTCAATTTGAGATAAAGCATCAAGTAAGCACTGCAATGACATGACTGTATCTGTTTCAAGATCAAATGATACTAACTTCTCTTTCATGTACTTACCTATTGTTTATAAAAGCTACTTGTCCTGCTAAGGTAATGAGCAACGCATTATAAAAATGCATCGAGTTGGAATCCCTCTGAACAATTGTTAGGAATCTTCCGTTGTATTACGCCAGAGAACATTAACGACACTAGCCATAGCTTTAATAACTTCAAAGACATACACTTGTGTAACTTCAAGATGAATTCTAGCAAATTGATGCGAATTTAAATTGAGGTTTTTGGCAACAATTCTAAGTTGTTTACTATGTAGATTTTCATCTAAATGCCCAGCATTGTGAGCGATGATATTCCTAATATCTCTCGCCTCGATAACTTTGCTCCAAAAGGCCGTGCCTGTAGGAACTTCAATTTCAGCAATTTTACGCAAGTAGTTTTTTGCTCGCTCAATACCTGAGCCACGAAAGTCTTTTAAAGTACAACTTAATCCCTTTTCAAAATGAAAGCTGTGGCACAACTGGTTTAGATAGTCTTCAAAAAGCGATACCAACATGAGCAAAAAAGATTGTTTCTGGTATTGAGGAAAAACTTCTTGGAAATGTGCGCTTAAATCATTGCGATACTTGTACCTATCCCAGCAAATGAACTCGTTCGTTTCTATATCAGATTCATTGTACTTGATTAATTCTTCAGACCAATGGCGTTCTGATAGTTCGACAAAGATCCGAAACTTCTCTAAGTCAGACAGAAAGTACAAAGACACTTGATCAGGTTTCTTCATCTTACCTCATGATTTATTGGAGCTTTTTTAATGGCACACAGACGCACTTCATATATAGATAATGCGGTATTCACCTTGAAGATTCAACATCGACGACGCCGTCACGATAATTACAGGAACTACATCATGTAAGAGGTTAAACAGGATAAGCCTTAGAGCGAGATTACAGGGCAAGTCTGGTGTGACCGACCCAGCGATCTAGGATTTTAGTTGAGTATAATTAAATTTTTTAATCTATTTGCGTATTCTAAATTGAGCCAAGGTTCTTGTCTTAGCTCCCATTGAACAGATGATTCAAGCTTTAAGTTAAGAGCCCTTAAAATAACTCTTTCAATGAGTATCGTTAGATGTAACGTTGCAACTGCCAACCCTTGATGGTCAACATTATGATTACCTTCATGAGCTAAGTGATTTCTAATATTAAGCAATCCACTTTTTCCTCGGATTGACCAAAGCTCTTCTTTAAACACGCGATGTTTAGATAAAAAATTATCGATTGAGTCAGCAGCAGAAGTTTTTTTAATGTCTGAAGTTAGGTCCATTATCATTTGGTATACTTCATGGTCGACTTTTTTATGTGGCTTTGCCGCTTCTTTTATTAATTGAATGGATTTTGACCTTGTTTCATCTAGCTCTAATGTAAGGCTCAGCTTTTTAGCATAAGACTCCAGAGCTGTGAATAAGGCCATAAATTTAGCATCATCTCTACGTTGCACTGATGAACAAAGATCAAAGCTAAGTTTATGTACCATATCCTGTTCTGAGTCATCCAAACCGTAATAATTCGATAAACCTATATTGATCATTTTTTCTAGCTCATCAACTTTACGACTCATTAAATAAGATCGAGGCTCATATAAGGCATAATCAGTCTGTATCGCATTTAGTGGATATTTCCAGTGCCTAATACATTCATTTTCCGTTTGATGTTCCCAACCTAAAACCAACACTCTTTGGCGTGAAACAAAAGACAATATATCAAGTAAGGGCTGGATTGTATTAATGATAGATTCAGGGCTAGTATTAGATCTACAACATTCAACTTCTAGCCTATAGCCATGTAGTTTTAATGAGCCACTACTATTAAGCATTGCAGATTCAATACTATATTTTTGTAAAACAATTTCACCAAGAGTTGGGTGACTGAACATAGCTATTTGGCTAATACCATATTGATTTTCTTCAAGAGATAACGTCCTAAAATATTCCGTATCAGATATATAAATTGAAAACCTATAATCAGACGACTTAAAAGCCATTTCTATCGTCAAACTTTTTATATGACTCAGATCTACTGGGGTTGAACCACACTTTCTTTTTAAAAGGGTTTTGGTAGTTAAGCTTCGGTAATGAACATCTTCTAAAGTAATTATTTCAGTCCCTTGAAGAGTTTTAATCTGCCAAGGAGTCTTGAAGTTCGGTATAGGCATTGCCTCATTTGGAATTCCAACCCGGACCTCTGCAGGCTGACCAAAAAGCAAAGGCAATGTAACAGAGCAATCAACCATAATCGATTTACCATCTTGATCAGTAAGATTTGCGTCTGCTGATATTTTCTGTCTATAACAATCCAAGTTATTCACTTCCTTTGTTAGCTACCAATGTACTCAAGGTATCACATAATGTGACATGGATGAATGCTCAACAGATACCTAAAAATCATTCCTCAAAGTACCAAAAAACAGCGAACGATATACCCACTATTTTCACTTCTACCCGTGACTAACTCCACTAACCAACGCAGCCACATTAGCACTTACCTATCTCAACGATGTGCGAAATGAGTCGAAGTTTTGGGACTCTGATGTCCTAACAAATGCTGAACATCGAATAGCCACCGAGTCAGTAGAAACTTAGTAGCATTACTTAAATCTGTGTGCATTTGGACGCTTATTTGAACATTGCCAACTGACCGAAACACACAATGGGCATATATGAGTTAGCGGAACGTCCGCTTTGGATAATTAAGCCAATAGCACTACAATACTGTGACCGTCTCTTTATCGCTCTTTTGAGACATTCGCCTAAACTCGTTTTGGGGCAGAAACGAGTTAGGAAAGAATGACTGCTCATAGCACATTTGAGTCTGTCAGGTTTGATTATTTTAATCAAACCTGACAAGCCAAGCTAAGACTGAGCCACCTTTATTAAACTTCAACGTGAGGCAACTCATAAACCAATGAATACAAAACGCTCACTTAATATGAAACCAAAGATTGCGGTCCCAAGTCATTAATTGATTTTGCACCGGTTAGTGTCATCGCAACTTTCATCTCATTTGTATACAAATCAAGTAAATGCTCAACACCTTTTTGACCGTTTGTTGCTAAGGCGTATATATACGAGCGCCCTAACATCGCGGCGTCGGCACCTAAAGCCAGCATTCTGACTACATCGAGTCCATTTCTAATCCCAGAATCTACTAGAATTTTAATATCGCCTTTCACAGCATCAGCTATTTTAGGTAAAGCCCTTGCAGAGGAAAGAACGCCATCTAATTGCCTACCACCATGGTTCGAAACGACAATGCCGTCTGCACCGAAACGAACTGCATCTTTAGCATCTTCTTCATCTAAAATGCCCTTGATGATCATTGGGCCGTCCCAAAAGTCTCTTATCCACTCAAGATCCTTCCAGCTAATTGATGGATCGAAGTTACTTCCTAGCCAACCAATATAATCAACTAATGAGGTCTTCTCTTTACGGTAGGCCGAAATATTGCCAAGATCATGCGGCTTACCCAGTAAACCAACATCTAGTGCCCAACGAGGGTGTGTCATCGCTTGTAAAATTCTTCTTGAAGCTGCGAATGGACCGCTCATTCCAGAATGCATATCTCTGTATCGCGCCCCTGGAACCGGCATATCAACCGTAAATACCAGTGTTTTTACGCCAGCAGCTTTGGCTCTTTCAAGCGCATTTTGCATGAAGCCACGGTCTCTTAAAACATATAACTGGAACCACATAGCGCGATCAATATTAGGCGTAACCTCTTCAATTGGGCACACTGATACGGTAGACATCGTGAAAGGAATACCTTTGTTCTCTGCAGCTTTAGCAGCTTGCACCTCACCTCGCCTTGCATACATACCAGTTAACCCTACAGGTGCTAAAATTAAAGGTAGGTCTAACTTTTCACCAAATAGCTCCGTACTCAAATCTAACTCTGACATATCCTTTAAAATACGTTGCCTTAAAGCAATATCTGACAAGTCTTGTACATTTCTATTTAAAGTATGTTCTTTGTATGACCCCCCATCAATATAGTGAAATAGAAATGGTGGTAATTTAGCTTTAGCGGCTTTGCGATAATCTGTAGAGGCTGAAATAATCATTTTATATCCAATAAAACTGTAATTATTATGAATTAATTACAATTTACGCCAGTTATGATTGGCTGTATATCAGCAATAATAAAAAACACTGTTTCTAATATCATTCTAATTAATTTAATATTTCTGTTGATAGTTTGTCTTCACTACAAATTCGCTTGGTATATGGTTTCTTTACTGGTTTTATTTAACTAAAATAATCGTCTATAACTTTGATTAGCCGACTAACCGATAACCTACAGCAGGCTCAGTTAAAATATGTACAGGGCTTGCTGGGTTAACTTCAAGCTTTTGCCTCAACTGAGCTATGTGCACACGCACATATTCTGGCCGATTAATATATTGGACACCCCAAACTTGGGTCAAAATAGCATTATGCGTGAGAACTTTATCTTTGTTTTGAAACAACATAAGCAGAATTCTGTATTCTTTCTTAGTGAGTTTTACAACCTTGTCGTTAAGCATAACAGTATGCTTATGCGGGTCTATTTTTATATTCCCGCACTGTAAAGCGAGACTCGGTTGGGTATTAGCTCTGAGTAACACTCGCATTCTTGCAAGTAATTCATTTGCGCTAAAAGGTTTAGTTATATAATCGTTTGCACCGTTATCGAGAGCTGTTACTTTTTCAACTTCTCCATCACGAGCAGAAAGCACTAATATTGGAATTTGACTCCATTGCCGGACTTCCTCTAGCCAAGCTTGCCCGTCCATATCAAGTAGCCCTAAGTCCAATAAGACGAGATCAAAGCAGTGTTCGCTCATTAATGCAAATCCGTCCAACCCTTTTGCAGTAATCGACACATTATAACCACTTGCACCGAGTAATGTTTTTAAAAAACTTTGTAATGGTGGCGAATCTTCAAGCACGAGAACATTAATCATTTTTATCACTCCAACTTAGTATCGCTGTAGCTATTTGTGTTTGCTCATCTATGGATAACGAAAATTCTCCGTGATGAAACTGGGCTACTACATCACAAATAACGCTACCAAGTCCAACCCCTTCATCTGCACTATTTTGTTTAGTAACTATATTGTTTTTTACTAATATTTTATAATTCGACTTATTATTAACCTGCTCGATATTAAAGTCTACGGTCGCAACCCCATCACCATATCGCGCAGCATTTTCGAATATATTAGCCAAAGCAATTTCAAGCAGTGTTATATCCCCCAAGCAATTAGCTGCTTTATCAATAATTAACTCTAAATTAAAGTCACTTAATTGTTGCTGTCTACGTCCTTTTGCTTCTGTTACTAGCGTATGCACATCAATAGTTTGCCATACTAGTTGCTCACCAATTTTATTGACGCGACTAAGTTCCATAACCTTATTAAAATGCTGATTCAAAATTTCACTTTGATCATAAATATTTCTTGCTTGCTCGGTGATTAATGCTTTGCTCAACTCTATATTTTCGTCGGCTAACATACTAGATGCCCCCATAATCGTAGTTAAAGGGGTGCGTAAATCATGGGATAAACTACGCAACAATGCATTTTTGGCTCGCTCTAGCTCTGCTTGCACTTGCATTGATGCTGACTGATTTCTAAGACTTGTGTTCTCGTGAACCTGATACAACAAAGAAAGTGCTGTATTTATAAATGCTCGCTTTTCAGGGCTAAGTTGATCCTGTGTAGTAAAACCTCCCCACAGAGTGTTTTGATCCACATTAAAGAATTCGCCACCAGCTTCATTATTTTCTTGCCAGTTCAGTGTGATGCCAAGGTGGTTCTCAATCGCGGTTGTAAAAACCTTACGCTGAGCATTTATGTCATCAAGTCCATTGAGCAGTTTCGCTAATTCATACAAACAACGGGTATTATTAGCGTGAACTTGAGTATCGCGAATATTTTTACTTAATTCACCTGCGAGTTTACTTATCATCAAACCAACTAAAAGCATTACAACAAAAGTAACTAAGTACTCAATTTTTTCGATATGAAACGTAAAGTACGGCAGTACAAAAAACCAGTCGGTACATGCCACGCTTACTAATGTAGTAAGCGCCGCTAAAGTTGCATTCTGACGCACAGCAACCCACGCCACCCACAGTAATTGCAACATGACAATATCTGTGGTGGTTAACCACTCCCGAAAAGGTAAAATAGCTAGTACGATAAAAATAGGAGCCACTGTAGTTAATAACAACGGCTTGAACCACTTCCGAAGACTCATCATGCATTCTCATAGTTTTTTCTTGTTATAGATTACTGGTTTTTGATGCCTTAGGTATAAAGTTTTTATAAAGATTTCTTGGTGTGGTGTTAAATCTTTATAAAGCTTACATGTCATTAGGTGACTATATTTTTAAAGCCCATATTCTTTGCTGTGTTACACACTTTATAATAGGAATAGACATGGCACAGTTTGCAGTGATCGGGCTAGGTAGTTTTGGTGTTACCGCTTCGCTAGAACTAGTAAATCAAGGGCATCATGTTTATGCTGCCGATATAAACGAAAGCACCATTAACACATTTGCTAATCAGTTAAATTACACTGTGATTTTAGATGCCAGTGACGAAGCTCAACTAGCTCGACTAGACTTAGCTAGTTGCCAAGCCGTTTTAGTAGCGATAGGCGAAAACATAGAAGCGAGTATTCTATGCGTATTGCATTTAAAAAATCTTGGCGTAAAACAAATATGGGTTAAGGCATGCACCAAAAGTCACCATCAGATTTTAAGTAAGCTTGGTGTATCTCGTATAATTCACCCGGAAGAGGAAATGGGTGTACGCGTGGCGCATGCACTTAACTACCCCATGGTTAATCAGTATTTTGCACTCACCCAATCGACTTTTATCGTAGAACTTTCTATTGATTTACATTTATCAGGTCGGACTATTGATTGGCTATTAAAAGAAAGACACTCAGATATCAAACCGCTTACCCTGCGCCGAGACGATACCTTCAATACAGATTTAACACTTGATACCGAACTGCGCCATGGCGATAGCCTTGTGTTATTAGGTTCAAAACATTACCTCACAAAATTAACAAAGCGGTTTAAAGCCTTATGATCAATTGGCAAGCAAACGTACTACCAAAACAATTTACCCGTACTGTAGGGAAATCAAAACGCCCTATTAATCCACCTTTAATTTTAACTGCTGGTTTTCTTACGCTTATTCTCTTAGGTACGGCTCTATTACTGCTGCCATTTTCAAGTGTAGAGTCACTGAGTTTTATGCAGGCTTTTTTTACAGCAACCTCAGCTGTAACCGTGACTGGCTTAGTGGTAGTGGATACATCCTCAGCATTAACCACATTTGGACAATGTGTAGTGATGGTGCTTATTCAAATTGGTGGTATTGGTTTTATGACTGTCGCAGTTATTTCGTTTTTAAGTATTGGTAAAAATTTAGGCTTAAAACAACGCTTATTAGCAAGTCAGGCATTCGATACTAGCGACTTGAATGGCGTCATACATGTAGCTAAGTGTGTAATTACTTATTCACTAATTATAGAAAGTGCCGCATTTATTTTTCTTTTTATAAGTTGGGTAGATGATTATGGGATTACTGGTGGAGCATATCGAAGCCTTTTTTATACCATTTCAGCGTTTAATAATGCGGGGTTTGCACTTGATAGCAATAGTTTAATGGCATTCAGACATGATATAACCATCAATTTACTTATTAGTGCACTATTTATAATTGGTGGCTTAGGCTTTACTGTTCTCATTGATTTGCACCAACAGCGCCACTGGCAAAAATTGGCAACCAACACACGTATTGTACTCATTGCCAGTGCTATTATTAACGTTAGTGCATTTTTGTTGATATTTATATTTGAATACTCTAACCCAGCAACAATTGCTAACCTCCCTCTTGCTGAGCAATTAACTGCAGCATGGTTTCAGGCTGTTACTCCTCGAACAGCAGGCTTTAACACCCTACCTATTAGCGATCTAACAAATGATTCAACATTACTTACATTGTTATTGATGGTAATTGGTGGTGGCTCTGTCAGTACAGCAAGCGGAATTAAAATAGGTACTTTTGTTATTCTACTGCTTGCTATGTATAACTATTTACGTCAAAAGCCAGAAGTAACCGTATTTAATAGACAACTTAGCGATAAGCTCGTTATTAAAGCCCTAAGCGTCGTGATTTTGTACTTATTTACGGCTTTCGTAGCCATTATGATAATTAGCAAAATTGAACAAGCGTCACTATTAAATATAACATTTGAAGTTATTTCTGCTTTAAGTACCGTAGGACTGTCCCGTGATTTTACAGGGAGTTTAAGTACTCCTAGCCAATTAATCATTATTTTGCTCATGCTCATTGGAAGAGTTGGACCACTCACATTTGCGTATTGCTTTGCAAAACCAAAGTTTCAACCCCTTAAATTTGCTACAACAACTATCCAAATAGGATGATTTTCACCCTGGAGTAATTTGGTAAACATTTTCAACTTGAACAGAAAAAGGCGGAGTAAAGATATGTAAATTAGATAGCGATAAAAGCTGGAAGGTTTATTTTTAATAATTAAGTACAACCGTTTGAGGTCATTATGTCAGTTCAAGCTACTATTGCGATAAATCGTTTTGGTTTGGGAGCAAAACCCTCTGAGCTCATAGTCGCTAATAAAGCTCCTAAGCAATGGCTTATTAATCAATTGCAACGTAAACCTGCTATTCACTTTAACTCAGATGTAGCCCATTCAAATGAGATCATGCAGACGTTGGCTGAACTACGTGAGCAAAAGAAATCCAATAAAAATAATCTCAAAAGTGATAACCCCTCTGACACACCGCAAACCAAAACACCTAAAGTAAGTTATCACCGACAAACTTACCTACAACTGAGTATTGATACGCTTGAACATGCAATTAACTCAGAGCATAGTTTAAATTGGCGACTATTAGACTTCTTCTCTAATCATTTTAGTGTCAGTAGTGCCGGTCCTGTGATGACCGCATTAGTGCCAACGCTAGAGCGCGAAGCCATTGCCCCTAACTTATTGGGCCGATTTGATGATTTGCTTATTAGTGTTATACAACACCCTGCCATGTTAATTTATTTGAATAACGAGAAATCATTTGGGCCTAATTCAAAGGTTGCCAAAAAGAATGGCCGAGGTTTAAACGAAAACTTAGCCCGTGAAATTTTAGAGCTGCATACATTAGGTGTCGAAAGTGGTTACAGCCAAAAAGATGTAATTGAATTAGCTAAAGGAATTACTGGTTGGAGCGTAGCTAACCCACTTAAAGATAAAGAGCAGGGCTTTAAATATCGTCGATCAGGGCATGAACCTGGCGTACGAACTCTATTAAATAAAACGTATTCACAAAAAGAGA
Organism: Pseudoalteromonas sp. A601; assembly: GCF_002165575.1. Lineage (GTDB taxonomy): Bacteria > Pseudomonadota > Gammaproteobacteria > Enterobacterales > Alteromonadaceae > Pseudoalteromonas. Next base: position 143,730 of record NZ_MXQF01000013.1, read on the forward strand.
GTGAGCAAGGCAAAAGTATGCTCCGCGATTTAGCTGTACACCCAGCAACAGCTAAGCATATTAGCTATAAACTAGCCCATCACTTTATTAGTGATAATCCTCCAGCAAGCCTAGTAAATAAAATGACAGCTTGTTGGCTGGCTACAAATGGTAATCTCAAAGAAGTCATGACCACAATGATCAACGCTGATGAAGCATGGCATGCAGAGAAGCTAAAATTTAAAACCCCTCGCGAATTTGTAATTTCATCGCTTAGAGCACTGGATTTGAAAGCTAATAATCGACAATTATATTCATCGCTGGTAACACTTGGTCAGCAACCATTTAAAGCAGGTTCTCCGGCAGGTTACAGCGATAGAGAAGATGACTGGAATGGCGCCAATGCTTTAATTTCAAGAGTAAACTGGGCATCCACAATTGCAGCTAGAGCCAAAAAAGTACAGATTGAAGCCATCATAAAAAATAGTTTTTCTGAGTCTATTAGCCAATTGAGCTATCAAACCATATCTAGAGCAGAAAGTCGTAAGCAAGCGCTGACATTGTTTTTAATGAGCCCAGAGTTTTTAAGGAGATAATGATGGAACGTCGAGACTTTATTAAAGCGTTAGGCGCAAGTTTAGTGGTGTTTCAAACCCCTTTATTAGCAATGAGCTTGGAAGCGAATCAGCCAACTAGCGCACAACCAGCAAAGCTTGTGTGGGTTGTATTGCGTGGAGCTATGGACTCACTGGGTACTATAGTTCCTGCATTTGATGCAAACCTATTAAAGCAACGGCCAAAACTCGCAAGCAATATCAAAGAACAACTATTACCGCTGGATAATGGTTATGGTTTTCACCCAGCGCTAGCGAATCTGCATCAGTGGTATAAAGATAAACAGCTTTTACCAATTGTTGCTGTTTCATCTGGTTATAAAGAACGCTCTCATTTTGATGGCCAAGATTATTTGGAAAGTGGTTTAGCTAATATCGATCATGACTCTGGCTGGCTAGCAAGGGCTATATCTCAAAAGGATGTTAATGCCATTGCCCTTGCACGCTCAACCCCTATTAGCTTACGTAATATACCACAAGCAAATACTTGGTATCCGAGTAGATTGAAAGATGCTGACAGTGATGTGTATCAAGCATTATCATCTATGTATGCTGATGATAAATTGTTACTTGATCGTTTAAATCAAGGTCTCGCTTTACAAGGGCTCACGCAACAAGAATCAAATAAAAGCACCGGTAAATTTGTTGATTTAAGTAAAGCATGTGCCAAGTTAATGATTGACCCAAAAAGTAATGTTGACTGCGCCATGCTAGAGCTTGGCGGGTGGGACACACATAGCAATCAAAACAACCGCTTAGCAAGGCAACTAGAAGAACTTGATAACGGCTTGCACGCTCTTAAACAAGAGCTTGGAGCGCAATGGCAAAACACGGTTGTAATAGTAGCCACTGAGTTTGGTCGCACGGTTAAAGAAAATGGTACTCTAGGCACAGATCATGGTACAGCCAGTGCCATGTTTATCGCTGGTGGAAAAGTAAAAGGTGGACAAATTGCTGGCCAGTGGCCCGGCCTTGCTGATGAACAGCTTTTTGAAAAACGGGATTTAATGCCTACTTCAAATACGTTTTCGTGGATTGCTAAGGCCCTCAATGAACACTGGAAATTAACACCTCAACAACTAGCACGTGTATTCCCCTCAGTCCCCATTGCAAGTGCCTCTGTGATCCACACTTAGACCAACATTATTCGCCATAACAATATGAGACCGTCACCTAACTGACGGTCTCAACACTTAACTTGCGAATAATATCTAAACAACTTGCTGATTATTTATAGTTATCTAAGTATTTATTCCATTGTTCAAAGCTCGTGATCAGTACCTATTTATACAATTAAGCTCTTCAAAAGTTAGGCGCAGCCTTTTAGCCATAGATAGCTCAATTTGACGTAACCATACTCGAGGGTCGTAGTATTTTTTGTTTGGTGAGTCTGGATCACTCGGGGACCCTATTTGGGACTGCAAATAATCAATATTATCTTGATAGTATTTATGCACACCTTGCCAACAAGCCCACTGAGTATCGGTATCTATGTTCATCTTTATAACACCGTAACTAATAGCTTCTTTGATTTCTTCAGCTGAAGACCCTGAGCCACCATGAAAAACAAAGTTTAAGCTATTATGTGCCAGCTCATATTTATCTTGAACATATGCCTGTGAGTTTTTGAGAATAAGTGGTGTTAGCTTTACATTTCCTGGTTTATATACCCCATGTACATTACCAAATGAGGCGGCAATCGTGAATGCATCACTGACCTCAGACAAATGTTCATAGGCATAAGCAACATCTTCTGGTTGTGTATAAAGTAGCGAGCTATCTATACCAGAGTTATCTACGCCGTCTTCTTCACCGCCAGTACAACCTAACTCTATTTCAATACCCATATCTAACTTAATCATGCGAGCTAGATATTCTTTACACGTTGCCGTATTTTCTTCCAGGCTCTCTTCTGATAAGTCGAGCATATGCGAACTAAATAACGGCTTTCCTGTAGCGTTATAATACGCCTCGCCTTCATCTAATAGACCATCAATCCATGGAAGAAGCTTTTTAGCAGCGTGATCAGTGTGTAAAATAACAGGAATTCCATAAAACTTAGCCACACCATGTACATAATGTGCAGCAGCAATTGCCCCTGCAATAGATGGTTCATGTCCTGATAATCTAACTCCTTTTCCAACAAAAAAAGCCGAACCACTATATGACAGTTGAATAATAATAGGAGAGTTGCATTCTTTTGCTGATTCAAGTGCTGCATTAATTGAGTTAGTGCTAACAACATTGACCGCAGGATAAGCAAAGTTATTCTCTCTCGCATAATCGAATAACACTTTCATCTGGCTTGCGTTAACAACTCCAGGTGGTACTAGGTCACGTAAATCAGTCATTAAAACTCCTATTAGTTAACTATGAAATTAATTTTAAATATTAAAAAAGCTACACAGAGCATATTAAATTAGTCTGGGTAGCTTAGTTTTTTTAAATGGCTACATCTTATTTAGATGTAGCCAATTCTTGCTCGAGGCCATCTTGTGACGGCTCTTCTTGAGTTATCTTACTTTTTTGTAAGTAAGCAAATGTGGCTGTCACAAAGTAAATCAGTGTAGGCACAAGTAACCATGATCTCACCAGCTCAATATCTTGATTAACGTAAGAAAATATACCAAGACCTGCACATACTAGTAACGCTAAATATGACACCATACAAGCGGCGCGAGTCATCATTGGTAAAGTTTCCTTGTGCTGTGATCCCTTATTACTTTCAAACTTTTTCAAATAAGCTGCTTCTATCGACTTACGTTCAGCCTCTGCACTTTCTGCAGCAGCTTGCTCTGAATATGATTTTTTTGCCCCCATTAAATAAGCTAATCCGCTATACAACAACGTCGCAAAAATCCAGATTGGGATTAAGATGAAGAATAGGTGTAAAGTACCTGATGCCTCAAGAAAGTAACTAACCACAAGAGAGCTTAACCACGTGATAATAGCTGCATAATTAGTAGTATTACCTTTGTATTTTGACCAATAACGAGTGAAGCCAATACGTGGGAAAAGCCAATGTTCAGCAACAATCACAGCACCAACTGGCGCCATCATTAGTCCCATTATGCCGACAAATCCTAGCAATTGAGAAAACACAAACGGGAAACAAGCAATAATTGTAGTAACGATACCCACAACAACTGTTACCTTTGTACGCCCCCATTTATGGTTTAGTGAACTAAATGCTAGGCCTGCACGGTAAATAGTTGGGTTAGACGTTGTCCAACCTGCAATAATTACAGCGATAATCCCGCAAGTTCCTAGTGCTTGAAAAGCAACTGAACCTGGGTCTAAAGCCACAATAGTCGTATTAAGTAAGATAGCTGCACCTGCGCCCATAATACCGGCACAAATCCACGCTAAATAGTGACCAATAAACATACCCAGAGCCGAGAAGTAACCATAACGAGAATAACGAGCAAAGCGTAATAGAGTCATATCACCCATACCGCCATGCATTGCTAAGTTAGCAACCCAAGCAAAAGCGGCTACATGCCAAAAGCCTATTCCACTGCCTGTATCAACCCAGATTGACTGACTAGCAATATTTAAAAAATCGGTGAAACTACTAATTGAATTAACACCATTGGTAGCTGAAACAATTGTTGGTAATAACACTAAGGCACCGACAATAAACATTAGAATCATCCAAGGTGCACATATTTCTGCAAATGCCGCTAATTTTTCAAACCCTTTCACCGCCATAAAAACAACCACGGCGCCTACACCAAGAGCTACAAGCACAAACCTTAAATCTGTTGGATACCAATCTACTTGAGGAGGGATATCAAAAAGAACACGAACAGCTGATGCTGATACTGTTATCATTGCGCCAGCTAACACGCAAAATAATATACCGTTTATTACACTGTAGAGTTTTATAGTGCCTGGCCCAGCAATTTTCTCAAGGTAGGCGTAGAGAGTTAATCGAGTATCTGTGGCTATTGGTGCTGTGATCAAACCCCAAGTTAAAACCGCTAATAAGTTACCTAGTAATAAGCCTAATAATATATCACTGGCCCCTACTCCCCATGATACAAATAAAGCACCTATTACAAACTCAGTACCCGCCACATGCTCACCGGCATAGCTGCCAGCAAACGTGTTTGCTGATTGTAATTTATTGGGAGAAACGGGTTGCGTTTCAAATTCTTCTGCTGTCGACATGTTGCCTCCACTGCGTCAATTTTTGTTCTTTTTATGACAAATTAATCGACGTTCTTTATTTTTGTGTGTGTTTTCAAGCTAAAAAACATGCAAAGGCGGTTCAATACCTCTGCATGTTTATTTTTACGATTAAAAGTATCGTTTTTATACGATACCTGAACCGTTTCCGCCGCTTGATGGACGCTTAACAGCTACTGCTGAACGATAGTTAGCTTTACGATAAGTCGCAATAGGGTCAATTGCACCACCTTTACGTAAACGAGCCATCGCTAAGATAGGGCTAACATCAGTATTAAATGCATTTTTGAGTGTGTTACTTGCCATCAATGCATCATTGCTTTGTTGGTATTCTGATAACTTTTCACGGTCAACCAATAATGCCGATACAAAAGAGCGCTGAACACTTGCTGCAGAGTTCATTAAGCTTTCAATCGGATCAGTCACATTATGTGATTGGTCTAGCATGTAGTTAGGGTTAAAACCTTCTTGGTTACGGTATTGCGCATCAACTAGCTCATTAAAAATCAAGAACTGCTGATAAGGGTGCAAACTACCACTATCAAGATCATCATCACCATATTTACTATCATTGAAGTGGAAACCACCCAATTTTTTAAATTGAATTAAGCGAGACACAATCATTTCAATATTAACGTTTGGCGCATGGTGGCCTAAATCAACTAAAGACTTAGCTTGAGGACCAAGTTCCATAGCAGCAAGGATATTACTACCCCAATCTTGAATTATGGTTGAGTAAAATGCAGGCTCAAACATTTTGTGTTCGATATGCAATTCCCAATCACTCGGAAGGCCTGCATAAATTGTTTTCATACTTTCTAAATAACGCTCAAAAGCACTTTGGAAATGTTGTTGACCAGGATGGTTAGAACCATCGCCAACCCAAACAGTTAATGTTTTAGAACCAAGTGCTTTACCCCACTCAATACAATCAAGGTTATGTGCAATCGCTAGATCACGAGAAGCTGCGCTAGTATTGCTCAGGCTACCATATTTGAAGCTATGCTCTTGTCCTGGTTGATCTTGGAACGTATTTGAGTTGATTGAATCCCAGCTTAAATTTAAATCATCTGAAAATTGCTTTAGCTCTGTAAAATCATCAACTTTATCCCAAGGGAAGTGAGGTGAAACACGCTCTGTACACTGAGATAAATCATTAATAACCGCGCTATCTTCTAACTTCTCCCAGATATTACGTGGTTCGCCTTCACCTGGGAAACGGGCGAAACGCGTTCCGCCTGTACCCGTGCCCCATGAAGGCACTGCAATTTGAAAGGCCTGAGCTTTCTCTGTAATTTCTTCGATATTAATATCATTACGCGCAAGCTTATTACCTAACGCTTGGTAATCTTCATTTAAGTCGCTCAATAACTTTGCATTTTCATCAGCAATTAGCGCTTTTTCAATACGTTGTGTCATATTCATTAATCCTATTTATTATTATCTTAGCGTAAGAAAGCTTCGTGAAGACCACCATCAACACTAATAATCTGACCAGTAGTTTTACTTAACTGACCTGAAACCATCAAGTAAGCAGCTTCAGCTTGATCTTCTGGAGTAATAGGTTGTTTAGTTAGTGTTCTCTGGGCGTAGAAATTAGCAAGCTTATCGCGAAGTTCATCATCTGAATCTTGCTCAGTAAATTCAACATTATATTTAGTTAAAGATGCCTTCACACGGTCACGTGGGAACATTGTACTGCCTTTAACAACAGTTGCAGGCGCTAAACCATTCACATTAACTAGCGGAGATAGTTCAACTGCTAGCTCACGAACAAGGTGATTAGCCGCCGCTTTTGATGTGTCATAGGCAAGTGAGCCTTTCTTCGATACCGCAGCATTAACACTGGTAGTAAGAACAAGTGAGCCTTTAAAGCCTTGTGCTTTCCAGATTTCATTAGCTTCAGTACCTACGATATAACCACCTTTAACATTAACAGCAAAGCTAACATCAAATTGTTGGTCATTCGTCATACCTGATTGACCAGGTGCTAAGAACACGCCTGCTGTAACTATTACTTTATCAATACCACCATAAGCCAATGTGACTTCTTTGAACATTTTCTTAACGCTTTCACGGTCAGTAATATCAACACCCTGAGCAATAGCTGGACCACAGCTTGAAATACCCGTGCCGGCTACACCAATACCTTGACCATAAATAGCAGTCAATTCATCTGTAGTTTGTTGTGCAGCTTCAACGCGTAAGTCAGCACAAACAACGTGAGCGCCTTCTTTTGCTACACGAAATGCTGTTTCTTTACCAATTCCGTCCCCTGCACCAATTACAACCACTACATCACGCGCTAATGGCGCTTCTTTTGGCATGCGTTGTAACTTAGCTTCTTCAAGCAACCAGTACTCTATATCAAATGCTTCCTGCTGAGGTAAAGCAGCGTATTCATCAATTGCTTCAGCACCACGCATAACTTCAATGGCACAGTTATAGAATTCAGCTGTTACTCTTGATTCTGATTTGTTTTTACCCCATGCAACCATACCAACACCTGGTATTAAGCATACAGATGGAGATGAGGCTCTTTGAGCTGGTGAGTTGTGACGCTTACATTGTTCGTAATAATCACTGTAATCTGACTTGTACTGTTCAACACCTTCAGACAATAATGTTTTCAATTTCTCAACGCTATCTGTTTCAGGGTTCCAATCTACATAGAGAGGCTTAATCTTAGTTCGTAAGAAATGATCAGGACAAGACGTACCTAAATCTGCCAATCTAGGTGCATCTGCACTATTTACGAAACGTAAAACAGTGTCGTCAGACTGGACTGTACCAATCATCTTTTTCTCACCCGAAACTAAGCCACGTAAATAAGGCAATACTTCACCTAGTACTTCTTCACGTTTAGCATCATCTAACTTAGCGTACTTTTGACCACCAAAAGTCATCTCGCCTTTATCGTGCTCTTCAATATAACGAGCCGCTTTTTCGATGATATCAAGGCTAAGGTCGTAACACTCTTTGTTATCATTAGCCCAGTTAATTACTCCGTGCCCTGCTAAGATTGCACCTTTAGCATCAGGGTAATCTTTACAAATAGTCTGTAGTTTTAAACCAAGGTCAAACCCAGGGCGCTGCCACTCAGTCCAAACTAGCTCATCACCAAAGATTTTCTTTGTTAATTCTTTACTATTTTTACTTGCCGCCACTGCAATTACTGAATTTGGGTGCATGTGGTCGACATGGTTGTATGGAATAAATGCGTGTAAAGGAGTATCAATTGAAGTCGCACGAGGATTTAAGTTAAATGTTGCATGGCGATACATATCAACCATGTCATCTTCAATCTGTGTTTTAACACCAACCTCATCTGCACTATGGTAAATATCTTGAAGAGAAATTAATTTACTCATATACAACGATGAAAAATTCTCAGGTTTTGATGTTCTTAGGTCTCCACCAGAACCTTTAACCCATAATACTTCAACACTTTCACCAGTAAGAGGATCAACTTCCATTGCTTTGGCAGAAGTATTACCACCGCCAGTATTGGTAATTCTTTGATCAGCTCCTAGAATATTTGAGCGATAAATGAGGCTTTCTACTGGGGATAAATTATCTACTGCAGCATCGTCCCAGCTATAATTTACATGTTTATATTCATTACTTTTGCTTGGCATCTTCTGTTTAACTCCAGCTGTTAATTATTTTTTAATAACTTTTAAATACATTGCGTGTAATACTACATCCACAACCAACATAGTCAAGCATTTTAAATCATTTTCAATCACCAAATTATCACTTAATGTCATCAACTACCTATATACCACTAATAAATAAAGACTAACTCGATAAAAACATAAGATTTATTAACCAATCACATTCTGTTTGAGTGAAATTGACTTAATGAAATTTACCTACGCCAAGTTCGCAATTTAATTCAAATATAAAAGGTGCAAACTTTAAATCGTTAACTAGAGGTAATATAAATTTCATAAACATATTTATGCAAAGTGATTTGGTTGATCCAATATATGAAAGTTACAAATCTGAAACTGCCCTCCCCTACTCTATAAGTACACCTTTGAAATTTATCTATTCTAAATAACTCGAACTCCTTCAAAATTGAATAGCGTCCGCTCTCCACATATTTAAAAGTGGATTTTTATTTTTGCAAAATCAGATGAAGAGTGAATATTCCACAATGTGGAATTTAGAAGCTTTATTTCAGACAGATGTTTTTAGATCATTTAAACCTGTTTGTACAATAGCTGGCATATTTCTGTAAAACTGTGAGCAGCTTATTTACAAGTTTAAATAGAAACGTTTAAGCCGTGTTATATACAATCAAATGTAGCTCTGAGTAAGGCTGTAGTATTGAAGTTATAAGAATTGAAAAATATATGGGTTAGGGTTCATATCTTTGGATCAAAAATATCTAATTATTACATGTAGCAAGTAAACGAAGTGAAAATTTATAAGTATTGAAATATCGAGTACTCAAAGGGCTACCTACTTCCTAAGAGCCCCTATCATATTTTCGTGTGTTAATTATCACTTCTGCTCAAGAGTTCATAGCCTTGAGCTTCATAGTCATTAATGCATTTTTGATACTTATTTTGAAGTTTTATTTCATCAAAAAAGCCGAGTGAGTATGCATCGCACTTAACTTTCATTTTGTCGGCGTTTTCTAGAACAGCAACCAGTTTAAGCTCAGCGAATCCAAACTTATATGCTAATTCTGAAAATTGTGTATAAAGTAAGAAAGAGAAAGCAGTCAAAAGTATAGCCGTAAGTGTTTTTTTCATTTTTTATCCTTTAAACGATTTAATTTGGTTAACTTCATTAAAGCAAAAACCGAACCATATACTTTCCCCTTTTAAAATAAGGCCCTCAGCGTATCAACTTAAATTAAATATATGCCACTCACTAAAATATGGTTATTTTAGCCAAATTTTATGTAATAAGTTATTTGATACTCATAAGTAAAATCACTTCGCACAAAAGCCCCTATCATTCCAGAACAAAAAATAACACAGAACCTTAATTAAAGGTTGTACAAAGGCGACATATTCTTAGTAAAAATAGTTTTATTCTAAGAGGTCTAAGAAAGCTCGATATTCAGAATGATGAATAGCTCTTGGTAGTTCACAGTCAGTGTGAATAATGAATTTACGTATCTGCAGAAGTGAATACCTATATACTCACAAAAAATTATTGAGATGCAACCCCACATCATAAAATCAATATATAAACAGTGAGACAATCTCATAAGTTCTAATGATTGTTTAATTTCCACATTGTGGAAAAAATGAAAATTAGCTTATCAAAAATGAGTTGTTCCACATTGTGGAATTTTAAATATGAAAAATATCAGTTCAAAACTAATTAGCACTAATATACCAATTAGCTAACTGTGAGGCGTCAAAAGTTATAGCGCGAACTAGCCCGCTACTTTGTAATTCTGTGAATCCGCGGTTTTCTAGATGGCTAAGATAAACTCTTTAAAGCTTTTCAATTTCAAGCTTTGATATCACCCACTTATGTAGAGCATCATCATTGTAACGAGGATGCCAAGCGGCAATTACATCAAAAGGCTCTGGAGATTGATCTAATTTAATTTTAATTAAATCTAACCCTTCAATCGCCTTTGATGGTAAAAAAGCAATTGAGTCAGTTGTTTCTAGATACATTGGTACGATGGAGAAACAAGGGGCAGAAACAACAATATTACGTTTTAATCCAAATCGTTTAAACCAATCATCAATTGAGCCTTTAAAATTTGGCCGTGAAGGTGAAGCAATAATACTTGGATAGTTTGCAATTTCAGTTAATGAAGGGTTTGTTTGTGATATAGATGAATGAGGTGAAGCAACACATATATGATGTTCTTCAAATAGCTTTATTATTGGATAACTATCAGGAATATAATCAGGAAATGCAATTGCTAAATTAACTTTTCCATTTTCCATCAATTCATTAAGTTTATCGATTTCAAAGTCTCTAACTATTAACTTTAAATTAGGTGACTCTTTCCTTAACTTTGAGATCAAATCAGGTAAAACGACTTGCTGCGCATAATCTGTTGCTGCAATAACAAAAGTACCTGTAACAGTTTTAGGATCAAACACTTTTGGTGATAATAGTGCATTAAAATCATTCAGAACTTTGTCAATTTCTATTGCTATTTGTTCAGCAAACGGCGTGGGAATAAAGCCATTCGTTTTCCTTAAAAATAGTCTGTCATCAAAAACATCTCGAAGTTTTTTCAATTGCTCACTAACAGCTTGTTGCGTAAGGCCTAATTGGCTTGCTGCTTTTGAAGCATTTTTCTCCATTATAAGCGCTTGAAATATTCTTAATTGTTTTATATCTAGTCTATCTAATTTACTCAAAAGTTCGTTTGAATCGCCCCGAGTTCATCGGAGACCAGTT
>NZ_MXQF01000014.1 GCF_002165575.1 Pseudoalteromonas sp. A601
CTCAGTGGGGTCGCATTATAGGGAGATCCGATTTTTACGCAAGCGTTTTTTAAAGAAAACTTAAAATAAAGTACTGTTCGCTCATTATTCATGCCAAACACTACAAAACCTATACTTAATTTACGTTTTAATAACCTTGTTAAGTAATTTAGTGTAAAAAGCCCAGTGAAAATCACTGGGCTTTTACTATATATCGATTAGATAACACCTAAACAAAGCGTAATTAAGCGATACCGTATTGCTCGCGGTATGCTTTAACGGCTTCTAAATGTTCATCCATTGTCCCTTTGCTCTCAAGGTAGCTAATAAGGTCAGCTAATTTCACAATTGAAATTACTTTAGTACCAAAGTCACGCTCTACCTCTTGTATTGCAGATAACTCTGCTTTACCTTTCTCTTGGCGATCAAGTGCGATTAATACACCACTTAAGTCTGCACCATTTTGCGCGATGATTTCCATTGACTCTCGAATAGCAGTACCTGCGGTTATCACATCATCAACTAACATGATTTTGCCTTTGAGCTCAGAGCCTACTAATGTGCCACCTTCACCATGCGCTTTTTTCTCTTTACGGTTAAAGCAATAAGGCACATCTTTATTATGGTGATCAGCCAACGCAACAGCTGTGGTGGTCGCAATTGGAATACCTTTATACGCTGGGCCAAATAAAACATCATAATCAATTGCGGCATCTTCAAGGGCAGCGGCATAAAAACGACCAAGACGAGCCAGGTCACGGCCAGTGTTAAATAAACCAGCGTTAAAAAAGTAAGGGCTAGTACGGCCTGATTTTAAAGTAAACTCGCCAAATTTAAGCACCTGCTTTTCAAGTGCAAATTCAATAAACTCTATTTGATAATCTTTCATTACTATTAAACCTATTACTTTATTAAGCGAGTGCTTGCTTTTGCACGTCAATAATTTCGCGAATTGAATGTTTAGCTAAAGTTAGTAGCTCATCAAGTTCATCAAACGAGAAAGGTTCACCTTCGGCTGTACCTTGCACTTCGATGATTTTACCTGTTTCAGTCAGAATCACATTCATGTCTGTTTCAGCATCAGAGTCTTCTAGGTATTCTAAATCACTAATCGCTTGGCCTTTATAAACACCCACTGAAATTGCTGCGATCATAAACTTAAGAGGATTAGAGTTAATCATACCTTTACTACGCATATGAGTCAGCGCATCAACTAAGGCAACACAGGCTCCGCTGATAGATGCAGTACGCGTACCACCATCGGCTTGAATTACATCGCAGTCGATTGTAATAGTATTTTCACCTAATGCTTTTAAATCAACCGCAGCACGAAGAGAGCGTGCGATTAAACGTTGAATTTCCATAGTGCGACCGCTTTGCTTGCCTCGCGCCGCTTCACGACCATTTCGAGTATGGGTTGAGCGAGGTAACATTCCGTACTCAGCTGTGATCCACCCTTTACCTTGGCCTTTCATAAAACGCGGTACACCTGATTCAACAGTTGCTGTACACAGTACTTTAGTGTTGCCAAACTCAACCAACACTGAGCCTTCTGCATGCAATGTATAATTACGCGTAAATGTAACCGGTCTAATTTGGTTAGGTGTTCTTTCGCTTGGACGCATTAACGATCCCCTTAATTCTGAATTTGACATATTATAAGTATATATAGCGGCAGATGCCATGGTGAATTGTAGAAATGCTATAAGCAAAAACAACATCAACAAAAATTTCCGCTAGAGCTTATGCAGTGATACGGTATAATCAGTTCAATATTGTTTAAATAAACTAGGAAACCATCCATGATCCACAGTATGACAGCTTACGCGCGTCGCGAAATAAAAGGCGATTGGGGCACTGGCACGTGGGAAGTTCGTTCAGTTAACCAACGTTACCTTGAAACTTTTATTCGTGCGCCTGAGCAATTTCGTGGCATGGAGCCCGTTATTCGTGAGCGCTTACGTAAACACTTACAGCGCGGTAAAGTTGAAGTATTCTTAAAGTTTGTTGCCAACCCTGCCCATGTTGGTGAGCTTTCAATAAATGAATCGCTTGCTGCGCAACTTATAAATAGTGCTAAATGGGTGCAACAACAAAGTAATGGTGACATCAACCCTGTTGATATTCTGCGTTGGCCTGGTGTCATGGAAGCCGAAGAGCTTGATATGGACAGCGTTAACACCGCCCTTATTTCAGGTTTTGATCAAGTTATCGAAGACTTTAAATCTGCTAGAGCTGGTGAAGGTGCAAACCTTGAAGAAATGATAGCCACACGTCTTGATGCTATTTTAGAGCAAGTTGCTGTTGTAGAAACCCACATGCCTGAAATAGCAAAATGGCAACGTGAAAAATTAAATCAAAAGTTAGAGGATTTAAAAACCGATATCGATGAATCTCGCCTCGAGCAAGAGCTAATTTACCTTGCCCAAAAGCAAGATGTAGCTGAAGAACTAGACCGCTTGAAGTCGCATGTGAAAGAAACTAAAAAGATCCTTAAAAAAGGCGGTGCATGTGGCCGTCGTTTAGATTTCATGATGCAAGAGTTCAACCGTGAAGCAAACACCCTGGCCTCTAAATCAATTAATAGCGACATCACCAATGCAGCAGTAGAGCTAAAAGTATTGATTGAGCAGATGAGAGAGCAGATCCAAAACATCGAATAGGTTCCTAGGTAGAAGGTTACCCGTCCAAGAATGTCTTAGAAGCCCTGCATTACCTTGTGAAGAGTATTGAAAATAAAGGGCTTTTTATCCCCCAGTCCAAATCGGTTTGCAGATTTCCGTTACCTACTACCTGTTTAGTGGTGGGCAGAATGATAGGCAGCCCCCTCATTTTTCTCAATAAGCGTTTTGCGGTGAGCAAATCGGTGGTGAGCAACCACTATTGCACTCTCCATTATTTCAGAAACTATGGAGTGAACAGGGAAAGCTCACAGCAAAACAGGTTACTGTATACAGCAAAGCCGCCCAAAAAATATTCAGGCGGTGAAAGCCTATACTTCTGTGTTAGCAAACAGGGCTCACCTAACTGCATGATCGGCTCTATTGTATACCGTAAACACTTTAATTTAATCGGCGAAAAGCTGACATCTATACTGGTTGTTCGTGCTTTTCTTCCGCCTCTTTGCTGAATTGACTTCACCTAATTCATCACATACGGAATGTTTATAGCTCAGCCCTGTTGCATCTTAAAGAGCGAGCACGAGTGGCCGCTCTCTAACTATGTTGTCTGTGTAGGCAAGATGACATTAATGACTTACTGGCATTACTTTCTAAAGAAGCACTTATACTTACCAAGCGTTTAGTGGGACGAGGATCATTAAGCTTAGCTTTACTGAAAATAAGTTGCGCCAATTCGAGAGATTCATTGCTTAGCGTATTCATGACCTAACTTTTTGTTTATTATATCATAAATCTAAGAAAATAAAATCTTCTGTATAAGAGACAGACTGATGGCTAGATTTTCAATAATCCAACCAACCTCTCAATTTTACTAGTATCCAACTCGCCCATTTGTTCGCTGTTGCTTAGGGCATAAATTGCACCTTCCACGGCGCTGTGATCGATGTCGGTTCTTGATTCAATAACATTGGCCCACAGCTCAAGGTCATCTAAAGCTATCTCGCCTGCCAAGCAGCGAGTGAGTACATCGAGTACGGTTGCGAGCGTTAATGTGTAAGCAGGGCTTTGCTCATCACTTGTTGTTGAAACAATAATACTGATGGCCTCGTCTTTTTGTTTACCAAAACGGGCAAATTCTGCTAACGCTTGTGCTCTGTTCATAGTTAGTTATCTGTTATTCTATAGTGGATTATTATTAAAAAATTAAACGAATCTCGAATGACTATTTTAGCTTGCTCACAATGCCAAACCACGCTTACCTGTAATGTTGATAATATCAACGTCTGTTGGTGCAATGAGCTGCCAGCTATTTTACCGCTTGATAGCACAACAACCAGCTGTTTATGTCGAGAGTGTACCTTAGCGAAAATAAATCAATTTCTAACTACCCTCTATCTACGGCCCCTCAAAGAGCAACTTGCTTTTGCAAAATCCTTTCACACTAACGCCAATTTAATCGAAAACCTCGATTATGAAATGCAAAATAGCTATATGGTATTCAGTCGTTGGTTTTTCTTAAAACGTGGAAAATGCTGCCAAAACAACTGCCAAAATTGCCCCTATAAAAAACCATAGAGTATTTATTCAAAATAATTACATAATCTTGCAAATAACGCATGACTAGAAGAATAAAAATACACTATAATTTGATATAAATTCACTTTATATCTAATTAATTTTGTTTAAAAAATCACTCAACTTTGATTTTAAAGCATAAATTAACTGTAACTTATTCGGAATAAAAACATGAACACCTTTAGGCCAGCACTTCTTGCATCAGCTGTTTCTGCTATTTTATTTAATAGCCAACACCTTGCAGCTGAAGAATCAACAACCCAAGCAGACAAAGCTATTGAGACTATACAAATCACAGCAACTCGTCGCGCCGGTTCAGTGCAGGAAGCACCTCTTAATATTACAGCTCTTGATGGTGATGTGATTAAAGATCAAAACATTGGTGATCTTGAAGATGTGGCCCGCTGGGTTCCAGGTTTAACTATTTCTGATCAAGGTGGCCGCGAAGGGTCTCCTATAATAGTTCGTGGCTTAAATACCAATACTTCTGATCGTATTTCTGACGGCGGCACTGTTGCAACATACGTAGGCGAAATTCCGCTGAATATTGATTTACGCTTAACTGATGTTGACCGTGTTGAAGTATTAATAGGCCCACAAGGCACACTTTATGGTGCTGGCACATTAGGAGGGGCGATTCGTTACTTATTAAAGCAACCTGCGCTTGATATTACCGAAGGCCAAGTAACTGGCGATGTTTTTAGCTTAAATGAAAGCGACGGCACCGGTGGTGAATTGGGTTTAGTTTTTAATACACCACTGATTGACGATGTATTAGCAGTGCGTGCCAGTGTAAATTATTACACAAACCCAGGTTATATAGATTATAACTACGTGGTACAAAACCCAGGTGTATCAAACCCAAATCCTGACTTTACTAATGAGCAAGACGTTAGCGCTAACTTACGTAGTGTGAATGATGTGAACGATGAGCAAATTACCACAGGGCGTTTATCACTGCGTTGGCAAGCAAACGAAGATATTGGTGCCACCCTTAACTACTTTTATCAAAAACAAGAGAACGGCGGCAACTCAACATCACAATATAACTCATTAAGTGACAGCAGTGCGTTACAAGGCTTGGTTGGGCAATATGAAAATGCAGCCCGAGTGCTTGAGCCAGGTGAAGAAGAAAACGATTTACTAAGTTTAGAAATTAAAGCTGATTTAGGCTTTGCTGAACTTGTATCTGCATCTGGCTGGTCAAGCTACGAGCAATCAGGGCAACGAGATCAAACTGACTTGCTTTACGACATTTGGAGCGGTTACGCGGACTTCCCAGCCTTTGTTGGACAAACACTAGATACATCAACACGTGATAGCTTTACCCAAGAGTTACGTTTAGTGTCTAATTCCGACAGTGCTTTTAACTGGATTATAGGTGGTTACTACAACAAACTAGAAACTCATTCTGATGATAGAGAATATACGCCAGGCTTAACTGAGTTTTGGGGTGGTGGTATTCCAAATGTACAAGATGACCTTGAGTATATTTTAATTAGCGATTCAGAAACCACTGAAAAAGCACTCTTCGGTGAAGTCGGTTATGCTTTTACTGAGCAATTTAACGTAATCCTAGGTGCACGTTTTTATGAGTACGATGTATCAACCACATCAGGCTCTGCGACCCCACTGTATTCAGGTGACTTTGCATCTCTTGATAATTTAGCAATGGAAAATGTTAGCGCTAGCGACAACGGTAACCTATTCAAGTTTAACGCCAGCTACACGTTTGATTCTGGTGTGCTAGCCTACTTTACAGTGAGTGAAGGCTTTAGAATAGGTGGTGGTAACGGTATCGCACCTTGCCCTGAGGTACTACCCGAACAACAAATTGTTTGTGCATATCCAGATGAAGAAGATTACGAGCCAGATACTACGGTAAACTATGAGCTTGGTTTTAAATCAAGTTGGTTTAAAAACCGCCTTCATTTTAATGCCGCATTATTTAATGTTGATTGGAATGATGCCCAAGTTGGCTCTGCTACTGTCAATGGTCAAGAACTTATTACGTCTAATGCCGGTGCAGCAAACTCAAAAGGTGTGGAAATTTCATCTCGCGCAATGATTGCTGATAACTGGACTGCCTACGTCACTTATGCCTATGCAAAGGCTGAGCTAACTGAAGATGCACCTGGTTTGTTAGGTGTACTGGACGATGAATACGCACAGTATCAAGCATACTATGATGGTGCTGATGGCGATCGCTTACCAGGTGCTCCAGAGCATCAGTTTTCATTCGGTTTACGTTATGAGCAAGATGTATTGAATGATAAACTGCTCAGTATCAATTACGGTATGACGGCACAAAGTGACACCATCACTAAAGTTGGCTTAAAAGCGGATGGCGAAACATTAGCCGGTTATGCACTAAGTAACTTATCGGCCAAGCTAACAGGTGATATGTGGTCTGCGACTCTCTACGTTGATAATTTATTCGACAAATACGCGTATACCTCAGTACGTCGCGATAAATCTTGGGCAGGTATGGCTAAGTACGAAGAGTTAAATAAAGAGTTACCAGACTTACAACGTGTATACGGCCACTACACAACGGCGCCTCGAACTATCGGGATGAAGTTTACTTATAATTTTGAACTGTAAGTAAATTAACTTTATAAACAAAAGCCTTGGTGTTTTACATCAAGGCTTTTATGCTTATGACTATGCAACTAACATCAGCTCAAACTCAGCTTCAACGCCATATTGACCAAGCAATTGCGCAAGGTAAACTTAATGACGCCCACCATTTACTAGTAAGTAATATAAAAAAGACCCCAAACGATCATTTTAGTTATTTTTTATTGGCACAAGTAAATTTAGCCGCAGGCGATACCAGTAAAGCACAAAAGCTACTCGAAAAAGCACTGAGTATTACCAAGCATCCTTTATATATTGCTCACTTAGCAAAGCTTGCTACATTATCAGGCCAATTAATGAGTGCTCAGCATTATATTGATCAAACATTAAAGAGTGAACTTGAAGATGCTACGTATTATGACCTTGTGGCCAACGTACTGACTCGGCTAGGGCAATACGAAACGGCACTCGTTTGGCAGAAAAAAGCTTTTACATGTCAGCCATCAAATCCACAAGTAACTTATAATTTGGCTGTCGGTTACAAAGTGATGGGGGAGTTTGATAAATCTCGTGATTTACTACAGCAATTAATTACTCAGCAACCTGCGTATTTTCAAGCTCATTATTCTCTAGCAGAGTTAAATAACTCACACTCAGCAAAAGTACATTTAGCGCAGCTTAAAGCCTTAGTTAAAAGTAAACTATCAGCGCAAGACAGTCACTATGCACAACATGCTATGGCACTTAATTATGAGCACTTAGGTGAATTTAAAAACGCTTACAATGCGTTTATCGCCAGCAAAAAGAACATTAACCAGCTCGTAAAATATAACGCAGATCAACATAGTCAATTTTGCCAGCAGATTACAAAGCTTAGTCAGCAATTCCCCAACACTCAAACTGACACCGACTTTGCGCCAATATTTGTTGTCGGCATGCCACGTTCAGGCACCACATTAATGGAAAAAATTATAAATCAGTCTGATCAAGTTCAAGGTGTTGGCGAGCTTAATGACATTGTTCAACTTTGCCAAGGGGATAATAAGCAGGTTTTAAATAGCAATGTTTTAGCAAACGCCTATAAAAATAAACACACTATTGAGCAACTTAATAGTTATCAACAGCGGGTTAGACAATTAGTCGCACCATCACTACGTAGCTGTGATAAGCAGCCCTTCAATTTTTATTATATTGATTTAATTTTAGCTGCATTTCCACAAGCTAAAATAATTTGTATGCAGCGGGGGCAACAAGATACCTGTATTGCAAATTTCCGTCAGCTTTATAACCCTGCGAGTGCTTTTCATCATTACAGTTATGATTTAAAAAATATAAATCGGTATTACTATGACTACTGTGACCTAATAAATCACTTCGCGAGCACATATAAAGACAATGTCTTGATCATCCAATATGAAGAGTTGGTAACTGAACCTACCAGTAATACGCAAAAGGTATACGCTTTTTGTAATTTAGAGTGGCAAACCGACTGCTTAGACTTTTATAAACAACAAAGCCCCTCGGCTACAGCGAGTAAAGTGCAAGTGCGCCAACCACTTAATCGTAAAGCAATTAACTATTGGCGCCACTATGACTTTGCAGTAAATACTTTGTAACTATACCCGCCTAGGGCAAGGCCCTGTTTCGATAGGGAGTTCGTCTCGTGCTCCCCACTCACTCCAAGAACCATCGTATACATGCAGGTTTTGATAGCCGCACTCGCTAGCAAATAACGCTAAGATGCACGCAGTAACCCCCGAACCACAACTAAATTGTAATATTGCCTCGTTATCAATGACTTTCTCAAAAGCAGCTTGAATCTGTTCAAGGGATTTAGCTTCTCCGTCATTCAGTAGTTCACTGTATGGCATAGCACAGCTATTTGGTATATGACCACTGCGCATGCCTTTTCGCGGCTCAGCCATTTCGCCTGTGTAACGCTTGTAATTGCGTGCATCCAATAGCAAAACGTCGTCATTATCAATGTTATTAAACACCGCTGCGGCGTCAATGAAGTAGTCGGCTCTGGGTTTGGCAATAAAGTTACCTGTATGATGATTATGGCTGTATTCAACTTGAGTCAGGTATCCTAAAGACTGCCATTTGGCTAAACCACCACTAAGTACTTTAACGTTATCAAAGCCCATTGCCTTAAACATCCACCAGCCACGAGCAGAGCTAAACAGGCCTTCATCTTCATAGATAACCACCAACGAATCTTGGTCGACGCCCATAAGCTGCATTTGCTGCGTAAATTGCGCAGGGCTACACATAGTATGAGATAAGCCGCTGGATAAATCCGCGAGTTGTTTTTTAAAATCAAAACTCTGTGCATTGGGTAACATAGCATCAGGTTGGTACTTTCCGGATAAACCCGGGCGCACCATACCCGCATCAAAGATAACGAGTTTTGAATCGTTTATGTGCTCGTTCAACCATTGGCAAGTTACTACATTCTTCATTGTTATCCTTTACGTTATTCAGTTGCTGCGAAAAAACATCTAAACCTATCAGGCGTTCTTCCACAGCCTTAGCATGTTGTGTTGAGCAATCTTGCCACCTTCCTTCAACAGTGTAAACATGCTTTAGATAACCAAAAAACTGATCTCGTAACGCCAAGTTTAGTTGCCAGCCTTGATCCAGTTGTAATAAGCGCTCAAATAGCTCTTGCCTACTATTTGCATGTAAAACTAAATCATCAATGTTGTAACAAGCCTGACCAAGTGTAATTACATGCTTTGCTAATAACAGCGCCTCTAACCCTACAGTTGAATTGATAGTGATTACAGCCTGTGCATTTTCGATTAGATCAGCAGTTGCATTGCCGTTTGCAAATATAGCTTGAGGGTGCTTTTTGTATAAGTGTGTATAATGCTTATGCCAAGATGGATGCTCTTTAAAAACCACTTTTAAATCAGGGTCATTTAACTTTTCTACAGCGTTCATTACCTCACTGTAAAGCATTTCCATTGAATTCAACCAAGGCGAGTAACACACAACTTGCGTATCATGAGGAACCTGAAACGGCACAAAAATATAACGCTTTGGCAATTTACTTTTAATAAATTCTTTGCGTTTTTTATGACTTACTCTGGGGATTAAATTTGCATCTTCAACGTTAAAGTGACTTGAAGCCTTAAAAGGTACCGAAATACCCCATACCTAAGGGCGCTCATTATATGTATTTCTCTCTCCCAATATGTGAAATAAGATGCTTACAGTACCAAATATATAAGTTTTTCATGAAGTGAATAAATGTTCCATCGAAAAGACTGTAAAACAAAAAGTACTTAAAAATTAAGTTACAATATAATTTTGCAAAAAACTGCACACTAAAATTATTTGCAGCAACATATAATCGCCTATAATCCTTTACAGGGCTTATACTCCGGTATATTTTTATAGGTTAATTCTTTAACACTATTGATGAGTTATTAATTATAATAAAATACTGGCGCCAAATAGACTTCATAAACTGACGTTGGTACAATAAATTTTTATAAGGACCTCAAGCCCAAGTAATGAGAAATAACTCCCTAGAAATAAAGATTTCAGTTACTGGCACGATCCTCGTAGTACTTCCCAAGTTTATTGGTGATGCAGTTAATTGCACCCCCGCACTTCAGTTGATAAAAGAACAATACCCGAATCATAAAATATCACTGCTAGTTCGTCCCTACTTAGCCGAACTTTTCAAAAGAGATTCGCGCTACTCAGTAATTATTGACGAGCGTTTTAATAGCTCCAAGTCCATTTCAATGCTAGCTCAAGCCAAAATATTAAAGTCAGAAAGAATTGAATTAGCCTTTATCATGCGTAATTCTTTATCTGAAGCTATGTTATGTTTTTTAGCGCGTATTAAATACCGTGTAGGTTATGCTAAAAACGGTCGCTCGCCTCTGTTAACACACAGCTTGATCCTCAACCCTAACCATCACTATATTTATCGCTATTGCAGACTTATTAATGAACCCCTTGGTAACCCATTTTCAACGATACCAAGTACTTCTTTAATGACAAATGAGAGTGAGTTGATAGGTTGTACCAATAATAAAAATATTGGGATTTATTTTGGAGGTAAAAATAAAGAGTTGCGTCATTACCCTTTAAAACTTGCTCTAAAAAGCCTTGAGATAATTGCTAAACAAAATGATTGCTGCTTATATTTATTTGGTGATCCAACTGAAGTCGAAGATGTAAAACAACTACATGAGCAACTCATTAAGCAAAGTATAGACTCTAAAATGCTAGCTGGAAAAACATCAATAGCATCAATGGCCGATGCTATTGGTACTTTAGATTTAATGATAAGTATTGACTCAGGGCCCATGCATATTGCAGCGGCGCTTAATGTACCAATAATACCAATTGTAGGTCTAGGCACATCACCATGGAGCCTGGTCGTACCTAAAACCTTAAACCAAATAGCATTAGTTGCAAATGGCTCTCAATTACTTGAAGGCGATATCATTAAAGAAATAAATCCTAAAGATATCGCCGATGCCACTAAAAAATTATTAGATTAATCAAATATTAATAATTTCAGCTCTTAATGGCGCCATTTTCGCTAAAATTTGATTTTGTACCGAATGGCTGATGTGTTGCTCATCCATCGCATTAATTAATAAATCCACCACCCGATTAAAGTCTCGTTCGCTAATATGCATTCCAGTATGAATATCAACCATATTATCGCCTTTATATTCACAGGGGCCATTTGTGATAGAACATAAGTGAGTAATAAAGCCCGCTCTAAAGTGTGCAACATTGGCGTGCGTAAAATAAGGTAATATAGTATCGTCATTACCTATTTGATTAATAAAGCTATCAACCAAACGTTCAATGCCTTTTTGACCATCCAACTGCTGATATAAACTCAGCTTTGATGCTGATGTACATGCTGTAAGTGTAAATAAAAAAAGTAAAAATAAAACGTTTTTCATTACCAATAACCCGTTACAGATAAATACCAACCAGTTTGATCTTCTGCGCCTGCAATACGGCCTAAATCAAGCCATGCAGCAGTCACACTTACATTCTTATTAGGCATCCAAGCTATAAATAAGTCCTGCCAATCCTGCTCACCTAAACCAAGATTATTAGACTTTTGCCGATACTCAATACCAACCGCTACCTCACGGCTGAAAAATACCGCAGTGCTGCCTTCAAATAAGATTTCTTTATTTTTATCTACTCCACCAAAACCTAATAAACCTAGTTGATTGGCATCACTGTAGCGCGTGGTGATATTCCAGAACCAGTTATAACCAGCTATGGCGCCTAAATGTAACTTGCTTGCCGCTAAATAAATATCAGTCCCGCTGGTGTCTTGTGCACCAAGCAAGGTCGCAACAGTGCCATCCTCTAGTGACTTATGCTGTACGCCAACACTTAATTGTGGCCATTGACTATAAACAATATCACCATACACTCTCACCTTAGCTGATGTAATTGACTGCTCGATTTGTGTATCAAGTGCTGGTACATCAAATTGTTGCTGTGCATAACTAAATTCAACACGGTTAAACAAGTTAACTTGAGCACCACATACATCTAAACTGTAATCAGTGACATCTGCTCGGCTGCAAAAGCCGTTTACAGCAAATTCGTCATCACTGGCATAACCAGCTAACTGCGCCCAAGGTACAATACCGCCGCCCGCACTGCCCTCCACCTGTGATACTCCCGGCGTAGCTAACAATTTACCTTGTGCAGCAAGAGTGTGAAATGAATAAACACATGTTATTAAAACTATGATTACTTTAAGCAGGTTCATTATATTGCTCCAACCAATGCTCAAATACATCAGTTTTTAAGGGCCTACTTAAGTAATAACCTTGTACATGGTCACACTGCATCGCTTTGAGTAACTCTAAGGAGCCCTCGGTTTCAACTCCTTCAGCCACTACCGAAAAGCCTAATTGATGACCAAGTGTAATAGTTGACTCGACAATAAATTGATCTTTTTTCGATTCGTCTAGCTTTAGAATAAAACACTTATCCAGCTTAAGCTCATCTATGGGCAGCATTTTCAAGCGCCCGAGTGATGTTTGCCCTACTCCATAGTCATCCAGCGAGATTTTAACGCCAATGGCTTTCAAGCTCTCTAATGCTTGAATGCCTTTTTCTTCATTTTCAATCATATCGCGTTCTGTCAATTCGATCGTGATCAACGCAGGTGCTACCGAGTGATTCTTTAATGTTTTTACTAAGTTTGCGTGAAAGCCTGGGTAAGCAATATCTTGAGCCGATACATTAATAGCCGCCTGCATATTAATGCCATTTTGCTTCCATAAGCCGACTTGCTTCACAACTGTGCTAATAACCCACTCAGTTAACTCGACGATGAGTCCTGACTGTTCAGCAAGATCAATAAATAACTCAGGTGATACCCAACTGCCGTCTTTTCGTTGCCAACGGATCAAAGACTCAACTTTATCTATTTGTTCCGTGGCAATATTTAATTTGGGCTGATAGGTCATAAATAACTGCCCATCATCATCACTGATCGCTTGTTTAAGTTCATCGATCATGCGTAGGCTTTCAAGATGTTCTTCATCTTCACCATCTTGATAGTAATGAATATTCTCATGTTCAGTTGACGCACTATCAACAGCAATTAACACTCGACGGATCAAATCATCGGCTTGCTGCCCTTGCTCTGGATAATTCACAACCCCAGCACTAAAGCGTAAACTAATATTTAATTTTTGAATTGTGTAACAAGCCTGTAGCTGGTCCATTAGACCTGGTATGCCACACTTTATATTTTGGCTGGTTAATGTAGGAAACACTGTTAAAAACTCATCCCCCCCAATACGTGCATGAAAGCCTCCTAATTCGTCAGAAAACTCGGCAATACGACACGCAACCGCTTTTAAACAGTCATCTCCTACTCTTGGGCCAAGTTTATCGTTTATATGGCGTAGGCCGCGAATATCAATTGCGACTAAGGTGTACTGTTGAGCTTCTTCCAGAGACTCATTTAACACTTCAAGCATTGCAGAGCGATTATAAAAACCTGTTAATGAATCATGTTTTGCCGCAAAACTAATTTGCTGTTCGCGTTCGTTGATATCGTTACCCATGTTTTTGAACGCATCAATAAGCGTTTTTATTTCATTACTTTGCTTATTGCTCATAGCATCAACACTGTAATTACCACGGGCGAACTGACGGGCTAAGCTAGCCAGTTGCGATAAAGGCATGGTTAAATTTTTTGCTAATAAGCTACTGGTGATAATACCTATTACAATAGTTAAGAAAGCTAAAAATATTAACGTAAAAAACAACCGTTCAAACTCGCTATAGCTTTGTGATAAATCAGCGCTTAGCAATACATTAACAGGATGTTTTTTTAGTGAAGCTAAGTGTAAATCTCGATTACGATAGATGGGTTGCTCACCAAACAAACGTGATGTAGTTGCTTGATGAAAATAACTATTTGGTACAAAGGGAGTGGGTCTAGACACTAGCGAGCTGCGAATAACCCCGTCGCTTTGCGCAATAAAACTCACATCCATGCCCGTTAGGTTTTTTAACTCTATTGCTACGTTGTCACTAATTTGAAAGCCAACCAAACTATAAGCAACCGTTCTAGGCGCTCTCACTGGCAGTAATATAACTTGGTATAATTCACCGTCAAAGACCACAAAACTTGATTGCTCAGAGTTATTAAGTAGCTCAGTCATTAGCTGCTTAAAGTCATTGCTAAAAATCTGGTTTGGCTGATTTGATGAAATTAGCTCACCCGATAAATCTAATAGCAACATTACATCGGCATTTATGCGTTGGCTATGATTATACAAGGCACTGCTGATAGTATCTGCATCACGTGTCGCTACAGCTTGTTTGAAGCCAAAGTCTGATGTTAAAACCTTTGCCGCCGTTAATAGTAGGCTTTCTTTTGCCGTTAAATATTGCTTGTACACATTCTCAGCAACGTTTATATCCTGAGTCACTTTATTTTCATTAAATTGACTCGTTGACCACCAAAAGCTAGCCAAGCTAACTACTGTGGTTAATAACACCAAGCCGACACACAGTATAATAATGCGATTTTTTAAACTATTGGTCATTCTCAGCCTTAAATTTATTACCAAATGTATTACGTGGCGCAGGGGTATCCGTTTTAATCACAATAGCTAAACTGCTAACAGCATTTTCAGTAATGCTTAATAGCGCCTTTTCTTCAAGGGGCTGCGATTGCAGAGGATGCCAAAGGCTAATTTTCACAGGTAATCGGCTCTGCTCTATACGCACTATACCATTTGCATCACTTTGGTAAGTATAAGGACTACTTGCTATATAAATATAGCCCACCATAGAATCATGAATATTACAGCCAAGCACCACAATGCCATCATTTTCAAACTCAACAGGCTGTTCTGGTTGCCCTGAGTACAATTTTAATTGAAATGGTTTAGCCTTCGAAAATGAATAAACGTGGTGGCGAATGTTATCACTATTGGGAAAGTTAACTTGCTGTCCCTGCTGGGCAACAAGTAAAGTCGGTGAAAAATGTTTATCTATTTGATCCATAATCAACACAGGTAAATCACCTGCAACAGCTTGATTATTCTGCCCGAGTAGCTCTACAACAGAGTTAACCAAGGGCTGGCCATGTTGATCCGTTACCTTAAGAGTAATATCTGCAGCAGAGATAAAGCAAGAGAATAGCAAAAGACCCAATGCCGCCATGTATTTAGTCACAATCCCCAGCCAAGCCATTTTATACCCTTGGATACACGAAGTACCACGTTTAAAGTTTTTATCAGGTTTTACTTAAGCTAATTGAACTGTGCTCTGTAATGCAACTATAAAAGCCCAATTACACTAAATAATAGTAAAATATTGGGCTTTTTAAAGTCACTTAACTACCAACTCATTATTAAGACTTAGTAATTAATCCATATTGATCGTCTAATATGGTAATCACTTCTCTACGTGGATCCGCAGGAATAGCGATATCTTTACCGACAATTTTACTTGCAATACCAACATAAGTATCAGAAACAGCAAGCATAACAGACTCCGGTAAGACATACTCTTGCGCTAGAGTTTCACGTTCATCCATACGGTCTTTATTTAGTAATACATCACTATCTGGCACATTGTTGATCAATAACTGGCGGAAACCTTCTTTTGAGTTTTCAACAATTTTACCATCTCGGTAAGCAGCTCCATCCCAAATGCGAGATGAATCAGGCGTACCCACTTCATCTATGTAAATAAGTTTATCTGTGCCATCGACATCTTCTACATAACCAAACTCAAACTTGGTATCAACAAAAATTTGGTCAAGCTTCGCAAGCTCTGCACTTATTAGACCAAAGCCTTCTGTTAATAACTTTTCGTATTTAGCTACATCATCTTCAGACTTAAAATTAAAGACGCCCAAGTTATTAGTGATATTCTCACGCGTGATATTTACATCATCCACTTCAGGGATGTCTGTAACGCCCGTAATGATCCCTTTTGTAGAAGGAGTAATTAACACGTTATCTAACTTTTGATTAGCCGTTAAACCTTCTGGCAGTTCTAAGCCACAAAAACTACGTATGCCTTTGCTATAGTCACGCCACATGCTGCCTGTAATGTATTGACGCGCTATCGCTTCAACTTTAACTGTGCTCGCTTTACGTACAATCCATACATAAGGATGAGGAATATCAACAATGTGGTTACCCGCAAGGCCAGCTTGGTCAAATAATTTAAACCAATGTGACGCTACAGTATTTAATGCAATGCCTTTACCTGGTACACCATTTAACCCGTTCTCACCTTGCCAAATACAATCAAACGCAGAGATACGATCAGAAATAACCATAATGGCAAGCTCTGTTCCTTTTGGAACTTTATAGCCTTTTTCACTAATTAAACGAGCGCTATCTTCATCAGTTAACCAATAAACTGAACGCACTTTACCACTGTGAACAGGGCCTTTTGTGCGAATAGGTAAGTCATCGTTTACGTCTAAAACTTTATAGCTAGTCATGCTATCTCCGGATGTATGGCATGCCCATAATGAGCATAAGTATGGTATTGGGGTTATGAGGTGCTAATAATAATCGAGACGAGCCAAAAGCTCAATCTCTGCTCTTTTATACATAGCTTATAAATATAAGAGCTAAAGGGTCATTCCAGTGTAACTTTGCTGTCATAAACAATATAGAGTTATAATATGGGTCTATTTATTGGGGGACTATACTTGGACTATTTAACAGCAACTAAAAATAAAAAATACTTAATGTATATTTCTCAAAATTATTCTTATGCTATTTTACGGCCATTACAGCAAGAAATACTAGCTCAAGGAGGTGAGGTAAAGTGGTTTTTGGAAGGAAATGAAGTTACATCTAGTTTCTTGAAAAATAATGAATCTCACCTATTAACGATCGAAGAAGTTATTAGGTGGTCTCCAGATGTTTCATTCGTCCCAGGAAATGTTATACCTCCTTTCATCCCAGGTATAAAAGTAGGTCTTTTCCATGGGTTCAATTCAGGCAAACGAAATCGTAAAGGCTTCGAAGATCACTTTAATATCAGAGGATGTTTTGATTTATATTGTACTCAAGGCCCTAATACAACATCAAGATTTGAACAACTGTCAAAACAATATAAGCACTTTGCTGTAAAAGAAACTGGTTGGCCTACATTAGATCCTCTATTCAATCCAGACACCAAAAGTATCTATACACAGCCTGATGATAAAAGAAAAACACTATTAATTTGCTCAACATTTTCAAGAAACTTATCTCTGGCACCGAAGCTTTACCAAACAATAAAAACTTTTAGTGAGCAAGGTAAGTGGCGAATTCTAATGCAGTTCCACCCTAAAATGCCAAATGAGTTAGTCACTAAATATCAAGCTCTTGAGAACGAAAACCTAACTTTTATTGAAACAGATAATGTATTACCCCTTTTAAAAGCTGCTGATGTCATGCTCTGTGATACTTCATCAATTTTATTGATGTTTATTTTACAACGAAAACCAGTCGTAACTTTTTGCAATCAAGATCCAGGAAAACACCTTCTTGATGTCACTGAACCTGAAAAAGTAGAAGCTGCCATTGAGCTTGCTTTATCTCATCCAGCTCAGCTAATGGACGATATTGAGTCTTTTTGTCAACAGCTTCATCCATACCAAGACGGCCTATCGAGTCAACGTGTACTTGCAGCATGCAATGAATTAGTATTAACAAATCCAAAACTTAAGCCCAAACCGCTTAATTTAATTCGAAATTTAAAGATGCGTAAAAAGTTAAATTATTGGCGTTGGTAATAATTATATAGGTTTTTATGATCACACTTAACAATGTGCTTTTCAAATGGCACAAGCAACAAGCAAAGCCCACGCTTAGCATACCGGCATTAAACATTGCAGATGGCGAACATGTTTTTTTACATGGGCCGAGCGGCTCTGGTAAATCAACCTTATTATCATTGCTTGCTGGGATCAATACTGCCAACTCAGGTACCGTAAAACTATTAAATACTGATTTAGCAGCCCTGAGTAACCGCAAACGTGATGTTTTTCGCTCTGATCATATAGGCTATATTTTTCAGAATTTTAATTTACTGCCTTACCTATCACCACTTGAAAACGTGATGCTAGGTTGCCAATTTTCAAAGCCACGCCAAAAAAAGGCGCTACAACAAAGTGCCTCTTTAGAGCAAGAAGCCGCACGGTTATTAACTGCGCTTGGCCTCACAACTGAACACCACCAGCAAAACGCAGCAAATTTAAGTATTGGCCAACAGCAGCGAGTTGCTGCCGCACGCGCTTTTATTGGCAGTCCAGAGCTCATTATTGCCGATGAACCGACCTCTGCACTGGATGCTAATAACCGCACAGCATTTATTGAGCTGTTATTTGCTCAGGCCAGTATAGCCGGAAGTACCTTGGTATTTGTCAGCCATGATGAAAGCCTACAATCACTGTTTAATCGCTCAATCAGCCTAAGTGATATTACGGAGCAAGTAATATGATATTGATAAAGCTTGCTTATAAAAGCTTACTGAACCGCCGTGGCAGTGCATTTTTAACCCTGTTTACCATTGCCATTAGCGTGATGCTACTGCTGAGTATTGAACGTGTACGCGTTGATGCAAAAAGTAGTTTTAGCAATACAATATCAGGCACAGATTTAATTGTTGGCGCCCGCACTGGCGATATTCAATTACTGCTGTCGTCTGTGTTTCGTATTGGCCACACAAACAATGGCGTAAGCTGGCAGAGTTATCTATTTATCAAGCAACAACGCGGCGTAGCGTGGACAATTCCCTTATCCCTTGGTGACAGTCATAAAGGCCAAGCCGTGCTTGGCACCAGCTTAGATTACTTTACACACTACAAATACGGAAAAAAACAGCCGCTAACTTTTACCCAAGGCACTGCATTTAGCCATTTAAACGAAGTGGTGATAGGCAGTGAAATCTCTAGTAAACTAAACTATCAGCTTGGCGATAAAGTGATTATTTCACATGGCATGGGTAATACCAGCTTTCATCATCACGATGAAGACCCATTTACCGTAGTCGGTATTTTAAAAGCCACAGGCACACCGGTTGATAAAACCTTGCACATTCCGCTTGCTGCCATCGAGCTAATTCACGGTGGGGGTCACTCTGAGCATGAGCATGAGCATGAGCATGAGCATGAGCATGAGCATGAGCATGAGCATGAGCATGAGC
Organism: Pseudoalteromonas sp. A601; assembly: GCF_002165575.1. GTDB lineage: Bacteria > Pseudomonadota > Gammaproteobacteria > Enterobacterales > Alteromonadaceae > Pseudoalteromonas. Next base: position 19,452 of record NZ_MXQF01000014.1, read on the forward strand.
ATGAGCAGCATAATGAAAACCTAACCGGAGAGCCAAAACAAATTACGGCCTTTTTAATGGGCTTTGACTCGCCTTTATATACCTTGCAAGTGCGCCGTAATATTAATCAATATAAACCAGAAGCACTACTAGCTATTATGCCCGGCGTAACATTGCGCGAGCTGTGGGAAATGCTCTCAATAGTCGAAAAAATCCTACTGTTATTTTCATCAATTGTGGTATTAGTAAGCCTGCTTGGCATGTTAACAACACTTTTAGCCAGCTTAAACCAACGCCGTCGTGAACTGGCAATTTTACGTTCAGTAGGTGCCAGACCTTGGCACTTGTTCTCGCTTATTAGTATAGAATCACTCCTTATCACATTGTTTGGTTGCCTATTGGGGTGCGGTTTATTTTATGGCTTGATGAGTATCGCCGCAGGTTTTTTACAAAGCCACGGGGGCATATCAGTCACAATCAGTATGCTCTCCCACTATGAACTAGTGTTGATCGGCGCTATTATGGCGGCAGGTTTTATCGTTGGCCTTATTCCCGCAACGCGTGCTTATTTCTATTCACTGACCGATGGCATGAGCATTAAAATTTAAGAGGAACACCATGCAGTACATTCAAAAACTTAGCTTTGTGAGCTTAGTTATTATTAGCTTAGCAGTAAGCTTTTTAGCTCATGCTAATGCGCCAAAAGAAATATTTTGGGAAGACCTGATCCCCCAAGGGCATGTGCAAATTGACACTCAAGATCAAGCAAGCCATGAAGGCAGTGAGCAAAACTGGGTGCAACCCGACCTTGATGCGCCAGTCGTTAAAGAACTTGATGGCCAATCAGTGAGTTTACCAGGTTTTGTGGTACCACTTGAAGGTGATAGCGAAGTCATCACCGAGTTTTTACTGGTACCATATTTTGGTGCTTGTATTCACGTACCACCACCGCCACCTAATCAAATTGTTCATGTCACCATCAAAGGCGGCGTACCAATCGAAAGCTTATATGATGCGATTGTAGTCACCGGCATCATCAGCACAGAAACATGGAGCGGCGACATCGCCCAAGTCGGCTATAAAATAAAAGCCATTGGCGTCGCCCCGTTTGAGCTTTAAAAAGCTACAAACACAAAAAAGCCCGCAGCGTTAACTGCGGGCTTTTTTGTTGAATGAGTGAGTCAGCCTATAAGCCGGGTTCTGTTCTTTCCTAAGAAAGCGATAATCATTCGTCTAGGCCATAAATCGCTCTATGGCTCAAGCAACCTACCCGGTTCCAACGTGGGCCACGCCATAAGGAACCCTATTTGGTCTTGCTCCGAGTGGAGTTTACCTTGCAACCGACTATTACTAGCGGCCCGGTGCGCTCTTACCGCACCCTTTCACCCTTACCAACCGAAGTTGGCGGTCTCCTCTCTGCTGCACTTGTCGTGGGCTCACGCCCCCCAGCCGTTAGCTGGCACTCTGCCCTGTGGAGCCCGGACTTTCCTCCCCCTGCGCATTTTCGTTGCAGGCAGCGATTATCTTGGCTGACTCGGCGCGCAGTATACCTGAGCTTGATGCTCTGTGCAGTAAAGAATTAGCCTTTTTCGTCAATAATTGTTTTATACAGGGCGTTTTTTTTCATACCAAAGTAATCGGCCACGATACCGCAGGCTTTTTTCATCGGCATTTCACTCTCAAGTAAGGCTAACATTTTACGCGCTTCTGGCGGAATATCATCTACCACCTTAGGTTTGCCCGGTAGCATTAAAACAATTTCACCACGTTGTTTAGTTGGATCATCCGTTAAAAACTGTTTTAACTCAGTTACCGTGCCATTAAAAAAGGTTTCAAACGTTTTGGTTAGTTCTTTAGCAAAAACCACCTGTTGTTCGCTACCAAGGGCGCTTTCTAAATCATCAAGACTAGCCATAATACGGTGCGTACTTTCGTACATTATACTGGTAATGCCTGAATTAACGGCTTCAATGAAGAAGTCTTGGCGAGCTTTACTTTTCGCTGGAGTAAAACCAATAAATTGAAAGCGATCGGTCGGTAAGCCTGAACAGCATACCGCAGTAATTGCTGCACACGCACCCGGTACCGGTGTTACATGAGCCCCTTGCTCACGACATAAATTAACAACGGCATAACCAGGGTCGCTAATTAAGGGAGTACCAGCGTCTGAAACAAGTGCTATATTTAATCCTTGGTTCAACTGGTCAATTATTTGCTGCGCTTTTTGCTTTTCATTATGATCATGTAAAGCAAAGGTTTTTGCTTTAATACCAAAGTGACTGAGCAACTTACCTGTATGGCGAGTGTCTTCAGCAGCGATTAAGTCAACCTGCGATAATGTCGCGATTGCACGCTGACTTAAGTCGTCAAAATTGCCAATTGGGGTGGCAACGATGTAAAGAGTGCCGATTTTATCTGAATTCTCCTCATTTAACATTGAGGTCTCCTGCGTCAGTCAGTAATATAAGCAAATCGCGTTAACGTATTGGGAAATCATTGTGCGACTTAAACTTGTTAGTCTATTAATCATATTGTCAGGGTTATCGGCTTGTAGTACAACCGAAAAACAGACTAAAACCACTGAAAACCTCAGTTCAGCTAATAGTACGTCACAAATTCAAGCGACTGATGCACAATCAATGTACCAACTTGCGTTAAATCGCCAAGGTGCAGATAAAATTCAGCTGCTTTATAGCGCGCGTGACGCAGCTATCGAAGAGCAACGTTGGCCACTGCTAGAACAAATATGTACTGAGCTTGAGCAAACCCCAACGGTTGATCAGGTGCAAAATAAACTCTACACCGCATTTGCACAAAAGCAGCAGGGTAAAAACACCTTAGCGCTGGAAATGCTAGCCACTTTAAATAACCAGTTAACGCAACCTGAGCATTTTGCTTGGCACCAATATTTAACGGCCAGCATCTACTCATCACAAAAATTACCTAAACAAGCTGCACCGTATTTTTTTAGAGCATCAGAGGCTGCCAGTAAAAATAATTTAACTATCCCTGAGCTTAATAAAGCACTTTGGCAAAATCTACAACAACTTTCATCTTACGCATTAGAGCGTTTTAATCGTGGCTCTGTGGTACAGCAAGGTTGGGTAAACCTGGCTTTATACCATCAAGTTTATTTAGGTGCACCGGTTGAGTTAGATCAGGCAATCAATAATTGGCAGCGCCGCTACCCGACTCACCCCGCAATGGCAGTACTCCCTAAAAGAGCAGCTGAATTAATCGCGATAGAGCCTGTTAATATTGAGCGGCTAGTGGTGCTACTACCTCAATCTGGGGCTAATGAACGCTTAGGCGATGCATTAAAAGCAGGAGTGCTTGGGGCACTCGATAACAGTAATATCACCGAAACAGTTTTTCTTGATGAAATGCTGACGACCACAGAGCTAGAAACTAAGCTCGCAGAATTAAAACCTAACTTTGTTATTGGCCCACTACTCAAAGCAAACATTGATAAACTAGCGAATAATCGAACCTTAGTGAACTACCCTGTTTTGCATTTAAATTCTTTTGAAGGACAGCGCGTCTCAGGCCAACACTTCTTTTTTGCTTTAAATCCTGAGCACGAAGTACAACAAGCTCTTGAGCACTTTTTAACTCAAGGTTACCAAAAGCCTATGATTCTTGCGCCAAATAGCAGTGCCGGACAACGCTTAGTTGATTTTTTTAATATGCAGTGGCAACGCTATAGTGAAACAAAGCCACAAGTAGGACTGTATAGCAGTAAAAAGGATATGCCAAAAACAATCGCAGGTTTACTCGAAGTTGATAAATCAAAAGAGCGCATTGCAACTGTTAAATCGTTATTTAAGCAAGAAGTTGAGAGTGAAACCCGCTCACGCAGAGATATCGACGTTATTTATATTTTGGGCGACGCCATAGAAACCCGTTTAATTAAGCCTTACTTAGATGTTAACGTAAGTACCTTTGTAGAGCGCATACCTCTTTACGCGAGCTCTAAGAGTCATAGTAAACAAATCGATAGAACCGACAAAGGTGATTTAGACGGCTTATATTTTACTGAGCTACCTTGGATGCTTAGCGGTCAAGTATCTAACCAAGCCTTGCGCCAACAATATAATTCTCTATGGCCAGAGCAAGCCGATATCAGCCAACGCTTATTTGCCATGGCCTATGACTCTGTGGCTATGCTAAGTGATATTACGCAACTGAGCATGATCCCAGGTAAGCAATATACCGGATTAACGGGTCAATTAAGCATCGCTAGTGATGGCCAAATTAATCGTCAGCTTAAATGGGCACAATATAAAAATAAACAAATTAAGCCTGTGCAATTAAAAACCCAAGCGCCAGTACCTTTATTTATGCAAACAGCTACAAGTGAATAATTACCAACAGACAAGGACGTGTCATGTCGTGGTTCAAACAATTATGGCAAAATAGTCGAGAAAAAGGTCAATACTATGAGCTTCAAGCGCAAAAGTATTTACAGCAGCAAGGGTTAACACCCATAGAGCGTAACTATAACTGCCCCTATGGAGAGCTTGATGTAATAATGCGTGACGGTGATACACTTGTATTTATAGAAGTAAAGTTTCGTGCAAGTAGTATCAAAGGCGGTGCAATGCATGCGCTAGGAAAACAGAAGCAACAACGTTTAAAGCGCACTATCTATCATTATTTAGCAGCTAAAAAGCTAAAAAATCAAGCGCTAAGAATCGACTTTGTCGCTATTACTGGCGACAAAGCACAACAACTTAATTGGATAAAAAACGTATTTTAATATGCAAGATACTATAAAAGAGATTTTTACAGAAAGCATTCAAGTGCAAATCGCCGCTGGTGAGGTACTACCAAGCGCGTTAGAAGCCGCCGCTTTTACCATTGCACAAAGCCTTATTAATGGTAATAAGTTGATTTGTTGTGGTACCGCAAGCTGCCACATGCTAGCTCAACATATGGCTGGTGTACTAATCAACTTTTATGAAACCGAGCGCCCTTGCCTACCTGCAATAGCCCTATCGCAAGAAAATATTAATTTAGGGCAAAGTAACCACACAGATGATCACGAAACATTTGCACGTCAAATTCGTGCGTTTGCTCAACAAGGTGATTTATTACTGGTGATGGCAAGCAACGGCAACGAAAAAAATATAATTTCAGCAGTGGAAGCAGCACTTACAAAAGACATGAAGGTCATAGTAATGGTTGGCGATGATGGTGGAGAATTAGTTGGCCTACTTGGCGCTAATGATGTAGAAATCCGCGTACCTTCTAAACGACCTAGCCGTATCATCGAGTCTCACTTGGTCAACCTCCATTGTTTAAGTGGGCTAATCGATTTAACCCTATTTCCACAGGAAGAAAGTTAATGTTCAAGCAATCACTTATTGTTATGGGAACCGTTTTATTATTACAAGGCTGCGCAGCTGCTGTTGTCGCTGGTACTGCAGGCGCAGTCACAGCCGCAAACGATCGCCGCACGCTTGGCTCACAAATTGACGATAACAACATTGAAATTAAAAGCGGTATTGCTATTAACGACGTAGAGCGCTTAAAAGATCACGCCAATCTAAACGCAATTAGCGTTAATGGAATTGTGCTGTTAATTGGTCAAGTTACCAATCAAGAAATGAAAAATGAAGCACAGATTGCTATAGAGAAAATAGATGGCATTCGTAAAATTCATAATCAAATTCGTATTGGCTCAAATATCAGCATGAGTACAAAAACCCATGACTCATGGCTCACCTCTAAAGTGAAAACCCAACTACTCACCACTGAGAATATCAGTAGTAACAATATTAAGGTGATTACTGAAAACAGCGAAGTATTCTTAATGGGCTTAGTAACAGATGCAGAAGCCAATACTGCAGTAGATGTTGCGCGTAACGTATCTGGTGTTGAACGAGTTATAAAAGTGTTCGAGTATTTATAACGCGAGTAATCTATTAAAGTTTTAAAATTAAAAAAGGCGAGAGTAAATCCCGCCTTTTATTTTGACATGTACCTTAGAACTTAAACGATACACCGGCAAATAAGCGTGGGCCGTAGCTATTCACTTCCCCTAAGTTACCCTCAGTATAGTAATCTTGTGATTTAGGCTCACTAAATAAGTTAATTGCTTCAACTTTAACCTTAACGTGGCTATTAACTTTGTATGACGCTCTCATTTCCCATACACCAACCGCATCTACATAACGTAAACGGGTACCATTGCTTGTATATGGTTGGAAATACTCACTACGGTATTTATAAATAACCGCCGTATCAAAGTCGCCAATTTGATAATAAAGTTGACCACTGAATACATGCTCAGAGAAGCCTGGAACAGAGCCTGGCTCAACAATTCCCTCTGTTAACTGGGTAGTGTTGCCATCAACATCAGTGATGAAAGTATCGCCATAGTTACTATCTTCAAACTCGTAATCTGTATCAGCATAGTTATAGCCAAATTTCACACCAATTCCTGTGTCCCAACGATAAGCAATTGAAGTCTCTAGACCAAATATATCGCTTTTTTCATCCGTTGTTACGGAGTTAGTGATTGGTAATAGGTAGCTATCTCCATCAATTACAAACTCTTCTAATACCGTTTGTTGCTGGAAACCACCTTGGAATTGCTTGTAGTAAAAACCAAGCGATACAATAGCATCTTCATTAGGATACCATTCAGCTGCGATATCGTAGTTCCACGACATTAATGGTTTAGTATCAGGGTTGCCTGAACCGTTAACACCAACAAATAAGTCTTCAACCGTAGTTGGTGCTGCATTATCATCGGTTTGGAATGTACGGCTATAGCTCATATCACTTGGATCAGCACGCGACATACCACGGAAAATACCACCACGAAATAAGATGTCTTCGCTGTAATCTACTACTAAGTTAAAGCTTGGTAACACTTCAGTGTAACCACCGCCACCTTCGATTTTCTCTAGTGATTCACCGGGCACAACACTCAATATACCTAACTCATCAGCAACTACTTCAAAAGTGTTTCTAAAGCCTATTGACGTTACATCAGTATCAACGACACGCACACCAAAATTACCGCGAATAAACTTACCGAACATTTCTGTATCGTAATTCGCCATTAAGTAAACTGAGGTTGTTTCTTCGGTAACATCTTTCGTGCCTGCATTCGCGTACTCCAGTTCAGGGTAGGCAAATTCACCACCATTAGAAGCTGCAAGCGCTTGTGAGAAGCATACATTGTCGTATGTTGCCCAAGATGAACCGGTGCCACTATCCACTACATTTCCGCTACTGTCCACTTGGGTAATAATGTCGCCATCTGATACGCTCGATAAGAACCCTGACTCAGGGAAGTCTATTTGACACCCTTGTAACACATCAAGCGCTGCAGTCGTCGTTTCATCAAGTGTGTACTCAGTACGAGAACCATTACCTTGCAAACCACCATACTGAATAAATGATAACTCAGACATTCTCACGCCACCTTGAATACTGGTAAATACATCACCTTCAAGTGCATAGTCAAAGTCTACACGCGCACCTATCACTTCATTATCACGTACGTTTTCACGGTCAATACGTGTACGCAAGCTGTCGGTATAATTTGTAATATCTGTCACATCAAAATCTGTTAACGTGAAATGAGGAATGCTTTCCCCCATATCCCAACTAAAGAAAGGACGATCGGCGGTTCTACCCCGGTTAGAAATTTGAATTTCTTCACGCTTAGTTTGTGAGTAAGAAACATCAAAATCTAATGTTAGTCTGTCTGTTGCATGATACTCAACGTTTAAACCGTAACCTTTGTAGTTTTCTTCTCGAGAGAATTGCTCGCCAGCAGACTCAATGCGTTCTTGACCTTCCCAGTGTAAAATTCCACCTGCTTGATTGGTCACGAGTGAAGGACCCGTTATGCCTCGAGTCACTCCTTTTTGTAAGAAAATTAAGTCGTGTCGTGCTTCTTGCTGTATACGATCTGATAGTTGAATATCTAGATTAATATCCCATGCATCAGATGGCTGATATTGAAAAGCGACAAACAATGCATCACGTTCATCTGAAGTTTCATTTTGACGAAAACTTCTACTACTGCCAGTCCACGCGTAAGGTGTGCCATCACTAATTGCTTTACCAGTATCTGAGTCAATTTCGGTATCGTAACCTTGGTTAGTGCTACCACTTACTTGATCTTCACAATCCTTAATCGATCCTGTAGGTTCATAGCGATAAAAGCCTTCATTAGTGTTACTTGGATCATTTAAGCATGCCCACAATGAAGAACCTGTAGGGCTAGAGCTACGGTATTCCGCTTCTGGCTGGCTAATATCTTGACGTTGCACACCAAAAGACACACCTAAAGCTTGACCATTATCAAATTCAAATTGATCTAAATAACTAAAGGTACCACGAAAACCAACATCACTTTGTAATGAGTTATCAACATTACTTTCATCTGGGTTATAGTTTACTTTAACTTCACCTTGAATACGCTGCTTACCATAATCAAGCGGCTGTACCGTTTCAAGAGCGATAACACCCGCTACACCACCTTCAATCATCGATGCATCTTGCGTTTTATAAATCGCGATCTTTTTAACTAACTCTGAAGGAAACTGAGAGAAGTTAACCGAGCGGTCACCACTGCCGTTAGTCGCTTCACGGCCGTTAATATGCGTAGCACTTAGAAACGGGCCCAAACCACGAATAGTAATTTCAGTTGCACCACCATTTTCACGATGCGAAGCCGCACCTGTGATAGATTCAAGTGCCTCACCAATTGATAGCGCTGGTAAATCACCAATATCTTCCGCAGATAAGCCATCTACAACCGTGGTTGCTTCACGCTTGATTGCGATTTGATCTTGAATGGTTCTACGTGAACCTGTAACGCTAATAATTTCAATATTATCATCTTCAACTTCAGCATTTTGAGGTGCTTCTTGAGCATTAGCAGTCAAAGTAAATGAACCTGCCATACCTGCAAAAATAGTTGCTTTAACAAGCTTAGCAACTGGACGAAGTGCAAATTGATTTTGCGCTTCTTTTTGCGCTCCATTTGCTATTGTGTGTTCTGTTGTCAACGACATGTCGAGATCTCCGTTGTTATTATAAAGGTAGCGTTCGCTACCTATTTAGCAATACAAAATTATTTATGAGGTTACTCTTGCTCTACTGTCCAAGTAGAACCAGCTCCAACTTCAGAGGCTTGGATATAGTGCAGGCCTTTTGCACCAGCAATCGCTTGAGCGCCACTAGGGTCTGTCACTGTCAACGTATTTGCCTCTGTAGCAATGATTAATTCAGGTACTTCTTTGCCATTTTCAGCTGGCGCTTGGTCAACCGCACCTTGAGAATCAAATTCGCCATTGCCATTTAATTTTCTGATATCTACCCAGTCTTCATCTTCAACATCACCTGAGGCGTAGCTCACAGTGAAACCATAGTTATTTGAAAATAAAGATTCTTCATGGTTAATTAAGTCACAATCGTATTCAAAAGCATGTGCTGAACTACTGTCACCATTTGCTAAAAAGTAGCCATTAATTAATGCATCAGAAATGTCATCATCCGACTCATCTGTATCATCAACACCCACACCATTTGCAATTAGGTTCGCGTCGAAGTTAATTTTGAAAAAGTTTTTAGTTAATCCATATAATACTGGATCATCTGCTGCGGTCAGTTCATCACAATCACCAACACGTGCTTTAGAGCCAATTTCAGTACTAAATACGATAGGTTGAATAGAGTTTAAAACAGTGTTGTTACTAACATTTAAAGTAAAATCACCCGCCGCATCTAGTACCGCTTGGTTACCACTATTAGGCAAGCCACCCGTTGCTTGTGAGAAAGGGTTTGCAGAGAAAACAATACCACCCGCTTCTTTATTTGAGGCACGTGAGCCTGCTATATAATTATTTGTAACGGTATGCCCTAATGGCGTCATAATTACACCACTTGGTCGATCGCTCGTATCGTTGATATTGGTAGTGCGAATTATGATGTTATCACTAACGGTATTAAAGCCTCCGTCTTCTAACGAGATACCACCATTGGCATTTATAATCGTATTACCTTGAATCGTCGCACTTGAAGTTTGTACACGCATCAAACGACGACCTGTGGCGAAGTTATCAATACGATTATATTGAACCTTAAAATTAGAATTATCTGCGGCATCAGAACCTGTAGTACTACCTACATTTAATAATAATAAACTTGATTCGCCATAGTTAGGATTTTCACTGTTGCTGAATAGATTGTATTGCACTGTATGATCAGTACTTGAAGAGGCCATTTTAATTACAGACCCTTTAACCGCATTATTACGATTAGAAAAAGTATTACGCTCAACTAGTGCGCCTTTACCTTTTAATACAATCCAATGATGTGTTTCTTCGCGTATTTCACTGGCGGCAACATCACCGTCCATTGTATTGTGAGAGAAAACGAAGTTATCACCTTCAGAATATACGATGGCTTCTTCTTCGTTTTCGCAAAAAGAATCCGCTTTAGTATTTAAGTTTTTAAATGTAACACCTGAAATTCCTGCACCATCAACTCCGCTTGCCACATGAATACATGATTCACCCGAGAAAATAGGAGTCTCACCTTCCACTGCACGTATCGTTACAGCATTTGTTAGTAAGATATCTGGTAGGTCGCTGTATACCGCAGAGTTCAACCCTAATACTGACCCTTCAACTAAACCACTTGTAAGCGCATTTGAAAGTTCTGTAGAGTCGCTAATGATTTGTGTGTAAACAGTACCATCAAGTACACCTGTTACGATCTCGTCAAAACCATCATTATCGGTATATATTGCCTTGACTGAAATAGTCGCTCCGGCATAATCAGTCGGTGTAAAAGTATTGCTATTTGTATCTGCAATTTCAACGCCATCTGCTAACCAAGTGTAAGTAATGCTGGTTTCATCAACACCATTTTGTTCATCAAGCTGAGCTGTTAACAAGGTGTTTTCAAGACGAGGTATATCACCTGTAATAATGATACTACCATTAATATTAATAGCCTCATCTGTCACGGCTTGAGTAGGTTCTGAAAGATTATCTTCTGCAAAGCCATTATCGTCGGTATAAATAACTTGTACTGTGATTACTTGACCTAGCTGTGCTTGCTTAACTACAAATTCACTCGCCGTTTCACCAGTAAGAGCAACTGAGTCAGCAAACCATTGATAAGTAATAGTACCCGTTGCGCCATCAACATCAGTTATCTCAGCACTCAACGTTTTGCCTACAGTAGGAACCCCACTAATACTAACCATGCCTTCAGTGTTAACACGTTCTACAGCTGAAGTAGCCGCAGAGATAGGGGATTCATCAAAACCTCTCGCATCTTCGAATAAAGCTTTAACCCTAATCATCGTGCCATACTGCGCTTCAGTAAGTTGTAATTCTGATTGAATCTCACCCTCTATAAGTAGGCTATCGGCATACCATTCATACACAACTATTTCACTGTCAAAACCGTTTTCATCACTTACATTCGCTGTAAGCGTAGAGCCAACTAAAGTATCACCTGAAATGGACACCGTTGCATCAAAAGCTACAGCTGCAACATCATCAGTTGGATCACTTATATGTGACTCATTAATACCGCCGTCATCAGTGTAGCTCGCTTGTGCAGTAATGCTCATACCAACTTGTGCATCTGTTAAGGTAAATGTTGTACTATTTGCGCCTACAATGAGTTCATTATCAGCATACCAATAATATTTAACATCACCTGAAATACCGTCAGGATCACTCACACTCGCACTGAGTGTCTCACCCATTAATGCTGTGCCAGATAGAGCGATAGTGCCCAATGAGTTCCCTTCGTCTTTTGAGTCACTATTACAACCCATTATCGCAGCAGCAACGGCGCAAAGTGCAAAATGTTTTAAATTCATAACGGCTTTATTCTCCACAGTCATGGTCTTGGTTCTTTTCATTATAATGTGTGCAATCATTACCAAAACTCGCTAATTTGTTATTACCAAAATAATTACTTAAAAAGATAAATTGTTAACCAGAGCGGTAATATAATCACAATGTAAATACCATTACCAGTATAATCGTTCAATAAACATAACATTTAATTCACATACTGATGCATTACCTGTAATTTAGTGCTCTGCAGCTATGTCACTATTTTCAATACTTAAATTTAAATACGCAGAAAAAGCAATCTCATTTTTGGATTGAATTGGTAAAACAATATACAAATATAATTGATAGCCTGTATTGGATCTTTTGGTTTACTTCAAAACGTCCATGTACACGTGCTTAGAGATCACTCATTACCGTAGCTAAAAGACTAAATGAGGGCTTAGAAGAATGAGGGGGTAACATATGAGAATTTATTTTAGTTATAACTATGAAGCTAAATTAATACGCTGAGGATAAAGAGGAAAATATACAAGGTAGGCAGAGCAAGCAGCTCCCCTACCTAAAGTCTAACTACAAGCCAGCAATTGCCATGGCTTGTTGAAAAACATCTTTAGGCGCAATAGCGCCCGGTTGTTGAATAACCGTGCCAGCAGCTTTAGCTGCTAAATTAACTGCATCAGCTATTTCGCGGCCTGATAAACGCGCACCTAAGTAAACACCATTAAACGCATCACCAGCAGAGGTTGTATCAACAACATAGGCAACTGGGGAAATAGTATGGCTTAATTGTTCGTTGTTAATCACAGTTACAACAGATTTCGGGCCGTTTTTTACAACGATCTCTTCAATGTCATATGGCTTACAAAAGTCTATCACACCTTGAATAGTGTCAATTTCGTATAACATTTCAAAGTCTTCAACTCCAGGTAACACAACATCTGCAGCAGCAAAGGCACTATCATATTGTTGCTTAGTTTCATCAATACTCTGCCATAAACGAGCTCTGTAATTAGGGTCAAATACAATTTTTACCCCAGCTTGTTTAAGCTGTGTTACTTTTTGCCAAAATAGTTCACGTGCATCTTGTTCAATCACAGCAAGTGAAATACCTGAAAAGAAAAACATATCTCCAGAAGACAATTGTTCAACAATATTAGTCGTTAAAAAATCAACGATCTTTTTAGCTGCTGAATCATTACGCCAATACGAAAAGCTACGCTCACCGAATTCATCAGTTTCAATGTAATACATGCCAGGTACTTTTTCATCATGAGCAAATACAAAGCGCGTATCTAGCTGCTCGCTGTTAAAGCGATCTAACATTTGTGCACTTAACTTGTCTTGCCCGATTGCAGTAACTACAGCAGCGTTTAACTCAGGAAAACATCTTTTTAAATACACAGCAGAATTATACACGTCACCTGCAAAAGATTGATGTAAAGCGGATTCGTTCATCGTTCTAAGCTCAACCATGCATTCACCTAGGAAGTAAATATTTTTCATTAATCACACTTACCATATGTAACTAACTGTTAAGCTTCACCACCTTGGTGGTAAAACTTAACAGTTACAGTTTAATTATTGTGGCTTTTTAAGAGGCTCTATTTTTGGAATTAATATCCAAACTGCTGCCATCGCAATAATAGCTAACGAAGCACCGATAATAAATGCAGGAGTATAGTTACCGCCCGCAGTTAAGATTGGCACTAACGATGTAAGGCCAACCGCACCCAATTTAGCAGCCATACCTGAGAAACCAGATAAAGTACCCACCGCTTTTTTGCCCAACAAATCACTTGGTAAAGTTTGTACATTACCGATTGCGGTTTGAAAACCAAATAAGATCACAGCCATAATCATAACAGCGATTGCTGGTGCACCAGGGTTTGCCATAGCGAGTAACGCCGGTAACATGATTAAACAGCCTAGAGTAATTGTTAACTTACGAGTTTTATTAGTACTCCAACCTGCTTTAAGCCTATTTTGCGCAAGTAATCCGCCAAACCAAGCACCAAACATAGCACCTACATAAGGCACCCAGCCGTAAATACCAATGGCTTTGACGTCCATACCATATACTTCGTTTAAGTAAATTGGGATCCAGAAAACAAACAACCACCAAATAGGGTCAATCGCAGCAGAGGCAATAATTACACCCCAGCTTTCTTTACGAGAAAGTAGCTCACCTGTAGAAGGGTTATATTCTTCAACTTCTGCAGAAGATGCATCATTAGGATCAGCGGTGCGGCGTTGGCCTGTTAATATATATTCACGTTCTTCTTCAGTGATCCAAGGGTGAGAGCCTGGTGGCGCTTTTACCAATACTAACCAAGGTACAAGCCATAAAAAGCCCATTGCACCCACAAGTACAAACACCATCTGCCAGCTAAAATAAATGGTTAAATAAGCGATAAGTGGAATCGCTATAATGCCACCAATAGCAGCACCAGAGTTAAATATACCTTGCGCTAAAGCACGTTCTTTAGTCGGAAACCATTCTGCATTACCTTTCGCTGCGCCTGGCCAGTTACCAGCCTCGGCAACACCTAAGATAGCGCGGAAGATACTAAAGCTTAAAACCCCTTGCGCGAATGCATGAGCAATTGTCGCCAGTGACCAAACACCAATAGAAAGCACAAAGCCAAACCGTGTACCAACCCAGTCAAATATCTTACCAAAAATGGCTTGACCAAATGCATAAGCAAATACAAATACGATTGAAATATTAGCGTAAATTTGCTTTCGCTCTAACGCTGATTTATCAGGGAATAAGTCTTCAACAATGTCAGGCCAAAGTACACTTAGTGCCTGACGGTCGATGTAGTTAATTATGGTAGCAAGCGCAATCAGCGCAATAACCCACCAGCGTAAACCTTTAAGTTTCATAGTTAATCCTTAAGAAAAGTCTTCACGTAAAATGAATTAATTCTGCTTTTAGCTATCACTCTACGAACAAAGCCTCATTAAGTTAACATTAATTAAATGTTTGGTTAACCACTTCATATTATGACAAAAGTTGTTCTGCACAATTATTAATAAAGTCATAATTTAAAGTAGGCTAAATCTAGCTAACTAATATCAAGTGTGTGTGTGGTGCTTTAACCACCGACTCATTAAACATAACAAACCGGTGGTTAACTAAAGCGCCGAGTTATCTTACTTATACAATTACTTTTCTAACTTTTTAAAGTAATCAAAGATCTCAGGTACGTTACCTTGACCCATACCAGCATCAAATGCTGCTTGTAAGTTTGCAGAAGAGCCTTCAGCAATCTTTGACTCAGTACCTAAGTCTGCAACCATTTGTAGGAAGTAACCTAAATCTTTATTTGCATTAGCAATTGAAAAGCCAAGGTCACTTACGTTATCTACAGCGTAATTCTTACAAAACTGCATAAATGGTGAATTAGATGGACCTGTCGACATGATGTCGAATAATTGTTGTCTATCAACACCTGCACGATCCGCCACAGCAAAAGCTTGCGACATTGCACACACAGTGGTCATACCCATAAAGTTATTGATTAACTTAGTTGTATGGCCTGCACCAAGTTCACCTAAATGGAAAACATTTTCGCCTTGCTCATCAAGCACTGGCTTAACTTTATTAAAGGTATCAATATCACCTGATGCCATAATGTTTAGTAGGCCATCTTTAGCGTGCGCTGGAGTTCTACCTAAAGGAGCATCAATCATGCCTACACCTTTATTTGCTAAATCTGCACCAATTTTCTTAGTCGAAGATGGGATTGAAGTACCAAAATCAACCAGTACTGCACCTTCTTTAATCCCTGCTAAGATACCGTCTTCTGAGTAAACTACTTTTTCTACAATTGCAGAAGTAGTCAAACAAAGCATGACAATATCTGCGCCTGCAGCAAGTTCCTTCGCACTATCTGTGGTTTTTGCGCCTCTGGCAACACATGCCGCCACAGCATCTTTATTAAGGTCCATTACAATCAGCTCATAGCCTTTATTTTGTAAGTTTTCGACCATATTGCCGCCCATTAATCCTAGGCCGATAAAACCGATGACTGGTTTAGACATGAATAACTCCTAATCTGTTGGCGTATGTTTATTGGTAAGTACAAAATTATACTTACCTTTATAAAACTAACGCAGTGTCGCTGTTTGAATTCTGTAAAGTTACTTTCATTCACGCGATACAATTTTGCGAGTACGCATAAATAGCTAAATTAACACTCGTAAAATACGCGTTAAGAGTAACTTTGGTTATATACTGATATAGCTCTGACACAAAAAACCAGAGCTTACCAATCGGTATGTAAAAACATTATTACTATATATCCAACTTGTCAACCAATAAGCAATATTTGTAAAACAAGTGATTTTCAATTTAACTACAGTTATTTGACCACGATGAATGACAATACAGCACAGAAGAACTTGAAAAGAAAACTTAACCTGCTATTTTTGAAGAAAATTTCAAAAGATAAATTGGTAAAATGGAAGTGAGAAAATATTAAATCTAGAGTTAGGTTATTAACCAGCTCAATTGACTGAACTGGTAATAAGCATGTGGTTTAAACTAAAGTATAATAAGTTAATCGGTATTGCTCGACAGCAAGAATGTAGCTGTACAACTGAAGATGGTACATGCTGAGAATAAACTATCCATAGTAAAATATATTGGCCTCCCTTTTAATTAGTATTACGTTTTATCGACAGTATATTTTTGCTATGAACGTTGGCACTTGCTGCAAAATATCGTGCTACGTTGTCCTAAACGGATTTCGGTTAACTCCTTATGGCACACAAAACAAGGCTCACCTTTACGGCCATACACAAGTAACTGCTGAGCAAAGTAACCTGGTTTACCATCACTTTGGGCAAAATCTTTTAATGTGGTGCCACCTTGAGTGATTGCTGACGCTAAAGTCTCTTTAATAATAGGCACTAATTTTTGATAACGCGCTAAAGATACTTTACCTGCTTCACGTTTTGGGTGAATGCCCGCTTTAAATAGAGATTCATTGGCGTAAATATTCCCCACTCCCACCACTACAGCATTGTCCATTATAAATTGCTTAACCGCCGTTTTTTTGTTGCGTGATTGTTCATACACACGTTTAGCTGTAAATTCATCTGTTAGTGGCTCAGGGCCAAGTTTACTCAATAATGTATGACATTCTTTTGGGGCTTGCCATAAGCAACAACCAAATCGTCTTGGATCGTTTAACCTAAGTGCTTTTCCATTTTCAAAAATAAACTCAATATGGTCATGCTTTTTAAGTGGTTCTGCTTTATCAACAACCCGTAAATTCCCTGACATACCTAAATGCAAAATCACGCTACCAAGCTCACAGATAAGCAGTAAATATTTCGCCCTGCGCTCAACAGCAACAACAGGAAGGTTAGCTAGTTGGTACACTTCGTCAGGCACTGGCCAGCGCATGTTCGGGTTGTGAATATTCACCTTAACCACGGTTTGTTGCAAAATATGGGGAGTTATCCCCATTCGGCTCACTTCAACTTCAGGTAACTCAGGCATACTAGTTAGACTCACTCGGTAAAAATTCAAAACTTACAAATAACTGTTGGGCTTTATTTGCATCAATCAAAAATACCCGTTGCGTACTTTTATCTAACAAATAATAACCTTGTGGTGCGCTGTACAACTGATAAAGCCAGGGTAATTGCTCGCCTGCTAACCAAAGCGTTGCAACTGTTATTGGCTGAGTTAATTTTGCAGGGGATACCTCGCTCACACTTAACTCTGCGCCTTGCCAATCATTTATAAGTTTAACGATGTTTTCTTGATTTGCAGACCATTCGCTGCTGGTTGGATTTTCGAGCAGAAGCAGACTTCGCCACGCCGTACCTATTCTTTCAACTTTTTGCTCAGGAAAGCTCAGAGCAAGAATAAAACTTTGCGCAGGCAAAAGAGTTTGTATGCTGGGCTGCTCAGGCACACTGTTAAGCTTTTTATGAAGACCATTAAAAAAGAAGATCATCAATAACATAGAGAAGATTAAAACATTATTCCATGCTTTGCGGCTAAGCTGCATCTTATACTCTTTTAAAAAGATTCAAGTAGTGAAAGTGTAACTAAAAATAGTAAATAATGGCACCGGTAAATTTGTTATTGGTTATTACAAAAATTCACCTATGTTGAATGTGCCAAAGCACGATTACTTTGCTAGAATATCTGCAAATTTTAAGGAGCTCCGTCAATGTCAATGTATGTAGTGGGTCACAAAATCCCAGATTCTGATTCTATTTGTGGTGCAATTGCACTAGCCTATTTAAAAAACCAAATCGATGAGCCAGCAATACCAACTCGTCTTGGTGATGTTTCGCCAGAAACACAGTTTATTCTTGACCGCTTTGGCTTTGAAGCACCTGAACTTAAATTAAGCTATGCCGGTGAAGATGTTTACATAGTTGACCATACAGAAAAAACACAAGCCCCTGATGATATTGATCAAGCCCGTGTTGTTGGTGTGGTAGATCATCACAAACTAGGTGACTTAACATCATCAACTCCCCTTGAGTGTTGGATCCGCCCTGTTGGCTGTTCAAACACTATCATTAAAATGATGTATGACTTCTACAATGTTGAAATTCCAAAAGACATTGCTGGCATCATGATGTGTGCAATTTTAAGCGACACCGTTATTTTTAAATCACCAACCTGCACGACCGCTGATATCAAATGTGTTGAAGCACTGGCTGAAATTGCCGGTGTTGAAGACTTTAAAGAGCTAGGCATGGACATGTTCCGTGTTAAATCTGCGGTTGAAGACACTCCCGCTCGCGATTTAGTAATGCGTGACTTTAAAGACTTTAACATGAACGGTAAGTTAGTGGGTATTGGTCAATTAGAAGTTATTGACCTTGCTGTATTTGATGAAATTAAAGCAGACCTTGAAGCTGACATTGCGCTTCTTAAAGAAGAAGGTGGTCGTCACTCAGTATTTTTACTACTAACCGACATCATGAAAGAAGGCTCACAAATGCTAATTGCATCTGATGATGCAACACTTGTTGAAACTGCTTATGGCGAAATCCCTAAAGACGGTAAAGTATGGCTTGATGGCGTTTTAAGCCGTAAAAAGCAAGTAGTACCACCACTGCAAGATGCTTTTGCAAAGCATTAAGAACTAGCTACAAGAATGATATGACTCTGTGCGATTATAGAGTCATATCACACCCACTCTGTCGCCAGACTATTTTTCTATCATAATTAATCACTTAAAACTTAGCGAGGGCATATTTAATCACCCCCACATACTTAAAGGTTTTCTAACTTGATACTTCCCCTTAAACAAACATGCTGTTTTACAGAATAAAAGTAGCGACTTTTTCATTCAGGTTAGCGGCACGATCTTTAAGTATTTTAGCTTGGCTTAAATGATCCGTTGCTGATGACGTGATTTCATCCGTCACATCTTTTATCGCGACTGTATTTCTAGTTATTTCATTAGTTACCTGAGTTTGCTCTTCTGCTGCAACGGCAATTTGCCCTGCCATATCAGAAATCTCATTCACTGCTTGAGTTATTTCATCAAGTGCCTTTGCCGCTGCATTAACATCATCAACACTATTGCTTGCTAACCCCTTGCTACTACCCATTAAGCTTACCGCTTGTTTTGTGGTATTTTGCAAAGTTTCAATTGTTGTATAAATCTCAGCCGTTGAATTTTGAGTGCGATGTGATAGTACTCGCACTTCATCTGCGACAACAGCAAAACCACGCCCTTGCTCTCCAGCACGTGCCGCTTCTATAGCTGCATTCAACGCTAATAAATTAGTTTGTTCAGCAATTTCCTGAATCGTGGTAAGAATACTTGAGATTGCTTGTGCATGCTGACTTAATTCACCAATAACCACTGTGGTTTCATCTATTTCAGAGGCTAATGAGTTAATTGTCGTTCTGGTTTTATCAACCAAGCTTTTACCCTCAATACTGCTTTGCGCAGACTGCTGTGACGCTGCAGCGGTATTTTCAGCATTTGCTGCTATTTCATGTGTGGCACTGGACATTTCGGTAACAGCTGTAGCGACCATAGTGACTTCTTGCTGCTGACGCTCTAATTCCTCTACGCTAGAATGATTTGTTAGCAGGCTTTTCTCTGCATCTAAATCCAAATCAATGGCTAGCTGACGAATATGGCTAATTAATTGATGCTGGCTACTGACAAATGAATTGAAACTGTCCGCTAATACTCTGACTTCATCTTGGCTATCAACACGGATACGTTGAGTTAAGTCTCCATTTCCCTCTGCAATACGTGATAATGCTTGCGATACACGGCTTAGAGGACCTAATAATAACGTTAGTAACCAAGATATAGATAATACACTAACTATTAATGCGATAGTCGCGAGCCCTAATTGAGTGACCATTAAGCGCACCAGCGGAGCTTCTAATGTTTGTTTATCAAGAACAAAAATAAGTTGCCAATCAGTATTAGAAATTTTTTCACTCCATAATAGTTTTTCGCTATTTTCAGTTTCAAAATATACTGGCGTTAATTGACCCGCTTGGTTACTCGATTCAATTAGCCTATTGTTTAACTTACTCTCAATATTGGTTATCTTTCCCATCAGTTTACTCGCATCTTTATAAGCAATGACGGTTCCATCATCATGTATCATGATGGCATGACCATTAGCTGGTAAAGACATATTGCTAACACTATCGACAATACTAGCAATTGATACGTCACCGCCAACGACCCCATTGCGAGCTGGCTGAGCAATACTCACCACAAGTAAATTAAAAGCTACATCTAAATAAGGCTTAGTAATAATACCTTGTCGAGCTTGTTGTGCTTGTTGATACCAAGGACGAGTCCTCGGATCGTAGCCGGTACGATCTATACGCGGATCTGAATCCATCATCACCCCGTCACGATCACCATAATAAGTTAACTGAAAATCGCCTGATGCTTGTGCTTGTTGTAAAGCATTAAGCGTATCACCGCCAACTTTATTGGCTAGCGAAGCGATAACTCGTTGGCGATCTGCCAACCATGCTTCGATACGATCCGCTTGCTGTTTGCCTGTTTGCCTGTTTGCCTTACACTATCAACGCTACTTTGTAGCAACAACGCTTTTTGTGTGAAATAGCTATACCATGATAAAAGTCCAACAACAATTACAAGGGCAAGGACAACGGATAATAATATTTTTTTCTTTAGTGAATATGAGTTCATATTGAGTGCTAATACTGATTTTAATTAAATAGAAACGGAGATAAATACAGCTTGGGGTTAGCTTAATTTAGAGTATGAATTGAGAGACAATCTCAACCTTGTTTTATTTTCGCATACAAGCTTAAAAAACAAATTAAAATCAAGACATTAGGAGCAATTTTAAAACAAGTGATATGGATAAAATGTAAAACTTAAATTAAAAATCTACCGACTGTAAATAAATAACTTGGTATAAAAACGGTATGTATATTTTTATTTAAAATACTGTTTTTATCACCTTCTGTAAAAGGGCTTGATGGGATTTTTCTCGAGCTTATGACTTATCGCTTAAAACTTGTAGCCCCCCCTAAACACAAAAAGCCCCGCATTTTCATGCGGGGCTTTCAAATTCTATACAATATTAAGCGTTAGCTCATTGCTGCTTGTAGCTTTTTCATCGCTGTTTTTTCAAGCTGACGAACACGCTCTGCTGAAACGCTGTACTTTGCAGCTAGCTCTTGTAGTGTTGCTTTTTCATCAGATAACCAACGAGCGCTTACAATATCTTGCGAACGTTCGTCGAGTGTTTTTAATGCGCTAAACAAACGTGTGTGAGATTGCTCTTGCCACTGCTGTTGTTCAACTTCTTCAGCTAAATCGTTACTACCGTCAGTTAAATACTGTACTGGTGAGTAAGTGCTGCTTGGTGCGTCGTCATTATCGTCGCTCGTTAAGTCAAAGCCCATGTCTTGGCCGCTCATGCGCGATTCCATTTCACGTACTTCTTTTTCACTTACACCTAGCTCGCTTGCTACAGTTGCAACCTCAGCTTGGTTAAACCAGCCTAAACGCTTTTTATTTTTACGTAAGTTAAAAAACAACTTACGCTGTGCTTTAGTGGTCGCAACTTTAACGATACGCCAGTTTTTAAGCACGAATTCGTGAATTTCTGCTTTTATCCAGTGCACTGCAAATGAAACCAAACGTACACCCACTGACGGGTCAAAACGTTTTACTGCTTTCATCAGACCGATGTTACCTTCTTGAATCAAATCAGCTTGTGGTAGGCCATAACCTGAATAACCTTTAGCAATATGCGCCACGAAACGTAAATGAGACATGATGAGTTGCTTTGCAGCATTAAGATCGCCGTCTTCCTGTAAGCGGGTCGCTAACTCTTTTTCTTGCTCAGCCTCTAGCATAGGTATTGTACTTACCGCTTGTAGGTAACCATCAATACTTGCGCTTTGCTGTCCAACTGTGAGTGCCATTGCGTATATATCTTTACTCATTTTTCACCTCGGTGATAAACATTTTAAACCATCTTAGCACTCTTTAACCGAGAGTGCTAACTTCAATTTAAATCTTTTTTTCGATTGAAGCAAGTGGTTTTTTTGATGTTTTTTATTGTACTTTAAACGTCTGAATATGCGATGAATTCTAGCTTTATGACGAGTTGATAAAAACAACGGAGGGTTATTATTACCAACTCGCTAATTGATGATACACACCAATTGTTACACTTTATCAGGTTCAATTTCTTTTATATAACGATTAACGGATAGGTAGGAGCCAACAAACCCTAAAGTGGTTGCTAGTAACACTAAAGAGCCAAATTCAACTAGGCTTAAGCCTATTAGATCGAAGCTTGTTTGATACACCCCTGCCACCTCAGTGACAGCCGAGCCTAACCACCACATCATGAGTGCAACACAAATAAACGCAAACAAACCACCGATAATACCATACCAAATACCCGTCCATAAAAATGGCGCGTGTATAAAGGTGTTGGTTGCCCCTACGAGCTTCATTACTTGTATTTCCTCTTTTTTATCCATGATAGATAAACGAATGGTATTGCCGATAATTAAAGTAACTGAAGTAAGCAGTAATAAAGCAATAGTGATCACACTTTCTTTAAGTAAACTTAGTAATGCATTTAAACGCTCAAGCCATGCAATATCTAATTTGCCAAAGTCTACTTCACGTTCTTTTTCAAGCTTAATAAGTAACGCTTGGGCAGCTTGTGGTTGACGGTGGCGCGAGGTCGGTGTCACTAGCACTACATCAGGCAGTGGATTGGAATCTAAATACTCTAGTGCTTGGCCAAAGCCAGAAACTTCTTTAAACTCAACTAATGCGTTTTGTTTCGAGATAAATGTGACGTTATCAACCTCTGGGTATAATGCGAGTCGCTTAACTAATGTTTGCGTTTCTTGTTCGCTCATTGACTCTTTAACAAATAATGAGATCTCAGCAGCTTCTTCAAAACCGCTGCTAACTTGCTGTACATTTTTAACCACCAAATAGAGCGTAGCTGGTAGAGTTAAGCTTAAGCCCAAAACAGCAATGGTCATCATTGACGCCATAGGTGTGCGCCACATTTCACCTAAGCTATGAACTCCCTGACGAAAGATATTCAATACAAAAAAGTAGCCAGCAGCTATAAATGATTTTTTAGCGCGCTCATTTTGGCTTTGTCGCCCTTTAAATAACAAGCTCATAGTGTTGCCTCTGCCAATGGATCTTGACTCATGCGGCCATCTTTTAAGGTAAGGCTGCGATAACGCATACGTGAGATAAGCCCTAAATCATGAGTCGCAATGAGTACTGTTGTACCGTGTTTATTAAAGTCTTCAAATAAACGCAGTATATCCATTGATAATTCAGGGTCTAAGTTACCGGTAGGCTCATCGGCAAGTAATAACGGCGGTGAGTTCACGATGGCACGGGCAATACCTACACGCTGCTGCTCACCACCAGAAAGAGTGGATGGATGGCACTTTACTTTATCTAGTAAGCCAACTTTATCTAGCGCGCCGTGCACTCGCTTTTCGATTTGTTTATGGTGCGTACCTTCAATAATCAGCGGCAAAGCAACGTTATCAAAAATGGTATGACGTTCTAATAAACGGTGATTTTGAAAAATTATGCCGATATCGCGGCGAACGTATGGGATCTGTCTTGATTTAACTGCGCCTAAGTCAACGCCATTGATCAACACCTGCCCAGCGGATGGGCGTTCCATTAAGCTAATTAATTTAAGTAAGGTACTTTTACCAGCACCACTGTGACCGGTTAAAAAAGCTAGTTCACCTGGTTTTACATGAAAGCTCACTTTTTCCAGTGCTCGGTGGCCTCCTGGGTATGTTTTACTGACTTGCTGAAAATTTATCATTCTTATCCCTCAGCTAAAAAAGGCTTAAACCAGTTTAGTTTAAGCCCCTTTTTTAAATTTATGCTTCATCCTCGTCTTGGCTAAACAGCGCATCGATAAAGTCGTTACTATTGAATGCTCTTAAATCATCAATACTTTCACCAACACCAATATAGCGGATCGGAATATTAAACTTATCAGCGACAGCGAAGATAACACCACCTTTAGCTGTACCATCTAATTTAGAAAGTGTAATACCTGTTAAGCCAACACACTGATTAAATAGATTTACTTGGCTAATTGCATTTTGGCCAGTACCTGCATCGATAGTTAACATTACTTCGTGAGGGGCATCTGGGTCTATTTTTTTCATTACACGGGCTATTTTTTCAAGCTCTTGCATTAAATTATCTTTATTTTGCAAGCGCCCTGCTGTATCAGCGATTAACACATCAACATTACGCGCCTTGGCCGCTTGGAAGGCGTCAAATACCACAGATGCACTATCCGCACCGGTATGCTGCGCAATCACAGGGATTTCATTACGCTCACCCCATACTTGCAGCTGCTCAACTGCCGCTGCACGGAAGGTATCACCGGCTGCAAGCATCACTGATTTGCCTTCGTTTTGGAATTGCTTAGCAAGCTTACCTATTGTGGTGGTTTTACCGACTCCATTAACACCGACCATTAAAATAACAAATGGCTTTTTGTCACTCGGGATTTCTAATGGTTGCTCTGCTGTTTTAAGCATAGTCGCCATTTCTTGCTTCATCAGCTCATAAAGCGCATCACCGTCTTTTAGCTGCTTTCGATCGGCTGCATCCGTTAAACTGTCGATTAACTTCATAGTCGTATCGACACCTAAATCAGCGGTTAGCAATTGTGTTTCTAACTCTTCAAACAGCTCATCGTCAATCTTCTTACCACTAAAAATTGACGCAAAACCAGATCCTATATTTAGCTTTGTTTTAAGTAAGCCTTTTTTAAGGCGAGAGAAAAAGCCTTCTTTTTTAGGTTTTTCTGCTTTTTTGGCTTCATCGCTGGCAAGCTCGGCAGTTAAGCGCTCTTGTTCTAGGCGCTCTGCCTCAGCCTCTGCTGCAATACGTTCTTGCTCTACACGCTCGGCCTCTGCCTGCTCTGCTGCAATACGTTGTTGTTCTACACGCTCTGCCTCTGCCTGCTCTGCAGCAATACGCTCTTGCTCTACACGTTCAGCTTCTGCTTTTTCTGCAGCAATACGTTTTTGTTCTAAACGTTCTGCCTCTGCTTTTTCTGCGGCAATACGTTGTTGCTCTAATTCGGCATCACGCTGAGCTTGCTCTGCAGCTTTGCGTTCAAGTTCCAAACGCATTGCTTCTTCTTGCTGTGCTAAACGATCTGCTTGCTCACGACGAAGCTGTTCAGCCTGCTCTGCTGCAAGTAGCTGCTCATGCGCTTTTTCTGCCGCAATGCGCTCTTGCTCTACACGTTCTGCATCGCGCTTTTCTTGTGTAATGCGTTGTTGCTCTAACTCTGCGTCATGTTGCGCTTGCTCTGCGGCTTTGCGTTCAAGTTCCAAACGCATTGCTTCTTCTTGCTTTGCTAAACGATCTGCTTGCTCACGACGAAGTTGCTCAGCCTGCTCTGTTGCGAGTAGCTGTTCATGCGCTTTTTCAGTTGCAATACGCTCTTGCTCTACACGCTCAGCTTCTGCTTTCTCTGCAGCAATACGCTCTTGCTCTACACGTTCCGCTTCTGCTTTTTCTGCAGCAATACGCTCTTGTTCTACACGTTCCGCCTCTGCTTTTTCTGCAGCAACGCGCTCTTGCTCTACACGTTCCGCTTCTGCTTTTTCTGCAGCAATGCGCTCTTGCTCTACACGGTCAGCTTCTGCTTGCTCTGCAGCAATACGCTCTTGCTCTGCTAATTGCTTTTGGTTATCAGCCTCTGCTGCCTGCTCTGTTTGTTGTTTATTTTCTGATTTGCCAAAACCTAGCCAAGACAGGAATTTACTTTTTTTTGCCATAGTTGCTAATAACCACTTATAAAAATCTGATAAACTAATGCAAATAGTTTTATCTGAACCCGCTTTAAAGCCATTGATAAAACTATTGCCCAAGGGGTTTATACCCAAGCCAGCTCAAGATGCAAAATTCAGCGTTTCACAGGAGCTTAATATCAAGGCGTTACTTTGCAAGAATGGCCATCCCTTTTAAGAAGTAACAACGATGAGAGTAAGTGCCTGTGAAGCGCCCAATGGGTTGGTTTAAAAGCGATGTATACTGCGTTATTGATTTTAACAATAGAACCACTATTACTTGCAATCAATGCCTTGCCTAAATCGCTTTTAATTCCAACTGAAACTCGTATCTTGAGCTTGTTTGGGTATATAGTAACACTTTTAGCGCAGTTGAAAAATGACGCGCTACAATATCAGTACAATATTATCTGAGCCGCGTAACAGATACCATTTTTTAGTGAGCTAAATGAGAAAAAAATCACCACAAAAAAAACCAAATAACAAATCAAATGATGGCTTTATTCGAATCATCAGCGGGCAGTTTCGCAATCGTAAGTTACCTGTTAAGGATGTACAAGGATTGCGTCCAACGACCGATCGTATAAAAGAAACTGTTTTTAACTGGTTAATGCAAGATACCCGAGATGCTAAAGTACTCGATTGCTTTGCAGGCTCAGGCGGGCTGGGCTTTGAAGCACTCTCTCGGTTTGCTCACAGCGCCACATTTTTAGAAATGGACAATTCAGCCAGTGCGCAATTAAAAACAAACGCGCAAACACTTAATTTGAATAATGCAGACATTCATTGCACCGATAGTTTGCGTTATTTAGGTCAAAACACCAACGAACAACAATTTGATTTAGTTTTTGTTGACCCGCCTTTTCGCCAAAACTTAGCTAAACCATGCTGTGATTTACTGATAGAAAATAACTGGTTAAGTGAAAATGCGTTGATTTATGTCGAAGTTGAAAGTGAACTTAACAATTTAGATCTTCCTAGCAGTTGGCTGTTATTAAAAGAAAAAATTGCAGGGCAAGTACTTTGTCGCCTGTATCAATTTCAGTAAAATTAGCAACATAGCGATATTTTTCGTTTACTATTAGAACAGACAATATTTATCCTTTACATGTGGTGTGGCTTCGGATTACAATACCGCACCATTTTTGAACCACTTGATCATTGTTTGATCAACTTGAGCAACGCTCATTATTTAGGTAGGTGAATTTTTAATGCCAGTAATTAAAGTAAGAGAGAACGAACCGTTTGACGTAGCACTTCGTCGCTTCAAGCGTTCATGTGAAAAAGCAGGTATCCTTTCAGAAGTTCGTCGTCGCGAGCACTATGAAAAGCCAACAGCTGAGCGTAAGCGTAAAAAAGCTGCAGCGGTTAAGCGTCACATGAAGAAGCTTTCTCGCGATAACGCACGTCGCGTTAAATTATACTAATAGTATTAGGTCTTGTATAAATGAGCCTTTTAATAAAGCTAAAAGATGCACAAAAAGATGCGATGCGAGCAAAAGACAAAACACGTCTTAACCCTATTCGTATGGTACTTGCTGCAATCAAGCAGCGTGAGATTGACGAGCAAATAACACTTGATGATGACGGTATTACCGCGGTCTTAGTGAAGCTTGTTAAACAACGCCGCGATTCTTACACTCAGTATAAAGATGCTGGGCGTGATGATTTAGCTGAAGTTGAAGCCAGTGAAATTAAAGCACTTGAAGAGTTTTTACCTCAACAATTGAGTGAAGACGAAATCATTGCTCTCATTGATGCGGCTATTGCTGATACTAACGCAGCAGGTATGCAAGACATGGGTAAAGTAATGGGTATAATCAAAAGCAAAGCTGAAGGTCGCGCCGATTTAGGTAAGATTTCTGGCTTAATTAAGCAAAGATTAACGGCCTAATACGCCCACATACATAAAGTATGATTGAAGCAAACCGAGCCAAGTGCTCGGTTTCTTCGTTTTTAGCTTTAACAAAAATAGCATTTGTGTTCAAATCTAAATTTGCAGAACTAAAGCTAGTTCGTTCATCTTTTTCTATTTATTTCAGGACTACACTTTACTAATGGCCGGAAAGATCCCACGAAATTTTATTGACGATTTACTCGCCAGA
Organism: Pseudoalteromonas sp. A601; assembly: GCF_002165575.1. Taxonomy (GTDB): domain Bacteria; phylum Pseudomonadota; class Gammaproteobacteria; order Enterobacterales; family Alteromonadaceae; genus Pseudoalteromonas. The sequence continues at coordinate 47,723 of NZ_MXQF01000014.1, forward strand.
ACAGACATTGTCGAGCTCATTGACTCTAAAGTTGGTCTTAAAAAAGCCGGTAAAGATTACCAAGCGTGCTGCCCTTTTCATAACGAAAAGTCTCCGTCGTTTACTGTTTCGCAAGATAAACAGTTTTACCATTGCTTTGGTTGTGGCGCTAACGGCAACGCAATCTCCTTTGTAATGGAATACGATAAACTTGAGTTTGTTGATGCAATTGAAGAACTTGCCAGCTTATTAAACCTCGATGTACCACGCGAACAAGGTAACACCAGCTCAGGCCCACAAAGAACAGCAGAACAAAAACGTTCAGATTACGACTTAATGCTACACGCCGCCCGCTTTTATCAGCATCAATTAAAACATCATGCAAATTCTGCTGAAGTTATTGAGTATGTAAAAGGCCGTGGGTTAAGTGGCGAAACCGTTAAAAAGTTCATGATTGGCTATGCACCAAGCGAATGGGAAGGCTTATGCCAACAACTAGGCCGTAACAAAGAACAAAAAGAGCAACTAGTAGAGCTAAAACTTGCTTCAGAGAAAACCCCTGGCAGGCAGTTTGATTTTTTCCGCGACCGCTTAATGTTTCCCATCCGCGATAAACGAGGTCGTGTAATCGCGTTTGGTGGTCGTGTTATGCAAGCCGACCAAGGTCCTAAATATTTAAACTCCCCTGAAACCCGTATTTTCCACAAAGGCTTTGAGCTATATGGGCTTTACGAGGCAAAGCAAGCGCATAAAAAGCTCGAGCATATTCTTATTGTTGAAGGCTATATGGACGTGGTCGCGCTCAGTGAGCAAGATATAGAGTACGCGGTAGCGGCTCTAGGCACTGCAACAACGGCTGAACACATGCATACTTTGTTTAGAACCACAGACAAAGTAATATGTTGTTATGATGGTGACCGTGCAGGTCGCGATGCCGCTTGGCGTGCGCTAGAAAATGCGCTGCCTTATTTGACTGATGGTAAAGCACTGCAATTTGTATTTTTACCTGATGGCGAAGACCCTGATTCATTAGTACAAAAAGAAGGCAAAGATGCGTTTGAACAACGTTTAGCCCAAGCTGATGATTTCACCCAAGTACTGTTTAATAAACTAAGCCAAGAAATTGATTTAACAACAGATGCAGGCAAAGCAAAGTTACTTAGTGCGGTACTGCCTCTGGTAGAAAAAATCCCTAGTGAGTTTTATCAGGAAAATTTACTTGAGCAACTAGGGCGATTAATTGGGCGCACAAAAGAGCAGCTAAATAGTCGCTTAAAAACACCGAAACAACAGCACTCTATTGAGCGTAAGTTTAAAATAACACCGATGCGTCGCGCAATTGGTTTATTAGTTCAGCACCCAAATTTAGCAAACGCAGTGCCTTATTTACCCGACCTCGCGCAAATGAATATCGGGGGTATCGCTCTGTTGATTAAATTACAGCATTACGCATTACAAAAAGGCACTACTACCGCCCAACTACTTGAGGCGTTTAGAGAAAGCCCAGAATATGAAGCACTTATAAAACTTGCAACGTGGCGCCATGAAATAAATGACGACCGGTTAGAGGATGAATTTAAAAATACTTTTAAATTTATTGAAGATCAGTGTTTAAATTATCGACTCGAGACCCTATTAATAAAGGACAAGACCCAAGGGTTAAATAGCGATGAAAGACTTGAGTGTCATTTATTAACTCAAGCGCTAAAAGGCACTAACAGCTAGCCAAAATTGATTTTTATTGCTATACTGTGCTATTCACTGCGTCGAATTATACTTAGCTTGGCTTTATATGTAAGCAAGCTGGCGCCTGTTGTATCAACTTATCAGAGTGGAAGAAAAAATCTCTATGGATCCAACTCCTCAGTCACAATTAAAACTTCTGATTCAAAAAGGTAAAGAGCAAGGTTATTTAACTTTTGCAGAAGTTAATGATCACCTTCCACAAGATATTATCGATTCAGATCAAGTAGAAGATATCATTAGTATGATCAATGATATGGGTATCAAGGTTAGCGAAAACGCACCTGATGCCGATGAATTGATGATGCAAGAAACCACGACAGATGAAGACGCAGCAGAAGCCGCAGCCGCTGCGCTTGCTACTGTAGATAAAGAAATCGGCCGTACTACGGACCCGGTTCGTATGTACATGCGTGAAATGGGCACAGTTGAACTACTGACCCGTGAAGGCGAAATTGTCATCGCAAAGCGTATTGAAGAAGGCATCAACCAAGTACAGATCTCGGTTGCTGAATATCCTGAAGCAATAACTTATCTTCTTGAACAGTGGGATAAATTTGAAGCTGAAGAAATGCGCTTAAGCGACATTATCTCTGGTTTCTTTGATCCTAACGAAGATGAAGCTCAAATTTCTGCAACGCACATTGGCTCTGAATTAAGTGAAAAAGAACTTGATGAAGAAGATGAAGATGATGCAGATAGTGACGATGATGATGACGAAGAAGAAGTAGATACCGGCCCAGATCCTGAAGAAGCCCGTATACACTTTGAAAACCTTCGTGATCTCTATAACAAAGCGCGCGACACTTTTGATAAAAAAGGTCGTTCACACCCAGATTCTCAAGCCGCTATTTTTGAGATCGGTGAGTTATTCAGAACATTTAAATTAGTACCAAAACAGTTTGATCGCATGGTTAATAACATGCGTGAAATGATGGACAGAGTACGTGTACAAGAACGTCTCATCATGAAACAAGCGGTACAATTTGCAAAATTACCAAAGAAAACCTTTGTTAAGCATTTTGCAAACAACGAAACAGATGCATCGTGGCTCGATTTAGAAATTGCCGCTAACGAAAAGCATTCAGCTAAACTTGAAGAAGTTAAGCCAGAAATAATTCGTTGTATCAATAAACTTTCTGTAATTGAAGAAAGCACTGGTTTAAGCATTGAACGTATTAAAGACATCAACCGTCGTATGAGTATCGGTGAGGCAAAAGCCCGTCGTGCGAAAAAAGAAATGGTTGAAGCAAACTTACGTCTTGTTATCTCAATTGCGAAGAAGTACACCAACCGTGGTTTACAATTCTTGGACTTAATCCAAGAAGGTAACATTGGTCTAATGAAAGCAGTTGATAAGTTTGAGTACCGCCGTGGTTATAAGTTTTCAACTTATGCTACGTGGTGGATCCGCCAAGCAATCACTCGCTCTATCGCTGACCAAGCACGTACAATCCGTATTCCGGTGCATATGATTGAAACGATCAATAAATTGAATCGTATTTCACGTCAAATGCTACAAGAAATGGGTCGTGAGCCAAACCCTGAAGAATTAGCAGAACGCATGATGATGCCTGAGGACAAAATCCGTAAGGTACTTAAGATTGCAAAAGAGCCAATTTCGATGGAAACGCCAATCGGTGATGATGAAGATTCGCACTTAGGTGACTTTATCGAAGATACCACCATTGACTCGCCAATTGACTCGGCAACAATGGAATCTCTTCGTGGTGCTACCAACGACGTACTTGCAGGCCTAACAGCCCGTGAAGCTAAAGTATTACGTATGCGCTTTGGTATCGATATGAATACCGACCATACTCTAGAAGAAGTAGGTAAACAATTTGACGTAACCCGTGAGCGTATTCGTCAAATCGAAGCGAAGGCACTGCGTAAACTACGCCACCCTTCTCGCTCTGACTTACTTAAGAGCTTCTTAGACGCTAAATAATTAGCTACTAACAAACATAATCAAAAGGCCGCTGTAGCGGCCTTTTTTCTATTTCAAGGAAACTATCATGGCTTGGATCCAAATCCGTATCAATGCTAATGCCGCAACCGCTGATGCTGTAAGTGACTTATTAATGGAAGCAGGCAGCGCATCTGTTACCTTCATTGATGCTAAAGATACGCCTATTTATGAGCCTAAAATTGGCACAGTCGAATTTTGGGCTGATACCACTGTTATTGGTCTGTTCGAGGCTAATCACGATATGAATGCAGTCATTGAGTTGTTGAAGCGCCATGACGAGATAAGAGACTCGTTAGTTTATAAAGTCGAGCAACTAGAAGATAAAGACTGGGAACGTGAATGGATGGATAATTTCCATCCGATTCAATTTGGCAAAAAGCTATGGATTTGCCCAAGCTGGCGCGATATTCCAGACCCTGATGCTGTAAATGTATTACTCGACCCAGGCCTTGCTTTTGGCACCGGAACTCATGCGACTACTGCACTGTGTTTAAAATGGCTTGAAAGCCAAGACTTAACAGGTAAAACCGTGGTCGACTTTGGCTGCGGCTCAGGTATTTTAGGCATTGCAGCTATCAAATTAGGTGCTGAGCGTATGATAGGCATCGATATCGACCCACAAGCACTTGAGGCAAGTTTAGATAACGCACAGCGTAACGGTGTAGCCGACAAACTGGAAGTTTACCTACCAGAAAATCAGCCTGAATTTACAGCTGATATAGTAGTAGCAAACATTTTAGCCGCACCACTTCGAGAATTACACAGCGTGATTTTAGGCTTGTTAAAACCAGGCGGTAAAATTGCTATGTCAGGTATTTTACAAGAGCAAGCACAGTCAGTGGCTGATGTTTATGCGCCGTTTCTAGCCCTTGATGAAATTGCTGTTGAAGGTGAATGGACACGAGTCAGCGGTAAAAAGCATGCTAACTAATCGTGTTACCTTTGTTTAAGCATTAACTCTAAATACGTTTGTAAAGCCTGTAGTTAACAGGCTTTACCTATTATTCACACATTAATTTACCGTGCTGATTATTACCACTAAATTTGTTTTGTATAAATATCAAACAAATCAACCCGCCCGTCAAACTGTTATCAAAAGTCAATACGAAAAAGGCAAAAAAAAGTCACTTTTGTTCAATTTATAGCCTTTGATTTTTAGTGAAAACACCGTAAACTTAGCGCCCCTTGAAAAGAGGCCTATTGAATACAGTGCGTATCGGTTCATACCAACTTGAGAACAATGTAATTGTCGCGCCAATGGCAGGCATTACAGACAGACCATTTAGACAGCTTTGCCGACGCTTAGGTGCGGGGCTTGCCGTGTCTGAAATGCTATCGTCAAATCCTAAAGTATGGAAAACCGAAAAATCGATGAACCGTATGGATCACAGCGGTGAATCAGGAATACGCGCGGTGCAGATCGCAGGAGCTGATCCTGAGCTTATGGCTCAGGCCGCACAATTCAATGTCAGTAATGGTGCACAAATCATAGATATAAATATGGGGTGCCCAGCTAAGAAAGTGAACAAGAAACTCGCAGGCTCAGCGTTATTGCAGTTTCCTGAGTTAGTCGAAGAGATTATTGATGCAGTTGTAAATGCTGTTGATGTACCTGTAACACTAAAAATCCGCACAGGGTGGGATCAGGAAAACCGTAATGGTGTAGAGATTGCGAGCATAGCTGAACGTTATGGTATTGCTTCATTAGCCGTGCATGGGCGTACTCGCGCATGTATGTATAAAGGTGAAGCAGAATACGCCACGATTAGGGATATTAAACGTTCAGTGTCGATACCTGTGGTTGCTAATGGTGATATTACGTCACCAGAAAAAGCAAAGCAGGTTTTGGACTATACGGGTGCAGATGCCATTATGATTGGTCGAGCCGCCCAAGGTCGCCCTTGGATATTTAGGGAGATAGACCACTATTTGCGAACTGGAAAACACTTACCAACACCTGAAATTTCAGAAGTGCGTGGTATTTTGATGGAACACTTAGTGAACCTTCATACGTTTTACGGGGAACCAATGGGAGCGCGAATAGCTCGCAAACATGTATCTTGGTATTTGCAAACCCATGACAGTGACGGTCAGTTTAGGCGAGTATTTAATGCTCTCGATAATCCACAGGCACAAATCGAGACATTAGAGCAATACTTTAAAACACTAGCAGCTAACTAAGAAAGAAAGAGATATAAACAATGTTCGAACAAAACGTGACTTCTCCATTTATCACTAACCCTCATGTTCAGTCGCACGAGAAACCGCAGCCATTACGCGATGCAGTGAAGAAAGCTGTTCATCACTATTTAAAACAGCTTAACGGTCAAGATGTGCAAGACGTTTACGACCTTGTTCTTTCTGAGCTAGAAGCACCATTACTTGAAGAAGTAATGACTTATACACGTGGTAACCAAACACGTGCGGCAATCTTACTAGGTATCAACCGTGGTACTTTACGTAAGAAGCTTAAGAAATACGGCATGAACTAATACCAGCTATATTGAAACTGTAATCATTCTAACGAGCTAAATAAGCCCCTAACTGCGTTAAAATTTTTTTATGTAGAATAACTACACAGCAAAATTTTTGCCTTGTTATTGACTTATTTCTCTGTCGTTATAATTGCTTACTAATCCAATACAGTTGGTATAAAGTATTTTGAGTAAAAAGCACCTTAGGGTGCTTTTTTTATATCTTTAAAAATCCTCACCCTTTAAATATCGTTTTTTAAGCGATATTCAGTTAAAATAGCGCCTTTCTAAGCTAGCTCAAACACTGAGGTAATCAAACTACAATGGATACACATCGTCCAATTCGTCGCGCACTACTAAGTGTGTCAGATAAAACCGGTATCGTTGAATTTGCTCGTTCACTTGAATCACAAGGTGTCGAACTTTTATCAACTGGCGGTACTTGTAAATTACTTGCTGATAACGGCATTAAAGTCACTGAAGTATCTGACCACACAGGTCACCCAGAGATCATGGATGGTCGCGTAAAAACTCTTCATCCAAAAATTCATGGCGGTATTTTAGCGCGTCGTGGCCAAGATGAAGACGTAATGAGCGAGAATAACATCTCTGCTATCGATATTGTTGTAGTTAACTTATACCCCTTTGCGAATACAGTCGCTCAAGAGAACTGCAGCCTTGAAGATGCGATTGAAAACATTGATATCGGTGGTCCAACTATGGTTCGTGCTGCGGCTAAAAACCACAAAGACGTGACTATCGTAGTAAATGCAAAAGATTACGATCGCGTAATTAGTGAGATGCAAAGCAATAATGGCTCAACAACGTACAAGACACGTTTTGATTTAGCTATTGCCGCTTACGAGCACACCGCACAGTACGATGGCATGATTGCTAACTACTTCGGTAAAATGGTTGCAGACTACACTGATGAAGCGGCAGAGGAAACTAAATTTCCACGTACAATCAATATGCAGTTCACGAAAAAGCAAGATATGCGCTACGGTGAAAACTCACACCAAGACGCCGCCTTCTATGTTGAAAACGACGTGCAAGAAGCCTCTGTAGCAACCGCTGTACAGCTTCAAGGTAAAGCCTTATCGTTTAACAATATTGCTGACACTGATTCAGCCCTTGAGTGTGTTAAAGAGTTTGACGTACCAGCCTGTGTTATTGTAAAGCATGCAAACCCTTGCGGCGTATCAATTGGTGAAAACATCCTTGAAGCCTACGACCGCGCATTTAAAACAGACCCTACATCTGCATTTGGTGGCATCATCGCCTTTAACCAAGAGCTTGATGCCGATACCGCAGAAGCAATCGTGTCACGTCAATTTGTTGAAGTGATCATTGCACCTAAAGTATCTGAAGCTGCAGCGCAAATCATTTCAGCTAAGCAAAATGTACGTTTACTTGAGTGTGGTGAGTTCTCTGCTAAAGGCACAGGCCACGACATTAAACGTGTAAATGGCGGCGTATTAATTCAAGACCGCGATTTAGGTATGGTAACGCAAGGCGACTTAAAAGTTGTCTCTAAACGCCAGCCTACTGAGCAAGAACTTAAAGACTTATTATTTTGCTGGAAAGTGGCTAAGTTTGTTAAATCAAATGCCATTGTGTATGCCCGCGATGGCATGACAATTGGTGTAGGTGCAGGCCAAATGAGCCGCGTTTACTCTGCTAAAATTGCCGGTATTAAAGCTGCTGATGAAAACCTTGAAGTTAAGGGCTCAGTAATGGCATCTGATGCATTCTTCCCATTCCGTGATGGTATTGATGCTGCAGCCGACGCTGGTATTACTGCGGTAATTCAACCTGGTGGTTCAATGCGCGATGAAGAAGTTATCGCTGCTGCTGACGAAGCTGGCATGGCAATGGTGTTTACTGGCATGCGTCACTTCCGCCACTAATCACGCAAAGAGCTAACTGCATCAGTTAGCTCTTTTTGTTTGCATCAAATTCACGTATTCTGCTTATTCTATAACCTCTCGTAAAATTATAATGTGAAGGAACAGACGATGAAATTTGCACTAAAAACGTTACTGGTTGCCACTTTGGCTGTCAGTGCTACTACCGCCGTTGCTCATAATCACGGCCATGATTCAGCATTAAAGCACGCTGTAAAAGCAACCGAACGTAACGCTGAACGCGACCAATATCGCCACCCAGTCCAAACTCTGGAATTTTTTGGCTTTAAACCAAGTATGACAGTGGTTGAAATTGCCCCAGGCGGTGGTTGGTACAGTGAGATTTTAGCGCCAGCATTGAAAGAGCACGGCACCTATTACGCTGCGCACTTCCCTGCAGATTCATCGGTTGGTTACTATCAACGTTCATTAGCTGGCTTTAAAAAGAAGGTTGCTGAGGATGAGCGTTTTAGCAAAGTAAAAATCACTGAATTCGCCCCTTCATCACATTTAGATATTGCTCCAGCTGGCAGTGCGGATATGGTTTTGACCTTTCGTAATGTTCATAACTGGTATATGAGTAAAGATAAAGAAGCGGCAGCTAACGCTTTTAAATCGTTTTACACCGCGCTCAAATCAGGCGGCACCTTAGGTGTAGTTGAACACCGCTTGCCAGAAGAGCGCGCTGATGAAATGCAAAAATCATCAGGTTATATGAAGCAAAGTGTTGTGATTGAACTTGCTAAAAAAGCAGGTTTTGAACTTGAAGCAAGCAGTGACATAAATGCAAATTCACTTGATACAGCCGATCACCCTAAAGGGGTATGGACACTACCACCTAGCCTAAGACTTGGCGAGCAAGACGCCGCTAAGTATAAAGCCATTGGTGAAAGTGACCGCATGACGCTGAAATTTAAAAAACCGCTTTAAATAGGATATTCGCCATGAATGTATTAGTCATTGGCAGCGGCGGCCGCGAACACGCACTTGCGTTTAAGGCCGCTCAAAACAAAAAAGTAACCACTGTATTCGTTGCTCCAGGTAATGCAGGTACTGCACTTGAGCCAAAACTTGAAAACGTTGCGATTAATGTTGAAGACTTAGATGGTCTACTTAATTTTGCAAAGCAAAACAATGTTGGCCTTACTATCGTAGGTCCTGAAGTACCACTGGTACTAGGTGTGGTAGATAAGTTCCGTGAACACGGCTTAGCTATTTTTGGCCCAACCGCCGGCGCCGCACAGTTAGAGGGCTCTAAATCGTTTACTAAAGACTTTTTAGCACGCCATAATATTCCAACTGCGGATTATCAAACGTTTGAGCAAATCGACCCTGCCCTTGCCTATTTAAAAGAAAAAGGCGCACCGATTGTCATCAAAGCTGACGGTTTAGCTGCAGGCAAAGGCGTTATTGTTGCTATGGACGAGCGCGAAGCTGAAGCTGCTATCCGCGATATGCTAGCTGGAAACGCCTTTGGTGAAGCAGGCAGCCGCGTAGTCATTGAAGAGTTTTTAGAAGGCGAAGAAGCGTCATTTATCGTAATGGTTGATGGCGAAAATGTACTTCCGTTTGCTACTAGCCAAGATCATAAACGTGCTTACAATGGCGATAAAGGCCCTAACACAGGCGGCATGGGTGCATATTCACCAGCACCCGTTGTGACTGACGAAATCCACCAGCGCATCATGAACGAAGTGATAAACCCAACGGTTGCAGGTATGGCCAGCGAAGGTCATCCATACACAGGCTTTTTGTATGCTGGCCTGATGATCGACGCCGACGGTACACCTAAAGTTATCGAGTATAACTGTCGTTTTGGCGACCCAGAAACACAACCTATGATGCTACGCTTACAATCAGACTTAGTTGAATTGATTGAAGCGGCTAACCGCGTAGAACTCGATAAAACCACCATTGAGTTTGATTCACGCGCAGCTGTCGGTGTGGTATTAGCTGCTAAAGGTTATCCTGATAGCTACCCGAAAGGCGATACAATCAATGGCCTTAAAGTTAGCTACGCCGAAGGCGAAAAAGTATTTCACGCAGGCACTAAGCAAGACGGCGATAACGTAGTAACCGCAGGTGGTCGTGTGTTATGTGCCACGGCTCTTGGTAATACAGTGACGCAAGCACAGCAACGTGCTTATGAGCTTGTAGACGAGATCAGTTGGGAAGGTATGGAATATCGTACTGATATAGCTTATCGTGCTATCGCTCGGGAAAAATAATTAATTGGTATAACCAGTTAAGATTTAATAAAAAGCGCAGTTTATCTGCGCTTTTTAATGCTACACTCATTTCTAGGGACTGAAAAAGAACGTTAAAAATTGAAAAATAATTACTTACGCTATCATTTTATTGCCGTATTAATATTACTTGTGTTGTTTTATGTAATAGCAACGCTTGCAGGCCATTTAGCGACCCCTACAAAATACACTATTGACAAAACCACTCCTATTTACCTATCCCATAGTTACTTTATTGATGAAACAAAAAAACTACCAATTCATCAAATTATCGATAATCTAGATGATTTCACTGTGGGGTCATTTGCAGATATAAACTGGAACTTTACACCCCGTAATTATTGGTTGTTAGTAGAGCTGGAGAATCGAAGTCAACAAAATGAAAAAATTGTCGCTCATTTTGATAACCCTATGGTCGATCATTTAACGATTTATCACTTGGATAAAAGCAATCATATTATAACGACTACGCAACTTGGCGACTTAACCCCAGAGCTCACTCGTTTTGAGTACAGTGTACCGCATATTCGCTTAACAGTTACCCCGCAAAGTAAACAGAAACTATTAATAAAAATTGATACAACCGGAATTAGTAAAACGCCGATAAATCTTTATGGTGAAACTGAGTTTCAAGATTTAACCCGTTCACAAACAGCCATTTGGGGAATTTTTGTTGGCGTGCTGATCATGGCGGCACTGTATAACTTAGTGCTCTTTTTTGGCATAAAGGATCGCGTTTACTTAATTTATATCGGTTATATTATTAGCGCGATTATTCTAATGGGCTGCGTACTCGGCTTTGGTTTTTACTTATGGCCTGTTAGTTGGCAACTGTTTTTTCAAAAGTACATTATTTTTAGTAACTATGCGATTGCAATATTCACCCTTGCATTTTGTACTATGTTTTTACGCTACCATAAAGAGCAATGCTGGCGTTATAAACTCAGCGTTTACTTTATGGGGCTCATGCTTGTGTTAGGCTTAAGCTGTTTTATCATTCCTGAAAACATCGCTGCGCCGATATTTTTTACTATTTTAGCACTGCTTTATGTAATTTGTATCATCATGATTTATAACAAACTGCGCAGTGGATTTCGTTGGGCAAAGTTTTATGTTATTTCATGGATACCCTTAATTATAGGTGCAGCTATACAGCCACTTGAGTTAACGGGAGTATTGCCGTATAGCTTTGCAATTCGCCATACTTTTTTAGCTGCTATATTGTGCGAAGTGGTGCTCATGGCCATGGCCTTGGCTGATAGAGTTCGCTATCAAAGAGAGCGAGCGCTTTATCATGCCACTCACACCCAGCAAACCAAACTTCTTAATAGCGCAATGTTAAAGCAAGCTTATATGGCACTTGAGCAGCAGCAAAGACAAAACACCCTGTGTCTAATTAAAATTCGTTATTTTCACTCACTAGATACCATTTTGACAGCAACAAAAAGCAATGAATTAATCATCAAGGTAGCAAAATCATTAGAGCTGCAGCTAGTTGGCGAACGTCAGTTTTACTTTTTAGATTCAACCTTAGATAGCAACTCTAAACTTGCCGACTTAGGCACAGGGGTATTTGCCTGTATTTCTACTAAAGCACAAACCGCTGAAGAGCTATCTTTAAGTTTAACAAAGATCATTAAAGGCTTACCAAAAAACTACCAAATACAAGGGTTAAACTTACAGCTAGAGTACAGTGTCGGGATCAGTTTTCCCGATACAGTCAATAACTTTGAAGCAAGCCTACAGCGTGGATATGTTGCATTAAAACAAGCAAAGGGGACAGTGAGTCACATTAGTGATTCACAACAGCAACCGAATCAAGTCATGGACATTGAGCTGGCAGCAAAACTACAAGAGGCGATAAGAGCCAATGAACTTGCATTATATCACCAACCGCAAATTAACCTCGCCAACAACCAAGTAGTAGGTAGTGAAGTCCTGTTACGTTGGCCTTGTACTCAGTATCAGCACATAAATATAGAGCAGCTTATTCAATTAGCCGAACGCACAGGACTTATTAACGAGCTCACCTTGTGGGTATTGGACAAAGCCTGCCAAGACATTGCCCAGCTTAATAAGCAGGGTTACAGCGGGCAATGCGTTAGTGCTAATTTAAGCGCTAAGAACATAGGCATAGTGCAATTAGCTGAAAAAATTGAAAACACCTTATTGAAATATAATGCACCTGCAAAGCAACTCAAATTAGAACTCACGGAAACCGCATTAATTGGCGATCAACAACAAATGCAGACGCTCATAAAGCAATTAAATGAAATTGGCGTTACTGTGGTACTTGACGACTTTGGTACTGGTTATGCTTCTTTGACTTATTTACTGCATTATACCTTTGCTAATTTAAAAATTGATAAGTCATTTGTTATTGATCTGGAAGCAAATCCTACTAATAAAGTGGTCGTGAAAACGGCCATTGATATGGCCCATAACCTAGGCTTAAGTGTCACCGCTGAAGGGGTTGAAGATAAGCAAACTCACCGCTTATTAAAATCAATGGGCGCAGACTTTAGTCAAGGTTATTACTATTCTAAAGCACTTTCTTTTGATAGTTACCTAGACTGGTTAAGTAAAAATAAATAAGCCAATTACAGTTAAAGTACCACAACTTTACAGATTACTGATAAAATCCCCTTTTTAAACATCTTTAGGGGCGTAAAGATGCAAGGTACTATTAAAAAGTTAAAATCATCTCTTACTCAACCAATCCAATATCACCTACCTGTAGGTGAAAAGCTGGTTGATTTGAATGCTTATATTGGTAAACAACTAACACTCACTTTTAGTGGCACAATTTTATGCTCAAATTGTGGTAAAAAAACCAAAAAAAGTTATTCTCAAGGACACTGCTTTGTCTGCATGCGTAAGCTAGCAAGCTGCGATATGTGCATTATGAAGCCTGAGACCTGTCACTACGACCAAGGAACGTGCCGAGAGCCAGAGTGGGGTGAAGAAAACTGCATGATCCCACATTACGTATATTTGGCTAACACCTCAGGTCTAAAAGTAGGAATTACACGCCACACGCAAATTCCGACTCGCTGGATTGATCAAGGTGCAACTCAGGCATTACCAATATTTAAGGTACAAACTCGGTTACAATCTGGCTTAGTTGAAGTTGCATTAGCGCAGTTTATTGCCGATAAAACTAATTGGCGTAATATGCTCAAAGGGCAAAATGATGTGCTTGATCTAAAAGTAGCTGCCGCTGAATTAATACCGCAAATTGCAGACAAACTTAATGAGCTCGCAGAATTATTCGGTGCAACAGCGATAGAGCAACTTGATGAAGAAATTGTTGATTTAGATTTTCCTGTTACCGAGTACCCCACTAAAATCACATCGTTTAATTTTGACAAAGACCCCGTTGTAAGCGGTATTTTACAAGGTATAAAAGGCCAGTATTTAATTTTTGATAATGGCGTAATCAATATCCGTAAGTTTACTTCTTATGAAGTGACTGTTGGCTAAACTGCGTATAAAAATCAACCCATTGCCGCTGCGCTAAAGGGCGGCAATAATGATATCCTTGTATTACATCACAGCCTAAACTCAATAAATATGCTTGTTGTGAAGCTTTCTCCACCCCTTCAGCAACAACAAGTAAGTTTAAATTACTTGCTAGCGCAATAATGGCCGCCACAATCTCACTATTACCGTATTCATCTGGGACTTTTGCAATAAAGCTAGCATCTATCTTTAATGTATCAAAAGGTAGCTTAGTTAAGTAACTTAAGGCCGAGTAACCGGTACCAAAATCATCCAAAGCAACGTTTACACCCAGTGACTTTATTTGTTGTAATTGTTTTTTTGCTTGAGAAAACGAGCTTATAAAACTGCTTTCTGTTAATTCTATCTCTAATAAACTACCTGGAAGTTGATAACGTTTGAGCATCTGATCAATATGTTGTACCAATTTCCCCTGACTTAAATGACATGCTGAAATATTAATTGCTAAACGCCCTGCATCTATACCTAAGGTTTGCCACTTAGATAATTCTTTTCCTGCCTGCTCAATGACCCATAAATCTAAACGCACGATCAAGCCTAGCTCTTCAGCTAAAGGAATAAAATGCGCAGGTGAAATCATACCCAAGGTAGGGTCGTCCCAACGTAATAAAGCCTCAACTCCCTGAATGCAGTTTGTTTTTAGGTTTAGCTTAGGCTGAAAGTACAACTCAAACTCATCATTATCAAGTGCATATTGAAAGCGGCTCATCATAGCTAAGCGCTCTAAAGATCGTGCATTCATTGATGGTTTAAATAGTTGGAACGAATTGCGTCCTTGCTCTTTAGAGCGATACATTGCAATATCAGCATGCTTTAAAAGCGTTTCACTATCTTGGCCATCTTCAGGATAAATAGCGGCACCAATTGAAGCTGTTACACCTACTTGTGCGCTATCGAGCAAAAATGGCATATTGAGTTTATTCAGAATTGTTTCTGCGACTTCACTAACATACTCAAAGCTATCCACATCAAACAATAGTACAAATTCATCGCCACCTAAGCGTGCAAGCGTATCTCCTTCATTTAAAACACATTGAATACGTTTTGCAACGAGTTGTAATAAGCAATCACCAGCGCTATGGCCCAATGTGTCGTTTATTTCTTTGAAGCGGTCTAAGTCGATAAACATCACCGCTAACAGAGTACTATCACGGTGTGCTGTGGCGAGTGCCATTTGTAACCTATCGTTAAACAAACGCCGATTGGGTAAGTCTGTAAGCTCGTCAAAATAAGCTAACTGAACTATTTTTTCTTCTGCATTTTTGCGCTCAGTGATATCGCTAAAAATGGCAGCATAAAGTACATCTGCATTATTTAGCTCTTTTATTTCAATAATAGTTAACCATTCAACATAAAGATCACCGCTTTTTTTACGGTTACATATCTCTCCCTGCCAAACTCCCTTAGTAGTAATCTCATGCCACATATCAATATAAAACGGCTTATCATGGCGCCCTGAGCTAAGAATATTAGGCCGCTTGCCAATGACCTCAAACTCTTTATAGCCCGTTAATTGAGTAAAAGCAGGGTTAACTTGAATAATAATCCCTTCTTGCGAAGTGATCATAATGCCATCAAGAGAAGAATCTATAATTTTATTTGCTAGGTAAAGGTTACTCTGCGAATGTTGTAGTGCGGCATCTCGTTGCTCAAGCACTTTTTCAAGCTCGCAGCAGTATGCACTTTCAATCTCATTGATTAAATGCTCTAAAGACAGCACCCCCATAACGTTATTATTATCAACAACAACTAGGTGGCGTACATTATTACTAGACATCAACCGATAAGCATCAAATAAACTACCAGTAGAACTGATTTGATAGGTAGGTCTACAGGCAAAGTCCCAGCATATGCCACCATTTTGATACTCTAGTATAAGGCTTAACAGATCACGCTGGGTAATAATACCGTGCTCTTGTAGCTGTTCATTAAAAACTAAAATCGCTTTATCATTACGTTCCCGCATTAGTTTAATAGCATCAGTAACAATCATCTGGCTCGAGACAATTAACACATCTTTATTATATTGATCGTTGATCGCTCTAAATTGTAAATAATGATCCAGCCCTTGATTACGTACAATATCGCTTACGCTAATTACACCACATACAAGACCACTTTCGTCTGTCACCAATAAGTGGCGTACACTATTTTGATGAAATACTAACGCTGCATCACTCAATAACCGTTGACTTGAAATACTCAATACAGGGCTCGACATCACACAACCAATTGTTAGCCCTTTAATCTCTTGATAAGTAAAATCAAGTTTCATGCAATCAGATTCAGTCCAGACACCTATAACCTCTTGCTGTTCTTCAATAAAAATAGCGCTAACATTATGTGCTCGCATTAGCTTTACAGCTTCTATAAGATGGGTTTCCTTAGAGCAGGCAATAACTTTATTAGTAAATACATCACAGACTTTTTGATAGCGACTACTTTTAGGCATCTTCAAATTCTTTTGCACAATAGAACCTATGAGTATAAATTAAGCAACAGGCTACTATTTGATTTAGGACAAAAAATGAGTGACTTTCAGCCTCAATTACTAATTTATAATAATGAAATAGACATCATAGAACATGCGAGCGATATCAATGATTTGCTTTATGGTGTGGATGATAAACAAAAAGAAACCGTTGTGTTATTAGATAAAAATAGAGGCTATCTAACACTCTCGGGGAGGCCGGCAAAAGAACGCTCTAGCGAGGAGCTCGCTGAGCTTGTGAAAAACTATTTAGTTAAAGAGGGACAGTGTTGTCTCGGAAAAATAGATACCCTTACACATGCTCAAGCCTTTACATTACTAGCTATCGACTAACGCTTTTACATGAGCTATTGCGCTTCTACCAAGAGCTGAAAGCGCATATCCCCCTTCAAGATAAGAGATAATACCTTTGCAATCAAGCTGCTTACTTAGCGTAGCTAATTGCTCAGTCAGCCAAGCATAATCGTCTTCTACAAATTTTAAACTTGCCATATCATCTTCAAGGTGGGCATCAAAACCTGCGCTTATAAAAATAAGCTCAGGCTTAAAGTTAGTTAGTTTAGGTAACCACTGTTGCTCATATAATGCTTTTAAATCTGAACCATCACTGGCAATCGGCAGCGGTGAATTAACCAGCGTTGCGTTATTCTCAACTGCGGTATTGGGATAGAATGGATATTGAAATAACGAACAAAACAACACAGAATCATCATTAATGAAAATATCTTGGGTACCATTACCGTGGTGAACATCAAAATCAACAATGGCAATACGCTTCACCCCTTTGCTTTGTGCATACTTTACCGCAATGGCCAAATTGTTATAAACACAAAAACCGGCAGATGTCGCGCGAGTAGCATGGTGACCTGGCGGTCTAACCGAGCAAAAAGCGGCATCGAGGTTATCAGCTAAAATCTCATCAACGGCAAGTAACCCTGCACCTACTGCGCGTTCAACCGCTTTTTGAGAGTCTGGGCATAACCATGTATCACCATCAAGCGACACAAGCCCTTCGGTTGGTAAGGTGTTTTCTACGTGCTTTACCAGCGATTCATCATGGGCTAATAGGTAATGTTCACGCTGTGCTTTTGGGGCCTGTTTTTGTTGTACTGCGACATCGAGTCCGCTTGCCAATAAACGATCAGCAATAGCATCCAAACGCTCTGGGCACTCAGGATGATCGTCAATCATTTTATGTTTACGACAATGTGGATGAGAAATAATCGCGGTACGCATACCAAGCTCCAAATAAGTTAATCGAGCCATAATAACAAAGCCACCTAATGGTGGCTCTGCGACTTTGGTTTACTTTGCTTGTAAATTTAGGTTTCTAAAATCAAAGCTAAAGTCTGTAACCGACGTTGATACTGCGCGCATATCTGCACTTTGTACACGATTCTTAGGACTCATTTGAAACTGAATAAATGCATCAGCTTCTAATAACTTCTCATCCCATTTCACGATAAAGGTATTACCTGTGTAGTGCTCAAGCTGTCCTTTTAAACGTTTAGTATGGGTAAAGTCTATTCGTAACTTGCCATCTAATTCCTCTATGATCACATCACCATACCAATCATCATGTAACGTGCCTGTATAGCTGATATTTGGTAGTTGTGGCTGATAATCTGCCGGGGCTTCAGGCTCTGCATTTGCGTACGCTTTTTGTTTACCTTCAAAGTGTTTTTTTGCTAAATCTTCAACCCAATCTTTATCTTCAAGGTCAAAGGCATCCTCTAGCACTTCGTAAGTAATCGCAGATAGTGCGCTAAAAGCTTGCTGATTACTGAGAATGACAATCCCTAGATTTTTCTCGGGCACCAAGGTTACCTGCGATACCATGCCTAAAATCCCACCGCCGTGTGCAAGCTTTTTAACCCCGTGGAAATCTTCAATACTCCAACCTAAACCATATCCCCTAAACTGTTGGTGATACGCTTCATATGCTTTTTCTGACGCCATAGAAGTAATATGTGGGTGCCACATTTGCGCTTGCTGTTTTTCACTAAAGAGTTGCTCACCATTTGGCATCTTGCCACCAGCAAGTTGCGTACGAAGCCACTGGCTCATATCACTAACACTTGATGCAATTGCTCCAGCACCACGAAAGTCTTCTAAGTAATTAACAAAAAATGGATTTAATTTCCCATCCATAGGAATATGACCCGTCGCCCAGTTTTTATTGCTACTTGGGATACGTGAAAAGCCAGCACGTGAGTTTTCCATTTTTAGTGGCTGCAAAATATTCTTCTCGATATAATCGTTCCAGCTCATACCAGAAACACGCGCAACCACTTCGCCTGCAGTGACAAACATTAAGTTGTTATAAGCATATTTACTACGAAAACTGCTCGCCGGTTTTAAGTACTTTAAACCTGCTAAGATTTCTTCTACTGATTTATCAGTATCAGGCCAGATCATTAAGTCGCCTTGACCCAAACCTAAACCACTGCGGTGGCTCAATAAATCACGAATAGTCATTTCTCGGGTGACGTAAGGGTCGTATAAACGAAACTCAGGTAGATGATCGATCACTTTGTCATCCCAGCTAATTTTGTCTTCATCGACTAATTTAGCCAACGCAGCTGCAGTAAAAGCTTTAGTATTTGAAGCTATGCCAAATAAAGTATTTTTATTAACTTTTTTTCCTGTATTTAAATGGCTTACACCAAAGCCTTTAGCAAATACCACTTTATCATTTTCAACAACAGCGACAGCCATCCCTGGGACATCAAAGCGTGCCATTGAGTTTTCAATCACTTGATTGAGCTGTTTAGTGTCTATCTCAGCATGGCTATTAAATGCAAAGCCAGTTAACAATGAGGCTGCAATGGCGAGTTTTGTTAATTTCATAACATTCCTTGGCGTATTTTTTATTGTTGATGTACGGCAAACTCAACAGCTGCACGTACTTTATCGCTATCTTGGCGGGTGGGCCGAGACTTTATGTTTTCACTGTACTCATTTGGCAAGTCCGCTTCAAGCGCTCCGCGATGAACGTGCTCTATATACCAGTCATAGGGTAGGATTGTTGCATCTGTGGTGTTTGCAATATAGCAATGTGCGGCTATTTTTTTGCCATCGAGTAAAATAACTTCAACTTCAACACAATCGTAACGCGGTCCTTCAATCGCATCGAGAATCTCTTTTTCATCTGCCGTTACTTGGTATACCACGCCATACACTTGTGCATCTTGGACTGTACTTTTTCTTACACTGCACTTACCAGATCCATCAAGGCTGACCATATCAAACGTTAACTCATACCCCATTAAGCGTGCGGTCCCTATGCGTTTAACTTCAGGAAGACGTGCTAATAAGCGATTTGAGGACATATTTGAGCCAAACGAAAAATTATAAAGTGCCATGCTTGTTTACTCCTATAAAACTACGCGTATTGCTAATGCGATTAAAATCACACCTATACCACGATCGAACCAATAACCACTTTTTTGAAAAAATCCACGTACATTAGATTTAGATAACACCAATGATAAAAATGAAAACCAAAGCCAGGTTGCTACTGCCATGTACAGACCATAACCTGCTTGCACCAAAAGCGGTGTTGTTTGACTGATCACCAAGGTAAATAACGACATAAAGAATAATGTCGCTTTAGGGTTTAGCGCATTCGTTAAAAAGCCTCGACGAAACGCAATCCAGACTGATTCTTCACTTTGCGTTTGTGATACTTCTTCGCGAGTATTTTCTTCAGGTTTAGCACTTCGTAACGCTTGAAATCCTATATACGCTAAATAAGCGCCTGCTAAGTATTTTAATGCCATAAATACAGAGGGTGATTGAGCTAATAATACCGCTACCCCCAATAAGCAATAACCCACATGCAGCAAGATCGCCAAGCCTACGCCAAAGCTAGTCCATAGCGCATTACGCCGTCCGTGTTGAATGCTTTGTTTGAGCACAATTGCAAAATCTGGCCCTGGGCTTGCTACAGCAAAAAAATGAGCTAATGCGATCAGTAGAAATTCATCTAAGTAATTCAAAAGTTCACCCCGCTTTTTTATCATCAAGAGCTAAAAGCAAAGGGTTTGCTGTGTCATTGATTACAGCTTTAATTTCTTTTTGCGCCTTTTTAAATTGACTGCGTAAATGAGGCTTTAAATACTTTTTAGAATCTCTATGCCCTTTAAAGTGACACGCAAGTGCATGCATAAATAATGTTTGTGATTCGGTTAATGCCGCTTGTCTATTAGCATACGGGTTATAACAAGAACCACATCCACCTTTAAATTGGTAAACGGTATTGCTCATCATTACACCAAAGCCTAAAAAGCACGCTAATGCATCACTGGCTTGTGGCAAAAACTCTTTACCGCCGGGGGGTAATACACCCACATGGTGAATCATAATGGTTGCTAATGTGCCTGCAAAACTCGCTACTAAATCTTGTGGTTGGTTTATTTGATTTGGGTTAAACGACACATTAACTTTATGTGGAGGAGGTACTATTAACTGACTCGCTTCGCCACGTAAGTATTCATTAAATACAAAATGCGGAAATACTTGCGGTTGTAATTGCGCAGGCCCTACAAGTTGAATAGGCCATGCCTGCATACCAGCATAACCCGAAACGCGTTCAAATACCTTACTAGCCATTTCTTCAATACTCGATACAGAGTCCGGAAAAAACTTATGGTTAGGTAAAATAAGCTGCGTATGATTGTGAAAAAAATCACTATCAAAGTTTTCCACGGTCCAAATAAATGTGTCAATAAGCCATTGTTGTTCTTGTGCTTCTAACAGTGGTTTGGGTTTAAATAACGCTAACATAAAATGCTCTTATTCTTGCTCTTGTGCCCATTGCCAAGCTTGCGTGTTATACAAAGGTACCGTCGATAATGCATGATGATGACTACCTGTAGACTCTTTAGTTGAATACGATAGATACAATAAAGACCGTGTTTGTGCATCATAAATTCGACGTACTTTTAATGATTTAAATAAAATACTTTTCGATGATTTAAAAACCACTTCACCCGATTTACTTCGGTCGATACCTTGAAGTTGCTCAGCAGTAATAGGGCCCGTTTGGCGACACGCAATTGACATATCCGAAGGGTCTGAGAAATCTAAGTTAGCTTCAATATGACTAATGTGGCAAGTCACCCCTGTAACCAACGGATCTTGCTGAGACACGACCTTAATATCTTTAGTAGTAAATAACCCTAAACTTACTGATGCAGCATCGTCTGAGCACCCTGCTTGTAAAGCCAATAACCCTAATAGACTAATTACTTTTAATGATTTCATACCATTCCTTTTATTCAATGTGTCAACAAACCCACTACAATAGTGCGCTGCGTGGTTACATTTTTATAGTAGCTATGCTTCAATAGTAACTGAAAAATTCTTCAACAACGAGCTGCAATACAATGAAAAAAATACTCATCCCGCTGTGTTTTTTAACTGCCACGGCTTACGCCCACGATGATTACTCTGTAAGCCTCTATGCTGGTAAAAACTTTAACCAAACATTAGAAACCAAAGAAGCACTTGAAGTTGAAATTAATGACGGCAACCACTTCGCTTTTAGTATTGACCGTAATATTGACCGTGCCCGCTATGGCTTTTACTTTGCACAAAGTAACAACGAGCTTGAAAACACTGAGGATAAAGAAGTAACCATGAAATACTTTTTATTCCAAAGTGCGGTTGAAGTCGCGTTAAGTAATCATATAAATAGTTATGTAGGTGCTCAAGTAGGCGCCAATTATGTACAAACTAATTTTACAAGTAATGACGTATTCTTTGCCAGCGGCATATATGGCGGCATTGAATATTTATTTAGTGATAAAGCCCGAGTTTTATTTGAAACCCGCTGGTTGGCAACTATAGTTAACAACGAAAGCACGGTTAACTGCACTTTGCCCACTGACGAAGATGATCAATGTTTATGGCATTTCGATGGCGACGTACTAAACCAATTTCAAACAAGTTTAGGTTTTACTTACCGCTTTTAGGAGCCCTCAATGCCCCATGTTGTGATCGAACACTCTGAAGACTTACCACTTTTACCACAAGTTTTAGTTGATAAAGTACATCAAACTACCTTTGAGAGTGGTTTATTTGAATTATCAACCATTAAAACTCGCGCCATCGCCTACCAACATTATCAATTAGGCGAAGGTAAAGACGGCTTTATCTATATCGCGGCTTATATAATGGCAGGTCGAACAACAACAGAAAAACAAGATCTCAGTGAGCGATTACTTAACTGCCTGCGCACCTATTGCAGAAAATCCTACAGCTTGAGCGTTAATATTTATGAGAATAACAGCGACACTTACCGAAAGTGTTAAGCTCTTTGTATGTTTTAAGTTTAGATATATTTATAGTTAATGATTATTCTGTATCACCAGCTTTGCATTTCAACTAATCTGGATTCTGTTCGTGCATATTCAAAGGCTAACTTTTTACCGCAATATAAGTTAGCCATGTCAACTTGGGTGCTTATAACTAATAATTTACCTCGGTCATAAAACTCATCAACTAAGGCTATAAAGCGTCGCGCTTCATCATCTAAAGTATGCTCTTGTAAGTCTTGCTTCTCGCGTTGATAACTGTCTTCAATGCCATGCACTATCTGCTTGCCTGTTGCCCTACTTCCCATGACGGGAACATTCGCAATATATACTCGTTCAAAATGCTCTGCTAAAAAAATATAATCAGCAGTGCTTCTCGGTCCTGAACACAAAGCCATGAAATCAAACAGAATAGCCTCTTTTGCTAGATGTATAAAGTGAATAGGCCGATGACATACATTTAAATTAGAGTGCGAATTGAGTTTAATTTCACGTTGTTCAAAGAGCATCGTAAGTGCTACATCATCATTAATAAAATAATACTTAAATTGATGACCATACCGAAAACGATGATCGAATTTCCCTTCTACACTAATCACTTTACAGTGCTCTTTGAGTAAATTTATAGTTGGTAAAAAGCGCACTCGTTGTAAGCCGTTCCTATATAATTCGTCGGGATGACAGTTTGAGGTTGCAATAAGAATAAGTCCCTGCTTGAAGAGTGCTTTGAATAACCCTGCCATCAGCATAGCATCACCAATATCACTGACAAAAAACTCATCAAAGCACAAAACGTTAACACTATGGCGCCATTCTTTAGCAATGATTTCTAATGGGTTTTTGCTGCCTTGTAACTGCCCTAGCCGTTGATGAATTTGTACCATAAAATGATGAAAATGCAGTCGTATTTTTTTATCATCACTTAACTGATGATAAAATAAGTCCATCAACATCGACTTTCCACGGCCTACCGGACCATGTAAGTACACGCCCCGAACCTTTGGTTGTGTTTGCCACCAAACACGTTTTTTAACTAAACTTTCAGCAAGACTTTGCAAGGCATTGACCGCTGTTAGTTGAGCTTGATCATACTGTAACTCTTTTTGCTCTACACGCTGCTGGTAGGTGGCTAAAATTTGTATTTGTGACACTGTTCTGGCTGCTTACTATCGGCTATACTCGCGCCATTGTAGCCGACTAAAAATGTGAACCCAATGAAATTTCCATGTCGTTTAGATAAATTTATTAGCCACCTAGCTCAAATACCGCGCAGTAAAGCAAAAGCAGGAATAAAGCAAAAAAACGCAACGATAAATGGTGAAACTGTAACCGCATTTGATCACCCAATTAGTCAAACTGATGAAGTATTATGGTTTGATGAAGCCTTGATATTTTTAGGAAAACGCTATTTTATGCTCAATAAACCGGCGGGTTATGTGTGTGCCAACACTGATGAATTACACCCAACCGTTTTTGACTTGCTCGATGAGCCTAATATGAATGATTTTCATGTTGCTGGCCGCCTTGATATAGATACCACAGGGCTAGTTTTAATTACCAATGACGGCGATTGGTCGCACAAAATCACTTCACCTAAACACAATAAATTCAAGAGTTACTTGGTTGAAACTCAAGAGCCATTGACTGATGATGCACTTGCGCAGCTTCGCCAAGGGGTGCAATTACACAATGAAAAAGCTCTTACTCGGCCAGCTAAAGCAGAGGCCTTGGCCAGCTACAGTTTACGCTTGTCGATCAGCGAAGGTAAATACCATCAAGTTAAACGAATGCTTGCCGCTGTAAATAATAAAGTAGTTGAATTGCATAGAGAAAAAATAGCAAACATTGAACTTGACCATTGTCTTGCTCAAGGAGAATATCGACCCCTTACAGAACAAGAACAACAACTTTAATATAATCTTGATAATATTTCATGATAGCGTTGTCATTTTTTATTAATAAAAACTAACAAATCGACGAAAAACGTGGTAGAAATTACTTAGGCATACATGATAAGGGGTTACATTGTGCATTCAGGTCTACCACTAAAAACAAAAATAGCGATCTTTGCAATTGCAATTTTTATTGCATTAATTGCAATCGCAACATTAGGATTACAATCATTAAGTCATGCAAGCCAAAGCGATAATATTGCGCGGATAAACCAACTTATGAAAAGCACCAGTAACATCGTGTTGCAATTCGAAGAGATGGTAGAAAAAGGTCAATTAAGTAATCAACAGGCCCAACAATTAGCAACACAAGTGTTACAAGAGAACAAATATCATGACTCTGAGTATGTTTATGTTGTTGATGATAAATTAAACTTTATAGCCGCTCCTCATGACCCGCAGCTTCACAATACCAGCTTTAATGACTTTAAAGATGCCAAAGGCAACAGTATTGGACGAATAGTTGAACGATTAGTTGGTAATAAAACAAACACAATTATTACATATCACTGGGATTCTGTCAGAGACGGAGACATCGTTAATTTAACCTCAGTTGTACAAAAGACCCCATTATTTGGCTGGTATATTGGCACTGGTATCAGTGAAAAAGAAGTTAATGAACGTTATTGGAATACCGCAAAGTGGTTACTTGGTCTATCCTTAATTATTGCAGTTGCACTAACTATTGCAATAGCTCGCTTTGGTATTTCATTGAGCAATGCACTCGGTGGTGAAGTTGATGAAGTTATTGATATTGTAAAACAGGTATCTCGAGGCAAATTAAACTCACATATTCGAACAGATGCGCCGCCAGAAAGTATTATAGCTGCGATGCATTATATGCAACAGGGCTTACGAGGTGTTGTTGGTAGTATTAAAGATGTAACTGACAGCCTTAAAAGTCAAAGCGTAGATAACGAATCGCGTTCTACTGAGCTTGATAAGCTAACTCGTAGTCTAAATGAAGAAACCCACATGGTTGCCTCAGCAATCACCGAGCTTACAGCATCAGCGCAAACAGTGGTTGAACATGCCGAGCAAGCAGCCCACTCGGTGCAAGAAGCTGAAAGCCAAGGTCAAAACGCAAATCACTTAACCACAGAGGCTGCGGATACCATAGTTCTTTTAGAGCAACAAATTGATAGCGCTGGCAATAACATCCAACTTCTTGATGATGAAGTAAATAATATCGCAAATGTGCTAAGCGTTATTCAAAGCATAGCTGAGCAAACCAACCTACTTGCGCTTAATGCAGCGATAGAAGCCGCACGAGCAGGAGAGCAAGGCAGAGGCTTTGCGGTGGTGGCCGATGAAGTTAGAGGGCTTGCACAACGTACTCAAACCAGTACAGAAGAAATACGTAACATGATTGGCAAGCTTCAAACCGCCACCCAAGATGCTAAGACCTCTGTAAACCTAAGCATTACTACTAGCGAACAAACCGTTGCTAAATCAAAACATGCTAGTGAGGAGCTGCAACGAGTAGCTTCGTCATTAAGTGCCATAGCACAAATGAGTCATCAAATAGCGATTGCAGCAAAAGAGCAACTTGATGCTGGTGAAGATACTGCAAAAAGAATCGTGACTATTTCAGATACAGCCTCACAGACTGCTGACGTATCACATCAAGCGCATGCAGCAACAGATTTAATTAAAGGGCTAACCAATAATTTGGAGGCTGAGACTGATAAGTTTAGGTCTTAGTTAGCTTTTAGGTAAATACCTTCCCTTACAAAACCCGCTAAATAAACGCGGGTTTTTTATTGTTTTACGATTTTATTTGTACTAGGTCGAAGTCAGCAAGGTCTGGCACGATCATTTGTAAACGTGACTCTGTTACATCTAATGAGTTTAAACACTCACAATACTCAGAGGCTTTAAGCTCAAGCTGATGCGCTTTTTTTTGCAACGACTTATCAATTTCTTTCGAGATAATATCCATCCGCTGGCCCATATCATTAATACGATCCTCGATGTTACCTTCGCGAGATTTAAATGCATCACCCAGCGATACTAAAATAGCACCTAATGAGCCATGAACTGCAGAGTGAATTTTTTTACTTATCTCTTCGGTAAAAAAATCATCAATTTTAGATAGTGATTGTGGCGCAATAAAAAAGAAATCATCGCCACGTTTAAACTTATCCATTAACGCGCGCTCAACGTATTGTAATTGTGTTTTAAGCACTTCAGGCTCTTTATCTGACATACCCTCAACAACTTGTTCAATGGCGCTTAAACCGAGGTTAACACCATCTGTAGCGAGCTCTACCAGCTCAGGGACGGTATCTCGTATTCCTTTACTGAACTGCTCCAATACTTGGCTTTCTTCATTACTTAAATCTATCCAATAGCCGCGAATAAAAAGTTGGTTATTATTATTTATTTGAACTCGCGTTTGCCCTTTATCGACAATACGAATTACGTCATCGGTGATAATAAGGCCGTGACTAAGTTCAACTTCACATTGGACTTGAGAAAAAGCGAAAGGACTTGAAAGTGCTATAGACAACGCCAATATCGAGCGAGATAAAAACGCCATAAACACCTCAAAAAGACAAAACATGGAAGGCGGCTAGGTTAACAAAAAACCAATTTTATGCAAGAGAAACGAGCTAGAACACATTTTCTCTAGCTCGTTTCAAAAGTGTGTCAACTCACAATCCCAAGTGGTTGTGCTGTTTGCCATGCTCCACGGGTAAAGTCAGGAATATCAATCGATGCACTACGATTACCTACAGATTCGGCTGATAGTGGAGATATAACTGACCAAGCAGCACCATCGTATACATCTTGATCTAAAGGTTCGCCATTACGTAAACAATAAATCATGCGCCAAAACATTAAGAAATCCATGCCCCCATGGCCACCGTTGCGCTGTGCTTCTTCGCCCATTTTAGTCCATAGTGGATGGTCGTATTGTTTATACCAATCAGCCATTTCATAATCCCACTCATGAAAGCTTTTAGAGCTCCCCTCTTCAAGTGCAATTCGGTTAGGGAAGCCGGCGAATACACCATTGGTGCCTTGAATTAAGTTATGACGAGAATAAGGCCTTGGCGTAGTTGTATCATGCTGTACCATAATACTGCGTCCTTTCACTGTTTTAATCAATGTTGTGTTCATATCACCAGCTATATATTTAAGCTGATTGCGCTGATGTCCCTCGGGAAACTCTCGTTTAGCGTAAGCTTGACGACCCAGTGCCGGTGAACTCATAGAGGTTAAAAAATCAAAACGGTCACCACGGTTAATATTCATATATTGAGAAACAGGCCCTAAGCCGTGAGTTGGGTATAGGTTTCCGTCACGCTTAGCATGCCAAGCCGTTCGCCACGACCCTGTTTTATGATCGAGTTCTTTCATTTGCCAACGCAGCTCATGAATGTAGGCAGCCTCGCCATGTAATAGCTCACCAAACACGCCTTGGCGAACCATGTTAAGCACCATCAACTCATCACGACCATAGTTGACGTTTTCCATCATCATGCAATTTTTTTGTGTGCGCTCTGCTGTATCTACAATTTGCCACATTTCATCAACTGTTAATGCAAGTGGTACTTCTACAAACGCATGTTTACCGCTGTTCATTGTGTCTATAGCCATCGGCGCATGCCACGCCCACGGGGTTGAAATAATGACAATATCGATATCATCACGGTTTAGCATTTGTTGATAAGCTTTATCAGTGCCAGAGTACAGGGCTGGTTTTGCTAGCCCATTCTGGGTTAAATAATTGGCTGAACGTTGTAATACTTCATCATGGGTGTCACAAATTGCGACGATTTGTGTACCATCAATATGGCTCATTCGCTTTACGTGACCAAAACCGCGTTGACCCACACCAATAAAGGCAACTCTGACAACATCCATCTTAGGGGCTACTAAGCCGATAACAGACTGGCCTTGCTGAGTGGGTGCGAAAACAGTATTAGCTGTGTTACTACTAACACAGCCTGTCACAACACTTGCAGCAGCGGCTGCACTGGCGGCTTTGAGAAAATCTCTACGATTAAACTGCTTCATTATTTTTATCCTTGATTAACCTCAATGCAACTTACCTAAAATAGGTGATTAGGTAAAGTAGACCAAGGTAGTTCACAAAAAAATGAGATGAATCGGGAAAGCTAAACCTAGCGTAAAAATACCCTAGGTTTAGTAATTAAACATCACTTAAAATTGCTTTAAGCGTTTGCTTTTTTGCTAAAATATCACGGTACAGAGCAAACTGGTTTTGCGCTCGCTCAAGGTTGTGGTTTTCATGTTTAATTGCAAAGTAGTTGTCGCCATCAATGTAATCAGTTAGAAAACGCAAACCTATCATAAAAGTCATTACTTTAGTGCCTAGCCAAAAACTTTGCTTTTCTTGCTCGGTTATCAAACCTTTTAATGGTTCAACATAGCCTTTCACTACAGCAGCGAAAATCTCTTCGCGTACGCGTACGTTATCAAGATTCGTTGAATCTTCTTCCTCTGGAGAGCAAAAAGTGCGTACCATGTCGCCAAAATCATACAGCCAATAACCCGGCATGCAGGTATCTAAATCAATCACCGCTTTTGCAGCGTGAGACTTATTACAAAAAAGCATGTTATTGATTTTAGTGTCGTTATGGCAAGGCCTTACTGGAACTACACCACGCAATTTTTTTAGCTCATCAACTAAACCAAGTTGCGATAAACAAAAATCGACCTCAGCTTGGCAACTCGTCAAACGATTAACAGGGTCTCTGGCAATCACAGATTTTAACTTCTCAGCTCGCATTGCTAGATTATGAAAATCAGGGATCACATGGTGCAACTGCTCGGCATCAAAATCTTCTAATGCCACGGCAAATTGGCCAAATGCATTGGCGGCAATTTCTGCTTGTGAAGTATTTTCAACTACATCTTCACTATAACTGCCGCCAATAAATTCGAGTGCGCGCCACACACCATTATCACAATCTACTAAAAAATCGCTCGCCTGGGTCGGTACATGACGAATGATGTCTAAATCATAGTCACCTAGTTGATGTTTTTGCGATAAATGACCTTCAATTAAACGTGCGTTCTTAACCAACATTTCAGGCTCAGGGAACACCTCAGTATTTAACTTTTGCACAACCAAGGATTTATTTTCAGCAGTTAACAGCATGGTACTATTTATATGGCCATTGCCGATTGGCTTCATACTAACAAGTTCATTGCCCAAGCCAAAACGCTCAGACAAGTAAACCGCAACGGGGTTTGACTTCATACTTATTTCACTATTATTTCGCCCAGAACAGGGCAATATCGGGGATAACTCATCCATGGCGTAACTCATATAACTTTTCTGCAACTTCCTGTAATTCTGATTTATATGTCACGCCATACCAAGGCTCTTGTGCAATATATACAGACACTTTTTGTTTTTTTGTTAAAATTAATTTTTGTATTTGATCAGGTAAATAATACTCTTTTCTGACACCGCTGTCATGTTTTTGCAAGAACTCAGCAAATCCACGCTCTAAACTATCAAATAAAGTCGGTGTAATACCCCAAAAGCTCATCGAGCCCAAAGCATTATCAGCTATTTTCTCTCGAATGCCAGTGGGTGTATCCCCCATCAAATCTCCATTTTCATCTTTTATATTTAAATACTCAACCACTCCCTGAAGGCACTCACTTTGAATTTGGCAAACACCGCGGTTCACCCCCCCTTCAGCGGATAAAGTATCAGCAATAGGATAGCCGACCATAGCCCAATTTGATTGATTTTTAAAATGCTCACTGATTAATTTGAATGACGTTGCGCCATAATAATCATCAGCGGTGATCACAATCGCAGGGTTATGAATATATTCTTTAGCACACAATAACGCATGTCCAGTGCCCCACGGTTTTGTGCGGTGTTTAGCTATTTCAGCAAATTGTTTTGGTATTAAATCAATACGCTGCTCTACTAATATTACTTCTAACTGCGCTGGTAATCGAGGTAGAATTGTGTTCTCAATTTCAGCTCTTACGGCTTGATTAATAACAAGCACAACTTGTGTAATGCCTGCAGCGTAAGAATCGTGAATACTCAGCTCCATAATCGTGCAGCCTAAGCCTGTGATCTCTGCTATTTGCTTATTCCCACCAAAGCGACTGCCTAGACCACCTGCTAGAACCACTAAACTTAATGCATGTTTTGTACTTTCCATGTTTTACCTAATATTGCTCTATTGTAAATAATTGTACCAGTTTTACTTATCAAATCTAGCCTGTGAGGGAGTTGGGTATTACTCCAACAAAAACGGCGACTTAGTACTAAGTCACCGTTTTAAAGCTAATCTAAAATAGGCATGAATTAAGAATTCGCGTACATTAATTTATGCTTGATATAGATTTGTGATCACCAGATCTTTACCCGTTCCTCTGGTTTAATGTACATTTTATCACCTTCTTTTACATTAAACGCTTGATAAAACTCAGGCATATTAGACAAAATACCAATTACACGATAATGGCTCGGTGAATGTGGATCCGTCATTAAACGGTTACGTAGTTCTTCATCACGGTATTTACGGCGCCAAATTTGTGACCAGCCCATAAAGAAGCGTTGGTCGCCTGTGTAGCCATCAATTAAAGGCGCTTTGGTTTGCCCTAGTGATAGCTGGTAAGCTGTATAAGCTACCGTTAATCCACCCAGATCACCAATATTCTCACCCAACGTGAGTTCACCATTAACACTGGCATCTTCAAATGGTTTATATTCGTTATATTGAGCAACTAACTGACCTGTACGCTCTTCAAACTGCTTAAGATCTGACTCACTCCACCAATTGCGAAGATTGCCGTCACCATCGTATTTAGCTCCCTGGTCGTCAAAACCATGACCAAGTTCGTGGCCAATCACAGCACCTATCGCACCATAATTGACCGCATCATCCGCTTCTAAGTTAAAAAATGGTGGCTGTAGAATTGCTGCTGGAAATACAATTTCGTTATTTACAGGGTTATAATAAGCATTTACAGTTTGTGGTGTCATGTGCCATTCAGAGCGATCAACAGGCTGACCTAATTTTGCAGTCATATCTGCATAAGACCACTGGCTATGGCGTATATAGTTACCTACGAGATCATCCGCTTTAATTTCAAGCTCTGAATAATCTTTCCAGTTATCAGGGTAGCCAATTTTCGGTGTAAATTTATCCAGTTTTTCTTTCGCTGCAAGTTTAGTTTCTGGGCTCATCCATTCTAGATTTTCAATGGCTACAGCATATCCGCGAATAACGTTATCAACAAGCTCTTCCATGCGCGCTTTTGCTTCTGGCGGAAAGTTTTCTTTAACGTAGACTTTACCTAGGATCTCACCTAATACACTATTGGATGCATCAACTGTTTTCTTCCACAGTGGTGCTTGCTCTTTTACACCTCGTAAAGTAGTACTGTAAAAGTCGAAGTTAAGATCAACTAAGTCTTTATTTAATAAATTCGCATAGTTACTTACAAAATGAAATTTAAGGTAATGCTGCCAAGTTGCTAAGTCGGTATCTTTATAAATATCTGCAAACTTTTCAAAATAGCTTGGTTGACCCACGATTATATCTGCGGTATCAACACCTGACGCTTTAAAGTACTCGACTAAGTCAAATTCCCCGGTTAGTTTACTTGCATCAACAACCGACATTTTATTATAAGTTTTGGTTGCATCGCGTCTTTCTACGCGGCTCCATTGCGCCTCAGCAATTCTCTTTTCAAGAGCAAGAATGTTACTTGCAGCTTGCTGGGCATTTTTAACGTTTGCATGCTCTAATACTTGTGTAACATAAGTGAGGTATTGCTCGCGGATTTTGCTAAACTTTTCATCATCTTTGATATAGTAATCACGATCAGGTAAGCCCAATCCTGATTGATATGCATATAAAGCATTTTCACTTGAGTTTTTTGCATCGTTATTTACATACCAACCAAACGGTACGCTGCCACCCTGGATACGCAATTGCGCCATTAAAGATACTAAATCAGATTTAGCGTTAACGGCATCAATATTTGTCAAAATTGGTGATAACGGCTTAATGCCTAACTCTTCACGCTGAGCTTCGTTCATGTAACTATTATAAAAAGCGGCCAATTTAGATTCGTCACTGCCTGGCTTAACATTTTTATTCGCAGCAGCTTTTTCAAGCACCGCCTTCATGGCTTTTTGCGAGTCATCATAAAGTTGAGTAAATGAACCATAGTTAGATTTATCACCTGGAATTTCAGTCGTTTCTAACCACTGACCATTTACATGGTAGTAAAAATCATCTTGGGCACGAACTGATTTATCCATGTTCGTCAATTCAATACCTGAATTTAATTGCTCAACAGATGCTGTTTGTACTGTGGCCTCAGGTGCATTTGTTTGTTCTTGTTTATCACCACAGCCAACCAGCCCTAAAGCCAGCGCAATACTTGCAGCGCTAAGAGTTACTTTTTTCATGAGAGTCTCGATTGTTAGATATTATTAAAATATTCAGAAGTAAAATACTTCAAAAAGCGATTCGCTCGCATATCTTAAACCTGTTAGTGATAACAATAAACCAGCAAGTTAAAACGACTGTCTTTAATATGTAACAAAATCTATCAAGTCGTGTCAGCTAATTTTGTTGACCCAAATTCAAGATACAAAAAAACCGCTAAAAAGCGGTTTTTTTTATCAATTACAAGTTATTTTATAACGCGTAAATGTGAGCCTTTTTTCTTGTCTGGTTTAGGCGGTGTAGGTTCATCATCAGCGATAAACTCTTCGTCTAAATCAACACTTTCAAGCTCAGTAGCAAAGTCGTCTTCGTCCTCTAAAAACTCATCTGCGGTAAATACTGTGCCTTCTCCATTCTCGCGAGCATAGATTGCAAGTACAGCACCTAATGGTACATATACCTGCATCGGCTGTCCGCCAAAACGGGCATTAAAACTTAATTGTTGTTTATCCATCGAAAACTGCGTGACGGCTGAAGGACTAATATTCAATACAATTTGACCATCTTGGACAAATTGCGTTGGTATTTGCACAGCAGGAAAATCAGCATTCACCACTAAATGGGGTGTACATTGATTATCGACAATCCAATCAAAAAATGCGCGAAGTAAATAAGGACGATTAGGCGTCATTACAAACGGATCTCACGTTCTGCTTCAGTCAGAGATGCTTGGAAAGATTCACGTTCGAATAAACGAATCATGTATTCTTTCATCTCTTTAGAACCAGCACCATTAAGCTCAATACCAAGCTCTGGTAAACGCCATAATAGCGGCGCTAAGTAACAATCAACTAAACTGAATTCTTCGCTCATAAAATATGGCGCTTCAGTGAAGATTGCTGATACAGCAAGTAACGCTTCTGTTAGTTCTTTACGTGCTTGTGCTGATTCAGCACCGTTTGCGTAAATCTTTGCAGCTAAACTATACCAGTCTGTATCGATACGATGCATCATCAAACGGCTACGACCACGCATTACCGGATATACTGGCATTAGTGGAGGATGAGGAAAACGCTCATCAAGGTATTCCATGATGATGTTTGCCTGATATAAACCAAGCTCACGGTCGATCAGTGTTGGCACTGTACCGTAAGGATTAATTTCATGAAGTGCTTCTGGTAAGTTATCCTTTTCAGCCAGATGAATGTCTACACTTACGCCTTTTTCAGCAAGTACAATACGCACTTGGTGGCTATACATACAGTTAGCACCAGAAAAAAGGGTCATTACAGGGCGCTTATTGGCAGCTACGGCCATGCCTACCTCCATTAAATAACAAAAACAGCAATAGGGGCTTAAGCCCCTATTGCAAAATTACCTTTAAAAACGTTCAAAATTAATGAACATCTCTCCAGTATTCTTTCTTCAGCATAAATGACAAGATAAATAGGATAATTAAAAATCCGATTACCTTAAGGCCAAGCGCTTCCGATTCAAGACGTGTAGGTTCACCTACATACTCGAGGAAATTCGTTAAATCACGAACAGCTTGGTCATACTCATCTACACTTAATTCGCCAGTACCATCAGTTTTAGTGCCAACAACTTTAGTCACAGTGTGACCATGTTCTTGTACATCTTCAATGATAGGTGTCGGTAAACCTTGCAGCTCTTGCAGAACATGCGGCATACCTACCGATGGAAATAACGTATTATTTACACCGAACGGGCGAGATTCATCTTTATAAAACGATTTTAAATAGGTGTAAATCCAATCACTGCCACGCACTCGCGCAACATTTGTTAGATCCGGCGGAGCCGCACCAAACCATTTTTCAGCATCATCTTTTTCAATCGAATTAGTGATGTGGCTACCAACTTTTGAACCGTCAAAAATAAGTTGCTCTTGCCCTACTTCAGTCGGAATACCTATATCGCGGAAAGTACGCTCATAACGTTGATACTGCATTTGGTGACAACCAAGACAGTAGTTCATGAACAACTTAGCACCACGTTGCAACGAAGGCTGGTCAGTTAAGTCATTACCTGCTTCCAATAATGGAACTGACGGGCCAGCCGCCATTGCCGGTAATACGTTTATTGATAAAGCAAATAAACCGATAATTAGCTTTTTCATCATTTCGTTAACCTCTCTGGCAATGGCTTAGTTTTTTCATTCTTACTGTATACAAATAACAGTACGAAGAACATAAAGTAAGTCACAGTACACACTTGTGAGATAATCGTTTTCAAATCAGTTTGAGGAGTTGCACCCACCCAACCAAGTAAAACGAAAGTAACCACAAAGCCTGCGATGTTCCATTTATGGAAGCCACAACGGTAACGAACCGATTTCACTGTACCACGGTCAATCCAAGGTAATAGTGCAAGTACCACAATCGATGCACCCATCGCCGCAACACCAATTAACTTATCAGGGATTGCACGTAAGATTGCATAGAATGGCGTAAAGTACCAAACTGGGAAAATATGTTCAGGCGTTTTCAGTGGGTTTGCCGGCTCAAAGTTCGGCGCTTCTAAAAAGAACCCACCCATCGCTGGCATAAAGAACACAACCCAACAGAATAAAATTAAGAAACCAACCACGCCCATAATATCTTTTACAGTGTAATATGGGTGGAACGGTATCGCATCAACAATGTCTTTTTTGTCAGTGTAATACTCATGGAATTTAAATTTAGGCTTATCTTCTTCAGCTACAGAGCCTTTCTTACGCTTAATTTCAACACCGTCAGGGTTATTTGAACCCACTTCGTGAAGTGCAACAATGTGTAAGAATACTAAGATAACAATAACTAATGGTAAGGCAATAACATGCAATGCAAAGAAGCGGTTAAGCGTTGCACCAGATATTACATAGTCACCACGGATCCACAATGTTAAGTCATCACCAATTACCGGAATGGCTCCGAATAATGAAATAATTACCTGTGCACCCCAAAATGACATTTGACCCCATGGTAATAAATAACCCATGAACGCTTCAGCCATTAATGCTAGGAAGATAAACATACCAAACAACCACAGTAATTCACGTGGTTTTTGATAAGAACCGTAGATCATGCCACGGAACATATGTAGATATACAACGATGAAAAACGCTGACGCACCCGTTGAGTGCAAATAACGTAACAACCAGCCGTATTCAACATCACGCATGATGTATTCAACAGATGCAAACGCACCTTCAGCTGAAGGCACAAAGTTCATCGTTAACCAAATACCGGTTAGGATTTGGTTAACTAGCACTAACATGGCTAACGAGCCAAAAAAGTACCAGAAGTTAAAGTTTTTAGGTGCTGGATACTGTGCAATATGCATGTTCCAAACACGAGTCATTGGGATACGGTCGTCGATCCAACCAATAATCTTACCAAACATTAGGCTACCCCTTTTTCTTCGCCCACTAAAATAGTGGTCTCATCAAGAAAAGTATAAGGTGGTATTTCTAAATTTAATGGTGCAGGTACCGCTTGGAATACACGGCCAGCCATATCAAATTTAGAACCATGACATGGACAGTAGAAACCATCATCCGTGCCTTCTACTTTTTCACCAAAGCCACCGTTAAGGAAACCAGGCGAACACCCTAAATGAGTACAAATACCTACAGCGACAAAAATCTCTGGACGTATTGAACGGTAGTCATTAGTTGACGATTCTAATTGTTGTGGCTCTTGCGATTGCGGATCACGAAGTTGACCTTCGTGAGCTTTCATCTGCTCAAGCATTTTTGGGGTCCGTGATACAACCCATACAGGTTTACCACGCCACTCGACACGTATTAATTGCCCTGGCTCAAGTTTGCTGATATCTACTTCTACAGGCGCACCCGCAGATTTAGCTCGCTCACTTGGATTCCAAGACGCAATAAAAGGAACAGCAGCCCCAGCCGCACCAACACCACCAACAACAGAGGTAGCTATGGTTAAAAAGCGACGTCGGCCATTGTCTACAGGCGCATTGCTCATCCACTTATCTCCACTATGATTCCCAACACTTGCTATATTGAGAACATCAGTTACAGCAATTTAATTTTTAGAAATTTTAAAATAGAAGCGATCATAATTAAAACCCCTGATTAAAACAAGGTTATTAACAGCTTCATGCTCGAATATTCCCGACTTTATCAACCCGTTGACTAAGTCAGCTCGAGCATACAGCCGTTTTTATGATATTACTTTTACAAAAACAATATACTGACCGAGATCAACCCCACTAAGCGGAAGCAGATAAACTGCAGATGGTGCTGTTGAACTCACTCACATTACTTGCCAGACAATTGTAGCAAAAAAATCCACCAATTAACTGATGGATTTACACTTATTATGATTATTATTGAACTTTTTTTAAAGTTATACGCAGTAAAGGCCTAAGCAGGTTAATTATTAGGCGTAAATTTGATATGAGTTTGCTGGTTACTTATAAAAAGTGCGAGTTTGCGAGTTTGCGAGTTTGCGAGTTTGATCAGAATGAATTTTTCAACGCGGTAGTCAAGTACTTCGTCTCTTTACCCTCGCTAACTTTACTCTCACTAACTTTACTCTCACTAACTTTACTCTCGCTAGCTTTACTCTCGCTAGCTTTAGAGCTCCAAAACAAAAAACCCAGCCGAGGCTGGGTTTTTGGAATTCTGTAAAACGTAATATTAACGTTTTGAGAACTGTGGACGCTTACGTGCTTTCTTAAGACCCACTTTCTTACGCTCAACTTTACGCGCATCACGAGTAACGAAACCGGCTTTACGAAGTTGTGGACGTAGTGACTCGTCAAACTCCATAAGTGCACGAGTGATACCGTGACGGATTGCGCCAGCTTGACCTGTAGTACCACCACCAGCAACGGTGATGTGTAAGTCAAACTTTTCAGTCATATCAACAAGCTCAAGAGCTTGACGAACAACCATACGTGCTGTTTCGCGACCAAAGTACTCTTCTAAAGAGCGCTTGTTGATTACGATGTTACCAGTGCCTGGGCGTAGGAATACGCGAGCACTTGAACTTTTACGACGACCTGTACCGTAGTATTGATTTGCCATGATAGTGCTCCTTAAATGTCTAGAACCTGAGGCTGTTGTGCAGCATGGTTGTGCTCAGTACCCGCGTAAACTTTAAGTTTACGGTACATAGCGCGGCCTAAAGGACCACGTGGCAACATGCCTTTAACAGCTTTCTCGATGATCATTTCAGGCTTTGCAGCTTGAAGTTTATCAAAAGTAGTAGACTTAAGACCACCTGGGAAACCAGAGTGAGCGTAGTAAACTTTATCTTTGAATTTGTTACCAGTTACAGTAACTTTCTCCGCGTTGATAACGATGATGTAATCACCAGTATCTACGTGTGGAGTATATTCAGCTTTGTGCTTACCGCGTAGGCGATGAGCAATTTCAGTAGCGATGCGACCTAAAGTTTTACCTTCAGCGTCAACTACGTACCAGTCACGTTTTACTGTTTCTGGCTTAGCAACAAACGTTTTCATTTATAAAAATCCAATGTTTTTCAATTAAAACCACAGGTAATTATTATTAATTACCGCTCTAAATGTTTGCTCCAACCCCTTCGAGTTTAAGACTTTATGCGCCATTCAAAAGAGGCTAAGCTAATGAAGGCAATAGAACGCAACGTGGCAGACGCGGGAGTATACCAGCACTTAATAAACATTGCTACCTGACGGTTGTTTTTTCCGCAAGAAATTTAAAAATTAGCGGGTTACTTCGTTTTTTTTCCGTGCTTTGCTAAACGCTCTAATTTTTCACGTAATGATGGTGGTGCGTTTTGCGCAATGGCGTTTAGATAATCTGAGGTTTGTTCGCTCATGGGGAGCTTTTTAGCTACAGTCGCATTAGCTATTTTGGCTGGATTATTTTTACTTAATCGTTGGCTAGATTGCGGGTTGGCGATGATCTTTATTTGCCCTAACTCCGCTAACCCATTACTGCGAAAGTGAGACTGCATATCCATTTTAAGGTAGTTCAAACGCAGAGCAATAGGTGCTGACACCGCTTCAATCGTCAATGTGCCATCTTTATAATTACTGACTCGACACTTATCCGCTAAATTAGGACTTAAAAACTCAATTAAAAGTGCTTGTTGCTTATCAAGCGCTTGGCTTTTACCTGCATAGCTTGATAAACGACCACTCAAACCCGCCATAATATCGTTTAACGGTTTTGGCGCAAATTTATCTTTAGCCATTACACACACCAAAAGTACAGTTAGAAATCAATTTTAATCCAATATAAAGCGAATGCAATAGCTATTAATCATAAGCGTTCATTTGTGTTTATTGTTTTAATTTTTCTATAATCTCTACATTAGCAGCAGGGAAGTTATAGTCATCTAGCTTATTAAGTGCTACCCATACACTTTGCTGACCTTCAGCACCATGCGCATCACCGCTAAAATCAGTCACTAAATGCACATCTAGTTTCACACACTTATCACCATAATCATGTTCAATAACAATGAGCTCAGTTGAACTATGAATAGTGAGTGCCACTTCTTCTTGCAATTCGCGTTTCAGTGCCTCAAATACGCTTTCACCGCGTTCTACTTTACCACCTGGAAATTCCCATAAACCGCCTTGATGCTTATCATCTGGGCGCTTGCAGATAAACAATGTATTACCAGCTTTAATTACACCCACTGCGACATGTACTATTTTTTTTGTCATTATCATCTTACCTTTATTATTAATCTACACAGCTGCGGGTTACGAGCTGCGAGTAAGAATACAGCTAGAACCTTGCACCTTTAATAATCGTAGGAGAGCGCTTTAGCGCCGATTAATTCGACATAACTCCCAAACAATCACGGCTGAAACCTGTTCCCACAAAAGCCAAATATACCTTGTAACTTCCCTAGCACCTTAGCCTCTTAAGCGCAGCGTCTTTCAACCTCTTTGTAAATAAATTACTTACACTTTTCGCGGCTAAAGCCAGCTACTACGAAAACCATTTTTGCACAGCGAAAAAGCCACGAGCTGCGAGCTATGGACCCTAGCTCCTAGTCACTTCCCTAGAACCTAGCACCTTTAACCTAGCACCTTTAACCTTTAACCTTAATTTACAAACAAAAAAGCGACGCACATGCGTCGCTTTTATTAAACTAAAGCAATAGTTATTTTAACTTACCACAACATTGCTTAAATTTTTGACCTGAGCCACATGGGCACGGCTCATTACGACCCACTTTAGGCTCAGCGCGTGCAGTTACTGTTGCACTTGCAGGTGCTTCTCCACCAACATGCTCTGCTTCCTCATGTTGATATTCGCGAGGAGCATTTTCACTCTTACGATGCTGCTCTTCAACTTTTTCAACATCATCTTCTGCACGAACTTGAACTTTACTTAAAATGCCAACAACGTCGACTTTCAAATTTTCAAGCATTTCAGAGAACAGCTCAAACGATTCACGCTTGTACTCTTGCTTCGGGTTCTTTTGCGCATAACCACGTAAATGAATACCTTGACGCAAATGATCCATTGCCGCTAAGTGATCTTTCCAGTGTTGATCTAAGCTTTGTAGCATAATTGCTTTTTCAAACTGACGAAGAACCGACTCGCCTACTTGCTGTTCTTTCTCTTTGTACGCATTATTCACTTCTTCTTCGATACGCTCACGAAGCTTTTCTTCGTACAACTTGTTATCGTCTGCTAACCATTGTGAAATTGGCAATTCTAATAAGAAGTCTTGCTTCAAGCGCTCTTCAAGGCCCGGGATGTCCCACATTTCTGCAAGGCTTTGTGGTGCAATGTATTGGTCAATGATATTACCAAGTACATCACCACGAATAACTGTAATTGTCTCAGAGATATCGCCTTCAACCAGTAATTCGTTACGCTGTGCATATACAACACGACGTTGATCATTCGCTACATCATCGTATTCAAGTAGTTGCTTACGAACATCAAAGTTGCGTGCTTCTACTTTACGTTGTGCGTTTTCAATTGCACGGTTTACCCATGGATGTTCAATTGCTTCACCACGTTGCATCCCTAGTTTACGCATCATGTTAGTCATGCGCTCACCAGCGAAGATACGCATTAATGCGTCATCCATTGATAAGTAGAAACGGCTTGAACCGGCATCTCCTTGGCGACCTGAACGACCACGTAGTTGGTTATCGATACGACGCGATTCATGACGTTCAGTACCAATAATATGCAAACCACCCGCAGCAATTACAGCATCATGGCGAACCTGCCATGCGGCTTTAATGTCCGCAATTTGCTCATCTGTTGGGTTTTCAAGTTTTTCAACTTCGCTATGCCAGTTACCACCAAGTACAATATCAGTACCACGGCCGGCCATGTTTGTTGCAATCGTTACCGTGCCCGGTAAGCCTGCATCAGATACGATATCAGCTTCTTGAGCATGGAACTTAGCATTAAGTACATTATGCTTTATCTTTTCTTTGCGTAAGAATTGCGACAAGTACTCTGAGCTTTCAATTGAAATAGTACCCACAAGCACTGGCTGTCCACGCTCTTGGCAATCTTTAATATCGACTAAAATTGCTTCGTATTTTTCTTCTTGCGTTAAATAAACTAAATCTGCGCGATCATCACGGATCATTGGCTTATTAGTTGGCATAACAACCGTATCAAGGCCATAGATTGACTGGAACTCAAACGCTTCAGTATCTGCAGTACCTGTCATACCTGCTAGTGTTTCATAAATACGGAAGTAATTTTGGAATGTAATTGATGCCAACGTTTGGTTTTCGTTTTGAATTTTTACACTTTCTTTTGCTTCAACAGCTTGGTGTAAACCTTCAGACCAACGACGGCCTTCCATTGTACGTCCTGTGTGCTCATCAACAATGATTACTTCGTTTTCTTTTACTACGTAATCAATGTCTTTTTGATAAAGTTTGTGCGCACGTAAAGCGGCATACACATGGCTAAGTAGCGTAATGCTACCCGCAGAATAAAGCGAATCGCCTTCTTCAATTAAACCACGTTCAGTTAAAAGCTCTTCAACTTTAATTTGACCACGTTCGGTAAGATGAACTTGTTTAGACTTTTCATCGATAGTGAAATCGCCGTCACCTTCAACACCTTCTTCGTCTTCTTTTTCTTGTAGTTCAAGTAAAGGTACGATGGTGTTAATCTCAGTGTATAGCTGTGAGCTATCTTCAGCTGGGCCAGAAATGATAAGCGGTGTACGTGCTTCATCAATAAGGATTGAATCCACCTCATCGACTACTGCGTAATAAAGTGGACGCTGCACACGTTCATTAATGCTAAACGCCATATTGTCACGCAGGTAATCAAAACCAAATTCGTTATTAGTACCGTAAGTAATATCGGCGCTATATGCTTCTTTTTTCTGTTGCGGCATCATACCTGGTACGTTACAGCCAACAGTTAAGCCTAAAAATTCAAATAATGGGCGGTTAGTTTCAGCATCACGCTTTGCAAGATAGTCATTCACGGTAATAACGTGAACACCTTTGCCTGTTAAGCCACGTAAATAAGCCGGTAAACTAGCAGTAAGGGTTTTACCCTCACCTGTACGCATTTCTGCGATACGACCTTGGTGCAACACCATGCCACCGAGTAATTGCACGTCGAAGTGACGCATGCCATTAACACGCTTCGATGCTTCACGTACCACAGCAAACGCTTCAGGCAAGATATCGTCAAGGCTTTGCCCGTTATCGTAACGCTCTCTAAATTCTGCTGTTTTGGCTTTTAAATCTTCGTCTGAAAGCGCTTCAAGTTGCGTTTCAAGTGCGTTAATTAGCGCGACCGTCTTTCTTAAATTTTTAATAGTGCGGTCATTGCGACTACCAAAAATCTTGGTAAATAAATTAGATATCATGATAAAACCGTTACAATGTATTCTTTGCTAACCAGTCATTGGCTAACCCATTTAATGCACCCAATATATACATGGGGATCATTACTAATTAATATATTGCTCAATAAAAGCACATATTAATTAGTAATTTTGCTAAATGCTGTTAATTTCAGCATTAATTACGTGCGCTACTATACCAGACTCTGCGAAACATCAAACCATCGCGTAGTTAAGATACCCATTTTATGCAAGAAAATTTATCGCAGCGCTAAAGGCCGATTAAATTTAGCCAACTGATAAAACGAATGTGCTTGGTAGATATGGCGACAATAAAGATAAAATCAAGTCACATAAGCAAACTTGTACAGCACAGCTTTTGCTCTTGATATTATATGATGAGAGAACAAAGTTAAGCCAAATGCTCTCTTGCTAAATACTCCAGTGACTGCATTTCTTGCAAACGGCTAATACAGCGTTTGAATTCAAAGTTGAGATTACCTTGGGTATACAATTCAGTGATACCCTTTTCAGCTGAGATAATTAAGGTGACATTACGCTCATAAAACTCATCGACCAACGCAATAAAGCGCCGCGCCGCATCATCATTAGCTTGACCTAGTTGCTTAACGTTAGACAAGATCACCGTATTGTATAAACGGCTTATTTCCATATAATCCACTTGGCTGCGAGCTGTCTCGCACAGTTCACTAAATTCAAACATAACGATACAATCAGCTACTTTACGCGTTTTTATCATCCGCCCTTCGATTTCAATTGAAGTATCGAGCTTGCCTGGCTCTGGCGACAATTTATCAAAATATTCAAATAAGTTTGCATCGGCTTGTTGATCAAGTGGGCTATGAAATATTTCA
The DNA here is from genome assembly GCF_002165575.1 of Pseudoalteromonas sp. A601. Lineage (GTDB taxonomy): Bacteria > Pseudomonadota > Gammaproteobacteria > Enterobacterales > Alteromonadaceae > Pseudoalteromonas. Next base: position 91,439 of record NZ_MXQF01000014.1, read on the forward strand.
GCTTGCTCAAGTGTTCGCAAGCGATAGTCAATGCCTGAGTCCACATTAACAATTTCGGTATTGGCATTCACTAATTCAATCGCAGGTAGGAAGCGCGCACGTTGTAGGCCATTACGGTATAATTCGTCAGGCACGATGTTAGAGGTGGCAACGAGCACGATACCTCGTGCAAAAAGTGCTTCCATTAAACCACCTAGCAGCATTGCATCGGTAATATCTTGCACGAAAAACTCATCAAAGCAGATGATGTCTGTTTCTGCTTTAAATATATCCGCAACAATTTCCAATGGGTTCGATTTATTATTTAACTTTTTAAGTTCGTCATGCACTCGGTGCATAAAACGGTGAAAATGCACACGCATCTTACGCTCACCCGGTAGCGCTTCATAAAAAGTATCAACCAAGTAGGTTTTACCGCGCCCTACGCCTCCCCAAAAGTACAAACCTTTTATAGTTGGCGTGCTATCTTTATTAAATAGCTTTGCAAACCAACCTTTTTCAGCTGGCTTGGCAGCGGTTAAGTCATCGTATAATCGCTGTAAGTGACGCACTGCATTTTCTTGAGCTGCATCATATACAAAGTCATCACGCTGTAGATCTTGCTGGTATTTTTGCCAAGGAGTCATAGATAGTTACAATAAAACACGGTTTAATTTGCGCAATATATTAACACGCATCGTAACTCGGGGTATATTAGAGACAGTAAGATTTATTTAACCTGAGCTTAGGTTATCTAACGACAGACTAAATTTATTAATTACACACGCAATTTTTTCGTTATTTTTTATTTCCCAAAGGGGTAGAATTTATGGGCACCATTACTTGGATTGGTATTATTGTTATTGTTGCCGTTGCAGCGTTTTTCTTGGGCGCGTTTGTGACTAAAAAACAATTTAAGCAAGATGAGCTAGAAGAACAAGCAGAGCAAGCTAAGCATGCGCTAGAGCAATATCGCCAGGATGTTGCCGACCACTTAGCAAGTACCGGTAAGCTAGTAAATCGTATGAAAGACAACTATGACCAGCTTTTGAATCACGTTGATGAGACCAACAAGCTTTTATTAAGTGATAAAAAAGAACACCCAGCTGAACCTTTCTTTTCAAAAGAAACCACAGAGCAACTGCAACGCTCATTAAAAGAGCGTCAAAGCGATCGTTCTTCAGCCGAGGCGCAACCTGCCGATTACGTGTCAGGCGAGTCAGGCTTATTTGCTGGAGATGACAAAGTTTCAGAACATTCTAAAGCCTCTTGATGAACTTTTTTTTGACCCCATAGTCTGTAGATATAACAGCTTTATATCTAAACCTAAAAAAGGGCTGCTTATGCAGCCTTTTTTTATGTCTATGTTTTTGCTTTTTTGTGATGTGGAGTAAACCCTGACTATGAAAATGAAATTATCGTTAATCAGCGCAGCTGTTCTATCTGCGAGCCTATTATTAACCCCTGGTGTATCAATGGCTAAAATGCCAGTGGCAGTCAATGGTCAACAATTACCTACCCTAGCTCCTATGCTTGAACAAATCACTCCTGGCGTGGTGAGTATACAAGTATCAGGCTCTAAAGAAGTTCGTAGACGCGCCGATCCTCTTGACTTCTTTTTTGGCAATCCGCAACCGCGCAGCCAAAAAAGAGAATTTAGTGGTTTAGGCTCGGGCGTGATTATTGATGCCGATGAAGGTTATGTTGTTACTAATAATCACGTGGTACAAGATGCCGAAAAAATGCTAGTGACTCTTGAAGATGGCCGTGAATATGAAGCTACACGCATAGGAAGTGATAAAGAATCAGACATCGCCTTATTACAAATTGATGCCGATGATTTAGTAGCAATTAAGTTGGCAAATTCAGACCAACTTCGAGTAGGTGATTTTGCTGTCGCAATTGGTAACCCATTTGGTTTAAGCCACACAGTAACCTCTGGGATTGTCAGTGCGCTTGGCCGAAGTGGTTTAAATATCGAAGGCTACGAAGACTTCATTCAAACCGATGCAGCTATAAACCAAGGTAACTCAGGTGGTGCGCTGGTGAATTTAAACGGCGAGCTAATTGGTATTAATACCGCTATTTTAGGAGCTTCAGGTGGTAATGTTGGTATTGGCTTTGCTATTCCATCAAATATGATGAAAAACTTGGTTGATCAAATTATTGAGCACGGTGAAACTCGTCGCGGTTCATTAGGTATCTCTGGTCGCCCATTGGATGCAGGACTTGCAAAAGCACAACAACTTGACGTCAAACAAGGTGCATATGTTATGCAAGTAATGGATGACTCAGCAGCAAGCAAAGCAGGTATTAAAGCCGGTGATGTTATTATCAGTATCGATGGCAGTGATATCAGCGGGTTCCATGAATTACGCAGTAAGATAGCCACCTTAGGCGAAGGTAAAAAGGTTAAACTAGGCATTTACCGCGACGGTAAAGTAAAAACGGTTAAAGTCACTTTAGATGGCGCATCTGGTATGAGTGCTTCAGGCGATGAGCTACACCCTGCATTCCAAGGTGCAACGCTTGAAAGCATTCAAAAAAATGGCGCTAAAGGCATAGAGCTGACTTCTGTTGATCCTCGTTCACCAGCAGCACGCGTTGGTTTGGAAGAAGGCGATATCATTATGCAAGTCAATCGCCAACGAGTTGAAAATATTCGCGATATGAATAAGATCATCGAAAACACCAAAGGTAATATTGTGCTTGGTGTACAAAGAGGGCGAGAATCTGTATTTGTTTTAATTCAATAACGCAAATATTGTACAAATGACATAAATAATAACAGCGGCACTTGCCGCTGTTATTTTTTTTGTGCCATCATAAAGGGATTGCTCACTAACAATAAGAATACCGTGCTAAAATTTTTTAAATTTGTCCTCCCCCCGTTGTTTGCCGGACTAGGCATTGCTTTTTTAGTGGTGTTCTTTAACCCCAATATGCGTGCAGCGTTATTACCCAATGTGACCTTGCCAAGTGCAATCACCGCACAGCACCTGAGCTTTGCTGACGCAGTTAAACGCGCAGGCCCTTCTGTGGTGACCATTTTTTCTGAGAGTATTTCTAGTCAACCTAGGTATAAACGCCAGAACACAGTACAAGAGCTTGGTTCTGGAGTTATCATGTCCAGCGATGGCTATATTTTAACGAACTATCACGTTATTAATAACGCCGACCAAATTATGGTGATCCTCACCGATGGCCGCCGCTTTTTTGATGTCCAACTTATTGGCTTTGACACCATTACTGATCTCGCATTATTAAAGATAAATGCCGATCACTTACCTGTAATCCCAATAAATAATGATTTTAACCCGCGTGTTGGCGACGTAGTACTTGCCATAGGCAACCCGCTTAACTTAGGTCAAACAATTACCCAAGGCATAGTCAGTGCAACAGGTAAGCAAAAGATCACTGACAGCCCGTACAACAGTTTATTACAGATGGATGCGGCAATTAACGTAGGTAACTCTGGTGGTGCACTGGTTAATTCCAATGGCGATTTAGTCGGTATTACATCGGCGCAGTTTAAAACTCGCGAGAACTTAGATATTCAAGGGATTTTCTTTGCAGTGCCATACTCATTAGCCAAAGAAGTAATGGATAAACTCATTCGTCATGGTCGCGTAGTACGAGGCTATTTGGGCTTCACGGGCACCGCGGTTGATAGTACAGGTAAAGAGGTCAGTGATAACTTTACGCCTGTTGCAGGCCTTCGTATTACCAATTTAGACCCATTAGGCCCTGCATGGCAAGCAGGTATTAAAGAGCAAGATATTATCGTTAAAATTGCCGGTGAAGATGTCAGTAATCCACAAAAAACACTCACTACTATCGGTAACTCAGAGCCAGGCCATGAAATTGAGTTTCAGCTATATAGAAATGGGGAAATACTTAAGGTAATGGTAAATGTGGCAGAGCTTGAGACGAAATTATAAAACCTAGGGCCTAGAAGCTAGGACCTAGGTTTTAGGCTATTAACTACTTCTACGTTTAATATTAGCACCAAGTTCACTGAGCTTATCTTCAATACGTTGATAACCACGGTCAACGTGATAAATACGATCTACAACGGTTTCACCTTTTGCCACTATACCGGTCAAAATCAAGCTTGCTGATGCACGTAAGTCAGTAGCCATCACTTGGGCACCACTTAAGCTTTTAGTGTCACCACAAATTGCTGTGTTACCTTCTAAGCGAATGTTGGCTCCCATGCGTTGTAGCTCAGGTACGTGCATAAAACGATTTTCAAAAATTGTTTCTGTGATAGTCGCACTGCCATTTGCAATCACATTCAATGCGGTAAATTGCGCTTGCATATCTGTCGGGAACCCTGGATGAGGCATCGTTTTAATATTCACCGCTTGCAGCTCACGGTTACGCATGTCTAAGTATATGCTGTCATCAGTCACTTCTACCAGAGCATTAGTTGCACGAAGCTTTTCAATAACAGGTTCGAGACTATGAAAATCAGTGGCTTTACATAATACTTCGCCGCCAGCCATCGCTGCTGCAACTAGAAAAGTACCTGTTTCGATGCGATCAGGCAAAATACGGTGTTCACAACCATGAAGTTTCTCAACACCTTCAATCTCAATACGGCTAGTGCCAGCACCGGTAATTTTTGCACCCATAGCAATCAAACACGCCGCCAGATCGGTTATTTCGGGTTCACGAGCTGCGTTTTCAAGTACGGTTTTACCATCAGCAAGTGTAGCAGCCATTAACAGGTTTTCGGTTGCGCCAACACTGACCATTTCCATGTATATTTCAGCGCCTTTTAAGCGGCCGTCAACACTGGCATTGATGTAGCCATTTTCAACTTGAATATTCGCGCCCATACGCTCAAGGCCTTGGATATGAATATCAACTGGACGAGCACCAATCGCACACCCGCCAGGTAATGACACTTGAGCTTGACCAAAACGAGCAACCAATGGTCCTAACGCTAAAACAGATGCACGCATTTGTTTTACTAAGTCATAAGGTGCGAGCGTTTTATCAACGGTAGTACCATCGATAACTAACTGATCGCCTTGCCACTGTACATCAGCCCCTAAGGTTTTCAACAATGCTTCAGTGGTACCGATATCACGCAAACGTGGCACATTATTAAACGTACTTTTACCATCAGCTAATAGAGCGGCAAAAAGAATCGGTAGCGCGGCATTTTTAGCGCCAGAAATCGTCACTTCACCCGCAAGCCCTGTGCCACCTTGAATTACAAATTGATCCATGAGGAGGCCTTAGTTATTGCGGTAAGATAAATTTTTGTTCACGCTTCCACTCTGTAGGTGTAAAAGCACGAATAGACACGGCATGAATAGTACCGTCAGAAATGGTATTCATTAATGGTGCATATACTAGCTGCTGTTTTTTCACTCGACTCAGACCATCAAAGCACTCGCCTACTGCAATCACTTCATAATGACTACCATTGGCTTTTACATGAACTTCAGCTAATTGTAATTCGTCGCGTAATAACGTCTCGACTTCGCTTGTTTGCATAACTCTCACTCAAATAGGGTTGTAACTTGACCTAACTGCATTAACTTTTGCAATTGATCAGGTATATTTTGCAATTCAAGGCGAATGCCTTGCTGCTTTAATTCTGCGAAAGAGTGAATTAACCAAGCTAAGCCCGCCGTGTCAACCCTTGATACATCAGAAAGGTCAAAATACCAAGTTTTATGGTTAGTTTGTGAGTTTTTATTAATAAGCCGTTCAGCAGCAATTGAGTTTCGGGTTAATTCACCGCTAACTCGAAATTGCTGCTCGTCGATTTGAGTAACGCTTACTTTACTCATTACCACCTTCGCCTCTAAATTGGACTGGTAACTGACTTTTCTGTCTAAGCAGGTTACTGACATGCTCAATACCCTGCTGACGAAGAATCCCTTGCAGTTCGCTTTGTTTCGCATCTAATAGACTGATTCCTTCAGCTACCATGTCATAAGCTCGCCAATCACCGCTTCTGTCTTCGCGTACTTTAAAATCAATTTTAATATCAGGCTTATTAGGATCTACAATTTTAGTTTTTACTAATACAACATCCTGCCCAGCAAACGTTCTAGCAGGTGCAAATTCAACCTGTTGATTTGTATATTGAGTAAAAACACCAGCATAAGTCGCTACTAAATATTCTTGAAAGGCATCAATAAACTCTTTAATGTTTTCAACTGCTTGTTTTTGCTCTGCCGGATCTTTAATTGCACGAACTTTTGATACATGGCTACCTAATACGCGTAGTGCAGCATATTTATAATCAATGTAAGGCATTAATTCTTCAGTAACTATGACACGTAAATGCTCTTTATCTTGCTCAATTAATGGCTGATCGCGGGTAATACGCTGAAAAGTGTTATCAGATACCTGACGAACCATTTTATATGGGTCTTTTAAATTAACGGACTGAGCATTTACATTAGTTGCGATAAAAATAAATGCTACTAAAGTTACAAATTTCTTAAACATAATAATTACTCACCACCTTGATTGAATAAAAACTGCCCGATCAATTCTTCAAGCACTAAAGCAGATTTGGTATCGGTAATAAAATCGCCGTCATTTAACGCTTTGCTTTCTACACCAAATAACTCGTCCAAGCCTAAGTCTTGATCATTACTTGTTACTTCAAGACCTAAGCAGGCTTGCTCTGCAGATTTAGGTGCGATCACTGGGTTAATTCCTAAATACTGCTCACCTAAAATACCTGACGTTAAAATTGATACCGAACTGGTATCTGAGAAGCGACATTGATATTGCGCATCAATGGTCATATCAACTACTGGTAAAAACTCTTGCGGATGGATTGAAATAGCCTCAACACGCCCGACGACAACCCCGCCCACCTTAATTGGAGCGCGTGCTTTTAATGAGCCGATATTTTCAAATTTAGCTTTTAGCAAGTATGTTTCGCCACTACCACTAATGCCTGCGTTAGCTACTTTTAATGCCAGCATAGCAAAAGCTGCAATGCCAAGAGCGACAAAAAAGCCAACTAAAATTTCTAATTTCCGTGAATTCATTATCTATACCTTTTTTAGCTGGTAAACATTACCGCTGTCAAAATAAAATCAAACCCTAAAACAGCCAAAGATGAGTGTACAACGGTCTCTGTTGTTGCTTTACTGATCCCTTCCGAAGTTGGTACACAGTCATAACCTTTATAAAGTGCTATCCAAGTTACAACGATGGCAAATACAAAGCTCTTGATCATGCCATTTAAAATATCTTGTTGGAATGACACTTGTGACTGCATGATTGACCAAAAACTACCGGTATCAACACCTAGCCAATCAACACCCACTAAGTGGGCACCAATTATTGCAACCGCTGAGAAGATTAACGCCAACAGTGGCATACTAATAAAGCCAGCCCAAAAGCGAGGAGCAATAATACGCTTAAGCGGATCAATCGCCATCATTTCAAGGCTCGATAACTGCTCGGTCGCTTTCATCAAACCAATTTCGGCGGTAAGTGCACTCCCTGCTCGTCCGGCAAATAGCAAAGCAGTCACTACAGGGCCAAGCTCTCTGAGTAAACTCAATGCAACAAGTGGCCCTAAACTGTCTTCTGCACCATAACCCACTAATACGGTGTAGCCTTGCAGCGCGAGCACCATACCAATAAATAACCCAGAGACCATAATGATAAGCAGCGACTGCGAACCCACCATATAGAGTTGGCGAATAAGTAGTGGTGTGCCTTTTCTGAAATTAGGTAGATTCCACAGTGCACCAATCAACATTTGCGTTGAGCGGCCAAGTGCAGCAAATCGACCCAATGTTTTATGGCCTAGCTTTTGAAACAAATCAAACATCAGCTACGCCCTCCAAGTAATTCTTCATTATAGGGCTGAGCCGGGAAATGAAACGGTACAGGCCCATCAGAAAGGCCTTTTAAGAACTGCTGTACCAGTGGCGATTCATGGTTACGCATTTGCTCTGGTGAGCCACTACCAATGACACCTTGATCGGCAATAATGATTACATGATCAGCAATACTCATTACCTCTGTTACATCATGAGTAACAATTAGTGAAGATAGCCCAAGAACTTGGTTCAATGATTTAATTAGCTTAACCAGCACACCCATTGAGATTGGATCTTGCCCAGCAAACGGCTCATCATACATGATAAGCTCAGGGTCCAGCGCAATAGAGCGAGCAAGTGCCGCACGACGGGCCATACCACCAGAAAGCTCTGACGGCATTAAATCTTGGGCACCACGTAAACCTACGGCTTGTAATTTCATTAACACAACAAGACGGATTAAATCTTCACTGAGGCGGGTGTGCTCTCTAAGCGGAAACGCAATATTGTCAAAAACAGACATATCGGTAAATAAGGCGCCACTTTGAAATAGCATGCTCATTTTGGTACGCGCTGCATAAAGCTCTTTGCGCGTCATAGTTGGGATATTATCACCTTCAAACAAAATAGTGCCGCTATCGGGTTTTAATTGACCACCAATTAAACGTAGCATGGTAGTTTTACCAATACCGCTGGGCCCCATAATGGCAGTGATCTTGCCTTTCGGAACGCTAAAGCTCATATTTTTATATATGCTTCTATCGCCCCGTGAAAAGCTTACATCCTTGATTTCTACTATTGGTTGCGACAAGTCGCTCTCCATTTCTATTTTCACTACTTCCCCTATTTTAAGGCTTTTTACGCAAAGATGGAAAAAACAAATCGTAAAATTTTGTAATATTCTATGTAATAACAGCCTAAGCCTTACTGAGACTGACTTAACCTAGCCTTAAATAAATTTTTCTATGCTAAAAATAACGACTTACTGAGATATAGACCCGATTCTTTTATTTATACTTTCAGGTTGGCTTTTGTTACTATTTACCGCAATCTGATATTGAATAATTGGCGTAGTGTAATGGTGACTTCTTTTGTCATTTTAATTCTTGGATTTGCAGGACTTGTTTGGAGCGCAGATCGCTTTGTTTATGGTGCTGCAGCACTGGCAAAAAATTTCGGTGTCCCCACTTTAATAGTCGGTTTAACTGTTGTTGCTATGGGCTCATCAGCGCCTGAAATGATGGTTTCGGCCTCCGCCGCGCTTGCCGGTAAAACGGATACTGCAGTTGGCAATGCAGTCGGTTCAAATATCACTAATATTTTGTTGGTATTAGGCATTACCGCCTTGTTGCGCCCGCTTTCGGTATCTTCCACAACACTCAAACGAGAAATGCCGCTGGTGTTACTTATTTCGATTGCTGCTTGGTATGTGTTTTCAGATAACTACTTCTCATTTGCCGAAGGCATTGCGCTACTAATTGCATTTATTGTTTTTATTGCTGGGCTTATCATCATTTCGATTCGCGCTAAAAACCAAGCTGATGACCCATTTGTTAGTGAAGCCTGTGATGATGTGCCAGATAATGTTCCAACTAAATCAGCACTATTTTGGCTCGTCGTTGGTATGGTCGTACTTCCTTTAAGTTCTCACTTTTTAGTTGGTTCAGCTGTTGATATTGCAAAGTATTTTGGCTTAAGCGATTTAGTCATCGGCTTGACTATTATTGCTATCGGTACCAGCTTGCCTGAACTTGCAGCTTGTATTGCAGGGGTGCTAAAAAACGAAGACGACTTAGCATTGGGTAATATTGTTGGCTCTAATATTTTTAACTTACTAGCCGTTTTACCATTAGCGGGGATTATAAACCCTTCGATTATTGACCCATCTGCGACAAACCGTGACGCGCTAATTATGATAGGTGCCACCATCGCATTAATCGCTATGTCCTTGAGTTTTCGAGGGGCACGCCGTATTAATAGAGTTGAAGGTGGCTTATTATTAGCCGCGTTTGTTGCTTATCAAGGTTATATTTTTAGCCAAGTAGCTTAGTACCGAATAAATTGGACAACACAATGACGCAGTTAAATTTTATTGAACAAGGAAAACGAGTACTTGATATTGAACGTCAAGCCCTTGTTGATATAGCTCAATACCTAGACGAAAACTTTAATCAGGCCTGTGAGTTGATGTATCAATGCCAAGGCCGAATTATCGTTGTCGGCATGGGCAAGTCTGGCCATATTGGCAATAAAATTGCTGCCACATTAGCAAGCACCGGCACACCGGCTTTTTTTGTTCACCCTGGTGAAGCGAGCCACGGTGATTTAGGTATGATCACCCGTGATGATGTAGTCATGCTGATATCTAATTCTGGCGAAACCAGTGAAGTGCTCAATATAATCCCAGTGATTAAACGCATTGGCGCTAAAATGATCGCAATGACCAGCAATCCAACATCGTCAATGGCAAATTGGGCTGATGCTCATGTATGCATTAAAGTATCTAAAGAAGCTTGCCCTCTTGGTCTTGCACCAACAGCAAGCACCACAGCAACACTTGCTATGGGAGATGCAATAGCCGTCGCCCTACTTGAAACACGAGGTTTCACAGCCGACGATTTTGCACTATCACACCCAGGCGGCAGTTTAGGCAAACGTTTATTACTGTGCTTAAAAGATTTAATGCATGATGGCGCCTCAACGCCTATTATTAAAGACACGCAATGCATTAAAGACGCGTTAATAGAAATGTCAGCCAAAGGGCTAGGCATGACAGCAATTGTAAACAACCGTGGCCAACTTAATGGTTTGTTCACTGACGGTGATTTACGTCGTATTTTAGAACAACGTATCGATATACATAGCACACTTATCAGTGAAGTCATGACACGTTCGTGTACCACGGCAACTGCGGATATGCTTGCCGCCGAAGCGCTTAATATTATGGAGCGTAAACGTATTAACGGTCTTATTGTCATTGATGAAAATCGTCACCCCATTGGTGCACTAAATATGCAAGACTTGCTCAAAGCAGGAGTGTTATAAATGCAATTTGCTGACTTATACCAACCACTGAGCTTAGATGCTCAAACCCGCGCTAAAAAAATTAAATTGTTGATCTGTGATATTGATGGCGTATTTTCTGATGGTCGAATTTACTTAGGTAATCAAGGCGAAGAATTAAAAGCATTTAATACCAAAGATGGTTTTGGCATCAAAGCGCTAATCAACAGCGGTTTTGATGTTGCTGTTATCACTGGACGTCATTCACAGATAGTTCAGCAGCGAATGACTAGCCTAACAGTACAACATATTTATCAAGGCCAAGAAAATAAGCTGCAAGCCTATCAAGAGCTTAAAGATAAACTGAGCTTAACCGATGAGCAAATCGCCTATATTGGCGATGATGGCCCTGATCTTCCTGTTATGGAGCAAGTTGGCTTTGCAGTAGCGGTGAACGATGCACACCCGTTAATCAAACGCGTATCGCATTATACCACTATGCTACCGGGTGGGTTTGGCGCTGTAAGAGAGCTCACTGATTTATTAATGCTTGAAAACGAAAAATCGCTAACCAGCGAAGGAACCAGCTCATGAATAGTGCGCGTTTAGTTTTAAGCGTATTATTTATAAGCTGTATGGTTTGGCTTTGGTATCCATATTTTAACCAAACAAACATAGAGCAGCTCGTTGAAGAAGATGTTATTGCCAAGCCCGATTACACCGCTGTGGCTTTAAAACAAACAGCCTTTGATGAACAAGGTAAAATAAGCCACAAAGTCACCGCTGCAAAAATGGAATTATATCAGCAGTTAGGATTTACGTACTTTGAAGAGCCTATTTTCACTTTATACAATCAAGAACAAATGTGGCAAATTAATGCAGCAGAAGCCACATTGTATGAAAATAACCAGCTGGTTTTAGAAGGCAATGTGACGGCGAAAAACCTCACAAACAATGCCATGATAGACCATATTAATGCCGATAACATCCAAGTTGATATTGAACTTCAAACAATGAGTTCAGAGCAACCTGTTGAGTTAGTCGGCCCTAATTTAAAAATTACTGGGCGCGGATTACAAGCCGACTTAAAAGCCGAAGTAATAGAACTAATTAACCATACGCGAACCATATATTATGACCAATAAACTAGCCAACCTACTTATAATACCAAGCTTACTCATTGCATTTTCGAGCCTTGCCCAAGATACAATGCCACCGGCCGATCAGGTCTCAATCAGCGCGGATAAACAACAAGCTCAACTTAAATCTAATGTCGGTATTTTTGAAAAAAACGTTGAAATTATCCATGGTAACCGCCGAATTAAAGCAGAACGCCTCGAAGTACATAAACGTGAAGACTTAGGCGATAATAAACAGTTACTCGTGGCCACAGGCAAACCTGCATACTTTGAAGAAAAACAAACCGATGGCACTTTAATGAGCGCCAGTGCTGATGAAGTTCGTTACGATGTAGCAAAGCGCCTGTTAACTTTAATAGGTAATGCGAAAGTAACCCAAGCAGGGCAAAAAATTAACGCTAAAAGCATCACCTACGATATGGAACAGCAGCTAATAAGTGCTGAAAGAGGCGAAGACTCAAATGACCGCGTGCATACAATTTTAGTACCTGTCGATAGCAAAAAATCAAAAGGCCAGCCATGAGTACATTAAAAGCCGAGTTTTTAGCAAAAAGCTACAAGGGCCGCCAAGTTGTAAAAAGTGTTGGCTTAGAAGTTAGCGCTGGGAGTATTGTTGGTCTACTAGGCCCTAATGGCGCAGGGAAAACCACCACTTTTTATATGATTGTTGGCTTAGTGCCCAGCGATAAAGGTAAAATTAGTATTGATGATAACGATATTACATTATTACCCATGCACAGCCGTGCTCGCTTGGGTATTGGCTACTTACCACAAGAGTCATCTATTTTTCGTAAATTGACCGTTTACCAAAACCTGATGGCGATTTTAGAAACCCGTAAAGAGCTAAACAAAACAGCCCGTGAAGAAGCCTTAGATAGCCTACTTGATGAATTTAGCATTCAACACATTCGTGATAGTCAAGGCATGGCATTGTCAGGTGGTGAACGCCGCCGTGTTGAAATTGCGCGTGCTTTAGCCGCAAATCCTAAATTTATCCTATTAGATGAGCCTTTTGCTGGTGTTGATCCCATTTCAGTGTTAGATATAAAGAAGATTATCGAGCACCTTAAAAACCGTGGCATCGGTGTACTAATAACCGACCATAATGTAAGAGAAACCCTTGATGTTTGTGAAAAAGCCTACATAGTTTCTCATGGGGAGTTAATTGCATCAGGAACTCCTGAGCATGTACTTGCCAACCAAACAGTTCGCGATGTATATCTGGGTGAACAATTTAGGCTATAAAGCAACACTCAGCTAACTATCTGCTAAACTAAATTATGACAACACAATAAAAGGATTGTTAGAGATAAATGAGGCAATCACTCCAGCTGCGCATGGGCCAGCAACTTACAATGACACCACAACTGCAACAAGCAATTCGCTTATTGCAGTTAAGTACATTGGATCTCCAGCAAGAAATTCAAGAAGCACTCGACAGCAATCCACTGCTTGAAGTCGAAGAGCAAGAGTTTGGTGATGAAACGGCTGGCAAAAATGAACAAAAACAAGACACTGACGATGTCACAGTAAGTGCCTCAGCCGATGAAACACCCAGCGAATACGAACAAGAAAGCAGCGAAGCACTTAATAAAGACACAGTAAGTGATGACATGGCTATGGATGTGACCTGGGATGAGTACATGAGTGCTGCTCCTGCCAGCTCATCAGGCCCGATGCCTGAAGATGAATCTATTTATCAAGGTGCTTCAACCGAAACCTTGCATGAATATATTATGTGGCAGTTACAGCTCACCCCATTTAGTCCGACCGACGAGGCGATCGCTATTGCCATTGTCGAAGCTATCGACGAGTCAGGTATTTTAACTCTAAGTTGTGAAGACATTGCAGAGAGCCTAAATAAAGATAATAACGAAGAAGAAATTGAGCTTGATGAAGTGCAAGCCGTTTTAAAACGTATTCAACTGTTTGACCCAATTGGTATTGGTGCACGCAGCTTGCAAGAATGTTTATGTATTCAACTAAATCAATTTGACCCCGCAACTCCTTGGATCAGCGAGACAAAAATGATTTTAACTGAGCACATCGATTTATTGGCCAGTCGTGACTATCGCACTTTGATGAAAAAGACTAAGCTTAAGGAAGATGAACTTAAAGAAGTGATGACACTCATCCACAGTCTAAACCCAAAGCCTGCGGATAGCATCGTACGTGAAGAGTCTGAATACGTTATTCCAGATGTCTCAGTAAAGAAAATTAAAGGCCGTTGGGTTGTTGAGTTAAACCCCGATAGCATGCCTAAAATTAGAGTAAACAGCCAATATGCAGCTATGTCTCGCTCGGTTAAATCGAGTAGCGACAGCCAATTTATTCGCTCCCACTTGCAAGAAGCAAAGTGGTTTATAAAAAGTTTAGAAAGCCGTAATGACACATTACTTAAAGTAACCAACTGTATCGTTCAACAGCAACAAGGGTTCTTTGAGCATGGCCCTGAAGCAATGCGCCCTATGGTATTAAACGATGTTGCTGAAATGGTAGAGATGCATGAATCAACCATATCACGTGTTACCACGCAAAAGTACATGCACACCCCAAGAGGGATTTTTGAGTTAAAGTATTTTTTCTCAAGCCATGTGAGCACTGAAAACGGTGGTGAATGTTCATCTACAGCGATCCGCGCATTAATTAGAAAATTAATTAGCGCAGAAAACTCAGCGAAACCATTGAGTGATAGCAAAATTGCAGATATATTGGCAGAGCAAGGTATCAAAGTAGCTAGACGTACAATCGCAAAATATCGCGAGTCACTGGCTATTCCACCGTCAAATCAAAGAAAGAGCTTGATTTAAGGCGTAAAAAAACAAAGAAGGAAAATGCTTATGCAACTGAATTTAACTGGTCGTCACGTAGAAATTACCGATTCACTTAGAGACTATGTACACAATAAGTTTGCAAAGCTTGAAAGGCACTTTGATCATATAAACAACGTGCACGTCATTTTAGACGTAGAAAAGCTAAGCCAAAAAGCAGAAGCCACAATACACCTCAGTGGTGCTGATTTATTTGCTTCAACAGAACACCAAGACATGTACGCTGCGATTGACGCCCTAATAGATAAACTAGATCGTCAAGTTATCAAACACAAAGAGAAGCACGCTCGACACTAATATTATGAAACTAAGTTCACTTACTTGTAAGGACTGCAGTAAAGCTGCGGTCCTTTTTAATAGCAAAAAACGAATTTTAGAATTTATTAGCCAGTTGGCTCATGAACAACTCCCTCACCTTTCAGAACAAGAAATTCTTAACTCGTTACTTAATCGAGAGAAACTAGGAAGCACAGGTATTGGCCGTGGAATTGCTATTCCTCACGGTAGAATAACGGGTGTTGATACACCATTAGCACTGATACTAGTGAGTGAAACGCCCATTAATTTTGATGCGATTGATAATCGTCCTGTTGATATATTTGTGGCACTCGTCGTACCTGATGGTGAGAGTCAACTTCATTTAAAGACCTTGGCCACAATTGCTGATAAACTTAACGATAAAGATTTTTGTAAACAATTACGTAGCGCTAAATCAGACCACGACTTATACCAAGTTATTGTCGAGCAGTCATAAGAAAGTGAAGGAGTCATTACATGGAGTTAATTATCATCAGTGGGCGCTCGGGTTCTGGTAAATCTGTTGCCCTTCGCGTATTAGAAGATCTCGGTTATTATTGTGTTGATAATATTCCTGTGAACTTGCTGCCTTCACTCGTACGAAGCGTTTCTGATAACTATGATAAAACAGCAGTTAGTATTGATGTGCGCAATCTGCCAAAAGAACAAGAAGAGTTTAATGACATTCTTGAGTATTTACCTGGCTTTGCAAACCCAACTTTATTTTATTTAGACAGTGACGACCAAACGCTGATCAAACGCTTTTCTGAAACTCGCCGTTTGCACCCTTTATCGTTAGATTCTCTGCCCCTTGATTTGGCTATCAAACAAGAAAAAGTATTGCTTGATGTATTGATCACTCGTGCTGATTTTATTCTTGATACAACAGAGTTGAGCGTTCACCAATTAGCAGAATCAATTCGTGAGAAGATTTTAGGTAAAAAAGATAAAAAGTTAATTATCACTTTTGAATCTTTTGGTTTTAAGCACGGTATCCCTAAAGAAGCTGATTATGTATTTGATGCCCGATTTTTACCAAATCCACACTGGGAGCCAGAGCTAAAGCCACTTACAGGCCTAGATCAACCAGTCAAAGATTATTTAGCTAGCCATAGCATTGTGCAAAAATTTACATGGCAAATTCAAACTTTTGTACAAACCTGGCTACCTCATTTAGAGCGTAATAACCGCAGCTATCTAACTATTGCCATTGGTTGTACCGGCGGGCAACACCGCTCTGTCTACTTAGCGCAAACTATAGGTGAAAGTTTTGCAATGAGTCATAGCAATGTAAAAATTCGTCATCGTGAACAAGAATAATATCTGCTATAGGCTTTGATATGCATTTAGAAGACACTTTTTTAATCAAAAATAAATTAGGATTACATGCACGAGCTGCCAGCGTTTTAGCTCAGCTCGCGCTGAAGTTTGACGCAACTATTACCTTATATCAAGACGATAAACAAGCTGCTGGCGACAGCGTTTTAGCTTTAATGCTACTTGAAAGCAGCCAAGGTAAAGAAGTTAAAGTAGTCTGTGAAGGGCCAGATGCCGAGCCGGCATTAGCGGCAATAGGTGAGCTAATCGAGCAACGCTTTCACGAACATGAATAGCGCACTTTATTTAAAATTGCGTTAAACTAAATAACGATAGGAAAGCAAAAAACGCTAGCTTACTATCACCCTACCCAACCGAAAATTTGTTACCTAAGGACGCCAATGCCAGAAGCTTTTGAACAAGATTACCCACTACAGCAATTAAAACAAGTGACCAAGTCACTCAATAGTGGTCAATTTGTTCAAGTTAGGCGAATGTTGGCAAAAACAGCTCCTTGTGACACAGCACTATTACTCGAATCTTCCCCGCACAAGATCCGTAAACTACTCTGGCAATTAGTTGATCCTGATGTACAAGGTGATGTCTTAGAGGAGCTTTCTGAAGACGTACGATTAGGTATCATCGCGCAAATGGAGCCGAAGCATATAGCTGCGGCGACAGAAGACATGAGTCATGATGACTTAGGAGAGGTTTTAAGAAGCCTACCTGATACCGTCTACCAAGACGTAGTTGGGGCCATGGATAGCCAAGATAGAGAGCGTGCAACACAAGCACTTTCATATCAAGAACGCTCTGCTGGCGCTCTTATGAACACTGATACGGTGACTATTCGTCCTGACGTTACAATTGATGTGGTGCTTCGATATTTACGCCTACGCGGAGAGTTACCGGAAGGTACCGATGACTTATACGTTGTAGATAAACACAATTGTTTTCTCGGTGCTATGTCACTCACAACGCTTTTGACTAACCCGCCAGATAAAATCATTCGCGACTTAATGGATGAAGACTGCGAATCAATTTCAATCGCCATGGATGAAAGCGAAGTTGCCCAACTATTCGAGCGACACAATTGGATATCGGCACCCGTCGTTGATGATAATGACCATTTGCTTGGCCGTATCACGATCGATGACATTGTTGATGTAATCCGTGAAGACGCTGAACACAGCTTGTTAAGCTTAGCAGGTCTTGATGATGAGGAAGATACTTTCGCTCCCATATTAAAAAGTTCGAAGAAACGTTCTGTGTGGTTAGGTGTAAACTTATTAACAGCTCTTCTGGCCGCTATAGTAGCGAGTTTTTTCGAAAATACCTTGGCTATATTACCGATCCTTGCGGTACTAAACGGCATAGTGCCTTCAATGGGTGGCGTAGCAGGTAGCCAAACTTTAACTTTAGTGATCCGCGGTATTGCTGTAGGCCACATCAATCAAACAAACCAACGCTTTTTAATGTTAAAAGAGCTCGCAATTGGTGCAATTAATGGCATGGTATGGTCTATTTTAATCGCCGGTGTTGTAGCTATTTGGCAATGGGATTTTAAACTGGGTGGCGTTTTAGCGTTTGCTATGTTTATGAATTTGGTTGCTGCAGGTATTGCGGGTGCTAGTATTCCATTACTACTCAAAAAGATGAAAATTGATCCTGCGCTCGCGGGAAGTGTTGTATTAACAACAATCACAGATATTGTTGGCATATTCGCCTTTTTAGGTACTGCGACTTGGTTACTTATCTAGGCTCTTCGAAATTTAATAGAATCGTTTTTAGACGTGTTCATAAGTGCATGCTCTCAATTAGATAAGCATGCACTTATGATTTAATGGATACCATCCTAGCAATCTCCCTGTTTATTCTAAAACTACGACAACAATTTACTAAGTAATTTGTTCCTCCTTGCCACTTATCCATCGTGATACCTTCAATCCTTGTCACTTATCCATCGTGGTACATTCAATCCTTGTCACATCCACCGTGATACATTCAATCCTTGCCACCTATCCATTATGATACGTTCAATCCTTGTCACCTATCCATAATGATACATTCAATCCTTGTCACCTATCCATTATGATACGTTCAATCCTTTGATCATGAATCCATAAATTGCTTCCACTGCTTAGCTGTCCATAACGCCATTGCACATTCAGCTTTTCTTTGCTGAGAGTCCTTTTGTACATGTTTCATAACTCCTCCTTGTAAGACTTGTATTGCAAAGACTTAGTTAACGTCTGGCGATTATATAAATCGCATGAATTAAACCTGGAATATACCCTAGTAATGTTAACAAAATATTAATCCAAAACTGTGCCCCTAGACCAACTTGTAAAAAAACACCAAGTGGTGGGATCAACACTGATAGTATAATTCGTATTAAATCCATTGTGATCGCTCCTTGCCAATTTGCTAAAATGCATAAGAAAGCCCAGCCTAGCTGGGCATTTCATAATAAGTGATTATTCAGCAACAACAGTTAATTCATCAACTACATCGCGAACATCTTCAGCATTTTTAGCAATTTTCATCGCTAGCTGTTTTTCAGCTTCTGACTCAACAGTACCTTTAAGTGTAACTACACCCTTATCAGTATCTACGTCGATATCTGTACCGCCAACTTCTGAGTTAAATAAGAAGCGTGTCGTGATCACCGTACTAATTTTTGCGTCTGTTAAATCGCTTTCAGTGTCATCAACACCAGATTTCATGCGTTTGTGGTCGGTATCAACATTTTTAACGACAGTCAGTTCGTTATCAACATCATTAACACCATCAAGGCTTAATACAAGCTCTTCAGCAAGCTCTTTGTCTAAGTCGCTTTCCACTTTACCTGTTAGCACAACCTTGCCATTTTTTACGTCAGTGTTAATGTCAAAGTTGTTAAGATTAGTGTTCATTAAAAGAACTGTTTCTGCCTTACCATCAATCCAAGCATCTTTACTTTCATTTTCCCAGCTGCTTGCTTGTGCACCCATAGCTGTTGTACCAAGAACTAAAGCCGCAATCATAGATTTGTTAAATGTTTTCATAATCTTTCTCCTTTTGATTAAAGACACTTAAGTTAATGCGAACATCAAGCCAACTTTTAAATAATTACAAATCAATCACTTAGAATGGATTGGTATTTTATAGCTATATTCACCTGGTAATAATTTACAAACAATTCGGTAATTTGTTCTGCCTGTGTCAGATTTACCATTTAGTCGTTGTTTTTATTAATCTGTCGTTAATATTACTACTTAAAAATTGAGTGTGAAAAATAAGCAACTGAATTTTAAGAAGTTAATTATTGGCCTGAGCTTTGCTTTAGTTATCGTAGTTAAAAAATAATACAGCCATTACATAGGGATACCCGTCATGACAGTTAAAATAGAAGATCGCCCAATCGAACAAGTACGCGAACAAGTTATTGATCAATTAATCTATAACTACAGTCATGGGGTAATATCTGCAGAAGCATTCGAACGTCGCTTAGACCAAGCTATGGCCGCAACAGACAACTTAGTGTTAATGGAGCTAGTAAGTGATTTAGATTTAAAAGCTGATACTAGTTACCAAAATGAAAAACGTGCGCAGTTTAGCCCTTATTACAGTAATCAAAGCCAAGACGAAGCATTACACTTAAGAAGTATACTAGGCTCCAATGAGCGTAGTGGTCAGTGGGTCGTACCCAAAGAAATTCATATAACGAATCTATTGGGTTCAATAGAATTGGATTTCACCGATGCAATTTTTCAGCACCAGCATATCACTTTGCATGTTAACTGTTTATTAGGTAGCGATGAGATATACGTACCAGAACATGTGAATGTAGTGTCTAAAATATTTAGTGTTGTTGGCAGTGTTGAAAACAAATCTGTATCACTGAACAAACTGCATGGCCCGACTATTACTATTGAAGGTAAAGTAATACTCGGTTCGGTGGAGATAAAAGTAAAACGTACCATTAAAGAAAAGTTTGTCTCCTTTGCTAATAGCCTAAAAACCAGCTGGAAAGATATGAATAAATCTTAAAGCTCCCCCTACATATAAATAACCGTAGGAACAAGCTTCAGCCGTGATGATATTTAGATTTGCGATATATGAAACCCATCGGCGCTAAAGCGCTCTCCTACATATAAATAACCGCAGGAACAGCTTTAGCCGTGATTAATTGGATTTATATCATAAGTCATTATTACGCTCTTTGGGTATGTCACTGCGGTACTCAACAAACTCAACCTCAAAACCGGCGGGATCAATAAAATACACATTTTTACGAAAAGGATTGTCTGCGCCTAGTTTATCAATACTGTAGCCCGCAAGCTCTAAACGATTAATAACCGCTGCGATGTCATTTGTAACATATGCAAAGTGCGCCAAGCCGACCTGATGACCTGCTAAATCTCGGTTTTTTTGCTCTCCATTATCACTCAACGCTAAATAGTGATAATCATCGCCAAAGTGCAACCATTGCCTTGGCTTACCATGCCAAGCGCTTTTCCCCTGACTTCTGATATACCAATGTGGAAATGCCGCCTTATAAAAGTGCAGCATTGCGTCAACGTCATCAACAACTAAATTCACGTGCTCTAAATACATAATAAAATTCCTTTATTTAAGTAGTTAAAGCTAGCTTAAAACCTAAAGTTAAGTTGAGGTAAAGTTTTTTTATAATAAATTTAATTACAAACATGTGAAGATCAGGGGTAATGAAAAAACCAGTGTGAGGACTAGTGACTGGGTCTCAACCACTGCCCTAAAACTTTTATTCTAACTGCCCGCTATTTGCATTTCTTCAATCAGTACTGAGCCTGTTTGAATTCCGCCACGGCGTTCTATATCGCCACCTAAACCAACAATGGCTTTAAACATATCTTGCAGCTTGCCAGCTATAGTAATTTCACTTACAGGGTATTGAATTTCACCATTTTCAACCCAAAAACCAGCTGCACCGCGAGAGTAATCACCAGTTACAGTATTTACACCCTGGCCCATTAATTCGGTTACCAATAAGCCAGTACCCATAGTTTTTAGTAACTGTGCTAAGTCTTGGTGAGTTTGCTCAATAAGCCAATTGTGAATACCACCAGCATGACCTGTCGGCGTCATATTCATTTTTCGAGCTGCATAGCTGGCTAATAAATAAGTTTGTAATTCACCGCCTTGAATAATTTCACGGTCAATGGTCTTTACCCCTTCGCTATCAAAAGGTGTCGATGCGAGCCCTTTTAAAAGGTGAGGGCGCTCAGAGATATTAACAATATCACTAAATACTTGCGTACCTAGGCTGTCCATTAAAAAGCTCGATTTACGATATAAAGCACCGCCACCAATTGCAGATACTAAATGGCCAAATAATGAATTAGCAATATCAGCACGAAAGATAACTGGCACTTTCATCGTGCCCAGCTTTTGGCTATTTAATTTAGCTAACGTTTCAGTTGCAGCCTCAAGTCCAACTGCTGCGGCATCTTTCAAACCACCTTGCTCACGAGACACGGTATACGCTGAATCACGCTGCATTTGTTCGCCATCTTTACCAATAACCATAGTACTGATGCTATGTCGCGTGCGCGGATAACCAGCAATTAAACCGTGGCTGTTACCATACACGCGCAAGCCTTGGTGAGATGAAAAACTCGCCCCGTCTGAATTAACAATTCGTTCATCGGCATTAAGCGCAGCTTGCTCTGCACTATGGCAAAGCTCAATACCTTGTTCTGGACTCACATCCCACGGGTGATATAAATCAAGATCGAGCGGTGCAAACTCTAATAGTTCTTTATCTGCCACCCCGTTGTGCGGATCATCAGAGGTAAACTTGGCAATATCGATGGCTTTTTCAACTACAGTGCGCAAAGTTTTCGGGTTTAGGTCTGCTGTAGAGGCTGAGCCTTTATGATTGCCGACATAAACACTGATGCCTAAACCGCCATCTTGATTAAATTCAATGGTTTCAACTTCGCCCATACGAGTGCTAACAGATAAACCTGAGGTGCTCGACATGGCCGCTTCAGCACCTGTTGCACCCAGTTTTTTTGCGTGTTCTAACACTTCTGCTACGGCGTCTTTTACTTGAGAGATTTGTGTATAAATAGGATCTTGCTGTTGGCTTTTCATGTTCGTAGGTCCTGCGCGGCTATCACTTTTAATATAGTTTAAATGCTAACACACCCAGTGCATTGCATCAGCTAATATTAATCATTAAAAGAATCAAGTATAATGATTCCAGTTAACGATCTTATATGAGCACCCCATGGCGAAGAAAAAAGGCAACCCTGCTGAAATTGAAGAAGAAATTATTTACGTATCGAAAAGTGAGCTTAAGCGTGATGCGCAAGAGTTTCATCAGTTAGGTTCTGATATTGCTAAAATGGGCAAAAAGCAGCGCGAGCGCTTACCTCTAAATGATGATCTAAAAGAAGCAATGGTTGTTGCCGATAAGATAAGCAATAAAAGTGACGCTTACCGTCGTCACCTAAATTACATCGCTAAAACGCTACGTACCGTTGAAAATATCGATGAGATAAAAGCCATCATCGATATTATGCTCAATAAAAATAATCAAGCCGAAGTAATGATCAAAAAAATTGAGCAATTACGCAGCGACCTGATTGAGCAGGGTGATGATCTAATCAATGAAACAATTGAGCAATACCCAGCACTTGAGCGCCAAAAAATGCGTCAACTAGTAAGAAACGCGGCAAAAGAAGTAAAAGCTGAAAAGCCAGCTCGAAGCTATAAAGAGCTATTTCAGTACTTAAAAGACACCATGATGTAATTTCTGTTAGCAGGTTTAAGTTATTAAACTTTAACCTGCTTACAAATTTTATAACCCTAAGCTACCACGAATGGTTTGCATCTGCTGCTGTAAGCGTTGATGTATATCTTCTACCAAATGACTTGATTCACTGACTTGCCCTTTCATGTTCTGCATCGACTCACTAAAATTTTCTAGTAATGCATTTTGCTGTTTAGCTAACTCCATTGCTTCAAACGCCACTTTATTTGCATCTTGAGCATTACTGGCAACTCCTTCAGAGTTACGCTTAAGATCATGTGCATTATCCGTTTGTAACTGAGCATCATCAGCAAGTGCTGAAATTTGTGTCGATACCATAGTCGAGTTTTCGCTTAACAAATTAAGCTGATCGTTTATATCACTCAACGAACCCTGTGTTTGGCGAGCAAGCTTACGTACTTCGTCTGCCACTACCGCAAAACCTCGGCCATGTTCACCGGCACGAGCTGATTCAATCGCAGCATTTAATGCTAATAAATTGGTTTGCTCAGCAATGGTATGAATTACCTCAATAACCTGCCCTACATCTTGTACGCCACTTAGTAACTCTTGTAAGCTTTTAAGGCCACCATCAACGCGCTGTTGAGTATGTGAGCTGGCACTGAGCATGTTTTCTGCAAAGCCCAAACTCTGCTCCATAGCCGCATATGTTTGCTTTGCATTATCCGCTACTTGGCTATTAATATTATTTACCTGATCGCCTATATGCTGAATATCACTCAATAAAGCTTGGTTTTGCTCAACTTGCTGGTGACTATCATTGGTTTGCTGACTAATAGTATGTAAATGCTCACTCATCTCCTGCATAAAGTCATTTATCACTTTAAGCATTTGTGCGCGTTCATCTTCCTCGCCACGTTGTCGCTCAATTAGCAAGTTAAAATAAGCGGCAATTTCCCCTACTTCTGTTTTAGGGTTATTACTTTCTATATTTTTAAGTTCATTACTTTCGATTAAAAAAGCAAAACCATCACGAAGTTGCCTTAACGGGTTAAGCACCTGATTTCGTTGAACGATATAAACACCAATAGCCAAAATAACTAACATGCTAATCGCTATCGCAAACACAACCAGCACCTGCCTTTTTAACGTTGCTTGCTCAGCACTTAATTGCTGCTCGGCATTGATCACGGTATCTGACAACAAGGTAATTTGTTTACGTAGATCTTCTATTCCTATTTGTCGTTGTTGGGCTTGCTCAATGGTACTTGCTAAGTCCCTCGGATAGCGATTTGGCCAACTACTTAATTCAGCTTTAATTTCATCGGCTAAGTCTTCTGCTTGCGCACCAAAAAAGAGGGCATCTTCATCTACTTCGCTCATAACGCCGAGATTCTCTAATGCATCAATCTGTTTTGCTAAACGATTTAGGTTAGCTACACTTTGCATTAAGCTATCTTGAGTATCCTGATCAAAGCCAATAATGAGTTGATAAGTAAATAATGACAGGGAAGTCACTTCACTATAATAGTCGCTCGCTAAAACATAATATTGCTGCTCAAACCGGCCCTGTAGCTGCGCTTTATTAGCATAATTAATCAAGGAAGAAGCTGAGCCTGCCATTTGCCGTAATGCATTATCAAGCAATGCAGTCTCATTACCAGAGAGCTTACCTAGCGCTCGGTATTTACCATTAATATCAGTGTCTAACTGGGTAAGTAAAACATCTAGTTGCTGCTTTAAATTGCTGGGTAAAACATTAAGATCCGTTCGCTTTACCTCACTAATAAGTTCAGATGCTTGGCCTAAGTACAAGCTATCTCCCTTAGCTAAGTAATCTTCTAGCAGACCTTCAAGGTCGACCAAAATCTTATTTTTTAACTGGTTATATGATTGGTCTTGTTGTTCAAGTTTGACTAAGGTTTGACTGGCCCAAAACAGGGTAGCACCTAAGAGTAGACTAGCTAAGGCAAGTAAAACTGCCAATAGCCTGGTAAATGATGACACGCGCATAAAAGAACTCCCTCGTTTAACTGCGCGCGTAGAATATTAACTATTTATGACGGTTTAATGAAAACCAGCATGAAGTTACTACATGTTGGTCATTTAGCATTTATTTTAAATACTAAAAGATTAGATCATCGCTGCTTTCACATAGACATCAAAACGGTTCTTCTTTGTTTTAATTTGCATGCTGGGGGTTTTATCATTTAAAAATGGTGCATAATCAGGGCGCTTTACCACAACTCTTTTGCTGGCAAGGGGATAGGAAAATTCGAGTAAATCATCAGCATCTGTATCAGCGCCGACTAACTCTTGGAATACACGCATTTCTTTTTTAACTAATGCTGACTTTTCACGATGGGGAAACATAGGATCAAGATAAACAACATCAGGCATACTTTCGCATTGAGCAAGTAATGTATGGCTTGAGCCAAATACTAGGCTCATGTTTTCACTCATCCAGTTACCAATTTCAATATCATTATAAGCACGCTGTAAACCATCATATAAAAGGGCTGCTACAACTGGGTGACGCTCATGTAAAATAACTTTACAGCCAAGAGAAGCTAATACAAAACCATCTCGACCAAGCCCTGCAGTTGCATCTAACACCACCGGTGTTGCGCCTTTATTTAAACCTACCGCCTTTGCTATTGACTGGCCTTTACCGCCACCAAATTTGCGTCTATGCGCCGCAGCCCCAGTAATAAAGTCAACACTAATAGCCCCCAGTTTTGGCTCATCAGTTTTACGTAAGCTAAGCCCTTGATCATCATAATGCAAAGAAAAACCGTGTTGTTGTGCAGCCCACTGCTCTAAGCCAAATCGCTGCTCTACTTCAGTAAGATAAGAACGCATTTCTTTAAAAGGACACTGTATAACCAAAACTAACTCCGACCAAAAATAGCCTGCAGAGTATATCAAGAGCTGCCAGCTATAGCACTAAAATAGCTCAATATCAGTTTGTGATGTTACCTCTTGTGTGTGCTCTGGGTTTGCAATTTTACTTAGACTGACCACCAGCTCATTTCGTGATTCAATAATATGATTAAGCTGATACTTTATAAATGCTAACTCCTCATTAAGTGATGAAAACTCAGATTGTGTTTGTTCTAACTGCTCTAAATGAAAAACCAACTCCTGATTATATTTAAGCTCAGGCTTTTGCTCGATGGTTTTACGAATTTCAGCTAATTGAACCGCCAATTTGGTCACGGCTAATTCTCTAGCGTCACTGTTGTCGTACATTTTTGTTGAGAGTTCAGCAAACGCATTACCGACACTATGTGCTTGAGATAGGGCCCTTTCGTTAACTTCCATATCTTGAATTTTAGCATTCGTAACTTCTAAAATATGGGGGAATAAGTCTTTATAGCGACCATACAATGCAGCATCATCTAGCGGCATATTTTTTATTAAAATCGACACCTTAGGGTAGTTAATTATAGTGCGACTACTAAAATCGACAAAGCGATTGGCATTACGGTGCTTTTCTAATAACTCTTGTTCTAGAGGGCACACTGCGCCTTCGTCACTACAAAATATACCAACCTCCTGATGCCAATAAGCAATGACTACCTCTAAATTAAAAAGTCTGAAAAATTCAAAAAAGTACGTTGATAGAGATTTCACATCATGAGCATGATAACTCTGCCCAACATAACGCATTATTCGCCCCATATCACCGGAATCAGTCATTGCTAATTCCGCGGTTATTTGCGCGCGCTCTACATCACTTTTAAGCTTAATTGAGTGCTGTCGATACTGATATAAAACACGGATCCGTGCCATTAACTCTTCGCCGTTAAATGGCTTAACGATATAATCAGCTGCCCCTGAGTTATAGCCTTTAACTCGCTCTGGTAACTCACTTTTGCCAGATAAAAACATAACGGGCGTTTCTTTTGTTTGCTCAAGTGATTTGAGCTCTCGGCATACCTCGTAACCTGACTTACCCGGCATTTCAACATCAAGTAAAATAATATCGGGGTTATATTTTATCGCTTTCCTGAGCCCTTCTTCACCATTTTTAGCATGTATGAGTTTACAAAACCCTGCTAGTGACTCTTCTATAATATGGTGAACATATTTATCATCGTCAATTGCCAGTACTAGCTTAGTCATGCTTATTCCCTTTTTATTTATTACTTAAAAAAGCATAGTACGGAGCACTGATTTTGCGAAGAATTATTAGCTTAATAAAAAAGCGCCAAAAGGCGCTTTTTACTCAAATTAAATACCAGTATTAAACTTATGTTATGCGGCAATGCCGCTATGGCGCAGTAATGCGTCGACACTTGGCTCACGACCACGGAAGTTTTTAAACAATGCCATTGGCTCCTCGCTGCCACCTTTTTCTAATATGTGCTGCATAAAGGCTTGACCCGTTTCAGGATTAAAAATCCCTTCTTCTTCAAAGCGTGAGTATGCATCTGCAGACAGCACTTCAGCCCATTTATATGAATAGTAACCTGCACTATAACCGCCGGCAAAAATATGGCTAAAGCCATGTTGGAAACGGTTAAATTCTGGCGGTTTAACAACTGATGTGTGGCTACGCACTTCATCTAAACGCGCTTGAATTTGGCATTCTTCACCCGCTTGATAATCATTATGAATTCTAAAGTCGAATAATGAGAATTCAATTTGACGTAGCATCTGCATACCTGAGTTATAGTTTTTAGCCGCTAACAGCTTATCAAGCAACTCTTTAGGTAGTGGCTCGCCGGTTTCATAATGGCCTGAAATAAAGTTAAGTGCCTCTTCTTCATAACACCAATTTTCTAAGAATTGGCTTGGTAGTTCTACTGCATCCCAGGCAACGCCGTTAATACCTGCAACTGGTGCGGCTTCAACTTGAGTGAGCATATGGTGGATACCGTGACCAAACTCATGAAATAAAGTAGTTACTTCGTTATGAGTAAACAAGGCTGGTTTATCGCCTACTGCTTTATTAAAGTTACACACTAAATAAGCAACTGGCGTTTGCAACTGGCCATTGGCACGCACTTTTCGGCCCATGCAGTCATCCATCCAGGCACCACCACGCTTGTGATCACGCGCGTATAAATCTAAATAAAAGCGCCCTCGTAAAGTATTGCTGTTATCGAAAATCTCAAAAAAGCGTACATCTTTATGGTAGCTGTCAAAGTCGTTAACTTCTTTTACGGTAATTCCAAATAAACGATTTACTGTTTCAAATAAGCCACTGAGCACTTTATTGGCAGGAAAGTAAGGACGCAGAACTTCATCTGAAATAGCGTACTTTTCTTGCTTTAACTTTTCGCCATAATAGCCATAGTCCCACGCAGCTAACTCATCAATACCGTGTTTTTCTTTAGCATAAGCTTGAAGCTCTGCTAACTCTTGCTCAGCTTGAGGTTTAGATTTAGCAGCTAAATCTTCTAAAAATGAGAACACTTGTTCTGGTGTTTCAGCCATTTTGGTTGCAAGTGACTTTTCAGCGTAGCTTTCAAAACCCAGCAATTGAGCAAGTTCATGGCGCAGCGCAAGTTCTTCACTCATAATCGTTGAATTATCAAATTCACCGGCATTTGGGCCTTGGTCTGACGCACGAGTAACAAATGCCGTATAGGTTTCTTCACGTAGCTGGCGGTTATCAGCGTAAGTCATTACCGGTAAATACGACGGAAAATCTAACGTGAATAACCAGCCTTCTAGCTCTTTACTTTTTGCGGTATCGGCAGCCAGTGCCAAAGCTGATTCTGGTAAACCTGCAAGTTCACTTTCATCAGTAATATGTTTTTGCCATGCAAGTGTGGCATCCATCACATTGTTACCAAATTTAGCAGCAAGCTCAGACAATCGAGCACTTATCTCGCCGTAACGTTTTTGTTGTTCAGGTGCTAAAGCTATACCTGAAAGCTCAAAATCACGTAATGCATTGGTAATTGATTTTTGCTGTGCGGTACTCAAGGTTTTAAATTCATCACTGTTGTACAGTGCATTATAAGCGTCGTATAACCCTTGATGCTGGCCAACAAACGTTGAGTACTCTGAAATAAGCGGTAAACATTGTTCATATTCTTTACGTAGTTCATCTGAGTTGACTACAGAGTTCATATGCGAAACAGGCGAAAACATGCGTGAAAGTTTATCGTCAACTTCTTCAAGCGGTAACACCAAGTCTTGCCAAGTAAATGACTTTTTAGCCAAAACCTCATCAATTTTTGCTCGGCATTCATCAATACCCGCTTTAAGTGCTGGCACAACATGCTCGGGCTTAATTTTTGAAAATGGTGGCAAGCCCTCAAGGCCTACTAGTGGGTTATTTTGTAAATCGCTCATGTTCGCTCTCAAATCGTTTCGAAGATGATTTTTAAATTGGGGCGCAGAGCTTGAAATACAAGGGGCTTTTCACGGGTCAACCTTGTGTTATCATCAAACTATTACGTTTTATATAAACTTGAGGACTAAAAATGGCTCAGCATTTTGATTACATTGCAATTGGCGGCGGTAGCGGCGGTATCGGCTCAGCTAACCGTGCAGCAATGCGTGGTGCTAAAGTAGCACTTATTGAAGCACAACACATGGGCGGCACCTGTGTGAATGTAGGTTGCGTACCAAAAAAAGTAATGTGGCACGGTGCACAAATTGCCGAAGCAATTAATGCTTACGCACCAGATTATGGCTTCGATGTAGAACTAAAAAGCTTCAGCTGGGCTAAATTAGTCGAAAGTCGCGAAGCTTATATTGGTCGTATCCACCAAGGTTATGACAAATACCTAGCCAGTAATGGCGTGACTGTGATCAATGGATTTGCAAAGTTCGTCGATAATAAAACCGTTGAAGTAAATGGCGAATTATATACGGCTGATCATATTTTAGTTGCTGTAGGTGGTCGCCCAACTATTCCAAATATCCCAGGTGCTGAGCACGGAATTGATTCAAATGGTTTCTTTGAATTAAGCGAACAACCAAAACGTGTGGCCGTAATTGGCGCAGGCTATATTGCCGTTGAAATTGCAGGCGTATTACACAGCTTAGGCACTGAAACCCATTTATTCGTGCGTAAAAACAAGCCTCTTCGCTCATTTGACCCATACATCATCGACACACTTGTTGATATTATGGCGAAGGAAGGTCCAACGCTACATACCGAATGCTCACCAAAAGAAGTCGTCAAACAAAGCGATGGCAGCTTAACCATTCACTTTGAAAACGGTTATAATCAAAACGTTGATCAAGTAATTTGGGCCATTGGCCGTACACCAACAACAGATAAAATTAACCTTGCAGCTGCTGGCGTTGAAGTGAATGAAAGCGGCTATGTGAAAGTTGATGAATATCAAAACACCACAGCTGAAAACGTCTATGCCGTTGGTGATATTATCGAAAATGGTATAGAGCTGACACCGGTTGCCGTTAAAGCAGGCCGTACTTTATCAGAACGCTTGTTTAATAAAGAACTGCCAGATGATTTAAAAATGGATTACAGCTTAGTGCCAACAGTGGTATTTAGCCACCCGCCAATTGGTACGATAGGTTTAACAGAGCAAGAGGCTATTTCGCAATTCGGTAGCGAAAACGTAAAAGTGTATAAATCTAGCTTTGCTGCTATGTACACAGCCGTTACTCAGCACCGCCAAGCATGTAATATGATGCTAGTTTGCGCAGGCGATGATGAAAAAGTCGTTGGTCTACACGGTATCGGTTTTACTGTAGATGAAATGATCCAAGGCTTCGCTGTTGCCATGAAAATGGGTGCAACGAAAGCTGATTTTGATTCAGTGGTAGCTATTCACCCTACAGGCTCGGAAGAGTTTGTTACTATGTAAATTATTCTCTGGAAAAGTGAAACTTTACATTTGCTAACTCTGGAAAACGAACTAAGCTGATCAATTAATGTACGATTTTTGGTCAGCTTTTTTATGCTCACAATAGTTCAATCAGATGATTTTAAAACTGAGATCCAAACTCCTTTTTGCAAAAAAGGAATCAAGCATTCATCTAAAAG
The DNA here is from genome assembly GCF_002165575.1 of Pseudoalteromonas sp. A601. Lineage (GTDB taxonomy): Bacteria > Pseudomonadota > Gammaproteobacteria > Enterobacterales > Alteromonadaceae > Pseudoalteromonas. The sequence continues at coordinate 122,545 of NZ_MXQF01000014.1, forward strand.
GCTTTCCAACTTTTTATGAAGATGGTGAATACGTCATGCCAATAAAGAACTTAAATTTCGTCAAGCGGTTTACAACACATCATTTCACTATTGTGCGTAAAGAGAGCTTCAACCCCTACCCGATTTACACCGCTTTAAGTGAAAAAGCAAAACAATGCTGTGAGGAATTTCACGATCTTGCTAGTCGTTACAATTCTATTATTGAAAGAAAATTGGACGCAAAGATTTCAGGGCCAGAACCAGAAATTCATTTTAGCACCACAGACTTAGGTGAATTTAAGGCTAGTTTTACATTATTTTGTCCAACCGAAAGAGCGCTAGAAATAGAACACCAGCTAACTGCATTTTTTATGGAGCTTTGGTACCGCGAAGCATCAACAAGCATTATTTGCGATCGCAGATAAAACTGATGTATTCAACGGACTGAAGAGCAACAAAAATAAATTTAAACCTCTTTTCAAACAAGGGCGTACAAAAAACACTCAAAACTATTTCGGGTTTATTGTTTACTTTGTGGTGAAAGTCGTTAAAATACGCCGGCTTAAAATATATAAACGTTCTTTTACAACCCAAAGGTAAAACCATGCATCCAATGTTAAACATTGCGGTTCGCGCTGCGCGTAACGCAGGCAAACTTTTACTTCGCGCAAGTGAAGATTTATCAAAAGTTGAAGTGCAACAAAAAGGCACTAACGATTTAGTAACGAATATTGATAAAGAAGCTGAAGCCGTAATCCGTGACACTATTTTACAGTCTTACCCTACTCACTCTATCGTGGGTGAAGAATTAGGTGAGCACAAAGGCAAGGATGTAGATTACCAATGGATTGTAGATCCTATTGATGGCACAACAAACTTCATCAAAGGTCTTCCTCATTTCGCGATTTCTATCGCATTAAAAGTTAAAGGTCGTTTAGACCAATCTGTTATTTATGATCCTATCCGTGGTGAGCTTTTCACAGCTTCACGTGGTCAAGGCGCGCAACTTAACAGCAAACGTCTTCGTGTTAGCAAAACAACTGTTCTTGCAGGTACTGTACTTGCTACTGGCTTTCCATATAAGAACAAGCACCATATGGATGCATACACTGAAGCATTCAAAGCATTGTTTGTGCATACTGCTGATATTCGTCGTGCAGGTTGCACAGCGTTAGATATGGCTTATGTTGCAGCTGGTCGTGTTGATGGTTTCTTTGAGATTGGCTTAAAACCTTGGCATAGTGCTGCTGGTGAGTTAATGGTAAAAGAAGCGGGCGGTATGATTGTAGATTTCGCTGGCGGCAATAACTACAACCAAAGCGGTAACCTTATTTGTGGTGCACCAAAGCTAACACAAGCAATTGTACGTGAGATGCGCCCTGTATTAACTGAGTCACTGCTTCGTTAATCATTACTGCGGGATAATTACTTCTTATTCCCAGTAGCTGCTTTCAATGCTCATTGCGTTGAAAGCAGCCAGTTATAACTACTATAAACTTAGCTAATAAACTCAATAAAGCATAATGGCAAGCTAAATAGCTGCGAGAGTCATACCAACGCGCAGCTAAAACACACCTTACAGATGCAAAAATACCGCTGAGGTAATAATCCAAGCAGCGGTATTTTTTTGTCTCAATAACGACTATGGGCGCGGGATAAAACCGAGTGCATCGTAAACTGACTTTAACGTCTTCTCAGCACGAATACTGGCTTTTTCGGCGCCGGTTTTCATGATGTTATCAAGTAAAGTTTGGTCTTCACGAATTTCTTTAAAGCGCGCTTGAATTGGCTCAATCATGCTTACAACCGCATCTGCAGTATCTTTTTTCAAATGACCATACATTTTGTCTTCATATTCTGGCACAAGCTCTTCGATAGAGCGCTTAGTGGCAACAGACATAAGCGTTAATAAATTTGATACACCTGGTTTTTCAGTACGATCAAAATAAATACGTGCTTGCTCATCTGAATCTGTTACAGCTTTTTTCAGCTTTTTCTCAATCTTTTTCGGCTCATCTAGCATCATGATAAATCCATTTGGATTGTCATCTGATTTAGACATTTTCTTCAGCGGATCTTGCAAGCTCATTACGCGCGCGCCAAACTCTGGAATATAAGGTTCTGGAATTGTGAAAACCTCACCATATAAGTTATTAAAACGTGTGGCAATATCTCGAGTAAGCTCTAAATGTTGTTTTTGATCATCCCCAACAGGTACTTGATCTGCCTGATACAGTAAAATATCTGCAGCTTGCAGCACCGGGTAAGCAAACAAACCCACATTTACATTATTTGCATGCTTAGATGACTTGTCTTTAAACTGAGTCATACGATTAAGTTCACCCATTTGTGCATAACAATTAAGTACCCAACCTAACTGTGCATGCTCTGGCACTTGCGATTGCACAAATAAAGCCGCTTTATTAGGATCTATACCACATGCAACATATAAAGCGATGCCATCGAGCACTCGCGATCGTAACAATTCAGGGTCTTGCCGTACGGTAATAGCATGCAAATTAGCTAACATAAAGTGACTATCATACTCTTCCTGTAGTTTAACCCACTGGTTAATAGCACCAACATAGTTGCCTATTGTCATACCACCGGTTGGCTGCATGCCACTTAATACTACTGGTTTACTCATGATGTTCCTTTATATTACTAAAATAAAAAATACTAAAATTAAAAACGCTCTTACCTTTGGGTAAGTACGGGTATTATATCTAAGAATGTATCACAGAGGTACTGTGGATTGTAATCACTCAACTTTTCACCTTGGTTATAACCATAATTCACAGCAATTACATCTATGTTTGCAGCATGTGCAGCTAAGATGTCACTTTTTGAGTCACCAATCATTACAGCTTGGCTTGCTGGCACATTTAATTGCTTGCAAGCAAACAAAAGCGGTTCAGCCGATGGCTTTTTAGCCATACCATCCCCACATACGATCACGTCAAAATGCTCTGTCAACGCTAGTTTATCAAGTAGCTTTTCAGTAAAACGACGCGCTTTATTGGTAATGAGTGCTTTTGGGGTGCTACGAAGAGCAGCAAGACCTGTTTCAACATGCTGGTAAAGCACGCTGTACTCACCAACTTGTTGCTCGTAATGACCATAAAAAAGATTGATGGCTCGCTTGGCAAGCTGTTCATCTAGTTGCTCACTAATTTGCATGTCGCCACTTAAACCACGCTTAACTAGGGTTTCAATACCATTTCCGACCCAGGTTTCAACTAAACGCTGACTCACTATAGGAAAAGCCAACTCAGTTAAAGTCAAATTCATTGCAATATATAAATCATATACACTGTCGACTAAGGTGCCATCTAAATCAAAAAAAGCGGCCTCGTATTTCATTAATTTACACCTTCTAATTGTTCACGCATTTGCTCTATGACTTTTTTATAATCTGGTTGATTAAAAATAGCGGAGCCTGCAACAAACATATCAGCACCCGCCTGTGCTGCGGCTGCAATATTCTCAACTTTAATACCACCATCAACTTCCAAACGAATTGCACGGCCTGAATCATCGATAATCTTGCGCGCTTGCCGTAGTTTTTCTAACGTGTGAGGTATAAAGCTCTGGCCACCAAAGCCAGGGTTTACTGACATCAATAAAATCACGTCGAGTTTATCTATGACATGCTCTAAATAGCTTAAGCTCGTGGCGGGGTTAAACACTAGCCCCGCTTGGCAACCGTTATCTTTTATTAGCTGTAAAGTGCGATCTATATGCTCACTTGCTTCAGGATGAAAAGTAATAATAGACGCCCCTGCATCAGCAAATTGCGGAATTAAACTATCAACCGGCTTTACCATTAAATGCACATCAATAGGCGCTGTTACTCCATAATCACGTAACGCCTTACATACCATAGGACCTATCGTTAGGTTAGGTACATAATGATTATCCATTACATCAAAATGAACTACATCAGCGCCAGCCGTTAGCACTGCGTCTACATCTTCACCGAGGCGGGCAAAATCAGCAGACAAAATTGATGGTGCTATAAGATATTTTTGCATTGTTTCTAACATTGGCAATCCTTAATGTGTTTCAAAATGCGCATAAGTGCGCTTAATGTAACAAATAACCTTCGCCTGGGAAAATAAATATGATAACGGCTATATTACTGCGATAAACATGAATTTTATTGCAATTAAAGTACTTACTCTATTCAACTTAGCGCAACGATTATTTTTCAAGCAACCTGATTTATACATTATTTTTACCTTAACTTTATAATACTATTGATTTTTTGTAATTATTAAGGGTAAATTAAGTTTGTTATTTGAACACTTATTAGGTATGCTTAGTTTAGTAACACCATTATGGACTAAGTAAAATGCATGCTTTTAAAATTGGGATCTTAACTGCGACTGCTATAACTATCGGTACATTAAGCTATTTATCTAAAAGTGATGACACTTTTATCGCTACTAATGACTGTCAATGCAGCGGTGAACACTTAATAAATAACTCCGTACAATGCATGAATACAGAGCATGCATCAAGCTGGATGTCTTGGATCACAGGTGATAGCCGTAGTGCACAATTTCATTACTTAGATTTACTAGAGCTATTAACCCATTCTGACGAACCAAAAAAGGCACGTTCTTTAGGGCCGCGGTTTTAATTAAGTGAAACACTTATTCAGTGCCTTGCAAAGCGTTATTGCCGCTTTCTTTGGTGTGCAATCTGAAAATAAGCGCCAATCTGACTTTCAGCAACACTCCCCACGCTCTATTATTCTTATTGCAATTGGGCTATTTATTTTATTTATTATTGCTATTTACACCGTTGTGGCTTTGGTGCTAAATACATAGCCATTAATTCATTCACCTTATTGCGCGAGCCACCCTTTGGGCTTATGGTGCGCTTTACCTGAATCTCATCTAGTTTTGCTTGGCTGTATATTTTTCGCGTCCAAACCGTATCGTGATTGGATATGAGTACAGGTGTACTATTTTCAAATGCAGCTTGCTCAGCTAAGTTTGCTAAATTGGCTTGATCATCTAAGTTGAAGCCCCCCTTTGCGTAAGAGGTAAACGACGCTGTTTTACTCAATGGCACATAAGGAGGATCGCAGTAAATTACTGCGTTTTCAGGTACCAATTTAAAAACATCATCGTAACCTAAACAAGTAAATGTTGCTTGCTGAGCTTTTTGTGCAAAGAAATGCATTTCTTTTTCAGGGAAATAAGGACGCTTATACTTACCGAAAGGCACATTAAAAATCCCCTTCAAATTATAACGACATAAGCCATTATAGCCATGACGGTTCATGTATAAGAATAAAATCGCACGTTCATAAATATCGTTACTTTGATTAAACTGTACACGATAATCGTAATATGCGTCTGGGTGATTGTTTAAATCCACAAACAGCTTTTTTGCATCACTAATAAACTCATCAGGAGAGTTCTTAAGCTCGTTATACAGATTAATAAGATCTGCATTAATATCGTTTAAAATATAATGTTTAAAATTAGTGTTTAAAAATACTGATCCAGCGCCTACAAACGGTTCAACTAAGGTATCTGCATGCTTGCTCGCTACATTCAAGCGCGCACTAATATCTTCAACTAAGCTGTATTTTCCGCCGGCCCATTTAAGGAAGGCTCTGGTCTTTGTTTGCATCGGCTCTTTACTTCAAACTGGTATGGCCGCGATTTTACACTAAACAGCTTAGTTTTACTGATCTAGTAACGCGATTTCTTGTTTTATTTTACTTATTTTTTTATAAAATGGCTGATTATTACGCACAGCTTCAGGCAAAGTGGCTGTTACTTTACGTGCCGCATTAAGGCTTTTATAGTTACCATAAGTTACTATCCACCAATTCTTATTATTACGCTGTGTTTGATAAATTTTAGCAGCCTCACCTAACTTTTGTGCGACAATAAACTGCTCTGCGATAGCTTGCTTAGTTACTGCGAGTAATTGAATCACGAAATACTCGTCGTCTTGCTCGTTAAACCATGCATTATCAAATGGTAAGTTAGCAACTACAGGATCTTTAGCCTTAACTAGCTCAGCCTCTGTTGGTTTAGCTTCAGACACTGGCAATACCGGCTGTTTAGGGCTAACCGCAAGGCTATCTAAAATAGCCGCCACATTATTGTGTACTTCATCTTGCTCGACATTTATAACGGCAAAAGGCTCACTCTCGAGGGCTATTGGGGTTGGCTCTGCTTTTACTTGTGTTTTATCTGCTCTTTGCTTAAATTTCTCTACTGCTATTGCTGTTGCTACAGGCTCGTCTCGCTGTTGGTAAACCGCTTGCCACCACTGAGTCATATCTGATTTATATAACAAACCTATAATTAATAGCGTGATAATAATCATCAGCGTAATTAAATGCAGTCGCCAAGAAACTTTATCTGCTACTTTAACTTCTGCGCTATTTGCTATTGGCTGCCAAGCCAATAGCAAGCTTGGATTCCCGTGAGATTCCTTTAAAAACGTTTGAAAAACGGGATCTTCATCAACGGGAAGATTATTAAAAAACCAGCGCATAAGCTGCTTACTTTCAGCCATTGATAAGGGTTCAAGGTGAATTTCAACCGCGTTACTAAATTGCCCAACAGCCTGTGCAGCGACTAAAATATACAATGTGGTTGGACTATTTTTAGCAAGCAAAGCTAGGTCAGCTGCCATTTCATCAGATAAATGGCGTGCACCATCTAGCACCCATAAACATGGGCCACAATTTTGCTTTTTAACTAATTGAAAGAAGTTTTCAGACAGTGACAATTGTTGGTCAATCAACGGCGTACTAAAACTTTGATCAAGTAATTCACTCATGAGTTGACTGTCTGTCATTAGAGCGCTTACTTGGACAAATGCTTTATTAAAATCGCTGTACTTGTCTGTAATGAAAGTTTCAAGAAGGTAGCTCTTACCAAGACCAGATGGCCCTAACAAAGCAATTAAATTCTGTCCGTATTCAAATTGCAGCGCGATGCGATCAACCAGAGCCGCTCGGCTTGGTAAGATTTGCGATTGCATTAGCGTCCTATTAAATCACGAACCTGTTGATCAGATACATCGTCAACGAGCGCGCACTGGCCAAACTCGGTTGGTAAAATAAATCGAATGGTGCCTTTTTTATTCTTCTTGTCTTTGCGCATATGATGTAAAAATTGCTCACTGGTCATATCGCTAGGTATTTCACATGGTAAGTTATAGGCAGAAATTAAAGCTGTAATTCTTGATACTTCAGCCGCAGTTAAATCACCACGGGTATGCGCTAATTGAGCTGCTAATACGATGCCTGTCGCAACAGCTTCACCATGTAACCATACCCCATAGCCCATTTGTGCTTCAATTGCGTGAGCAAAAGTATGGCCTAAGTTAAGTAATGCACGTAATCCAGCTTCTTTTTCATCTTGTGCGACAATCAATGCTTTAATTTCACAACAGCGAAAAATAACATGCTGCAGTGTTTCTTCATCCAACGTTTGTAACTTAGCAATATTATCTTCTAAGAAGCTGTATAACTCAGTATCGTAGATCAGACCGTACTTAATGACTTCAGCCATACCCGCTGCAAATTCTCGTTCAGGTAGTGTATGCAATGATTGAGTATCAATAAATACGGCTTGTGGCTGATAAAACGCCCCAATCATGTTCTTACCTAACGGATGGTTTACTGCAGTTTTACCGCCCACAGAGGAGTCAACCTGAGATAACAAAGTGGTTGGAACCTGAATAAAAGGCACACCACGCTGATAACAAGCAGCGACAAAGCCTGTAAGATCGCCAATTACACCACCGCCTAAAGCGATTAAACAAGTATCTCGGCCACAGTTATTCTCCAACAGAAACGCTGATATTTTTTCAAACCACTCAAGTGATTTAAATTGTTCGCCGTCAGGAATAATAAAATGAAGAGGATTTAAATCAGCTAATAACGCCATTGCACCATTTAAATACAAAGGTGCAATGGTGTCATTAGTGATGAAGATAGGACGACAGTCACCTAAGTGCTGACGCAACCTGTCTGTGTTGTGAAGTGCAGATTCACCAATATAAATAGGATAACTTCGCTCGTCTAAATTAACAGTTAATTCAAGCATCGCCAGTATCCTTTATTATTGGTTTTTAAAAATCTAATTTCTCAATGATTTGATTAGCAACAACTTTAGCGCTTTGCTCATCAGTGCGTACAGTAAAGTCAGCAACTTCTTTATATAACGGTTCGCGCTCTTGTGCTAAACGCTCTAAAACGTCACGAGGTGCTTCTTCTGTTTGCAGTAATGGGCGACGCTTGTCGCGCTGCGTACGTGCAACTTGCTTTTCGATTGGTGTCTCTAGGTATACAACGATACCGCGAGCTGAAAGCTTGTTTCGTACTTCTTTACTCATCACTGAACCACCACCTGTTGCAAGTACAATACCTTGCATTTCAGTTAGATCGCCAATGACGCCTTCTTCACGAAGTCGAAAGCCTTCTTCACCCTCAAGATCAAACACCCATGCTATGTCAGCACCAGTACGGCGTTCGATTTCTTGATCTGAATCGACAAATTCAAGATGTAATTGATCGGCAATGTGACGACCAATTGTGCTTTTGCCAGCCCCCATAGGACCAACTAGAAATATATTACGTTTTTCAGCCATATCTTTTAGTACAAACGAACTCTAAAATTTGAAATAAAACCCCGCCTAACGACCTGGCCCCAAAATTAAGGAGGGGATTATCTCAGTAATTGAGGCGGTATTTCAAGTCAAATAGAACAAAAAGCCAATTAACGAGCAATTAAAGTCAAAATTGCCCGTTGCGTTAAGGAAAATAGACCAGATTTAGTCTATTTGAATCTTCGGAGTAACGAAAATCAATAATTCCTTCTTCTCATTAAACTCACTCGTATTTCTAAACAGCACACCTAAGTAAGGAATATCACCTAATAGTGGAACCTTTTTCGTTGAGTTTATGATTTGTTGCTGGAATATACCACCAAGTACCACTGTTTGACCATTCTCAACCAACACTTGTGTCTGAATTTTTTGCGTATCTATCGAAACAGCAGAGCCGGTTGGTGTCTGTACCGTATCACCACGCGTATCTTGAGTGATAATTAAATCCAAGATTACTTTATTGTCCGGCGTGATATGCGGCGTTACTTCAAGGCTTAGCACCGCTTTTTTAAATGTAACTGTTGTCGCACCACTTGAAGCAGACTCCACATAAGGAATTTCAGTACCTTGCTCTATACGGGCCTTTTTCTGATTTGCGGTAGTAATACGTGGACTTGCGATAATTTCACCACGGTTTTCTTCTTCTAATGCACTGAGCTCTAAATCAAGTAACGTACCATTTGCTAGTTTAGCTACTTGCATACCGATACTACCTGCAGCACTTGAAACCGGTAAGTTAACATTTAAGCGATCAGCAATACTAGGGATATCATTATAACTGCCAGCATCAAATATTCCTTGCGCACCTTCTAATGAACCTGATAGCCCACCATTGTCTGAAGCATCACTAAAGCCCCAGCGTACACCTAAATCTTCTTGAACATTATCCCGTACAGTAACCATACGAGACTCAATTACAACCTGTTTAACGGCAATATCAAGGGTTTCAACCATACGACGCACGCTTTCAATACTTTTAACCGTATCTTTAATTAGTAAGGTATTGGTACGTTTATCAACCGACACGCTGCCGCGAGGGGTAATGATGCTGTTGGTATCTGTTTTTAGTAAATCTGCAAACTCTTCCGCTTTTGCGTAGTTTAAACGAATGTATTCACTGTATAGTGGCTCTAAATCTTCGACTTGTTGTTTAGCTTTTAGATCCTTAGCTTCTCTGGCAGCTAGCTCTTCTGAGGGAGCCACCATTAAAATTGACCCATCCATGCGCTTATCAAGACCTTTAACACGCAATACCACGTCAAGGGCTTGGTCCCATGGCACACCATCAAGACGTAAAGTGATATTCCCCGTTACAGAGTCGCTCGTTACGAGGTTAAAGTCATTATAGCCGGCAATGATTTGTAGCACCGCGCGAACAGAAATATCTTGGAAGTTTAAGGTCATTGGACGACCTTGATACTCTTTGCCACCATCTAAAAATGAGCGTTGTGAAGCATCTTTTTCAACGGTCAGAGTAAATACATTTTCGATTTGTTGAAATGTATAATAAACATCCCCGGGGCAAGCCCTTCTGCT
>NZ_MXQF01000015.1 GCF_002165575.1 Pseudoalteromonas sp. A601
GCAGAAGGGCTTGCCCCGGGGATGTTTATTGACAGCGTTGACATTTATACCTAAGAGCACATATAAAAAAATAATCGTTCTTAGGTCATCAACAGAATAATAATTATCACCAATCACGTAATTAAAATGACGTGCTGTAGCTAGCGCTGCGTGGAATGGTGGAGCAGGATGTCTTATGAAGTGGCAATTATTAATGGCCTTTTTAGGCTACTTAGGATTTATGATCTGGTTTGGCTGGTGGGTGAGTCGCAATGCTAAAGGCGGCGATAACTTTTTATTAGGCGGACGCAACTTACCTTTTTTACTCACACTAGGCACGACCGTTGCCACTATGGTGGGCACTGGCTCGTCAATGGGGGCTGTTGGTTTTGCCTATAATAACGGTTGGGCAGGGATGATCTATGGTTTAGGCGGAGCATGCGGTATTTTACTATTGGCAAAACTGTTTGCGCCAGTGCGTAATCATGAGTTTATGACCATGAGTGAAGAAATATCCTACTACGTTGGCGCTCATCCTTTGGTTAAAAACACCATTGCGGTATTTATTTTTGTTGCTAGCATTGGCTGGTTAGGTGCACATATTTTAGGCGGTGGGATGTATCTTGCGTGGTTGACTGGGTTATCACCGCTTTCGGCTAAGCTACTAATCGCTTTAGGGTTTAGTGTTTATGTGGTGATTGGTGGCTACGTAGCTGTTGTTTGGACTGACTCTATTCAAGCTATTGTCCTGTTTGTGGGCTTTTTTTTAATGGCAGGTGTAGCGCTTTATGAAGTAGGTGGCGTAGCGCAAATGGCAGATGCTCAACCAATCCTTAATCAAAGCTTCTTGTCACTTGATAAAATAGGTATTGTGCAGGGGTTATCATTATTTTTTGCCGTACTCGTTGGTGTGCTCGTTGCTCCTTCATTTCGCCAACGTATCTATTCAGGTAAACATGTAAAAAGTATAAAGCAGTCTTTTTATTTGTCGGGCGGCTTATATTTAGTGTTCGCTATTGTGCCAGCTATTATCGGAATGGCTGCCTATGCGCTTAACCCTGAACTTGAGAACAGTGCATTTTCGTTCCCCTACATGGCATTTGAACTATTGCCCTTTGGTTTAGCTGCTTTGGTTATCATCGCGGGTTTGTCAGCCACTATTTCTAGTGCCAGCTCTGATGCAATTGCTGCGGTGAGTGTTTTAATTCGAGATATCTACAGTTTAGTGTTTAAACGTATGCCCCATGCAAAAGATGTGGTTATTCTTTCGCGAATAGGATTGGTTTTAACCATAGGGACTGCACTGTTACTTGCTCTACTGACTAATGATGTTATTGGCTATATAACAAATATGATCGCAACGCTGATGTCTGGCTTGTGTGTGTGTGTTTTACTCGGTCACTTTTGGCCGCGTTTTAACTGGCAAGGTGCGATTGCTGCTTTAGTCGTGTCGTTGATTGTTTCGCTGGCCATTATTGCAATTCCAACGTGGCAAGCATTTTGGGGCAACCCGATTATTCCAGCTACTTTAGCCTCGGCCTGTATTGCATTTATTATCACTTTGCTAACCCCAATACAAATATGTGATAGTGCGCAAGCTTTGGCTATTTTAAAAGCTCAGCGTGAAGAAATGCAGCATGATTAATCATAAGAGCCACAAAAGAACAGGAATTAACTAATGAAAATAATAATGAAACTAATCTTAGCGAGTGTTTTTTTAAGTTGCTCTAGTTACATTTTCGCTGCTGCAAAAGTGCCCTTAATGCCTATGCCTACAAAGGTAGAACCACTGAGCGGCACAACAGAGCTGAACTCATCTCTCAAAGTGTATATTGCCAATAAACAAATGCCATTATTACAACCGTTGTTAGAAAATTCATTAATAAATAGCTCATTTAAAACGGTAGTGCTGACTGGATCACAGCAGGCGCAATTACATATAAATATCACAAAAGCTGTGAGTACGCTTCCTTATCTAAATATGGATGAAAGCTATAGCTTAGAGATTGCAGATAATAAAGTTAGATTAAACAGCGCTAATCAATATGGCATGTTAAGAGGACTGGCAACGCTATCTCAGCTTTTATTTAGCGCTCAACAACCGCTAAAGTTGGATAATTTTAAAATATATGATGAGCCAACCTACCCTTGGCGAGGTTTGTTATTTGATGGTGTTCGTCATTTTCTACCTATTGCTGATGTGAAACGAACATTGCGAGGTTTAGCCTCAGCTAAATTTAATGTATTCCATTGGCATTTAACTGACGACCAAGGCTGGCGAGTAGAGTTAAATAGCTACCCTAAACTACATAAAACCGCATCTGACGGGCTTTATTATACGCAAAGTCAGATCAAAGAGGTGGTTAGCTATGCAGCTAAATTAGGGATCCGAGTCGTTCCTGAGTTTGATGTGCCAGGTCATGCAAGTAGCATTGTGCTTGCTTATCCAGAGCTTGGTAGTGGAACAACATTAACTGAAATGGAAAGACATTGGGGAGTGTTTAAACCTTTGCTTGATCCTAGTAACCCAGATGTTTACACGTTTGTGGATGAGGTTGTTGCTGAGCTAGCTGGCTTATTCCCTGATCCATACCTACATATTGGCGGGGATGAAGTTGACGACAGTGATTGGCAAAAAAACGTTAAAATACAATCTTATATGGAAGATGAAAACCTGCCTGATAGTGCTGCATTACATGCTCACTTTAATCAAAAAGTGGCCACTATTTTAGCTAAGTACGATAAAAAAATGATTGGTTGGGACGAAGTACTGCACCCTAGTTTACCAAAAAGTACCTTGGTGCAATCATGGCGAGGCCATCATTCATTAGCGGCTATTCGTGAAGCTGGTTATGATGGCTTACTTTCTAGCGGTTTTTATATCGATCAACCACAATGGACAAGTTATCATTATCGTAATCACCCCAATCCACCTATTGAAAAGCGAATCACAGCAAAGCAAGTAATTAGCAGTGTTGATTTTAGCCTTAAGCGCTTAAAAGGCAGTGCAGTTAAAGGTGATGTGACGCTATTTAAAACGAGTGCAAATGAACTAGTGGCGTTAGTTAATATTGTTGGTAAAGGTGGATTTATTTCAAAACAGGTCGTGATGAACGACAGTAATACCTCTGTTTCTATAGACACTTGGATGGGGCCAACAAAATTATTACTTGGTTCAACAAATGGAGAAAATACCATTGCCATGGTAGGTAATACCCCTTACCCATTAGCGGTTAGCCCAAAAACGACATCAACAATGCAAACGCTCGAATCGGCATTATCGCGCCAGCAAGATACAGTGAAAGCGGGTAACGTGCTCGGTGGAGAAGCAACGATTTGGGCTGAACTTATCACTACAAATAACTTAGACACTCGCTTGTGGCCAAGGCTATACGCGATAGGCGAACGTTTTTGGTCATCTGCGCAATTAACGGATGAACGTGATATGTATTCACGATTAATGATAATGGAACGTTTTGCTGATCAGAAAGTAGGGCTATTGCACCAGCTGCAACTAAATAAACGTTTACAAACATTATCTAAAACTTCTGCTGATACCAACGCGTTACGAGTTTTTAGTCAGTTAATTGAACCTGCACATTATTATACTCTACATCACTTGGCGTTTTTACGTGATGAATATAATCAGTATGCTCCGCTTGATAAGCTGGTTGATGTTTTGCCAGTAGAAAGCTTGCAGTTAAAACAACTTGATTTTGCCATAGCGGATTATCAACAGTCGTGTGATCACGAGGATTTAAGTTTAGTTACCAACAAACTAAACAGCTGGCAAATGTTGTTAGAGAAAAACCAGTCTTTATTTTTATCAAATAAGGAATGGCAAGCGAGCTATTTAGAACTGATTTCAGCGTTGAACAACAAAGACCAATTGAATACGCAGCAGGCTATTAAAATCAACAATGGCAGTATAACGCAGGTGGTTCAATCAATTAACGTTTTAAAGCAAGCTAGGTTAAGCTGTGGCCGTTAATTCATTGCTTTAATCTAATATTCTTGAAAATAGAATAAAACAATAGGTTTATGAGCGCGATAGCTATATACTCGCGCGCGCTTAGCTGTGGTCAAATTTAAGTCAGTTACTTTTATCAGCCACTTGCTAAATAGTGAAGTTAAACTGGGTTGCTTTAAAGCATCGTGCCCTGTTTTATATTGTGTTGTTTTTACAGCAATTATTTACGGAAATATAACGTGAAAGATAAGCTTTTAGTCTTTTGGCAAAACCACTCAGATACCCTCATTACTTTAGGGTATAACTTAGTATTAGCATTGGTGATAATTATTGCCAGTGTGTTAATTGCGCGCTCGGTTAAAAGAGCAATCAAAAATTCTAAATCACCACTTAAAAAAGTGGACGATACCTTGCTACCTATTTTATCAAGTGTTGTTAGCTATTTGGTATATGTGATTGCAGGGCTGTTTATCTTAGATATTTTTGGTGTTAATACAGCAAGCTTAATTGCTCTGATGGGGGCTGCAGGTTTAGCTATAGGTTTGGCGCTTAAAAGTACGCTTAGCAATATAGCTGCAGGCATTATGCTATTAATACTTAGACCTTTTAAAGTAGGGGACTTTGTTGATGCAAGTGGTACAACCGGTACTGTGAGTGAAATAAATCTATTTACCACAATATTTAAAACCAGTGAGGGTCTCTATATTGCCTCGCCAAATGGCAAAGTCTGGAGCGGCAATATTAAAAACTTCACCCGTAATGGTAAAAGGCGCATGGATATTGTGGTAGGTATTTCGTTTACAGATTCAATAGATAATGGCTTAAATGTACTTAAAGCAGTCGCCGCGTCAGAGAGCCGATTATTACCAGAGCCAGCCCCAAAAGTTATGGTGACTTCAATTGGTGAAAGCGCGGTGAATATTCAATTACGTGCATGGACGGTGAATAGCGATTATTGGCAAACAGTTTGGGATCTAAATAAACGGGTGAAAGAGTCTATTGAACAAGCGGGGCTAACTATCCCATTTCCGCAGCGCACTTTGCATATCTCGGAGTCGATGGCATCGGCAGTAACCGTTAATAAAGATGTGTAAAACGTAGCTTGTAAATATACCTAAACAAAGCCAGTCAGCAAATACTGAGTGGCTTTACACTATTTGTACTAATAACTATTGGCTAACTGTTAAAGTGACGTCAACATCATCACCCGTGCTGTACCAGTTTAAGCTAGTTGATTATCACCAGCGGTGATGAAGGCAAGCTCAAACTCATATTGATTGTCGGTAATTAAGGTAAAGCAGGTTTAATAAAGTAAATAGTCTCTAAAGAATGCCGTAATGAGCCTTCACTGCAACCATACTTAAAATAGTACTGTTTTAATTTATTGGTTAGGCACGTTATACAATTGCAGTGCCACAAAACATAAAATGGCGGCGATACAGCTATCAAAGACACGCCATCTAAAAGGAGAGCTTAAAATTGTTTTTAGTTTAGGTGCAAATAACACTAAACTACTAAACCAAATAACAGAGGCAATACAGGCGCCAATGGCAAAATGCATAGGCTGTGGTTGCAATGCGCCAATACTGCCAAGCAGTAGTACGGTATCTAAATAAACATGGGGGTTTAATAAACTGATAGCAAAGGCGGCAAGAGCGGTTTGCCAGCCACTTACTTTTATTGTATGGCCAACTTTTAACCCAGAGGTTCCTTTAATTGCACTGTGCGCAGAGCCAAATGCTAAGTAAAGCAACATGGCTATACCGCCCCAAGTTAACCACGGCAATAACGCTGGTAGCCATAGTTTTAACTCATTAGCCGCAAATACCCCCACAATAATTAAAGTGGCGTCGCAAACGATGCAAACCGCAGCTAAAATAAAACGATTAGCCCCTGCCATACATTGACTTAAAATCCAAATATTTTGCGCGCCAATGGCAATAATTAAACTCAGCCCTAACATCACACCAGACAAAAACGACATACCGCAAACCCATTCAATTATTCAATGCCTTGCAGGGTAGGGGGAATTCTGCTACAAATCCAATGAATATATTTTTTGTTATATGCGTAAAAGTCATGATTGATTATCAGTTGCTCAATGCACTTAGTGTTGTAATAAGTGAAGGCGGGTTTGAAAAAGCCTCGAAAAAATTATTTATAACGCAATCGGCGGTAAGCCGGCGTATTCATCAGCTAGAGGCCAAACTAGGCGAGCCGGTATTAATAAGAACCCAGCCCCCATCGCCAACTGCACTTGGCAAGCGCTTACTTAATCATTTACAGCAAGTGTTACAGCTAGAAGTAGCGCTTAATGTGGGGGCTCTCAACGAGCATACTGATTTAAATACACCACTTAGCGTAAAAATGGTAGCCAATGCTGACTCCCTCGCAACATGGTTGCCCGAGGCACTGGCCGTGCTAGACACTGAACTAACCTGTAAACTACGTTTTGAAGTCATTAGTGAAGATCAATCAGTTGCTCATAAAAGAATGAAAGACGGCGAAGTGATGATATGTATTAGCTCATCGCCAGAGCCGGTCAATGGCGGCTTAGTTAGTCCACTTGGGGCAATACGCTATAAAGCGATTGCTAGTCCTGAGTTTATAAAACAGCATAAGTTGACTGAGCTTTCGCAATTAGCACATTTACCGTGTTTAGTGTTTAGCGATCTGGATAAATTACAGCATCAATTTTTAAACGACATTAACGCTGCAATTCCACTTTTTACACATATTTATCCGTCATCTGAAGGCTTTAAACAAGCGATGATCGCAGGGTTGGGCTATGGGTTATTACCTACCTTACAGCTAGGAGATTCATTGGAAAAAGGGGAGTTAGTTGATTTATTCCCAGACTATTACATAGATACACCTTTATACTGGCACTATTGGCAAACCGAAAGTCCGCAATTAAAAACCTTGCGTAAATTTGCACTACAAGTTGCGGCTAAACGGTTAGAGCCTATTAAGTAACCTGAACGCTGGGCAATAAATACCTTAACCAACGTTTAGGTTAAATAAAGAGCTTATCGCTGCCTTAAGTAATATTTAGCTACCGCTAGTTTAGCTATCATTACACTAATAATGGTTTTAAACGTAACTTGTTACAGCTTGGTTCTATTAACACCTAACACCTAACACCTAACACCACCTAACCCACATCAACTGATTTTTATAATCATCAGGTTTAACGCTATTAGTATTAAGGCGATATCTAATAGGGATAAGCTACTCAATTAATTTATAAAACAACACAATACTTTGTAGTTCGCCCAAAGAGTTTAGGCGAACTGCGGTATTTCTGCGACTTTTGTGAATTCTAATTTATGCTATGTATTGTACTTCACCTAGCTGAACGTAGATCATTATTGCAGCTCTAATTGAAAAGGATATACAGAGCCAAGTTCAAGAATTTGTGTGAGTTCATCAAGTGCTTGCCAACTCTCAAGCAACAGGTTTGGATCGGCAAAATCTTCACTACTTAGCTTATCGCGATAATGCTCATTCGCCCATTTACATAATTGTTGGTACTTACTATCCGTTAAAATAACCGCAGGGTTAACAGCTGCGAGTTCTTGCTGATTGAGTGCCACTCTTAGGCGTAAGCAAGCAGGACCACCGCCATTTTGCATACTTTGCTTTAAGTCAAAAAATTGCACTTGATTGACTGGGTTATCAGCGCTGATCATTTCGTTGATAAACGTGTTAACGGTACTGTTATTTTGGCACTCTTGCGGAGCAACTAAGAGCATTTTTCCGCTATTTAAACTGACTAATTGGCTATTAAATAAGTAGCTTGTAACGGCATCTTGAATACTCACTTTCGCCGTTGGCACCTCGATTATGTGTAATGTTTTTTCACCTAAGTAAGCACGTTTTATCTGCGCTAAAGCATCAGCTTGATTTAAAAAAGCTTGTTCGTGGCACAATAATACATTTGCATTGCCGACAGCGATTACGTCATTATGAAATACACCTTGATCAATTACCGCAGGGTTCTGTTGTAGTAAAATCTGGCTACTAGGCTTTAATTGGTGCAATCGACAGATTGCTTGTGAAGCTTCGAGTGTTTGTCTTGCTGGAAATTTATTAGGTTTTGTTAAAGCACTATTAAATGCACTTGCGCCATAAACAAACATTTCCAAACCGCAGCTTGCATGGTCGTCACTCAAACGGGTGTGATTTGCAGCCCCTTCATCACCAAAAAAACCTTGATCGGGTAAATGCGCATGATGACTAAAATAGTCGTTGTTATTGAACATGGCTTCGAGTAACCGGGTCGTGGTGGTAGGTTCTAAAGAGCGATGAAATTTATTATTTAAATTAGCAGCAGTGAAATGTACTTTTTTGTCGAGCGTATCAACAGAAGGAGACACAGTTGCAGCATTGGCAGTCCACATGGCAGAAGCAGAGTAGCATGCACGTAGTAAAATAGGATCAGCCTTGTAGGCTTTGCCAATAACATCACTATCGCGACCGCTAAAGCCTAAACGGCGTAATACATTAATGTCAGGTCGTGCGTGGGGGGCGAAAACACCTTGGGTCAGCCCTAAATCATGCATAGCCTTCATTTTTGCAAGGCCTTGTAGCACCGCCTCTTTGGGATTTGAGTAACTTGTTGCATTATTTAATGAGGCAACGTTACCGTATGACAATCCTGCGTAATTGTGAGTTGGGCCAACAAGGCCATCAAAGTTTACTTCTACTGCTTTATTCATTCTGTTACAACATGGTTGGAGGGTTTATTAAACTATAGCCAAAATTAAAAATATCTTTAGTTTAGATTTGCTAATTCTAGCTCGATAGTTTGTAAGTTTTGCTGCAAACGCTTTTGAGTTGCAAGCAAATAAGCTTTTTGCTGTGATATTTTTGACTGCTGTTGGCGTAATGCTTTGTAGATCACACGTTTGGGTAAATCATACTGTGTCGACGCTTCGGTAATTGTAAGTTGATGTACAGACAGTTTTTTTAGAGCTTCATCTAAATAAGGATAATCACTTAACATATCTGCGCTCCCTTTCTGCGGTGGTGTGTGTATCGTTTGCTTCGTGAACGTGCCAAACACTGATGTCTAAGCGCCACAATAAATATAAAGTGTGATAAAAGTTAGTCATAGCTCGAGCTCCCTGTAGACGAGGTAAATGAAGTTAAAACTCACCATTAATGAGTTACCTTTATCTATAAGGAAGATCTATGCCAGCCTGCATAATTATTTTTAGTTATTTTAGAACAGTGGGTTATGATTTTTTATTATTTTTACTTTATGGCGAAGCACTGATGTAGTGAAAAATACGGTGCGATTTGCACTTTTATGATGCGTATCTATAGTGCTAAGAGAAGTAGAGTCATTCATTATTTATGAACGGGTTTAGATATTGAAAACGTTTTAAAATTAAAGCTAATTCAGACATACAAAACTGTAGCAGATTAAAGTAAGTAATATGCCCTCTTTAATGAGTAGTTACTTATCGTAAGAGGGCGCATATATTAACTAAAACCCTTCGAGTACCAACTTACCCCGTGACTGGTGAGACTCTAATATGGCGTGGGCTTTTAGCAGGTTTTCGACATTAATTTTCCCAAGGTGTTGGCCTAGAGTGGTTTTAATGGTGCCGTTATCAACCAAGTCAGCTAACTCAGTCAGTAACTGATGTTGCGCTATCATATCGTCAGTTTGGAACATTGAGCGGGTATACATAAATTCCCAATGCAGTGAAATACTTTTACGCTTGAGTTTTAAAATATCAAAGCTTGCAGGGTCGTCAATTAAGGCCAGTTTACCTTGTGGCTTGATCACTTTGATTATTTCATCAAGATGTTGATCGGTATGGGTTAGACTAACCACTAAGTCGAACTCTGCAAGCTTATGCTCAATTCGTTGTGTGTCTAAGCTTTGTGAATGATCGAGCACATGATCAGCTCCTAACTCTTTTAGCCATATAACACTTTGCGGTCTAGAAGCCGTACCTACTACGGTTAAGTTAGTCAGCTGTTTTGCCAATTGCACTAAAATAGAGCCAACACCACCAGCGGCGCCAATAACGAGTAATGAAGCTGGTTTTGCATCTTTGGCGCGTGATAGTTGTAAACGATCAAAAAGTAGCTCCCACGCGGTAATACTGGTTAATGGTAAGGCAGCCGCTTCTGGGTTGCTAAGCGAGGCTGGTGCTTTACCTACTATGCGTTCGTCAACCAATTGAAACTCTGCATTACTGCCAGATCGAGTTAGATCACCTGCGTAATAAACACGGTCGCCAACATTGAATAAACTCACATCATCGCCAACGGCTTTAACAATACCAACAGCATCCCAACCAATGACTTTATGGCCGTGCTCTGGAGTCACATTTGCGCGAATTTTAGCATCAACAGGGTTCACTGAAATCGCTTTGACTTCAACTAATAAGTCGTGCCCTTGCGCAGTTGGCATGGGTAATTCGATTGCCTCGAAAGAGTTATCGCTTAGTGTTTTTGTTGCGGCTTGATATCCGATAGCTTTCATAATTAGCTCCTTGGAAGAAAGTGATACCTCACTATAACGTATATCGAATATATAAAAAGAGCAGTAATCATGAATCACTTTCAAAAATTATTTGATAGTTAAATCGTTATTGATTTTATCGAGTAAAGAGATGAGCTGTGTGGCTTCTGATTCTGAAATTGAAGGAAACTTACAGCGTATTTGAGCTGGGATACTTTCTGCTTTTAGTTGCAATTGGGTGCCCGCAGGTTGAAGCTGTATTACTCGTTTTCGTTTATCGTGCTCATCTTTAATTACATGAAGCAGTTTCTTTTCGGTCATTTTTTTTAGGATTTGCGTCATTGCTCCGCCATCAATAGCGGTTTTAGTGAGTAGCTCATTAATACTGATTTTGTCTTTTTCCCACAGTGCCATCATTACCACGTACTGTGGGTAGGTTAAATCAAGTGCCGTGAGGGCCTCGCGATAAGTGCGAACGATGCTATTTGATGCCATATATAAGCGGTGGCAAATTTGATTATCTAGTTTTAATTGTGGGAATTTCATATCTATGCACTCTTTTTCGTCATGCTTATATTTTAATTTGCACACAAAGTATTTGCAATGTTGATTTAATGCGTTTATTATTTTGCATACAAAATAAATTCATTTAATTTAAGTAATAGGAGAAGGTTATGAAAGAATTACAAGGTGTAGCATACACAGCAAATGCAACGGCGACGGGTGGCCGTGAAGGTACTGCAAAATCTGATGATGGCCGTTTAGATGTGGCTTTATCGACACCTAAAGGTCTTGGCGGTGACGATGGCCAAGGTACTAACCCTGAACAATTATTTGCAGCAGGTTATGCCGCTTGTTTTATCGGTGCGTTAAAGCTAGTTGCAGGCCAAGCAAAAGTTAAATTACCCGCTGACACTCGAATAGATTCAGAAGTATCTATTGGTCCTATCGAGGGGGGGTTTGGTATTGCCGTTAAGCTTGCGATATTTGTTGGTGATGTTGATAAAGACACTGCTAATGAATTAGTTGCCAAAGCTCATGAAGTTTGCCCGTATTCAAATGCGACTCGTGGCAATATTGCGGTTGAGCTGTCTGTTATTTAAAGTGTTTAAATACCAACTTAACAACCTGTTAAGTTGGTGTCTCTATAGCCACCTAGCATGACAGATACACTAAGTTAATCATGTTTTTTCAATAATCTACTATATCATTTTCTAATTAGGCTAAACTCTATATGTTGTTTTAATTATAGGATCGAACGAATGCGGCAATTAGCATTATCAAAAAAGTTACTTTGGCTAACTGTAGGCAGTATTTTTATTACTGTGTTTGTATTATCAAGTGTTTTATGGTGGCAGCTATCAAGTAGTAACAAAGTTCTTTCGAGTGAAGCTGAAGAGCTTATTGTTGCTGAAGTTGAAGAAAAACTCACGGCAAATGCAGCAGCCTATGGTGAACGAATTGCAGGTTTTATAAATGAAGCTTACAGAGTTCCGTTTTCATTTGCAGCCATTGTTGGAAGTCAAGATGCTGCGAGTACGCTTAGCCGTGAATCTGTCGTGCAACTTAATAAATCATTGATTGAAAGAAACAGCAATATTTCCTCTATTTACTCGCAATTTGAAGCAAATGGTTTTGACAACAAAGACGCACAATTTACTCGAGGGTATACTCACTCAGTGGCCGGAGCCGGTACTTTAGAAGTTTATTTTACTCGTAGCAGAGAAGGGGTTATAGAGCAGCAGGTTGTTGAGGATGTTGATGAAAAATATGTTACCACTTTAAATGAGTTTGGCCAGCGCGAAGCCGAGTGGTATTTATGTGCAAAAGACACCAAGACCTCTTGTATTATGGAGCCTTACCTTTACGAAATCTCTCCTGGTTACTCAGAAATGATGACGTCGCTAGTTGTGCCAGTGCTTAGAAATGACCGCTTTATCGGTGTAACAGGGGTTGATCTAACACTTCCTGTATTTCAAACCATGACAGAGCAGCTGTCAAAAGACTTATATAATGGCCAAGCCAGAGTAACACTTTTAAGCTCGCTAGACTTAGTAGTTGGCAGCAGTCACTACAAAGATAAATTGGGCCGGCCTTTGAAAGAGGCAGTATCAAATAGCTTAGTAACGAGCTTTGAACGATTAAAAGAAGAAGCGGGCATTCATAAAGTTAATAACGAGTACCTGGTTAATTATCCAATTGCAATTAAGCTGGCAGGCAAACAGTGGAATTTATTGATTGAAGTGCCCACAGAGCTTGCATTAAGTGGTCCTCAAGCATTAGCAAAAACAATGGACGATAATGCCAGCACCCTCGGCGGACTTATTTTAATTACAGGTATTGTCATCGCTGCAGTGGCCTTTTTTGTCATGTTAATCGTTATTAAGAGTATAATTGCACCGCTACAACAAATTCAAAAAAGGGTAGATAACCTGGCTAGCAGTGAAGGTGACCTAACTCAGACGCTTAGCGTAGACTCACATGCTGAATTAATTGCTTTAGCCTACGGGTTTAATGCCTTTTTAGCCAAGCTGCGTGATTTAATTGCCCAGTTAAAAGATGTGTCTGGACAAACGAAAGAGCAGGCACAAACGGCCGCGCATGTTGCATTAGATACTAAGCAAAATGTTCAGTCTCAATTTCAAGAAATTGAAAGTGTGGTAACAGCAATGAATGAAATGAGCGCCACCGCACTGGAAGTTGCGCGAGCATCAGAGCAGTCAGCACAGCAAGCTGACGAAATAAACTCTTTGGTTGTCAGCAGTGAGGCGAGCTTATCATCTGCGGTATCACAAGTTAAAACTATGTCTGATGAAATTCAACAAGCAAATCAAGCGGTCGAGAAGGTCGCCGCACGCAGTAATGACATTACTCAAATATTAGATGTAATTCGCACCATTGCAGAACAAACAAACTTGCTTGCACTTAATGCAGCCATTGAGGCCGCCCGCGCTGGAGAGCAGGGCCGTGGCTTTGCTGTTGTAGCGGATGAAGTCAGAGCGCTTGCGTCAAAAACTCGCTCTTCTACCGATGATATTAGTGGCTTGATCGATAGCCTTCAGCTTGAGGTTGGTAATGCATCTTCTGTTATTGAAAAAGGGGTAGTACGAGCCCAAACAGCCGTTGATGAAACAACCGTTGCATTTGATGCGCTTCATAGCGTAGTGACAAAAGTAGAAGACATAACAGGACAGATCACGCAAATTGCCACAGCAGCTGAAGAGCAAAGCTCGGTAACAGAAGAAATTAACCGTAACTTGACGTTGATTTCAGATGCCGCATCGCAATTAGCTGACCTTTCTACGCAAGCGGGTGATGGTAGCCAAATGCTAAATCAACTGGTTGCCCAGCAAGATGATGAGCTAAATAAACTCAAAACCTAAAATACTCAATAGTGACATGGCAGTCAGTGTTTACTGCCATTTTAACCCTGTTTAGGCTTTAAAGTTGCTTAATAGAGAGAAACATTTGATCAATCAAGGCATCAGCTAACACGTGTGTGTTTGGTCTATTTAAGTAGCTACGTAAGCCTGTAAATTGAATTTGAAAATAGCGCGCATATTCGATTGCAGCAATACGTGTATCAAGCTCTTTAGCGTACTGAGCCTTTTCAAATAGGGTTGTTAGAAATGCCTCAAATTGGTTTGCAAGGTCGTTGCTCAATAATTTTAGTGTTGGCTCATCTTCGGTAAACTCATTATTCGCTTTGACTAACATGCACAACATACTTGGCGCGCATTGAGCATCTTCAATGAGTACCTTTTTCACAAAAGCAGTTAAACCATCAAGTATGTTTTCGTGTTCATCAAGCGCAGCTAAAAGCTGGCTTTGCATAAATTGTGCATAGTCTTTAATTGCTTCACAATAGAGACCTTCTTTAGAGCCAAATGCAGCGTAAATACTGCCTGGGCGCATGTTGATAGCATTTTGCAGATCGCGAGTTGATGTGGCGTTAAAGCCTTTTTGCCAGAACAAATGACCCGCTGTACGTATTACTTCATCACGCTCGAATTTTACTTTATTGACCATTACATAAATACTCTATTTGAACACTTGCTCAATTTTAACTTGAACACTCGCTCAAAATCAAATAGTATGAACTCGAACATACTTAAACACTTTCAATTTGGAGTTAAATAATGGCTGAATTTACTTTATACACGCAAGAAAACGCCCCTGAAGCGGCAAAACCTTTAATGGAAAAGTCAGTAGCAGCGTTTGGTATGCTACCTAATTTACATGCAGTAATGGCACAAGCGCCAACATTGCTTGAAGGCTACCAGGTTCTTCATGAGTTATTTCAAAATACTTCGTTTAATGCAGAAGAGTTAACAGTAGTATGGCAAACAATCAACGTTGAGCATGAATGTCATTATTGTGTGCCTGCACACAGCGCGATTGCAGCGAGTATGAAAGTTGATGAAGGCATCGTTGATGCGCTTGTAAATAAAACACCATTGGCAGATGAAAAGCTTGAAACTCTTCGTGAAACAACACTTGCTATGACGCAAAACCGTGGTGTGATCAGCGATGAGCAAATCGAAAAGTTTTTTGCTGCAGGTTATGCGCAGCAGCAGTTGCTTGAAATTGTGTTAGGTTTATCGCAAAAAGTGATGAGCAACTACACCAATCACCTTGCAGATACACCAGTAGACGAACCGTTTAAAAAGTTCGCTAAGTAAGTATACTTGCGCGGGTGAAAGCCCGCGTTATTTAAATTTCACTTTCTTGCCACTGCGTATATAAATACGCTCTTCGGGCTTGGTCCATTCGCCTTTTTTTAAATAGGAAGTAAGCACAATAAATTTGTTATCGATGTATTCGCTGGTGGAACGAACTTTGGTTATTCCCTCTTTCGAGCCTGTGACTGTTTCGTAAGCGACAAATTTTGTGGGCGATAAGACAGTCATGGTGCCTTTAGTATAAAAGCCTGCGGTAGTGAAATAGTAAAAAACAATTGATTGCTCTTTGCTATCCCAAAAAATCATTGATTCCCCACCATACACCCCTTCATTAATTGAATGCGAAGTGCGAATGGCTTTCCCGTTTAAAGCACGCTCCCACAAACTGACATCTTGAATGGGTGGTTTTCCTGGATCTACTTTAAAGTCAGCTTGCCACGTGCCTAGGTAAGGTTTAAATACAGCAAGCTCTTTTGCTATATCAGCTGAATCATTGGCGATTGCTACGTTAGTCGCTGTTAAGTAAAGGGTTAGTAAAATAGTTTTTAAATATGACATAATTAGAGCTTGTTATTATTTATAGTCTCAGTATAGGTTAACGCTTGTTAATAAAAAAAGTATTATTGTTGTTTTCGAGCAGTTTTTTAGCTGTTTTAGCGATTGGTGGATTTTTAGAATACTGGCCGACGATGCTCTCAAGTGTCTATCTGTTTATGAGTACAATCACTCTTTTAGTTTATAAGTGGGATAAGCGTTTAGCGATAGACACTGCAAATCAAACACTCAGAGTACCAGAGCGCAGCTTGCATATTCTAGCCTTATTGTGTGGATGGCCAGGAGCATTAATAGCTCAGCAGTGGTTTCGGCATAAATCTAAAAAGCGACCATTCATTGCTGTTTTATGGTTAACGATTATTATCAACTGCAGTGTATTGGCTTACTTTTACTATTGGCAATATCACTAATTTAAGTACAGTATTAGGTAATGACGAATTTATAAGATCACCTTTATGGCTTTTTTTTATCGTTGCTACCACTTTGCTTTAAAATGTATTGTTATATTTATCGGTATTCCTAATCCACGTTTGTACACAGGATATAGTGGCTTAGCGCAATGGCTACAAACTTGGCAAACAGAAAAGCCTTTATTAGTCGTAAGCGATGCAACCTTGTTAAAGCTTGGAGTGCTTAAAAATACATTAGCATCATTAGATGAGCAGCAAATAAAGTGGCATTTATATACTGATGTAGCGCCTAATCCAAGCATTGAAAACGTAGAAAATGGCCTTAATGTATATAACGTTCACCATTGTTCAGGTATCATCGCTGTTGGCGGTGGCTCAGTGTTAGATTGCGCTAAACTAATAGCTGCCCGTTCAGTAAAACCAAACAAGTCAGTTAAGCAATTAAAGGGGTTATTTAAAGTATTAAAAAAACTCCCTCCTCTGTGCGCTATTCCAACAACGGCAGGTACAGGCTCTGAAACAACCGTTGCTGCTGTTGTGAATGATCCACAAACACAAAAAAAGTATGCAGCTACCGATTTTTCTTTGGTGCCTAGTGATGCGATTCTAATCGCCGAGCTTACTCAGTCAGTCCCTGATTTTATTACCGCAGCAACCGGTATCGATGCACTGACACATGCAATAGAGTCATACATAGGTAAAATAGGGCTAAACTTTAGTGATCAAAAATCATTGCAAGCGATTGAGCTTATAATCAACAACTTGCCAACAGCTTATAATGATGGAGATAACTTAGTGGCCAGAGAAAATATGTTGTTAGCGTCATTTTACGCAGGACAAGCATTTACTCGAGCATCGGTAGGTTATGTTCATGCCATTGCACATCAGTTTGGTGCACGTTATGGGACCGCGCATGGTTTGGCTAATAGTGTATTGCTCATGCCGGTGCTTAAATTTTATGGTCCAGTTATATACCCTAAACTTGCAGAGGTGGCCGATTACTGTAAATTGACCCAGCCAGATCAAAGCATAGAAGTTAAAGCGAACATTTTACTTACTACCATAGAGCAGTTATTAGAAGTACTCAACATCCCCAAATACCTGCCAGAAATACAATGTGGTGATATTAAAGAGCTAGCAAAAGCGGCATTAAAAGAGGCGCATCCGGATTACCCCGTGCCTGCTTTTATGAACCAAGCACAGTGTGAGGCGATTATTCGTGAAGTGTATATACAACAGCCTTCATAGGCGAAGGCTGTTTGTTAAATATATTTTAACGCTTCAGTTGGGCTTGTGGTTGATTTAATAAGCGAATAATTGGGTTATCTTGGGTTACTTTGGTTTTTAGCAAATAGCCAATCAGTAAGCCTGCAATAAAGCCGCCAATATGCGCGCCATAATCAACTCCATCAGGCGCAGATAGCATACCAAATATATTAATGCCAAGCCAAATCACAAAGAACCAAACAGCGGAGATTTTTTTCTGATATATAATGATCATAAACGTTAAGCTGGCATGTCTAAACCACATTAAATACATACCAAATAATCCGGCTATTGCACCACTGGCACCCACGCTTGGTATGGTTGAACTTGGGTGAACAATAAAACTGGCAAATGATGCAGCCAAACCACAAATCAAATACCACATTAAAAACTTTTTATGGCCGAGTACATCTTCAAGGTTATCACCAATAATATACAAAAAGTACATATTGCCTACTAAATGCATAATTGAACCGTGTAAGAAAACGCAGGTGAGCACAGTCCATAGCTGTTCCCCTTGCGATATTTTACTCGGGTTCATAGCAAATAACTCAAGTGTGGCCATGAAGGTGCCGCTATTGAAAAAATACAATGCAAAAATTATCGCATTAACGGCAATTAGGCCACGCGTTACCCAAGGTGTTTGCTTAGGCTTGAGGTTATATTCAACAGGCATCTGTGTCAAAAATTGAAACAAATACGTTTTCCAGTTAATTTTTTGGTTTAGCTCATTCAAACTTACTTTTAGTTCAGGGCTGTTTTCAACGCTTTCTAATTGATCTTTTTCAATCCAGCTGCCATCACAATGGCGACACACATCAATTTCTGTATGAAAATCTTCGAGTAGATGGAAGCGTTCAAGGTTTTTTTTACAATCAGGGCAATCCAGCTTTGAAATACCCAGTGATTCACCAAAATGAGTTTCGTATTTTTCACCTATAGGTCCTTCATTGATCTCGGCAATCATACGGTTTACTTCGTTTTTTTCAAACCATAAACCACCGCATTCGCGGCAGATATCAATTTCTTCACCGTGGTAGTGGGTTACATCTAATGGGTTATCTTTGCAGTGCGGGCAAATTTTAGTTGGCATGACTAGAGTCCTTTAGTGAGCCGATAATAATATCGTTTTGTTTTAATTCTTGTTGTAAGTGCAAAGCACTTACTTGTAGCTGCGGTAAGGTTTGTTTTTCAATGATGTCGGTAATTTTATTAAGCTCTATTGATGCTTGTCGAGCAGACATTTGTCGCTTTAGCGCAGCGTTAATTACAAACTCAGCGCGGCTATAAAAACGTCTAATTTGCGTTAAAAAGATACTTGGCGTTTCAAGCGTTGTCGGTGAATACTGCATCGTTTGCCAAATGTACTTTTCTAAAGTGGGTTTGTGATATTGCATTTCTGAGCTAGGTGGGCTTTTAGCTAAACGAGCTGCATAGGCCCTAATATTATTTGCGTTATCATTAACTTCATCATAAAGCGACGTACGTAAATAAAAGTTGTCTTCCATTTTGCTGTAGCTATCAAACTTCAAGGCTTGCTCTAAACCACTTTGTGCGGCTAGGTAAACTCCAAAAATAGTTGAAAGCACTAAAAACACTTGGTTTAACCAAAACCCTGTACTTTTAAGCTCTTTATTGTCTACAGTTTTCAAAGCTTGTGCTAGTTTGGGTTTTTTCGCAGGCGCAGCTGCTTGATTTGAGGGATCCAATATTAAGCTCCTTTTATGTTGCTTCCTTTTTGAGCACGTAAGGCTACTTTAATTTATAGATTTAGACAATAAATTATTTAGCTTCTATCGAGGGCACTTAGCATTTTTTAAAATTGGTATTTTGTATTTGAGGTGTATGTGATAGTTAAATTAAACTGCAAAATAATAAATATTGCTCTATTGGTAATTACGTTTTTAATATCAACACAGGCTTATGCAGATATGTTTGGCTTTTTAAAGAAAAAAGATTATGTTTTATCAGCTCCAGTCAAAGGAATTTTACTGAAAGGTGGCAATCCACAATCGGGGGTTGAGGTACTGAGATCACTTACATATGGTAAAGAGTATGTTGATAAGTCAGTTACGGATGAGGTTGGTCGTTTTTCATTTCCTAAAAAAATTATTCGAACGTCTAAACCTAGTAACATGTTTGATAATGACTCTATGCATCAGCATATTTATATTGATAATGGTACGCTAGAGGGAGTAATTGTATGGTATTCAATAATTTCCTTGAACCCGGATAGCCAAACGCTTGTTGAATTATTAGGTAGCCTAGAGTGTGATATCGCACAAGAACCACAGACATATGATATACCAATAGCTGAAAACAATGGTCACACCTTTACTATCTACACAACCTGTAAGCTTTGAAAAACTCATAAAAGTTAACCATTTTCCAATAAAACTGCACCACTTTGTTCTTCACCTAAGTAATCGTCTTTATTATAAATTGGGCACTTGTCCATCGATAAGCAGCCGCAGCCGATACAGCCATCAACTCGCTCACGTAGGCGTTGCATAAAGGCAATACGTTCATCAAGTTGCGTTTGCCACTGTTTAGACAGTGCCGACCAGTCTTTTTTGGTCGGCGTGCGTTCATCGGGCAGTGTGGCGAGGGTTTGTTTTATTTCCTCTAACGTTATGCCCATTGCTTGCGCTGCTTTGATGACCGCAACACGGCGTAACACATCAGGCTTATAACGGCGTTGGTTGCCGTTGTTACGCAAACTGCGGATCAGCCCTTTGGTTTCGTAAAAATGAAGGGCTGAGACTTTTACACCACTGCGCTTGGCGACAAAGCCTACGGTTAAGTTTGCTTCGGTGAGTTTTTTTTGTTGTACGGTCATCGGTATACGTCCTTTTTTCAAAAATATAGTTATTACTTATTGACCTTAACTTAACTTGAGGTTTTAAGCTTTGCTCCATCATAAAAAAAGGAGTGATACAAATGCAAGAGAAATCAACGAATACCACCGCCGTAATTTATTCAAGTGCGCGTAAATCAGGTAACACTAGTACACAAGTCAGCAATTATATAGCTAAGGAAGGCGGGCAAGGCTTTTGTATTGATGACTTTGTTATCTCGCCTTATCGGTATGACAAAAATTACCCTAAAGATGATTTTTACACTCTATTTGAACAGTTGCTGAGCTTTGAGCATTGGGTTATAGCCTCACCTATTTATTGGTATAACACCACCCCACAAATGAAGGCGTTTATGGATAGAATTACTGATTATATGGATGATGAGGCGTTAAAACCTAAGCTAAGAACCTTAAGACAAAAGCAGTTTTCAATTTTGTCTAATGCAGCTTCTCCTTCTGCGCCACATGCATTTATTGATATGTTTAAGCATACATTTAATTATTTAGGGATGACTTTTAAAACGCATTCACATGTTCAGGCTAGTTAATTACTTTAAATAGCGTTAGGGTAGGCTAAACAAAAAGTAAAAAAGGATGATGTATGAAAACGTTACTTACTGGTTTTAGCCTTCTTTTAACTAGCTTTAGTGCTCTAGCGGCAGAGCCTGCACCTGTTATTAAAGACTATGGTTATTTTTATAATGTGCCAAACCATAAATCGGATTTAAGCCAAGCCCAGTTTAAAATAGCGTTTGATGTAGGGGATGGCGCACAAAAGGGCGCGCAAAATAACCATATTAACTCGTTAGCGCGTTTTATAAATATGCATGTTGCTCATGGTGTAAAGCCGGAGAATATTCAGTTGGCTTTAGTAGTGCATGGTGGCGCGAGTGTTGATGTGCTGGAAAACAGCTTTTATAAAGCCCGTTTTGATAAAGATAACAAAACCCAATCTTTGATCAAACAGCTACTTGCTAATAATACCCAAGTGTATCTCTGTGGGCAGTCAGCAACGCATATGAAAGTAAAGCCTGAACAATTAATATCTGGAGTGCAAATGGCACTTTCAGCGATGACTGCACACGCTCAGTTACAGCAACAAGGCTATACACTGAATCCGTTTTAAAAATGAATATTCTTTGCTTTGGCGACTCTAATACTTTTGGAGTCTCCCCGCTTGATGGGAAGCGCCTGCCTGCGCATGAACGCTGGCCGGGCATACTAGCAGAGCGACTAGGATCAGAATATCTAGTTATTGAAGCGGGGCAGCCAAATCGCACATTAGTGAATAATCCACCCTTTAGTGGAGATAAATCAGGGGTTAAATATCTTAAGCCTTACCTTGAAGCGCAGCCATTGGATGTTGTTATTATTCAGCTTGGCACCAATGATTTAAAAGCACGTTTTGCACTCTCTGCTATCGATATTGGCAAAGCGCTTGAGGAGTTAATTTTAGCCATTAAAGCCTTATATCACTGTAAAAAAATACCAAAGATAATCATTATAAGCCCGCCCAAGGTTCATGAAGTGGGAAGTTATAAAAGCATTTACGCAGGTGCAGGTAAAAAAGCTGAACAATTATCCATTGAGTTCAAAGCCGCCGGTGATCGTCACACGTGTGAATTTATTGATGCCTTTTCACTTATCGGTGCTTGTGAAAGTGAGGGGGTACATTGGCCTTATAAAGCACATAAGCTGCTTGCAAAGCAGCTACTATCCTTAGTTTAAAGCAGTGTGCGATAAAGTTCTTTATATGATTTGCCAATTTTAACTTTAGCCTCCGTTGTTAGTTCAATATAGTCATGATTAACAGCAGTCACTTTGTTTTTATTGATTAAATATGACTTACTCAAAAGCAACAATCGTATTTGCTAAGTTAATAGCTGAAATAGGTGATGAAGCAATATTAAAAAGCCGCAGTGTATTAACCACCGCGGCTTTGGGTATTGATACAGGTAGATGGGGGTTAGAATTCGTAGCTGACACTTAAGCGTGTGGTACGCGGCATGATGTAACGCCCATTTGGTGCATCAGCGTTACGTGGATCGCCTTCGGTAATACCTTGTTCATCAGTCAGGTTATCAATTGCCACTTGCAACTTTATGCCTTCCATCGGTTCAAGAATAAAACCCAGATCTAACTTTTCATAACCATCAAGTGTGACGGTGTTTTCGTTATTACCAAACCGATCATCAACCGCTGATAGCGTGCCATATAAAGTGGCATACATACCCGACAGCTCAAAGTCATAACTTGGTGTTACACGCATTTGCCATTTTGGTTGACGCTGGCTTTTATTGTCCTGATTAGATGGGCTTTCTGTGATTTCAGTCTCTTGAATGGTCGAGTTTAAGTTTATTGAAAAGCCAGACGCGTGATTGTAGTTATAATCAAGTTCTACACCATAGGCTTCGTTGGTAAGAATCTCCGCGGGGACTCCTGGGCGGCGTACAAAGGTATCGCCTTTTACTTCGTTGGTAAATAAAGTTGCGAAGAAATCAGTACTTTGGGTTATTAGCTTATAGCCAAGTTCGGCTTGGGTCACTTCTTTAATGAGTTTTTCGCCACCTTGGTAAGCACTGTAGTTATCTCTAAAGTCATCAAAGTAAGGCATTTTGTAGCCGCGGTTAACACGGGCAAATACGCCCATATCATCATTTAGAGAGTAATTTAAACCGGTAGTCCATGAGGTTTTGCTTTCATCATATTGCACGGTTTGATTAATAACACCATCAAGCCCTTCGTCTACGCTGTACTCTACATCATGGCTTTCATAACGCAGACCACCATCAAGGGTGAGAGCTTGGCTTAATTTATATTGTGCTGTGCTATAAAAAGCATTAGTGCGTGCATCACCTGATGAATTAATGTCGTAGTTAAAATCACAGCCTTCGGTGCTTTCATTACAACTAATATCATTGAGCATTTCACCACCCGCTCCAAGAACATGATAGGCGGTATTGCCTAAGCTCCACCAGTCGTTGGCTGAAGTGCTGGCTGTGTAATAGCCGACTGCAACAGAGAGGTCTTCAAATTGCTTTGAAAATGCTAAATCATTAGTAAATGAGCTTATTTCTTTGAGCACGACCCAACGACCCAATTGCTGGACAGGAGTATCACTGTCATAAGTTGTGCCTGTAGCCACGCCTGTTGCAGACTGACCATTATCAGCCACTTTACCTAGTGTTGTTGCGGAGCCAGCTGGCACTAAACCCAATGTATTTGCATCGCCTTTGGTGATATTAAAGCGGTTAGAAAAACTCCAGCCATTGTCAAATTCAAGTTTAATACTCCCGCCAGATACATGGCCATTCCAACCGCGGCCATCGCCAATATCAACTTGGTGCACGTCATTATTTGGCCCGGTATAAATGGTCGCTTGGCGATTTAGCGTGCCAAGTTGGGTATATTCAGCATCAATGCCATTAACATTGAGTGGCGTGGGTAAGTACCATGCGCCATGATCGTCTGTTTGGCGAGTGTAGAAATTCATTTCACCATTATCGAGTTCTTTGGTGATATTTATCGTAAACTGACTGCCTTCCTCTGAGGTAAAGCCTGCATCACGAATACCCGGTGAGCTTTTTACATAACCGCCTACCATAAAGTAAAGGTCATCTGATATTTCTCCGCTGATCACTGCATCAACTCGTTGTAAATCGTAATCAGAGGTGGTGTATTTAAATAAGCCTTGGGTATCTTCACTGCCACGCTTTAAACGAAAGTTAGTGGTTAAGCCCGGTTGGCCGTTAGAAACCACAGGGTTTGGACCGCCACGTAATGCTTCCATGGTTTCAATGGTTTCATCGATTCTAAATAACGATGAGTTTTCTAAAAACGATAACGTTGGTGCTGGGTAAATAGGAGAACCTTCAAGGCTGAGGGTTAAAAATGGTGCGTCGCCACCACCTGGAAACCCTCGCACAAACACATTAGCACCGGATTCACCCCCAGAGCTTTCTACCCACACACCGGGAACGGCTTTAAATAAGTCCGCAGTACTTTTTGGTGATAGTTTAATTATTTGCTCAGCATCAATATTGGTTACAGCGTAACTGGCATCAATTTTACGAACGCCCATACCTGCAGGTGTACCAGAAACCACAATGCGTTCAACTTTTTTATCTGTGGTGGTTTGCGCGCTTGTTGCTGGTTGATCTGCAAGCACAGTTTGACTGGACAGCGCTAAAATAATAGCGCAAGCAAGTTTGCTTGGTGTGTGTGTTGTTGTCATGTTGGTATTCCCATTTTTTGTTCGTTATTTAAAAAAACTATAAATAACAAAGCACTAACTAATTTAATGAAATGTTAATGCTGTGTTCTTTTAAACCTTAGAACTTTATGCAAACGTTTGCAATTATTTTTTAAAACTTTCTGTATTATTTTTATACACGGTTATGTTTATGACTAAATTTAGACCTTGACGCAGCCTAATTTTAATAATGATGGTATATTGCGACTTCACGATTTAAGGAAGGCTTCGTAGTTAGCAATGAATAACAAACAACTAAAGTTAGCGGATCTCGCTAAACTTGCGGGGGTATCAACCTCGACAGTATCTCGTGCGTTAAATGATAACCCATTGATAAAAAAAGAAACCAGAGATAAGTTAAAGCAGTTAGCTAAGCAACATAACTTCAGTTTAAATACGGCTGCGAGCCGCCTTCGCTCACAAAAAACCAATGTTGTAGCAGTGATCATAAATTTCGACAGTGGCACTGAACAATCAATTAATGACCCTTTTTTACTTAAAGTGGTCGGAGAAATTAATCTCGCGTTGAATAAGCAAGGGCTAGAACTTCTGCTGTCAAACTCCTTTATGGCCGGCGATGATTGGGCTAATTACTTTATCAATAGTCGTCGGGCCGACGGCATTATTGTGGTTGGGCAAGGCAAAGATCCAGCAAACATTGAAGCCGCCGCTAATGCCGGCGTGCCCTTAGTTGTGTGGGGGGATCCAAAAACGCCCAGTAATTATCCCATTGTAGGCAGTGATAACTTTGTTGGAGGTCGCCTTGCTACTGAGCACTTATTAGCAGGGGGGGCTAGAAATATTGTATTTTTGGGAGACCCAGGACATGCTGAAATAGGTGAACGTTATCGTGGCTATTTGGCTGCTCTAAATACGGCGAAGGCTATACCGCATGTAGTGTCTATCGATATTACCAGTGGTGCAGCGTACCAAGGGATCAACCAATTGTTAGTTGCAAAAGGCTTGTGCTTTGATGGTATTATGGCCTGCAGTGATATGGTGGCATTAGGCGCTATGAAAGCGTTAAAAGAGCGCTATATTAGTATTCCTAACGATGTTGCGTTAGTGGGTTTTGATGATATTGCCATGGCCGATATTAGTCATCCTTCACTTTCTAGCATTAAACAAAACACTCAGCGAGCTTCAGTGCTACTGGTTGATAAATTATTAGCGCAGTTGCAAGGTCAAGCAGCTGAATCGCAAGTTATTGAAATAAAATTAATTAATCGTCAATCTAGCAAGGGTTAAGCCGATAATCCGTTGAGGAAGTTAGGTTAACTTTGAAATTTAAAATGCAAACGTTTGCATTTTATTTTGCGCTACACTATGCTAAAAGAAATCAACATTAGGTTAACGTGCATGAATCCAATAAGAATAACCATAGCGTTGGCGTGTAGCTATTTCGTGTTCGCTATTTTACTCAATAGTGTTGGCACCGTAATTTTACAAGCCATCAATAGTTTTGACATAACAAAAACACAAGCTTCTGTTTTAGAAGGTTATAAAGACCTTACTATAGCAATAGTGTCGTTTGCTGTTGCATCATTTATTCCTCGGCTTGGCTATAAATTGGCCATGCTTGTAGCGTTGGGATTGGTTGCCTTAATGTGCTTGTTAATGCCTTCAATTGCACAGTTTTATGCGTTCAAAATATTGTTTGCTGTGATTGGTTGCAGCTTTGCGATTATGAAAGTATCCGTTTACTCGGTTATTGGCCAAGTCACTGATAATGCCAATCAGCACTCAGCATTGCTTAACACCATTGAAGGTATTTTTATGCTTGGTGTGTTATCTGGCTATTGGGTGTTCTCATGGTTTATTGATAGCACTAATACGCAAAATACAGCATGGTTGAACGTGTATTATTTGCTGGCTGTGTTAACGAGTATAGCCTTTATTTCAGTGCTTATAGCGCCAATAAAAGCACCGCAAAAAGCAACGTTACGCGGCAGTCAATTAACTGCTTTTGTTGACATGCTAACGCTCACTTATAAACCGTTAGTGGTTATATTTATTATCAGTGCATTTTTATATGTGTTGATTGAGCAAGGGGTGGGAACTTGGCTACCTACTTTTAATAATCAAGTACTTAAGCTTCCTGTTGATGTCAGTATACAACTTGCCAGTGTGTTTGCCGCAGCCTTAGCCTTGGGTCGCTTAGTTGCGGGTCAGTTACTACGTGTCATTGGTTGGTATAGTTTATTGCTTAGTTGCTTAGTTGCTATGGGCGTGCTGGTGCTACTGGTATTACCGCTAACTCATGAAATTGATGGCAGCCAAGTGACGAGTGTATTTGATGTGCCTTTTGCTGCATACATGCTACCGCTAATTGGTTTTTTTATGGCTCCGCTTTATCCGTTACTCAATTCCGTTATGCTCAGTGCCTTAGCTGCACATCAGCAAGCTGCGATGACGGGGTTAATTGTCGTTTTTTCAGCGCTGGGCGGCACCACAGGTTCAATAATCACCGGTTTTATTTTTGATAAATTCAGTGGGCAGCATGCTTTTTATCTTACCTTGATCCCAATTAGCTTATTGTTGATCAGCGTGACTTTATTTAAAAAAATGACAGTAAACTTAGGCTCAGTGCCGGAAAAGGGAATGATATGAATTTTGTAAATAGCCAATTATTTTTAGATGTGCAACTGGCGGCTATATTTAGTGACAGTAAAACATTTGCTGATGCGATTGCTAAAGACAGTTGGCAGGCGGCATGTGAGCGTTATATAAGTATGAAGCCATTAACCGTCCGAGAATTAACAGAGTTTGTAGCGCAGCATTTTACGTTTGAATCAACACAGCTTCCTAATACGCAAAGCAACAACGAGAGTGTACACAGCTATATTGCTAATTTATGGCCGTATTTACACCGCAGTGCCGATGTACCTAAAGCCAGCTCTTTACTGCCACTTAAACACAGTTACATAGTACCAGGTGGACGCTTTCAAGAAATATATTATTGGGATAGTTATTTTACTGCGTTAGGTTTGCAAGATATTGGCGATATAGACAGTATTGAAGCCATGCTTGCTAATTTTATTGATCTGCAAAATCGTAATGGTTGTATTCCGAATGGTAACCGCAGTTACTATAGCTCTCGTTCGCAGCCTCCAATTCTAGCGCTGATGGTTGATTTAATTTGGCAAGAAAAATACCGTAAAAATAATGACTTTGCATGGTTAACGGAATGTGTTG
Source organism: Pseudoalteromonas sp. A601 (assembly GCF_002165575.1). Classification (GTDB taxonomy): domain Bacteria; phylum Pseudomonadota; class Gammaproteobacteria; order Enterobacterales; family Alteromonadaceae; genus Pseudoalteromonas. Next base: position 27,651 of record NZ_MXQF01000015.1, read on the forward strand.
TTGCCCTTGAGCAAGAATATACATTTTGGATGCAGGGTGCTGAGCAACTGAATGAGCAAAGCACATGCTATAGGCGCGTAGTTAAGATGGCTAATGGTGCATTACTTAATCGTTACTGGGATGATCAAGCAACACCTCGACCAGAATCACTGCGAGAAGATTTACAGGATGCATCATCACTGCCAGAGTCACAACGCGCTAATTACTATCGAAATATTCGGGCTGCCTGTGAATCTGGTTGGGATTTTAGTAGTCGTTGGTTGGCTGACAGTAATGAGCTAACAAGTATTCAAACCACGGATATTATTCCTGTTGACTTAAACAGTTTACTTTATCAGCTAGAAAAGCAGTTGAGTGATTATTATAAAATATTAAATGACACCGCTAAACAGGCATATTTTAAAGACCAAGCTAGTGATCGTATAGCGGCCATTAATAAGTACTTATTTAGTACAGAACAGGCTTTTTTTGTCGATTACAATTTTATGCAAGCAGCACAATCAAAAGTCTTATCGTTGGCAGGAGTGGTGCCATTATTTGTTAATTGCGCGAATGAACGACAAGCATTGCAAGTGAGTACAAAAGTGATGCAAGATTTTTTAAAACCCGGTGGTTTAGTAACAACTCTAAACGAAACATCGCAACAGTGGGACAGTCCCAATGGTTGGGCACCATTACAGTGGTTTGCAGTGCAGGGTTTAAGGCAATATGGCTTTGCTAGTGATGCCAATATTATTATCTCTCATTGGCTAAAAATGATTGAAAAACGTTTTAAGGTCGATGGCTGCCTACTAGAAAAATACAATGTTTGTGATTTAACAAACCAAGCGGGTGGTGGTGAATACAACGTACAGCAAGGTTTTGGTTGGACTAATGGTATTACGGCACGATTTTATAATTTAGTTAAATAGTTCATTAATAACAAAGGGTTGCATTTTTATTCTGGTTTAATGAAAAATGGTTGGCGCAAGGAATTGTTAATAACTAAACGTCTAGACGTTTAGCTATTTTTATTTCTTTATAAATCAATGGATTTGAATAAAAAACAGGTTGAATGCTGTAGTTGATTTAGGTATTGTAAACAAAATGTTTCATGGACGAGATGCAATGATTCAACCAACCTCTGTATTTATTAAAACTGTTTTTAAAATGCCAGTCCGCTCTCAGTGTTATCTCTACTTGATTAAAACGTTGGAGGCATTTTTTAGTAAAGTAAAAATGGATGATAGCTTACCCCATAGTAGCAAACGTCATGAATTTGATCTTTTTCTGATCGATAGTAACGGTTGTAATTGGCAAAACTTAATACCAGCAGATTTATTAGCCTTAGCGAAAGAAAAGCCTGTGATTGTGTTTAATGCGCATTCTGATGCTATTTGTGAAAAAAACTTGCTACTAAATAATTTTAAAGGGGTTTTTTATAACAATGATTTACCTGAAGATATCTTTACAGGATTAATGCGAGTTATTAACGATGAACTTTGGTTCAGTCGAAAAATAATTTCAGCCACATTTAATGAAGTGCTAGCTATGGTTAGTCGTTATGAGCCGCAAACAAATTGTGCTTCTGATAGTGAACATGAGGGATTAACAAAACTAACTAAACGTGAAAAGTCAGTGATTTATTTACTTGCGCAAGGTGCTAATAACCATAGTATCGCAGAGCGGTTAAATATCAGTGATCACACCGTAAAAACCCACCTATACAGCGCATTTAAAAAAACCAATTCACGAAATCGCATCGAGCTATCTAATTGGGCGCAGCGTTACATGGCGGTACGATTACCTTTGCACGATTAAATTTTTGATAGTGAGTAATTAATGCAATATTATCAGTGGTAGATATTCACACTAATTAGATTTTAAGGATCATTATGTTAGAAGCTGCAGCAGTTTTACTGTTATTTTGCGGATTTGTTCACTCATATTTGGGTGAAAAGTATATTTTGATCCGGTTATTTAAACGTGACAATTTACCTAAGTTACTCGGTAGTGACTGGTTTACAAAGCGAGTATTGCGATTTGCTTGGCACTTAACTACCATTGCTTGGTGGGGCTTTGCGGCGATCATCTACTGCATATTGCATCCAAGCGGTAATTACAGCATTGATATTCTGCATGTTATTGCAGTGGTGTTTATCTTAAGCGGCATTATGTCGCTGGTGTTTACTCGAGGTAAACACTTGTCGTGGTTATTCTTTTTCTGCATTGCAGGGTTATGTATTGCTGTTGGTAATAATTACTAACAGAGGGTATTTCTCCAAGTTAGTTATTGGGCTGAGTCTTTAGGCTATTTAATAGCACTAAACTTAGGCCAATAATTGGCAAGTTTGTCGTTACTGGATTAAATGCTTCAATTAAAAGTTGTGGTTGTAGCGCAACAACAAAGAGTAATAAGCCAATCAATGCCATGATATTTAAAACAATGATTACTTTTGATTGGTAATTTATAAAAATAAGTATGGCAAATATAACCTCACCCACACCCGCCGATTTAGTGATTAGGTAAGACATTGATTCTGAGAAGCCAAGGCTTGCCGTTATCAGTTTTTCAAGTGGGGCAATGTGAACTAACTTTGGGAATATGCCGTGATATAACCAGCTAAAACTAATGATATATCTGGCAATTTGGACTGATGGCATATACTTTCCTTTGTAAAAGTAGTTAATTGGTGCACCCAGTAGTATACAGCCTTAGTAACAGATTTAATTCTTTAATCTGAACTCTCTGATCAAGGGGGAATTAGAAAGCTTAGGTTATTACTAAGGCTGTGGCTGGGGATTAACTACGCTTGCTTGCCCAGATGCCTTTATCTATGCCTTTGATAACTAAATCACTGAGGGCTTTTTCAATTGCTTGGGTGACACAAATACTCATTGGTTCGTTATCACTAAAACCGGCTTCCGCTTCGGCTAGGCGTTTGTAACTGACATAACGAAAAAACCCTGCGCGCATTTCTTGGCTGAGTACTTTTTTGCTGGTGGCTACGGAGAGCAACACTTGGCCGGTCCTTACATCTACCGCGCGTAAGTAGATTGATATAGCATCTTCACGGTACAGTTCAGATGCGCCAATACCAAAATATTCCATACCAAAACCACCGGTTTTCACATTGGTATCGTAGCTAATTATACCGCCTTCTAAAATGATTTTTGCGGTGGTCAGTGGGGGGAGGTCTATCGCATTGGGTTGATCTGCTTGTGATGCACGAATGATTTTTCTCTCAGTTAATATATTTTGTAAACCTTCACGTTCTACAGGGATAAACCAGTCTGATTCGTGTAGTGCTTGCATTAAAATAGAGTTAGCTCCTTGGGTTACCGCGGTCGAAAATGAACTTACATTACCTTGTGGTTTATATTGCCCGGTTTGATCGCGAAAGGAGTACACAGATACGGCTATGCTGCCTGCAGGAGCAGGGAGTTGTTGTATTGCTTTAAATGTCTCAGAGGGTTCTAAACTACTTGCTAGCTCTTGTGAGGGAGGAATTAAATGGCCCATGTTACTGCAGGCAGATAAGAAAATAATCATCAATGTACTAAGTAATAATCTCATTAACTAAACCTCGGTACTTCAATAACTACAACGCTGCCATCAGTCGTATTTGTGATACGAACTGTAATCGAATCAACTGTGCTGGTAACTACTTGAATTTCGTAGTCGCCACTTAAAAAAATAGAGTCTTGGTTAAAAATACTTTCGTCGATATCTTCACCAAAGGCAATATCGGTGATCTCTCTTACCATACGATTTAGGTATGTGCGCTCAAGTGAGTCTTGAAATTTCTCCGCGTAGCTTTGCTCAATGATCGGCGCTTTATGTTTGTTCTGTGCTTGTGCTTTGTTGAGCAACATACTGGCATTGAGCGGGCTGCCACCAAAACTCGGGTTAATAGGCGTATACACGAGCTCTGTGGCAGATATTGATAAGGGAAATAACAGGGCTATTATTGTTGTTATATTTTTTATTGAGTAGGGGATCATTTTACCATCCATTTTTTGCCATATCAGGCGACGCTTTATGTAAATTAGAGCGCGCCATTGCATCCATTACACTGTATAAAGCGTGTTCCACACGCTCATCTATTGGCTCTAAACGACGGCCTAAATAGGTGATATATACAATTTGATTATTCATTACTAAGGTCAGTTGTGTGCCCGCACGAGGAAGTACTGTTTCTTTTATTTCGATATTAAAACCAGCAGTTGAAGGTAGATCGCGCCAAAGATTTGAAAATTCAAAATAAAATTGGTGACCAAAACGACTAATGCTGCGATCAAGCACTAGGCCATCTATTTCTAATTCCTCAGCACCTTGAGATAAGGCTGTGAATGTGGTTAAAAACAGTAAGCTTAGGGCTGTAATAAAGGTTTTCACTAACATCTGTTTCAATATGGGGGGGCATGCCCCCCAATATCCCTATTCTTGGGTCACAGTAGCTGTGTTGTAATCACCTACTTGGGTGATGATCACAGAGCTATTAGAATTGGTAATATAGCCTTCGACCAAGTTACCGTTACCTACTTGAGATACTTCAAAGTTGATATTGTCACCACCAACAACAAATGCACCGCCGTCAATGCCAGCAACCATATTCATATCGCCTTGTTGGGCAATATCAATTGAGTGGTTGCTACCTTCCATAACTAAATCTATCGCATTTAGGTCGCCACTTTGTACAAAATCGACCGTGTTATTATTGCTGTCGATTACACTTGCAAAGGTGATAACTGCTTCGTTAGTGTTACCCAGTTGGTTGATATTAATATCATTATCGTTTGATGTAAGTGATGTGTCAGGGTATGAAGATTGGATCAATGCGGTGTTCATATCTCCAGCTTGCGCTAAATCAACATCATTGCCGTCACCATTAAAGTTAGCAATATGGGCGCTGTTTTCGTTACCAATTTGTGTGCTTGAAAACTCATTATCAGCACCCAGTATACCTAGGTAAGTTTCGTTCATTGCACCGTTTTGCATTACCGTTAGTTCGTTGTTATCACCGAGTACATCAACACCAACTTGATTATTATCTTGTTGCTGAGCAACAGAAACCTGGTTGTCATTCCCGGCAAATAACTCTGAAGTGAACGTATTGCTGTTGCCTTCTTGATCGATAGCTAGGTCGTTATCGTTACCTTCAACAGCCGCGAATGATGCTGTATTCGAGTCACCCGCTTGCTCAATCTCTAAGCTGCTATCATCGCCACGCATAGATAAAGCGGTAACAGTATTGAAATTACCATCTTGATCGATCACAACTTCATTAGCATTACCAACGAGTTCATTGAGTGTAAAAGCGTTAAACAAGCCGTTTTGAGTCACTTCAATGGTGTTTTCGTCACCGCTGATGAGCGACAGCGTCGCTTCATTTAAAAGGCCCGCTTGTGATGCGCTAATTTGGTTACCACTGCCTTGCAAATCAAAGTTATAGAACCAATGGCCGCCATCTTGTTGGGTTACTTCAATATCGTTGCTGTCACCTTGAACTACGTTAATCGCTTCGTTATTAATACCAAAAAAACCAGTACCGTATTGCGCAACTGTTACGGTGTTATCATTGCCCGTAATATCAGATAATGCGCCATTAACCTCACCATCTTGAGTGTGACTTAATGTGTTGTTATTGCCAGTGGTGTAAGTTAACGACAAGTTTTGCAGTTGTTTTTGATCAACGCTAATGCTGTTGTTATCGCCTAAACTTGTTACGTTTGCTTCAAGGCCATCACCTTGCTGCGTGACTGTTACATCGTTACCAATACCTTGCAATGAGGTTTGTTCAATGGTGAGTATATTACCCATCGCAGTACTAGAAACTTGGCTTGCTAATACGGAGCTTGATTGATTTTTATCATCAATATTTGCGTGTGCAACAAAGCTTGAACTTAATGCAATTGCGATTGCACATGTTAATAATGATTTCTTTAACTTCATGATTTTTCCTTAACTTATAATTATTAAAGCGACTATTTCAGTGCTATTGAGCACCCAAACTAGCTGCGTTGTTGTATTTCAGCATGCCTTGCTGATTAAGTTTTGTGATATCAAGAGCAAAAAAGCTCACCCTTGCAAAAGAGAGTGAAGAGTGATGTTGATAACAGTAGCGCTGTGGTGGCAGTTGACTGCTCGCACTCGTTAGTAACCGTTATCAACGAATGATCACTGTATGGTGAATTGAAAAAGACTTAAATCATCTCTTTTTAGGGTTTTTAATTTGCTTTATTTTCAGTTGGTTATGGTTTTTATTGAGTGTATTTACCGATTTCATATAAAAAGTGGTAATAAATGATGGGATCAAGTAAACGCAGTATTTACTACTTTAACTCATAAAAATGAATGTGTTGTTAACAACTGAACCTGTAAAAATAGTGTTAATGACTGATTTTTTAGTGATTATGCGAATTTTTCTTGTGTGTTATGGCTTTTCTGTTCATTTATAAGGCTTGCCATGTGATATTTCAAAAGTAGTGAAGTTAGCAAATCTTAGTTGCATTTATGCGACAAGTTGATATTTCTAACTATGGATACAGAATATGAAAACTAAATTATCTATTTTAAGTTTGGCAATTTTGCCATGTTTAGCAGCAGCACAAGTGACGACTATGACCGCAGAGCCAACTGTTCGCGCTGCTGAAAATTCGTTGCTTGTAATGTATAAAAAAGGCACCTCGCAGGCTATGCGCAGCCAAGCTCGCAGTTTAGTAAAAGCAAAAGTGAGTGATTTAAATAAAGATGGGGTTGATGACAACTATGCGTCGATTCTATCGGGCCGCTTAGCTAAATTTGAAGTTGCAGGAATGAGCACCAAGCAAGCGATTAAATTGCTGCAAACTCATGCTGCGATAGAGTACGTTGAGCCTGATTATCGCGTAAGTATTGCAACGGCTCCTAACGATCCTGACTTTTCAAAGTTGTGGGGATTACACAATGAAGGCCAATCCGGTGGAACAAATGATGCTGATATTGATGCACTTGAAGCATGGTCGATTACAACCGGTGGCAAAGATGTTGTTGTGGGCGTTATCGATACTGGCGTAGATCACAGTCATAGTGATTTAACGGCAAACATGTGGATAAACCCGAATGAAATTGCAGGCGATGGCATTGATAATGATGGTAATGGATACATTGATGATGTGCATGGTATTAATGCTATTACTAATGTTGGTGACCCAATGGATGACCAAGGTCATGGTACGCATGTATCAGGGACAATCGGCGCAGCTGGTAATAACAATAACGGTGTTGTAGGTGTTAATCATGAAGCGGCGATTGTTGGCTGTAAGTTTTTAGATGCGTCTGGCTCAGGCTCTACATCCGATGCGATTAAGTGTATTGATTACATGGTGAGCTTAAAAAATGATGGTGTGAATGTTCGCGTACTGAATAATAGCTGGGGCGGTGGTGGTTTTAGCCAAGCACTTGCTGATGCGATCACTGAAAGTGAACAAGCCGATATTTTATTTGTTGCTGCTGCAGGTAATGATGCAGTAGATAACGACCAAAATCCAAGCTATCCGTCTAACTACGAACATGCAAGTGTATTGTCAGTCGCCAGTACGGATCGTAACGATAATATGTCAGATTTTTCTCAGTGGGGACTCGCGAGTGTTGATTTAGGCGCACCTGGCAGTGCTATTTTATCAACTGTTCCGAGTAATGGCTATGCAACCTACTCAGGCACATCAATGGCGACACCTCATGTTGCTGGGGTTGCTGCTTTAGTGCTTTCTATTAATCCGGATCTTACAACCAGCGAACTAAAACAGCTATTAATGGATAGCGGTGACGATAATGCTCAGCTGCAAGGTAAAACTGTTTCAGGTAAACGACTAAATGCGAATCAAGCATTAGAGCAAGCAGATCCAACACCAAGCTTTAAATTATCTGTCACACCAACTACTCAGCAGATCACGGCCGGTGAAACGGCAACTTATACATTCGAAATTGGCTCCATAGCAGATTGGAATGGCGTGGTTGATCTAGAGTTAGTGAGTGATTTAGCGCAGGCGAGTTTATCAGCAACAACCGCAATTCCGGGCGATACCGTAACATTAACGGTACCTACGTTAGAGTCAACCCAATGGGGAAGCTATAACTTTACTGTAAATGGCAGCTCAGGTGAACTTGCTAAGCAAAAGTCAGTAAGTTTATTGGTTGACCCGGTGGGCTTAAATGATTTCACTTACACAAATGAAACCCCTGTTGATATTCCCGATAACGATACAGCTGGTATCAGTTCAGTGATCACAGTAAATGATCCGCTGACTGTTTTTGCAACTCAAGCGAGTATTGATATTTCACATACTTACGTTGGTGATTTAATCGTTACGTTAACGTCGCCTAACGGAACAAGCTCTACATTACATAGCCAGTCAGGCGGTAGCGCTGATGATATAGTTCAAAGCTACTCTTTAGCTGATTTTAATGGTGAAGTGGCAACGGGTGATTGGGTATTACATGTTGAAGATACCTATGCAGCAGATTCAGGCACGCTGAATAATTGGTCGTTGACCTTTAGTGCCATTGGTGAAGTTAGCCCACAACCACCAGAGGCCGGTTTTGAGTTTGACACACAAGGCCTTGCAGTAAGCTTTACAGACACTAGCCGTGATGCAAATAACGATATCATGCAGTGGAGCTGGGACTTTGGGGATGGCGCTACGTCAACAGATGCAAGCCCAGCGCATACCTATGCGCAAGCAGGCAATTATGAAGTAAGCCTGATGGTCACTGATAGCGAAGGCAATACTGATACATCAATGCAAACAGTGGTTGTGAGTGATGTTGAGGTAGAGTTGAGCTTAGTACGTGCCAATAAAACACGCCTTAATACTATGCGCGTAGAGTTAAGTTGGCCACAAGTTGGCGAGCAAGCACTCAATGTATATAGAAATGGCGAGCTGCTTGGTACAACCGCAGACACAGGTCGCTATCGTGACTTTGCTCGTAATGCCACATTACCTGTATATGACTACCAACTATGTGTTACTGAAAATGTATGTTCGAACATTGTGACGGTTACATTCGAATAAGCTAGATAAATCTTAATTATCTACAAAGCTCTGCTATCCCCTGCAGGGCTTTTATTGCTCTGTTTTTATCTATTTATAAACTTGCGCCATTCAGCCTTTTAGCTGAACCCAGTGTATGGAGTGGGTGCTTGTAATGTCTTTTTAATCACTCTTAGACTTAAGTCTTATGCTTGACGCTAACTCATTCGAAACTACAGATTTTTCATCCTTTTCTTCACCAATGATATTCATTCTGGTGCATTAGATATTCACTTTTTATTGACATTTACCTATATAGAAGGGAATATGCTCGCTCTGTGGGCTAATGCCCAGATTGGTGAGTGATGGGTTTAATTGCACAAAAAGGTGGCAAATGGCCAATAAGATAGAGCTAGTTATATTTGATTGTGACGGTGTTGTTATTGATAGCGAGGTACTAAGTGCCCGAGTGTTAATAGACATGTTGAGAGATTTCAATATCAATATAGACATGCATTATGTTCAGCGTCATTTTTTAGGTTGTAGCTTTAAATCAGTTAGCGAGAAAATAGCCACCGCTTTTGAGGTTAATTTACCACATCAGTTTGAGAGCGATTACAGGCACACGCTGGTTACTATGTTTGCAGAGCATTTACAGCCAACGGCAGGTATTAAGAACATATTGTTAAACTTAAATGTGCCATTTTGTATTGCAACTAGTAGCAGTTTACAAAGAACGCAAAAAGCATTACATGCAGTTAAATTTGACTCATTATTTACAAATATTTTTACCAGTGAAGAAGTTACTTTAGGTAAACCAGCGCCAGATTTATTTCTACATGCCGCAAATAAGATGGGTGTTTTACCGCAAAACTGTTTAGTCATTGAGGATAGTAGCGCAGGCATTCAAGCTGCAATAAGCGCAAATATGCCAGTCATGCACTATTTTGGCGGTCAGCATTTAGAGAAGGGTGTTAACCATGTACATATAAACTTCCCTGAAGTTGCATTGCTTGATCATTGGCAGTCGTTTTTTATTTCCCATCCAGAGCTTAAAAGTAAGTCGTTATTATGAAACAAAAATCAAACAGCGAATTAAAAAAACTAGAAGATGCTGCACGTGCAGCGTGGCTTTATTATGTGGCAAAAAATACACAAGATGAGATAGCGCAAAAATTAGATGTATCACGTCAATCTGCGCAACGACTGATTGCACTCGCTGTAAGCGAAGGCTTAATAAAAGTTAGATTAGATCACCCAATTACTCATTGTATGGAACTTGCCGAGCAGCTAAAAACAGCATTTAATTTATTAGAATGTGAGGTTGCACCAAGTGATCCTACTGATATTAATTCTACTTACGGCCTTGCACAAAGTGGCGCAAAAATATTAGAGCGTTATTTAAAATCAAAACAGCCCAAAACACTTGCCTTTGGAACAGGGCGTTCATTAAAAGCGTGTATTGAAGAGCTGCCTAACATGGATTGCGAACAGCATAAATTAGTCTCGATTGTGGGCAATATGATGCAAGATGGCTCCGCTTCAAAATTTGATATTGTGGTCAGTATGGCTAATCGTGTTAATGCTAAGCACTTCCCGTTACCTCTGCCTTTATTTGCACAAACACAAGCGCAAAAACACTTATTACACGACTTAGCTCCCGTGAAAAATATCTTCCAACTAGCTGCGAATGCTGATGCTACTTTCGTGGGAGTAGGTCATATGACAAAAAATTCACCGTTATTGATGGATGGTTTTATTGAACCTGAACAACTGCAATCATTTCAAGACACTGGCGTGGTAGGTGAAGTTGTAAGTTGGCTTTATGACGAAAACGGTAAACTTATTAATAACGAGCTCACTCAGTGCTTATTGAGTGCGCCACTACAAATTAAGACAGATAAACCTGTTTTTGGTATTGCTGCTGGTCCGGAAAAAGTGACGGCTTTAATAAGCGCTTTGAAAGGTAAGCTGATTAATTCGTTAATTACTAATGAATATACAGCTGAACAAATTCTTAAACGTATTTCATAAAAATTAATAACACGCCTTAAATCGTTATTCGTACAAGGGTACGAACAATGGTATGGGTATAGGAAGTGATAATGACAACACATCAAAACACACCTAATTTTAGTGAGGTAAATGAGGAGCAGCTACCGGTTGCTCAACACAAGCTTCATGGCTGGAAGCACTTTGCTGGGCTATATGCCGGTGAGCATGTTGCAGCAACTGAGTTTGTAATAGGTGCAACATTTGTGGCTCTGGGTGCCTCAACAATGGATATATTACTCGGTTTACTAATTGGTAATTTACTTGCCATGTGTTCTTGGTGGTTGATCACTGCACCCATTGCAGTAGAAACTCGTCTGAGTTTATATAACTACTTAAACAAAATTGCTGGTAACTCAATGACCAAGCTCTATAACTGGGCTAACGTGGTTATTTTTAGTGTGATATCAGCGGCGATGATCACGGTATCTTCCACCGCGGTGCGGTTTTTGTTTGATATACCCGCGCAGCTTGACTGGTATCCAAATAGCTTGTCGTTTGTAGCCATTGTTTTAGCCGTTGGCTCTATCGTGGTGTTTGTCGCTATGTATGGTTTTTCTACGGTTGCTGACTTTTCAAAACTGTGCGCGCCGTGGCTATTTGTTATTTTTGTGGGTGGCTCGTTTGTGCTTTTTCCTGAGTTATCAAATCACGTATTGGGGTCAACCACATTATCAGGGTTTAGTGACTTTATTGCGATAGGCGACGCTTCAATTTGGACAGGAACAAATGCTGATGGTGAAAAAGGCATTGGTCTGTTAGAAGTGATTGGCTTTGCATGGGCTGCTAATTCAATTACCCACTTTGGTTTAATCGACATGGCTATTTTTAGATTTGCGAAACGCAAAAGCTATGGTTTGTTCTCTGGTGTGGGCATGTTTTTTGGTCATTACTTAGCGTGGATCTCTGCGGGTATTATGGGCGCAGGTGTTGCGGTATTACTAAAAACAACGATTTCATCACTGGATCCGGGCGACGTTGCATACCATGCATTAGGTTGGACTGGTTTTGTGATTGTTATTATTGCTGGTTGGACAACAGCTAACGCAAACCTTTATCGTGCAGGCCTTGCAGCGCAATCCATATTTGTTAATCAATCACGTGAACGCACAACCGCTATTGTTGGTGTGGTCACCGTGATTATTGCGTGTTTCCCATTTGTATTTTCACAAATGCTACCGCTACTTACCTACGCTGGTTTATTAGTTGTGCCTGTGGGCGGCATTGTATTTGCTGAGCATGTGTTATTTCCTAAAATTGGCTTAACACGTTATTGGGCTAAATATAAAAATATAACTCGCAGTGTACCTGCCATTGCTTCTTGGGCTGCTGCATTGGTATTTGGTTTTGGTTTAAATGCGCTTGATGTGATGTCGTTTTATTATTTATTTATTCCTACTTGGTTTTTTACCATCGTTATATACACCGCCTTAGCTAAAAAATATGGCGCTGATGAAGATTACAGCGATGCAATTATTGCAGATGAACAAGAATTAAAAGCAATTAAGGCGTATCAGCAAGATGCAGCTAAAACCCTTTCACCTGTTGTTATTGACTCATCAGTGTTTACGAAAGTATTGAATGCGATATCAACATTATCATTAATCACTATTTTTATTTTTGCCAGCCAAGTGATGTTTTTTAGCGACACTATGAGCATTTATAAAGATAACAAATCACTTTTTGAAATAGTGTGCTTCATCTGTACGCTTCTATATTTTGCAACTGCTTACTGGTCGCTCAAGCGCCATAAAGCATTGAATACCTCATCGTAAATCTGTTTAGTAAGGCAACGATATGACCAAATTACAACACACACAAGCTCATACTACTGAGCTAAATCAGCACAATATTGCTTCATTATCGAATATTGTTGATGTTCCTACTTACGATCGTAGCAAAGTTAAAGCAGGTATTGTACACATAGGTGTGGGCGGCTTTCACCGTGCGCATCAAGCAGCTTATATAAATGAGTTGCTTAAAACCTCAGGGAACGAGCAGTGGGGAATTTGTGGCGTTGGTCTGTTAGAAGCAAACCGTGGTTTGCGAGATGTTCTGGCCAAACAAGACAATCTTTATACACTTACTATTAGGCATCCAAATGGGCGTGTTGAAAACAAGGTTATAGGTTCAATGGTGGAGTTCTTGTTTGCACCTGAAAGCAAACAAACGGTTATTGATAAAATGGCTCACCCAGATACAAAAATTGTCTCGTTGACCATTACGGAAGGGGGTTATAATTTACACCCAGCTACCGGCGAATTTGATTATTCCACCCCCGATATTATTCATGATATTGCTAATCCATCAGAACCAATTACTGCCTTTGGTTATATAACTGCGGCGCTTAAACTACGCAAAGAGCAAGGCCTTGCGGCATTTACAGTGCAATCGTGCGATAACATTCAACATAACGGACACGTTACGCGAAAAATGTTATTAGCCTTTGCCCATAAACAAGATGCTGAATTAGCGCATTGGATTGAGCAAAATGTTGCATTTCCTAATGCCATGGTTGACCGTATTACGCCCATTTCAAAACAATCTGATATTGATTATGTGAGCCAAGCTTACGGTGTAACTGACGGCTGGCCAATTACCTGTGAATCTTTTACTCAATGGGTTATTGAAGATTCGTTTAGTAATGGTCGCCCTAACTGGGATACTGTTGGTGCGCAGTTTGTTAGCGATGTAACGCCTTATGAAAAAATGAAAATTCGTTTATTAAATGCGGGTCATTCAGTACTTGGGTTGTTAGGTGAACTTCATGGTTACAGTACTATTGATGAAACGGTATCCGATCCATTATTTGCTAAATACCTCCGTGCATTTATGGATTTAGAAGTAACACCTCTGCTGGATGAGCTTCCTGGTATTGATCTTGATAGCTACAAAGATACTTTAATCGAGCGTTTTGCTAACCCAAATATTAAAGACAGTCTTGCGCGTATTTGCTCACAAAGTTCAGCAAAATTACCTAAATTTTTAATCGCAACTATCAGTGACAATCTTATCCAAGAGCGAGATATATCATTGGCCACATTAGTGATTGCAAGTTGGTGTCTATACAGTGATAAGGGTGTAAATCAACAAGGTGAAACGCTTGAAATTCATGATGATATGGCTCAAGAGTTAAACGCCGCGGCTAAGTTAACTACAATAAAGCCGACGTCATTTATTGAACTTGAAAGTCTTTTTGGTGACTTAGCCGAAAATGAAGAGTTTATCAGCCAGTATACTCATTCAATAACCGCAATTTATGCACCTCAGAGCCAAATAAAAGATGTAATGGCAGCCACCTTAGCTAAAAAGGGTAAATAAAATGAGTGTATTGATAAAGCAAAAAGTAGCCAGCGATTTAACTATTAGCTGTTTTGGTGAAGTTTTATGGGATTGCTTTGACTCAGGTAAGCGATTAGGTGGTGCGCCTTTAAACATGTGCGTTCGCATAAATGCATTGGGTATTAAAGCAAATATGATAAGCGCGGTAGGTAATGATGAGCTTGGTCATGAATTGCTAGGTGAAATAGCCGCTAGGGGCGTTAGTTGTGACTACATCGCAGCAAACAGCAAGCCGACAAGTATTGTTGAAGTGACACTCGATAATAGTGGTAGTGCAAGTTATACCATTGTCGCTGATACGGCATGGGATAACATTGCTTTAACCGATAAATTGGTCAACAAAGTGTCTACGGATGATGTATTTGTATTCGGTAGTTTAATTGGCCGCAGTGCTCATTCTTACGCTACTTTACAGCAACTACTTGAGGTGGCGAACTTTAAAGTATTTGATGTTAATCTTCGTGCTCCTCATTATAAGCTTAATACTTTGATAGAGCTTATGAATAAAGCAGACTTTATAAAGCTTAACGATGATGAGCTTTATGAAATAGCAAAAGCGATGGGATGTAAGTATCACTCACTTGAACAAAATCTCGCGTATATTGCTGAGCACACCAACACTGATTATTTGTGTGTCACAAAAGGCAGCCATGGTGCTTTACTTACGATTAAAGGGGTTAATTACTACAACTCTGGCTATTTAATCAATGTGGTTGATACTGTGGGTGCTGGGGATTCATTTTTAGGTGCGCTTATATATCAACTGTGTAGTAGTAATGATCCTCAACACAGCGTTGACTTCGCATGTGCTGTAGGGGCAATGGTTGCAGAAAGTCAGGGGGCTACGCCAATTTTAAGTCATCAACAAATTAATGAGTTTATGGATCCTGTGTGATCTAGATGCTATTTAGAAAGCGGTTTTATTAACCGCTTTTTTGTTGCCTATGATTTGTGGGTACGAGTACTTTGTACCAATATATTTTGCAATATTATCTTATAGTCTTATTGTTTATCAAGCCAAGCACTGATAACGTGCGGCGATTGTTCACGGATTGAAAAGCGGAGCGGCCGACAACACGCTCTAATACACTCATACAAAAAGAGAAACGTGCTAATGATAATCTTTTTTATCTGTCTAACTATTTTAATACTGGGCTATAAGTTCTATAGTCCTTTTGTAGAAAAACAAGCAGGTATGGACTCGACTGTAGCCACACCACAAACGCGTTTTAGCGAAGGTGTTGATTATGTACCGATTCATCCAGTTCGTGCATTTTTAATTCAGTTTTTAAATATCGCCGGTGTGGGCCCCATTTTTGGTCCCATACTTGGTGCATTATACGGGCCAGTTGCCTTGGTCTGGATTGTATTGGGTAATGTACTTGGTGGTGCCGTACATGATTTTTTCTCGGGTGTAATGAGCATCAAAGAAGATGGCAAAAGTTTACCTGAGATAGCTGGTAAGTATTACAATGTGGTATTTAAAGGCTTTATGTTAATTTTCACCGCCATGCTGCTGTTTTTTGTGGGTGTGGTGTTCATCATGAGCCCTGCTGGCCTGTTGAGTAATTTGGATTTATTTAAAGATACCTTTTTAGCAAATAATACTTTTTGGGTGTTGGCTATTTTAGCGTATTACTTTTTAGCCACTTTATTACCAATTGATAAAATAATAACGCGCTTTTATCCAATCTTTGGTTTATTGATGATTGTGATGACGGTGGCGGTTGCCGTCTCATTATTAATGAATGCACCACATCTACCAGTGGCAGGTGATTTTTTAGCATACTTTGAAGCGGATCATGCGCATGATTTCTTATCACCAAACCCTGATGGCTTGCCAACTTGGCCATTGTTGTTTATTACTATTACATGTGGTGCGATTAGTGGCTTCCATTCAACGCAAGCACCTATTATCGCGCGCTGTTTAACCAACGAAAAATACGTACGTCCAGTTTATTACGGCGCAATGATGTGTGAAGGTATTGTCGGTTGTGTTTGGGCACTTGCAGGTATTGCAGCATTCCCTGAAGGCTATGAAGGCTATGAAGGCTTAAAATCAATGCTTGATTTAGGTGGCCCGGGGCTGGTGGTTAATCACATTGCCAATAGTTACTTAGGTGTGCTGGGCGGGATTATGGCTATTATCGCTGTTGCGGTATTCCCAATCACTTCAGGTGATACGGCGTTTCGCTCACTACGCTTAACTGTGGTTGATGCCTTTAATATTCCACAAAGTTTACGCAACCGCTTATTGTTAGCAGTGCCAATTTTGACGATAGCATACTTTATGACAAAGCTTGATTTCTCATTAATTTGGCGCTATTTCGCGTTTTCAAATATGTTGTTATCGACCAGTGTATTATGGCTTGCAACTAAGTATTTATTTGACCGTGGTGCGTTCCACTGGATTGCCAGTGTACCTGCAGTAATTGCCACCGCAGTGACTCTTTCATACATAATGACTGCGGCCATAGGCTTTAACTTATCAAGTGATTTTGGTAAGCCAATTGGTATCGTTGTTGCTGTAGTCGGCCTGATAGGGCTTGTTATAGTGAACTCAAAGCATAAAAAATCGTTAGCGCAGTAATTGCTAATAAATATGAAAAAGCGAGCAATCACAGCTCGCTTTTTTGTAAATTATGTGGTGAGACAATTATCATATATATCTTTAAACCAAAGTTATAATTGTATTTAAAATACGTTTATAACTGATATTAAAAGCTGATATCGTGATACGGCTAATTGAGATGCTAAACTACAATATTTTCTAACAAGATAGTTTTACTGTTCTAGTAAACCTGAAGAACCACAATAAAATTAGTTAACATGCCAAATATTCTAAACACAGACGATAATTATAAAAATACCAACAAAAACTTGGTGAGTGTTTTTAACGTTAGCTTGCCCACCTTATTCCTAGTTTGTAAATCACACCTACGCAGAGTATAGCATTTCATGCACTGAACCTGCTGTCATTGCAATTAAATTAATCAATCCAAAAGTACTGCCTTTTTGTAAAACTAGCATATTGATATGCGTTAATAATATATAAAATATATTGTATACAATGATAATTAAATGTTACAAATAAGTTTCAGGCACCCCTTTTGGGTTGAAAGATAAAAAATAATTAAAGGTATATTATGAAAATTAACACATTGATTTTGGCTCTTCCTATATTAGGTATGAGTTCTGTAACGCTGGCAAATACGTTGAGTGAACGAACTTTTAAGCCCCAGCCTGCTGTCATTGAACGAGTACACCATCATGGTGTTGAGGAGCACCACAATGAAAAGGCGCCGATTGCTCAGGTAGAAAGTCAGCCATCGCTTTTTAGCGCACGCATTATGAGTCATCAGGCTGCTGCTTTAAGCTGTGATTTAAATGCATTGGCTAGTGCAAATACATCGAGCATTATCACTGAAATAAAAAGCCAAGGTACAAGTTGTATTAATGAGTTATTTAGTGCCTCAGCGTCAATACAAAGCCAAGTGTTTACATCAGATAAAATGTTCGCTGTTGCAAATCATGCAAAGTCACTTTCGCAGACTTATGTAGGAGGTGGAGACGTTGAGCTTGAAGCGTTATTTTTATATTTACGTACAGGGTTTTATGCTGAATTTTATAATGACAATGTGAGCCTTGCTACTTGGGTAACAACCGCTGTAGTCGGTGCGATAGATGCATTTGTTGCTAATAGCCATTTTTATGATGACAACGATGGGCACGGTAAAACGTTAAATGAAGTGATAATTACAATGGACAGTTCAGAGCAGCAGCATCGCTATTTGAACGTTGTAAAACAATGGCTAACACGTTTTAATGAAAGCTATGCAACCAAATGGAATATTCGTGGTGCAGTGAATGGTATCTTTACCTTACTGTATCGTGGGCAATGGAATGATGCGTTTGTCACAGCTGTGGGCACAGACACAGATTTAGTTACAAAACTTAATGCGTTTACGCAAAAACAATGGATGATTGGCTCGGATGCACAGTTTCTTATCGTTAACGCAGCCAGTGAATTAGCTAGGCTCAAGCAATATTCAAATACCTCAATTCAAACAACGGTTGATAATGGCTTAAAAGCAATTTTTAGTACTTATAGCAGCTTTGGCTATGGAGATGCTGTTTGGCTTGCGGCGGCAGACTCTGTAAGTTATTACACTGATTGTAATGATTATGGTATTTGTGGTTTTGTGGATGATCTTATTACACAAGCTTTATCGCAAAGCTATAGCTGTAGTAGCACTATTAAAATTCGTTCGCAAAACATGACTGCTATACAGCATGCGGCAGCGTGTGATGCAATGGGCGCTGAAGAAGGATTATTTCATACTAAGTTAGCAACGAATAACACCCCCGTTGCAGATGATAATAACAACTTCTTGCAAGTTAATATTTTTGATAGCAGCGATGATTACGGTAAATATGCAGGCGCAATCTTTGGGATCAATACCGATAATGGCGGAATGTATTTAGAAGGTGACCCATCAGTAGTAGGTAATCAAGCAAACTTTATTGCCTATGAAGCAAGTTATGCCAATGCAGAGCATTATGTATGGAACTTAGAGCACGAGTATGTTCATTATCTTGATGGACGGTTTGATTTATATGGTAATTTCAATTCCCCTACTGAGGATATTGTTTGGTGGTCTGAAGGTGTTGCAGAGTATGTTGCAAATCTAGATAACAATGATGCTGCTAAAAATACTATTAGTGATGGCTCGCGTTATACCTTAGCGCAAGTGTTTGCCACCACTTACGACGGCTTTGATCAAGACCGTATTTACCGCTGGGGCTATTTAGCCGTACGCTTTATGTTTGAGCGTCATAATGATGAAGTAAATGCCATGCTAGCACATACCCGAGTGGGCGACTGGAGTGCTTATAAAGCTAAAACGGTACAGTGGGCAAATAGTTATGAAAATGAATTTGTGCAATGGTGCGATGATTTAGTGGCAGGCACGCCAACAAACAGTTTGCCTATAGCGCAAATAAATGGCCCATACTCAGGTGTACAAAATAGTGAAATGAGTTTTACGAGCAATGGTAGTATAGATAGCGATGGCTCAATTGTAAGCTACCAATGGGATTTTGGTGATGGCAGTGCATCAAATACAGCAAATCCATTTCATACATACACGAGTGCAGGCGAATACAATGTAAGCTTAACTGTTGTTGATGACGAAGGTGCCAGTACATCTGTGACGACGACTGCAAGTATCGAACAAGATAACAGCGGTGGTGATAGGGTACTGCAAAATGGTCAATCAGTTACTGTAAATGGTTTACAGGACGAGCTTCAGTATTTCACTTTTGTTGTTCCGCAAGGCGCAAGCGAACTTACATTCAGTATCGCTGGTGGTACAGGTGATGCCGATTTATATGTTAGTTATGAGGCCACACCAAGCGAAGCGATTTATGATTGTCGTCCATATGTTGGTGGTAACAATGAGCAATGTGTTATTGAACCAGCCGAGCAAGGAACATATCAAATAATGCTACGCGGATATAATGCGTTTGATAATGTAGCGCTTACGGCATCGTTTACGCAAGCAACATCAAATGTCCCCGATGTATGTTCGACTCAAGGAAGCCGTAGTAATGGGCGTTTAAATGATGGTGAAGTGATTTGCTTAGGTAACAGCGACCCAATGTGGTTTAGTATTGCCGATGTGCAAAGCCAAAATGGTATTTCAATTACAACAGCAAATGGTTCAGGCGATATCAGCTTAAGCTACGCTGCAAGTGGCTGGCCTAATGGCAGTAATGAAGTAGCGCAGTCTAATAATAGTGGCAATGCTGAATGTATTTATATCTCAGCTCAGAATGAATATTGGGGTTATCTAAAAGTGGCTGGAAATAGCAATGGCGCAAGTTTGGTGGTTGATTTTAATAGCCAAGGTTGCCGTTAATAACACTTTATTTTAAGAGGTGAAATTCCTACACAAAGCCCATGAAAATGGGCTTTGTGTTTAATGTATTTTAGCGTCTATAAACCGCCAGTGGGTGAGATGTACTTAATGACACATGTACTTTATCGCCAGGATTTACGACCACTTCATGACTTACTCGGCTGGTAACCAATGTTTTACAACCAAGCTGTACAGCGCATAAACGACTGCCGCCTTCAAAGCGTACCCATACTACAACCCCATTATTACCAGTTTCACCTTGGACTAAAACAACGTCGTCTGGGCGTAGCAGTACGTCGACATCACCAAGCTCACAATCAATGCCGTGTGCGGGAACATTTCCGATATCTGTGCGGGCTATACCTTGATTAAATTGACCACGAATAAAGCTTGCCTCACCTAAAAAGCGTGCAACAAAACGGTTGCTTGGCATACTAAAACAGTGCTCTGGGGTATCGAGTTGTTGGATTTTACCTGCTTGTAAAATACCGACACGGTCACCAATAGATAGCGCTTCTTCTTGGTCATGGGTGACCCAAATAGCAGGAACGCCAGCTTCTTTGAGTGCATTACGGATATCCCAGCGCAGCATGTCTTTTAATGCCGCATCTAGGTTAGAAAGTGGTTCATCAAGTAATACAAAATCAGGTTGGTGGGCGAGTGTACGAGCAAGAGCGACCCGTTGTTTTTGCCCTCCAGAGAGCGTTGCAGGCTTTTTATCACGAAAGTCGTCAAGGCCGAGTAATTTTATCCAGTGATCGGCAATGGCGGTGTCTTTCAATCTAAAACAGATATTTTGCACCACGGTTAGATGTGGGAATAGGGCAAAATCTTGAAACACCATACCGACACTTCGCTTTTCTGGCGGAACTGTTAGTTTAGGTGTCGCTTTCCATTTAGCGAGTTTGATTTCTCCCTCACTGATAGGTATAAGTCCTGCAAGTGCTTGCAATATAGTACTTTTACCACAGCCCGTAGGACCAACGAGCATGAGAATTTCACTGTTTTCGAGCGATAAGTCGAGCTCGCTCACTACGCGGTTAGTGCCATAATCTATAGACAACTGGCTTACAGATAGCATTTAAATTTAAATCCTCAGTGTTCGAGTTGGTTACGTTTTTCGCCAGACATCATAATAGCTAACCCGCATGCAGAAATCACCACTAATAATAGACCGGGTATCGCAGCTCGACCAAAATAGCCAGCTTCGTAAACACGCCACAAATAAGTTGATAGGGTTTCAAACCCTGTTGGTCCAAGCAGCAGGGTGGCCTCTAATTCGCGCATTGATTCTAAAAATACCAATGCAGCACCGGCAATAATACCACGCATAGTCAGCGGTAACGTGATACGTGTAAACGCTTCGCGTGGACTTGCACCAAGTACTCGGGCAGATTTAACCAAACTTGGGTCGAGGTGTTCAGTGCTAGTACGCACAGAGCCTACTGCCAATGGCAGAAAACGCAGCATATAGGCAATAATTAAAAGCCCCAGTGTTTGATATAAAAACGGTAGTTGCAGGCCGCCATACACCAACGCGGTACCCATTACTATTCCGGGAATACCAAAGCCAAAATAAGTCACACGCTCCATCACGCGGCCCGCTTTACCACTAAGCGCCGCATGAGCAACGGGAATGGCAACAATCACAGCCACTACAGCAGCGATGGCTGATGCATACGCTGAGTTCCACGCAATACTAAAATCAAATGAACTATACCCATCACGGGCGAGCCACAGAGAAAATATTGCTAAAGGTAAGCCAATTGCCAACAGTAACACGGGGGCAAAAGTGGCAAACATAGCGCCAAGTTGCCATTTATTAGGGAATAAGGTTAATGCTCTTCCATGGCGCTCGCTGGCTGTTTTAATTTGTGATTCTATTAACAGTAAAAACCCAACGATTACCAATAGTTGCAGTGACAACATGGCTGCGCGGCTCAGTGCAAAGGCATTATATTCAACGTAAATAACCCGTGTAAATGTATCAAGGCGCATCATGGCGGGAGTACCAAAGTCAGACAAGGTATAAAGCGCGACAAGTAAAGAGCCAGCTGCAATACCATTGATAACACGGGGTAAAATAACTTTAAACACACTTTGCGTCATCGACATACCCAACGTACGTGCAGCATTGACCATACTGGCATCAAGGCTAAGCAAAGAAGAGCGAGTGGTCATCATGACAAATGGGAAAGTATAAAGTGTCATAACAATGGCTGCGCCACTTAAGCCATCCATTGCGGGAAGTTCAATCCCCAAAAGGTTATGTATTTCGCCGCCAGAGCCAAAAGCAGCGTACAGTGTGAATGCGCCGATATAGCTTGGAATAGCTAAAGGGGCGGCAAAAAAGACCAGCCAAAACTTTTTAAAAGGTAGATGTACGTAGGCGCTAATAAACGCTAATGGCACGCCAATTAAAATAGAGCCAATCACGGTCAACACCATCAAAGAAAGGGTGTTACCTAAAATTTTTAAGTTATGGCTATCAAAAAAAGAGCTGGCGTCAGTTGCCAGCGTAATTAAAATAAAAATAGGAGCCAGTGTAATGAGCGCTGCAAGCAGCGCCATTGGGTAAGAAGCCGGTAGTCGCATTACAATACGCCGCTATTACGCATCAAATCTATGGTTGGCCGTAAATCAGCTAACTGAGTAAGGTCAATTTTAGGAGGAGAAACACTGGCTAAAGAAGGAAGCCCTTTTGGTTGGTCAACGCCATTAACGAGCGGGATTTCATACGCTTCACGGGCTAAGTAACCTTGTACTTCACTACTTAAAAGGTAACGCATAAAGTTAGTTGCCAGTGGGTCTTCGTTTAAAGCCAAAATGCCTGAAGCATTGACTAAGCAACCGGCATCTTGCTCTGTAAAAGCAAGATCAAGCTTCGCATCAGGCTTGCCTGATTTTAAGCGTAATGTGTAGTAATGATTAGCGAAACCAATGTCTACTTCACCGCGTTCAACAGCCATTACTACACCTAATTCACCGGCGTAGGTTTTTGAGCGTTTTTTGACTTTTTTCAGCCATTTAGCTGTTTTATCATCGCCTTCGAGTATACGCATTGCGGTAACAAAAGACTGAAACGATGCATAGGCTGGTGCCCAGCCAATACTTAGGTCGCTATCTGCAATTTCCATAATACTGGTTGGAATTTGCTCTTTAGTTAAACGTGCTGTGTTATAAGGCAGCGTACGGATGCGCCCCGTTACAGGTGCCCAATCTTTATAACGAAATTGTGGTTGCAATTGCGCTGACAAATCACTCGGTAGTGGTTGCGCTAAACCTGCATCGGACACCAAGCCAATCGCACCCGAATCAACAGCCCAAAATAAATCAGCTCTACGAACCCCAGCTTTAGCTTCAGCTACAATAGTATTAGCTAAAGCGGCTGTAGGGCCGCGGCGAATGTTTAATTTGAAGTCAGGATTCTTATTTTCAATTGCCTGTAGCACATTTTCATATAAACCGCCCTCACCACGGCCTAAATACAAGGTCAATTGACCTTTTAGCTTTGGTAAATCATCAACGGATACAGGGTTTGCTATGCTGGCAGCTAGTGCGTGAGAAAGAGGCAATGGTAAAGAACCAATCGCCCCTAACGCAGCTAGGCCTTGTATAAAGGTCCTACGCTTCACTTAAAATACATCCTTACGTGCTTTTTCCGCTTCTTCAAGCAATACTTTAGCGCGGTCTAATTTTGTTTGCATGTCAATGATAACGTCGCGTACTTGGTTTACACTTTTGTTATCTGAAATTGCTTTTGGCAATGTCACGTTAAAATCTTTTTCTAGCACTTCAACGAGTTTCGCGTCTTTGGCGATTAATGTTCCTTCAACACCTTCAAACAAGTGTAGGTATGTATCGTGAACAATGCTCGTAGCTTCATCGCTTAAACGTTCAGCATATTTAGCTACAACGCGATCAAGTTTATGTTTAATTTCATCAATGGTGGCACTTTGTGTCATGCCTTCAGTCGCGGTTGTAGTAATGTTGTCTAACAACCCTTTTTGCTGAAATTGTGCCGCAAGTTTAACAGCACCAAGGCCTTGCCACAATGCAGAATCCATCGCAGCTTGCTGTTTACGGGCTTCGCTAGCTGGTTTATTGTTATCAATGGCCATTTTTACACCATAAATACCTTGCCAGATAGATGCATAAACAGGTACGTAGTTTGTTTCAATTGCGCTGTGGAACTTAACTGATTCCCAGTATTCAATTAAATCATCACTGTTAACGGCTTTTGCGCCTTTGCTTTCGTAATCGCTAACCATAGTGTCGACTTTACCGATCATCCATTCAACTTCTTCAGAATAATCTTTAATATTCGCTTGGAGATGGTTTACGTGCTCGCCAATTGGGCCATTAGCAAATACAGGTTGTGCCACAAAAGTTGACACTAAAAGAAGGCTTACACCTAACGTTGTTGCTGATTTAAATAATGAATTCATACTGAGGATCCGAAATGGTAATTGTAAATGATAGCCATTATCATATCCGTAATAATGGTCAAAATCAATATACCTAAATTTACACTTAAAATCCTATTTTTTCTATGTTTTTAAATAGCTTAAAAAAGGTAGGTACAACACAGTAAGCTATTTATCATTCAGATTGTTACAAGGTTGGTGGTATTTTGTACGAAAGTTACAAAGTTATACATTTAATTTGGTACATCATCGAAGTTTATGTACGCTTCAAGTTGCTTGTAAACAACTTGAAGCGTTTATTATTACTGTGTTAAATCGACGTATTTGACTATTCTTATTGCTTCACCATCCACATCTAATTGTGCAGTCATGGCTAAGCGTGTCAGCTCTGTGTTTATAGGTAATTCAAAGTGATAGGTTTTGCTCTCATATGGCGCTATCTTTACTGTTTGTTGCAGTGTTTTAATCGCTAAAGGTTGTGAATCAGAAGTTGCCGAAAGTGTGAGTTTACCTTGTGTTTTTCCTGAATACGGACCTGTAAGCGTTATATCAAGCACTGCGATTTCTTTGTTGCTTTTACTATATTCATATTGCATGTCTACCCCATTAAAAGGTGTTGTAGATTCACTTAAGGTCGATTTATAGTTTAAAGACTGCCATTGCAGTTTTTGTGCAATCACAAGTTTTTTTGCGTCTGGTACGTGTTTTAAATCAAGGTTATGAATGCCAGGTTGAATGACTTTATTAATTTGCTGAGTAGCGATGACATTTTCTTTTTTATCATAAAATTGCACATCAGCTGCAATCTTTAGCGCGAAGCTAGTGGGGTTATCGATTCTTAAAAACGGTGCTTCGTTGTTGAGATAAATATTTGCATCAATACCAGAGAGAGCTTGGAAACCTGCATTGCCTAAACGCTTTATGTAATCGTTAAAAATCAAGTTAAGCTCAGTAGTGATCATTTTATGTTGACTCTGTTTCGGTATTTTTTGCATCAGGTTGCTCAGTTCAGACTCACAACCTGCAAGCTGCAATACATGTTGCTGGCATGTTTTGAATAGGCGGCTTAGTAAATTATAGTTTTTAAATAACCATGGGTTAGTTATGCCTGCGTTTGTTGATGACTTATTGTCAGGTAATTTAGAGTTATATAAATAAGGGGTGATTAAGTGGTTATTATTTTTGCTTAGTAAGCTTATTTTTCGTGGGCTCAATGCTGCCATTAACCTGTTAGCTGTTGACAGCGTTACTTGTTGCTCGATTAGGCTATTTTTTTGCGCAGTTAAAGTTATTTTTAGTTGCGTGGCTTCTAAAGATAGCTTGATACCGAGAGAGCTGTTTTCAATTAAGGCCGCTCTAATCTCAGGGGTTAAACCAACCTGTAATGAGGTAAAATCATCGATGTTTTGTGCACTAATGTGCAGGTGTTCGCCATCGACTATTAGAAACTTAAGTAATTGATCATCGTTTATTTTTTCTTTACCAATAAAGCGTGCTCGGTATTGTTGGTTGTGATTGCTGCGCTTTGCTTGTAAAGCAATACCTACTTCACTTCGGTGTATCTGTGAAGGTATAAAGTTTATTAATACCCCGACTTGGTTTTCATTTAAGGTATTTATTAGTTCACTCGGTGTTGGTGCAGGGAAGTCCATCACTGGATGCGTTGGTGTTTTTGTTGGATTAATATCTAAGCGAGATAAGCTATTTGAGTCAGTATTACGTAGCCAATACGCCGCACCATCTTGTTCCCATGGGCCAGATACTATATGAAAGCTTGGTTGAATATTTTGTACAAATTCGGCAAAGCCTTTTTCTATTGCTTGCCAATCTTTAAAGGTTTGTTTAAGTAACGAATTTGCGGTTGAGAGGGTGGCTTCACTATGAGGGTTGGCTAGTCTAAGTTGCTGTACAAAATAAGCAAAAAACTGCGCGCGTTCAGGTGAACTTAAAAGGTAGTGAACAATAAAAAAATTAAGACCGCGTTTAAGTGCAGGATCATCGTTAATTTGTTCAATAGTGGGTTTGTTTGCGCTGTAATATTGTTTTAATCCTGTTTCGATATAATTCATTGGCGCGCGATCAAATACCATCACGGTTAATTGTTTTCGCGTTGGGTCGTAAACATGATGAGCAACAGAATCAGCCAAGCCTTCGGTGATCCAATTGGGTGCCCAGGTTGAATGGCCGTTTAATGCCATATGAAATGCATGCATAGTTTCGTGGATCACGATATACCGCTGATGATGCTCTCGGTGGCTAGGAAAATTGTAACCTGCTCGGTTATAAAACATGGTTTCGCCACCGGCGGTTTTATGCACCCCACGTAAAAAACCATCATCAAGCATGGCTTCTTTTACTCTTGCGCGGCTACTGCCATATACAACAGCGATTCGTTGGCGCTCAATATTCGGTGGCTCCATGCCAAATAGCGCCACATAGTGTGGGTAAGCCATTTCTAGTAATTCTAAGTACAATTTTACTTTTTCTGATGGAAGATCACTTTTTAGCGCAAAGTGTTTGCTTATCCACCAATTATAGCCACGGCTATTACCTATTTTGCCATCGCTATATGTGTAAGGAATGGTTTTTCCTAAAAACTCAATATCCATATGGTTGAGCGTGCTGGTATAACCTTGCACTGTGATGTCAGCTTTTAAGGTTTCTGCAATTAACGGATCATTACTGTCAGTTGCAGCCTCTTTTGGTTGAGGTTGACATGCCACTAAGAAAATTACGAGTAGAACAAGAAAGATGTTTTTTATCATTATGGTTGTTTTGTTTGTATATTGTATGCAATATAAGATAAAGCGTTTAATTTAAAAAGTAAACTATGAATAATAATCAACCATTAAAATCATCATGTCAGTCACATACAGATACTTATAATAAGCCGGGCAGGCTTGGTTTTGGCTTAGCGTTTTATATAGCCAACGTCATGGAAATATTTGAACGTTTAGCTTGGTACGGCTTTTTTGCTGTGTCATCGGTTTACATGACTACGCCAGTAGAGCAGGGGGGAGTCGGGTTTAGTGATGCGCAGCGTGGCGCGGTGCAAGGGATCATTCCTTTTTTTTTATACTTGTTACCTGTGTTCACCGGGGCTTTGGCTGATAGATACGGTTATAAAAGAATGTTCATTTGTTCCTTTATACTAATGGCACCAAGCTATTACTTTTTAGGTCAAGTTACCGATTTTAATTCATTTTTTATGATTTTAATGTTGGTGGCCTTTGGCGCATCATGTTTTAAACCTGTAGTGGTTGGAACAATCAGCCAAAATACGAATGACGCTAACAGAGGATTAGGCTTTGGTATTTTTTATACCATGGTGAATTTGGGTGGTTTTATTGGTCCTCTTGTTGCGGGTTATCTTCGGGCTATTAGTTGGGATGCTGTATTTATTATGTCAGCAGGGTGGATTTTAATTAACTTTATACCGCTTGTTTTTTATCGTGATACACAAAAGGAGTCACAGCATGACACTGGGCTTGGGCATGTCCTAAAGCAAGCTCAACATGTACTGGGTAATAGTCGATTTGCGCTGTTATTGTTTGCGAGCATCATTATTTTAATGGCTGGTGGCGTGAGCTGGTTAAGTTATCCTGAGGCATTTTCATTAATCGGATGTTGGCTTGGGATTAACTGGTTATGGGATAAAAGCATATGCTCTTACGCAAAAAAACCGTGGTACTTGCAGCCAGTGCAAGTCAGCAACCGTAGTTTTGCACTGTATCTAGCAGTGCTTACTGGGTTCTGGACGGTTTACAATCAACTGTTTTACACTTTGCCGCTATTTATTCGTGATTACACGGACACGCAAGATCTCGTTGTTTTTTTGAGTTATTTTGGTCAGTCATTCGTGGATTTTTTTGCTTATGTAGACAGTCATGCATTGAGTAATAAATTGCATAGCCTAGCAACGTTGTCTTATACAGTACCTTTATCAACCGTTGATTTGGAACAAATCCGTTTAGAATTGGTCCATCTAAAAGTGAACGTGCCGCTTGAACAGATCGATTTATTTATAAAGCAAGCGAGTATGACAAACTTTTCAATCGAGCAAAGCCAGTTTCTAGCGCAGCAATGGCTTGCTTATCGGCAAATAAATCCAGAGTACCTTATAAATTTAGACTTCGCAGCGATTGTTCTGTTGCAAATAATTGTAAGTGTTCGATGTCAAAAATTTAAGGTTATATCAGTATTAATTAGTGGCTTAGTAATTACTGCAAGCGCATTTTTACTACTGTTATTAATTAGTGTCGGTTTCTTAGAAACCACATTAGGTGGTTTAGTGATGGTCACGGTGATCCTGCTCATTGCCTTTGGTGAAATGCTGACCTCACCTAAAAGCCAAGAATACGTGGCAAGTATTGCTCCAAAAGGGAACGCGGCAATGTTTATGGGTTATTATTTTGTTTCTATGGCATTAGGCTTTTTATTTGCTGGCTTTTTATCAGGATGGAGTTATGGTTATTTAGTTAAAACATTACAACAGCCTGGGCTGATGTGGCTTCTCTTTGTCATGATTGCACTGACTACCGGTCTTTGTTTTTATCTTTTGGCAAGAAACAAAAAGGGAGTTGCTAGTGATACTTAAGTGTATATTTATTTTATTCATCATTGTATATATGACGAGTGTACAAGCGATAACAAACGACGATCTTAGTTTTAAAAACTTAGTTGATAGAACTGGAAGTCCCTATTATATGCAAGATTTTGAGCAAGGCGGCCATCAACGCTTTAGCCCGTTGTTTGATTTAGGTGCTTGGCATGGGCATATGTTGCCTACCTCAGAAAATATAGGTAGCTTTACAGGGCCTGCCATTATTACAGAAGAATACTTAAATTTTTTATCTCCCTACTTCGAAAAACTTAGTGTTTATAAAGGCGATAATATTCATCGTGCTAACAAGGTAAAATTAACGATGAATGCATATAGTTTACCTGGGGCATTAGTGCAAGAGCTCAGTGGCGAAGGTGTGAGTATTACGCTAACGCTTCGTTTTGTGTCTAACCGTAGCTCACTTGTGAAGACCAAGATCACAACAACTCAGCCTTTAACGCTCTATTTTGAAGGCAAGCTGGTTCCCCATTTACGTGCCATTGATGCTAAAGCAAAGGATGCACGTTCACCTTTGGTTGTTTACCCTCAATTAAACCCTCAATGGCAAGCAACAGACACAAGTTTAACGCTACGCTTTGGAAAAGTACGCGCGTTTGGTAGCCTCCTAACATCGGGTAGTTCACAGCTCCAGTTACATAAAACTTTGCCTGTAGAGTCACGTTTGCATACAACTGGTTATGCTAGCCAAGCTTATATCACAACTAATAGAACCTTTTATACTACATATTCTTATATGTTAAATGAGGCGGAAGTGAACCGTGAGCAAGCTGTGATTAGAGCTATTTTAAAAGACCCTGAGCACTACTTAAATCAGAGTAAAAAGCGATGGCAAAACTATATTGCTCATGCAACGCAAACAATCACGGATAAAGCTCCAAAATACAAAAAATTAGCGGTTAAAAGCGTCGAAACACTTATTGGAAACTGGCGGAGTAAAGCTGGTGCGGTTGGGTTTGACACGGTCAGCCCTGCTGTTACAGGTCGGTGGTTTTCAGGTAATCAAACTTGGCCGTGGGATAGTTATAAACACGCGTATGCGCTAGCAACATTTAACTCAGGACTTGCAAAACAAAATTTAAACGCAGTGTTTGAACACCAAATCACAGCAGATGACCCGCTAAGGCCCTGGGACGCAGGGTTTATTCCTGACTTAGTTGCTTATAATAAGAGTCCTGAAAGAGGCGGAGACGGTACGAATTGGAATGAGCGTAATACAAAGCCTAGCCTTGCTGCTTGGGCTGTATGGCAGGTGTTTGAGCATACCAACGACAGTCAGTGGTTAGAAATGATTTACCCTAAATTAGTGGCTTATCGTCATTGGTGGTTAACTAATCGTGATCACAATAAAAACGGGGTGCCTGAATATGGAGCGACCGTTGATAAAGCACATAATACGGCCCAAGGTGATTTACTTTTTAAAATCAAAACAGCAACAGGCTGGCAAACTAAAAGTGGTTTAGAGAAATATCAGGCAATATTGAAAAATCAGCAAGCCAGTAAACTCCAAGTACCTGCACAAACGGCGGCATCTTGGGAGTCTGGCAGAGATGATGCGGCTGTATTTGGGTTTATTAATACAGATCAGCTTGAACAATATATTCAACGCGGTGGTAAGGCAAGCGATTGGCAGGTTGGCTTTGCTGAAAATCGTGATAATACTGGCACTCTGGTTGGGTATTCATTGTTACAAGAGTCAGTCGATCAAGCTTCTTACATGGCAGCAGATAACCGCTATTTGAGTAAAATTGCTAAGCAGCTTAACTACCCTCGCCAAGCAAGTTACTTTTTAAAGCAAGCTACTAAGCTCAGAGATTATATCAACACGTGCATGTTTGATGAAGAAAGTGGTTACTACTACGATATAAATATAGCTGATGAGGTCCTTGATAATGGCTGTGCGGGTAAACCGTTAGTTAAGCGTGGCAAAGGACCTGAAGGGTGGTCACCTTTATTTAATAAAGTGGCTAGTGTAGATCAAGCAAAGCAAGTTGTTGACGCTATGCTAGATGAGCGCCAATTCAACACAAAAGTCCCATTGGGCAGCGCTGCGCTTACTAACCCCGCATTTGGTGATGATATATATTGGCGGGGACGAGTATGGTTAGATCAAGCTTATTTCGGCCTAGTTGGTATGAGTTATTATGGGTATTGTGAAAAAGCGCAGCAGTTAAGTGAGAAGCTACTAACTAATGCAGATGGCTTATTGTCATCTGCGCCAATTCGTGAAAATTATAATCCGCTTACAGGTGAGCAACAAGGGGCGCCTAACTTTTCGTGGAGTGCAGCACACTTATTATTGATTGCCCAAAAACAAGGGCATTGGTGCCAATAGAGTACGTTGAGTTTAAAAAGTGAGTGGTTATGTCAGGGGTTAATGTTTCGCAACTAATTAAAAATAAACATCTCATCGTGTTTGATGGGCAATGTAAGTTATGTAATGCATGGAGTAACTTTATTATTAAACATGATAAAAATGTGCACTTTAAATTGTGCTCTGTGCAATCAGATAAAGGCCAAGCAATACTTAATTACTTTAATTACCCCACAGATAATGTGAAGAGCATGCTTTACATTGAACAAGATAAATATTTTTCACAAAGTGATGCTGTGCTTGAGGTTATTAGCCAACTTGGTTGGCCTTGGCGAGCAATTAAAATCATACGTTTAATACCCAAACGCCTACGCGATTGGATGTATGACCGGATTGCGATAAACCGTTATCGCCTATTTGGTAAGTATGATTACTGCCGTATTCCTGAAAGTAGATATGAACAGCATTATTTATAAATAAATGATAAAATTGACTTAGTTTAATTTAGTCGAGATCCATTATGGCCAGCACCGCACATGCGTTACATATTTTAGTTAAGCACAAAGAGCTTGCTGAAGACATCATCAAACAGTTAAAAAAAGGCGCTAAATTTCAAGTGCTCGCTAAAAAGCATTCTACTTGCCCATCAGGTAAAAAAGGGGGAGATTTAGGAGAGTTTAAACGCGGCCAAATGGTACCTCAGTTTGATAAAATCGCATTTAATGGTGAAATACTCGAGCCACATTTAGTTAAAACTAAATTTGGCTGGCATGTTGTAAAGGTACTTTATAGAACGTAGGAGTAAAGTTAGCGATAGTAAAGCTAGCGAGAGTAAAGTTAGCATGACAAACGTACAGATTTGATTTCAATCTAAAAACCACCTAGCTCAGGTGGTTTTTTAGTGTGAGTAATATAACGGTTTTAAAAAGCAGCCACGCTTGGGATTGCGGACGTGGCTTTTAATTTTATTGCTGCTGTTGTTGCGCTTCTTGCTCTGCAATTTGCTTAAATGCTTGTACAAATGCGTCGCTTGGTTGACCACCCGTTAGGGCATATTGATCATTAATAATAAAGGTTGGCACTGAGGTTATGCCCATTTGATGTAAGGCATTTTGCTCGTTGCGTACCTCTTGGAAATATTCGCCTGAATCTAATATTTCTTTTGCACGAGCCCTATCAAGCCCCACGCCTTGTACGACATTAAGTAGATTGTCTTGGTCGTTTAGAAATATTAAATCGGTAAAGTGTGCTTTAAATAAAGCGAGTTTAAGCTCGGTTTGTTTACCTTCAGTTTGAGCCCAAGTTAATAAACGGTGTAGATCAAAACTGTTGATCATGATGCGTTTACCGTCAAAATTAAAGGTAAAACCTGCTTTTTCGCCCATTTCTAAAATACGTTGACGGTTCTCGTCACCTTGCTCTTCGCTCAGGCCATATTTTTGTTGCAAATGTTCGTTTAAATCTTGGCCTTCAACAGGCATATCGGGGTTTAATTCAAATGGTTTCCAGCTGATATCAGCTGAGAATTCGTCACTTAGTTGGGCAAGTGCAGTTTCCAGATTTTTATATCCAATAATACACCATGGGCACATTACGTCTGAAACAATATCAATCTTTAGCTTTTTCATAAGTGAGCCTATTTTTACAAATGTAAGGGATATATGATGGCTAAAAGAGGCTAATTCAAGGGGCGAGTACAGTTAGAGTAAAAGTTGCACAGTACGGGCAGCCCGTGCAACTTTAGATGGGATCCATTAATTAGTTTCAGCGAATTAGATTTAATCCACTAAGCCGAATGGATTTTCAATACTGTGTGCGGGTTCGGTAAACCACCTAGGACCATGATCAGTCATATAAAAATGATCTTCTAATCGTACGCCAAATTCATCAGGTACTACTAGCATGGGTTCGTTACTAAAACACATTCCAGTGGCTAGAGGAGTTTTATCGCCGCCTACTAAATAAGGCCATTCGTGAATGTCTAAACCAATGCCGTGGCCGGTACGGTGTGGGCAGCCTGGAGTTTGATATTCAGGGCCTAATCCTTGCGCTGCTAAATAATTACGGGCGCCGGCATCTACGGCTTCACATGTTTGGCCTATTTTTGCTTCATTAAATGCAGCGATTTGTGCCGCTTTTTCATAATTCCAAAATTGGCGCTGATGATCGCTTGCTTCACCATATACGTAGGTGCGGGTGATATCTGATAAGTAATCATGCACTTTACAGCCAGTGTCAATTAATACCATATCGCCTTTTTTTAATATTTGCGCGTCTTTTACACCATGGGGGAAAGAAGTTGCAACACCAAATAATACAATGCAAAAGTAATTGCCTGGTGCGCCTACTTTTTGGTGGGCTTGCTTTATAAACGCTTCTACTTCAGTGGTACTAATGCCTTCATGTAGCATACTGGCAGTTGCTTTATGTACCGCCAGCGTCATATCCATAGCACGTTGCATTAATGCAAGTTCATTGGCAGATTTATGCATACGACAATGTGCAGTAACAGGCTGTGCATTCACTAACGTTAAGCCATTTTGGGCTTTATTAATACCATCAAAAATAAAGAACTGTGCGCTTTCGTCAATGCCAACTGTGCCATTCGCAGCAATACCCATTTCAGATAATATATTAACAAATAATGTATATGGACTTTCATGCTCTTGCCAACCACGAATCGGCCCATCAATTACTTTAAAGCCGTTTAATGAACCAATCTCAAAGTAAGGAGCGATATACTGAATATTTCCCTTTGCTGGTAAAATGGCTCCCACCAGACGCTCACTTGCATACCAACGCATTCCCGTGAAATAGGTAAGGTTTGTGCCTGCATTTAAATATATGGCATCAATACCATTGGCTTGCATGTATTGTTGAGCTTTTTTAATTCGTTCTAGGTGCTCTTGTGGTTGAATTGGGGTTAAATCGTCAGTCATATTAGTTAAACTGGCAAGTGCTTGTTCTTTGGTTTGAATACCAATACCTTTGGTTGTCATAGTGCTCTCCTCGTTAGTGGGGCTATTGTGCTAGTGGTAACTGTGAACTGCAAGCAGCTTGAGTTGAAAATCGACTAATACAATAAGGTTTAAGATCAATCTCTGCACGGCGCCTTAAACATACAGCAGTGATCAGTTCTGAGGTAATAGCGCCTTGTGTTAATCCTAGGTGCTGATGGCCAAAGGCAAAAAATAAATTGGGGTGGTAGGGCGCTTCACCTATGACTGGCAATGAATCTGGTAGCGATGGTCGACAACCCATCCAAACGCTGCTTGGCTGTAATGATATAGCTGAGTTCTTAAGCATCGCTTTAGCATTAGGTAACAATGCAAGTGCACGCTTATTATTCATCTTACGTTCTGTCCCTGCGAACTCAACAGTGCCGGCAACGCGTAAGCCTTGGCTCATCGGAGTCATGATAAAGCTACGCTCTGCAGATGCCACGGGCCTTGATAAGCCATAGTTGCTCGCCAACATACAATGATAGCCACGTTCAGTATCAAGTGGAACTTTATAACCAAAAGGCTCAACGAGAGATTTACTCCATGCTCCCGCCGCAATAACAACCTTATCTGCAGTGAATGTTTGTTCATCATTACTAAGGGCATACGTGCTCTGGGTTTGCTTAATAGATGTTATTTTTTGCTGACAAAATTTGCCACCTAAAGTACTAAATTTATCCGCTAAATTTAAACAAAAAAGATGTGGATCTACGCTGTGGGCTACATCTTTAAATAATAAAGCATGTTTTATTGTGTCAGATAAATTGGGCTCTAATATTTTTACCTCTTCAGCGTTGAGTAATTCAACAGCGATACCTTGATCTAAAAAGCTACTATACATCGCATTAATTTGGCTAAGTGGCGTTGCTTCAAATGTTAGTAAGCTGCCTTTTTTAGTGAGTAAGCTTGCTAAGTTAAACTCGTTCAGTAAGTTTTCGTATGCAGTAATCGCTCTTTTATTAAGTGCTTTGAGCGCTAACGTATTGGCTCTGAATGGTTTATGTCTCATGTTCTTAGTGAATAACCAAAACCATGGCAACGCTTGAATAATATAACGCCAATCTATCCTTAACGGACCCAATGGATTGAATAGCATACCCGGTAACTTTTTCAATAATGACGGATGTGCTAGTGGAAAAATTTGTTCGGTAGCAAAATGCCCCGCATTACCTTTTGAACAGCCTTGAGCTAATCCATTTTCGTCATATAAAGTGACGTCAAAGCCAGCTCGTTGTAGGTTAAGTGCACAACAAATGCCAATAATTCCAGCACCAACCACAGCTATTTGTTGTTTATTTTGCTCTGCCAAAATGTGTTACTCCACTTAATACTATTTGCGTTATTAGCCTGTAATAAACGGGCTTTGTTGTTTTGTGTATGGTTAATAACCGAAGCTGTAACAGCATTTAATTTGATTATTAGTTATTAACTTACAGTGCCTTAGCTGAACTTTCTTTTTTTGTGTTAAATCCATGCAACCTATGAATTAGTAAAATGTCACATTGGGATGTTGATTATTGTATACAATATACCTATTATATCAAGTCTAAACATCAATCAGGTAATAAAAATGACAGTAAATTGGCATGGAGTCTCCCCAGTGATAACTACTCTGTTCAATGCAAATAACGCCATTAATTTTGCATCAACAGTGAATGATGAACTTAATAATGAAGGCGTTCACGGCATTATTGAACGGGCTTCGGCAGAGGACACAATAGCTGTCACCTCGCTTTATAATGAAGCGACGGCAAGCCGTTTTGGTTTAACAAAATTTAAATGGGACTAAGTTATGCTCAAAGGGACCTTTTTTTGTATTGACGGCCATACCTGTGGTAACCCAGTTAGGCTCATAACCAGTGGTCATCCGCAATTGAGCGGGTTGAGCATGAGTGAGAAGCGCCAAGACTTTTTGCAAAATCACGATTGGATACGCCAAGCGCTCATGTTTGAGCCTCGTGGTCACGATATGATGTCGGGCGGGTTGTTATATCCACCCACCACAGAAGATGGCGATGCAGCTATTTTATTCGTGGAAACATCAGGGTGCTTACCTATGTGTGGGCACGGCACAATGGGCATTGTTACTTTTGCTTTGGAGCATGGCTTATTACATGCAAAAGTGCCGGGTACTTTGCTGCTAGACACGCCAGCCGGACGTGTACAGATTAACTACGAAATGACTGATGGCAAAGTGCAGTGGGTAAAAATTTATAATGTTCCAGCCTATTTAGCGCACGAATCGATAGTTATTGATATACCTGAGCTGGGCGAGCTTAAAGTAGACATTGCCTATGGAGGTAACTTCTACATTATTGTTGAACCGCAGGGTAATTATAAAGGCATTGAACACTTAACCGCAGGGCAAATTTTAAAGTATAGCCCGCAGGTACGAGATGCGATAAACGCCAAAGTTCAATGTACGCACCCGCTTGATCCAACCGTTCAAGGTGCTAGTCATGTTTTATGGACAGGCACACCTAAAAATACCAATTCAGATGCAGCCAATGCTGTTTTTTATGGCGACAAAGCCATTGACCGTTCGCCATGTGGAACAGGTACTAGTGCCCGAATGGCACAGTTATTTACCAAAGGGCAATTGGCTCAAGGGCAGAGTTTTATTCACGAGAGCTATATTGGCAGCCAGTTTATTGGTTGTATTGAACACGTAACAGAAATAGCAGGTATACCAGCCATATTACCAAGCATACAAGGCTGGTCTAGAGTGACGGGCACAAGCGCGATCACTGTGGATGACGATGACCCATATGCATTTGGGTTTCAAGTAATTTAATGAGGAGCAAAGCATGACATTATTAGGACAAAGTTTAGTAGCAGGGCAATGGCTCGGTCATTCAGCAAATGGTGAATTTCAAGCATTTTCCCCTGCACGCAATGAACCACTACCAACGCGCTTTTTTAATCTAAGCACGGTTGAATTAAACGGTGCAATAGAGGCCGCACAATCGGCGTTTTATGAGTACCGTAAAACCAGCTTTGCACAACGTGCAGATTTTTTAACGTGCATTGCAGAGCAAATATTAGCGCTTGGCGATGAGCTACTTGAACAAACACAGCAAGAAACTAACCTACCGCTTGCGCGCTTACAGGGTGAGCGCATGCGCACCGTAAATCAACTTAAAGCGTTTGCTAGTGCATTACGTGAAAATCCAGACTCACCTTTAGGTTTAAAAGTAGTGGATGAAGCTGATGCCACAAGAGCGCCTTTGCCAAAGCCACACACTGAGCTTAACTATTTACCACTAGGTCCGGTGGCTGTATTTGGCGCATCTAACTTCCCTTATGCTTTTTCTACACTAGGTGGCGATACTGCCGCAGCGCTTGCTGCAGGTTGCCCAGTGATTGTAAAAAATCACACAGCGCACCCTGGCACGGGTGAATTAATGGCACGTGCAGCGCTTGCAGCTATTAAAGAATGTGGGATGCCGCTAGGCGTGTTTGCTATGGTGCAAAGTAAAGCGTACGACATGTCGCATCAATTAGTTGCTGCGCCGGCAATTAAAGCGGTTGGTTTTACCGGCTCATTTAATGTGGCAAGTAAACTACAAGCAACGATTGCCAAGCGTGAAGAGCCGATCCCATTTTATGGCGAGCTTGGTAGTATTAATCCCCAAGTTATTTTACCCAATAAAGCGATTGAACATAGCAAAGAAATCGCACAGTCACTTTGCCAGTCAATGCTGATGGGCAACGGACAATTTTGTACCAGCCCTGGGCTTTGGTTAGTGCCAACAGGGTGTGATGAACTAGAAGCACACATTTCTGCGTGTATCAATGATGCACCATCAGACACCTTGCTAACCCCCGGGATTGTTAAAGCGTTTAAACAACAAGTTGAAGAGCGCAGCCAATTTGCTCAAGTAAGCGTGTTGGGCAAAGGTAAGCTTGAGCATGCGTTTCATGCTAATGCGCATGTCTTCGCGTGTAATGCCGATGATTATTTAACAACCCCAGCTTTGCATGAAGAAGTGTTTGGCCCTGCGGCATTGGTTGTGCGCTACGACAGTGAACAGCAGCTCATGACATTGATAAATAAACTCCAAGGGCAGCTTACTGCCAGTATTCATGGTACTGAGGCTGATTTAAATAAAGCTGATAGTGTTATTGAAGCACTGCAATACAAAGTAGGCCGCTTGATTAAAAACCAGATGCCAACAGGTGTAGAAGTATGTGGTTCAATGAATCACGGTGGGCCATTCCCAAGCTCAACGGATGTGCGCAGCACTTCTGTGGGTGCAAATGCAATGTTGCGATTTATGCGGCCAATTTGCTACCAAGCATAATTTTTATAGGCGGGATTGTAAAATTGCACTTTCCCGCTTACCCTTACCCATAGGAGGCTTAAGCAGATTCTAACTTGGCATATGAGTGAACTTAAGTATAATGTATTTTAAATGCAATATAATACCTGTCGCTATAAATGGTCAGTAACTTAACACGATTGGTATAAAAGGATCACCATGGCTATCGAACACAAAACCCGCACCCAACTAGTAGCAGAAGCAATTCGTGAAAAAATATTAACCGGTGAGATCAAAGCTGGTGATCCGCTGCGTCAAGCCGCACTCGCTGCTGAGCTTAATGTAAGTCGCATACCTGTGCGTGAGGCACTACTTCAGCTTGAAGCTGAAGGTCTTGTTAATTTTGAAGCGCACAAAGGAGCCACGGCCACAGAGCTTTCAGCATCACAAATTGATGAAATCTTTGATTTAAGGGCATTACTTGAAGCCGAGCTGTTAAGTCACTCAATTGAGGGGTTAACAGATCAAGACTTAATAGATGCTGAGCTTATCTTAACTGAACTTGAAAGCGCCATGGATGCAGGTGATACTCACCTAGCAACAGGCGACTTAAATAGCCGTTTTCATGGCAAACTATACAGCCGCGCCCAACGCCCACAAACTCGTGAGCTAGTTGATATGTATAGTAAAAACTCAGAACGCTATGTACGCATGCACATTTTACTGGCTGGTGGTTTAACCACTGCGCCCGAAGAGCACCGTATATTATTAAATCACTGTCGCGCAAAAGAGACCAAAAAAGCCTGTGACTTTTTGAAAAAACATATCTTAGGCGCTAAAAACGACATTAAAAAGCTATTACTTAAAATAGAAGACGAAAAAAGGTAGTTTTTCGTAAACTATTGCTAGCACATTCATATAATGTGCTTTAACACGTTAAATTTATTTGACAAAAATATACGGCTGTCCTTTTTACCTGTTTTATAATCTAGAGAATGGACTAATCACGCCATTTGCACCTTGTTGTAAAACATGCGTATATATCTGAGTTGTTCGCACATCACTATGGCCTAGTTGCGCTTGAACCGTTCTAATATCAGCACCACTTTGTAGTAAATGTGTTGCAAAAGAATGGCGTAAGGTATGCGGAGTAACGTGTTTATTAATTTGTGCATCACAAGCTGCTTTTTTAACCGCGCGCTGTAATTGTTTTTCATCTATATGATGTCTTCTCAATTGCTTACTTTGGGGATCAATGCTGAGTTTATAGGATGAAAATAAATACTGCCAGCCCAGTTGTTTGTTATGATTTGGATATTTTTTACGTAATAAATGTGGCATAAACACGCCACAAAATAGCGGGTTATTTAGGTCTAACTGTAAATAACTCTCTACTAATTGAATTTGTGTCCGTATTTGCGGTATGAGCTCAGTTGCAAGCGTTACAACACGGTTTTTTCCTCCTTTTCCATCCCAAATACGGATGCAGTTATAGTCAAAATCAATATCCTGCACACGCAAACGCAGTACTTTCGTTAGCCGCATTCCACTGCCATAGAGAAGCCCACAAGGTAAATAATGTTTTGCAGAGCACACTTTAAAAAAAAGGTTTATTTCTTGCTGTGTTAAAACGACGGGGAGTTTAGTTGCTCGTTTGCTCTTGATAAAATCTAAGGATAGCGATAGTGGCTTTTTAATGACCTCCTTAAATAAAAAGCTTAACGCATTTAAAGCTTGCGTTTGCGTATTAGGTGCAACATTTTGTTGGTTAACTAGATGATTTAAAAAAAGCTCTACTTCATTATCTCCCATTGTTGTTGGGTGTCGCATAGAATTAAAGCGAATAAATGCAGCTATCCAGTATAAGTAAGCTTTAATGGTACTTTTAGCATAGCGCTTTAAATACATTTGTTCCGAAATCATAGTTAAAAAAAGGTGACTTCATAGGATGAATCTCCAAAAGTAAATTGCTGTATATATAGACAGTTATTTGTATTTTGTCCAATATTACTGATCTCTACCATTTTGGGGTATTTTTGCACTTGTAAAAAGTTAGACAACGTTTACTAATTGTTTACAGGTGTTTATTTGAGGGCTAAGATAAATGCATTGTAATATATGGACATTTGTCGGTTTA
Organism: Pseudoalteromonas sp. A601; assembly: GCF_002165575.1. GTDB lineage: Bacteria > Pseudomonadota > Gammaproteobacteria > Enterobacterales > Alteromonadaceae > Pseudoalteromonas. The sequence goes on from NZ_MXQF01000015.1 coordinate 68,723, forward strand.
TAAAACGACAAATGTCATAGACAAAATTGTTAGGCTTTCAACGGAGTAACCTCATGGATAGAGCACATTTTATAGTTTGTTTATTTCTAGGTGTGTTTTTCGCATATATATCGGTACCTGTTTTTGGTTATGGTGCCGCAATCGCTATTCCAGTTGATATGCTTCTGTCTTTTGCTAAAAACTTTCCCAATGCAACACTTGCTGCCATAGATTTAATAACTCAAGCTTTACCACTTTGTCTTATCTATTGTGTTTTAGCTTTGCTTATAAAGCATTTTAAATTAGCAAATCACTGGGGCTATCTGGTATTGGGTATACCTTTCTATATTCTGCATTCATATTTTTTTTATTACAGTTACCTTCTCAAAACTTAGGGCATACACTCGGTGTTTTATTGCCTAAATATATTGCGTTGGGTCTTTTTATTTTATACTTTGCTAATCAGGCGCTTAATAAACAAAAAGCCTAACAAGAAATTAAACAAGGACAAAAAACAGTTGGTTTTGCTCCTTCGTCGCTTATTTTAACCAACTATTTTTTGCCTGTTAATTAGGCGTTGAGGCTGTAGAATTACTCTTTTTAGGAACTGGTTCTACACATTCAACTTGATTGTTTTTTAACCTTGAATCCACTGGGTTACTGTGATCTAATAGATATTATTCACCCACGGTAAATTGTTATGGCCAACTACAAGCCTGACTTATCCTGCCAAAATAAATTCATTCCGATCAATTTTTCTGAGCAAATCCTGCCAGGCACATTTGAGTATGCCCTTTGTTATATTGTCGAAAATAAACTCGACTTGTCGGGCTTTGACGCGTGGTATAACAACGACAAAACAGGCGCTGCGGCGTATCCGCCCACGGTGATGTTAAAAATTATTTTACTTGGCTATGCTCATGGGTTTATTCGTAGCCGCCGAATAGCTAAGGCCTGTGAGAACAATATTTTGTTCATGAGTGTGTCGGGCGATATTCAACCTCATTACACATCAATAGCGGGATTCGTGGCTAAAATGCATGAGCAGATTGAACCGCTGTTCACGCAAGTGCTGATGGTATGTGATGAAGAAGGCTTGATAGGGCGCAACATGTTTGCCATTGATGGTTGCAAATTAAAGTCAAATGCGAGTAAAGAATGGAGCGGCACATTCGATGAGCTAGGGCGTAAAAAAGCAAAACTAGAACGTGCGAGTAAACGTATTATTGAGCGTCATCAATCGCAAGATGGGCTGGGCGAGGAGTTAATAACACAGGATTTAAAACAAAAAGAAAAGCTGGATAAAAGTGCAGATAAAATCACCGAGTTCTTAGCGACCCATGAAGAAAAAACAGGCAGTAAAGGCAAGCCTGTTAAAAGTAATATTACCGACCCAGATAGCGCGAAAATGACCACCTCAAAAGGGACAATCCAAGGCTACAATGGGATAGCGATAAATGACGATAAACATCAAATTATACTGCAAGCACAGGCATGGGGATCCCTTAGGTGCTAACTTTATAATTGGTGCTTTTATTGGTGGCTTAACAGAAATTGTATTTTCATTGGTTATTTTCAATAAATCAAAAGGTTTAGTGTTAAAAAACGCATAACCGGGGGGCTGGAGGTTTCTAACCTCAAGCTACCACATCAAATCTTGACTTCATACATCAACAGAATTAATTGGTTAAAAATTTTTGATATAACCTCTAAAAGTGCAGCGCCTCATATCCTCTTTGAGAAAATGAAGATTGCTGGCACATTAAACTCCATTACTTTAAACGTAAAACATCGGCGAATTAGCATCTCTAATACACGCCGAGGTTTAATGCCTTAATCTGCTTTACGGTTAAGACTTATTAAACAGATTGCTAAAAGTAATGTTGCAATCATGCCTGATGCACCAGCAACGCCTGATGGCAAGAATCCATCACGGCCACAGGTAATTAAAACACCATTGGCTAACATTGCAGCTGCGCCTGCAAAGGCTGTAAGGCCGCCAATTGCTTTGCCGCCTTTAGTGATAAAAGACAGGCCAAAAACAACGGCTGCTAATCCTAATAATAATTTAGCTGCGTAGTAAATCATGAATGATAGAGACACCACGCCACCAATTAAAGGTTGTGCGCCTTCTACTGTGCCTGCAACTTTACCAAATGTAGAAAACAAAGTAAGACCAATGCTTACCTGGACTATGTTTAGGACTGCACTGAACGCGATTGCCGACCAGCCTAGTTGAGCGTTTTTTGCTTGCACCATAGCTGTGCCTGCAAAGGCAACCAGTAAAGTAAATACCAGTGCTTCTAGCCCCCAAGCCACCTGCCTTGAAAAGCTAATTTCAGCACTGTAAAGGGCTGAATAAATACCTTGTGATATTGCTAATAGCAACAATAACGATGCTGTAATTAGGGTGGTGCGTTTATGTGTAAATTCCATTATAGACCTCTTTTGATTTTATATTTGACGCTTTCAACAGTTGTTGCGGATTTAAATGTATCAAACTGCTTAGTTTCTGTATTTAAATAGCGTTTATTGCTGTAGGTATAAGACAGGTAAAGCGAGTTAATTATTTCACTTAAACCTATAAAAGAATTAATTAATAACAAACAAGCTCAAGCTAAATTTTTTAATTCCCCCTAACTTTTCAAAGCCGCTTTGGTTAAGCCATGTGTGCCTATAAAACACGGCATTTTATAACCGTTTAGTGAATTGACTTTAAATTACTAAACGGGTGTTAATTTTGAGTATGTAGTGAAATGGTTTATTACTTACTTCGTTAAGATAAAAACCTAAAATTAGACCAGTCACTTAACGCAATGATTGTTTGCTTGGTAGGGGGCGCAATATAGATTAAACCTGCAATGGCAACTATTGATGCCAACGTAATTAATTTATTATCGAAGTCGGCTATTTTTAGCGCAGTGCCAAAAGAGCGTTTAATGGTGACATTATTTAAATCGACACTGTAAACTTCATCCAGTAATAAATGAATTAACCCGCCAAATAAAATAAAACCGCCCGCTAACCAGGCAAAAGTGGCTGCCTGAGCTGTTGATTGGTCATTAAGCTTCCATGTTACTTGCGTTGTTAATAATGCGCATAGCACTAAAAATAGTAAAGAGTGGCAACTACCTCTATGCACTGTGATCCGTTCAAAAATGGGTCTAATTATGTATTTCATAAATCCGTAGACTAATAACGGCACTACTATTAATTCAACAAAGCTAATTGTAATAATGAGCTCGGTTGTTATGTAATGCAGCACCAGTAATACAGCGCTGAGTGCGAATAAGTTAAAAATAGTATCGAGTGATGTGGAGTTATCTGAATCTATGTCGGGTAATAAGCCGCCAATAGAACCTAAAAACCATAACCAAAGTGCGCCGCTTAAATCAACATGGCCTGCAGATAATAAAGCGGCTGAACCTAAACCGGTGACGATGACGGCAGTATTTAGATGAGTATTGAAATTTGCCATTGTATCTCTTGATAAAAAAATAGGTTGGCATTCTAGCAATCAAAAACTTAATTGTTCAATGTACTTTAAATAATTAAAGTGGCTGCCTTGTTTGATTTAGTGGAGAATTTTAGTCCGCTTAGCAAAGCATCATAGCGAAAGGTCATTTTCGAGTAATTTGATATTTATATTCTTGCCCCAATATCAATAGTCATTATTACAACAGGAACATGAGAAACAGGACAGGCACATTTATTTAATTTTCTCTTGTGATTATTTGATTTCGCCCTTGCTCTTTTGCGTGATATAACAATAGATCGGCTGTTTTTAACATTTTAGAGAGACTATTAGGTTCTTGTAGCGCTGTAGCAGAAAAATGAATAAACCCGCAACTAAGAGTTACATTTATATTATTTCCATTGGAACAGTTAAATATCTTATGCTCTGTTTCTGTAGATATTTCTTTTAACACTTTTAACGCTTCATCTTCACTGGCATCAAATAATAATACAAACTCTTCGCCGCCTGTACGATAAACATCTTTCTCAGATACTTTTTGCTGAAAAAGCTCTACCAGTTGCATCAATATATCATCCCCAACATCATGCCCGTAGGTATCATTAACTTTTTTAAAAAAGTCTATGTCTAGCATGGCTAAGCCAACATCTTTTTCAGCTTTCGTTCGTTGCTCAAAATCATGTCTCAATGCCAGTAAGTTGTTTGCATTGGTTAATGGATCTTTTAAAGCTAGCACTGTCAACTGAGCTTGATTTTTTAGGCGGTTTTTTTCATAAACGTGCGCGATCCCCCAAACAATAAGATACGCTAAAACAAAGTTCGCTAATGGTTTTATACTTTGTATATTATAAACACCGACTAAAATCCAAGTGTATATGAACAAATACATGATGGAAAAGATAAAGCCAGGCCGTATACTATTTAAAAAATAAAATAAAACGGGTAACGTCATTCCCCATGCACCAATCGCCGTGTTTAAATTGCTCATGTAGGTTGCATAAGTCACTAATAGCATATATATGGAAGAGGTTATTAAACTGTATGATAGCCTCAATTTATCGCTTCGAATTTTTAACAGTCAAAATAAAGAGTTCCCTGTAACGGGGAGGAATATGGACTGGTATTGGCAGTTAACCAGCAGTCTTTATGCATTTCCGGCAGGTTTGGAGCGCCAAGGAGTAGATCAAAATTTTGCAGATACAGAATATGGTAAAAACAATACCAGTATTCTAACATGTACATCAAGCTACAGAAGTCTTGTTACGGTATTAGAGTACCCGTCGTCAAAGGTTGCTTTTGCTGCCGCTGATGGCTTAAATGAAAAAGGACTGGTTATTAATGCGTTGTATGATGGTGAAACACGATTCCCTGATGAGACAAAATCAGATAAACCTCGTTTAAGTATTCTTCGTATGGTGCAATATACACTTGATACATGTGCAAGTGTTCAAGAGCCATACATAGTTAATTAACGAGTAGAGCGAGCATCAAATTGTCAAACTCTAGAGCAAAAAACTCCGTAATAACGGAGTTTTTTTGTCAACTTTTGAAGTAATCAGTCTATTAAACCCAGAGTCTCAAGTCTTTCTTTTGCTTTGATATAGCGTGTGTGAACATCATCAATTTGCTGTTGAGTTAGTTTTTTACCAAAGGTACGAAGGCCTCCAGTTGTATCACTGTGATGAATGCCAAAAGCATACTTCAGATACTCTAGAAGTAGCGGCTGTGCATCAAGGTAAGATATAGAGTTCATAGCTTGAGATATTTTATTTGCCTCAGCCCATTCGCCCTTATTTACGTGCTCTTGCATAGTGACACTTGCTTTTGGAAATATACAACCAACACCTGTGATTCCACCGCATGCGCCAGCAAGGCCTGCATGTACAGTTACGGTATCTACACCAGCTAGTACTTTTAAGTCTTTATTTTCTAGCATCATGGTTTCAATAACTGATACATCTATAGTAGATATTTTAAGCGCTGTTACTTCAGGTAAAGCAGCAAGTCTAGTAAGAAGATCAGTTGATAGCGCATGATAGCCAGCGGCGTCAGGGTTGTTATAAGGCATTATTGTTATGCCGGCCTCTTTTGCAGCTGTTGCAGAAAGTGCATAGTACTCATACATTTCTTCATCAGAAGGTGACTCTTTTGTTTTGGGTGGCATCACCATTACGGTATCTACGCCAACAGTCGCGAGCTCTGTAACGATTTTGGCAAGCTCTTCTTTTGTTTCTGCTGCTGCGCCACTGATCAATGGCACATTGTATTCTTTAGCAACACTTGAAAGGGCTTGTAGTAAAGAAAGGCGTTGCTCAGAACTTAGGTAGCTGTTCTCACCCAGAGTACCAGAGCCAACAAGGCCTCCCATACGCGTGCCTCCTTTTCCTTGCACTTTTAAAATGTCTGCAGCGTATTTTTGCGTTGCATCAAGGTCAATTTCAACAGTCCCAGATTCTGTTTTTTTTAGCCATGTAAATACGGCTGGCATAACTGTATATCGCCAATCTTTACTATTTGTTTCCATCATATTTCCTCTTTTAATTTCATATTGCATACATTATACAAATTTATTGTATCAGTAAAATTAACTTCGGCAAGGCTGGGATAAGAATAAACTATAAATCCAGCTTAAAGTTCAATCACAGATAAGAGCGTATAGACAGTAAAAACGGTTACGTTTTACAGTTATGCCAAAAGCTTACCTTGTGAATTCTGTAATTACATAGAGTTGTAGTGTTATCCAGCTTATGGTGCAGAGAATAAGCGAGCATAGACTTAATACATGCACTTTTTTAAAACTCACTCACGAAAAATCCGGCAAAGTCAAAATATTTCATGGGCTAACAGCAGAAGTCGTTGCGATAGGCAGACGGCCTCAATTTTTTATCCATTTCGAACGAAAAATTTTGATTGTAGTAGTCACTATTTGCCATATAGAAATTAATCCCCTTAATTATTTCACTTTTTAAATTTATATTTAAATATGTAATTAACTGAATATAAACATAAAAAAGCCTAATCTTGATTGTGGTTGTTTCATGTTTTTAATTTTATGTGAATTAAATGGATATTTAATATTGTATACAATATGTAATAAGTGTATATTTTTTACGTCAGAGGTACGACAGACAATAAATCAACAGGATCAAGGAACATTTACATGTTTACATATAATAAAAAGCAAACTCGGGGTGTGGGTGTAAAAACCCTATTGGCAACGGCAGTAACAGCAGCATTAATGATGACACCTGCTGCTCAGGCAGTTGATGGTAGTAGTATTGTGAAAGGCCACATTGTTGCGCAATCAGGCAGTGATTTAATTGGTGCAACAATTACGCTTAAGCATAAGAGTAAAGGTTTAGTCTACACCATCACAAGTAATGCTGAGGGCGATTACTTATTACGTAATGTACCTGTGGGTACTTATGACGTGACTATTGTAAAAGACGGTTACGAAACTATGACTGAAGAAAATGTTGATGTCACGATTGGTCAGTCAATTATCCTTGATGTACAACTTTTTAAAGCTGGCACCGACATTGAGCGTATCGCAGTAACCGGTTCAGCAATTCGTCGTGTTGATATGGCCTCTTCAACCTCTGGCTTAACGTTTAGCGATGCAGAGCTTAAAGCAATGCCAGTAAATACGGGTTTTGAGAGTATTGCGTTACTTGCACCAGGTACCGCGGCTCCAGGAGGCTCTAATTTTAAAGGTGCTTCTAGTTTTGGTGGTTCATCAGCAGCTGAAAATGGCTACTATTTTAATGGCTTGAATGTAACAAGTATTCGCACAGGGTTGGGTTCAATTCGTCTACCGTGGGAAGCTATTTCTCAAACTCAAGTTAAAACCGGTGGTGTAAGCCCTGAATTTGGTGGTGCATTAGGCGGTATCGTAAACGCTGTATCTAAATCAGGTGATAATGATTTTAAATTTGGTGCAGAGGTACGCTGGGATCCTGATAGTCTTCGTAGTCAGCATGATTCAATATTCCAAGATAGCGGTACCATCAGTACCAATACGCAACAGAGCAGTTACGATTTTAAAGAAGTACAGTTATGGGCGAGCGGTGCACTTATTGAAGATACGCTGTTCTTCTATGGCTTATTTGCTCCACGCAGAGAAGAGACTAACAGTGCTGGGCAAACCACTTTCTCTGATTTTGAGCGTGATGAAGACCGCTGGTTTACCAAAGTTGATTGGTTTATTAATGAAGATCACTCGGTTGGCTTCTCTGCGATGAATAACAAACGTACGTGGACCGATAAAACATTCGCTTATAACTGGCAAGATAATGTGGTAGGTGACCAACAAGGTGTAGATGCTCCTGGCGAAGATGGCGGTAATGTATACAGTATTAACTACAATGGCTATCTGACTGATACATTTTCAGTGTCAGCCGTTGTTGGCCGTGTTACAGAAAATGTTGAAAACGTTGTAGCATCACCTAACCCAGGTGTGTGGGATGAACGTGATGGCTTTGTAACGTTAAGTCAGCATACAAATTCCGGTATAACGGAAGAAGAATATATTCGAGACCAAGCCAGAATTGATTTTAACTGGGACTTGGATATGCATTCAATCCAGTTTGGTATTGATTACACCAACGTGAAGGTTGATTACTTTGAAGGTCAAAATGGTATTGGGGACGCTGAAGGCTGGTGGACTATAAAAATAGCTGGCGAAAACGATGTCTCTGGTGCAGCACTAGGTAGTGATTTTATCGAAAGAAGGGTACGTAGCCGTGAGGTCGATTCTGATACCACTTCATTAGCGTTTTATATTAATGATTCATGGCAAGCAACTGATAATTTAGTGCTTAATATGGGATTGCGTTATAGCCAGTTTGAAAATACGGTGACAGACGGCAGAGCATTTGTTGATATTGATAATCAAATCGCGCCACGTTTACAAGCTATTTATGATGTATCGGGTGATGGTAGCGCGAAAATATTCGCCACATACGGGCGCTATTTTCAGCCAGTATCTGCGAACATGAATATCACTCAAGGTTCCGCATCTATTGAATGGTTTGAGTATTTCGATTTAGATCAATTAGAGGGCAATGGATCACCTTCTTTATTAGCTGATGGTTCTCCGAGCAGAGGCGACATGTTACGTGATAGACGCTGGCGCCAGCGTGGTATTACAGAGCCTGGTTTAATTGCCTCGTCTTCTTTAAAACCAATGTACAGCGATGAGTTTACAATAGGTTATCAACAAGAAGTGTTTGATACGATGTCTGCGGGTGTACGTGCTATTTACCGTGATCTAGGTCGCAGTGTTGAAGATACCGATGTTGGTCCTGTGCTTGCTAAAAAGCTTGCTGAAATGGGTATCACCGATAACGTAGGGCAAGGTTCATATTATGTGCTTAATAACCCTGGTGAAGCGATTCAAATGTCGTATGACTTTGATGGTGATGGGGAAATTGATAACGTTAATTTGAGCGCTGAAGAACTTGCGTTACCAGAAGCTCAACGTAAATACCTCGCTCTTGAATTTACTTTAGATGGCAATGTTACGGATGATTTACGAATTAATACATCATACACATGGTCACATAGTTATGGTAACACTGAAGGTTTAGTTAAAACGGATAACAACCAAGCCGATCCAGGTTGGACTACCTCATATGACTACGGTGATTTAATGGATCATGGCTATGGTAATTTACCTAATGACCACCGCCATGCGATCAAATTTAGTGGCGCGTATAATATTACCGATTCACTGACTGTAGGTTTAGTGGCCAGAACAACATCGGGTCGTCCAAAGAGCTACTTCTCAGTGCATCCTGAAGGTGTTGATAGCTGTGAGCAAGGCAGCCCGTGGGATGCATGTGTGAGTAAATACTACGACCAAGCATCGCACTATGATGAAAACGGCAACCCAGCACCACGCGGAAGCAAAGGTAACTTACCTTGGTTAACTAATGTGGATATGTCACTGACTTATTATACGGACTTTTTTGGCTCTGACATGACCTTAAAAGGCACTGTATATAACTTATTTGATGGAGATAGCGCGATAAATATTAACGAAGAGCGCGCTCAGTATGGCGATAACGGCTTAGAGTTAAACCCTGATTATGGTTTAGTAACTAGCCGTCAAGGTGCTCGATATGTATCGTTAACCGCGCGTATAGAATTTTAAGTTCCCTGGTAAGTGGCTGTAAATTGTCGTTTTAGTACTTAGTATTTAACAAGCGGAAACTAAAACTGACAAAATGTTTAAGCACATTCTCATTGTGAGTAACACAGCCTTGATGCTGAGTAGGTAACTGCTCAGCATTTTTCGTATAAATTTAAAGGTTACCTATGACTAATTGTTTATATTCTCATTGGCAACAGCCAAATAATGATTGGCTAGCGATCAATACGCTCGATATGCATACCGGTGGTGAGCCTCTTCGTATAATTATTGATGGTTTTAGTAATTTGCAAGGCCAAACTATGCTCGAGAAACGAGCCGATTGTTTGGCAAGATTTGATCACTTACGCAAAGCGCTTATGTTTGAACCCCGAGGCCATGCTGATATGTACGGTGCAGTAATCACTGAGCCTGAACATAAAGATAGCCATTTTGGCGTACTGTTTTTACATAATGAAGGTTATAGCACCATGTGTGGCCATGCCATTATTGCGCTTGCTACAGCAGCAAAAGATTGCAGTATCAGCCACTTTATAGATGGGGTTAATGAGCTACGCATAGATACCCCCGCAGGGCTTATTAAGGCTTATATTACACTTAAAGATAAACAATTAACCAATGTGTGTTTTGATAACGTGGCAAGTTATGCTCCAAAGCTTGATATGCACATTGAGTTACCCATGTTTGGTGCAGTTAGTTGTGATATCGCATACGGCGGCGCTTATTACGCTTTTGTAGATGCTGACACTATTGATTTAAGTTTAGCGCCCAATAACCATGAGCAAATTATTAGTTTAGGCAAAGCGATAAAGCAGAAAATTAACGGCCAATATCAGCCAACGCACCCTACAGATGACGCATTGAGCTTTTTATATGGGGTTATATTTTATTCTAATTCACAAACAAGTCATTCAAGTTTTAGCCGACATGTGTGTATTTTTGCCGAAGGCGAACTAGACCGCAGCCCTACGGGGACGGGCGTCAGTGCAAGAGCCGCATTAGAGTTTGCAAAAGGCAGGCTGGCAATCGGTCAGCGAATAAAAATAGAGAGTATTTTGGGCTCGGTATTCACTGTTGAGCTAAAAGCGCAATGTTTATTAGCTGATATTAATACGGTTGTGCCACGGGTTAGTGGCGAAGCGTTTGTAACTGGTAAACATACATTTTTAATTGATCCAGATGATCCCCTAAAACAAGGATTTATTTTCAGATGAACAAGCAATTTATAGCTCGCCAACAATCGATGAAACAGGCTATGGCCGTTGAAGGCTTATCAGCATTATTGGTACTAGGCCATGAAAATATTCGTTATTTAAGCGGTTTTAGCGGTAACGCCGCTTATGCGTTAATAACCGCAGAGCAGTTTGTACTGATCACTGATTATCGTTACTTTGGCCGCGCGCAAGAGGAATGTACAGGCTTTGAAGTTATCTGCCGTGACCGAGACAATGAAACTTTAGGCCAATGTATAAGTCGTTTTTTAGCATCTAATAGTCAATTAGGTTTTGATTCTGCATTTATTAATGTAGCGCTTTGGCAGCAAGTAGCGAGTGAATTAACGAGCCATACACTCACACCAGTTACTGGTATGGTAGAGCGTTTACGGATGGTTAAAAGTGACTGGGAAGTTGCGCAAATAAAAGCTGCTGCTGCCATTGCTGATGAAGCACTCAAGCAAACATTACCGTACTTTAAAGCGGGTGTGAGTGAACGAGATTTAGCGTTAGAGTTAGAGTTTAGAATGCAAAAGTTAGGCTCTGAGGGTATGTCGTTTGCAACGATTTTAATGTTCGCAGAGCGTACCTCGCTGCCGCACGGTAGCCCAAGTGAGTGCACGTTAAAAGAAGGCGATTTTATTACGCTTGATTTTGGCGCAGTTGTTAATGGCTACCGCTCAGACATGACACGCAGCTATGTGCTAGGGCAAGCATCAACAAAGCAAACGGCTATTTATAATAGCGTGGCGACAGCACAACAAGCTGCGATTGATTTACTTAAGCCTGGTGTTCACTGCACCGACTTGCAAAATGCATCACAACATGTACTAGATGCTTCAGGTTTTGGGGATCATGCCGGACAGGGCTTGGGTCATGGGCTTGGACTATTTTTGCATGAGCAGCCGTTTATCAATAGCAACGTTAAGCATATATTAGAAGTTGGCAATGTGATCACCATAGAGCCAGGCATTTATATCCCTGAATATGGCGGGGTGCGTTTAGAGGAGGACATTTTGATCACCAACACGGGTTATGAAATTTTAACTCACGCTCCTAAACCTTTTGAGCTGGAACTATAATTATGCAGATTATTGAGAAATACGAAATTGATAATGTATTGAATTTTGATACATTGCTCACTGCGATGCGCCAAGGCTTTGCACAAGAATTTGGTATGCCCAAACGCAATGTCTACGAGCTTGATGAAAGTAACTTAAGCCATGATGCGTTTGCAGTCTTACCCGCGTGGAATGAGCATGTGATTGGTGTAAAGGCGTTTACGTATTTTCCTAAAAACAGTCAAGTTGGGTATGAATCTTTGTATTCTAAAATAATGCTGTTTTCACGCGATCATGGTGAACCATTAGCTTTGGTAGATGGAACTCGTATTACATTATGGCGTACGGCAACAGTATCGGCATTAGCCAGTTATTATTTATCACGGGAAAATAGCCAGCATCTTGTATTTTTTGGCAGTGGAAACCTAGCTGAGTACATGATAAGAGCGCATCTAAGTGTGCGAAACTTTACTCGTGTTACACTAATTGCGCGCAATCAAGAAAAAGTAATGGCATTACAAAACCGTTTAAAGACAGCATTCGTTAATATTGATGTTGTAATAGGAAAAAGTGATGAACCAACTATCCACAGTGCTGATGTAATTAGCTGTGCAACAGGCTCTGCGGCACCATTGTTTGACGGAAACTGGCTAAAGCCGGGTACCCATGTTGATTTAATCGGTAATCATCATAGTGAAGCAAGAGAATGTGATAGCAAAACAATTACTCGCAGCCGCGTGTATGTTGATAGTCGAGAAAATGTGTTAAGTGAAGCTGGAGAGCTACTGCTCCCGATTAAAGAAGGTGTTTTTAGTGAGCAAGATGTGTGCGCAGAGCTTGCGCAGTTAGCACAAGAAGACAGCTATGCACGCTTTAATGAAACTGATATAACTGTATTTAAATCAGTAGGTACAGCATTGAGTGATTTAATTGCAGCGAGTCATGTTTATCAATCATTACAAGGCTAGAACACCATGAGCAGTGTACTTTTAACACTTGGCATTTGTTTTATAAGTGTTGGCTTTTTACCTTTAGCTCGGTGGTTAAAATGTAAAGTTAGTAAACATCATTGGCGAGTGTGTGAAATTGAAAATATTACGACGGTCGTCAGTAATCGCATTACAGCGTTAGAGCTAGTCCAGCAGCAAACAATGTTAGTTAACTTTCGTTTTAATGGCCATTTACACAGCGTATTAGTAGGGCATGATGACACGTTATTTTCGCGTTTTAAGCAAGGTAAAGTATGTACTCTTTTGGTTGATGTAGATAACCCCACGTATGTTTACAACAATGCCCAGCTTTGGCATAACTTTGCTTTGGTGTGGTTATTGGCTGGGCTAAGTTTATTAATTGGTAGCTTCCACTTTAGCTAAAATGATTAAGAAGCGAGGTTGTGATGGCTTCGGATTATTTACACAATCAAACTCGCTGCTTTTTGGCATAAGGTAAACGTGTAATCGAGTGTGTTGTGTGATAACTGTCTAAGCCACTTACTGCCACAGTGTTGAGAGCCTCAATGTTGATATAGCCATCATCGCTAATAACATTCCCGTCTACATGTAAATCTATTATTTCGCCTATCACAAGCTCGGTGCCGTTTATTTTAAGGTGTTGATGCTCTACAAGCCTTACGGCATATTTTAAACGACTCAGTGAAACAAACGGGGCATTAAAGTCATTTAAATATTCAGGGCTTAAACCAGTTGCATCAAACTCTGACTCATCTCTATCATAGCGAGCCGAAGTTTGGTGGGCTTGACTGTAAATATCACTATTAACTTGATTAATGGTATAATAGCCAGTTTCTTTAATGTTTTCAAATGTGTGGCGTGGTACGCTGTGGGGCCGAATGATCATACCAACGAGAGGGGGGTGTGCGCCTAAGTGAAATACCGAGCTAACAATGGCTAAGTTTGTTTGCCCATTTTTACTCTGGGTGCCAATTAAATTGGCGCTTTTGAACCCAGACAGTGAATTAATTAAATGAGCGCGATAACGTGAATCAAGCTGCTCGAGTGCCTTTTTATCTAACTGCATTGTGAATCCTTTTTGAGGGCGTAAAATTCAGAAAAGTAGTAAAAGTATTACCAAGGGATTTTGTTCCCTTGATAGTCAATGTAGGCGCAATTTCCTATTTCTGTTAACTCATTTGGCCGTTGTAAAAGTGAATAAAGTGAGCGTGCTACATACTGTGGGCTAAATAATTTGCCTTGCGGAACATTTTTTTGAAATGGCTTTGATAAAAAGGTATCCGTGGTTCCTGGATGAAACAACACTAACCGTGTTTGCTTAGCCCGACGACTGAGCTCAATGGCTGCGCTTTGAAATAGCATATTAAGCGCGGATTTTGACGCTCTGTAGCTGTACCAACCTCCTAGTTTATTGTCACTTATACTGCCAACGCGAGCGCTTAGGCAGGTTATGGTGCAGGGCGTTTTGTGATCTAATAATGGGGCAATCGCCTGCAAACATAGAATAGGCGTTAACGCATTTGTGTTTAATAAGGTACTAAAATATTGTTCGTCAATATCTTCAAGCTTTTTCTCAGGCATGGCCTCTTCAAAGTGTAATTGCCCATTGAATATAATAACCTGATGAGGCTTTACGTTGTGCTTTTTAAGATGGTCCGTTAATTCATTCAGGCTTGCTTTTGAGTAGTCGCAAATGAACGACTGAATGTCGAGGCGATTATCGCTTAGATTAGTTGCATGCCTACTTACGCAAATAACGCTTGCACGGGAGTCATGATCCGCAATCGTGGCTAAGTAAGCACTTGCAATGGCACTGTTTGCGCCAAATAGAACATACACTTTCGCCATTATTTTATCCCGCATCGGGTAGTGCAAAATAAGGTCGTGACTTGTTTACGATACTTGGCAAATAGCCAATAACCTACATCTGCACAAAAACGAATGATAGGTAATTGCAGCAGTTTTAACCATGTGTGGCGACCAACGGATTGCCAAGCAGCAAAGGTTACATCAAGGCCGTACAGCATTTCACCATTATCTCGTTGGCCGTGTAAAAAAGCCATGGCGTCTTTACGTTTAATATAGCTGTAACGGCTTTCGAAGTCGTCTTTGTTAATGTCTTCAAGTTTAATTTTGTTATGTACATCAGCGCGCTTTAATGAGCGCATTTCTTTTGCGCAAAGTGGGCAGTTGCCATCGTAAAATATAATCATAACGAGTCATTGTTTATTAGGTATATTATTACTTGTTACGAAATAGAATATGCTTTGGATCTATTAAATTGGGTTTATGAATGATATTAATAGAGGTTAAGAACAAAAAAGGTAAGCGCGTGTTGGCTTTTGTTTCTACTCTCACTCCACGCTTTAAAGTCATGCACCGCTTATTACTCATACCCTTTGGGTATAACCATCAACAATGGAGTATTTGGAATGAGTGAACAATATGCCGCCTTGCGTGGGAACGTCAATTTATTAGGCCAGTTATTAGGCCAAACAATAAAAGATACCCAAGGACAAGCGATTTTAGATAAAGTAGAAGAAATTCGCGCTTTAGCAAAATCATCACGCACAGGTAACGAGCAAGACCGTCATGCCCTAATTGATGTTCTGCACGCATTAACTGACGAAGAGTTATTGCCAGTGGCTCGCGCTTTTAACCATTTTTTAAATTTAGCCAATGTAGCAGAACAATTTCATACTATTTCTCGTTTTAACGATGTTGGCTTTTGTCAATTAAGCCCTCTTACACAAACGTTAAAAGCATTATCTAGCCAAGCAAATCAGGGAAAATTAAATCCTAATGAAATTGCTGACAGCTTGTCGAAATTACATATCAATTTAGTTTTAACCGCACACCCGACAGAAGTAACACGTCGTACGATTATTAATAAACATGTTGAATTAAGTGACTGTCTAGCGGCGCTTGAGCGTACAGATAACTTAGAATATGAGCGCGAAAATATTCTTAATCGTATTGCTCAATTAATAAGTCAAGCTTGGCATACGGATGATATTCGCCGCTCTCGCCCAACCCCAATTGATGAAGCTAAATGGGGTTTTGCGGTTATTGAAAACAGCCTTTGGCATGCTGTGCCGCGCTTTTTAAGAGACTTTAGTAAAGAAGTAAAAGAGCAGTTAGATCTTGAGCTACCAAACGATTATAGCCCTATTGAGTTTACATCGTGGATGGGGGGGGATCGTGATGGTAACCCATTTGTGACTTCCCAGGTCACGCAACAAGTGCTGGATCATGGCCGTTGGATGGCACTTGATTTGTATAGCCGTGATATCGACACTTTAAGTACTGAGCTGTCAATGTCACAAGCGAGCGACGAGCTCGTTGAATTAGCAGGGCAAGATTTTGAACCTTACCGCGCAGTGTTAAAAGTATTAAAAGCACAAGTGAGTGAAACGGTTGCTCACTTAGGCGCTAAAATTATGAATAAGCGCACCGAAGCGCAAGATATCGTTACCGATATTAGTCAATTAAAACAGCCGCTAGAGGCATGTTATCGCTCACTATTGAAAGCCAATATGAGTGTGGTAGCAAATGGTTTATTACTAGATGTTCTGCGTCGTATCAATAGTTTTGGTATTCGTTTAGCTAAGCTTGACGTGCGCCAAGATTCATCACGCCACGGTGATGTATTTTCTGAGTTAACCCGTTATTTAGGGTTAGGGGATTACAACCAGTGGGAAGAAGAAGATAAACAAGCATTTTTACTGGCAGAGCTTAATTCTCGCCGGCCATTGATACCTAAACATTGGCAACCAAGTAATGACGTGCAAGAAGTACTCGACACCTTTGATGTCATCGCAAAGCAAGATGAATCGACCTTCGGTTTATACATTATCTCAATGGCACGTACAGCCTCAGATGTGTTAGCAGTGCAGTTATTGTTAAAAGAAAGTGGTTGTAGCTTTAGGCTCCCTGTCGCGCCATTATTTGAAACTCTTGATGATTTAAACGCTGGCCACAGTGTTATAACGCAATTGCTTGATAATACTTGGTATCGTGGTCAAGCTGAGGGCGTACAAAACGTAATGATCGGTTATTCTGATTCAGCCAAAGACGCAGGCATGATGGCTGCTGGTTGGGCGCAATATGAAGCAATGGATAAACTAGTACAGCTTGCCCAAGAGCGTGGTATTGAGCTTGTATTATTCCATGGCCGTGGTGGTACCGTTGGCCGTGGTGGCGCACCTGCTGCACAAGCTCTGCGTTCACAGCCTCCGGGTTCATTAAAAGGTGGTTTACGGGTAACAGAGCAAGGCGAGATGATCCGCTTTAAGTTTGGCTTACCAAATGTTGCATTAGAAAGCTTAAATATTTACGCCGGAGCCGTGCTTGAAAGTAACTTATTACCACCACCAGAGCCAAAAGAGCAATGGCGTGATGTGATGGCGTTGATCAGTGAAAAGTCATGCGAGCATTATCGTAATGTAGTGCGTTTTGATGAAAACTTTGTGCCGTACTTTAGAATGGCAACGCCAGAGCAAGAGTTGGGTAAATTGCCATTGGGCTCGCGCCCTGCGAAGCGTAATCCACATGGCGGCGTTGAAAGTCTGCGTGCTATTCCATGGATTTTTGCCTGGAGTCAAAACCGTTTAATGTTACCTGCGTGGTTGGGGGCGTTAACAGGCTTACAAGCCGCAGTTGAACAATACGGCGTTGAAACTTTAAACGAAATGAGTCAGCAGTGGCCGTTCTTTAGAGCGCGTTTAGAAATGCTCGAAATGGTATTCAGTAAGGCCGATTGCTGGCTAAGTGCTCACTATGATGATGCGCTTGTTGAACCGCAATATAAGCCACTAGGTGAAGAGTTACGTAAAGAGCTTAAACAAGCGATTGCATTAGTGCAGTCACTGAGCCCGCAGCAAAGCTTGTTGGCTGATCAGCCTTGGATCAAAGAGTCAATTGGCTTACGTAATCCGTATACCGATCCGTTAAATGTACTACAAGTAGAACTGCTTAAACGCTCTCGTGAAGCGCAAGAAGGTGCATCAGGTGATATTGATAATGCATTAATGATCACCATGACAGGTATTGCAGCAGGTATGCGCAATACAGGTTAATGGCTATGATGTATGGCTTCATTGTGCTCTTTTGCAGCTTTGGGGCCATCAATAGGTAATGTCAGTACACAGTGTGCGCCGTGTTCACAAGGCTCGGCGCATATATTGCCAAAAAGGGAGTATTTAACTGCATTAAACACCACATTTTACCCCAGTCCTAAGTGATTTATGTTTTTATATGGTCACGATTACAAATAAAAGCGCAAAGAACTAAGCTCAGAAAATTCCGTTTTCGCTCAATAAATATAGTACTTTTATCTGGAAATTACTCATGGTCTGACCTGTTTGGATGGTATTTCTTGACTCGCTCCAATAAAAAATTACAATACCCCGCTTTTTGGCACTTCATCAATTAACCGAGTCTATTGTATGTCTAATGTTTCAACTTGCATCACATTTGATGCATCCACATCATTAATAATGATGACATTAAAAGGGACTGCAAGTGCACAGGATGTGATTAATTTTTATCAGATTGCCCAGCAGTATGGCGAAATGTATAGCAGCAACAAGCTACTGGTCGACGTGTCTGAGCTCAGTCACGATTTTCCAGCCAGCGAGCTTTTAAGTATTATGCCGACTATATCGGGTTGGCTAAAAGACTACCTGATTGCCAGAATAGTCAGTTTTGATGGTTTTATGCACGACTTGTTTCTGCAAAAAGCCAAGCGGTTTAATATAGCAGCAGAAAACTTTGAGTGTTTTGCTACTGCGAAAAGTTGGTTGGAAAATCAATCTGGTAATTAGTCGCTGAACATTTTACACTGTGTAGCCATTAAATAAGTAAAATTTGTTTATGACTTCATCAACATCTTCTTCGCCTATCAATTCAATAACAGGGCACACTTTCGAATTTGCTGAACCTGCGCGTAATGCATTGTTCAATCAAGTTAAATCGCAACAGGGTCGATTAAATACAGCTGATATTAATGCACTTTGCACTGAGCACTCACTCACTCAAGCACAATTACTCAGGGCTTGTTTACCTATTGCCTCTTTATTTGCTGTGGCGCCTATATCTCAGTTTTTAGTGGGGGCAATCGTGGTAGGCTTAGATGCACAGCAACAGCCTAGTTTTTATTTTGGTGCTAATGTTGAATTTGCTCATCAGCCGCTGAGTTTAGTGGTTCACGCTGAGCAATCAGCAATAAATAATGCTTGGCTCAATGGTGCTAAGTCTGTTGTTAAAATAGCGATTAGTGATGCACCTTGTGGTTATTGCCGCCAATTTATGAATGAGTTGGCAGATGCGGAAACTTTCGATATTTTATTGCCAACTCAACAATTTAAACTCACCGAATTGTTGCCTGCTGCGTTTGGACCTAAGGATTTGGGTAATAAATATAGTTTGTTTAATCCGGATCCACAATCTGCTCATGTGGATACAAACTCTGAGGTTTGTCCTGTGCTTATTGAGCAGGCAAAGCAAGCTTATGTTCCTTACACGCAAAACTTTAGTGCGGTAAAAATAACCACATTTAACCATGGCAATTTTTATGGACGTTATGCTGAAAATGCAGCCTATAGTCCAAGTCTTGCCCCATTACAAAGTGCAGTTAGTCAGCTTTATTTGGCAGGTTTAAGTTTGGATAATAAGACGGTTGAAAAAGTAGAATTATTACAATCTGAAGGTGCAGAAAATCAACTGCAAGTGAGTGAAGCTGTGCTGGCAAGTTACGATAACTTACCAGCTTTACAAAGCTATAGTTTAAGCTTTACTCAGTAGCACTTTAGCGGCTTCAAGTACCACGGCAACTGATTTTTTCTCAATCTCGCCGTGGTCAACATTGGGTATTTCTTGGCGCGTTCTATTTACTAATACCCCTGCCACACAGGCAGCTTTTAAACCTAGTGCTGCACACATGGTGAATAACGTAGCCGATTCCATTTCGTAATTCATTACGCCAAGCTTTTGCCATTCTTCGCAGCTACCTTGGAACGCTTTTGGCACGTAACCTGAGTAGGTATCATAGCGTTCTTGACCAGGGTAAAAGGTATCGCTTGATGCTGTTATACCGATATGAAAATCAATATTTAGGTTATTACAGGCGTTAACCATGGCTTGGGTCGCAAAAAAATCAGATACGGCAGGGTAATTAAGTGGCGCAAAGTGCTGGCTTGCACCATCTAAGCGAACAGACGCTTGGCTAATTAAAATATCACCTTCATTAATATGTGGCTGAATAGCCCCTGTGGTACCAATGCGTAAAAATGTATCAACACCTAATTGAGCCAGCTCTTCTACTGCAATAGATGTTGATGGGCCGCCAATACCAGTTGAACATATCACAACAGGTTGGCCGCTAAGTAAGCCTAAATAAGCATGAAATTCTCGGGTTTGTACTAAACAACGTGGATTTTCCAAAAAACTAGAGATGCGCTCAGCTCTATCAGGATCGCCTGGCACGATTGCTAACGTTGCGCCTTGTAAATCGTCGCGAGTAAGTCCTAAATGAAAAACCTTTTCCATAATGTTGCCTTTTAAATCATATGAGTATTGTCAATCTAACATCATTACTATTATGACATTGCCTGTACAGGACGGATGTCCGCTTTAGATTATCAGCTTTATTCATTCTCTTTGAATATTCAATCACTGAAGCAAATTAATCAATTTACACAACGGTTGACTTGTTTAAACAGACACTATATCTATCCTTTAATATACTTAATTTGAATCTATGCGTTGTTTTTAATTTATAGCTAAAGCTATGTTACATAAAGATAAATTTATTTTTCTACGTGCCTTTGTAAAATTGACTTTGTTGTCATGTTTTATGAAATGACCACCATGAAGGTTTTATTAAATTTATTTTCAACAGCGTCTTTTTTGCATAACTACGCAAAAACACAGAGTAAGGAATCGTAATGAGCACACAATGGCAAACATTTAAAAGCAAAGTTGAACACTGTTTATGTCCACCGGGTGATGGAGTTTTCACTGTTAATACGGCAAAAGAGCGAAAAGCGGCGTTACGTAACAAGCTGTACGGTCAAGAAGATAACGTAGAGCCTTTGTGGCGTGACTCGTTAGAGACTTTATCACAGAGTCCTTATAAAGCGGTTACCCTTGGGATCAGCTCTGATTGTGGCGGCGGTATTTTACGTGGTGCTAACTGGGGACCTTTATTTTTGCGCTCGACCTTGATTGACCAACAACCCCAAGCGAAATCTTTTGACTTAGGTGATGTACGTGTTATCCCTCATTTACTGCATGATAAATACTTAAATGATGCAACGATTAGCAATTGTCAAAAGGCGCTCTATGATAATCCTAATAGTGATTATTACGTGAGCCCACTGTCAATTACCGAAGATGTTTGTGACAGCTTTTATGCTACGTTTAGCGATAAAGGTATTTTTGGTATCGGTGGCGACCACTCTATCAGTTACCCACTGACAAAATCGTATTTAAAAGCTAAGCGCGAACAGGGTAAACGTACTGCCATTATTCATTTCGATGCGCATACCGATTTACTTGTTGAGCGTTTAGGTATCGATTTATGCTTTGGCTCATGGTGCACGCATATTTTAGAGTTCTTACCTGCGCCGCATCACCTTATTCAATTTGGTATTCGCTCAAGTGGTAAGCCTAAAGAGCATTGGGAGTCGACCTTTGGTATTAAACAACATTGGGCGCATGAAATCATTGAACGTGGCGCGCAAGAAGTTGCTAGTGAAGTGATTGCTCAATTAAAAGCTGATAATGTAGACGAACTCTATGTAAGCTTTGATATTGACGCTCTAGATGAAGAATTTGCTTCGGCAACGGGTACTCCCGAAGGTAATGGTCTAACGCCAAAGCACGCGTTAGATATCCTAGCGGCATTGGCTGATGAGTTTCCAATAACGGGGGCTGATATGATGGAAATAGCGCCATTTACCGACAGTTCCTTAGTAGGTCAATCAAGCTCAGAAACCACGTTGAGGGAAGGTGCAAAAATTTCAGCATTTTTAATCAATGCAATGAACAGATAACCTTTTAGAGAAAAATCTCAAAAACAGGCTGTTATGGCCTGTTTTTTATTCACTTATCAGTAAATTAGCGCTATATTTAGACGACAATATAACAATTTATGCGGAGTCGATTATTATGTGCGAGAAACAAAGTGATTAAATGGAGCTTATTATTTTTGGTTATTATGAGTCAGCAATGCCTAGCTAAGCTCAATATAGTGACCGAAAATTTCCCCCCAGCGCAATACCTTGACGATAACCAGCAACTGACTGGTCATGTGGTAGAAAAAGTGCGTAAAGCCTTGGATGCATCTTCAATTGATTATGCAATTTCAGTACATAGTTGGAGTACTGCATTTAATACCGCTTTGCGCGACCCGCAAACTTGTATTTTTTCGGTAACACGTTCTAAAGAGCGCGAAGATAAGTTACTTTGGATTGCGGAGTTAGCTGAACTCACTACCAACTTTTATGCTCTAAATTCTAAAAATATTCAGTTAGATAACTTAGAGCAAGCTAAACAGTATCGTGTTGCCGTACTTAAAGATAACTATAGTCATCAGTACTTATCATCTCAAGGCTTTGAAGAAGGTAAAAACTTACTGGCTATGGATAGCTTTGATAACATATTTAATATTGTTCACAGTCGAAAAAATAATATCGATCTTGTCATCTTACCTAAACAGCGAGTTGACTTTGAGCAACAATCACAGCCCACAGCAGATAGCCTACAACCTGTATTAAAACTTAATATTAAACAGCCATCATTGTATTTTGCTTGCAATAAAGCGTTAGACAAAGTGTCTAAGTTAGAGCTGACCCGTGTGTTTTCTGCTTTATAGTCAAAAATGCCTATCTAAATAGTCAAAAATGCCTATCTAAGTGATTGTAATTTAATCTCTTTAAAGATAAGTGAAATATCAATTGCTGAGTTTAAAAAAGAGCCTATAATCCAGCTGCTTTTGCTTATAAAAGCGCTTATTGTTGGAGTGTTAAATGGGTGATTTAATCGGGATTGGGTTATTGATCTTGATCAGTGCGTTATTTGCTATGTCGGAAATTGCCATCGCAGCATCACGCAAAATTAAATTAAGAGTGATGGCCGATGAGGGCAATATAAATGCGGCCGCCGTATTAAAATTACAAGAGCAGCCCGGTGCATTCTTCGCCATGATCCAAATCGCGCTTAATGCGATTGCTATTTTAGGGGGCATTGTTGGTGAGCAAGCTCTGTCACCGTATGTAGAACGTGTATTAGTAATGGTCTATCAAGGCCCATTATTAGCTCAAGTCAGCTTTTTAATTTCGTTTTTTATCATCACCTCATTATTCATTTTATTTGCCGACTTAATGCCGAAACGCTTAGCGATGATAATGCCTGAAGCGGTCGCTGTGAGGCTCGTCACGCTGATGAGATGGGTGACCTTTGCCCTGACTCCTCTGGTGGTATTTTTTAATGGCCTGACAAATATGATTTTACGGCTATTTAAGGTGCCTGCAGAGCGTGAAGATATTGTCACCACTGAAGATATTGTTGCGATGATGGATGCTGGGGCGGAATATGGCAGTTTACAGCAACAAGAGTATGACTTAATCGGTAATGTATTTGACTTAGAAGCCCGGTTTTTATCAAGCGTGATGACGCCACGGGACCAAATTGTTTATTTTGATATAAAAGAAGCCAGTACTGACATTGCGAGTAAAATTATTGATCACCCCCATAACCACTTTTTAGTATGTAATGGTAATTTAGATAAACTCATAGGCTCTGTTGAATCAAAAGATATATTACGCCAAGTACTCAAAGGTGAGGCGGCAAACATCAATGAAGAGTTATTAGAAAAAGAAACCTTTTATTTACCCGAAACACTCAGTTTATCTGAGGCATTAAATGCATTTAAAGCAGCTGCAAAACCCTTTGCTGTGGTGGTAAATGAATACGCACTGGTTGTAGGTATCGTCACCGTTAAAGATTTGATGAAAGGCTTTATGGGCGATTTGATAACCCACACGGGTGATGAACTGATCATTGCGCGAGATGAAAACTCGTGGCTAGTGGATGGCTTAACCCCGGTGGTTGAGCTGGCTAAGGTGCTGGAAATTGATGAATTTCCGGATCAAATGCATTACGAAACCGTGGCAGGGTATTTAATTTACTCAATGAAACGCATTCCTAAACGTGCTGAGTATATTACTTTTTCTGGCTTTAAGTTTGAAGTGGTTGATGTAGAAGGTATTAGAGTCGAGCAGTTATTAGTAAGTAAAATTAACTAACATATCGATGTGTTTAAGATTTTTTAAAACCTGCTTGTTGTTGATAACGAGATCGTTAACAATACAGGCAGTGTTTTAATTAATTGCTTTAAGGTTAACCATGGCGTTGTCTTCGCTTGTATCTCGTATTACACCCAATATTCTACTATTTTTATCACTCATCAATTTTAACAGTGCAACTGCCAAGAATAATGAACAGACCTTAATTATGATGGGCAGTGCAATTGAAACCTGTACTACCTTAAGCCCACAGTTTTGTAAATTAGATGCGCCGTTAAGGGATGAAAAAAGTGCACTATATGTGCTTTCTACAGATTCTATTGAGCTAATAAAAAAAGATTGGCCAACAGTAAATAAAAGCCATCTAACAGCGACAGTCACCAATTTAAATACGTTATTAAAAACTCACCAAACATTACTTTCTAAAAGGGAGTTGTTGTGGGCATGGCGTGATATTGCAAGCCAGCAAATGAGTGAATTAACTCAACTGGAGTTTGATTATGTGATTGATATGCTGCAAGTTGCTCAACCAGATGGACAAGGGCGCGTACTCAATATCGATTTAAAAAATAGTAAAACAGATCAACTCTGGCTGGACGATAGCTATAAATTTATTGCTGCGAGTTTAAAAGTAAAAGCTAAAACCCCTAAATTGTTAGTGATCAGCGCAACTAGTCGAGACCCTTACTTTACAGCAAGTTATTATGAGACTGTATTATCGCAAATAGGTGTGGCAGTAGAGTGGCTCGCCTTAACGCCTGCATTAGCAACGGCGTTAACTCAAGGGCAATGTGGTCAACTTGAGCAGTTTCGACATAAACACATGGGGCTGTTTAACAGAAAGACTGTGTTCCCTAAGCGCGTCAATACTGAACGTAGACTCTGTGAGCAAGGGGTTGAGTCATTAATAGAGAAAATTAATAACAGTACTGGTATTGTTTTGGCGGGTAATAACAGCAATACACATAACCTTAGTGCAAGCTTTTATAACCCCGATGGTAAGGCTTACCCATGGACAAGTGCTGTTCGCGATGCTCCTGTATTAATTGCTGAAAATAAAAATGCCGAGTTTGTTGCAATACAACACATCGAAAATAAACCACAAAGTGCAGCTGATGTATTAAAAAACAAACATGTTGACACTAAGCCGGGGATTGAAAGTGTCGAATACGCATTTATTAAAAGCCAGTTTAGTGAAACAAATAGTCTTGCTTTGTTAGCAACAGCCCTTGATACAACTAATCAGCATGTGGGGCTGGGTATTGACGCTAATACCTCTTTGGTCGTGATCAAATCAAATGAAGGCGATGTGCTTACGGTATTAGGTGAGCGAGGTGTCATAGGTTTAACCTTAGAGCAGGCGCAACCATATCGTTATTCTTATTGGCCATCAGGTAGTGTTTTTAACTATAATAAACAAGGGTTTAGTTTAAATAAGCGCAGTGCTGAGAATGCTCTACCAAATATAAAGATACCGAGTTTGCCGATGCAGCGCTTCAATAATATATTAACGGATAATAAATTACGTTCATTAACGCAGGCCTTGTGTTTAAGCCAAGATACAACCGCAGTGGGCCAGCAAGGAGCGTTTTTGGTGAGTTTGAATGCGACGGATGAAACCTCATATAAGCGCATTAATGCAAGTCGATACGGCTGTGCTATTGAGCAATTAGCGCTCAAGTTCTCTGAAATCAATTAAGCTTTCTTCCCCGAAAATACTCAAAGGAGCTCAAGTACAGAGCTCCTTTTTAATTAATCGCCTGTACTCTTTTATATAGGGTTACGTTGTAGATTCCTTTTTTACATACTTCTCATGCATCTTCTCAAAACCACATTGTAAAGTTATGCAAATAATTCTTAATTAATATTGGATCTCGAAATAAATTAATTTAGAATGATCGTTCATTCTAAATTAAGGGTAGTTTTCATGCAGCGTTCTCGCGTCGTTCTTTTTGCAGTGTCAGCTTTAGCCAGTGCAGTTATTTTATCTGGTTGCGATCAGAGTCCTCAAATAAGCCAACAGGCCAAACAAGCAGTGCCGGTTGGGGTGATCACACTTAAAAGTCAGCCATTAACCTTAACCAAAGAGTTACCAGGGCGTGTTGCTGCATCGCAGGTAGCTCAAATTCGCCCGCAAGTAAATGGCATTATTCAATCTCGTTTATTTACCCAAGGGGCTGAAGTTAAAAAAGGCCAAGCTTTATATCAAATTGATGCTTCAACCTTCGAAGCGCAAGTGGCAACAAGTAAGGCGGCAATTACTAAAGCGAAAGCGAGCATTGCAAATGCTAAAGCAAAGTCTGAACGCTATGATGAACTATTAAAAATTAAGGCGGTAAGCCAGCAAGACTTTGACGAAGCCGATGCCAGTTACAAAGGTGCAGAAGCTGATTTATTAACCGCTCAAGCGCAACTTAAAACAGCGCAAATTAACTTAGACTACAGTAAAGTGAGATCACCCATTAGTGGTCAAATTGGTAAATCAAATGTGACGGCGGGTGCGTTAGTCAGTGCAAATCAAACAACAGCGCTTGCGACTGTCACCCAACTAGATCCTATTTATGTTGATTTAACCCAATCTAGTAGTGAGCTGACTCGGTTGAAAAAAGCAATTGCTAATGGTGAGCTGAATAAAGATCTTGCGATTCATTCAACTGTTGAATTAAAAATGGAAGATGGCTCAGTTTATCCGCATAAAGGAACGTTGAAGTTTTCTGAAGTAACGGTTGATCCAAGCACCGGCTCAGTCACGCTTCGCGCAGAGTTTCCAAACCCTGAAAAGCTATTACTACCGGGCATGTATGTACGTGCGGTGATTGTTGAGGGTGTAAAAGCGAATGCGATTTTAGCGCCACAGCGCGGTATTAGCCGCAATACCAAAGGTGAACCAACAGCAATGGTAGTCAGTAAAGACAACACCGTGGAGCCTCGCGTATTAAAAACAGATCGTACAGTTGGTTCTAATTGGTTGATCACAGAAGGCCTAAACGATGGTGATAAACTCATTGTGGAAGGTTTACAAAAAATAGCACCTGGCGCACCAGTTAGCGCTGTTCCCGCTGAATCTACTGCTAATACACAATAACGGAGCAATTTAATGTCACGATTTTTTATCGATAGACCCATTTTTGCATGGGTGTTAGCTATTGTAGTGATGCTTGCTGGGGTATTAGCAGTAAGGGGACTACCTGTTGCTCAATATCCGTCAATTGCACCACCTGCAATTAGTATTCAAGCAAGCTATCCGGGCGCGTCTGCACAAACACTTGAAGACACAGTAACTCAGGTTATTGAGCAAAAAATGAAAGGCTTAGATGGCTTGCTTTATATGTCATCTACATCGGAATCAAATGGTTCAGCAACTTTAACGCTAACTTTTGATGCTGATACCGACCCTGATATCGCGCAAGTTCAAGTGCAAAATAAGCTTGCTTTGGCTACGCCTTTATTACCTGAAGAAGTACAACGTCAAGGTGTATCTGTTGCAAAGTCTGCGCGTAACTTTTTAATGGTTGCGGGTTTTGTCTCTGAAGATGGCAGCATGAATAACATTGATATTGGAGATTATGTTGCGTCAAATGTGCAAGATATCGTTTCACGTGTAAACGGTGTGGGTGAAGTACAGTTATTTGGCTCGCAATATGCGATGCGTATTTGGCTTGATCCAAATCTTTTGCAAAAGTATGAACTTACACCTGCGGATATTAGCGCTTCAATTAGTGCGCAAAATGCTCAAGTTTCAGCAGGCCAGTTAGGTGCATTACCAGCTGTTGCAGGACAGCAATTAAATGCCACTGTGACAGCACAAAGCCGCTTACAAACCCCTGAACAATTTAGAAATATTTTTGTTAAAACCAATGATGATGGCTCTGTAGTACGTTTATCTGATGTGGCTAAAGTAGAGCTGGGCGGTGAAAGCTACGCCGTTGTTGCACGCTTTAACGGTAAGCCAGCCTCTGGTTTAGGTATTAAGTTGGCCAGTGGTGCAAATGCCCTTGATACAGCAGAAGGTGTTAAAGCAGCCTTGGCAGAGCTTGAGCCATTTTTCCCTGAAGGTTTGGCGGTTGTTATTCCTTACGATACTACGCCATTTGTTACCTTATCAATTGAAAAAGTAGTCAGTACATTAATAGAAGCCGTGGTGCTTGTATTTGTGGTTATGTATCTGTTTTTACAAAATTTCCG
Source organism: Pseudoalteromonas sp. A601 (assembly GCF_002165575.1). GTDB lineage: Bacteria > Pseudomonadota > Gammaproteobacteria > Enterobacterales > Alteromonadaceae > Pseudoalteromonas. Next base: position 97,068 of record NZ_MXQF01000015.1, read on the forward strand.
TGCAACCTTGATCCCAACCATCGCTGTGCCTGTGGTATTACTTGGTACGTTTGCTGTGCTTCAAGTGCTGGGTTATTCAATTAATACATTAACCATGTTTGCTATGGTGTTGGCTATCGGCTTGCTGGTGGATGATGCCATTGTGGTGGTTGAAAACGTAGAACGGGTCATGACTGAAGAGAAGCTCTCACCACTTGAAGCAACACGTAAATCGATGGATGAAATTAAAGGCGCACTGGTGGGTATTGCCATGGTTTTGTCAGCCGTATTTGTACCAATGGCATTCTTTGCGGGCTCTACTGGGGTTATTTACCGTCAGTTCTCAGTGACTTTAGTAACAGCGATGAGTTTATCTGTTTTAGTGGCACTGATATTAACCCCTGCATTATGTGCAACTATGTTAAAGCCAAGCCATGTACATAATAACAAGTCGCTATTTGGTCGTTTCTTTATTGGTTTTAACCGTGGTTTTGATAAAACAAATAGCGGTGCACAAAGCTTTGTAGGGCGAATGATCAAACACAGTAAACGTTACCTTTTATGCTACGGCTTAATTGTTGGCGGCATGGTGTTTATTTTCTCACAACTTCCATCTGCCTTTTTACCGGATGAAGACCAAGGTATTTTATTTAACCAGGTGAGTTTACCGGCAGGTTCAACAACTGAGCAAACGCTTAAAGTAGTTGAGAAAATGGAAAAGCATTACTTGGAAGATCAATCTGAAGCTGTGCGCTCAGTGTTTAGTGTAACAGGCTTTAGTTTTGCAGGCTCTGGACAAAATGCGGCGATTGGCTTTGTTGGTTTAAAACACTGGGATGAACGCCAACGTGATGACTTAGCCGTTGGTGCGGTTGCAGGCAAAGCAATGGGCTTTTTCTCAACGATTAAAGAAGCGTTTGTATTTGCTTTTCCACCGCCTGCGGTCGTTGAGCTTGGTACAGCAAATGGTTTTACTCTGTTTTTACAAGATCGCGTCGGATTAGGCCACGATAAATTACTTGAAGCACGTAATATGTTGTTAGGGATGGCTGCTCAAAGCCCTGTTTTAGCCGGTGTTCGCCCTAATGGGCAAGAAGATAAGCCTGAGCTAGAGCTAGACATTGATTTAGCAAAAGCTCAAGCGCTCGGTCTGACTCAGGCTGACATCAACAGTACGCTTTCAACGGCATGGGGTAGTCGTTATGTGAATGACTTTATTGACCGTGGACGGGTTAAAAAAGTTTATCTACAAGGTAGCGCTGAATCACGTATGGCTCCTGAAGACTTAGACAAATGGTATGTTCGCAATAGTAACGGTGACATGGTGCCATTCACGGCCTTCGCTCAGTCGTATTGGACTTATGGCTCACCGCGTCTTGAACGCTACAATGGCTTTTCAGCCATGGAAATTCAAGGGGCTGCAGCGCCAGGTTACAGTACAGGCCAAGCAATGGATGAAATCGAAAAGCTAGTCAAAAAACTGCCTGCGGGTATTGCCTTTGAATGGACGGGTATCTCATATGAAGAGCGTTTAAGTGGTGGTCAAGCGCCTATGCTATACGCGTTATCATTATTGGTCGTATTTTTATGCTTAGCGGCACTTTATGAAAGTTGGTCTGTGCCTGCAGCAGTTATGATGATAGTGCCACTGGGTGTATTTGGTGCTGCTATGGCTGCCTTTGTGGGGGGATTATCAAACGACATTTACTTACAAGTTGGCCTGCTGACTACTATTGGTCTTGCTTCTAAAAATGCGATATTAATCGTTGAGTTTGCTATTCATAAAATGGACGAAGGGATGGAACTCGTTGAGGCTGCTATTGCTGCGGTGAAGCTTAGACTTAGACCTATTTTAATGACTTCCATGGCATTTATTTGTGGTGTATTACCGCTGGCTATTGCTTCAAGTGCAGGCTCAGGTGCGCAAAATGCACTGGGTATATCGGTGATTGGTGGCACACTCGCTTCATCAATTATTGTGGTGATATTTGTACCGTTATTTTTTGTGTTAGTTAGACGGGTATTCCCGGGTAAACATAAAGCTGTAGCGCAGGAGCAATCAAATGAAGTTTAAAACATTGAGCCTAGCAAGTATCAGTGCACTGGTATTAAGTGCATGTCAAATGGCGCCAGAGCTTGAAGATATCAAACTACCAGTGCCAGATAGCTACGCGGTTGAAAGCGGACAAGGTAATATTGCCGATTTAAAATGGCAGCAGTTTTTTAACAATGAAAAGCTGCAAGCCTTAATTGAACAAACCTTGACCCATAATAAAGATATTAAACTTGCTGCTCTTAACGTGCAGCAAGTTAGAGCGTTATATCAAATAGAAGACTCAGCCTTGTATCCTTCGATTGACTTTTCAGCCTCAGGGACGCGCCAGCGACTCCCTGCTGATTTATCGTCAACGGGCAGTGCAAATATAAGTGAGAGTTATTCTGCGACTGTGGGCATGACGGCTTACGAATTGGACTTATGGGGAAAGGTACGCAATCAGTCAGATCAAGCATTACAAACCTTGTATGCCTCAGAGCAAGCACAAACCAGTGTTAAAATTAGTTTAATTGCAGAAATTGTGCATGCTTGGCTTAACTATGCAGCCGATAAAGAGCTGCTAGCGCTTGCTAATGAAACCCTTTCAAGTCAACAAGAGTCCCTTGAATTAATGGAAAAAACCTATGCACTGGGAGCTGCATCTAAGCTAAGTCTTGCTCAAGTGCAAAGTACGGTGGCTACAGCGAAAGTGGATATTGCTAATTATCAACGTTTATTAAAGCGCGATAAAAACGCATTAGATTTATTAGTGGGTAAAGTGGTTGCAACCAAGTTGTTGCCTGAACAAAGTTTAGATGAAGTATTTAACTTTCCAGCCGTTCCCGTGGGTTTACCGTCTGAACTGTTAGAGCAGCGCCCGGATATTAAAGCAGCTGAATATCGTTTACTCGCAGCAAATGCCAATATAGGTATAGCAAAAGCCGCGTTTTTTCCAAGTATTAGTTTAACCGCTAATGCCGGTACTGCATCAGCGGATTTAAATAACTTGTTTTCGTCCGGCTCGGGTACATGGAGTTTTGTGCCTTCGATAAACTTACCTATTTTTAATATGGGCCGAAACCAAGCCAATTTAGACGTTGCTCAAGCACAGCAAGAAATCGCTTTAACAACTTATGAACAAACAATTCAGCAAGCATTTAAGGAAGTATCTGACTCATTAGCCGATAGAGCAGGCTATATGCAGCAGTTAGCAGCGCTTGAAGAGCTTTATAACAGTAACCAAGTGACCTTTACGTTATCACAAGCACGATTTGAAAAAGGTGCCGACAGCTACTTGCAAGTACTGGATGCGCAAAGAAACTGGGTGAGTGCAGGGCAGAAGCTGATCACTGGGAAAAAGGCCTATATTGCAAGTCAAATTAGCTTATACAAAGCAGTAGGCGGTGGTTGGCAACGCCCTGAGCCTGAACAATACTCCCAATAAGCTATTTTAAACCTAGTTTACATGATTTTCGTTGTATAGCAGGAATCCTGTCGTTAAGATCGTGTAAACTAGTTTAAACTTCCTAGGTTAAAAAAGAGAAGCGTGGCTTTTCGAGGATACCATGAATACGAAAACCAAAAGAAAGACCGATCCAGCTTTAGCGCAAGCTCGTAGAGAGCAAGTTTTAGAAGCTGCTGCTGATTGCTTTAAGCGAAAAGGTTATCACGGTGCTGGTATGGCTGAAATATCAAAAACGGCGGGTATGAGTGCCGGGCATATTTACAATTATTTTGCCAGTAAAGAAGCAATTATAGAATCAATAATTGAACGTGACATGGAAGAAATGTTCTCAATTTTTCAGCAGTTTGAGGATCAGCCTGGTGATTTAGTGACGGTTCTATTAGATGGTCTTGACCATGGTGTTGAGCGCCATACAGATATAAATCAAGGTTCACTTGATCTCGAAATGCTGGCAGAGGCGGCACGTAATGAAAAAGTAGCCACCTTACTTCGTGACTCGGATGCATTAGCTAGAGCGAAAATGCGTAGCTTATTAGTTGGTGAGCGTAGTCCATTAAAAGCTGCGTCATCGACAGAAATAGATAGCCGAATCGAAATAATGTTTGCTGCGATGACTGGCTTATTATTGCGTAAAACATTGAACCCCAGTGTTAACAAAGACACACTGTTAATTGCATTACGTCCAGCGATGAAAACATTACTGACTTCTTTTGAATAATGGTCATGTTATATTTTTAATGTATGAAATAAGAACAATGATGGTGATTATTAGCTTAAGGCGCAAAAAATTCAGGTTATCTGTGCTAAAAGCCCTATTTTAGCTATGGTTAAACAGTGTGAGAATGTAATACACTGTAGGAAAAGCAGACAACATTAAGAGAGATTAAAATGGCAGCATTTGGTACCGTATTTATGCCACAAATGATCCAAGCTCGTTTTACGGATAATGCTTGGAGTGAAAGCGAAATTGTTCCTTCTGATAAAATAGAACTCCACGCAGGGGCGCACGTTCTTCACTATTCAAGTACATGTTTTGAAGGTTTAAAAGCTTTTCGTCATGAAGATGGCTCTGTATATATTTTTAGAATGGACGCGAACATTGCCCGTATGCAACAAAGTTCGCAGTTATTGAGTTTACCAAGCTTCGAAGGCGCAAAGCTTGAAAAGATGATTACTGATATCGTCAAAGAATATGCCGATGAAACACCATTGCCACCAGGTTCTATGTATATTCGCCCGACACACATTGGAACAGAAGCTGCTATCGGTAAAGCAGCTGTACCATCAGCAAGTTCATTGCTGTACGTATTGTTATCGCCGGTAGGTGATTATTTTGCGGGTGGTGCAACAGCACTAAGAGTTTTACTTGAAGAAGATGGTATGCGCTGTGCACCGCACATGGGGATGGTTAAAAGTGGTGGTAACTATGCCAGTGCGTTAGCGCCTATTTCTGCAGCGCGTGATAAGTACCAAGCAGACCAAATTTTATTTTGCCCAGGTGGTGATGTACAAGAGACCGGCGCGGCTAACTTTATCTTAATCGATGGCGATGAAATTATTACTAAAGCACTTGATAGCACGTTTTTACATGGTGTAACTCGCAATAGTATTTTAACAATTGCCAAAGACTTAGGTATGACGGTGTCTGAGCGCAACTTTACCGTTACTGAGTTATTAGAGCGTGCTGCAAAACCTGGTACCGAGGCTGCGCTTTCTGGTACTGCGGCGGTTTTAACGCCAGTTGGTACGTTTATTCATAACGATAAAGAATATCAAGTAGGCAGTGGGAAACCAGGTCCAGCTACAATCCGATTGCGCCAAGCTCTCAATGATATTCAATGGGGCAAAGCACAAGACACACATGGCTGGTTAACTAAAATCGACTTGTAAACGCCCATGCATTTGAAAAACCTAGGCTTAGATCCTAGGTTTTTTTATGCCTGTCATCTATCCTTTGACTGTAAGTTAGTCACAGTTGTGTGTAAAAACAACCTAGAAGAAAAACCAATAAAATAACTAATCTATTGAATAATATAGATTTATAACCTTTTAAAGGCGGTGTGATTTTTGCAGTTGTTTGTTGTAAGAAAAGGTTTTTGTCATTAAGTACCATTTGCTTATTAAAGACAGATAACCACAAAAAATGAATAACAAAGGAGCATGTATGTGGGCGGCAGTTAGTTATATATTGTTGGCAATTGTTTTTATTATTATGGGTTGGCAGGTTAGCCCAAGTTATTTCTCTTTTCTTTTTTATTGGACTGCTTTATCGTTGTTACTTGTAGGTGGCGCTTACGTATTTAATATCGCAAAGATATTTCGTAAACGTGAAAATGGCGTGATCCCGTTTTACATTCGCTGGGCGTTTGTGCCTTTTTTATTGGGTGCTCAGGTTTATAATGCTTGGAGCCGTAAACACGATAAAGTACCGCCACTGCAACAAATTAATGATCATCTTTTTTTAGCTTGCCGTTTATTTCCCTCTGATATCGATACCATGAAAGAGCATGGTATAACGGCTATTTTAGATGTTACTTGTGAATTTGATGGGTTAGAATGGTCATCTACGCAAGAGAACATTAATTACTTAAATATCCCTGTGCTTGATCATCGAGTACCTACTCGTTCTCAGCTTAATCAAGCAATTAACTGGATTGATCATCACGTTAAAGAAGATCGCCGTGTTGTAGTACATTGTGCGTTAGGACGTGGTCGCTCAGTCTTTGTGATGGCGGCATACCTATTGAGCCAAGATAAAGACGCTGATGTGCATAAAGTGCTGGCACAAATTAAAGAAACCAGAGAAACAGCTAATTTAAATAAGCATCAGTTACGCCACTTAGTTAAGCGCCATCGTAATGGTGAGTTACTGATAAAAAATAAAGCGGTTTTAATTGCCAACCCTGTTTCTGGTACTAAATTGTGGCAAGAAAAAGAACACCTTATCGTTGCACGTTTATCTGCTTATTATGATTTAACCGTTTTAACCACCTCAAAAGAACAAAATGGTATAGTGCTTGCCAAGCAAGCTATGCAAAACAACCCTAATTTGATAATCGCCTGTGGTGGCGACGGTACAGTTGCTGAGGTTGCGAGTGTATTAGTTAACTCAGACTGCAAGCTAGGGATTATCCCCCTTGGCACAGCCAATGCACTTGCGCACGTGTTGATGGGCATTAAATCAAAAATAATTCCGGTAGAAACTGCGTGTGATTTGATTATTGATGGGCAAACTCAATTAATGGATACCGCTTACTGTAATGATGAGCTAATGCTCTTATTGGCCGGTATTGGTTTTGAGCAAAAAATGATTGAAAAAGCAGATCGAGAAAGTAAAAATGCGGTTGGTCAATTAGCGTATTTACAAGGGTTTTGGCAGGCTTTAGGCCAGCAAAAGGCGCAAAATTTTAATGTAAAGCTAGACGATAACGAACCTCGTACGATCAATACAAATAGTTTAATTGTCGCAAATGCAGCACCATTTACAACGCTACTTGCACAAGGTGGTGGGCAGCCTGATCACAGTGATGGTTTGTTAGATGTTAATTGGCTAACGCCTAATGAAGATGCCACGACGAATGTATTTAGTATTGCAGAGCTAATGGTAAGCAGTATGACGCAAGCTCACTTAGCTATTAATTCACATCACACGAACGCGAAACGGGTTGTGATAAACGCTGAGAATGAAATAAAGTACGTACTTGATGGTGAAATTAAAACCGCAGATGAGTTAGTCATTGAAATAGAGCCTAACTCGCTTGGCGTTATTTGTGCTGAAACAGAGTAAGGTCGATGACCTTACTTTTTAATACTAGGCCAAACAAAGCCGCTAGTTTGCGGTTTCGTATCGACGCAGTTATCTAAATAGAGTTGTTCAACTTTTGCTCTTGCCCAGGGGGTTTTTCGCAAAAACTTTAGGCTTGACTTTACACTTGGATCTGATTTAAAACAGCGAATATCAACCTGTTCCCCCATCGCTTTCCAGCCAATTGTTTGCTCAAGTTTGACTACAATTTGTTCTAAAGTAATACCATGTAATGGGTTATTTGCTTGTTGATTCATAATTCACTGTAACGTTAAAAAACTCGTCGCTATTGTAGCCTAACTAGGTATTGATACCAATTAGTTGACCCGAATAGTTTTTGCTCTTGGTGGGTAAATAACTTCATTTTTATCATTGAGCATTAACCAGCTTAGCGGACTGTTATTATGGTTTGGATTTTTCACTGTGCAAATTAAGCGAACATTAGCCATGTTAATGATAGCTCCTTCGCTATAACGTTTATCTTCATACCAACAAATAGCATGTTGTGATAATGCATCTTGAGGAGTTAACAATACCCGCGCTTCTGGCGTGTTACTAAAACTATTTACTGAGTAAATTAGAGAGAGAAAACAAATACCTATAATACTTAAAAATCGCATACTCAGCCTTTGCATTAAAAAATAACTACACTAAGCTTAAAGCGTGTTAGGGTAAATAAGCAACAAAATAATAATTTTCTTAAAGCAAGGTGAACACATGCAATTTAACCAATTAATGATTGATGAATTTGAACTGCTCGCTAAGTTTCCGCGCAGTAGTAAAATGCAAGGGATAAAAATACATAGCGATGCGAACGAAAACTTGATCAATGCAGCGCAACGCTTATTTGATAAAGGAATTATAGATAGCCCAGATGGCGGTTATTTAACTGATCTGGGCTTAGATTTAATTGAGCATGTTAGTGTGCTACACAGTGCGTTGAGCTGTTAAGTTGCATCAGCTTGATTTTGTGGTGCAGCATTAATAAAAGCATCTAACTGATTACAACGTTCATAAATGGCTGCTATCTTAGGGTAAGCAGTCATATCAACGTTAAACCGCAGAGCATTAAACACTTGTGGTACTAAACACACATCAGCCAGGCTCGGTTTATCACCGACGCAGTATTCATATTTTGCATCAAGTAATAACTCTATTTTTTCAAAGCCCACCTCAACCCAGTAACGATACCAGGCATTTTTAGCTTCATCATCAATACCCAACTCAGTACTTAAATACTTTAGCACTCGTAAATTATCCACCGGGTGAATATCGCAAGCAATGGCGTAGCACAAGTTACGAATTTGCGCTTTTTGCCATGCATCACCAAACAGTAAAGGTGTTTGTGGGTAGGTTTCTTCTAAGTACTCTAAAATAGCCATTGATTGTGCGAGGACGCCTTGATTTGTCTCAAGCGCTGGTAATAAACCTTGCGGGTTTTTGTCGAGATATTCTGCACTTTGCTGCTCAGACTTTAATAAATTAACGGCAACAAGTTCATGCTCAATTTCTTTTAAATTAAGCGCAATACGCACACGATAAGCAGCAGATGAACGAAAATAAGTATACAGTTTCATAAAATAGCCTCTTTAAGCTTTAAAGTGTTTTTTAATTGTACGCCAGCAATCAGTGTAGTTTGGTTGGCGTTCTTTGCCTTCAAGGGCATACTTAGTTGGAGAAATCACATAGCGAGATTCAAACATAAACGCGAGGGTGTTCTCATAGCGTTGTGGTTCTAGCTCTGCATTTGATGCTTTTTCAAATACATCTGCTTCAGGGCCGTGAGGTGACATACAATTATGTAAACTCATACCGCCGGGAACAAAACCATGTTCTTTGGCATCGTAAACACCTTCGATCAAGCCCATAAATTCACTCATAATATTGCGGTGGTAGTAAGGTGGACGGAAGGTGTTTTCGGCCACCATCCAGCGCGGAGGGAAGATTGCAAAGTCAATATTAGCAACGCCCTCAGTAGCTGATGGCGAAGTAAGTACGGTAAATATGGATGGATCAGGGTGATCGAAGCTCACCGTATTCATTACATTAAAGCGTGCAAGGTCATATTTATAAGGCGCACTATTACCTGTCCATGCTACAACGTCAAGCGGTGAGTGGCCAATATCACAGCTGAACATATTGCCGTTAAATTTAGCGATTAGCTCAAAGTCACCTTCTTTATCTTCATAGGCGGCGACTGGGTAGTGAAAGTCACGATCATTGGCATAGCCATTTGCACCTACAGGGCCACGCTCAGGTAAAATATAGGCATGACCATAGTTTTCACAAATATAACCACGTACCGTGTCAGTTAATAGCACGACTTGGAATTTAATCCCTCGTGGAATGACTGCAATTTCTCCAGCTTTAATAGTTAAATGGCCACACTCTGTTTTGAGTAATAACTCACCTTGTTGCGGCACAAATAACATTTCACCATCGGCATTATAAAAATACCGCGTTGTCATTGATTGGTTCGCAACATACACATGGATACCAATACCAGTCTGGCCATTAGCGCTGCCATTAGCGGCCATGGTTACTAGGCCGTCGATAAAATCAGTTGCTTTAGAAGGAATATCAATTGGGTTCCAGCGCAGCATGGTCGGTGGAGTAGGGACTTCAGTGATTGGCGCTGTACGAATCAAACCATTATCAATTGCTTTGTAATCACCTTGGACCACCGATGGGCGAATACGATACATCCACGTACGACGGTTATCAGCACGTGGCGCGGTAAATGCGGTGGTACTAAATTGTTCAGCGTATAAATCGTATTTTACTTTTTGTGGGCTAAACTGACCAATAGGTAGGGCACCGGGTAACGCTTCGGTTTCAAACTCATTGCCAAACCCGGTCATGTATTTTAATTCGCTTGTCATCACTCGACTCCATTATGTTTTACTGTAAGATACTCTCAAGTGAGAGTAAATTCAAACATCCCATTTTTACTCACTGTACATATTTATGGACAAGCAATGTTACGTTGTAAACTAAGAAGGTAAACAACTATATGGCACTCGATCTAGACACTTTTTTACCTTATCGATTAGCGAATTTAGCCAGTAAAATGAGTGAAGAGTTTGCACCTGTGTATCAACAGCAAAGTGATTTAACTATTCCTCAGTGGCGCATTTTATTTAATTTAGCCCAATTTGGCCAAAGTAACGCCAAAGCTCTGTGCGAGCAAGCAGCGATGGATAAGTCCACAGTGTCACGAGCAATTAAAGCACTGATTGATAAGCAGTATGTGGTGAGTTTAGTAAATCCCGAAGATAAACGAGCAAGTTTGTTGCAACTGAGTGAGCAGGGGACGCTGTTGTATCAAAAACTAGCGCCAGATGCATTAGCATGGGAGCAACAGTTATTAGCTGTATTAGATGAAAGTGAATATCAAATACTATTAAAGTGCTTAGATAAATTAACACAGAAGCTTTGTGATTAAAGGTTAAAACGTAAAAGCCCATCAAGAGATGGGCTGTAATTATACTTAGTAAGTTATTAAACTTCTGAGATTAGAATGTGTATTTAACACCAATACGCATTTCCCATAGTGATGGTTTAACGTCAACACTTGCACCTGCAGGGTCATTAAAGCTGTTATAAACATACTGGCCATTAACGATTTCTGTAGTAACGGCACTTTGTAATGCACTACCGCTTTTCAGAACACCCCAGTCATCATTTAGCATGTTACCAATGTTTTTAATAACAAAGTAAGCAGAACCTTTTTGCCCATCGGCAAAGCCCATAAACTCTTGTTCAACTTTAAAGTCAAATGTAACCCACCAATCACCATCAATGCTGTTACGGTCTACAATTTCACCGCGAGTTAGGCCTTCGCTATCAACCCACTCATTAAATGCAGCTTGGTCAAAGTCATCGCCATAAACAACTTGTGTGTCGTCTAATGTTGGTACATACAGTAATTGACGGCTGCCATCGTTGTAACCTAAACCATCTGAACCTCTGTCGAAAGTATATGAGTATGGATTTGTTTGTTGTGCTTGGCCGAATAAATTGAACTTAGTTTCGTAGCCATCAAACACTTCATGACTATATGCTAAAGCCATAGTGAAACGGTGTGGTATTTCATAATTTGAAGTAGCAACACCAGGATCTTCAGAATCAGATACGGCAACATAATGATAGTTAGAAAAGGCTACTGAACTAGTCATTGGGTTTACATCGTTTGAATCTGTGTAAGCATATGAAAGAGCTAAATCGATACCATTATCAAACGACTTGTTCATTGCAAGTGAAAAAACATGCGAGTATGCGTCATCACCTTTGACATTAGTTAGCAAGAAGTCAGACTTGTAAGGGTGTAGTGTATCATTATAAACAGGGCGTCCATCAGGCGCTGTATCTGTTTGCACGTTTGCTATATTGCTTACAATTGCAGAATCTTGTTTATCAGTATACAAATAATCAACGTTAAATACGTAATCACTTTCAGTGATGTATGTTGCACCTAAAGAGAACTTCCACTCCGAAGGGATTTCAAAGTTTGGATCTGTAACATTAACGCTTGCATCAGCGCTGCCTTGGCCTACTTCATCATATAAGCTTTGTGGAATATCGTAACCGGGTTGTCCAGTACCGTTAAATGCAACTGCATCAGGACCCAAAATCTGGATAGAAGCTGATTCTTGGATATTACGTACACCATCATTTGAGTAGCTGTTTGAGATCCATACATTTGGGTTACCGCCTGAATATAAGCCGATACCACCGCGTAATTCTAATTGATCGTTGTAAATCCAATTTACACCTAAACGCGGTTGTAATAAGTCTACGCCATCAAGGTTTTGGCTGTTTGAATAACCATAACGATCTTCAAAGTTTTGGTTATGAGTTGGCTTATCGTTACTTGTGTACCAATCATAACGAAGACCCGCAGTGATTGTAATATCGTAATCGATTAACTCATATTTGTCTTGAGCATATAATGTATTTAACGCATAAGAAAACTCGCCAGCAGCGTCATCTGGATTGTGGCTTGCTGCATTGCCGTAGTATACTTTAGCAAAACCATTTTCAAAATTTTCCAGACCAGTAACTGTTTCTTCTACTCCATCAATAATAACTTTTGTATCTAAAAAGCGGTATTCACCTTCGTTGTGTTGTACGAAAAGATTAAAAACATCAAGCTCTTCGCGCTCATAACCAAATGAAATTTCGTGATCTTCTAGGTAATAAGTACCTGCGAGTTTTAGCGATAAATTATCATAGTTTAGAACGTTTGCTTGACGAGAGTCATCTGGGCCCATATAAATATCAATGTCACCCGTGTCTACTCTAAACTCACCAAAACCTGAGGCTGCATCAAGTGAGTTTTGACGATTATCTAATTTTGAATAACCGACACGTACTTCAGTTGAAAAGTCATCTGTCCAATCTGAATAAACTGATGCCACATAAGATTGTAGTTCAGCACCACGCTCATAAAAGTGATTTGATAGCGCAATTTCATTTGAATCGGCATCTGATTGAGCAAGACTAAAGCCATCATTATAATTATAAACAAAACTTGCACGGTGATCTTCGTTGATGTTCCAATCTAATTTCACTAAGATTTTTTCATCTTCTACAGGCATGCTTGGTACCATAGTACCAGGATCATAGTTGTACTTATCAATAGCAATTTGTGTTACTTGATCAATAGTTGCTTGGTCAATACGGCCATTTGCAAAAGGCGTGTAATTAAAAATTTGTGCGCCTTCAAGTTTTTCGTATGAAGTGAATAAAAATAGCTTGTCTTCAAGAAGGGGTAGCCCTACGTTAAAGCCATAACGTTTTTCAGAGTAATCACCTAAGTCTTGTTTTTCGCCTTCAATTGAATCACCAGACATTGAGTCATTAGTATAATCGTAGAAAAAACCACCGGTGATTTCGTTAGTTCCAGACTTTGTAACAGCGTTGATGTTGCACGATGTAAAGCCACCGTATTGAACGTCAAAAGGCGCTAGTTCAACGGCTACTTGCGCAATAGAATCAAAAGAGAATGGCATTCTCTCTGTTGGGTAACCGCTTGAGTTCAAACCGAAGTTATCGTTCATACGCATACCATCAACAGTTAAGCTGTTAAAGCGCGGGTTACCACCACCACAGTTAATTGCACCGGCATTTGTTTCATCGATATAAATACGAGGGTCGGCACGGATAATATCTTTTAGGTCACGATTAATAGCAGGTTTGTTTTCTAAATCATCTAATGTGAAATGAGAAGCTGGGCCTGTGCTGCCTGATTGCGCGCTTATCGGTGCGCCGCTAACAACAATTTGTTCCATCTGTTGTGAACGAAGTGCAACACTTACAGGATAAGATTGACCTAGTGTTAGATATATATCGTCTAATTGGGCATCTTCGTAGGTATCAGAGTCAACGATAATTTTGTATGGTCCGCCAACGCGCAGGCCTTTTGAAGAGAAATTACCTTGTGCGTTAACTGTTGTGGTTTTTGTAGAACCAGATGGAACGTGGATAATAGTAATTTGAGTGCCGGCGGCAGGATTACCATTAGGGCCTGTAATTTGACCTTTTACAGATGATGCAGTTTCATTTGCAAAAGCAGCGCCACTTGCGCCTACACATGCTGCAATAGCGAGTGAAAGTGCAGTTTTGCGTAATTGAATTTTCATTATTAATTTCCCGTGTAAGGTATTATGTATATTTTGATTTTTTAAGTTGTAAGTAGCCCAATTTTTAGGCCACTTTATTATACAGCATTATTTTATTACAAATAAGTTACATGTAGCATAAATTTGTAATAAAAATAGTTTAGAACAAAAAACAGCTTTATCTAGAGCTTCTCATCCTACGTATTAATTTAATGAGTAATTATGACAAACGTATGAAAACAACGATAATTAGATATAAAAAAACCCGTTTAAAAACGGGTTTTTAGTATAGATTGCATGATATTAACTCTAGAACTTATAGCTAATACCAATTTTAGCTTGCCAAGCAGATGAAGATGTTGTGATTTGGCTGTAGTTACGAACATCAGCACCGTTATATATATTGTTGATGATGTATTTTCCATCGTCATCAATGCCACCAAGGTCATAAATATCTTGGTTTGAATAGCTCAAACGTTTCTCAACACCCCAATCACTATTAAGTAGATTAGCAAAGTTGTCGATCATGAAGTAAACCTCACCGCTGTGACCTTTAGCAAATCCAGGAATTTCTTGTTTAACACTTATATCCATTGTTGTAACCCAAGGTTGTGTGCCTGTGTTACGGTTTAAGATAGTGCCACGCTCAGAAATACCTGCACGGTTAAGGAGTGTTTCAAGTTCAGACCAACTCATACCTGACTCTTCCCAGTTTACATTGGCATCATCAGCACCTGTAGGAATGTAAGGAAGATAAGCTGAGTCGCTATAAAATATATTCGAATCACCTAAATCATCCATTCTGTACATATCCATTGTATAGCTAAATGGACGACCAGAGCGACGCTCAAAATAAACATTAAATTTAGTATTATAACCAGCGAAGAACTCAGTGTGATAACTTACATTTACTTTAAAGCTATGTTCAACCTCGTATGCACCACGGTGTGCTAGGTCTTCATTACGATTTTGAACAACACCATATCGATAGTTACTCACAGCTTGTGACGAAGAACCTGTTGAGGCCTCGGTAACATCTTGGTGCGCGTAACTTGCAGAAACATAAAGACCATTATCCCATTCTTTAGCAAGAGCGGTTGAGAGGATAACAGAGCGTCCATCTTCTGATGAATTGGTCATCATTATATCGTAATTGTTTGCTTGGTCGCCCGAGTATATCGATTGGTTGACCACACGCTCACCGCCAGCAGTTGTTTCAAGCGGCTTAATAGCGGTATTATGCCAGACTGCCTCGTTTTCTTTTTTATGGTAAGCGATTTCAGCTTGCCATTTAAAACCGTTACCTAATAGCTCTGAATCAAAATCATATTCAAAGCCAACTTGAGTACGAATGCTTGATGGTAACTCAAAGTTAGGGTCGATGTAGTTTGTGCTACCGGCACCTTGAACTAGTGAATTTTGTATCTCGCTTGGGATTTGAGTGATGTCAGCTGGATTATTTGCATAATAGCTGTTTATTGTGCTTTCAGGCGCTGCAACATAGGTAATACCGTCATTTTGATATGAGTTATTATACCAAACATTTGGAATGCCACCTTGGAAGCGACCAATACCACCACTGATAGTCAGTGCTTCAGTTGCGTAGTACTTAAAGCCAACACGTGGAAGGATTATATCTAACCCATCTAAGTTCTCTTGATTACTGAAACGATATGTATTATAGAAATTTTCGTTGTAAGTAGGTTTGTCATCAGACGCTAAACGCTCATAACGAAGACCTGCATTAACTTCTAAATCATCACCAATGTAGAAAGTATCTTCAATATAAACTGCTAACTGGCTACGTGTTGCATCATATGCAGTGTCAGCAGAGTTATTTGTATAGGCATTACTGTAAGTAAAGTCGTAGTCACCATCGTAATTACCCACTTCACGATTTGCAAACCCTTCTAAGCTATCAAATTCCCATGAACCGAGTGAGTTAGCTGCAAATAAGTTATAGAGATTTAATGACTCATACTTAACACCAAACTCAAGCTCGTGCTCATCTAATAAGTAAGTACCGTCAAAGGTCAATGTTAAGTTTTCAGTTGATGATTTATTTGCATGGCGATATTGGTCAGTACCAAATTGATAAGCTGGACCCTTGAAGTATTCTTCAACTTTTACACTACCAATAGAAGAGTTAGTTAGGCTATTTGATGTAACGTCTTTATAGGCAATACCAATTTCACTTGAAAAGTTCTCATTCCAGTCTGAATATAACTTAGTAGAAAAGTTATTGAATTTGGTTGCGTAGGTGTAACGGTTCGAGGCCATTGAAACTGTATCGCCACCAGTACCAAAGTTACGCTCATCTTGGTCGTCTTGCCACTGGTAAGTGAAGTCTAAACGATGATCGTCATTTACATTCCAGCTAAGCTTTACAAGTAACGTTTCATTGGTGTCTTCAGAGTCACCACCTAGCGAGTCTTGCATGCCATAAACTGAGTCAAGCGTTGCTAAAAAGGCATTGTATTGCTCTTGCGAAACATTGTACTCGTTAGTAGCACCTGAGCCCTGAAAGCCATAATCTAAATCAAGTTCACTCTTCCAGCTATTGTAGTTAACAAAGTAAAAAAGTTTGTCTTCAATTAACGGGCCGCCAACATTAAAGCCAAAACGTTCTTCAGATTGAATAGGTTCAACTTGCGATACACTGTAAGTTTTATGGCCATCTTCATCAAGAGCAGGGCGACCATCAGCGTAGATCTCTGTGATTTTATCTACGTCACCAGCGATATCGGGCGTTGAAATTTCATAAAAGCCTGAGAACTTAAACTCATTAGTACCAGACTTTGTCACGGCATTAATTGTACCACCACCAAAGTTACCTTTAGATGCTGAAAACGGTGAAACATCAACTGAAATTTGCTCAATCGCGTCAAGAGCTACAGGTGGTTGGGCTGTAGGGTAGCCACCATAGTTAAGACCAAAATCATCATTTTGACCAATGCCATCAACCGTTAAACTGTTCGAACGCGGGTTGCTACCAGCAAATGTTAATTCGCCGCTACCATTAATGCTCGCTAATGGGTTTAAACGTGCAATATCCTTAATATCGCGGTTAAAACTTGGCATATTGCTAATGGTGTCTTCACCAAAAACACTACTTGAGCCACCTGACTGTTGTACTATTTTAAAGCCAGATACTTCGATCTTTTCCATGTTCAAAGGTGCAAGCTGAGAAGATAAGCGGTAAGTGTCGCCTAGCTCAAGATAAATGTTATCCAAAGTTGTATCGTTGTAAGTTTCAGAGTCAACTACTACAGTGTAAGGACCACCTACACGAAGACCGTTGGCAATGAAAGTACCACTTTCATTAGTTGTTAACTCGCTTACAGTACCTGTAGGTTGGTGGATAACTTTAATTTTAACGTTGGCTGCAGCACTACCAGAAGGAGTGGTAATTTTACCACGCATGGCTGATGAAGTATCTGCTGCCATAGCACTCGTTGAAACACCTAAAGCTAATATTACTGCTCCAGTTAATTTCGAAAGACGAAGCTTGTTCATTTTGTTGATTCCCGTGTATAGGTTATTTAAGGATTATCGTTACTTAATGTTAGTTGGCATCTTAAGTGCCTTTTCTAACGGTTTTGCTGAATTATCAAATAAACTATTCAATAATCCTGCGAGTCTTATACCTGCTTGCTGTAAGCGAGTTTTTATTATTGGTGTGTTGTTATAAATATAGCTATAGCTGATTTCATCAGAATCCATGTTGTATAATTTAGTCGCTAAATTATGGGACTCTGTTAGCCATTGTTCTGGGTTGCTGGAAAGGTAATCTGCAATTATTTCTGCATTGTTTGTATCAATAAACTGAGCAAATTCTGTAAATGACAAATTTTCATTTTCGACTAATTTTGTATCCCATAAAGAGTGCAAATTAGTTTCTTCACCAAAGAAAGTTACTTTAATTCGGTTTCCACCTCTGTCAGCTGCACGACCAGCATGAAAAGGTTGATGACTGTCTCCTACTAGGTGTACCAAAAAACGTAGACTAAAACGTTTAGCATCAAGCGAACTTTTCTCGTCTTTTAAAGTCTCTATAGCGAAGTACATACCATCTAAAATATTTTTAACATTATCTTTATTTAACTTGTGGGAATGATCGTGAGTAAAAGATGAAGAACCGGTAGGTGCATTAATATAATGCCAGCGTGAAGATTTTTTTTGCCAAAAAGGTTCTGGATTTGAGCGCATCTCATCAGCCCATGTTGATATTTGCGCAAGGCTTTCATCTTCTAAGAGCTCAGCAAGTGATTCTCTGGTTTGCATAGTTATATGGTTATCGGCAATTTGACCGACAATTCTATGGCCATTTTGGCCCCAAGCTAGGGCACTTTGTGCTGTAAAAAGAGTGGAAATGGCAAAGAGATAACTTAGTCCGATAATTAGTTTACTGAACATTAATATTTTCCTAAAAATAAATTCACTGCTTAGCGCAATATTCTTAGCTGCTAATTGTGCTGATTTTGTAAAGAAATAGAAAGGACTCAATAATATTCATGTTTACTTGTTTAAAATGCATAAATATCAAATGCTTAATGTTATCAGGTAAAATTACCTATTGTAATAAGTAATTAATCTTGTTCAAATAGAGGTGTGTTCTATTTTTAATTGTTGAAGATTTGAAAATTAAACAGCTAGCCTTATCAGAATCAACATTTGTTACAGTTTTACTACTGTTTTTTGTGTTGTTGTGGTCATTGAGTAGAGCTCATTTTACTGAAGAGTTGGTTGAACTGAAGCCTATAATTGACACATCGAGTCGATGTAGCACTAATGCGAATAAAAATGCCGAGCAGTTGATTATTTATGCTAGCTCTAAGAAGGTTGCAAATGCTTTAATAGACAGCCTATGTAAAGATATTGTGGTAGCAAAGCAGTATGGCGAAGTCGTGGGGTTTTGGGGATACAGAACCGCTGATAGCATAGAGTTTATTGGAAAAGGTATTGCTGATCTGATCTTAGCAAAAGATAACATCATGTCGGCTTTTAAAGCTGAATCAACTTATAATTACCAACCCATTGTTGGGTTTCCCAGCTACACCGCATTTTTTATATCAGCTAAAGAGAAGCCAAAAATAACTAAAGAATACTTTTTAGATAAAAGAATTGGCTTGTTAGATTATCCTACGAGCCGGTCAGGGCATATATTACCTAAACAAAAATTTAAAGACTTAGATATAAACTTAGCAAATTTGAAGATCACATATGCAAGCTCCCATAGCGAATTAAGAGAGTTACTCGCTAATGGGCAGGTGGATATTATTGCATCGTTCTGGAAAAACGATGATCAACATCACTTCTCGAAAAACTATATAACGCCAATTAGTAATAACATTGTTGGAACACGTTGGTATTTAAAAATGGATCATGACAATACTGATTTACTCTGTGCAATTCAAACGCGTTTACTCGATTTATCAAAATCGCAAACATCAATTTACTTTAATGATGTTCAAGCTTATTGGCGGTGCAGTGACTCTAAAATTGTATTTTTAGGAGCTGAAGATGAGTAAGCGAATGATACAGGTAACTGTTTTATTGATCTTTATAGCTTCCTTAGTTATTTTTAAAACTGCTACTTATGTAAAGCAAAAAAACGTAAGTAACCATTTAGTTTCACAAATCAAAACCCGAATAGCTTTGGATCTACCAAGGCTTGATTTATCTAATACTTTTTTAAAGCATTCAGGTAATGATGCGGCAGTAAAAGATTATATCGAAAGTATAAATAACGCGATCGCACCTAGAAGTAATATGCGGCTTGTAGCAATTGGTGATGTGCTTTTTTTACATAATGATTTGACTCAGTATGAGCATATAGAAAGGCACTTGCTCACCAGCGACGAAAATATTGTTGTAAAATTCCACGTAGAACAACGTTTTTGGCAGCGCAATGATGTGTTTATACTAATAATTTTAGCAGGGGTAGCTATTGGGTTTGGATGTTGGGCTAAACAAATAAACAACTCGAAATCTGGTGAAAATTCAAAGCGTAAAGATGCTGCCATATTAAAAGACCCTGAACCATTAAAACTGATCATAAATTTAAATACCAAGACGGTTGTTAACAGCAAAAATCCGGAAGTAAGTGTTGTATTAGCCAATAAACCACTTTGCTTTTATTTAGCGCTGATAGATTTTTGTATCGATAACCCTGATGTGCTGTTGAATCAGAATAAAGACGTACCAGAAGAACTATTAGAGATAGCGAATAAATATTTCTACCGACTTACAGAGCTCGGGCACACTATACGCAAGCGGCCTAATTTTACTAACAGCCTTGAGAAAACGCTGAGTGAGATCAGAGCTGCACTTGACGAAGTTTTGATAGCGCACCCAGAATCAAAAGGAGTGTACTACCCACCAAAAGCACATGGTGAGGGGTCACGGTCTCGTTTACATAGTTATGGTTTAAGCCAGATAAGTAGCGATGATATTGAGGTGGTTGGTAAATAAAGTTGAGCATTGAGGTGATTTATCACCTCAATGCATGTGTAACCTATTTTGGTGCAAATTCAGCAGCCTTTACAGGGCTGTTTTCTTCAAAGAAACGCTTAAGCGCTTGTGCATCCGTATCTTCGGTACTGACATAACCTTGACGCTTAATCAGGGCTGGGTAGCCATCACCGCCAGATGCATTATAACTATTGATACTCATGCGGTAGGTTCGGTTCATATTAAATGGCTCGTTGTTAATTGATACACTGATCAGCTTATTATCGTCACGTTCAAAGCTCAGTTTGTGGTATTGTAAATAGGCTCCTGCATCAGGCGGAAAACTTGTTACAACCTCTAGATAATCCCAAAGCTCTTGTCCTTGCCAATCCATATACGTAATACGGTTTTTAAAAGGATGTACTTTTAAAATATCTTTGTAGCTGACTTCACCTGCCGCGATGCTATCACGTACTCCGCCGCCACTGATAATACCAAAATCAGCGCCAACGCTGTCCATCTGCGCCTGAATGATCACACGAGCTAGGTTTGTTTGTTGATAGCGAACTTTATTACGGTCTCCTTCGAGTTTGGTATCCACAAACCCGATTTTCCCCTCAATTTGTTTAGCTCCTTTTGCTTGATATTCAGCTAAAAAGGCCTTTAGTTCAGGGTTTGGAGCAATATACTCATTTGCTAATACAGGCTTGGTTGTACCGTCAGCTTGTGGTGCGTCAATGTATAGATTGACGGGTAATAAAGTGTAGTCAAGTAAAGTTAACTCGCCGTTTTCTAGTTTAAATTCTGCCTTACCTACGTATTTTCCCCATTCATGGGCTTGCATGATCCAAGTGCCATTTTGTTGATCAGGTTTACATGCTTTACCCGGCTTGAAGTCATCATCATTTTTATTGTTGCCAGCCATACAGATTGGTTCTTGAGAGTGGCCACCAATGATCATATCCAGCGTGTTTTTAGGTAGTGAGCGAGCAAGGGTAACATCGCCTGGAGCATTAATACCGAATGACGCATCAACATAGTGACCCATATGGGTTACTGCAATGACAATATCTGGTTGGTATTGCTTTTTTATTTTTGTAACTAATGCATTGGTGACTGCTATAGGTTCTTTAAACTCTAACCCACCAATATACTGGGGGTTACCAATCTTTGCTGTATCTGTGGTTGTTAAACCAATAACAGCAATTTTTAAACCTTGCTTGTCGAAAATCTTGTATTCTTGAAACGCATTTTCACCGGTTTTTTTATCAAAAATATTAGCGGATAGAAGCGGGAAATTAGCCCATTTCTGCTGTTTATTTAAAACAGTTAATGGATTATCAAATTCATGGTTACCTAATGCCATTGCATCGTATCCAATTAACGACATCCCTTTGAAATCAGGTTCAGCAAATTGTAAGTCAGATTCAGGTATACCGGTGTTTATATCACCACCTGATAATAGAAGTACTGCGTGACCTTGTGCTGTTGCTTCAGAACGAAGTTGGTCGATTAAGGTTTTACGTGCAGCCATACCGTATTCGCCTTTTTCATTATGCCAAAAGCGACCATGATTATCATTGGTATGTAAAACGGTTAGATACTGAACCCGGTTGTTAGAAAGGGTATCAGCAGGAGGCTGGTTGTTACTACATGCACTGATGCTTAGTAAAATGAAAATTAAAAATAGTATGCGCATAATGTGACCCGTGTTGTCAGTACTGTGCTATTTATTAAGCGCATAGTTTAAACTAGTTTTATTGCAAAATAACGTAATTATTCTATTTTCATGTCATTTTGCTGAGGTAATTGACCCGTTGCAGCAAGTTGCCTGCGTTGTAACTCTTGTTCTGCTAGTGCCGATTTTTCATGATTACTACCCACCATCCAATTTAAGAAGCTCGCTGGGAGTTGGGTATACGATTGGCCTTGATGCAAGCCAAAATCGCAAATGTGTTCATTGATATGTGCCATGACGGTTAATCCTATTGTGTGTTTTTTATTGTCGAAGTCATGGTAACAAAATACAAATCCCTAATTGAGATCGTTTAGTTTTAAATAATGTACTTCTATAACGTCAGCGAATAAGCGCTGAATGTAAGTGGTTGTAATCGAATTGTAATCATTATGGTGTGTTTTGTGTAAAGCACGTTGCAGCTATCGTAATTATCAACCAAGTCATTTATTCTTTTCATTAAATTCACATAACAACAACATAACCGTGGAAAGAAAGTTAATGAAAAAACTATTATTGAGTAGTGTGCTCGCCGCTTTATCTTTTAATACTCATGCTAGCGTTGTAGAAATGCATACTTCGCTGGGCACAATTACCATCAATTTATTTGACCAACAAACACCTAAAACAGTTGAGAACTTTTTAAACTACGTCGTGAACGATTCATATAATGAGACCGTTATTCATCGCTCCGTGGATGACTTTGTGATCCAAGGGGGAGGCTTTACTTTTACCGAGAGTTTTGAAGCGATAGAGGCACAGCCCGCTGTAATCAATGAGCCCGTGTTATCTAATGTAAAAGGCACGATTGCGATGGCCAAGCTCGGTACTGATGCAAACAGTGCGACGAGCCAATGGTTTTTTAATCTAAAAGACAATAGTGCCAACTTAGACGTGCAAAATGGGGGTTTTACTGTATTTGGGCAAATAACAGAAGATAGTTATGAGGTATTAAATGCGATTGCCGAGTTAGTTCATTGTGATACTAAATTTGGCACTACACCTGTTGTTAACATTACCACAGAACAATGTGCTAATGCAGATACAGTAATAACATCTGCTAATTTAGTCTCTATTAATAGTGCGGTTGTGCTCGATGATGACCCTAATTCTTCTGTAAATTTATCACCAACCGAAAATACTCTAATAGATGAAGATACTACATCAGAACCTATTGATATTGATTCAAGTGGTAGTATGGGCTGGTTTGCCTTACCTGTAATACTATTGGCCATGAAGCGCCGTCGTAAGCTATAAGTATTTAGGATCGCTATTAATTGATAGCGATCCAGATATGTTTAAATCCCAAATACACGCAGTATTACCAATACCCACATCACTAATACAAATAAGCAGCCTACTAAAAAGCTGTAGTAGCGTGGTTTTAGGTTATTAGCCCCAATGTGAATAACGGTGTGAATTATACGCGAAGCGACAAAACTCCACGCAATAACAGTAAATAAGTAACCTACCGCATTCATTTGCATCGCCGCGAGGCTCGCTGCAAAAAATAACACTGGAACTTCAAACTGGTTAACAAAGTTTCTATCGGCTACGCGCACGGTATCGCCCGCGTTGTCTAATTTCATCGTGGCGAAGTCACTCATAGTAATCGCTTTACTTTTTGCAGCTGCAAAGCGGCGGCGACCCATTATAACCATGACGGTAAAAGTAAGTAAGACTTGAACAAACATGGCTAACAATAAATATTTTTCCATTTTAGTATCCTTTATTCGTTTGTGAGGGGGTTGTCTCCAAGGTGCCTATAAACTACCAGTTTGTTTTTGCAATTTACAATGTGTTACAAAGTATATAGGAAAATCATTGCAAGCATTTTGATATTTACCGATGATTTGAATTATAAAATAATATGATGGATTACCTCAGAGCATGAAAAAGATTATCACCCTAAGTGCAATTGCGCTTGCAGTATTAACGGGTTGTGGCACAACTACTTCGCTAGTCCAACAACAAACCTCATTATTATCAGATACTTTAGTTATAAGCCCAAATGATAACCGTGAATATAAAACCCTAAAATTAGCTAATGAAATCGAAGTTATTTTAGTATCAGACCCAAGCGCTGAAAAATCTGCCGCAGCACTCAGTGTAGGTGTTGGTTTGCTGCATGATCCGATGAGCCAACAAGGCATGGCGCATTATTTAGAGCATATGTTGTTTTTAGGTACTGAGCGTTACCCTGACACTAAAGGGTATTCTGATTTCATGACCAAAAATGGTGGCGCACATAACGCTTACACATGGTTAGATATCACAAATTACATGTTCAAAGTAAATAATGACGCCTATGATGAAGCACTTGATCGCTTTGCTGATTTTTTCAAATCACCTAAACTTTACCCTGAATATACTGATAAAGAAAAAAATGCAGTGAATGCAGAGTGGTCAATGCGCCGTGAAATGGACTTTTTTGGTCAGTTTAAACTTGCCCGTAAAATGATGGGCGATCACCCAGCTAACCGCTTTTTAATTGGTAACCTTGAAACACTAGGCGATAAAGAGGGCAGTTCACTACATAAAGAAACTGTTGATTTTTATAATAAATACTACTCATCAAATATTATGAAAGTAGCGATGATCTCAAATTTACCGTTGAGTGATATGGAGGCTAAAGCACAAAAGTACTTTGCTGATATTGAAGATAAAAAAATTGAAAAGCCAACGGTAACTAAAAAATTAGACTTTGAACATGTAGGCGGCAAGCGTGTTCATTATGCGCCAAATGAAGATGTAAAACAGTTACAACTCGATTTTACTATTACTGATAATAGTGATGAATTTGCTGTTAAACCAAACCGCTTTGTAGCCTACTTACTAAGTAATGAAATGCAGGGTAGTCCAGCACAAATCCTGCGTGATAAAGGTTGGGTGTCGCAACTTTCAGCAAGTGCAACTCCGACTCACTACGGGAACTATGGTGCGCTTACAGTTGATGTGCAATTAACAGACGAAGGTATGAAAAATCGCGAAACAATTGTGGCGACGATTATGCAGTACATTGACTTAATCAAAAAAGAAGGGGTTGATAGCAAATACTTTAATGAAATCCGTACATCGTTAAATAATCAATTTCAGTTCTTAGAAAAAGGCGATGAGTTTGGCTATGTAAGTAACCTTGCAGGTAGTATGCAAGAGTACCCAATCAATCATGCTATTAATGCGCCATACCATTATGCAAAATTCGATGCCGCTGCGATCAACCGCGTACTAGAGCAGCTAAATGCTGACACATTACGTATTTGGTATACGTCTAAACAAGAAGAAACAGATTCACAACTGCATTTTTATGATGGTAAATACCGCATTGAAGATATCAGTGAAGCCGAAGTCGCAAGCTGGAGTAAGGCAAGTGAGTTTGACCTCGCACTGCCTACGGTAAACCGTTTATTACCAGAAAGCTTTGCTATTAAAACTACTGAATTTGCGCAGCAAAAACACCCACAATTAGTTTATGATAAAAGCGGCGTTAAAGTATGGCGACAAGCAAGTCAAAACTTTGCTGAGCAACCAAAAGGTTTAGTTGAGGTTTATTTAAATACGCCTGATGCATTAACCGACATCAAAGCAAAAGTACTTTATTCAGTATGGGCTGATTTATACAACTTACAGCAAAGTAAACTGAGCACAGAAGCAGCTGTAGCGGGCATGAGTGTTGGGCTTGAAGCGAATAATGGCTTAATCCTGTCATTAAGTGGCTTTACAGATAAGCAAGATGTATTGTTAGCGCAAGCGCTTGAATCAATTAATGTTCAAACGACGGAGCAAGGGTTAGCGCAAGCGCTAGATCGCTTCCAACGTGGCTTACTCAATAAACAAAAGCAATTTCCTTTCTATCAAGCGTTTGACGAATACTCAAAGCTGATCAGAACGGGTAGCTTTGATACGGACGAATTAATTAAAACCGCCCAATCAATTACGCTTGCTGATTTTGAGCAACTTAAGCTGCATACCTTCAGCAATAACGAGCTGCGTGTGTTTACCTTCGGTAATTACAATCAGCAAGATGTTGAGGCGATAGCGACAGAGCTGAGCGATGTATTACCAAAGAACCACCAATCGACCACGTTTGCACGTAGTAAAGCATGGTTACCACAAGCTGGTGAAACTATCGTCTTGCAAAAAGACATCGATGTGGCAGATGTGGCGATTATCGATATGACCGTGCACCCTGTGGCTGGTTATAAACAAAAAGCACAAGCTCAAGTACTGCAAGATCACTTTAGAACTATCGCGTTTGATAAAATGCGAACAGAAGAGCAGTTTGCTTATGCGGTAGGTGCACTGGCCCGCCCAATTGAAGACTATTCAGCCATAGGCCTGTTTATTCAAACACCAGTGAAAGGCCCTAAAGACATGCAAGCGCGTTTTGATCAGTTTAAAAAGCAATACGCAGTTGAGCTTGATAACATGAGCGAAGAAACATTTGCTCAGCTTAAAAATGCCACGCTTGTTTCACTTAAGGAGCAACCTAAAAACTTAAGTGATGAAATGGGTCCACTCATTGGTGACTGGTATCGTGAAAACTTTGATTTTGACTCAAAAGAAAAGTTAATCGCAGAAGTCGAAAAAGTAACCCTTGCGGATATTAAAGACTACTACAAACAAACCATGCTAAACCCACAAGCAGCACGCCTAAATGTGCAGTTACGGGGCAGTAAATTTGCCGATAAGCCATTTTCAGATTTACCGAAGCAAACAAAAATCACAGACTTACAAATGCACTTTGATGGTATTAAGTTGCAAAAGTAATTAATTGTTTTAAGTGAAAATTTCACAATGAGCCCAAGCAACTGCTTGGGCTTTTTTGTAAAAAATAAAGCTGTGGCTGTTTATGGAAATGAACCGACAATCGATAACTAAAGAAATCAAGCGAAGCGAGCTTGAAATCAGGCTAATGCTCAGTGAGCATTTTAGCTCCAACAGTCAAAACTAAGCTAAATGTAAAGGGAAATACAATGCAGTTAAGATCTCTAGGCGTTAATACTAATAGCTTCTTGGTATTCACTCTATTTTTATTGCTTTCTGCAAATGCTAAAGCCGCATTTGTAAAGGTAGATGGCTTTGACTTGGAATATGAAGTTGCAGGTGCTGGTAAACAAATTGTGGTTCTAGAGGCGGGCGGTAGTGCTGGTCTGGATGATTGGAACTCGGTTTTTAGTTCCATAGCTGAGCAAACTAAGGTTATTCGATACTCGCGTGTCGGCAATGGTAACTCAACCGCAATTAAACGGCATTTCACTTCAATGGATTATGCTGATCACTTGAGTGAGTTCTTCTTGGCGCTGGGTATTTCAAAACCAGTAATACTTGTTGCGCATTCTTATGGCGGCAGTGTCGCGCGAGATTTTGCTGCAAAATATTCACAACAATTAAATGCATTACTCATGCTCGATCCCTCTTCTGAGCACGATATTGATATACTGCGTGCCATAAACCTAGAGCAGGGCAATAAAGAAATAGCGCAAATAAAACTAAGTGATATGGCAAATGGAATGTCGAATCAATATTTAGACTTTTGGAGTAAACGCCCCTTACCTGATTATCCGAAGATTAAAGATATGCCCGTGACTGTTATCGCATCTGTGTGTAAAGTAGCTGAGCCAAGTAATTTGTTTTTTACCGATAAGGGTAGAACAATGTGGGGGGAGATGTGGCAGAGTTGGGCTGCTGAATTTCCTCAAGGGCGCAGTGTATTAACAGTAAAAAGTAGTCATTTTATTCAAAATGATGAACCTACGCTGGTGCTTCGAGAGTTAAAGCGTTTAATAAAGATATTGGATGATAATAAGCAGCCATGATCATATTTTGCTAAGCTTTAAGTAGGTTAAGAATTTACAGTGAGCTATTCTTAATTCTGCTGTGGGACTGAGTGTTATTAAATAGATTACATAGATGTTGAACTATTTTAACTAACGCTAAATTACTCAAGCACAAGCAAAGCAATGATCTCGAAAAAGTACTTATACTTGAGCCGAAGAAAAAATCTATTATAGTTTAGGAATGCTATATGAATGACCAGGTAAGAAAAAAGTTCGCCACTTACCCTGCAGACGTTGCTGTTGTATTAAATGAGGTAAGAAGTTTAATTTTTAAGGTTGCCAGTGAGGATGGCATCAACGAGCTTGAAGAAAAACTCAAATGGGGTGAGCCGAGTTATATCTCTAAAAGTGGTTCTGCAATTCGATTTGATTATAAAGAAAAATCACCGCAGCAATTTTGTATTTACTTTAACTGTAAAACCAAACTGATCGACACATTTAAAGAGTTGTATGGCGATACCTTTGTCTATCAAGGCAATCGTGCGTTGGTATTTGAGATCAGCCAATCACTGCCAAGTATTGAGCTTGCGCATTGTTTGTCTTTGGCCTTACGTTACAAAAAAATAAAGCACCTATCATTATTAGGTACATAGATTTATTTATGATTATTTTAAGTAACTTTTTACCTATTGAAATTGTGGACTGAAGATATTTTGTGCAAACAAACAGTTTTTAAGCTGTTTTATGACACATGTATTTAAAAACATGTTAAAACTTCAATATTAGAATTTATGAAGTGACTATAATGACGTTAATAATAAAATTAATAGCCGGTATACTCGGCGGTATTTTAGTGGGTTTATATGTTCCACTAACAGGTGTTGAACTTCTTTATACTGTTAAAGAAATCATAGGACAATTGATTTCATTTACTATCCCATTAATTATTCTATTCTTCATCGCCTCTGGTATTGCTGGGCTGCCAAAAGGGTCTGGACATTTACTGGGCAAAACGGTTGGATTTGCTTATGGCTCGACTGTCATAGCAGGCACGTTAGCAGTATTAGTTGTGAGTGCTATTATACCTCTGTTTGATGGTGGCCTGAGCTTTGAAGCTGAAGTTGCAACAGAAGTCGCCAGTTTTATTGATTTAGAAACCCCTCCTCTAATGGGTGTAATGACGGCCCTTGCGACAGCGTTTGTTTTTGGTATTGGTATGAGCCAACTGGAACTAGAAACGCTGAAAAAGGTGTCTGATCAGGGGCGTGATGTTATTGATGGTTTACTAGCAAAAGTAATCATCCCGGCGTTGCCATTTTATATTGCCGGTGTATTCGCAGAAATGACAGTGGCAGGTACTGTTGTTGATACATTACAAACTTTTGGCGTGGTACTTGTTGCTGCTTTAGTCATGCATTGGCTGTGGTTAAGCATTCTGTATATTGGTAGTGGTATCTTATTAAAGCGAAACCCTGTTGAATTAATCAAAAATATGCTTCCTGCTTATTTTACAGCGTTAGGTACTATGTCTAGTGCAGCGACTATTCCTGTGTCATTGCGTGCAAGTAAAGCAAATGATGTAAAAGACGATGTTGCTAACTTTACAGTTCCACTGTGTGCAACCATTCACTTATCGGGCTCAACCATCACGATTGTAACGTGTGCAATGGCGGTGATGTTTTTATCACCGAGTATGGAGGTGCCATCTTTATTTGGTATGTTGCCATTTATTATGATGTTAGGTGTCGTGATGATTGCAGCACCGGGTGCCCCTGGTGGCGCGGTAATGTCAGCGCTGGGTTTATTAACGACTATGCTTGGCTTTAATGAAGGTGCTGTTGCGCTAATGATCGCACTTTACTTAGCACAAGATAGCTTTGGCACTGCTTGTAATGTAACAGGTGATGGTGTAATTGCTTTATGGGTTGATCGTTTTAGTGAAAAAGCGTCATCTTAAATTCGCATTGTGAAACGATAATACAGTTATCGTTTCATCTTTTATGTGTTAATGTGGCGCATTAAATTGTCGTAATGACATGCTGTTAGGTTATATGAGGGTGTTCCATTGATTAATGTACTTTTAGTTGATGACCATGAGCTTGTACGCACAGGGATCAGACGTATATTAGATGATATTCGTGGATTCAAAGTGGTTGGTGAAGCAAAAACAGGTGAGGAGGCCGTGCAATTTTGCCGCCAGCATTCACCTGATATTGTTTTAATGGACATGAACATGCCAGGTATTGGTGGTCTTGAGGCGACAAAGAAGATTTGCCGCTATTGCCCTGATGTTAAAATTATTGTGCTAACAGTACATTGCGAAGATCCATTCCCGAGTAAAGTAATGCAAATTGGTGCACATGGTTACCTAACTAAAGGGGCTGGCTCTGACGAAATGGTAAATGCTATTCGCGCAGTTAATGCAGGCCAGCGTTATATTGCCCCCGAAATTGCCCAGCAAATTGCACTTGCTCAAGTAACTGGGCGCACAGATGAAAACCCGTTCCAGAGTTTATCTGAGCGTGAACTACAAATCATGTTAATGATCACCAAAGGTGAAAAAGTGCAGGATATTGCTGAGCGCCTTAATTTAAGTTCTAAAACAGTGAATAGCTACCGTTATCGCATGTTTGAAAAGCTTAATGTAAGTGGTGACGTTGAGCTCACACACTTGGCTATTCGCCATAAAATGATCGACATAGACAGTTCGCACTAAATCTGTTTTATGGCCGAATTTGATCATGCCCACTTTCTAAAAACACTATCAAGTGAACCTGGTGTATACAGAATGCTTGATAGTGAAGAGAAAGTTATCTACGTTGGTAAGGCAAAAAACCTTAAAAAGCGTGTTAGTAGCTATTTTCGTAGCAATGTAACAGACAGTAAAACACGTGTATTAGTTAGTAATATTTGTGGTATCGATATTACTTTAACGAATACTGAAACCGAAGCGCTGTTACTTGAAAACAACTTAATAAAAAAATACCAACCGCGCTACAACATATTACTGCGTGACGATAAATCTTATCCCTATATCTTATTAACTTCTCATAAGCATCCCCGACTTGCGTTTCATCGTGGTAGCCGAAAGGTCAAAGGTGAATACTTTGGCCCTTTTCCTAGTGCAGGTGCCGTGTCAGAAAGCTTGCGATTAATGCAAAAGATTTTTCCTGTTCGTCAATGTGAAGATGCTTACTATCGCGCACGTAGCCGTCCATGCTTACAATACCAATTAAAGCGTTGTTCAGCGCCATGCGTTAATAAAGTAAGTGATGAAGAATATACTCAACAAGTCGATTATGTTCGTAAATTTTTAACGGGTAAGTCTCACGAAGTCATCGCGGATCTTATAAGTAAAATGGAAGCTGCTAGTAAAGCTTTACATTTTGAGCTTGCTGCGAAGATACGCGACCAAATAATGTTACTGCGTAAGATGCAAGAACAGCAATCTATCTCAGGTAATTACGCCGAGATGGATGTGGTAGGATTTGCTCATTTGAATGGACTTAACGGTATTCATTTATTAATGATACGCGATCATAAAGTATTGGGCAGTAAAACGTACTTTCCAAAGGTACCTAAAGATTCAACACAAGAAGAAATTTTAACTTCATTTTTAGGGCAGTACTATTTAGCGCCAGGGGCCACGGGGCGAATTGCAAAAGAAGTTATTTTACCTTTCGCGCTTGAAGAAGCGCCTGTACTAAGTGAAGCAATGAGCCAAATAAGTGAGCGCAAAGTTAACTTAAAAACGGTTACCAGAGGCGAGCGCGGTCAGTACTTACAGCTTGCGAATAAAAATGCATTAAATAGTATAAGTGTTAAACAAAGTACCATCGACTCCATCAATAAACGTTATGCGCAGCTTAAAGCAACTTTAGGGCTAGATGATATTAATCGAATGGAATGTTTTGATATCAGCCATACAATGGGTGAAAATACAGTGGCAAGTTGTGTTGTATTTGACTCCCAAGGGCCAAATAACAAAGAGTATCGTCGCTTTAATGTTACAGGTATCACAGGGGGCGATGACTATGCCGCGATGGAGTTTGCTTTAAATAAGCGTTACAACAAGCTTGTAGATGAAGATAAAATTCCTGATGTTATCTTTATAGATGGTGGTAAAGGGCAGCTTTCTCGAGCTGAGCAATACTTTGAAACTTGGCCACATGTTAAAATGCCGCTGTTAGTTGGTGTTGCTAAAGGGACGAGTCGTAAACCTGGCTTAGAAACATTACTCATTGACGGTGGCCGCAAAACGATTCCTATGGATTCTGATGCACCGGCCTTACACTTAATCCAACATATTCGTGATGAATCACACCGTTTTGCAATTGCAGGGCACCGAAATAAACGTCAAAAACAACGCACACAATCTTTGTTAGAAGAGATAAGTGGTGTGGGATCTGTACGACGCCAAACTTTATTAAAATTTTTAGGGGGCATGCAGGGTGTAAAAGCTGCTAATATAGACCAATTAAAGCAAGTTCCTGGGATCAGCCCTGACATGGCTGAGAAGATATTTAATCATTTGCATGACAAGGGCTAGCCCTTCGTGCGAATATAGAAAAAAAGACATCTCCAAGTAGTTATGTGGAATATTCCAAACACACTCACAACCTTTAGACTTTTTCTTATCCCCATTTTTTTGGTGATATTTTATTTACCTTATTCATGGGCGTTTTTTGCTGCCGCATTTATTTTTTGGCTTGCATCAATAACCGATATTCTTGATGGCTATTTAGCGCGTAAGCTTGAGCAATCAACTCCCTTTGGTGCATTTTTAGATCCTGTAGCAGATAAAGTAATGGTGTGCGCCGCACTTGTTGCACTATCTAGTTATTATCAATCTATGTATATGACCATTCCAGCGCTAATCATTATCAGTCGCGAGATAGTTATATCGGCTTTACGCGAATGGATGGCTGAGCAGGGCAAAAGAGGCAATGTGGCTGTATCTAATATGGGCAAGATCAAAACAGCTGCACAAATGTTAGCCATAATAGGCCTGATCTGGCAGTACGATACATGGATGATGTACTTAAGCTATGGCTTATTGTACATTGCAACCTTCTTAACATTGAGTTCAATGTTGCAATATTTAGTAGCTGCGTGGAGTGAATTGACTAAAAATTGATTGTAAACGTCTAATAACGCACCGTTTTAGATAAAAAATAATCAAACAGTTCAAAACTAGCATTTTTTGTATTGACGCGTTTAATAATCTCTGTAGAATGCGTCCGTGTTGAGAGGGCATAGCCCCTTAGATAAAGAAAGCGGCACTAGCTCAGTTGGTAGAGCGCGACCTTGCCAAGGTCGAGGTCACGAGTTCGAGCCTCGTGTGCCGCTCCAGTTTATCTTAAAGGCTAACCCCGGTATTGGGGCGGAATGGCAGAGTGGCCATGCAGCGGATTGCAAATCCGTCCACCTCGGTTCGACTCCGGGTTCCGCCTCCATTCAACACTCCACATGCTTTAAATAGCAAACTCGATGCCCGAGTGGTGGAATTGGTAGACACAAGGGATTTAAAATCCCTCGACTAACAAGTCGTGCCGGTTCAAGTCCGGCCTCGGGCACCACTTTGTGGTTTAATTACATCGCCAAGTGTAATTTATAAAAACAATGTTACATAAATTAGTTTATGTGAAAAATTAGAATTAATATGATGCGGCACTAGCTCAGTTGGTAGAGCGCGACCTTGCCAAGGTCGAGGTCACGAGTTCGAGCCTCGTGTGCCGCTCCATATTAGTTTTATCCACTTGCTTTAAATAGCAAACTCGATGCCCGAGTG